>NZ_CP021978.1:7200000-8400000 GCF_004803895.1 Streptomyces hawaiiensis | reverse complement strand
GCGGACTTTCAGCCGCCGCTTCCGCGAGCAGACGGGCACCACACCGCTGCAGTGGCTGCTGCGGGCGCGGGTGCGGCGCGCCCAGTACCTGCTGGAGAACTCCGACCACTCCGTCGAACGGATCGCGCGCCAGGCGGGGTTCGGCTCGCCGACCGCGTTCCGCGAGCGGTTCCGCAAGGTGGCGGGCACCACGCCGTACGCCTACCGCACGGCGTTCCACGGGCGGCCGGACGCCTCGGCGGCCCCTTCCTAGGAGCCGCCGAGGCGCGATGCCCGGTCCCAGCCGGGCCGTGCAGACCTGTCAGCCGACCAGCGTCAGGCCGTTCTCCCCGTCCGCGTCGGCGGCGTCGGGCCGCCCCTCGGTGAGCAGCAGGACGTCCGCCTTGGCGATGGCGTCACTGATATCGGACGTCCCCATCATCACGCACAGCGTGTAGCTGACGTCTTCCAGTTCGCGTGCCGCCGTCGGCACGTGCCTCTCCGACTGAGCGATCCTCAGCGACGCGTACCGCGTCAGCAGCTCCCTGACGATCTTCCGGTCCGGTACAAGCACGTAGCGCCCCTCTCTCTGTTTCGCTGCGTATGCCCGAACCACGCGGAAACATTCACACGATTTTCTCACCTGGGGTGGATTTGACGAGAACTGATCGGATGCGACCGGTATTAGGCGACCTGGCCGCTGTGCAGGGCCGTGCAGGCCCCGCCCCGGCGCAGGAGTTCCTCGTGTGTGCCGATCTCCTCGATGCGGCCGTCGCCCCTCACCACGATCCGGTCGGCGCCCTGGACGGTGGACAGGCGGTGCGCGACGACGAAGGTGGTGCGCCCGTGCGGCAGCCGGGCCAGCGCCTGCTGGACGAGGGCCTCCGAGCGGGTGTCGAGCGCCGAGGTCGCCTCGTCCGGGACCAGCACCCTGGGGTCGCGGATCAGGGCCCGGGCGATGGCCGGGCACTGCCGCTGCCCGCCGGACAGCCGGGCGCCGCGCTCGCCGACCAGCGTGTCGAGGCCCCTGGGGAGCCGGTCGACGAACTCCAGCGCGTTGGCGTCGCGCAGGGCCGCCCGTACCGTCTCCTCGTCGGCCTCGTCCATGCCGTAGGCGACGTTCTCGCGGATCGTGCCGTCGAGGGGTCTCATGGTCTGCTCAGGCGGCGTCCAGCTCCGCCAGCTCCTCGGCGCTCAGGACCAGGTCGGTGGCGGCGAGCGAGTCGCGGATGGTCTCGGGCCGGCTCGCGCCCGGGATCGGGACGACCACGGGCGACGTGGCGAGCATCCAAGCCAGACATACCCGCTGCGGGCTCACCCCGTGCGCCTCGGCGATGCGGGCGAAGGGGGCATGGCCCGAGCCCAGTTCGCCGGCCTTGGAGATCCCGCCAAGGGGGCTCCAGGGCAGGAACGCGATGCCGAGTTCGTCGCACAGGCGCAGTTCCGGCTCGCTGGAGCGGAAGGCCGGGGAGAACTGGTTCTGCACGGAGACCAGGCGCCCGCCGAGGATCTCGTGGGCCTGGCGGATCTGCTCGGGGTCGGCGTTGGAGATGCCCGCCATGCGGATCTTGCCCTCGTCCAGCAGGTCCCGGATCGCGCCGACGGACTCGGCGTACGGGACGTGCGGGTCGGGGCGGTGGAACTGGTAGAGGCCGATGGCCTCGACGCCGAGCCGGCGCAGGGACTCCTCGCAGGCCTTCTTGAGGTGGCCGGGGCTGCCGTCCAGCGTCCAGCTGCCGTCGCCGGGGCGGAGGTGGCCGCCCTTGGTGGCGACCAGGACGTCGCCGCCGCGGCCGTGGGAGGCCAGGGCCTTGGCGATCAGGGTCTCGTTGTGACCGACCTCGTCGGCGTCGCGGTGGTAGGCGTCCGCGGTGTCGATCAGGGTCACACCGGAGTCGAGGGCGGCGTGGATGGTCGCGAGGGAGCGTTCCTCGTCCGGTCGTCCCTCGATCGACATGGGCATCGCGCCCAGGCCGATCGCACTGACCTCGACGTCACCTATGCGGCGGCTGTGCATGGGTTCGTGACCTCTTCCGGCTGTCGGGCGATGGTGCACTCCAGCCTGGACGCCGCGCGGCCAGGGGTCCAATAGAAGAAGGAGAACGCATTCAGCACTCGGGCGACTGAATCGCGCCGGGCCCCGGGAAGCCGCCCCTTGTCACAGGGGGATGAAACCCCGCGCCGGACGACTCAACTCCCCCACACAGAACGGCGATCCGCACGGCGCTCCCCCGCCTCGCTGCCATATTCGAGAACCACTTCGGAGGTGGTTGTGAGCACAGAGGTGACAACATCCGGTCCGGGGGAGACGGCGACGCACACGCCCGGAGGCACCGCCGAGCGCGTCGCCGGCCTGGAGCACCGCCGGGAGCGGGCGGTGGCCCCGGGCGGGCCGCGCAGACGCGGGGAGTTCTCGGCCCGGGAGCGGATCGAACGGCTCGTGGACAAGGACTCCTTCACCGAGACCGGCCTGTTCGTCCGGGCCCGGCCCGCCGGGCACGACGCCCGCCGCCCCTACGGCGACGGGGTGGTCACCGGGTACGGCACGGTCGACGGCCGCCCGGTGTGCGTCTTCGCCCAGGACTCCACGGTCTTCGGCGGCAGCATGGGCGAGGCCTTCGGCGAGAAGACCGTCGCCCTGATGGAACTGGCCCTGAAGACCGGCTGCCCGGTGATCGGCCTGAACGACTCCGGCGGCGCCCGCATCCAGGAGGGCGTCGCCTCGCTGGCCCTCTACGCCGAGCTGGTCCGGCGCAACGTCAAGGCGTCCGGGGTGATCCCGCAGATCTCGGTCGTCCTGGGGCCCTGTGCGGGCGGTGCCGCCTACTCGCCGGCGATCACCGACTTCACGGTGATGGTGGACGGCGCCTCGCACATGTTCGTCACCGGCCCCGACGTCATCGAGACGGTCACGGGCGAACGCACCACCGCCGAGGAGCTGGGCGGCGCCCGCACCAGCAACACCGTCAACGGCAACGCCCACTTCCTGGCCGCCGACGAGGGGGACGCCCTCGACACCGTGCGCGACCTGTTGTCGTACCTGCCGGCCAACAACCTGGAACGGCCCCCGGAGTACGCCCCCGGGCACGCTCCGCCCGGAGCCGGGCTCGACGAGGTCGTCCCGGACCGGCTCGGCGAGGCCTACGACATGCGAGACATCCTGCACGCGGTCGTCGACGACGGTGAACTGCTGTCGGTGCAGGAACTGTTCGCGCCGAACATCATCTGCGCCCTGGCCCGCGTCGAGGGCCGCTCGGTGGGCGTCGTCGCCAACCAGCCGCTGCACGCCGCCGGGGTCCTCGACATCGACGCGTCCGAGAAGGCCGCCCGGTTCGTGCGGTTCTGCGACGCGTTCGGCATCCCGCTGCTGACCTTCGCCGACGTCCCCGGATACCTGTCCGGGGTGCGGCAGGAGCAGGCCGGCATCATCCGGCGCGGCGCGAAACTGCTGTACGCCTACGCCGAGGCCACCGTCCCCAAGGTCACGGTCGTGGTGCGCAAGGCGTACGGCGGCGGCTACGCGGTGATGGGCTCCAAGCACCTGGGCGCCGACGTCAATCTCGCCTGGCCCACCGCCCGGATCGCCGTCATGGGCGCCGAGGGGGCCGTGGGTGTCCTGCACCGGCGCGAACTCGCCGCGTCCGACGACCCGGAGGCACTGCGCGCCCGCCTCCTCGCCGCCTACGAAGGCACCCACGGCACCCCCTACCTCGCCGCCGAGCGCGGCTATGTCGACGCCGTCATCGCGCCGCGCGAGACCCGGGAGCAGGTCTGCCGTGCCCTGCGCGCGCTGCGCGGCAAACGCGCCCCGATGCCGGAACGCCGGCACGGCAACATCCCCCTCTAGCCGTCCCCCTCTCCCCTTTTGCGACCCCTAGGCCGATCCGCGCCGTGAGGAGCCCCGCCTGATGGACAGCCGCCGCCCCCCGCTCGCGCCCGAGTGCCCGACACTGCCGGAGTACGTACGGCACTGGGCCGAGACCACCCCCGACCGCCGGGCGTTCACCTTCGTCGAGCATCCGGCACGGCACTCGCGCGGCGTCCACCGCACGCTGACCTGGCGCCGCCTGGACGTGCGGGTACGGGCGCTCGCCGCACGCCTCGCGGACGAGACGGACCCCGGAGACCGGGTCGCGCTGCTGTGCCCGCAGGGGACCGAGTACGTGACCGCCTTCCTCGCGGCCCTGTCCGCCGGGCTGGTCGCCGTCCCGCTGTACACGCCGGGGCTGCCCGGGCACGCCGACCGGCTCGCGGGCGTCCTGGCCGACGCGCGCCCCTCGGTGGTGGTGACCACGAGCCGGGCCCGGGACGAGGTGCGGGACTTCCTCGGGCCCGGCGGGCCGCGGATCGTCGTCGCGGACGAGGTGTCCGACGACCGGGGCCGGGCCTGGCAACCGGTCGCCCCGGACGCCGGGGCGACCGCCTACCTCCAGTACACCTCCGGTTCGACCCGTGCCCCGGCCGGCGTGGAGATCAGCCACGGCAACGTCGTCGCCAACGCCCGCCAGGCGCTGGCCGCCTACGGCCTCGACACCCGCCCCATGACCTGCGTGGGCTGGCTGCCGCTCTACCACGACATGGGGCTGGTCCTCAGCGTCGCGGCCCCGGTGGCGCGCGGGGCGCTGTCGGTGCTGATGGACCCGGCGGCGTTCCTGCACGAGCCGGTGCGCTGGCTGCGGCTGCTCGCCGCGCATCCGAACGCCGTGAGCGCCGCGCCCAACTTCGCCTACGACTACTGCGTCGCGACCGTCACCGCCGACCAGAAGGAGGGTCTGCGGCTGGACAAGGTGACCGCGCTGATCAACGGCAGTGAGCCGGTCCGCCCGGGCACGGCCGACCGTTTCCACGCGGCGTTCGCGGGCCAGGGCCTGGCGCCCGGGACGCACTGCCCGTCGTACGGGCTGGCCGAGGCCACGGTGTTCGTCTGCGCGGCCCGGCCGGGTGAGCCGCTCAGCCGGTTCGCGCTCGACCGCGACGCCCTGGCGGCCGGTAAGGCCCTGCCCGCCCGGCCCGACGATCCCCGGGCGGTGCTGCTGGCGGGGTGCGGCACCCCGGCGGGCCAGCGCGTCCGGGTCGCCGACCCGGTGTCACGGGCCCTGCTGTCGGAGGGCGAGGTCGGGGAGATCTGGGTGCAGGGGCCGAACGTGGGCCGCGGCTACTGGAACCGGGACGCGGAGGAGGTCTTCGGCGCGGAGTTCGCGGACGCCGCGGCCGGTCCGGGCCGCTGGCTGCGCACGGGGGATCTGGGGACGGTGCTGGAGGGGCAGCTGGTCGTCACGGGACGGCTGAAGGACCTGATCATCGTCGACGGGCGCAATCACTACCCGCAGGACGTCGAGGCGACGGCCCAGGAGGCGCACGAGGCGGTGCGCCGGGACCGGCTCGCCGCCTTCGCCGTGCCGGGAGGCGCCGGTGGCGAGCGTGCGGTCGTGGTGACGGAACACGCACGGACCGTGCGGCTCGCCGAGCTGGACGTGGCGGCCCTGGTGCGTGCCGTGCGCGGTGCCGTCTCCGCCCGGCACGGGCTGCGGCTGGTCGATGTCGTCCTGGTGCCGCCGGGCACGGTGCCACGGACCTCCAGCGGCAAGGTGTCGCGGGCGCTGACCCGCGCCCGGTATCTGGAGGGCGCCTACGGCGGGCAGGGCCGGGCGGGTGGCGTGGGATGAGGCCTGTCGACGAGGCGGCGCTGCGCCGGCTGATCGCCGAGCGGGTGGCCGCCTGGAACGGCACGTCCCCGCGGGACGTCCCGATGGACCGGCCGCTCGCGGACCTCGGCATGGCTTCGCGGGATGCCGTCGCGCTGGCCGGTGAGCTGTCCCGCGCCACGGGCCGGGAGCTGCCGACGACGCTGCTGTGGGAGACGCCCACCGGGGAGGCCCTGGTGGCGCGGCTGTGCGACACGGGTGCCCCGGGAGCCGGGGTGGCGCCGGTGCCGCGTCCCCCGGGGCCGGGCGCGGCGGCCGAGCCGGTCGCGGTCGTCGGGGTGGGCTGCCGCCTGCCCGGCGGGGTGCACGGCCCGGACGGCTACTGGCGGCTGCTCAGCGAGGGTGTGGACGCGATCCGGCGCGTCCCGGAGGACCGCTGGCGCGACTTCACCGCGTTCCCGCCCGCCGACGCGCATCCGTACGGCGGCTATCTCGACGACATCGCCGGGTTCGACGCGGACTTCTTCCGCATCACCCCGCGCGAGGCCGCGGTGATGGACCCCAGCAGCGGATCCTGCTGGAGGTCGTCCACGAGGCGCTCGACCACGCCGCCGTGCCGGCCGGATTCCTGGCGGGCACCGCCACCGGCGTGTTCGTGGGCATCTCGGCGCCGGAGTACGGGCAGCTCACGGGCGCCGACCCGGCCGCCGTCGATCCCTGGGCGCCGGCCGGGGGTGCCCTCAGCGTCGCCGCCGGACGGCTCTCCTACGTCCTGGACACCCGGGGGCCGAGCCTGGCCGTCGACACGGCCTGTTCCTCCTCACTGGTCGCCGTGCACCACGCCTGCGTGAGCCTGCGCACGGGCGAGAGCGACACGGCGATCGCGGCCGGGGTCAACCTGCTGCTGTCGCCGGCCGTCACGGTCGCCTTCCGCCGGGTGGGAGCCCTCGCGCCGGACGGGCGCTGCAAGCCGTTCTCGGCGGCGGCCGACGGCATCGGGCGTGGTGAGGGCTGCGCGGCCGTGATCCTGAAGCGGCTGTCCGACGCCGAGCGGGACGGCGACCGTGTGCTGGCCGTCATCCGCGCCACGGTCGTCAACTCCGACGGCCGCTCGAACGGCCTCATGGCGCCCAACCCGGCCGCCCAGCAGGCGTTGCTGGAGAAGGCGTACGCGCAGGCCGGCCTCGCCGCGGAGCACGTCGACTACGTGGAGGCGCACGGCACCGGCACCCCGCTGGGCGACCCGATCGAGGCGGGCGCGCTCGGCGCGGTGCTCGGCGCGGGACGGGACCCCGACCAGCCGCTGCTGCTGGGGTCCGCCAAGGGCAACCTCGGTCATCTGGAGTCCGCGGCGGGCATCGCCGGCCTGGTGAAGACCGTGCTGGCCCTGCATCACGACACCATCCCGCCGTCCCTGCACTGCGAGCGGGGCAGTTCGCTCACCGATGCGCGGCTGCGGGTGGTGACCGAGCCGGAGCCCTGGCCCCGCTACGGCGGCACGGCCGTCGCGGGCGTCTCCGGGTTCGGCTTCGGCGGCACCAACGCGCATGTGGTGCTGGAGGAAGGGCCGCCCGGCCTGGTCCCGGTGCGACCGGCCGAGGAGCCGGCCGCCCGTCTGCACCTGCTCTCCGACGTCGACACCGAGCGCCTCCGCGACACGGCGGGCAGGCTCGCCGGCCGGCTGCGTGACAGTGCCGCGCACCCCGCCGACGTGGCGCGGACCCTGGCCGGGCGGACGGGCCGGGGCCCCGTGCGCGCCGCTGTGGTCGCCCGCGACCGGACCGAACTGGCCGATGCCCTGGATGAGTTGGCAGCCGGGCGCCCGGACGCACGGGTGACGACCGGCGACCACGACCGGGTGGGGCGGGGCCCGGTGTGGGTCTTCTCCGGCTACGGCAGCCAGTGGCCCGGCATGGGGCGCCGGCTGCTGGACGAGGAACCCGCGTTCGCCGCCGCCGTCGAGAAGCTCGACCCGCAGCTCGCCCCGGAGTGCGGCCTGTCCCTGTACGACCATCTGTCCTCCGGTGCCGGTCTCGACCGTCTGGAGGTCGCCCAACCTGTGTTGTTCGGCCTGCAGTTGGCGCTCGCCGAGCTGTGGCGTTCCCACGGTGTCGAGCCCGCCGCCGTGATCGGCCACTCCATGGGCGAGGTGGCGGCGGCCGTGTGCGCGGGCGCGCTGGACGTGGCGGACGGGGCGCGTGTCATCGCCGTACGGGCCCGGCTGCTGAGCGGGCTGCGGGGCGGCGCGATGGCCGTGGTGGACCTGGACGACGCCGAACTGGACTCGCTGTCGCGGGACTTCCCGCAGGTGCATGTCGCCGTGCACTCCTCTCCCCGGCAGAAGGTCGTCACGGGTGAGGAGGCGGCGGTGGCCGGGCTCGTGCGCCGGCTGGAGGGCCAGGGCCGGGCGGCGAGGGCCATGCGGGTCGTCGGCGCCGGGCACTCCCCGCAGGTGGACGGGCTGTTGCCGGAGCTGGTGGACGCGCTGTCGGGCATCCGGGGACGGCAGCCGCGTGTCCCGGTCCACTCCACGGTCCTCGACGACCCTCGCGGAGACTGCCTCTTCGACGCCGCGCACTGGGCGGCCAACCTGCGCAGGCCCGTGCGGCTGGACCGGGCCCTCGCGTCCGCCGCGGCCGAGGGCCACACAACCTTCGTGGAGATCTCCCCCCATCCGGTGCTGACCGGGGCCGTCGCCGACACCGTGCCCGGCGCCCTCGCCCTGGCCACGCTGCGCCGGGACGCCGACGGGGCGGAGGCGTTCGCCGGGCAGTTGGGCGCCCTGTACGCGGCGGGACAGCGGCTGCCGATGCCGCCGGGGCGGGTCGTCGACCTGCCGCTGCCCCGGTGGCGGCACGTACGGCACTGGTGGACGGACGGCCGGGCGGCGCGCACCGAGCCGCTGCCGGAGGAACCTCCTGCCGCACTGTCGGAGCCCTCCTCGGTCCTGGCCCGCCTGACCCACCACATAGCGTCCGTCACCGGCCACTCCCCCGCCCGTATCGCCCCGGGCACCGCGTGGGCCGACCTCGGGCTGGACTCGCTGATGGCCGTCCGCGTCCGCACGGCGGTGGAGCGTGAGTTCGGCATGGAACTGCCCCTGCGCGATCTGTTCGCCGCCGTCACCGTCGAGGACGCCGCCACCCGCATCGAACGTGCCCTCCCCCGCGCCGGCACCCCGGTGCGCGCCCTGCGTGCCACCGGCTCGCGGCCCCCGCTGTTCCTCGTCCACGCCGCCGGCGGCACGGTCGGCGTCTACCGGACGCTCACCGAACGCCTCGGCGACGAACAGCCGGTGTTCGGACTGGAGCGGATCGAGGAGGCCCGGACCGTGCCCGAGAAGGCGCGGCGCTACGCCGAGGCGATCGACGCCACCCTCCCCGACGGTCCCTGCCTGCTGGGCGGTTGGTCCTTCGGCGGTTTCGTCGCCCAGGAGACCGCGCGGCACCTGACCGCCGCCGGGCGGGAGGTGCGGCTGGTCGTGCTCATCGACTCCGTCCGGCCCCTCCCCCGCCCGGGACTGACACGGGCCGACCGGATCCGGGCGCACTTCGAGGGCTTCGCCCGCCACGTCGCCGACGCCTACGGCGTGCGGCTGGAGCTGCCGTACGACGAGCTCGTCGCCACGGACGACGACGCGGCCCGGATCGACACCGTGCTGCGGGCCCTGCGCGAGGCCGCCGACGTGCCGCCCGCGGCCCTGGAGCACCAGCGCGCCTCCTACCTGGACATGGGCGTCGGCGAGTCGCACCGGCCCGGCGACTACGCCGGGCCGGTGGTCCTGTACCGGGCCACCGAACCCGCGCCGCACACCGTGCGCGACCCGGCGTACGAGCGGGACGACCCGGCGCTGGGCTGGGACGAGGTGTGCCCGCGCCTGGAGGTGGTGCCGGTGCCCGGCCACCATCTGTCGCTGCTCGATCCGCCGCACGTCGACGAGATCGCCACCCACCTGAGCCGGATGCTCGCCGAGCCGGCCCCCTGACACGCAACCCGAGGAGCCGTCATGCCCGACCTGCCGCAGAAGCCCGTTGCCGGAGTGTCCCGGCGCACCGTCGCCAGAGCGACGGCCGCCGCCGGTCTCGCCGCCCTGTTGGGGGCCGCGGCCGGTACGGCCCCGGCCCGGGCGGCCACCCGGCTCGGACCCCGCACACGGGACGTGTCCGTGCCTTCCGCCGCGCTCGGCCGCAGCGCGCCGGTCCGGCTGATCCTGCCGTCCGACTTCGGTACGCGCCCGGAGAAGAAGTACCCCGTGCTGTACCTGCTGCACGGCGCCCACGACGACTACACCTCCTGGACCCGCGAGACCGACATCGAGGCCTTCACCGAGGGCCGCGACCTGATCGTGGCGATGCCGGACGCGGGCCCCACCGGCATTCCGAGCGTCTGGCGCGGCGGCCCCGACTACGAGACGTTCCAGGTGAAGGAGGTGCCCGCGCTGCTCGCCCGGGAGTACCGGGCCTCCGGCGTACGGGCGGTCGCCGGCGTCTCCACCGGTGGCTACGGGGCGATGGCGCACGCGGCCCGCCACCCCGGGGCGTTCGCCGCGGCGGCCTCCTACAGCGGCATCCTCGACACCACGGCCCCCGGTGTTCCCGCCATCATGGACGCGATCGTGGCCCGCGAGAACCTGCCGGCCGCGTCCCTGTGGGGCAATCCGCTGCTGAACGTCCTGACCTGGCGTGACTTCAACCCGCGGGCCCGTGCCACCGGGCTGCGCGGCACAGCGCTGTACGTGTCGCAGGGCAGCGGAGTGGGCGGTGGCGGCGATCCGCTGCCCGGGATACTGGAGAGCGCCCTGTGGCCCTCGGCCCAGGGCTTCGCCCGCACGCTGGCCCTCACGGGGATCCGGGCCACCACGCACTTCTACGGGGGCGGCGGACACGACTGGGCGCACTGGAAGCCGGAGTTCGCAGCGTCGTGGCCTGTCCTCGCCCGTGCGCTGGGCGTGCCCGAGTGACGGGGGTGCCGTCGGGGCACGGAACGGAGCGGAGGGGTCGTCCGTCCAACACAGGACTTCCCACTCGTCCCACAGGCATCAGCCCGCGGGTGAGCCGCTTCCGGTCGAAAGGAGGGTCCGTGATGGCTGTGCCCACTCCGCACGGCGTGCCGGACCGCCCCGCCGTGCCCCTGGTCCCGCCCGAGCTGGCGGAGCTGCTGCGCTCCCAACTGGCCGCCGTCGCCGACGAGGTGGAGGAGGAGGTCCGCCGTCAGGTCCCCGAGTACGCGCGGCCCGCCGACGGGGCCTACCGCCAGAACCTGCGGTCCGGGGTGGTGCAGGCGCTGACCTTGTTCGTCGACCACATCGCCGACCCGCGCGACGACGGGGGCGCGATCGCGGCCACGTACTACGAACTCGGCCGGGGCGAGGCCCTGGAGGGCCGCAGCCTGGACGCTCTGCAGTCCGCGCTCCGGGTCGGCGGCATGCGCGCCTGGCGGCTGATGGGCCGTACGGCGGAGGAACTCGGGCTGGACTCCACGGTCGTGACCGCGCTGGGGGAGCTGGCGTTCCGGACCGTGCACGAGGTCGCCCAGGCGGCCGCGTCCGGGTATGCGGAGGCTCAACTGCGCAGCTCGGACGAGCTGGAGCGGCGCCGCAAGCGCCTGCTCGACCTGCTCCTGGAGGACGGGCCGGTGGCGCTGGAGGCCGTGCAGGACCTGGCGCACAGCGCGCGCTGGCCGGTGCCGCGGACGGTCGCCGTCGTGGCGCTCGCGGCGGCACCGGACCGGCGGGAGGAGGACCGGCCGCTGGCGGCGGCGGGTGCGCTGGTGGACATGGGGTCCCGCCCGCCGCGCATGCTGGTGCCCGACCCGGACGGCCCGGGCGGCATCGGTGGCCGGGCGTTCACGCTCGCGCTGCGCGGCCGGCCCGCGGCGATCGGCCCGACGGCCCCGGTCACCGAGGCCGCCCAGTCGCTGCGCCTGGCCACCCGGGCGCTCGGACTGATGGGCCGCGGGGTGCTTTCCCGGCAGGGCGTGGTGCGCTGCTCCGAGCATCTGTCGACGCTACTGCTGCACGGCGACGAGCCGCTGCTGGAGCGCCTGCGGGCGCGGGTCCTCGCGCCCCTCGACACGGTCTCGGCGGGGCAGCGCGACCGGCTCGCCGAGACACTGCTGGCCTGGCTGCTGAGCGGCAGCAACGTGCCGGACGTCGCCGCACGGCTGCACATCCACCCGCAGACGGTCCGCTACCGCCTGCGCCAGCTGGAGAAGCTCTTCGGCGACGCCCTGCACGACCCGGAGACCCGCCTCGACCTCATTCTCGCGTTGCGCGCGGAATCGCTGCACACGAAGCAGAACTGACCTCAGCTTTCGGGTGGCTTACTCAATCGGCGACAAAAATCTGCGGGGTTTCCATAATCCCGTCCATAACAGCAGAAGCGAGAAAGCCAATACGTTCGGGGCGTTCTTTTTCGCAGGCGCTCCACGCGCCTCCCACGCGGAGGATCCCCCATGCGTATCCGTATGTGTCTCGCGGCGCTCTCACTGGCCGGCGGGGCCGGACTTGCCACCCTCTCGGCTCCCCCGGCCATGGCCGCGGCCTGCTCGGACGTCGAGGTCGTCGCCGCCCGCGGCACCTTCGAGCCGGGCACGCTCGGCTTCATCGTCGGCGACCCGGTGTATTCCGCCCTGCAGAAGAAAGCGGTGGGCAAAAACCTGTCCAGCTACAAGGTGAACTACCCCGCCGACCTCTCCCCCACATCCGCGGCACAGGGCAATCTGGACCTGGTGAACCATGTGAAGAGCCAGGCCGCCGCCTGCCCGGGTCAGAAGTTCGTTCTCGTCGGCTATTCGCAGGGCGCGAACGTCGTCGACAACTCGATCGGCATCAGCAGCGCGGGCGCGGTGGTCGGCAGCCCCATCGTGGCGACGCTGCCCGCGGCACTCGAGCCGAAGGTCGCCGCGGTGCTGCTGTTCGGCAACCCGATCCGCGCGCTCGGCAAGAGCGTCACCGGCACCTACCAGAGCCGCACGCTCGACCTCTGCGCCCAGGGCGACCCCGTCTGCGAGAACGGCGGGGGTGACGTCGGGGCGCACCTGAGCTACCGGGACGACGCCGAGGAGGCGGCCACGTTCGCCGCGGGCAGGCTCTGAGCCCCACCCGTACACGAAGGGGCCCGGGAGGAGATCCTCCCGGGCCCCGGGCGTGTGTACGGGCAAGGGCTAACGCGGTGCCCGCGCGAAGCCGGCGAGGCTGGTGGAGACTGGCTCCGGCCGGCCGTTGTTCTGCACGGACGCCGCGGTCAGGACGTCGAGGTGCTGGTAGCCGTCGGCGACCACCGGATGCAGCTCGGCCGGGACCCGCCCGGCCAGCAGCCCCTCACCGGCGAGCACGGTGAGCACCGGATTGGCCTTGAGCCCCTCGGGATGGACGACGAGCTTCTTCACCTGCGGCGAGGTGGACAGCTGGATGTCCGTGACCAGCTTGGTCGGGAAGTACTGCTCGGTGAAGTCCAGCGGCTGCTCGGCCAGGCTGCGGGCCAGTTGCCGCACGTCGGTGACCTCCTCGCCGGCGTCGGTGAACGGGGTGCCGTCGGCCGACCGGTAGCCGGGGTCGTCCGCGTCGCCGACGCGGTCGTAGTTGCGCCAGGTGTAGAGCGGGCCCTGCGGCCGGTCCGGGATGGCCTTGTACGCGGTGCCGTACGGCCCGGCTTGCCGGTCACCGCCGTTGGCGACGGGGAAGCTCTTGTCGGCGATCGGTCCGCCGTCGAAGAAGCCCACGCTGGTCTGCAGGAACGCCAGCGGCACGGAGTTGTCGTCCAGCAGCGCCCCGAGTACGGCCCCGTTGGTGAGCCGGAAGTCCTTCACCGCGGGCTTGCCGCTGAGGAAGGCGGCGGTGTCCTTGGCGAACAGGAAGCGGTGGGTGGCCTCGATGTTGAGGTTGGAGGGCAGGTAGCCGGGCAGGTCGGCCTCGCCGTCCAGGTCGTTGAGGGCGCCGAGACCGGCGATGCCGAGCAGGGTCATGGTCTCGGGGTTGAGCAGCACCGGCGCGGTCAGCGTGCGTGGCAGCACCCCGCTGTCCAGTCCGGCCTGCACGACGCCGTATCCCAGGCCGATGTCGGGCAGGTTGGTGTCGTCCGGGATGCTGCCGCTGAGGTCGGCCAGTGAGGTGGAGACGGTCGTGTCGAGAGCGAAGTAGCCGGCGCACTGGTTGTACCCGGCGTCCGCCGTGGTAACGCGATTGCCGTCGAAGTCGGCGGCGGCGAAGTACCCGGTGATCACACCGCCCAGCGAGTGCCCGCCGCACAGTACCTTCCGCTTGCGCTGCGCCTGGGACGGCAACTCGGCGGTGAGCAGGTCGTACTGGTCGCGTACGGTCTGCTCGATCCCGAGCTTCGCCATCCAGCCCAGCTGTGCGTTGCCGGCGAAGCCGGCGAAGGTCCGGCCGCCGACCTGCTTGCCGCGGTAGTAGTAGTCGACTGCGGTGTGCTGGTCGCCGGAGGCGATGCCGGTGCGGTCCTCCAGGCAGTTGGAGCGCCGGTCCAGCGCCCAGAACTCGATGTGCGCCCCCTGCTCGGCGGCCCGCGCGACGGTGTTGCGTGCGACGCTGTCGAAGGCTCCGGCCCCTTCCAGGATGCCGGGCTGGGCGACGAGGATCCGGTCGGCGTCGGCCGACGCGGCGGGCCCGCGGGCGGAACGGTAGCGCAGGTACGACAGCCAGTCGCACGCCGCCGGGCGCGGTCCGGCCGATTCCGGCAGTGGCACCTTCACCCGCACCACCGACTCCGTCACTCCGGTCACCGGCGATGTCGACTTCGCCGGGGTCTCGGTGCGCGCCCCGTCGGCGCGGGCGCCCGGGGCGGCGGCCGTGAGTGTTCCGGCGGTCAGCAGCACCGCCAGCACGGCACCGCGCCACTTCCCTCTGCTTGTGCGGTTCATGTCCATGCCACGGACGCTAGGGCGGTGATGCCGACGCTCTCAGGGAGTGCTGATGAGAACTCAGCTTCCGGATCGCGCCTTGTCACCGGCGCACAGCGCGCCCCCACTACGGAAGGGGAAAGGGGTTCGTACCGCTTCTGGACGCCACCGAGCTGCGAACCGGCCGTTTCGGGAGCATGGTGGGGCTATGGACGGTCAACCCCCTGTGGTCGTGCAGCCGCCCGCGACGGACGGCGGACGGCTGGTGACCATCCGTGGCGAGCGCATGGGCGTCGCCTACAGCCTCTTCGACGTACTGGACCTGCTGCACCGCGAGGGCCTGCCCACCGCGGACACGGCCGTCGACGACACCGAGCTGATCGAATGGCGGGGCGGCGGCCCGTACGACTGGAACAACGGGTCGTCGGACGAGGCGTAAGCCTTCGCACTCCGGCCAGGGCGTGGCGGCGGGCACGGTGAGTCCGCACTGAGCGGCGCCGTCCGGCCCATGCCCGGCTCGTCGTCCCCGTCACCGGGCATGGGCCGGTCGCTGCTCGCCCTGACCGTCGAGCGGCTGCCCGTGGCGTGGACGAGGGGGACACGGATATGGCCCGGACCCCAACCCCTCAGCCCGGTGCGCCCTGCGCCCCCTCGGCAAGCCGGTCGAGGCGGTCGCGCTGGGCGGGTGTCAGCCGCAGACCCGCCGCGGCGACGTTCTCCTCCAGATGCCCGGTCCGGGCCGTGCCAGGGATCGGCAGGACGACCGGCGCGCGGTCCAGGAGCCAGGCGAGCGCGACCTGCGTGGGCGTGGCCCCGAGCTCGGCCGCGACGGCGGCGATCTCGCCCTCGGCCCCCGTCTTCCCCCAGGCCACGGGCCGCCACGGCAGGAAGGCGATACCGGCCGCCGCACAGGCGTCGAGCACCGGCTCGTGCTCCCGGTCGAGCAGGTTGTAGCGGTTCTGCACGCTCACGATGTCGACGAGCGCCCGGGCCCGCTCCAGCTCGTCGACGGTGACCTCCGACAGCCCGATCCGGCCGACCAGGCCTTCCGTCTGGAGCTCCCGCAGGGCGCCGAGCTGGTCGGCGAGCGGCGTGTCGGGGTCGATGCGGTGCAGCTGAAGCAGTTCGATCCGCTCGGTCCGCAGCCGGCGCAGGGCCTGCTGGACCTGGTCACGCAGGATCTCCGGCCGTCCGTCGAGCTTCCACTCGCCGCCGGGGCCGGTGCGCACGACACCGACCTTGGTGGTGATCAGCAGGCCCTCCGGGTAGGGGTGCAGAGCCTCGGCGAGGAGCTCCTCGTTGGCTCCGCCGCCGTACAGGTGCGCCGTGTCGATCAGCGTGACGCCCAGCTCCACGGCCCGGCGGGCGACCGCGAGGGCGTTCTCCCGGCCGGAACCGGGCTCGGTGGGCAGACGCATGGCTCCGAAACCGAGCCGGCGTACGTCCAGATCCCCGCCGATGCGGAACGTCGATGGCATGAGTCGCCGCCTCCCCCTCTGCTCAAGAGGCAACGTTAACAGTGCGGTTGGCGATGGCACCGGCGGCGGAGACACCTCGTTTCGCCCGGGGTGCGGGCCGCTCGACGAGCCGTTGCCGGTGCCTGGCGATACGCTGCGCGAAAATGACCCTTTGCCCCCTTCTGGGAGGTTCTCATGGCCTCGCGCCTCAACCCGTACCTCAGCTTCAACGGCGACGCCCGGCAGGCGATGGAGTTCTACAAGGAGGTCTTCGGCGGCACCCTCGACCTCAACAGCTACGGCGAGTTCGGACAGGCGGACGCCCCGAACGCCGACAAGATCATGCACGGCATGCTGGAAACCACCGGCGGCTTCACCCTGATGGGCGCGGACAACCCGCCCGGCATGGAGTCCGAGCAGGGCAGGTCCTACTCCGTGAGCCTGAGCGGCGACGACGACGCCGAGCTGCGCGGCTACTGGGAGAAGCTGTCCGAGGGCGGTTCAGTGTCGGTGCCGCTGGAGAAGCAGATGTGGGGCGACGTGTTCGGCATGTGCACGGACCGCTTCGGCGTCCCCTGGATGGTCAACATCAGCACGGAGAACTGAGCCCGGGCAGGACGGTCCGGGACCGTCCCGCCCGAGGCCGCCCGTACCCACGGTTCAGCGCCGGTGCGTACGGGCGGCCCTCTTTTGTTGGTACGTCCTGACAAAGCCGTTGACATCCCCCCGGGGCGCCCGCATAGTACCTGCCACTAGAGCGCGCTAGTGGCGCGCTCCAGTCACCGAGTAGGCAGGGGTCCGCACCCAGGACCGCCGCACCACCCATGACCGCCGCCGCCCCGGGCGCCCACCCACCGCCCGCTTCCCGGACCGGGCGCGGCACCCTCGTCCCAGCACAGTGAGGTGCATCCGACATGCGCAGACACCACAGAGCCGCCGCCCTGACCACCGCCGCCGTCGTCGGCGCCCTGCTCGCCGCGGGCTGCTCCAGCGGCTCCGGCGGGAAGAGGTCCGAGGCCGGCGGCACCGAGGCCGCCGCAGGCAAGGCCACCACCCCGCGGATGACCGTCGCCCTGGTCACCCACGCGGCGCCGGGTGACACGTTCTGGGACCTGATCCGCAAGGGCGCCCAGGCCGCCGCCGCGAAGGACAACATCAAGCTCGTCTACTCCAGCGACCCGTCGCCGGGAATCAGGCCAACCTCGTGCAGAACGCCATCGACCAGAAGGTCGACGGCATCGCCCTCACCGCCGCCAAACCCGACGCGATGAAGGGAGTGGTCGCGAAGGCCAAGGCGGCCGGCATCCCCGTCGTCGGCTTCAACTCCGGCCTGGACGACTGGAAGGAGCTCGGCATGCTCGAGTACTTCGGCCAGGACGAGAACATCGCGGGGCAGGCGTTCGGCGAGCGCCTCAATCAACAGGGCGTCAAGCACGCCGTCTGCGTCATGCAGGAGCAGGGCCAGGTCGCCCTGGAGGCCCGCTGCGCCGGACTGAAGAAGGGCTTCGAGGGCACGACGGAGAACCTGTACGTCAACGGCACCGACATGCCTTCGGTGAAGTCGACGCTGACCGCCAAGCTCCAGAAGGACTCCTCCATCGACCGGGTGGTCACGCTCGGCGCCCCGATCGCCCTGACCGCCGTGCAGTCGGTGAAGGACGCGGGCAGCAAGGCGAAGGTCGCCACGTTCGACCTCAACAAGGACCTCGTCAAAGCCATCCAGGGCGGCAGCATCGAGTTCGCCGTCGACCAGCAGCCCTTCCTCCAGGGCTACCTGGCCGTGGACGCGCTGTGGCTGTACAAGACCAACGGCAACGTCAGCGGTGGCGGCACCGCTCCCGTGCTCACCGGACCGGCCTTCGTCACGAGGGACAACGTCGACAGCGTCGCGAAGTTCGCCGGGAAGGGCACGCGCTAGCGGAACCGGGCGACGGGGTCTGCCGTGTCAGGCCGGCCCCGGGCCCTTCGGGACCGGCCCGCTCGTCCCCCGCACCACCAGCTTGGGGTCCAGCACCGCCTCCCGCGGCTCCAACTCCCGCTCCTCCAGCCGCTCGACGGCGAAACGGACGGCGTGCTCGGCCATCAGGAGGGCGTCCTGGCGGACGGTGGTCAGACCGATCGGCATCAGGTGGGAGAGGTGGCTGTCGTCGTAGCCGACCACGGACAGATCGCGCGGGACTTCCACGCCCGCCCGGGTCAGCGCCATCAGCAGACCCATCGCGCAGCGGTCGTTGCCGGCGAGGACGGCCGTCGGCAGCGGCTGCCCGCCGTCCCGCTCGGCCAGGAGCCTGCGGCCGGTCTCGATACCGGACTCCTCGGTGTGGTGACCGGGAATCACCCGTGCCCCGGCCTCCAGCCCGTGGCGGCGCATCGCGGCCCGGTAGGCACGCCGGCGCTCCGCCGAGCCGGGGCCGCGTCCGCCGTCGATGTGCACGATCCGGCGGTGCCCCAGCTCCACCAGGTGGTCCATGGCCTGCCGGACACCCTTGCCCTCGGCCGAGTGCACGAAGTCGACCCGGGCCCGGGGCACGCGACGGCTGACCGAGACGGCGACCGTGCGCTGCCCGAGTTCGTCCAGGTAGGCGGACTCGGCGTCCGGGCCGAGCAGGATCACCGCCTCGCAGCGGTGACTGAGCAGTGCCTCGACCGCCTTGGCCTCGCTGCGGCCGTGCGTCGCCCCGGAGAGCAGCACGTCGTAACCGAGCCGTTCGGCTTCGGGATAGATGCCCGTGATGAGGTCCGTGTGGAAGGTCTGCTGCACGGTGAACATGACGCCGAGCGTGCGGCTGCGGCCACGGGCCAGCAGCCGGGCCGCGCTGTCCGGCCGGTAACCGATCTCGTCGGCCACACGCAGGACCCGTTCCCGGGTCTCCTGGCCGGCTCCGGGCTGGTTGCGGAAGATGATCGAGACGAGTGCGCGGGAGACGCCCGCCTTCTCGGCGACGTCCGCCATCGTGGGCCGCTGCCTGCCCGATGCATCCACCTGTGAACCCACCCCTCCGACGTCGCACACCTTACGGGGCCCGTGCGGAACCTCGTACGCGATCCTGCGATCTCCCGGCGACCAGCTATTGACATGACATTTGGACAGGGGTCATCGTACTCGAACTAGAGCGCGCTAGTAGCGCGCGACAGCAAGCGGAAACGCAGCGTGAAGGACACCACCATGGCAACGGCGCCTCCCCCTCTCCGTACCACCGTCGGCAACCTGTGCCTCGCGGGTCCGCCCCCGGCTCCTGGGGCGTCTGGTTCCCCGAGGACGAGCAGCAGGTGCCGTACACCCGCTTCCTCGACGAGCTGGTCCAGGCCGGCTACGAGTGGCCGGAGCTCGACGCAACCGGAGATCGAGCGGCTGCTGAACGAGTCGGACAGCCGCTACACCAACCTGTGCCTGGACACCGGGCATGTGGCGTACGGCGGCGGGGACAGCCTTGACCTGATCCGCCGGTTCGGCGAGCGGGTCGGTTACGTCCACATCAAGCAGATGGACCCGGAGATTCTCGCCCAGGTGGCCGCCGAGGACCTGTCGTTCGGTGAGGCCGTGCGGCGCGGGGTGTGCGTGTCGCCGCCCGCCGGAGTGCCCGAGCCGGCCGGCGTGGTCTCCGAACTCGCCCGGCTGGACGCCGAGTTGTTCGTGATCGTCGAGCAGGACCTGTACCCGTGCGCTCCCGAGGTGCCGCTGCCCATCGCGGTCAGCACCCGGCGGCACCTGGCCGGCTGCGGCCTGTCGGGTACCCGGCGCCCGAACTACGACAGGTAAGGAGCGGCCATGGACGTCAGGGACGACGCGACTCCGGCACCCACCCCGGCCACCGTTGTGGCGGACGACGCCCCTGCGGCGGTCTCCCGGCGGCTGCGGGTCATCACCATCATCGCCACGTTCGGTGGTCTCCTCTTCGGCTACGACACCGGCGTCATCAACGGCGCCCTGCCCTACATGACCGAGGACCTCGGCCTGACCCCGGTCACCGAGGGCATGGTCACCAGCTCGCTGCTGCTGGGTGCCGCGCTGGGCGCGGTGACCGGCGGCCGGTTGTCGGACGCGCGAGGCAGGCGGCGCGCCATCCTGCTGCTGGCCGTGCTGTTCTTCATCGGCGCTCTGGGCTGCACGCTCGCCCCGACGACCGCCGTGATGATCGTGGCGCGGTTCGTACTCGGTCTCGCGGTCGGCGGCGCCTCGGTGACCGTGCCGGTGTATCTCGCGGAGGTGTCGCCCGCCGAGCGGCGTGGCGCCCTCGTCACCCGCAACGAGCTGATGATCGTCAGCGGTCAGCTGCTGGCCTTCACGTCCAACGCGATCATCGCGCAGGTCGGCGGCGAGTCGGGCGGTGTGTGGCGCTGGATGCTGGTCATCGCCACACTGCCGGCCGTGGTGCTGTGGTTCGGCATGCTGGTGATGCCGGAGAGCCCGCGCTGGCTGGCCTCCAGGAGCCGCTTCGGCGAGGCCCTCGACGTCCTGAAGCAGGTGCGCTCGCAGGCCCGGGCCGAGGCCGAGCTGAAGGAGGTCACCGCGCTCGCCGTCAGGGACGAGCGGGAGAAGCTCGGCGGCTGGCAGGACATCAAGAACACGCCCTGGCTGCGCAAGCTGATGGGCGTCGGGTTCGGCATCGCGATCGTGCAGCAGATCACCGGCGTGAACACGATCATGTACTACGGCACGCAGATCCTGACCGACGCCGGTTTCGCCGCCGACAGCGCGCTGACGGCGAACATCGCCAACGGTGTGATCTCGGTGCTGGCCACCTTCGTCGGCATCTGGCTGCTGGGCCGGGTCCCGCGCCGCCCGATGCTGATGACCGGTCAGGTGGGGACGACCGCCGCCCTGCTGCTGATCGGTGTCCTCTCGCTGGTGCTGCCCTCCGGGGACCCGCGGGCGTTCGCGGTGCTCGCCATGACGGTCACGTTCCTCGCCTTCCAGCAGGGCGCGATCTCGCCGGTGACCTGGCTGATGCTGTCGGAGATCTTCCCGATGCGGATGCGCGGCTTCGGCATGGGGGTGGCGGCCGTGGTGCTGTGGCTGACCAACTTCGCGATCGGGCTGGTCTTCCCGTCCCTGGTCTCCGGGATCGGGATCTCCAACACCTTCTTCCTGTTCGTGGTGGCGGGCTTGCTGTCCCTCACCTTCGTGAAGCTGTACGTCCCCGAGACCAAGGGCCGCACGCTCGAGACCCTCGAGGCCGAGCTCCGGACGCGTTTCTCCTGACCACCTTCCGAGGAGTTTCACCATGACCGTACGTGTAGGCGTCATCGGCGCCGGAATGATCGGCCAGGACCACATCCGGCGGCTCACCGAGGTCGTCACCGGCGCCGCTGTCACGGCCGTGGCCGACGTGGACGCCGAGCGCGCCGCCGAGGTGGCCGCCAGGGTCGGTGCCACCGCGCTGCCCACCGGCGCGGACCTGGTCGCCTCCGGTGACGTGGACGCCGTCCTCGTCACCTCCTGGGGGCCCACCACGCCGAGCACGTCCTGAACGCTATCGCCGCCGGCAAGCCGGTGTTCTGCGAGAAGCCGCTGGCCACGACCGCCGAGGACTGTCTGCGGATCGTCGAGGCCGAGCGGGCGCACGGCCGCCGTCTGGTGCAGGTCGGTTTCATGCGCCGCTTCGACGCCGGCTACCGCCAGATGAAGGAGGTCCTGGCGACCGGTTCGCTCGGGGCTCCGCTGCTCGTGCACTGCGCACACCGCAACCCGGCCGTGCCGGAGTCGTACCACTCCGCCATGGCCGCCCAGGACACGGCCGTGCACGAGATCGACGTGCTGCGCTGGCTGCTGGACGACGAGATCGTCTCCGCCCAGGTGGTCACCCCGCGCGCCACGAGCAAGCGCTTCGCGCACCTGAGGGACCCCCAGATCATGATCTTCGAGACGGCCTCGGGTGTCCGGATCGACCTGGAGGTCTTCGTCAACTGCCAGTACGGCTACGACATCCAGTGCGAGGTCGTCGGCGAGGACGGGCTGGTCCGGCTGCCCGACCCGGCGGCCGTCGGGATCCGCACCGCCGCCCGGCACGGCACGGGCGTGCCGCAGGACTGGAAGGACCGGTTCGCGGAGGCTTTCGACACCGAGTTCCGCGAGTGGGTCGCCTCCGTGGCGGCCGGCACCGAGCCCACCGGCCCGTCCTCCTGGGACGGTTACGCCGCCACCGTCATCACCGACGCCGCCGTTCGGTCCCTGGAGGCCGGCGGCGAGACCGTGACCACCGACATGAAGCCCCGGCCCGCGTTCTACGGAGGCACCGCGTGAAGATCGCCCTCGACCCGTACATGTTCCGCGCCCTGCCGCTCGACGAGATGGTTCGCACGGTCGCCGAACTCGGCTACGAGTACATCGAGTTGTCGCCGCGCGAGGACTTCATGCCGTTCTTCCTGCACCCGCGTGCGGACGACGCGCGGGTGGCTGAGCTGAAGAGCGCGCTGCGCACGCACGGTGTCCAGCTGTCCTCGGTGCTGCCGCTGTACAAGTGGTCCGCGCCGGACGAGACCGAGCGGCAGGCGGCCGTCCGCTACTGGAAGCGGATGATCGAGATCACCGCCGACCTCGAATGCCCGCTGATGAACTCGGAGTTCAACGGCCGCCCCGAGCACGCCGCCGAGAGCGAGGCCGCCTTCTGGCGCTCGCTGGAGGAGCTGGCGCCGGTCTTCGAGCGGGAGGGCATCGCCCTCAACCTGGAGGCCCACCCGGACGACTTCTGCGAGGAGAACACCCCGGCCGTCGATCTCGTCCGCGCGATCAACAAGCCGTGGGTGAACTACCTCTACTGCGCGCCGCACACCTTCCACCTCTCGGGCGCCGACCCGACGGCGGACATCGCGGCGATGATGCGCTACGCCGGTGACAAGCTCCAGCACGTGCACATCGCGGACTCCTTCAACCACAAGGGCTCCAGCGGCCTGCGCTACATCCTCAACCCGCCGGGCACCCCGGCCCGGATCCACCAGCACCTCGACATCGGCCAGGGCGAGGTCGACTGGGACGCCTTCTTCGGCACCCTGCGCGAGCTGGGCTTCGACGGGGTCGCCACGGCCTGTGTCTTCGCCTGGGAGGAGCGGGCCCGTCAGTCGTCGGCGTTCATGCTGGACCGCATCCGCAAGGAGCTGGCCGCCTAGGGCTGCTGCCCGGGCCCGGGCGGGGCGTCAGGAGCTCGTGAGGATCACGAGCTCCCGCGTGGCCCGGGTCATCGCCACATAGTGGTCGACGGCGCCCTCGACGCCGTCGCCGAAGTCCTCCGGGTCGACGAGGACGACCAGGTCGAACTCCAGCCCCTTCGACAGCTCCGGGGTGAGCGACCGGACGCGGGGCGAGGCGGGCCGGAACCCGGGATCGCCGATCACACAGGCGATCCCGTCGGCGTGTCCGGCCAGCCAGGTGTCGAGGATCGACGTCAGCTCCGCGGCGGACCCGTGGCGGACGGGGACGCCACCGCTGCGGATCGACGTCGGCACGTTGGCGTCCGGCAATGCGGCCCGGATGACCGGCTCGGCCTGCGCCATGATCTCCTCGGGGGTCCGGTAGTTGATGCTCAGGGAGGCCATGTCGATCCGGTCCAGCCCGATCCGCTCCAGCCGTTCCCGCCACGACTCCGTGAACCCGTGCCGGGCCTGGGCGCGGTCCCCGACGATGGTGAAGCTGCGCGACGGGCAGCGCACCAGCAGCATCTGCCATTCCGCGTCGGTCAGTTCCTGCGCCTCGTCCACGACGATGTGCACGAACGGCCCGGCGAGCCGGTCCGGGTCGGCGGTGGGCAGGGCACTGACGTCGACCAGCGAGTTGCGCATGTCCTGCCCGTGCAGCATGACCAGCACGCCTTCGCCGTCGTCGTAGCTGTGGGCCTGAAGCAGGTTGTCGATGACGTCGGCCATGCCCGCCTGCTGGGCGGCGACGGCGGCCTCCTGCCGGCGCTTGCGCCGTGAGGCCTCCGGGTCGCCGAGCCGCTGGCGTGCCGCGTCCAGCAGCGGCAGGTCGGACACCGTCCAGGCCTGGGGTTCCTCGCGTTGCAGCGTGCGCACCTCGTCGCGGCTGAGCCAGGGCGCGCACATCCGCAGGTAGGCGGGCACGGACCAGAGGTCCCCTACGAGGTCGGTCGCTTCGAGCAGCGGCCAGGCGCGGTGGAAGGCCGTGAGCAGCTCCCGGTCCCGCGACAGCGCCTTGCGGAGCAGGTCGTCCGGGGCGTCGCCCTCGTGCTTGTCCACGAGGATCGTCAGCAGCTCCTCCCAGACCTGGTCACGTGCCTCGTTGTGGGGCGTGCCGGGTTCCGCCGCCTCGAACGCCACGGCCCAGTCCCCGGCGCTCAGGCGGATGTCGGACCAGTGGGTCGTGACCGTCATCGGCTCGGTGGGCGGCTCCTCGTAGAACCGGACGGCTTTCTCGATCGCCCGCACCATGTCCGCGGACGACTTCAGGCGGGCCGCCTCCGGGTCGGTTTCGGCCCCCGCGGTGGCGCCTTCGTCGACGAGGTCGCGCAGGATGCAGGTCTGCACGCCCTCCTCGCCGAGGCCGGGCAGGACGTCGGAGACGTAGGACAGGTAGGGCCGGTGCGGGCCGACGAAGAGCACGCCGCCCCGGCGGTGCTGCCCGAGGCGGGGGTCGGAGTAGAGGAGGTAGGCGGAGCGGTGCAGGGCGACGACGGTCTTGCCGGTGCCCGGGCCGCCGTCGACGACGAGGGCACCGCGGGAACCGGCGCGGACGATGGCGTCCTGGTCGGCCTGGATGGTGCCGAGCACGTCCCGCATGCGGGGCGAGCGGTTGGTGCCGAGGCTGGCGATGAAGGCGGACTGGTCGTCGAGCGCGGCGTGCCCGTCGAACCCGTCCGCGGTGAACACCTCGTCCCAGTAGTCGCCGACCCGGCCGCCGGTCCAGCGGTACCTGCGGCGGCTCGCCAGGCCCATCGGGTTGCCGTGGGTGGCGCCGAAGAACGGCTCGGCGGCCGGGGAACGCCAGTCGACCAGCAGCCGACGCCCCTCGCTGTCCGTCAGGCCGAGCCGTCCCACGTACACGGGCTCGGAGTCGTCCGCGCCGACCATGTGCCCGAGGCACAGGTCGAGTCCGAAGCGGCGCAGGGCGCGCAGGCGCGCGGTCAGCCGGTAGATCTCGGCATCCCGGTCCATGGCCTGCCTGCCCTTGCCGCCGGGTGCCCTGCGCGCGGTCTCCAGACGGTCGGACAGTTCGGTGATGGACTGCTCCAGGCAGTCGGCGATGGCGGCGAAGTGCTGCTCGTCCCCGGCGATCAGCGCCGGGGCGGCCTTGTGCGCGAGGCGGTCGGGAAGATCGAACGCGCTCGTGGTCGCAGGGGTCACGTCATGCTCCCGTTTCCGCAGGTCCTGGGCCTAGGCCGGACAGTCTGCGGCAGATGGGGGGCCTTGCCGCAAGGCCCCCCGTGGGCTATAACTTGAGACAGGCAAGGAGAGCGCTCCTTGCCTTTCTTGTTGTCCGCCGGCTGTTTCCGTGTGGCACGCTCTTCGTCCTGGCAGCGTGGAGAGGCGGCGGCATGCGCATAGGACTGCTCGGCACCGGACCCTGGGCACAGATGGCCCACGCACCCGCGTTGAGCGGGCACGAGGAGCTGGACTTCGCGGGTGTGTGGGGCCGTCGCCCCGAAGCCGCGAAGGAACTGGCGGAGCGGCACGCTGTCCGCGCCTACGACGACGCCGACGAGCTGTTCGCCGACGTGGACGCGGTCGCCGTGGCGCTGCCGCCCGAGGTGCAGGCCTCACTGGCCGCCCGGGCGGCGCGGGCCGGGTGTCATCTGCTGCTCGACAAGCCGCTCGCGCCGACGGTGGAGCAGGGGCGGGCCGTGGTCGAGGCCGCCGAGGAGGCCGGTGTCGCCTCGGTCGTGTTCTTCACGACCCGCTTCCAGCCCGTGCCGGCGGCATGGATCGCCGAGCAGGCGGCGGTGCCGGGCTGGTTCACGGGGCGCGCCGAGTGGCTCGGGGCGGTGTTCACCGGCGAGAGCCCCTTCGCGACGCCGTGGCGGCGGGAGAAGGGCGCCCTGTGGGACGTCGGCCCGCACGCCCTGTCCGTGCTGCTGCCGGTCCTAGGCGACGTGCGGCGCGTGACGGCGGCGGCCTACGGCCCCGGGGACACGGCGCATGTCGTCCTCGACCACACCGGTGGCGCGTCGAGCACCCTCACTCTGAGCCTGACGGCACCGCCCGCCGCGGCCGGTGCCGCTGTGGAGCTGCGTGGGGAGTCCGGGGTCGCGGCGCTGCCGGACAGCGCCGACGGGGCGGTGCCCGCGCTGAAGCGGGCTGCGGACGCGCTGCTCGACGCCGCCCGGACCGGCCGCCCGCACGCCTGCGACGCGGCGTTCGGCCTCCGGGTGACGGAGATCCTCACGGCGGCCGAGGACCTGCTGAACAACGGGTCCTAGACACCCCCTGGTCCTCGTCGAAGGGCTCGTCGCTCCAGCGGAACCAGGCCCTCTCGCCGTCGATGTGCAGGAGGAACTCGGGGACGGGGCCGTCCGGGGAGGAGAGGGAGACATGGCGTCTGATGTCGGCGTACGCAGCCTCCCACTCCTCCCGGTGGGCCCTCGTCGTCCCGTTCGGTCAGGGCGAGTTCGCGGGCGAACAGGTCCCGGACGGCGGCGAACCCGGGGCCCGGGGTGAAGCGGCCCGAGAGCCACGGGAAGTCGGCGTCGTCGATCCGGATCTCCCCGACCGGTTCCCCGGCCCCGTGCACCTGTCAGACGTCGCCCTCGAACCCCACGGCCCCTCCGTCTCCCGCCCGCGGTCACTGCCCCGGACAGCCTGCCACCCGGGCGGGGACGGCCCGCTCCTACACCGGTTCGAAGTTGAGCCGCTCCTTCACCACCGGGAAGCCGGCCTTCGCGAAGTTCGCCGCCATCGGGAAGTTGCCCTGATCCGTCGCCGCGGCGACGAACTCCGCCCCCTGCTCGACGAGGAAGTGGGCGCACTCGGCCAGGAGGTCGTAGGCGTAGCCGTGTCCGCGGTGTTCCGGCAGGACGCCGATGAAAGCGATGCAGGGACCCGTCGGATTGTGGGCCGGGATGTGGATGCCGGCCATGTCGCCCTGCGCTGTGTACGCGACCTGCCACCACTCGCGCGGCGACGGGCACCAGTGGAAGAAGTCGAGTTCCTCGCGGGCCGCCCGGTCGAGTCCGCCCTGCTCGATGGCTTTGAGCGCGTGGGCGTCCAGGGTGACGGAGTGGATACGGCGCAGCGCGTCGAAGAACACGGCGTCGTCCGGTTCGGCACGGAACTCCAGGCGTCCCGGCCGCTCGGGCAGGCCGCGGCCGGGAGTCCAGCGGTACACGAGGCGTTCGACCAGGAGGTCGTAGCCGGCCTTCCGGGCGGCGGTGAAACGGGTTTCGGCGGCGGCGCGCAGGGCCGGTTCGTCGCGCCAGCCGGCGGGCAGGTTCAGCTCCAGTTCGACCTGCCAGGGGGCGGAGCGCAGGAGGGCGGCACCCGCTTCCTCCTCGCCTTCGGCCACGTCGAACCAGTTGAGGCTGACGGGCTCGGGGTCGTCGGGGCCGCCCCACCAGGCGCCGCGGGCGACGACACGGCCGTCGCGCAGGGCCACCCGCTTCCAGTCGGGGCGGTGCCGGGTCAGCCGGTGGCCCTCACGGGCGCCCAGCGGGTCGGGCAGTGTGTCGAAGAGATCGGCGTCGCTCGTGTCGAGCACGCGGATGACCACATCGGTCATGGGATGTCCTCCGGGACGGATGCTGCTCAGAGCGCTCCCGGTCGGTCAGTCGAGGCACGCCGGCACAACGGGGAGGGAGCGCGGAAATGGTGAGAACTGCACGGCTCTGCCCTCCTTCCGCTGGTATCGGGGCGTGGTGCGGCACACGCTACGGGACCCGCCGGCTGGCCGTCCACCGGTTTTCCGGCGCGGCTCAGAGGGCCGGCTGGACGGCCCGCGACTCGTCGACGGGCCCTTTGAGGGGGGCCCGCTCGGGCATCCGGCCGGCGCTGACGCCCTTCTCGCCGGGCCCACGGCCGCCCGTGGCGGTGCGGGCCCGGCGTGCGGCGGCCGGTCGGGCGTAGCAGCGTGGTGGTGTGAGCAGTGTGCGCGGCCGGCTGGCGCGCCGGGACCCGGACCGGCGGGGCTGGCTGCGCGGCGCACCGCCGCCCGGCTGGGCCCGGGTGCTGCCGTCGGCCCTGCTGGCGGGGGTGTGCGCGGCGGAGCTGATCAGCCCGGAGCCGCTCGACATCGGCTTCCTGCTGGGCGCCATCCCGCCGCTGGCCGTGCTGGCGCACGGCCCGGTGGCGACGGCGGTGCTCGGAACGCTGGCGGTGCTCGTGCTGACCGTCCCGGTCTTCAACCTGAACGATCCCGGCAGTACCGATGTCCTGACCGTGTGCTTCGTCTCGGTGCTGAGCGTGCTGCTGTCGTACGTCCGCAGCAGTCGGGACGCCCAGCTGGTCACCGAGCGGGCCGTCGCCGAGGCCGCGCAGCGGGCCGTGGTGCCGCCGCTGCCGGAGCGGGTCGGGCCGGTGCGGTGTGCGGGCCTGTACCGGGCCGCGCAAAGCGGGACGCTGGTGGGCGGTGACTTCTTCGACGTACGGGCGGGCCCCTACGGCGTACGGGCCGTCATGGGCGATGTGCAGGGGCACGGGCTGTCGGCCGTGGCCACCGTCGCGTCGTTGCTGGGGGCGTTCCGGGAGGCGGCGCTGGACCAGCCGGACCCGGAGGCGGTGGCGGCCCGGCTCGACCGGAGGCTGGCGGTGGACTCGGCGGGCGAGCCGCACGCCGAGCTGTTCGCGACGGCGGTGCTGCTCGACTTCTCCGCCGACGCCCGGGCCGTGCGGATCGTGGCGTGCGGGCAGGCCGGGCCGATGCTGCTGCGTGACGGCCGGGCCGTCGAGCTGGACGTCGAACCGTGCACGCCGCTCGGTCTGGGCCTCGCCGAGGCCACCCCTCCCCGGGTCGTCTCGGTGCCGCTGAGGGCCGGAGACCGGCTCTTCCTCGCCTCCGACGGCGTGACCGAGGCCAGGGACGCCGCCGGGGCCTTCTACCCCTTGGCCGAACGGCTGCCGGGCCTCGCCGCCGAGGACCCGGTCACGCTGGCCGAGCGGGTCTGGACCGACCTCGTCCGGCACTGCCCGGACGTACAGGACGACGTCACGATGCTGGTGCTCGCGCCGCGTCCGGGGGACGGGCCGTGACACAAGCGGCCGGCGGCGGGGCCGTGCGACCGGTACGTCGGTCCTTGATCTCGCACTCGTTGCCGAACGCGGGGTTGAGCAGACCGATCACGTTGATCGAGTTGCCGCAGACGTTGGCGTTGATGTCGACCGGGATCTGGATGACGTTGCCGGAGAGGAAGCCGGGGCCGTCGGTGGCGATACCGACGGGGCCGTCGTTCGCGCTCGCCGTACCGGCGAAGGGCGGCAGGGCGGCACAGGCCAGGCCGACCGCGGCAGTCACACGTGTGCGCATGGGCAAAGCTCTCGTCGGTCGCCGGGACATGGCCGGGTCCGCGCGCTCCGGATGCACGCCGCGCTCGCGCGGGGAATGGTGATATCGGACCCGTTTTTCAGCACCGGGGCCGCACCAGCGATCCGGACCCTAGGAGCAGAGAACATGTCGACGTCAGAGCCCACCGCATCCCGGCCGCCCGAGGACCGGGCCACCCCGGACCGCCTGCTCCACGCCCGTACCGGCACCGACGTGTCGCCGGAGGACCTCGTCCTCGCCTCGGGCAAGGACCTCACCCCGCACAACCTCGAGTGGGCCAAGCGCAAGCTGGCGGCGGAGGGACCCGCCGCCCTGGAGAAGCTGCTGCCTTAGCCGAACCCGCCGAACCCCCTCGGCGTACCGGGGCCACCGGCCCGGCGCGGATGCGTCCGGGTCCGGTGGCCTCCGGTAGGTCAGCCCGTGGGTCACACCCTGCCGTCGTCCTCGGGCAGGGCGTTGTCGTCCTCCACCACGTGTACGGCGGCCTCCTCCGCGCCGGCCGCTCCGCCGTCGATGCCGACGTCGGTCGCGACGGTCTCCTTCGTCGTGTCGGCGTGGGCGCCCTCGTCCGGGGCGACCAGGCGGCCGGCGCGAGCGGTGCCCGCCTCGGGGTCCACCGGTTCGCCGTCGCTGTCGGGGGTGTCGCCCACCCCGTCACCGGCGGGCTCGGCGGACACGTCGGGGACCTCCTGGGCCAGCCGTTCGTCGAGGGTCTCGCCCTCGTGCTGCTCGGCCGCGGTGGTGCCGCGCTTGGTGACGCCGAGGGGCTTCTCCGGCGGGGAGTAGCCCTCGTCGAGGGTGTCGTCGTAGGTCCGTTCGTCGACGGCGTCCTGCAGGTCCAGCGGCGCGGCGTCCTCCTGCTCCTCGTTGGTCCCGGTGGGCTGGTACACGTCGTCCGCCATCGGTTCGGGGCGCATCGGTTCCGTGCCCATCACTCCTGCCTCCTTGTCGCGCTGCGTCGACTGGTTGGTCTCTGCTGTCCGTTCCGCGTTTCCCGTTACGCGGGCTCTAACCTCGGCGGATGCCCCCGGCCGGGAGGCCGCCCGAACGTCCTGCGGACCAACAGGAGTTAAAACCCAGGGCGGCCCCGGACATTACTCACCGGTCAAGCTTGAAAGCTCAACGAGTGGGGCTATCATCACTCGCACACACGGTGTGACCGGCTGCCGACGCGGCGGCAGCACGGGTATCCGCCACCCCTTTTCTCATCGCCCCCGGGCCCGAGGCCACCCTCCTCCGTCCGGCGGCGAGCTCCACCCCCCACCCCCCGACGCCGGGACGGCCTGCCCGCCTCCGGTCGTGCACAAGTGAAAGCAGCGCATCCATGAGCTACAGCAGGGGCAGAGGGCTGCAGGCCAATGTCCTCAGCACGTTCGACACCGTGGTGATGGCGGTCGCCGGCAGCGCACCGGCGTATTCGCTGGCCGCGACCACCGCCGTCCTGGTCGGCACGGTGGGGCTGGCCAGCCCGGCCGCCCTGCTGTACTGCGCGATACCCATGCTGGGCATCGCGCTGGCGTTCAGCTACCTCGGCCGGATCGACGTCAACGCGGGTGCCAGCTACTCGTGGGTGGGGCGCACGCTCCACCCCTTCCTGGGCTTCATCAGCGGCTGGGCGCTGGTGATCTCGGCGACCATCTTCATGGTGGCCGGTTCGCTGCCCGCCGGATCGATGACGCTGGCGCTCTTCGACGACGGACTCGCGGACAACACCGCGCTGTCCACCGTGGTCGGCGCGGCCTGGTTCCTCATCATGCTGTGCGTGGTGCTCGGCGGCGCCCGGCTCACGGTCCGGGCCCAGCTGATCATGTCCGGCGTCGAGCTGGCCATCCTGGCCCTGTTCGCGGTGCTCGCCTTCTTCCACACGGGCAACGCCCGCGCCTTCGACTGGTCCTGGCTGGGCTTCTCCCACTTCGACGGCATGGCCGGTTTCGCGTCGGGCGCGCTCATCGCCGCGTTCTACTACTGGGGCTGGGACGTCACCAGCAATCTCAGCGAGGAGACCCGCAACAGCCGCCGCACGACGGGCCTCGCGGGCCTGATCGGGGTGGGCATCGTCTTCCTGCTGTTCATGGTCTTCACGATCGCGGTGAACGTGATCCTGTCCGCGAAGCAGATCGAGGAGAACGACGCGAACGTGCTGGCGGTGCTCGGCGAGGAGATCTGGCCGGGCTGGGGCGGCAAGCTGTTGATCGTGGCCGTGATGCTGTCGACGATCGCCACGCTGGAGACGACGCTGATCCAGGTCACGCGCTCGCTGTTCGCGATGGGCCGGGACCGTACGATGCCGTCGGCGCTGGGCCGGGTGCACCGCCGGTGGAACACGCCCTGGGTGGCGATCGTGGTGGTGGGGGCGGTGGCGCTGGTGATGTTCATCGCCTCCAACGCCCTGGGCTCGGTGGGCGAGATCCTCTCCGACGCCATCTCGGCGATCGGGCTGCAGATCGCGGTCTACTACGGTCTGGCGGGGCTCGCGGTGGTCGTCGCGTACCGGAAGATGCTGCTGAAGTCCCCGTCCAACTTCCTCTTCGGCGGCCTGTGGCCGTTGTGCGGCGCCCTGTTCATGTTCTGGGTGTTCGTGGAGTCGCTGGGCGAGCTGAGCAGCGCCGCGATCACGATCGGCATCGGCGGTCTCGCGATCGGACTGGTCCCGATGCTCTGGTACTGGAGGCAGGGCAGCGACTACTACCGGCCCGCGAAGCTGGACGCCTCGCGCGCGGTCGAGACGGACTACGTCCCCGACGAACAGGACGCGCACGCCCGCGTCCACGAGGGTCTCTCCACCGACTTCTGAGGAGAACCCGATGGCGCGAGGCAGTCTCAGACGTGGTTTCACTCCCGACTTCGACCCCGACTGCGGGGACAGCGACCTCACCTCCGCCCGCCAGGACGTCGTGATCGGCCGCTGGCAGGGGCTGCGGGACCTGCTGGGCGCCACCGGCCGCGACTGGGCGGCCCGAGGGCACCGGATCCGGCAGCTCGCGCAGGTGTGCGCGGGCAGTTCGACGGTGGAGACCTGGCTCTCCGCGGACGCCCACAGCGCCGACGCGCTGGTGCTGCGGGCGGCGACGGAGACGGCCCGCACCTTCAACGTGGCCATAGCGGCGGGGCGGGGCGTGCCGATCGACCAGCACCGCGTGGACGCCGCGGTGCTGGCCTGCCTGACGGCGGCGGAGGCGTATCCGGAGGATCCGACGCCGTGGGTGTCGCTGATCTCGGTGGCGCGCCTGTACCCGTCGGGGGTGCGCCGGCAGGAACTGGGGCGCTGGTGGGACGAGTTGCACGGGCGCGACCCGTACAGCGTCGAGGGGCACCTGCAGGTCCTGCACTACTACTCGGCGCGCTGGCACGGCACGCACGGCCTGATGTACGACTTCGCCCGGGACGCGGCCGGGGTGGCACCGCCCGGCTGTCCGCTGCCGGTGCTGGTGCAGTACGCCCGGGTCGAGGAGTACCGCTTCGCCCTGGACGCGGCCCGGGGCAGGCACTCCGCCGTGGGGCTCTCGCAGCACTGGAACCACGACGGCGCGGCGAGCGACCTGCGGCGGACCTGGCAGCGCTGGGTCATGAGCCGGACGGAGAGCACGATCGCGCCCGCCGAACTCCGCGACTTCAACTACCTGGCCCACGCGGCCTGCTCCGCCGGCGCCACGGACATCGCGGGCGTTCTGCTGGGCATGCTGGGCCCCCGCGCGACCCAGACCCCGTGGTCGTACACGGGCGATGCGGAGAGGCAGATCGTCAAGTGGCGCAAGGAGCTGCGGCCGGGGACGTGAGCGCCCGCTAGGAGCTGCGCGGCCCGGCCAGGTCCCCCGACCACTTCTCCTCGATGCGACCGACCCTCCACACCACCAGCGCCACCACCCAGGTGGCGAAGAACAGGGCGACGACCACGTAGCCGAGGATGTTGAGGTCGAGGCCGGAGATCCAGTCCCAGAAGGGGCCGTGCAGGTCCAGCTGCTCGGCGAGAAGGCCGAGGAGTTCGACGGTGCCGATGAGGAGGGCCACGGCGACGGACAGGCCGGTGATGGTGAGGTTGTAGTAGACCTTGCGGACGGGCTTGGAGAAGGCCCAGCCGTACGCGAAGTTCATGAACGAGCCGTCGATGGTGTCCAGGAGGCACATCCCCGCGGCGAACAGGACGGGCAGGCACAGGATCGCGTACCAGGGCAGTCCGGAGGCGGCGCCGGAACCCGCCAGGACGAGCAGGGCGATCTCGGTGGCGGTGTCGAAGCCGAGGCCGAACAGCAGGCCCAGCGGGTACATGTGCCAGGGCTTGGACACCGACTTCATGACACGGCCCAGCAGGCGGTTCATGAAGCCGCGGTTGTTCAGCTGTTCCTCCAGGGCGGCCTCGTCGTAGCGGCCCGCGCGCATGGCGCGGAACACCTTCCAGATGCCGGCCAGGATGACGAGGTTGAGGCCCGCGATGAGATAGAGGAACGCCCCGGAGACGGTCGTGCCGATCAGGCCGGTGACGTCGTGCAGCGCGGAGCCGTCGTCGCGGACCGGCCCGGCCAGGGTCTTCACGCCGAGAGTGAGCAGGAAGGCCAGGACGAAGACGACGCTGGAGTGGCCGAGGGAGAACCAGAAGCCGACCGACAGCGGCCGCTGTCCCTCCCCCATGAGCTTGCGGGTGGTGTTGTCGATGGCGGCGATGTGGTCGGCGTCGAAGGCGTGCCGCATGCCCAGCGTGTACGCGGTGACCCCGATGCCGACGCCGAAGGTCTGCGCGCCGATGGCGTGGTGCTCGGGGGCGACGATCGCGACGAGGGTGAACCAGCCGATCACGTGCAGGGCCAGGATGAAGGCCGCCATCCCCCCGACCCTGGTCCACTCCCGCCGCGTCATGGAGGTACGGACGCGGTGCCAGGCCGTGCGCTGGGCCCGGGCCGGGGCGGGGAGGGGCGGAGTGGACTCAGGGGCGGCCGTCATCGGGGGGCAGGTCTTTCTGTCGGACGGACGGCTGCGATGAACAGCCTCGTGCCATCCTGCGGTACCTGCAAGTCATGTGCAGTAAAGCCCGTGACAGGTCTTGTCCATGGAACCGAAAACTCCGCCGGGCCGACGGTCCTTCCGGCCGGGTGTCACACCTCGGCGTTCGGTCCGTCCGGCCGGGTGTGCCGCTGCTCGACCGTCTCGCGACTGAGCTCCTCCGTCTCCCCCTCCGCCAGCCGCTCGAAGCCGTCCTCGGTGATGACCGAGACGATCGGGTAGATGCGGCGGGTGAGGTCGGGTCCGCCGGTCGCGGAGTCGTCGTCCGCCGCGTCGTACAGCGCCTGCAGGGCGGTCAGGGCCGCCTCGCGGCGGGACATGCCCGGGCGGTACAGCTTCTTCAGCGCGCCCCGGGCGTAGGGCGATCCGGAGCCCTCGGCGTGGAAGCCGGACTTCTCGTAGCGGCCGCCGACGACGTCGAAGGAGAAGATCCGGCCCCGTGCGCCCTCGGGGGCCGCGGGGTCGTAGCCCGCGAGCAGCGGGACGACCGCCAGGCCCTGCATGGCCTGGCCCAGGTTGTTCCGGATCATGGTGGCCAGCCGGGTCGCCTTGGCGGCGAGGGTCATGGGGATGCCCTCGATCTTCTCGAAGTGCGCCAGCTCGACCTGATACAGCTTCACCATGTCCACCGCGAGCCCGACCGTGCCCGCGAAGGCGACCGCGCAGTGGTCGTCGGCGGGGTGCACCTTCTCCAGGTCGCGCTGGGCGATCAGGTTGCCCATCGTCGCCCGCCGGTCGCCCGCGATCAGCACGCCGTCCCGGTAGGTGAGGGCCAGCACGGTCGTGCCGTGCGGGGCGCCCTCCGCGCGGACACCGTCCGCAAGGACGCGCCGGGTGCTCAGCAGCTCCGGGCGGTGGGCTTCCAGGAACTCCGTGAAGGACGAGGAGCCAGGAGTGAAGAACTCCTCCCCCAGCCTGCCCCCGTGGTCGCTCGCCGTCATCCGGTTCCCCCCTCGATCGTGACCGTCAACCGACTCCTACCTGAGCTGGGCGGGCGGGAAACGCGATCTGAGGCGTCAGGAGCCCGGTGCGACGCGGACGTCCAGGTCCGAGATCCGGTGGACGGGCCAGGAGCGGGCGTAGCGGGGCGGGATGGCGCCGGCCGGTGCGAGGTGGGCGACCGGGAGACGGTCCGCGGTGCGCAGGATGCCGGCCACGGTGATGTTCTCGTTGTTTCCGGACGTCGCCCCCGAGGAGCAACCGGTGTAGTAGCCGATGGGGATGGCCTCGTGACCGGTGAGCAGGCAGGGCGGGCGGACGCCGAGCCGGTGCAGGGCGTCGGCGGTGCGGCCCCAGTCGCGGCGGCTCTCGGTGTTGCGGGACACGGCGCCGTGCAGAACGGCGAGCTGCGCCGCGAGATGCCCGGCCAGGCAGAGCGCGACGAGTGTGGCGGCCATCGGGCGCCAGGCTCCGCCCGGCCTTCTGACCAGGTGCCACAGGGCGTCGGCGACCGGGATCGCGAGCAGCGCGTAGGCCGGCTGGAGGAAGCGCGGGGCCGCGTAGCCGATCATGAAGAGGTACGGCAGCGCGGCCGTGGCGGCGCAGGCCAGCGGGACCAGGGTCCGTCCCAGGCGCCCGGCCCGGGTCGCGACGACCAGCCCGAGACCGGCCAGGGCGGGGAGGGCGAACCACCAGAGAGTGACCAGCGGGTGGGGCATCGGCCCGGTGCACGGCCGGCACAGGGCCCGTCCGCCCAGGCTGCGCAGCTGGTCGTCGACGGCGATCTGCCAGCCCAGTCCACCCTGGATCCGGGAGGCCTCCGCCAGCCGCTCCCCCAGACCGCCGTGGCCGGCGTACGCCTCGATCACCCAGGGCACGGCGCCCGCCGCGAGTCCCGCCGCGAGCACGAGGAGGATGCGCCAGTGGCGGCGCACCAGGGCCAGGACGAGCAGCGGCACGGCCACGTAGACCGCGTCGGTGGGACGCATCCACGCCATGAGAGCGGCACCGGCCGCGATGCCCCACAGGACCGCCCGGGCAGAACGTTCCGCCCGGGCCCGCAGGAAGCAGCCGACGCTGATCAGGGCGCCGATCGCGACCCAGTAGTTGGGCATGGCCTGCGGACCGTAGAAGAGGGTCAGCCACAGGGACGCGAAGAGGGCCCCGCCGACGACCAGGACGCGGGTCGGGAACAGGCCGCGCCAGGAGCGCAGGGCCAGATAGAGGGCGAGGCCGGACAGCAGGGCGAGGTAGACGCGCAGCAGCGGGACGGACGACGACCAGGACGCGACGGGCGCGGCCAGCAGCGAGACACCGCGGGAGCGGGGAGCGCTGAAGAAGGCCGCGGGGTGGTGGGAGGTGACCTGGCTGACGTAGACGATCTCGTCCCAGCCGAGGCCGAGCACGGGCCGGACGAGGACGAGCTGCGCGAGGGTGAAGACGGCGGCCAGCACGGCGAGCGGCCGGCTGCCGCGCCCCGCGATGCCGGCGCGCGGCCCGGCCGCCTCTTCGCGTCTTCGCCTTCGGACGAGGATGGCGTTCGCGCCATCAGGCATGTTCCGCCCCTTACCCCGATGATCGGAAAACACGATCAAGCTAACCCGCGGGGCGGGGGTATGCAGGGCGGAACTCGGCCAAGTGCATGACCCGGGGGCGTGGGTCAGCGGGCGTTCGGGGCCCGGTGCGGGGGCTGGCTCGGGGCCGGACGGTGGGTCAGCTCCGGAACGGGCCGGGAGACGGGGGCGTCCTCGCTCACCGTCAGCTCACTCCCGTGGTGACGGATACTCAGGGGCTGACCGGAGTTCAGGGTGTACGTGGCCTGGTCGGCGGTCAGTTCCACGCGCAGGCACCGGCCGAGGAAGCCCACCGTGAAGGCGAGCCGGCTGTACCGCTCGGGCAGCCGGGGCGCGAACCGCAGCGTGCCGTCGGTGCACCGCATGCCGCCGAACCCGGCGACCAGCGCCATCCAGGTACCGGCCAGCGAGGCGATGTGCAGTCCGTCGCGGGTGTTGTGCTCCAGGTCTCCGAGGTCCATCAGCGCGGCCTCGGCCGTGTAGTCGCCGGCCAGGTCGAGATGGCCGGCCCGGGCGGCCATGACGGCCTGGACGCAGGCGGACAGGGAGGAGTCGCGGACGGTCAGCGGCTCGTAGTAGGCGAAGTTTCGGGCGATCTGCTCCTCGTCGAAGTACTCCTCGAAGAAGCTGCCGCAGGTGTACATCGCCAGCACCAGGTCCGCCTGCTTGATGACCTGCTTGCGGTACAGGTCGAAGTAGGGGAAGTGGAGCATCAGGGGGTACTGGTCCGGGCGGGTGCGGTCGAAGTCCCAGCGCTGGTAGCGGGTGAAACCGGCGTGCTGCTCGTGCACGCCGAGTTCCTCGTTGAAGGGGACGTTCATGGCCTCGGCGGCGTCCCGCCAGGCGGCGCGCTCCTCCTCGTCGGCGCCGAGCCGCGCGGCCTCGTCGGGGTGGCGTTTGCAGGCGTCGGCGGCGGCCAGCAGGTTCGCCCGGGCCATGAGGTTGGTGTAGGTGTTGTCGTCGGCGATGGCGCTGTACTCGTCCGGTCCGGTGACGCCGTCGATGTGGAAGGTGCCCCGGTCGTCGTGGTGGCCGAGGGAGCGCCACAGGCGGGCCGTCTCCACCAGCAGCTCCACGCCGACCTCGCGTTCGAAGGTCTCGTCGCCGGTGACGGCCACGTACCGCACGACGGCGTCGGCGATGTCGGCGCCCACGTGGAAGGCGGCCGTGCCGGCCGGCCAGTAGGCGGAGCCCTCCGAGCCCTCGATGGTGCGCCAGGGGAACGCGGCGCCGCGCAGGCCGAGCTGGGCGGCGCGTTCCCGGGCGGCGGGCAGGGTGTCCAGGCGCCAGCGCAGGGCCTCGGCGGCGGACTTCGGCGCGGTGTAGGTCAGCAGCGGCAGCACGAACGCCTCGGTGTCCCAGAAGGCGTGGCCGTCGTAGCCGGAGCCGGTGAGTCCCTTGGCGGGGATGGCGCGCTGTTCGGCGCGGGCGCCGGCCTGGAGGACGTGGAAGAGGGCGAAGCGGACGGCCTGCTGGATCTCCTCGTCGCCGTCGATCTCGACGTCGGCGCGCGCCCAGAAGTCGTCGAGGTAGTCCCGCTGATCCTCCAGGAGTCCCTGCCAGCCGCTGTGCCCGGCCGCCGCGAGGGCCGCCTCGACCTGGTCGCTCATGGCGGGCCGGGAGCGGACGCCGGACCAGCCGTGCGCGACCAGCTTCTCCACGCGCAGCCGCTCGCCCGGCTCCAGGACGGAGGTGATGGTCAGCCGGGCCACGTCCACGTTGGACTCGCTGCTGGTGGTGGTCCGTTCGGGGCCGTTGACGGTGTGGTCGGCGGCCACGGCGACCCTGAGGCCGCTGCGGCGGGTGCGGTGGACCAGGCGCAGCCGGCTGCCCTTGGCGAGGTCCTCCTCGGGTTCCAGCGGCGACTTCAGCGCCTTGGCGGCGCGCGGGTCGCCGTCCGGCTCGGGCAGGCTCTCGTTGGTGACGAGTTCCGACTGGACGACCACGCGGGTGCGGCTGTCGACGGGCTCCACCTCGTACGCGACGGCGGCTATCGCGCGCTGGGTGAGGGACACCAGGCGTGTGGAGCGCACCCGGACGGTGGAGCCGGCCGGGGAGGTCCATTCACAGACCCGCTCCAGGACGCCCCGCCGCAGGTCGAGGGTCCGCTCGTGGGTGACGAGCCGCCCGTAGCGCAGGTCGAACGGTTCGTCGTCGACGAGGAGGCGCAGCACCTTGCCGTTGGTGACGTTGATCGAGGTCTGGCCGGACTCCGGGTAGCCGTAGCCGGCCTCGGCGTACGGCAGCGGGTGCAGTTCGTGGACGCCGTTGAGGTAGGAGCCGGGCAGGCCGTGCGGTTCGCCCTCGTCGAGGTTGCCGCGCCAGCCGATGTGGCCGTTGGACAGGGCGAAGACGGACTCGCTCTGCGCCAGGACGTCGAGGTTGAGTGCCGTCTCGCGTACGGCCCAGGGCTCGACGCTGTACGCCCGCTGTGTGATCACTGCGTGTCCCCCAGTTCGGCGAGGTCCCGCACCACGATGTCGGCGCCGTGCCGGTACAGCGCGTCGGTCTGTCCGACCCGGTCGACTCCGACGACGTACCCGAAGCGGCCCGCGCGGCCCGCGTCCATGCCGGCCAGGGCGTCCTCGAAGACGGCCGCTTCGGACGGCTCGACACCGAGGTCCTCGGCGGCGGCGAGGAACGTGTCGGGCTGCGGCTTGCCGGGCAGCTTGCGCTCGGCGGCGACGACGCCGTCGATGCGTACGTCGAAGAAGTGCTCGGCGCCGATCGAGCGGAGCACGTCACGGCAGTTGGCGCTGGAGGAGACGATCGCGGTGCTCAGTCCGTGCGCGCGGACCGCCTCCAGATAGCGCAGGGTGCCGTCGTAGGCCTCGACGCCGTCGGTGCGGATCTTCTCCAGGACCAGCTCGTTCTTGCGGCTGCCCAGTCCGTGCACCGTCTCGGCCCCCGGTGGGTCGTCCGGAGCGCCGTCGGGCAGGTCGATGCCGCGGGACGCGAGGAAGGTGCGCACCCCGTCGGCGCGTGGACGACCGTCGACGTACTCGTCGTAGTCCGCGTCGGTGAACGGCCGGAAGTCCGCGCCGTCGCGCTCGCGCAGGAAGGCGTCGAACATCTCCTTCCAGGCGGCCGCGTGCACGACGGCCGTCTTGGTGACGACACCGTCGAGGTCGAAGAGACAGGCGTGGATGTCTGCGGGAAGACCGAGCTGCGTCATACAGGACCGGTTCCCACCCGGCGATGTTCCAGTGAGTGGCGCACGCCACATGTCAGGGAGCGCGAGGGGGTGCGGGGGGGGCGCACGGCGCTCCAGTCCTGACCCGGGTGGCAGACTCTCCTTGTGCCGCCCACCTTCGACGACCTCGTCCACCGCGCCCGGGCCCTCCCCCAGGGCGGCGGGCGCGCGATCCTCGGCATCACGGGCAGCCCCGGCGCGGGCAAATCGACGCTCGCCGAGCACCTGGTGCGGGAGTTGAACGGCACCGGTGAACCCTGGGTCGCGCACGTCCCCATGGACGGCTTCCACCTCGCCGACGCCGAACTGGAGCGCCTCGGCCGCCGGGACCGCAAGGGCGCACCCGACACGTTCGACGCGGCCGGGTACGCGGCCCTGCTGCGGCGGCTGCGCGACGAACCCGGTGACGTCGTCTACGCCCCCGGCTTCGAACGTGTCCTGGAGCAGCCCATCGCGGGCGCGATCGGGGTGCCTCCGACGGCCCGTCTGGTCATCACCGAGGGCAACTACCTGCTCCTGACCACCGGCGCCTGGCACCGCGTCCGTCCCCTTCTCGACGAAGTGTGGTTCTGCGAGCTGCCCGAGAGCGAACGCGTCCGCCGACTCGTCGCCCGCCACGAGCGGTTCGGCAAGGCACACGAAGAAGCGGTGGCATGGGTGTCCCGCTCGGACGAGCGCAACGCCGAACTGGTCGCGAGGACCCGGGGGCGGGCGGACCTGGTGGTGCCGGAGTCCGGGCTGCCGCACGGCACCGCGTGAACAAGGCGCACGGCCTGGCGTGGCCGCGCCCCTAAGGTGCCTGCATGGGCTTGGACATCACGGTGCTGGCGGTCGACTGGGAGCAGCTCGAAAGGACGCCGTTCGAGCAGAGGTACGCGCTGCTGGAGGACGCCGCGCTCCCTGAGGACGAGCTCGACCCGGACGCGGAGCCGCAGGAGGGCTGGGTGTGGCCGACCGCGCCGCTCCCATGGTGCGGCAGGTACGAGTTCCGCAGCACCAGCGGCTCCTACAAGCCGCACTTCTGGGCAGGGCAGGCCTGGGAGGACGTACGGGGGCACGCCGGCCAGGAGACGCGTGAGCACCTGGACGCGTTCCTGCGGGAACTGATCTGGGACGACGGCACCGAGGACGGTACGGTCCCCGGCCTGTTCGCCGGGGACCCCGATCCCCGGCGCCCCCGACTGCTGCTCGCCTGCCCGCCGCCGACCGTCTCGGCCCTGGCCGGCCACTGGGCACGGGTGGAGCCTTCGCTGGAGAGCCTGCGCAAGCCCTTCGCCGCGCATCCCACACGTCCCGGGCGGTGGATCGAGAACTTCGACGAGTTCTCGGCGCTGCTGCGGGAGTGGGGCGCGGTGGTGACCGGGACGGATCGGCGAGGGTGGGGGCTGGTCGGCCTGCCGTTGTGAGGCCCGGGAACGCCGTGCCTGCCGGCCGCGGGCGCGCGGCTCGGGGTACGGCAAGGCCCTCCTCGCGACCCTCGCCGCGACCTGCCGGCGAAGCGGCGAGTCCCTTGCGGAACTCGCCACTCGGGCACCGGAGGTCGTGGACCCGGCCTGCGGCGGGTGAGCCGCTGTCAGGGGGACAGCGTCAGTTCCGGTTCGCCGTTCGCGTCGCCCGCTGCCTCGCCGATCAGCGCCGTGAACGCCTCGGTGCGGACCCTGAGGGCCGTCCCCACCCGCTCGAACACGGGCGCGAACGTGTCCGCGCCCGGGCCGTAGCGGACCGCGAAGACATGCAGGTCCTCGGGGGCGCCGGGGGCCGGTTCCGCCTCCAGGGCCGTGGAGGCGACCAGGTGGCGCCAGCCCTCGTCGGGGTTGCCGTAGCCGCGTGGGTCGGCGGCCAGGGTGAAGGCGGCCTGCTCCTGGGTGACGGGTGAGCGGGCGTCGAAGTGGTGCGGGTCGTCCGGGGCCGGGTGGGTCAGGCGCAGGTCACCGGCCGATGTCATCCGGGGTGCGGCGGTCCTGCGGACCCGGTCGCCGTCGTCGGCGGCGTACGGCAGGCCGGCGAGCAGGTACGGCGTGCCCGGGAGGCGTTCGACCGCGACCGTCGTCCACAGGGTCGTGCCGTCGGTGACGTACAGGGACTGGACGTGGCGCAGGACGTGGTCGCGGCCCACCACCGGCGTGGTGACCAGCTTCGCCCTCAGGCCTTCCGTCACCACGTCCCGTACGCGGATCTCGCCCATCGGGCGGCACAGCAGAAAGCCGTCCGTGACGGGGCCGAAGCCGTGCTGGCGGTTGACGGCGGCCGGCAGGTAGTACGTGCCCGCCGCCTCGACCAGGGACGGGGTCATGCGGGTGTCGAAGGCCACCGACACCGATCCCGCGCGGAGCTGGTGGCGGGCCGGTGCCGTCGAGGGGTCGCGGTGCCAGCGCGTGGTGTCCTGGATCTGCCAGACCAGCATCCACGCGAAGTGGCCGTCGACCCCGCCGTCGGCTTTGCGCGCATAGCGCTCCCAGCGGCTGTCGCCCCGGTAGCGGCCCAGGTCGGAGCCGATGCGGGCGCCGAAGTAGCGCAGGCCCAGCACCGACTCGAAGGCGGAGTGCTGCTCGCTGTAGCGGGGGCCGCCGTTGTCGAAGCCGCCGCCCGTGAGGCGGGCGTCGAGGTAGCGGGCGAGCGCGTCGCCGTCCTCGGCGAAGATCTCCGCACCGCTGACGCGGTGGGCCTGGGCGAGGAAGGACAGGGAGATCGGGCCGTAGTTGTTGTCGTAGGCGCCGCCGTGCTCGGGGGGCAGGAGAGCGCCGCGGTCGGCGACCCGGTGGGCGCGGATCTCGTCCTCGTAGAGCCGCAGGGCCTCCCGCCGCACCGGGTCGCCCTCGGCGGGCGGGAGGTGCCGGGCCAGCATCAGGCCGCCGACGACACAGCCGATCGCCTGGTTGCCGGCCTCCTGCGGGTTGAAGAACGTCACCTCCGTCAGCCAGCGCCAGTAGCCGTGCGCCACCTCGACGAGCCGGGTGCGCTGCGCGTCGTCGACGAGGCCGTCGGCCGCGTCCAGGACGTTGACCGCCTGGAGCAGGGCCCACACCGTGCTCGGCCAGTCGCCGATGGGGTGCGCGCCGGCCGCCAGGGTGTAACGGGCGTACGGCAGGCCGGAGTCGCGCACCCGCAGGTTGGGGTAGCCGGGGTTGTCCTCGGTGTACACCCGCTGGGCCAGGTGGAAGGCGAGGCTGCGGCGCACCGCGTCGGGCAGCCGCGGGTCCTTGCCCCGCTGCCAGGCGAGGGCCAGCAGCGAGGTGATGCCGAGGGACGTGTCGCCGATGTCGTCGACACAGTCGGGGTGCTCGAGACTGCCCTCCGGCGTCATGCGGGCCAGGGCCTGCTCGGTGACGTCGGCGAGGACGGCGTCGTACGCCTCCGGGGTGTCCGGGAGGTCGTGCAACGGGCCTCGCTGGTGGGGGAGGTGCACGGGTGGATCAGCCCTTCATGCCTGAGGTGGCCATGCCGTGGGTGGGGGCGGGCACGGTCAGTCCTTCAGTCCGGCGTTGATGTCGGCGTTCATGACGTAACGCTGGAACACCAGGAAGATGACGATCAGAGGGATCATGGAGATGACCGATCCGCCGAGCACCAGCGACCAGTTGATGTTCTGCGCCCCGACGAGGCTCTGGATGCCGATCTGCACGGTGAACTTGTCGGGGTCGTTGAGCATCAGCAGCGGCCAGATGTAGTCGTTCCACCGCCACTGGAACGACAGGATGGCGAGCGTCAGCATGATGGGCCGGGAGATCGGCACCATGATCCGCAGGAAGATCGACAGTTCGCGGGCGCCGTCGATGCGGGCGGCCTCGATGAGCTCGTCGGGGACCGTCAGGAAGAACTGGCGGAACATGAAGCACCCGGTCGCGGTGAGCACGGCCGGGATGATGATGCCGGCGAGCGAGTTGTACAGGCCCAGGTCGCGGACGACCAGGAACTGCGGGGCGAGCATGACCTCGGAGGGCAGCATCGTGGTGGCCAGAATGCCCACGAAGAAGACCTTGAGCCACTTGTTGTCGTACTTGGCCAGCGCGTACCCGGTGCAGCAGCTGACTCCCACCGTGAGGATCGTCGCGATCACACACACGATGGTCGTGTTGATGAAGTACTCGGAGAAGTTGGCGCTGTCCCACGCCGCCTTGTAACCCGACACGGTGGGGTCGTGCGGAAGCAGCGTCAGCGGAAGGGAGAACAGGTCTCCCGCCGGCTTGAAGGAGCTGAGTACGAACCACAGCACCGGCATCCCGTAGAGGGCCGCCAGGACCCACAGCAGTGTCGTCGCGGGCACCGCCCGCCGAAGCCCACCACTGGCCGAGCTGCTGGGCCGCTTCTTGCGGACAGCCCGTCCGCGCCCGGCGTCGACCTTGCGTGGCATGTCTGTGGTTGTCATCGGTTCTCCACCCGCCGGTTGACGACCAGCTGGATGATCGCGACGGCCATCAGGATGAGCATGAGCACGAACGACGCGGCGCTCGCGTAGCCGATCTGGCCCGATTTGAAGCCGGTCTGGTAGATGTACTGGACAAGCAGGTTGTTCGACGTTCCGGGTCCGCCGCTGTTGAGGGAGGCGAACAGCGGGTATTCCTTCATCGCGTGGATCGTGTTGAGCAGGATGACGATGAAGGAAGTGGGCGCGATGCTCGGCAGTGTGATGCTGACGAACTGGCGCCACGGGCCGGCGCCGTCGAGCGATGCCGCCTCGTAGTACGACACCGGTACGTTCTTGATCGCCGCGATGAACAGCAGCATGGAGAAGCCCGTCCAGGCCCACGATGCCGCCACCACCACCACGAGCAACGACAGGTCCGCGTTCGACTGCCACGGAACGGCACTTCCGCCGAGCTTCTCGATGACGTAGTTGACCAGTCCGAAGTTCTCACCGAACAGCCACCGCCACAGGACACCCACGACGATGGGCGACAGCAGCCAGGGAATGAAGAAGAAGACGCGGGCGACCGACACGCCCTTGGCGTGCTTGCTCACCAGCACGTTGGCGATGAGCAGCGAGAACACGAAGTTCAGCGGAACGAAGAGCACGGTGTACAGCAGCGTCCGGGTCAGCGCGTCGAAGAACGTGGAGTCCCCGAACAGGTGCTGGTAGTTGTCCAGTCCGACGAACTGGAACGCCCCTACGCCCGTGTAGTTCGTGAAGGAGTAGACGAGCCCGATCACCGCCGGCCAGACGAAGAACAGCGCGAAAAGCACGACGTTGGCCGCGATGAGGACGAGCGGCGCAAGGGTGTACTTACTGCGTCTCCTGGGCGGGCTCGCGGACACGTCCGGGGCGCGTTTGGTCATCTTCCTGACTCCGTGCTGGTGGAATGGGTTCCGGTGGGCTCAGGCAATGAGCCCGGCATCGCGTGGGGGCCCGAGACCGGGCGGCGGTGTCTCGACCCCGCCGCCCGGGCCTGTCGGCCTGCGCTCAGCCGCCGACCTGCTGGTTGTAGCCGGCCACGATGTTGTCCAACGCCTTGTCGACCGACTGCTGGCCGTTGATCGCCTTGCCGAGCTCCGTCTTGGTCGGGTCCTCGGTGAGGCTCTTGCCCTTCAGCACCCAGTTCGTCTGCGCGGTGTTGAAGTAGCCGGAGATCGGGGCGTACAGCGGGATCGACTCGTTGTACAGCTTGAACGCCGCCTGCGCCGCCTCGGACTTGAAGGGGTACTTCGGGTTCAGGCCGGTTTCGACGGGCAGGAACCCGGACGCCTCGCACAGCGCCTGGTAGTGGGCCGGCTCGTACAGCCAGGACAGGAACTTCGTCGCGGCGGCGGCCGCGTCGCCGTTGTTGTTGAAGCCCACCGTCATGCCGCCGCTGTTGACGTCGCTGGCCTGCACCGGCTCGGCGGGAGTCGGGACGCTCGCCCAGTCGAACTTCTTGATGCTCTCCGCGAAGGCGGGAACCTGCCACACGCCGGACCAGTAGGCGACCACGTCACCGCTCTGGAACATGGCCGACGGGTCGGCGCCGCTGGTCCACACCGACTTCGGCATGGTCTTGTCGTCGTTCATCTCGACGAAGCGCTTCACGGCCTTCTTGCTCGCGGCGTCCACCGAGAACTTGCCGGAGGAGTCCGCGTGGACGTACTTCCCTCCGAGCTCGTACACCATGGCGCGGAGCCGGGAGGGCGACTGGTCGAACGTGAGGGAGTACTTGGCGCCGGTCTTCTCCCGGACCTTGTCCGCCGCCTTGATGAATTCGGTCCAGGTCCAGGTCTTCTGGGGCGAGGCCGGGAAGGAGACGCCGGCCTTCTCGAACAGCGACTTGTTGATGAACATGCCGGACGCGGTGACGTCCGAGGGGATGGACAGCACCTTCCCCGACGAGTCCTTGGCGACGAAGTTGCCGTTGATCTTGTTGCTCTTCTTGTTGGCGATGGAGCTGAGGTCGATCAGCTTGTTCGCCCAGATCGGGTCCAGCTTCGGCACCGCCGCCACGTCGGGCAGGGAGTTCGCCTGCGCGGCGTTGCGCAGCTTCGCGTCGTAGCCGTCGTAGGGGATGTTGACGAGCTTGACCTTGACGCCGGTTTCCTTCTTGTACTGCGCCACCATCTTCTTCCAGCCCGCGTCCTGCCCCGGAACCGTGGAGATCCAGAACGTCAGCGACTTGGCGGTCCCGCCCGAGTCGGAGCCCGACCCGCAGGCGGAGAGCAGAAGGGCACCTGCCGTGGCCACGGCAGCGAGGGGAACAACGCGGCGTATGCCACCGCGGCCGAGTCGGCGGGAGCGCCGCACACCCACACTGGTCATCTTCAATCCCTTTTCGTCGTAGCGGAAGAAGCACGGCGCCAGCCGAGGCGGCACGGGTGCATTTTGCAGGAGATTTCGCTTTCCGGGGGTACGGCCTCGCCCGGCCGCGTCACCTTGACGGGTGGGGTCCCCGGCCATGACCGGCCGACGTCGCACAAGCACGCCCTCGTGCGGCTGCCGTACTTCGCGTACGGGCGGGAGGCTCACCCGGAGTCGGCGTCCCGGCCGACTCAGAAAGCGCTTGTCCGGACATTGGCAGACCGATGCAGCAGCCGTCAATGCTTCGCCCGTACAGCTCCGGTCACGGTTTGAATTCCATGGGCGACCGCGAGCCTGCTGGCGCCCGCCACCGTGCCGGTGTCGCCCACCACGCTGCTGACCACCTCGGTGGGCCAGCTCAGCCGGGCCAGCTCGGCCCGCACACCGGGCAGGAGCTGCGGATCCGCGCCGGTACCGCCGCCCAGCACGATCAGCCCGGGATCCAGTACGGCGGCCACGGCGGCGGCGAGCCGGCCCACATCGGCGGCGTGCGCGTCGATCACGGCCCGGGCCGTGGCATGCCCCTGACCCGAGAGGGCGAGGAGCCGCTCCGCGGTACGCGGGCAGGGGCCGTCGCCGTCCTGCCACGTCTCCGCCGCCCGGCGCAGCAGGGTGCGCGAGCCCATGCGCTGCTCCAGGCCCTCCAGGCGCGGGGCGCGGCTCTCGTCCCAGGGGTAGGGAATCCGGGCCACCTCACCGGCGGCGCCGTTCGCGCCGCGCAGGACACGGCCGCCGATGACGACGGCGAGACCGATGCCGACGCCGATGCGCAGGTAGCCGAAGGTGTCGCGGCCGGTGGCGGCGCCCTCGTGCAGTTCGGCGAGGGCGGCGCAGTTGACGTTGTTCTCCAGGTGGACGGGCACGCCCTCGGGCAGCGCGACGGCCATGGCGTCGAAGACGGGTCCGGCCTTGGCGGTCGCGGGGCGTTCCCGGGCGCCCTCCCCGTCCCGGGTGGTGACATCGCCGACGGCGACGACGACGGCCCGCAGCGGGGCCCCGGCGGGCAGCGCGTCGAGGACCTTGCGGACGGTGTCGGCCGCCTCCTGCCGTGAGCCGGTTCCCTCGGCGAGCAGGGTGCCGTCCAGGGCGCAGCCGCGCACCCGGGTCTTGGCGGGTCCCAGATCGACGGCGAGCACGGCACCGGCGGCCGGGCCGAGCCGGTAGACGGCGGCGCTGCGCCCGGTGCCGCCGGAGGCCCGCCCGGAGTGGGCGGCGAGCTCGACGGCCTCGAGTTCGGCCACGGCGGTGGAGACGGTCGGCTTGGAAAGGCCCGCACCGGCCGCCAGCTGGGGGCGGGTGGCCGTTCCCGTTCCGGCCAGTACGTCGAACACCACACGGGCACTCTCACTCAGGTGCATGGTCTCCCCAGGTCGTGCTGCGGCCGGGCGGGGCGGGCCGCAAGGGTCGCGCGGCATCGGGAATTCCGTGCCTCTTGACGCACCCTACTTCGTTAGTTAACTTCCTAACGAACTTCACGGTACTCGCCTGCCGTGTTCGACAGAAGCCCGTCCCGGGGCTTCCCTACCTCTTCAACTGCCGTGGTCCGACGGGCGGTTCGCCTGCCGTTCGCCGTGTCCGCGCAACGACGAAAGAGGAGCCGTGCAGGACTCCACGCCTTACGCGGTCGGTATCGACGTGGGCGGCACCAAGACGCATCTGCGCGCCTTCGCGGACGGCGAGGACATCGTCGACCGTGTCCGCAGCAGTACCGGATGGCGGCCGCACGACCCCGGGGCCGCCGCCGACTGGCTGGCCGCTCTGGTCGCCGACGCCCTGCCCTCCGGCGTACGACCGTCCGCGTTCGCCGTGGGCGGTCACGCCTGTGAGACGCCACGCCAGTGCGCGGGCATCCGGGACGCGCTTGAGGAACGGCTCGGGGTGCCCGCGCTCGTCGTGGGCGACGCCGAGCTCCTCGTTCCCGCCGCGGGGCTGGACAAGGGCGTCGGACTGGTCGCCGGTACCGGTTCGGTCGCGGTGGGGCGGCTGCCCGACGGCGCCGCGGTCCAGGTCGGCGGCTGGGGCGCGGTACTCGGCGACGAGGGCGGCGCGGCCGGCCTCGTCCGTGAGGCCGCGCGGGCCGTCTGGGCCGCACACGACCGCGGTGAGGAACCCGACGCGCTGGCGACGGGCCTGGTCACCGCGTTCGGGGTGGCCGAGGTGCCCGCGCTCGGCGCCGCCCTGGAGGCCGTCACCGACGTCTCCGCCGAGTGGGGCCGTCGCTCCCCCGCCGTGTTCGCCGCCGCCGAGGCGGGCTCGCCGCTCGCCCGGGCCGTGATCGCCGACGGCGGCCGGGCACTCGCCGGTCTCGTCGGACGGCTCGCCGCCCGCGGTGTCCCCGTGGACGACGTGGTGGTGGCGGGCGGCACGGTCCTCGCCCAGCCCGCGCTGTACGAGGCGTTCGCCTCAGCGCTCGCCGAGTCCCTGCCCGGGGCCCGGCCGCAGCCGCTGCGGGTGCCGCCCGTCGAGGGTGCGCTGACCCTGGCCCGTTCCCTGCTATAAGCCGGGCGGCCGCCGTTCACCTTCCGGACACGGGCCGGTGGCCGGGCCCTCTCCGGAGGGTCACCACACGGCCGTAGATCTTCGCTCGTACGTACCAGGTGCCAAAGAAGCAGCCAAGGGCACCGAAAGTCGCACGTCGCATCACCTCCCGGCCGCACGGCCGAAGCTCGCCGCAGGACTCCTGCGCAGAACTCCAGAGAGGCGCACCCATGCCGTCATCAGCCGGGCACCGCACCGCCGCAACCGTCAACAGGCGGGGCTTCCTCAAGACGTCCCTCGGTGCCTCGGCGAGCCTGCTCGCCGCACCGACCTTCGTCTCGTGGCTGGGAGCCGCGGACGCCAAGGCCGCCACGGGCTTCGCCGCGTTCGTCGACGACTACAAGTCCAACGTCGTCACGAACCAGACCCCCGAGACCAACGCCGTCGTCCGGATCCTGGGCGGCATGGCGAAGGTGTGGAAGACCGGCGACGCCTGGAACACCGGCCAGGTCCTGGACCGCGAGGTGCTGCGCGCCAACATGCGCTATTGCGCCCGTATCACGCAGGCCCGCACCGAGGCGCAGGCGAAGGAGGCCTTCCTCTACGACCGCCGGCACCAGAGCTACGCCATGATCGCCGGTCTCGGTCCGCTCGCCGGGCTCTACACGTCCGGCGCCAAGGCGGTCACGTCGATCACCAGCGCCCCGGACGGCACGCCCCCCGGGAAGATCAACGACACCCTGCCCGCCGATGCCCCGGCCGGATCCGCGCTCGGAGCGGGCTCGTACGACTCGGACCTCGGCCAGGTCGCCAAGCTGGTCGACACCGTGCGCGGGCCCTTCGCCTCGGGCAACCCCGGCAAGTTCGCCTTCCAGTACCCGCGCCCGTGGCGGATGAACGAGGACAGCGAGGTCGTCGACACCGGTGAGAAGGACGCGCTCGGCTACCCGGTGTACGACTCGGACGTCGTCGTCGCCCCGCAGCTGCTGCGTCAGCGCTCCGAGAACGCGCAAGAGGACGGCGGCTTCCCCAGCGGCCACACCAACGCCTTCCACCTGGCCGGTCTGGCCTTCGCGTACGCGGTGCCCGAGCGGTTCCAGGAGCTGGTGACCCGGGCCTTCGAGCTCAGCCACACCCGGATCATGTCGGGCATGCACTCCACCGTCGACGTCATCGGCGGCCGGATCATGGCCACCGCCCTGACGGCCGCGGCCCTGGCCGACCCGGCGAACGCGGAGCTCAAGGCCGCGGCCCGCGCTCAGGCCCTCGCCTACTTCACGCAGCGGACCGGCACGACGGCGGACACCCTGTACGACTACGCCCACCCGGGCACCGGGGACGCCTACGCCGACCGCGAGGCCAACGCCCGCGCGGTCGGGCCCCGGCTGACGTACGTCCTGCCGCGCCGCGGCCGCAAGGACCCGCTCACCGTGCCGAAGGGCGCGGAGGTGCTGCTGGAGACGCGGCTGCCGTACCTGACCGCGGCCCAGCGGCGCGAGGTGCTGCGGACGACCGCACTGCCCTCCGGGTACGTCCTGCTGGACGGCTTCGAGCAGTGGGGCCGGCTGAACCTGTTCGCCGCGGCGGACGGTTACGGCGCCTTCGACCGGGACGTCACCGTGACGCTGGACGCGGCGGCCGGAGGCTTCCACGCGGCCGACAGCTGGCGCAACGACATCGAGGGCGACGGCGGCCTGACCAAGCGCGGCTCGGGCACGCTCACCCTGACGGGCCACAACCGCTACCACGGCGGCACCGTCCTCGAGGCCGGCACGCTGGTCGCCGCCGCGCCGGGCGCCCTGGGTGGGGGCGACGTCCGGGTCACGGGCGGCACGCTCCGCGCGGACGAGGTGCTGCGCGTGCGCGGCTCCTACGTCCAGGAGGGCGAGTCGACGTTGGAGCTGCCGCTGCGCAGGCACCACGGCCCGGCCCTCACGGTGAACCGGCGGGTTCTGCTGGGCCGGGGCAGCGTGCTGTCGCTGCGGCTCGACGCCGAGCGGCCGCCGGTCGCGGGAACGACCGTTCCCGTCCTGTCCGCCGGGCAGCTGCGTGGCCGGTTCGACCGTGTCGAGCTGGACTCGACGACGCTGCGGGCCGTGCCCGTCCACACGGCTGACGGTCTGTCGGTGCGACTCGTGAGGCGGTAGCGCCTTCTACGGCGGGGGCTGATGCAGAGTGGGTCCATGAGGGACCTCTGGATCGCTCCCGCCGTTCCCCGGCCGGTGTCGATCTCGCCCCCGGTGCCGGCGGACGACGCACGCCGGTCCGGCAGGCGGTGGCCGGTGCCGCTCCTGGTGGCCGTGCTGCTCGCCCAGATGGCCTTCGCGATGGTCACGACCGCCGTGCGGCAGACACCGACGATCGACGAACCGGTGTACGTGGGCGCGGCGGCGGAGTACGTGCACGAGCACCGGCTGCGGCACAACCCCGAGCATCCGCCGCTCGGCAAGCTGCTCATCGGTGCGGGGGTGGCCCTCGCGGATCCGCAGATCGACCCGGCCTTTGCCGGGGACCAGGGGCAGTTGGGCCGGCACCTGCTGTACGAGTCGGGGAACGATCCGTGGCGGCTGATGCTCTGGGCCCGCCTTCCGGTGATCGCGCTGACGCTGTCGTTCGGGCTGGTGGTGTTCGCCTTCGCCCGTGAACTGGCCGGGCACGTCGCGGGGTTGGCCGCCCTCGCGCTGTACTGCTTCTCCCCCGACGTCATCGCCCACGGTTCGCTCGCCACACTCGATGTGCCGGCCGCCGGGTTCGCCCTGACGTCGGCGTGGCTGCTGTGGCGGGCGCGCCGGAGACCGCGGCTGTACGTGCCGCTCGCAGGGGCGGCGCTGGGCGCCGCGCTGGCCACGAAGATGAGTACGCTGCCCGCTGTGCCCGTGCTGATGGCGCTGGCCGCGGTGTCCGTGTGGCAGGCGTCCGGAGACAGCCGGCGCCGGGCCGTGGCTGCGGCGGGCGGTGTGGCCTTGGCCGCGGTCGCCGTCGTGTGGGTCACGTATCTGATGGTCGATCCCCGGCTGCGCTGGACTCCGGAACAGCATGTGCCCGTGGTGCGCGGGCTGCGGGGGCTGCTGGTCGGGATGATGCCGTTCCCGGAGGCCTACCGGGACGGGATGCGCGTGCAGTTCGGGCTGGAGAACCGGCCGTGGCAGGGGTTTCTGTTCGGGCGGCTCTACGACGGCTCGCTCTGGTACTACCTGCCGGCCGCGCTGCTGGTGAAGACGCCGCTGGGGATGCTCGCGCTGTGGGCCGGGGGTGCCCCGGCCATGGTCGCGGTCCGGCGGCTGCGGCCCGCCGCGCCCTATGTGCTGGCCGCTCCGCTGGTGCTGCTGGCGGCGGCCATGCAGTTGGCCCGGGACTTCGGGACCCGGTACGCGGTGTTCCTGCCGCTGTTCCTCGCGGTGGCGGCGGGGTGCTTGCTCCTGGTGCGGCGGCGGTGGGCGTCCGTGGCGGTGGGCGTGCTGGTGGCGTTCGCCGCCGTCAGTTCGGCGCGGGCCTGTCCCTGGTATCTGCCGTACTCCAACGAGGCGTTCGGGGGGCCGGGCAGGACCCGGGAGTGGTTGCACGACTCGAACGTGGACTGGGGGCAGGATCTCGGGCGGCTCGCGGACCGGCTGCGCGAGCGCTATCCGGGCGAGCGGGTGTGGCTCGTGTACAAGGGCAGTGGTGTCCCGTCCTTCTACGGCATCGAGGCCTCGGATCCCCGGCGGGTGCCGGTCCGTGAGGTGCGGGGACTGCTGGCCGTGTCGGACTCGGCGGCCGCGAAAGCCACGGGGCGGCTGGCCGCTTTGCTCGGCAGCAGCCGCCCCGTGGACGACGTCGGGCACTCGATCACGTTGTATCGCCGTTGAGTGCTGCGGCGCGGCGTGCGTCAGTGGGTCGCGTAGAAGAACCCGTCCGCGCTCACGTGGGCCATGACCCGGCCGGCCACCCGGTAGCGGCCGTTGGGTACGTCGGGGCACCTCGCCACGTGGACCGCCAGCGGGCCGGCGAATTCGTAGCCGCGGCGTTCCGCGTGGCGGCAGAGGCTGTCGGTGAGGGCCTGGCCCACATCGGTGCCGGTGCGGGTCAGATGGTCGTGTACGTCGTCGGGCAGTTCCACGTCGTAGGCGTTGGGGACCATGACGCGGCCCTCACGGCACACGACGGCGTTGTCGTCGCATTCGCGTCGCAGGGCGTCGAGGACCTCGACCGGTTCCTTGTCGAGGAGCCGCGCCCACAGCGCGTCCCAACGGTTCTCCAGGGTCTGTTCCAGCGCACTCAGCGCGCCCATGCCGTCTCACCTGCCGGAAGCGTCGTCGATTCGATTGCGGTGGCCGGGGCGATGCCCTACCGGTCGTCGTAGTCGCCGGGGCGCACCGCGGCCTCCTCCAGGGCCTCGCGCATCGTGCGGCCGGTCCCGCCCGGCGGCCGGGAGCGGTTCTCGTCCTGCTGTTCCAGCAGCTCGTCGGTGGCCTGCGTCTTGGGCCGGTTCTCCTCGGGGACGGTCATGCCGGTGGCTCCTCTCAAGGTCGTGTGCGACGGCGGGTTCCCACCCGGCGTACGGGTATCCCCGCGGCGGGCCGCTCATGCTGTCCGAAGAAGCCCTGGTCACCACGGTGTGAGCTATGTTGAACGTCCGTGGGAGACGAAGGAGGCGCACCGGTGCCATCGCCGCAGCAGGCACGCGCACAGGCATCCGCGATCACCTCGGGGAAGACCGCCCCCGAAGCGGAGGTCTCCCCGTCCGCCCAGCTCAGGGCACTTTTCGACCGGCCCAGGCTGTCCCCGGGGCAGCGGCGCATCGCGCAGTACCTGATCGAGCACATCACCGAGGCGGCGTTCCTGTCGATCACGGATCTCGCGGACCGGGTCGGCGTCAGCCAGCCCTCGGTGACGCGGTTCGCCGCGGCGGTCGGCTTCAGCGGTTACCCGGCGCTGCGGGAGAAGCTCCAGTCGATCGCGCTGGGCACCCTCGCCGGCGGCCCGGCCGAGGAGACGCACGGCAACGAACTGCAGGCGGCGGTCGACGCCGAGATCGAGAACCTGGAGAACCTGCGCCGGGACCTGGCCGATCCGAACGTGGTCATCGACGTCGGCCGCAAGCTCTCGTCGTCCACCCCGCTGACGGTCCTCGGGCTGCGCATCTCCGTCTCTCTCGCCGAGTACTTCGCCTACGCCGCCCGCCGGATCCATCCGGACGTACGGCTCGTGACGCGGGGCGGGAGCGTCGCCTACGACGCGCTGCTGCAGTCGCGTGAGGCGGGTGGTACATGGGTGCTGGCGTTCTCCATGCCCCGGCACGCACAGGAGACCCTGACGGCCGTGCGGGTCGCGCGGGGCGCCGGGCTCAAGGTCGCCCTGATCACCGACCTGGCGCTCGGGCCGCTCGCGGACGAGGCCGACGTCGTCTTCGCCATCGGGACCGGATCGCGACTGGTCTTCGACTCCTACGCGGCCCCGGGCGTGATGTGCTCGGCTCTGCTGCAGGCCATGACGGACGCGGATCCGGAGCGGACGCAGGCGCGGCTGGAGGGGTACGAGCAGGTCGCCGACCAGCACCAGTTCTTTCTCAGGGACTGAGCGGCTTCCTTTCTCAGGGACTGAGCGGCGCGCGGTGCACGACACATGGGGACCATCCACAACAAAGCACGCATGAATGTTTTCATGCTCCTTGCAAACCGGTTGGCATATATAAATACTGCTCACGGATCGCGACCCGGCAGTTCCGGATCCGTTCCGCACCCGTGGAGCCGGGTCCTACCCACTCCGGCGTCCCGGGTGTTCGTGGCGGCCCCGGCCATCCCCTAGGCCGGGGCCGCCCCGACTCGTCGTCCACCCTCACGACGCCGCACACCCGAGAGCGATGATCATGCCCCTGACGACCACGCGCATCAGCCCGGACTGGCCCTGCCAGGTCAAGACCCCCGGGAGCTACGACTGGGAGCGCTCGGCGGCCAAGTGGCTGCGCGAGCTGGTGCCCACGCGCTACGCCGGATATCCCGTGTTCATCCGGCACCCCGTCCTCCTCGCGCGGCATGCCCAGATCCAGGTCCAGAACGAGATCCGGGTCGCCCGCACCGCCCTGCAGACCGCCCGCGCCGACCTGCCCGGGCTCGGCCTGCACGAGGGGGTCATCGAGCACACGATCAAGCTGTACGCGGCCGAGGTCATGCAGCTCCAGCACATCGCACGCAGCGTCCGGGCGGTGACCCAGGCCCTGGTGGAGGCGAACCGCCAGCCGTGAACCGCCGGGCATGACCGGCGCCGCGCGTGGCACCCGTGGGGGAATGAGCACCACCACAGCCCGGCGCGGCGCGCCGGTGACCACCGTCCTGACCTGGCAGGTGCGCCCCGGCCGGGAGCAGCGGTTCGAGGAGTGGACGCACGGCATCACCCGCTGCGCCAGACAGTTCCCGGGCAACGAGGGTGTCTCCTGGCTCACGCCCGAGGACGGCCACCGCTACCACGCGGTGCTGCGCTGGTCCGATCAGCACCGGCTCGCCGCCTGGCTGGAATCCGAGGAGCGCGCGCACTGGCACCGGCGGATCGAGGACATCGCCACCGAGGTCAGCAGCGAGCGCCAGTCGACCACCGGGATGGAGTCCTGGTTCAGCCTCCCGGGCACCGCCGTGCAGGCCCCGCCCCGATGGAAGATGGTCCTCACGACCTTCCTCGGCGCCTACCCCTTCACCCTGCTCATCCAGTGGCTGGTGACTCCTCACACCACAGGCTGGCCGCTGCCCCTGCGGGCCGCCGTCTTCCCGCTGGTGCTGCTGCCGCTGCTGACGTATCTGGTGATGCCGCGGCTCAGCCGGCTGCTGCGGCTGTGGCTGTATCCGCACGACGGTGACTGAAACAGTCACCCGCGAGGCTGGTGTGACCGGCGGGTTTCCTGGGACCGATGGGAAGTCCGTGCGCACAAGGCGGTCTTCGAATCGGGCCAGGTGTGCAATGCTCAACGCGTGACGAGCGAGCCCGTGACGCCGGCGCAGCCCGGTGCCGCACCGGACCTGGTCGAACTGGCCAAGATCGTCGCCCGGCAGCGTGCCGAACTGGACCGGCTGCGCGACCAGGCGGCCACGTCGGCTGTCGTGGAACGGGCCAAGGGCGCGGTGATGGCGCTGAGCGGGTGTTCCGTCGACGCGGCGGGCGAGCAGCTGCTCCAGCGGGCCAAGGCCGCCCGCCGCTCCCTGCTGGAGGAGTGCTGGATCACCCTGGGCGCTCTCGCGCCCACACCGTCCGGCCCCGGCGGGGCGAGCGAACCCCCCGGCGTCGAGGCTTACGACTCCGGGGCGGCGGCCCTGGAGCGGTCAGCCGCGCCGGACGACGTCACCGCTGCCCTGGCCCGCCTCGGCCAGGCCCTCGTTCGGGTGATGACACCGGACGACCTCGCCCGGTGCCTGCTGGAGCATCTCGGCCCCGACATGTCGGCGGACGCGATCCTGATCTACGCACGCAGGCCCGACGGCGGCCTCGAGATGGCCGGGCACGCGGGCATCGACGACACACTGGCCGCCCAGTGGTTCCAGGTGCCGCCGGTGAGCGCGATGGCGGAGCTGGACGCGCTGCGATCGGGCGAGCCACGCTGGCTGGAGGACTTCGCCTCGGACGTGCGGCGGTACGTGCTCATCGGCGACCCTCCCGACCGGTGGCGCTCGCGTGCCTGGCTGCCCGTGCTCGCCGCGGGCTCGGCCGAGGTCTGCATCGGCGTACTGCGCGGCCGGGCCGGGGTGTTCACCCCGCGCGACCGCGCCCATCTGAGGGGCGTCATCGCGCTGTGCGCCGGCCGGCTGCGCGCCTTCGATGCCGCGCCCGAGCGCGAGGCCGACGCCGCCACGGACGCGGTGCAGGCGCTGTTCGAGGCGCTGCCGGTCGCGGCGATGCTGCTCACGCCGCTGAGGGCCGCGACGGGCGAGACCGAGGACTTCCGGGTGGAGGCCGCGACCGCCCAGGTGGGGGACCTGCTGGACCGCACCGGTGAGGAGCCGGCCGGGCGGCGGCTGCTGGAGCTGCGGCCGGCCCTGGCGGCGGAGCCGCTGTGGCAGGGCTGCCTGCGGGTGCTGGCCACCGGGGAGGCGTACGAGGGTGAGCCGTTCGCGCACGAGGAGGTCGTGGCGGGGGACGCCCAGCTGTCCGTGTACAAGGCACGGGTGGCGCCCCTGGGCGACGCCCTCGTCGTCTCGTGGATCCGGCACGGCTCCTCCGACCGGCAGGAGCAGCGGCTGGCGGACCTGCAGCGGCTGGGCAATCTCGGCTGGGCGAACTGGAACCTGACGACGCGGGAGGCCTCTTGGTCGACCCAGGTGTTCTCCCTGGTCGGCCGGGACCCGGCGCACGGCCCGGTGCCCCTGCCCGAGGTGCCGGAGCTCGCGCTGCCCGAGGACACACCCGCGCTGACGCGCGCCGTCACTGAACTCCTCCACGACGGGCGGGCGTTCGACGTCCCGTTCCGGATCCGGACGAGCGGCGGCATCCGGCATCTGCGGCTGGCGGCCGAGGCGGTGGCCGACCGGCACGGAACGCCCGTCGAGGTGCACGGCTTCGTGCAGGACATGACCGCCCGGCGGCGGGCGGAGCTGGCCCTGGTCGCGAGCGAGCGGGCGATCCTGACGCAGCACGACGTGCTCCAGGCCGAGCGGACCCTGGCCTCCCGGCTCCAGCACGCGCTGCTGCCGATGGCCAACCGGCCCGTGCACCTGGCCGGCCTGCGGGTCGAGGTGGCCTATCTCCCGGCCCAGTCGGGTGTGCACGTCGGCGGTGACTGGTTCAGCGCCATCGAACTGCCCGACGGGGACGCGCTGCTGGTGGTCGGTGATGTCGCCGGGCACGGCGTCGACGCCGTGGCCACGATGGCCCAGCTCCGGTTCACCGCGAAGGGCATGGTCATCACGGGCTCGTCGCTGACCGGCGCGCTCGCCCGGCTGAACACGCTGCTGCTGCACTCACGCGACTCCCACGCGAGCGCCACGATGGTGCTCGCCCGCTACGACCCCCGCCGTCGGCGCCTGGTCTGGGCCCAGGCGGGGCACCCCCCGCCGCTGCTGCTGCGTGACGGCGAGGCGCGGTATCTGGGCCGTCCCAGCGGCATGCTGCTCGGGGCGACCGCCACACCGGTCTACCAGGAGGCGGAGTGCCGTCTCGACCCGGGCGACCGGCTCATCCTGTACACCGACGGCCTGGTCGAGCATCCGCCCGACAGCATCGACCGGGGTCTGGAGCAGCTCGCCGAGGCGGTGGCGGCTCCGCACGGCGACGGGCCCGGGTCGCTGGGGCCGCTGCTCGCGCGGATGCTGCCCGACGAGCGGCGGGACGACGTGTGCGTGGTGGACGTCCGGGTTCCCGGGGTTCAGGACCGGTAGGGGTCGCACCCGCTCACGAGTCCCCGCGGTGGCGCCAGTACCACCACAGGCCCACGAGCAGGGCCAGCAGGAACAGGGTGGGCAGCACCAGGCCCGGGATGCGGGAGCCGTTCATGGGCGTGGCCTTCGGTTCGCGGCGGTTCGGGCGCCTCGTGCGTCGCCCCGGCCCAGGGTGACGCCGGGTGGTCCCGCCGTTCCGCCGCTTTCCCCAGCCCTTGCCCGGCGTTCGACATAGGGAGCGACGTCAGTCGACCGGGTGACCCGGGTCGATGGTGACGGCGTCGGAAAGGCGCAGCAACGGCCCGTCGTACTCGTCGTGTCCGCCCCACTCGACCGGGTCGAGTACGAAGCCGATGTGGTCGCCGCCGCCCGCGCGGGTGACGATCCGGCCGACGAACCAGGCCGGCACGTCCTCAAGGACCAGGGCACCGCCGTACGCCTCGCGCAGAGAAACGTCCTGGAACTTGTCGGTCCGGTCGCCGGTGTGCCCGCCGAACAGCTCGGCGAGGGCGTACTGTTCGCGGCCGAGCAGGTGCACCGCGAGGACTTCGGCGTTCCGGGCCACCCGGAAGGTGTGGTTGAGCTCGGACAGCCACACCACGAACCGCACGGGCCGCAGCGAGCACTGCGAGGCGAACCCGACCAGGCAGCCCGCCCGTTCACCACCCGCGGCGGCCGTGACCACGTACATCTCGGGGTTCAGCCGGTCGATGAACTCGTCCATGCCGGCCATGGTCACACATCAGCTCGTCCCCGCCGGGGTGCGGGACTCCAGTGCGGCCCGGGTGTCGTTGCCGTACACGCCGCTCTCGTCGCCGCGGATGCCGTACCAGAGCTGGAAGCGGGCGACCGCCGCGGTGAGAGTGGGGTCGTAGCGGCCGCTGGCGGAGCCGTCCCGATAGACGTCCGGGATGCGCAGGAGGCGTTGCTGGAGTTCGGTCACCTCGGGGCCGGTGGCTCCTTCGCGCAGCGTGCCGGCGCCGTCGGGGTCCACGGGTGCGGTGGCGGGCGGGCTTGGCGTGGGGTCGGGGGCGGGGGCGGCGGACCGGGGCGGCGCGGGCGTCGCGGTGGCGTCCGGCTGTTCGCTGCGGAGCAGGAGCGCACCGCCGAAGCCGATCACCGCCGCCGCGAGGACGGCCACCGCGACGGCGGCACGGCGCAGCCCGGCTCCCGGGGGTACGGCGCCCGGGTGCCGGCGGCTCCGGCGGGCGACGGGCGGGAGTTCCTGTGTCAGGGCCTCGGAGCCGGCCGGCGGCTTCCCCGGCAGCACGACGGGCTCGTAACCGTCCGGCTCCTGGCCGGTGTCCTGCCGGAACTCCCGCATCAGTTCCGCGAGGGCGTCGGTGCGGCGGGGCCGCAGGACGCGGATGGGTTCGAGGGCCTGGCCGTCGTGCGGCGACCGGGGCTCGGACGGTGTCGACACGCTGCTCTCCTTCGTCCGCGCCCGGGGCGCCCGTCTTCGAGGATCGTCCTGTCGATGGATACGCGGCTGCCGCGCCCGGGGTTCAGAGACCGCTCAGGCCCGCCCGGCAGAGCACTCAGTACCTCCCGAAGTGTGCACTGAGTGCCATGAGTGGCCTTCCGGGTGCTACGTTCCCGCTCATGAGCTCCGAGAAAGCCGAGGCCGGCACCGGGAAGCCGCCGATGCGGGACGCCCTGGTGGCGGCGGCCTTCCAGCTGTTCCTGGAGCGGGGGTACGAGCAGACCACCGTCGACGACATCGTGGCGCTCGCCGGGGTCGGACGGCGCTCGTTCTTCCGCTACTTCCCCTCCAAGGAGGACGTGGTCTTCCCGGACCACGAGCGGTGCCTGGCCGACATGACGGCCTTCCTGGCGGACGGCTCCGACGACGACGAACCCGTGGGGCGGGTCTGCGACGCCGCCCGGCTCGTGCTGCGCATGTACGCCGAGAACCCGACGTTCTCCGTGCAGCGCTACCGCCTCACCAAGCAGGTGCCCGGGCTGCGCGCCTACGAGCTGTCGGTCGTGTGGCGCTACGAGCGGGCCCTCGCCGAGTACCTGCGCCGGCGTTTCACCGTCCGCCGGGACGGCACCCTGCAGGCGGACGTGATCGCGGCGGCGGTGGTCGCGGCGCACAACAACGCGCTGCGCTCCTGGCTGCGTTCGGACGGCCAGGGCGAGGCGAGCACGGCGGTCGACCACGCGCTGGCCTACGTCCGGTCGGCGTTCGGCGGTGTACCGGTGCCGCCGGCGGTGGAGCAGCCGGAGGACGTGGTGGTCGTCGTGTCGCGGCGCGGGGCCCCGTTGTGGCGGATCGTGCAGGAGATCGAGACGACGCTGGGACGGGACTGAGACCCCTCACATTGAGGGTACGGAGTGCCTTTACGAGTGGCACTGAGTGCCATACTCTGTGCTGCGTGCACGGTGGCACGGCGAACCGCGCACACGTGTGCGCGGGTGATCGCGTGCGCGGATTCCGGCCGAGTGCAGGGAGTTGACCAGCGTGTACCACTCAGGAAGCGTCGCTCAGCAGGCAGCCGGCTCCGCGACGGGTCTGCTCGACCCGAGGGGCCACGACGCGGAGGCCATCCTCTTCCAGCGCTGCACCTGGTGCGGCACCGCCATGTACCACCGGCTGCTGTGTCCGGTCTGCCGGGGCAGTGAGCTGCGCACGGAGCGCGCGCAGGGCACGGGCATCGTCCGCCACTCCACGGTGGTGCACCGCAACACCCCCGCGGCGCGCAACGTGTCGCAGATAGAGATGTCCGAGGGGTTCGTCGTGCGCGGGCGGGTGATGGGCCCGCCGATCGGCATCCACAGCGGGGACCGGGTGCGGCTGTCCACGGCCAAGGACCCGGTACGGGGCGAGCCGGTCTTCCAGCTGCTGGACGAGCCGTACCGGGCCTGGAGCTGACGCCGCCTCAGCCGGTGATCAGCTCGTCGGTGCGCACCGGCCGCCCCGTCTCGAAGCTCCGGTTGGCCGCCAGCCCGACCGCCAGGGCCAGCGCGCCGTCGCGTTCGGTGGCCGTCGGGTGGTCCACGGCGGCGGTGTCCTCAGAGCGCGTGGGGCCGACAGGGCCGAACAGCGCGTCGAGCATGCGCGGATCACCACCGCCGTGGGCCGCGTGGGTGACCGCGAGCGGCACGTCCACCGGAGGCCGCCACAGCGGGCGCAGCGTGAGGCGGACGCCGCCCGCGTGCTCGGCCGCCCTGTTCCCGTGCACCGTGCCGGCCGCCGGGGTGAGCCGGGTCGGCGGCGGCTGCCAGCGGCTCTCCTCCACCTCCAGCTCCAGCCGGCCCGCGCTGCCGTTGAACATCACCCGGTAGCCCTCCCACGGGGAGTAGGCGGTCAGGTGGTAAGTCATGGTCGCGCCGCGCGCGTAGCGCACGAGGAGGGACATGTCGTCCTCGATGGTGACCGGCCCGTCGAAGACATTGCGGTCGCGCAGGTAGCCGTCGTCGCGTTCGGCGTCGAGGTAGAGGGCGCGCAGGGTGTCGTCGGCGGCGAGGTCCAGGGCGAAGGGGTCGTCGGCGGCCCGGTCGGCGCCGTGGGCGCGGTCGTAGTCCCGGCGCAGTCCGTGCCGTTCCCCCGCTTCGCGGCCGTAGAAGCCGAGCCGCCCGTAGCCGAAGGCCTCCCGGGGCTCGTCGGCGAGCCACCAGTTCACCAGGTCGAAGTGGTGCGAGGACTTGTGCACCAGCAGGCCGCCGCTGCGGCGCTTCTCGCGGTGCCAGCGGCGGAAGTAGTCGGCGCCGTGCCGTACGTCGAGCAGCCACTCGAAGTGGACCGACAGCACCTCGCCGACCGCGCCGTCGGCGAGCAGGGCGTGCACCTTCTCGTGCACGGGGTTGAAGCGGTAGTTGAAGGCGACGGTCAGGGAGTTGCCGGTCTCGCGGACGGTGCCGAGGATGCGGGCGCAGCGCCCGGCGTCGACGGTCATCGGCTTCTCGGTGACGACGCGGCAGCCCGCCTTCAGGGCCGGGACGATGTAGCGGTCGTGCTCGGCGTCGACGGTGGTGACGACGACCTCGTCGATGCCCTCCTCGGCGAGCAGGTCCGTGAAGCGGTCGGGCTCCCACGTGGTGGCGGCCGGTGCGCCGGTCTCGGCCAGCAGCCGGTTGTGGAAGGCCATCCGGGTCGGGCTGGGGTCGCACAGCGCGGCCACGACATGGCCGGGGCGTTCGGCGAGGCCGCGGGTGAACAACTGGGCCCGGTGGCCGGTGCCGACGACGGCTGCGCGCAGGACGGGAGTTCGGCTCATGGCAGGTGCCCTTTCCCGTGAACGGGACCTCCACTCCCCCGCGCCGAAAGCCCTTGCTGGACGTCAGAGGGTGATGCGGATGCCCACGGTGCCGTCCACGCCGCGGCGCAGCCGGCTGCCGAACAGGGTCAGCCGCCCCGTCAGGCCGTACTTGCGGGCGATCAGCCGCCGGTAGCGGGCGGTGGTGGCCGGGTCGCAGATCACCGCCGTCGCGGGCACCTGGTCGCCGGTGGGGTTGCCGCGCGCGTCGCAGGGGCCGACCAGGACGTCGGCCCGGTTGCGGATCCGCTTCACCTTCCAGGAGCCGGCGGGCGTCCAGACGCCGAGCGCGTCCCCGTCGCGTACCACCCAGACCGGGGTGGCGACCGGCGTACCGTTCCCGCGGTAGCTGGTGAGCAGCAGGTACTTGCCCGCGCCCGGTTCAGTCGGCGTCCTGTCGTCCATGGCGGGCAGTCTACGAGCGCGTCCCCGGCTTCACCGCAGCGCCGCCGCCATCCTCCGCACGGCCTCCGTGAGCACCTCGTTCGAGGTCGCCAGGTTGAGGCGGACATGGCCGGTGCCGCCGGTGCCGAAGTCGAGGCCGGAGCTGAGGGCGACGCGGCCGCGGCGCAGGAAGACGTCGGCCGGGTCGTCGCCGAGCCCGAGGGCGCGGCAGTCGAGCCAGGCCAGGTAGGTGGCGTCGCCCGGCCGGTAGCGGATCGCGGGCAGGTGCTCGGCCAGCAGGTCCGCGAGCAGCCGCCGGTTGCCGTCGAGGCCGGCCAGCAGGGCGTCCAGCCAGGTGACACCGTCGCGCAGGGCGGCGGTGTGGGCGATGACGGCGACGTGGCTCGGGCCGTGCCCCACCTCCTCGGGCATCCGGTCCAGGTCGGCGGCGGCCCCGGGCCCGGCGACCGCGAGGGCGGCCTTGAGCCCGGGCAGGTTCCAGCCCTTCGAGGCCGACATCAGCGACAGGCCGCGCTCGGCGCCCGGCACGCTCAGATACGGCACGAAACCGGCGCCGCCGACCACGAGCGGGGCATGGATCTCGTCGGCGACGACGCGCACGCCATACCGCTCGGCGAGCCCGGCGACGGCGGACAGCTCCTCGGCCGTGTGCACCGTGCCGGTCGGGTTGTGGGGGCTGCACAGCAGGTGGGCGGCCCGCCGCCCGTCCGCCACGGCCTGCCGGAAGGTCTCCTCCAGGACATCGAGGTCGAGGCGCCCGTCCGCCCCGAGCGGGGCCTCGGCCACCCGTCGGTCCATGTGCTCCACGAACATGTAGAACGGCGGGTAGACGGGCGGGTTCACGACCACCGTGTCGCCGGGGCCGGTGACCAGTTTGAGCATCTCGACGACGCCCAGCATGACGTCGGGCACGATCGCGGTGCGCTCCACGGCGAGCCCGTCCCAGCCCCACCGCTTCCCGGCGAAGGCGGCCAGTGCCTCCGCGTAGGCGGTGCCGGCCGGGTAGCCGGTGTCACCGAGGTGGAGCGCGTCGGTGACGGCGCGCACGACGGGCTCGGCGAGCGGTACGTCCATCTCGGCCACCCACAGCGGCAGCACGTCCTCGGGGTAGGTGCGCCACTTCATGCTGGTGCGCTGCCGGAGGCGGTCGAGCGTGAGGGCGTGCAGGGGATTCGGTTCACCGGACGTCTCGTGCGGGATCCTGGTCATGGGCACACGATAGGGGGCTGTGCGGTGAGCGGGAATCTTGCGGACGGGGAGCGGGGCGGGGCGGCGGGCGCGTTCCTGGAGATCGCCTGTGACGAGTCGGGGTCGGACGGTGAGAATCTCACCGGCGGGAACACGGACGTGTTCGCGCACGCCGGCGTCTCGCTGTCCACGGCGTCGGCCGCGGCGGCGGTACGGGAGATCCGGGACCGGATCCGGTCACCGGCCGAGGAGTACAAGGCGAACCACCTGTTGCGGGAGAAGCACCGCGCGGTGCTGGAGTGGCTGCTCGCGCCGGAGGGACCGATCCACGGTCAGGCGCGGGTGCACCTCATGGAGAAGACGTTCTTCGTGGTGGACCGGACCGTCGGCCTGCTGCTCGACGACCCGGCCGAGGCGGCCGTCCTGTTCCGCGCGGGGCGCCCTGCCTTCGGGGAGGACGGCTGGCGGGCGTTCCTGGAGGCGGCCAACCGACTGCTGCGGGTGCGCCACGACGGGGACCCGGTGGAGGCCTTCTACGGCACGGTCGACGCCCTGCGCCGGGCGCGTCCGAGGACCGACGCGGCGGGGATCCTGGAGCGGCTGGCCGCGACCCGGGCCCGCGCGGTGTCCTACCGCCACGGGTTCCTGGCCGGGCCGCCCCTGATCCCCCTGCTCAACCCGCTGCTCCCGGCGATCGTGCGGACGGCGGCGCTCTGGAACGGGGACGGACGGCCGGTCCACCTCGTGCACGACCGGCAGAACATGCTGACGCCGGACCGCATCGCGTGGATCGAGGGGACGGCCCGGCGGGCCGGGATCGGCCTGGCCGGGCTGCGGCTCGTCGTCGCGCGTGACGACGAGCGGGTGCAGGTGGCGGACTTCCTCGCCGGGATCGCCCGCAGAATCGCCTCCGACGAGCTGAACGGCCGCGGGGACCCGGCGCTCACCGCCCTGCTGCGGCCCTACGTCGATCCGGACTCGGTGTGGGGCGACGCGCGCAGCGGGGCCCTGCTCTCGGCCCTGGTCGCCGGGTGACGCGCAAGAGATCACCGGTGCGCTGAACGCGGCACGGCTGCGTCCCGTATGGATGAAGGGCACTCAACTCAAGGAGGGCCCCGCGGTGTTCACCGTGATGTTCGGGTTCGGGAGCCATGCATGAGGCACGCACGACGACGGGTCGTCCGGCGAGTGACACGGCTGGCGGCCGTCGGCGGACTCCTCCTCGGAGGAACGATGGTCACCAACGCCGTGGCGAGCGAGCCTGCTGCTCCGTCCATCGGCGTGCCGTTCACCGCGCCGCCGGCGACCGGTGAGGGCACCGACCTCGTGTCCCGGCTCGGGAACTCCCGCACGGCGGGCAGTTGGGTCGACCCGGCCGGGCGGCCGGTTGTCGCGGTCACCGACGAGAAGGCGGCCGCCGAGGTGAAGCGCGCCGGCGCGCGGGCCAAGATGGTCAGCCACAGCATGAGCGACCTCAAGTCCGCTGCGGCGACGTTGCGTTCGGCACCCCGGGTCTCCGGAACCTCGTGGGCCCTGGACTACAAGAGCAACCGGGTGGTGGTACGGGGTGACAGCACCGTCTCCGCCTCCGACTGGTCCCGGATGACCGAGGTCGCCCAGGGCATCGGCTCCTTCGTGCGCATGGAGCGCACCGAGGGCACCTTCACGACACGGGTCAACGGCGCGCAGCCCATCCTGTCGACCGCCGGGCGCTGTTCGGCGGGGTTCAACGTGACCGACGGGAAGAGCGACTTCATCCTCACGGCCGGGCACTGCGGGCCGGACGGTTCCGTCTGGTTCACCGACGACCGGGGCCGGGAGCAGGTCGGCACCTCGCTCAGGGGCAGCTTTCCCGGCGACGACTACTCCCTGGTGAAGTACGACGGCGGCCGTGCGGGCAAGGGCGCGGACGTCGTGGCGGTCGGTGACGGCAAGGGCGTGCGGATCACGGGCGTCGCCGATGCGGAGGTCGGGCAGAAGATCTTCCGCAGCGGCAGCACCAGCGGTCTGCGCGAGGGAGAGGTGACCGCGCTCAACGCGACGGTCAACTACCCCGAGGGCACGGTCAGCGGCCTCATCGAGACGAACGTGTGCGCCGAACCGGGCGACAGCGGGGGCCCGATGTTCGCCGACGGTGTCGCGCTCGGCCTGACGTCGGGCGGCAGCGGGGACTGCAAGGCGGGTGGCACGACGTTCTTCCAGCCGGTGACGAAGGCGCTGACCGAGCTGGGGGTCAAGCTGATCGTGGCCAAGTCGGCCGGGGGCACGGGCGCCGCACCCGCGCCGTCGGCCTCGCAGGACCCCGCCTCGCCGGGCTCGTCGGCGCCGATCACGGGCACGGACGTGTCGACGCTGCTGAGCCGCCTCACCGACCCGCGCAATGTCGGCCCCGGCATGCTCGTCATCGCGGGCAGCCTCGTCGCCCTGGTCGCGACCCGGTGGATCCGCGCGGAGCAGGACCGCAAGGCGTATCGGCAGTACTACTCGGCCACTTGGAGCTGACGCTGTTCGGCGGCCGGCCGTCCCGGGTGTTCCCGTCAGCCCAGGGTGAGCAGCACGGTCGCGATCCCGGCCCCCAGCAGCCCCAGCGCCTGACGGCGGCTGATCCGCTCGTGCAGCAGGACGAGGCCCAGCACCACGGGGAGGGCCGGATAGAGGGAGGCCAGGACCACGGCCACGGCCAGCAACTGCCGCTGGGCGGCGAGCAGATACAGCACGAGGCCGAGGGCCGCGCCTGCCCCTATGAGCACGGCCTGGGCGCAGCGCACCGGCGGCAGCCTCAGCCGGCGGGCGTGACGTGCGGCGTCCGGCAGGAGGACGAGGACCGCGGCGACCCGGCCCGCGGCGACGGGCCACAGCCCGCTCCCGGGCCCGGCCTGGCCGAGGGCGAGGTACTGCACGGCGACGCCCAGGCTGGCGATCAGTCCGTCCGCCGTTCCCTTCCCGGCACCGCCCCTGCCCCCGGCGACGAACCACAGGGCGGGGACCGTGACGGCGATGCCCAGCCAGGCGACGGCGCCCGGACGGTCGCCGAGGACGAGGACCCCGCACAGCACCGACAGCGCGACACCGGTGACGGCGCTCACCGGCACCACGACACTCATGTCCCCTCTGCTCAGCCCGCGGTTGAGGAACCACATGGCCGTGCCGCTGCCGACGCCGGACAGCGCGCCCCAGAGCAGGTCGGCGCGATGGACGGCGTCGGCGGGCAGGAGGAGGGCTGCGGCGCAGGCGAGCAGCAGCCCGCCGAGCTGGCCGAGGAAGGTGACAGCGGTGTGATGCGCGCGCCGGGACAGCAGACCGCCGGCGAAGTCGACGATGCCGTAGACGACGGCCGAGGAAAGTGCGAGAAGGGCACCCATTGGATCAGGGGTGCCCCTCGACGAGGGTCCGATGCGTCAGCGGGCCGGGACGAAGGTCAGGCCGCGGGCTCCGGCTGCGGGGCCGCGGCGGCCCACTCCAGGACGAGCCGCTGGTACTCCTCGCGCTGCTCGACGCTCAGTGTCCCGCCCGACCGGCGCCACAGCGCGCGGATCTCCTCGTTGACCTCGTCAGCCGATCGCTCGGATGAGGTTTCAACAGTGGTGGACATGCTGTGAAGCATACGGCGCTGTAGGTGAAGGCGATGTGAGTAATCACGAGCTAAAGGGGCATTCCGGACAGTGTTGCTGATCACGTCCATCTCCCGGTAAACGTGAGGCTGTTCACACTTCGGCCGATCCCAGGACCAGCACCTTGATGGCCAACACGGCCGCGCCGCGTGCCCAGTCGTGAAAATCGGACACCTTCGTCTCCAGGCCGACCGGGGCGGCCAGGGGATGCCGGTGCTCGCGGACGGTCTCCTCCACCGTCTCGCCGGCCACGTCCATCAGTCCGACCCCCTCCCCGGCGAGCAGGATCTTCTGGGGCATCACGAAGTTGGAGATCTGGGCGAGGAGCGTGCCGAGCGCGCGTGCCGCCTCGTCGACGACCCGGGCCGCCATGGGGTCCCCGGCGGCGGCACGCGCGAGGATCTCCTCGTACGTGCGGTCGCGGCCGGTGGCGGCCCGGATCTGGTAGCGGATGCTGGGGATGGTCAGCAGCGAGACGGCGCTGCCACGCCTGCCGTCCGGGGTGAGCGGCCCGTTGGTATCGACGATCCAGTGCCTTCCGAAGCCGCGGTCCTCCTCAGCGAAAGGCACCCGCTTGCCCCCCAGGACGAGCCCGTAGCCGAGGCCGGCGCCGATGGTGAGGACGACGAAGCGGTCCAGGCCGCGTCCGGCGCCGAACCAGGTCTCGGCCTCGACCAGGGCGGCGACATCGTTCTCGACGACCACCGGCAGCCCGGTGCGCTCCTCGACCAGGTCGGCCAGGGGGACGCCCCGCCACAGCAGGAAGGGTGACTCGCCGACCACCGCACGGTCCTGGACGAAGCCGCCGACCCCGATGCCGATCCCGGTGAGCCGGGGGTGGCCGCCTGCCAGTTCGGCGGTCATCCCGGCCAGCACGTCGGCGACTTCGGCAGGGTCATGGGTGGTGAGCGGGCGGTCGTGGCGGGCGACGATGTGGCTGCGCAGGGTGGTGACGACGCCGTAGACCGCGTCCTCGGTGATCTTGAAGCCGAGGAAGAACCCCGAGTCGGCGACCACGTCCAGCGGCTGGGAGGGGCGGCCCTGGCGCGTCTCCGCGGGCGCGCCCGCCTCGGGCACCTCGACCAGCAGGCCCGACTCGATCAGCGGCTTGGTCAGCCGGGTGAGGCTGCCGGCCGACAGACCCAGCCTGCGGGCGAGTTCCGTGCGCGACAGCGGGCCGTGGACGAGGACTTCGATCGCCACGGACCGCTCCCCCGGGCTCAGCGGCAGCCAGCCGGCGGTGCCTTCGGTCATGAAGATGCGACTCCCCTCACCCATTTTTTTCACACTGAAATCAACATGACCACTCTAGGTCGATGTCGGTTCCTGCGAAAAGATGTTTGCAGGCCTCTTGACGCAGCAATTGTTTCGCGCCAAAAGTAAGTCCCGCCAGAGGACGAGCCGCCGCAGCGAGGGAGTCTCCCGATGACCATCGCCTCCAGCAGTCCTCCCTCACGTCTGCCCACGGGCGGCGCGGCGGAGGCCCGCAGCAGGACCGGGACGCGACAAGGGGTGTCCGGCGAGGACCGGGGGGACGGTCGGCTGGCCGCGCTCTTCATCGCGCCGGCACTGCTCGGTTTCCTGGTCTTCCTGCTCTGGCCGACCCTGCGGGGCATCTATCTGAGCTTCACCCGCTTCAACCTGCTGACGCCGGCGGAGTGGGTGGGCCTGGACAACTACGTCCGCATGGTCAACGACCCCATCTTCTGGGACTCCCTGTGGGTCACCGTCGAGTACGTCGTCATCAACATCGGCGTCCAGACGGTCGCGGCGCTCGCCATCGCCGTCATGCTCCAGCGGCTGACCCAGTCGGCGATGCTGCGCGGGATCGTGCTGACACCGTATTTGATGTCGAACGTCGTGGCCGGTCTCGTCTGGCTCTGGATCCTCGACACCCAGCTCGGCATCGGCAACGAGATCATCAGCGGCCTCGGCGTGGACCGCATCCCGTTCCTCGCCGACGAGACCTGGGCGATCCCGACGATCGCACTCATCAACGTGTGGCGGCATGTGGGCTACACCGCCCTGCTCCTGTTCGCCGGTCTGCAGGCCATCCCCAACGACATGTACGAGGCGGCCCGGGTGGACGGCGCGAGCGAGTGGCGGATGTTCTGGCGGATCACCATGCCGCTGCTGCGTCCGGTGCTCGCGGTCGTGCTGATCATGACCGTGATCGGGTCGTTCCAGGTGTTCGACACCGTGGCCGTGACCACCGCGGGCGGTCCGGCCAACGCGACCAACGTCCTGCAGTACTACATCTACGGCTCGGCCTTCGGCCGCTTCCAGTTCGGCTACGCCTCGGCCATGTCCGTCGCCCTCCTGGTCGTGCTGAGCGCGATCACCATCCTCCAGTACCGGCTCACCCGGGCCGGCCGGACCGACCTCGGCTGACGGAAGGGAGACACCGCCATGGCTGCCGTGACGACCACCACGACCCTACGACCGGTGCGGCGCAGGTTCCCCTTCGGGCGGGCCGCCGCCTGGACCGTGATGGGACTGATCCTCCTCATCACCCTGCTGCCGTTCTACTGGATCCTGCGCACCGCGCTCTCCACCAACGCGGGCCTGAGCGCCGACCCCACCAACCCCCTGCCGGTGGACCTCACCACCAGCGGCTTCGAACGAGCTCTGGGCCTTCAGTCGTCCGAGGAGGCGATCGCGCAGGGCGGCGCGGGCGGCGGGCTGGACTTCTGGCGTTATCTGCTCAACTCGTTGCTCGTCTCGACCCTGATCACCGGCTGTCAGATCTTCTTCTCCGCGATGGCCGCGTACGCCTTCTCCCGGCTGCGCTGGCGGGGCCGGGACAAGGTGTTCGGGCTGTTCCTGGCCGGGATGATGGTGCCGACCATCTTCACGCTGCTGCCGAACTTCGTGCTCATCAAGCAGCTGCACCTGGTGGACACCCTCCTCGGCATCGCGCTGCCCAGCCTGTTCATGACCCCGTTCGCGGTGTTCTTCCTGCGGCAGTTCTTCATGAACATCCCCAAGGAGGTCGAGGAGGCCGCGCTGCTCGACGGCGCCGGGAAGATCAAGATCTTCTTCCGGGTGGTCCTGCCGATGGCGTCCACGCCGATCATCACGCTGGCCGTGCTGACGTACATCACCTCCTGGAACGACTACTTCTGGCCGCTGATGGTCTCCTACAGCGACAGCTCACGCGTGCTGACCGTGGCGCTGGCGGTCTTCCGGGCGCAGACCCCGGCGACCGGCGTCGACTGGTCCGGGCTCATGGCAGCGACGCTGATCGCCGCGCTGCCGATGCTGGTGCTGTTCGCCTGCTTCGCCCGCCGCATCGTCAGCTCCATCGGCTTCACCGGGATCAAGTAAGGGGACTGTGATGCGAATTCGATTTCGTCCGCTCGTCGCGGCGACCGGAGCGCTGGCGCTGTCCCTGGTCAGCGGATGCGCCTCAGGAGGCGCCGCCGGTTCCTCCGCGAACACCGTCACGTACTGGCTGTGGGACGCCAACCAGCTCCCCGCCTACCAGGCCTGCGCGAAAGGGTTCGAGAAGGAGAACCCCGGACTGAAGGTGAAGATCACGCAGCTGGGCTGGTCCGACTACTGGACCAAGCTCACCGCGGGGTTCATCGCGGGCACCCAGCCGGACGTGTTCACCGACCACATCCAGAACTTCGGCCAGTTCGCCGACCTCAAGGTCCTCGAACCGCTCGACGACCTCGGCATCGAGAACTCCGACTACCAGCCGGGCCTCGCTGCCAACTGGATCGGAAAGGACGGCCACCGCTACGGCGCTCCGAAGGACTGGGACACGGTCGCGCTGTTCTACAACTCGAAGATGACGGAGGACGCCGGCCTCACCGCCGAGCAGCTGAACGGCCTCTCCTGGAACCCGGAGGACGGCGGCACCTTCGAGAAGACCATCGCCCACCTTACGATCGACAGGAACGGCAAGCGGGGCGACGAACCGGGCTTCGACAAGAACAACGTCAAGGTCTACGGGATGGCCAGCAACGGCGGCGGCTTCGGCGACGGCCAGACCCAGTGGAGCAACTTCGCCGCCTCCGCCGGCTGGAGCTACCTCGACAAGCCGCGCTGGGGCACGAAGTACCAGTACGACAGCAAGACCTTCCAGTCGGTCATCCAGTGGTACTTCGGCCTGGCGAAGAAGGGCTACATGCCGCCGCTGTCCGACTACAACGTCCAGTCCAACCAAGCGAACACCCAGGTCGCGGCGGGCAAGGCGGCCACCGCGTTCGACGGGGCCTGGATGATCTCCACGTACGCCGGTTTCAAGGGCAAGGACATCAAGACCGCCCTGACGCCGGCCGGCCCGACCGGCAAGCGCGCCACGATGATGAACGGTCTCGCCGACTCCATCACCAAGGCCGCCAAGAACAAGGCGGGCGCCCGCAAGTGGGTGGCCTACCTGGCCTCGGACCGGTGCCAGACCGTCGTCGGCAGGTCCGGGGTGGTCTTCCCCGCCACTCCGGCCGGGACCGAGGCGGCCGTCGCCGCCTACCGGAAGAAGGGCATCGACGTCTCGGCGTTCACCGAACCCCTGGCCGACAAGAAGCGCTTCCGGACCTTCTCCTATCCGATCGCCAGCTACTCGGCGGACATGACGGCCCTCATGTCCCCTGCCATGGAGGACATCTACGGCAACGGAAAGCCCGTGAGCAGCCTCGATCAGACCAACGACCAGATCAACCTCATCCTCTCCCAGTGAAGGGCACGCGCTCCATGACCTTCTCCATCGGCATCGTCGGCGCCGGACAGTTCTCGGGCCAGTTCGCCACCCTGTTCCAGGCCCATCCCGGCGTCAGCGACGTCTACGTCACCGACCTGCTCCCCGAGCGGGCCGGCCAACTCGCCTCCGCCCAGGGGCTGGCGGGCACCTTCCCGTCCTACCAGGCCATGCTGGAGTCGGAGGACGTCGACGCGGTCGCGATCTTCACCCAGCGCTGGACGCACGGGCCGCTGGTCCTCCAGGGTCTCAACGCCGGCAAGCACGTGTACTCCGCCGTCCCCATGGCCATCAGCACGGACGAGATCGCGGCGATCATCGACGCGGTCAAGGCCACCGGACTGACGTACATGATGGGCGAGACCAGCGAGTACAACCCGGCCACGGTCCACGCCCGCAACCAGATCGCCGAGGGCGCCTTCGGGCGGCTCTTCTACGCCGAGGGCGACTACGTCCACGACATGGACCTGGGGTTCTACGACGCCTATCAGTACAGCGGCGGCGAGAACTGGAAAGCGACCGCCAGCTATCCCCCGCTGCTGTACCCGACGCACGCGGTCGGCGGGGTGCTCGGCGCCTGGAAGACACACGCGGTGAGCGTGTCGGCGATCGGTGTCGTCGACGACCGGGGCGACGGCGTCTTCGACAAGGACGTCAGCCAGTTCGACAACGACGTCTCCAACGCCACCGCCCTGTTCGAGGTGGCGGGCGGCGGGTCGTTCCGTACGAACGAGTTCCGGCGGGTCGGCTACCCCTCTCACATACGGGAGTCGCGCTTCCGCTTCTTCGGCACCGAGGCCAGCATGGAGCAGCTCGCCACGGTCGCCCTGTGGCAGGACAAGCAGGGGGTGCAGGACATCAGCGAACTGCTGGAGCCCAAGCCCACCATGTCCCCTGACGATCCGTCACTCCAGCACATCGCGCCGGAGCTGCGGGCCGCCTTCACCTCCGGGTCGGCGCCCGTGCACGACCGTGCGCGGCTGCCGAGGGAGTTCGACCATCTGCACAACGGCCACGAGGGCAGCCACCACTTCCTGGTGGACGACTTCGTGACCGCCGTCAACAACCGCACGCTGCCGTCGGTGAACGCGTGGGTGGCCGCCCGCTACACCCTGCCGGGGATCATCGCGCACGAGTCCGCGCGGCAGGGCGGGGCCAGGCTGGAGATCCCGGACTTCGGGGACGCGCCCCAGTAGGGGCTGTGCGCGAGCCGGGTTCCTGGATCAGGTGCCCGGCTTGCGGCCGTACACGAAGACGTCGTCGTTCTTCTTCAGCAGCGACCAGTACTTCTTGGCGTCGGTCTTGGTCATGTTGACGCAGCCGCGCGAGCCCGGCGGGTTCCACATGCTGACGCCGGCCGAGTGGAACGCCTGGCCGCCGTCGAAGAACTGGGCGTAGGGCATCGGCACGTCGTAGATGGACGAGACGTGGTCGATGTTGCGCCAGTAGATCTTCTTCAGACCGGTGCGGGTCTCGTCCCCGTTGCGGCCGGTGCGGACCGGGACCGGGCCGTAGACGAGCTTCTTGCCGTCCTGGATCCAGCTCAGCTGGAGGGTCAGGTTCACGCAGGCGATCCGGCCCTTGTTCACCGGGCACTTGCCGTCCTTGTTGGGGTTCTTCCCGACGGCCTTCTGCTTCTGCATCAGGTCCATCACCCCCCAGGTGACGGAACCGGCGTAGCCGATGTTCGGGGAGATGCCGTGCTTGGTCTGGAAGGCGCGGATGGCCTTGCAGTCGGCGGCGGACTGCTTGCCGTCGACCGGACGGCCGAGGAACTTCTCGACCTTCTTCTGGTACGGGCCGGCCTGCGTGGTGCAGCTCGCGGCCTGGGCCGGTGCGGCCCCGAGTGCGAGCGTGAGCGGTGCCACCAGGCCGGTGATCCCCAATACGACGGCACTCCGTCTGCGTACGTCCCCCATGGCTGGTCAGCCCTTTCGCGGAAGTGGGTCTGTGATGTCTGCCAGCTAGACGGACGGAGGCCGGTTCCGGTTGTGCGGTCGGCCGCGCTGCGACGGAACAGTGACATACCCCACCGACACGGGGTGCGCATTTCGGTGCATAGCGGTTGATTGCAGAGATCAGGCTTCCGGGCCGCCAGGGTCAGCGGTAGCCGGTCGTGTCCGCCGGCTTGCCCATGTCCTGAACCTCCACGAGGTAGCGCCAGGCGTCCGGGCGGCTGCCGTCGACGTCGGTGAAGCCGTACTCCTGGGCGAGGCCGCCGCTGGAGAGGGACCGGCCGTTCCAGCGCGCCACGTCCGTGTCGGCGGCGAGTGCGGCCACCGCCCGGCCCACGTAGTGCGGGGTCTCCGAGATGGCGAAGTGGGGGACGCTTTCCAGGGCGTCGCGCCAGTTCTCCTCCCGTACCCCGTAGCCGTCCAGCATCAGCTCCGACCGCAGCCAGCCGGGAGTGAGGGCGACGGCGGTGGCGCCGCGCGGGCCGAGTTCGTGGCCGAGGGCGAAGGCCATGCGCAGCACGGAGGTCTTGGCGAGGTCGTAGAAGAAGTTCACGCGGTAGTTGTCGGCGTTGTAGTCGGCGGTGCCGTCGGTGACCTCGACGACCAGGCCGCCGGGGTTGCGCAGCAGCAGGGGCAGGGCGTGGTGGCTGGTGACGGCGTGCGTCTCGACGGCGAGCCTGAGCAGGCGCAGGCCCTTGTCGAGGTCGTGCTCCCACAGCGGGGTGTCCCACTCGAAGAGTTTCTCGCCGCCCCAGATGTCGTTGACCAGGACGTCGAGGCGGCCCTGCTCGTCCGCGATCCGGTCCACCAGAGCGCGGACCTGCGCCGGGTCGAGGTGGTCGGTGGGGACGGCGACGCCCCGGCCGCCGGCCGCGGTGACCAAATCGGCGGTGTCCTCGATGGTCTCCGGCCGGTCGTACTCCGAGCGGCGGGCGCGGGTGCTGCGGCCGGTGACGTAGACCGTGGCGCCGGCCGCGCCGAGTTCCACGGCGATTCCCCGTCCGGCGCCCCGGGTCGCACCGGCGACCAGTGCGACCTTGTCCTGCAACGGAGCTGACATGTCCGACCTCCCGTGACCGTGGCTGCTTGTCGCCTTCACTGTGACGGGTAAGCCGGACATCTTCTGTCGCCTTTTACAGGCGACACGCGGTCAGTGGCCCCGGGCGATCCATTCCTCCAGCCGCGGGGCCTCCGCGCCGATGGTGGTGGAGTCGCCGTGGCCGGTGCGGACCGTCGTATCGGGCGGCAGGGTGAGCAGCCGGTCGCGGATCGAGTCGATGATCGTCGGGAAGTGCGAGAAGGAGCGGCCGGTGGCGCCGGGCCCGCCCTGGAAGAGGGTGTCGCCGGTGAAGACGGTGCCCAGCCCGGGGTCGTAGAGGCAGACCGCGCCGGGCGCGTGCCCTGGGGTGTGCAGCACGCGCAGGTCGGCGCCGCCTGCCTCCAGGACCTGCCCGTCGACCAGCCAGGCGTCGGGCTCGCGGTCCGGGTGGGTCTGCTTCCACAGCGGCAGGTCGTCGTGGTGCAGCCAGATGGTGGCGCCGGTGCGCTCGGCGAGGGCGGGGGCGGCGTCGATGTGGTCGTTGTGGGCGTGCGTGCACACGATCGCCGTGAGCCGGCGGTTCCCGACGGCCTCGGCGATGGCGTCGGCGTCGTGGGCGGCGTCGATGACGATCGCCTCGTGGTCGTCGCCGACGATCCACACGTTGTTGTCGACGTCCCAGGTGCCGCCGTCGAGGCTGAACTGCCCGGAGGTGACAAGGTGTTCGATGCGGGTCGTCATCACAGCACCACCACCGAGCGCAGCACGTCGCCCTGGTGCATCCGCTCGAACGCCTTCTCCACCTCGTCGAGCCGGATCGTCTCGGTCACGAACGCGCCGAGGTCCAGACGCCCCTGCAGATGCAGGTCGATCAGCATGGGGAAGTCGCGGGAGGGCAGGCAGTCGCCGTACCAGCTGGACTTCAGGGCTCCGCCGCGGCCGAAGACGTCGAGCAGCGGCAGTTCGAGCTTCATCTCGGGCGTGGGGACGCCGACCAGGACGACCGTGCCGGCGAGGTCACGGGCGTAGAAAGCCTGCTTGTACGTCTCCGGGCGGCCGACGGCCTCGATGACGACGTCCGCGCCGAAGCCGCCGGTGAGCTCGCGGATCGCCTCGACCGGGTCGTTCTCGCGCGAGTTGACGGTGTGGGTGGCGCCCATGGAGCGGGCGGTCTCCAGCTTGCGGTCGTCGATGTCGACGGCGATGATCGTCGCCGCCCCGGCCAGCTGCGAACCGGCGATGGCCGCGTCGCCGACACCGCCGCAGCCGATGACGGCGACCGAGTCGCCCCGGCCGACGTTCCCGGTGTTGATCGCGGCGCCGATGCCGGCCATCACACCGCAGCCCAGCAGCCCGGCCACCTGCGGGGCGACGCCGGGGTCGACCTTGGTGCACTGCCCGGCCGCGACCAGCGTCTTCTCCGCGAAAGCCCCGATACCGAGAGCCGGCGACAGCTCCTGGCCGGTCGAGGCGAGGGTCATCTTCTGCCGGGCATTGTGGGTGTCGAAGCAGTACCAGGGCCGCCCGCGCAGACAGGCCCGGCACTTCCCGCACACCGCACGCCAGTTGAGGATGACGAAGTCACCCGGCTCGACGTCGGTGACGCCGGCGCCGACGGCCTCGACCACACCCGCGGCCTCGTGGCCCAGCAGGAACGGGAACTCGTCGTTGATGCCGCCCTGCTTGTAGTGCAGGTCGGTGTGGCAGACCCCGCAGGCCTGCACCCGCACCACGGCCTCGCCCGGGCCGGGGTCGGGCACCACGACCGTTTCGATCCGCACCGGCTCGTCCTTGCCTGGGGCGATCACGCCGCGTACTTCCTGGGCCATGGTGCTGACTCCTTCGTCGGCCGGGGTCCGTTCCTTCCCGACCCTACGCGCGACTGATCGGTAAGGGGTGCGGATCGGCCACCCTCCGCTGTGCGGAAAGGGCAGGCCGCGCGGTTCGGCGGCGACATAGCCTGAACGCTCCGCCGACGCCGAGGGAGCGCCGTGAGCATCGCAGAGACCGAGACCGCCACACCCGCGTGGCGGCAGCTCCTCGGATACGTACGGCCGCACCGCTGGTCCCTGTTCGCCGGCGCGCTGCTCTCGCTGGTCACCGGGGCGACCGGGCTGCTGCTGCCGCTGGTCGCGCGGGGCCTGATCGACGACCTGTCGCACGACCGGGCCATCACCGGCGCCCTGCTCGCCATGTCGGCCCTGGTCGTGGCCAACGCGGCGCTGGGCGCGCTGGGTTCGTACGTGCTGACCCGCACCGCCGAGTCGGTGGTGCTCGGCGCGCGGCGCGCCCTGTCGTCGTATCTGCTGCGGCTGCGCATACCGGCCGTGGACCGCAGCGAACCCGGGGACCTGATGGCCCGCATCACCTCCGACACGACCCTGCTGCGCGCGGTCACCACCGACTCGCTGGTCGGCCTGGGCACGGGCGGGCTCACCCTCGTCGCCACGGTGGTGATGATGGGTTTCGTGGACGCCGTGCTGCTCGGCGTCACCCTCGCCGTGATCCTGGGCGCGGGCGTGGTCCTCGGGGTGATCGTGCCGCGCATCAACCAGGCGAGCCGGCAGGCGCAGAGCGCGGTGGGCGTCATGGGTGCCTCGCTGGAGCGGATCCTCGGCGCCCTGCGCACCGTGAAGGCGTCCGGTGCGGAGCACCGCGAGGAGCGGACGCTGCACGAGGCGGCCGAGGAGTCGTGGCGGCAGAGCGTGCGGGCCGCCAAGTGGTCGGCGGCCGCGGGCAACACGGCGGGGCTGGCCATGCAGATCGCCTTCATCACGGTGCTCGCCGTGGGCGGCGCGCGGGTCGCGACCGGCGCGGTCGACGTGGGCACCCTGGTGGCGTTCCTGCTGTACGTCTTCTACCTGATGTCACCGATACAGCAGGTCGTCGGCGCCATCACGCAGTACCAGACGGGCGCCGCGGCCCTCACCCGCATCGAGGAGGCGCTGCGCCTGCCCTCCGAGCCGGCCGCCGAGGCCGCACCGCTGCCCTCCCCCGGCGCGCAGCCCGCCGCCCTCACCTTCGACGACGTCCGCTTCCGCTACGCCGACGACCTGCCCTACGTCCACCACGGGGTGACGTTCACCGTGCCCGCGCAGGGCATGACGGCGTTCGTCGGCCCCTCCGGCGCCGGCAAGACCACCGTCTTCTCCCTGATCGAGCGGTTCTACGACCCCGAGACCGGTGTGATCACGCTGGACGGGCGGGACCTGCACGACTGGGAGCTGCCCCGGCTGCGCGCCGCGATCGGCTACGTCGAGCAGGACGCGCCGGTCCTGTCGGGCTCACTGCGGGACAACCTGCTGCTGGGCCATCCGGAGGCGGACGAGGACGCCCTCGCGCGGGTGCTCAAGACGACCCGGCTCGACGGCCTGATCTCCCGGCTGCCCGCCGGCCTCGACACGCTCGTGGGGCACCGCGGCACCAAGCTGTCCGGCGGTGAGCGGCAGCGCGTCGCCATCGCCCGCGCGCTGCTGCGCCGCCCCCGACTGCTGCTGCTCGACGAGGCGACCTCGCAACTGGACGCGGTGAACGAGGCGGCGCTGCGCGACACCGTCGCGGACGTGGCCCGGACGACCACGGTCCTCGTCGTGGCGCACCGGCTGTCCACGGTGACGATGGCCGACCGGATCGTGGTGATGGACGCGGGCCGGGTCCGGGCCGTCGGCACACACCGTGAGCTCGTGACGGCCGATCCGCTCTACGCGGAGCTGGCGGCGACGCAGTTCCTGGCCACCGCGGACTGAACGCGGGCGTGCGGGAGGTCCGCCCGGATCCGGTCGGACCTCCCGCACGCGCGGCGTCAGCGGACGTTCGGAACGAAGCCGAAGACCGGGGAGCCCAGACCGACGACATGGTTCAGCTGGTCGAGGTCGTTGAGGCGGTTGAGCCCGGCCGGCTGCGAGGAGGGCCGCGGGATCTCGTCCCTGTGCTCGGCGGGGATGTCGCTCACGGTCAGCGAGTCGAGCGTGGCCATCGGGCTGAGCGGGCTCTTCGCTTCCGCGTCGGCCGCGTTCGCCATCGGCGCGGCGAGGCCGGTGACCCCAGCGGCGAGACCAACGGCGGCGGCGATACGCCGCGTTGAGATCATGCCTTTCGCAACGCGGGCGGGCCCCCCGGCGGACACGGGCGGGCGGTGCCCCTCACCCGTCAGGCCCGGTGCCCCGGCTGCGTTTGCCGACCCCGCCGGGCGGGAGGACGCTCGTCAGGAGAGGCCTTTCGCGGCCCGCTCCCGTCGGGCCGCGGCCCTTCGAAGGAGGTCATCATGGGAACCGCGGCAGACCCCGCCTTCGACCGGGAGACCCTGCGCCGGGGCGTGGAAGGACAGACCCCGGACATCCTGCTCTCCCTGTACGCCGACGACGCGGAGCTTCGCATCGTGGACCGCACGACCCAGCCCAGCCACCCCAAGGTCCTGCACGGCCGGGACGAGATCGGCCGGATGCTGGACGACGTCTACAGCCGCGACATGTCGCACAAGCTGGAGCGGTGCGTCATCCAGGGCGACGAGGCGGCCTACAGCGAGAGCTGCGAGTACGCGGACGGGGTACGCGTCCTGTCCGAGTCCATGATCGCGCTGCGCGGCGGCAAGATCGCCGAACAGACCCTGGTCCAGGCCTGGGACGAGTAGCGGGAGCCTTGCCGTGCTCGGTTAGGTCGTGTCCGCGAGGTCCCGTCGTTCGCCCGGAGGGCAGGCGGGACCTCGCGGACACGACCTAGGATGGGGCCGGGCCGTGACTGGCGCCGAGGTGGAGCACCACCGGGGAGCGGCCCCGCGGAAGTCGATGCCGTGCGCCTGGGCGAAGCAGCACACCAGCTACTGCCACTCGCGCACGCGGGACCTGTCGGCGGCCGTGCGCGAGGCCGACATCGTGGTGGCCGCGGTGGGCAGGCCCCGCCTCGTCCACGGCCAGGACATCAAGCCCGGCGCCGTGGTCATCGACGCCGGGTACAACGCGGGGAACGTCGGCGACGTCGAGTTCGACTCCGCCGTGGAGCTGGCCTCGCTGATCACACCGGTGCCGGGCGGCGTCGGTCCGATGACCATCGCCACGCTGCTGGAGCAGACGGTGGAGGCCGCCGCCCGGCAACTCGGTGTCACCGGGGTGTGATCAGCGCATCCAGGCGCTGTACGACATGACGGCGCCCTTTTCGACGCCGTACTCGGGATCCGGGCTGCTGAGGGTGCTCTCCAGCCCGAGGACGGCGCCGGTGGCCGGGTCCATGATCAGCATGCGGCGAACGCCGCGCGAGTCGTTCACGTAGGCCTGGCCGCGTCGGCCCAGCCGGTCGGTCACCTGGCCGGCCGGCCGCAGCCCCTCCGCGCCGGCCAGGAGCCGGGCCAGCACCGCGCTCTCCCGCGCGCCGAGCGTCCAGTGGTCCAGCAGCGTCGCCGTGGCGTCCAGCAACTCTGGCGTGGTCAGCGTGTCGATGGATTGAGCCTCCATCAGGTAGGCGCGCAGCCGCGCCGGGTCATGGGGCGGGGGCGACTCGGGCGGGGCGTCGCTCCAGCTGGGCGGGTAGGTCTGGTCGAGGAGGACGTGACGGTCGTCGACGAGCCGCGGTGCGCCGTCCTCGTCGGAGAGGACCGGACGGCCGGGGCGCCTCGGGTCGGTCGCCACGACGAGTTCGGTGTGGCTGCCGTCCGGCCGCCAGCGCACGATGCGCTCCTCGGGCAGGGTGATCGGGGGCTTGTCGTCCGACATTCCCAGGCTCCAGGACTGCACGTGCGTGCCTTTGCGCAGCCGGGCCGCGCCGTCGGCCGCAGCCTCGGCCGCGGCGCGGTCGGCCAGCCGGTCCAGCGGTACGGGTGTGGAGCCCGACTCGATCACCAGCGGGCGGGGCGCGGCGACCGCGGACGTGGTGCTCGGGCCGCTCAGCACGAAGGTGAGGGTCAGGGCGGCGACGACGGCCGAGGCGACCAGCCCCCAGGCCAGCCGGGACCCCCACACCGATCGGGACCACGGCCGGAACCGGCCGGAACCGGGCGGCAGCCGGTCCCGCAGACGACCGGAGGGCCACCCCGGCCGAGCCCGCAGGCGGGCCGAGGAGAGGCGCCGCCGGTCTCGCAGACGACGACCGGAGAGGAGACTCCGCCGGTCCCGCGGACGACCGGAGAGCCACCCCGGCCGAGCCCGCAGGCGCCAGGAGGGCCGGTCCCCCGGGTCCCGCATCCGCCCGGAAAGCCCGTCCCCCGGGTCCCGCAGCAGCCGCTCGAGGCGAAGCTCGGCCTTGTGATCCAGAGGACCGTCGCCGAAGTGTGGGCCGTCGGGCGGCACCGGGTCGGCGCCGCGCAGCAGTTCGAGTTCGTCAGCCATGGCCGTGTTCCTTCGGGGCGGTCATGCAGGAGTGCTCAGCGATCGGGTACCGGGACTCGGGACGCATCCGGTCGATCTCCGCTCTGAGGCGGCCCCGGGCGCGGTGCAGCCGCATGGCGGCGGCCCGGCTGCCGCAGCCGAGGGCGACGGCGACCTCCTCGATACCGAGTTGCTCCCAGGCCGTCAGGCGCAGCACCTCCTGGTCGGCGGCGGAGAGCCGGGCGAGTGCCTCGTGCACCCAGCCGCCGGGCGTGTCGGCCTCGGGGCCCGCCGCGATGTGCCGGCCGTGCGCGGTGTGGTCGTTGCCGAGCCGGTCGACGAGCCGGCGGCGGCGTCCGTGGCCGCGTACCGCGTTGGCCAGGCAGTTGCGTGCCACGCCGTACAGCCAGGGCAGCGCGGCGGCCGGGAGGTCGGCCCGGCGCCGCCAGGCGACCGTGAACACCTCCGCCACCACTTCCTCCACCTCGCCGGCCCGCCCGTCCAGTCGACGCGCGACATAACGGCTGACCGCCCAGTAGTGCTCGCGGTAGGCAGCGGCGAAGATCTCGTCGTTGCTCATGTCCCGTACGTGTCCGGCACCTTCTCGATCGTCACACCCGGTTTCGTGATTCTCGTCGCGTCGGTGAAGTGTGACGTCCGAACGGGGCGCGGACACAGGCGGGGCATGAGGCACCTCAAGTGGCTGACGACCACTGATCACAAGACGATCGGCACGATGTACCTGGTCACGTCGTTCGCGTTCTTCGTCATCGGCGGCGTGATGGCGCTGCTCATGCGCGCCGAGCTGGCCCGGCCTGGTCTGCAGATCATGTCGAACGAGCAGTTCAACCAGGCGTTCACGATGCACGGCACGATCATGCTGCTGATGTTCGCGACGCCGCTGTTCGCCGGTTTCGCGAACTGGATCATGCCGCTGCAGATCGGCGCGCCGGACGTGGCGTTCCCGCGGCTGAACATGTTCGCCTACTGGCTGTACCTGTTCGGCTCGCTCATCGCGGTGGGCGGCTTCCTCACCCCGCAGGGCGCGGCCGACTTCGGCTGGTTCGCCTACAGCCCGCTCTCGGACGCGGTCCGCAGCCCGGGTATCGGCGCCGACATGTGGATCATGGGTCTGGCCTTCTCCGGCTTCGGCACCATCCTCGGCTCGGTCAACTTCATCACCACGATCATCTGCATGCGCGCCCCGGGCATGACGATGTTCCGCATGCCGATCTTCGTGTGGAACGTGCTGCTGACCGGTGTCCTGGTCCTGCTCGCCTTCCCGGTGCTGGCCGCGGCCCTGTTCGCGCTGGAGGCCGACCGCAAGTTCGGCGCGCACATCTTCGACTCCGCCAACGGCGGGGCGTTGCTGTGGCAACACCTCTTCTGGTTCTTCGGCCATCCAGAGGTGTACATCATCGCGTTGCCGTTCTTCGGCATCATCTCCGAGGTCATCCCGGTCTTCTCCCGCAAGCCGATGTTCGGTTACACGGGTCTGATCGGCGCGACCATCGCGATCGCGGGTCTGTCCGTGACGGTGTGGGCCCACCACATGTACGTCACCGGCGGTGTGCTGCTGCCGTTCTTCTCCTTCATGACGTTCCTCATCGCGGTCCCGACCGGCGTGAAGTTCTTCAACTGGATCGGAACGATGTGGAAGGGCTCGTTGTCCTTCGAGACACCGATGCTCTGGGCGACCGGCTTCCTGATCACCTTCGTCTTCGGCGGACTCACCGGTGTGCTGCTGGCCTCGCCGCCCCTCGACTTCCACGTCTCGGACTCGTACTTCGTGGTGGCGCACTTCCACTACGTGATCTTCGGGACGGTCGTGTTCGCGATGTTCTCCGGCTTCCACTTCTGGTGGCCGAAGTTCACCGGCAAGATGCTGGACGAGCGCCTCGGCAAGATCACCTTCTGGACGCTGTTCATCGGCTTCCACGGCACGTTCCTCGTCCAGCACTGGCTCGGTGCCGAGGGCATGCAGCGGCGGATCCCCGACTATCTGGCGGTGGAGGGACTGACGACCCTCAACACGGTGTCGAGTGTCTTCTCGTTCCTGCTCGGCATGTCGATGCTGCCGTTCTTCTACAACGTGTGGAAGACGGCGAAGTACGGCGAGAAGGTCACGGCGGACGACCCGTGGGGCTACGGCCGCTCCCTGGAGTGGGCGACCTCCTGCCCGCCGCCGCGGCACAACTTCATCACCATGCCGAAGATCCGCAGCGAGTCCCCGGCGTTCGACCTGCACCACGACGCCATCGCGGCGGCAGAGCGGGAGCTGACACTGCGATGACGGCCATGGAAGGGCTCCCCAGGGACCTGCGGGCGTTCCACAACGAGGTCGAGGGGCATCTGCTCGCCGCCGCCGCGCGTGAGGAGGCCCGTACGGCCGCCGTCCGCTTCACCGCCGGGCTCGACTGGCTGCCGGAGGCGCAACGGGCGGAGGTGGAGCGGCAGTTCGCGGCGGAGCATCTCGCCCTCGCCCGGGCCTCGTGGCAGCGCACGGCCCGGCGCGGGGAGGAACTGCGGGGCGAGTACGAGGCGTTGTACCGCAGGCTCCGCGCTCGGCTGCTGGCCGGACTGCTGCTGGGGGTGGCGCTGGTGACGGCGACGGATCTTGTGGTGCGGGCGTCGGTCTAGCCGGTCAGAACCGGTCCGGGTGACACCTCGCTCGGACCGGCGCGGCCGCCCGGTCCGTGGCCATGTCACCGGCCTTCTCTGCGGCGGCCTTCAGCGGCTCGGGGAGCGCGGACGCGGGTCCCGGGCTTCGCGCTTCCGGCGAGGCCGCCGTCACCCCTGCGGCCGCCATCCCGGCGGCCGCAGGATCCCCAGCAGCTGCCGGACCAGTTCGTCGACGACCTCGTCGAGTGTCGCGTCCACCCAGCCGGCGCTCCAGTCGTGCAGCAGGCCGTTGACACTGCCGATGAAACCCGTCGCGGCGAGACGGTAGTCGCGGGGCGCCGCCTCTCCGCGTGCGGCCGCCGCGTCGGCCTCGGCGCAGATGAGGTCGACCCAGCCGGCCCGGCGGGCGAGCCGCTGCTCCTCCAGGCGCGGGCTGACGCCGATGATCTCGACGAAGGTGATGCGGATCCGGCGCGGATCGGCGGCGACGTTCCCGGCGTAGGCGCGGAAGATGGCGGTGGCGCGTTCCACGAGCGGCAGGTCCGCCGCGCCCGCGGCCGCCTCCAGCACCGCGGCCTCGGCCCAGCCGTTGACCTGGAGGTGCAACGCGGCGAGCACGTCCTCGAGGGTGCGGAACTCCTCGTAGAACTGGCGGGTGGACAGCCCGGCCGTCTCGCTGAGGGCCGCGACCGTGGTGGAGCGGAAGCCGGGGGTGTCACCGAACAGCTGGAGCGCGGCGTCGAGGAACCGTCGGCGCCGCTCGGCCTGCCGCTCCTCGGCGGTCTTGCCGCCGTAGCGGCCGGTCGGTGCTCTGAGTCTGCCCGGCACCGGCTCTCCTTTCGTCGATCGCACACTGATTTTGTCGTGCACGCGGTCTTGTGGAGAAGGCGGCCCCTTCCTTACTTTGCAGTAAGTTGACTCTGAAAGCACGTGTGTTCAGATTCCTCACCCCCACCCGCAGAGGAGGGATCAGCCATGTCCGTCTTCCGACGACGGCACCTGTGCTCCCTGACCGCCGCCCTGGTCCTGACCGCCACCGTTCCCGCGACCGCCGCCGTGGCCGCCCCGAGTTCCTCCGCCGCGCTGCGCGAGGTGATGTTCGTGGGCAACAACTGGGACGGCACCGCCGAAGTCATCAGAGCGACCGGTGACTTCGGGAAGATAGGCCGGATCAACGTCATCCCCGACAAGGACCAGCGGATGGCCGAGATCAACGCCGACCCGATCAAGTGGATCTACTTCATGGCGATCCGCAACAGCGTCGGCGAGGGCCACGACCAGTTCGTCGACGACATGTACTCCACGCCGGACGGGACGTCGATGGTCGTATCCCGGCCGAGCTTCGCCGACGTCGTCTCGATCGACCTCGCCTCCGGGCGGATCAACTGGCGCTTCCCCGTGTCCGGTTACCGCTCCGACCACATGGCGGTCTCCCCCGACGGCAAGCGGGTCGCGGTCTCGGCGTCGACCTCCAACACCGTTCATGTGCTGGACATCGTCACCGGCAGGGAACTGGGCAAGTTCGGCACCGGCGACAAGCCGCACGAGAACATCTTCACCCAGGACGGCAAGTACATCTACAACATGGCGATCGGCGACGTGAACACGCAGACCGACGCCCCGTGGCTGGACTGGACGAAGGGCGACCGGCGTATCACCGTCGTCGACGCCACCACGTACAAGCAGGTCAAGGTCATCGACATGCGCCCGCAACTGGACGCGCTCGGCCTCAAGGACCACTCCGACGCGGTCCGCCCGGCCGTCTTCTCGCCGGACGAGTCGAAGCTGTACTTCCAGGTCTCCTTCTTCAACGGCTTCTTCGAGTACGACATCGCCACCGACAAGATCACCCGCACCAAGACCCTGCCGAAGAACCCGGCGACCAGCGACGACCGCACGACCTTCGTCAACGACTCGCGCCATCACGGCATCTCGATGAGCCCGGACGGACGCAAACTGTGCGTCGCGGGCACGATGGACGACTACGCCACCGTCGTCGACCGCGCCACGCTCCAGGAGGGCCCGCTCGTCACCGCCTCCAAGCCCTACTGGGCCACGGTCAGCGGTGACGGCAAGGCCTGCGTGATCTCCGAGAGCGGCACCGACCAGGTCACGGCCATCGACTTCGCCACCGGGAAGAAGGTCGTGTCCGTGCCGGTCGGTGACCACCCGCAGCGCGTCCGGCTCGGCCATGTGGCGGCCGGCTGGACGAGCCCGTCCGCTAGTTGACCTCCTTCGCCGCCCAGGCCGCCAGTTCGGAGCGGGCCGCGGCGAGCAGATCCGCCGAGGGAGCCGTCGCCCCGTTGGTCACCAGCGCGTAGTGCAGGACGCCCGAGTCCGGCGCGGTGAGCAGCAGGCGGCGGCTTCCCGTGCCACCGGGCTCCGGCGCCACGCCGATCGGCGTCGTCGAGGTGTAGGCCGGCGGGGCGTGAGCCGTGCCCAGGTCGGAGACGACGGTGGTGGACGCGGTCGGGAAGCCCGCCGGCAGATGCAGTTCGGTGGGCGCCGGGCCGCCGTCCGAGCGCCACAGCAGCAGCCCGTACTGCCCCGACCCCACCAGCCGTTGCACGCTGGGCAGCGAACTCGGCACGGGGTTCCAGGTCAGGGTCGTCGAACCGTCCCGGGAGCGGTCCTCGTAGGTGAAGCCGACGGTCGTACCGGCCGTGGCGCTCGGGTAGAGGCGGTCCAGGAGCCGGGCGTCCTGGCGCAGTACGGGCTTGCCGGAGTCGTCGAGGCGTACGGCGGACAGGTCCTCGTCGTTCCAGGCGTCGCCGGCGGTGAGCACCTTGTCGGGGTTGCCGTTCATCAGCTCGCGGTGGCGGCCGTTGTAGATGTCCCACTGCCACTGGGAACCGGAGAGCACGGGTCCAGAGGCCGCCGGGTCGGACCACCAGTCGGCGCCCTTCACACGGGAGTCGAGGGCCTGGTACATCGCTTTGAGGACGGTCGGCGCCTTGTCGGAGACGTTGCCCGCCAGCGGGTGCCCGAACTCGCTGACGACGGCGGCCGTCCGCGCGGCCGCGGCGCGGTCGCGGACGGTGCTGAAGTCGCCCGTGTACTGGCCGTCGGCCGCCTTGCCCCACATGAAGACGCCGGAGATGGCCTTCTGGTCGTAGAAGTGGGTGTTGAAGACATAGCGGGGTCCGAGTGCGCCGGCGTCGAGCAGGCCGCCCTCCTGCTTCTGGAAGTCGAGGTTGGCGTTCCAGAAGAGGTTCGGCTCGACGAAGGCCGGCTTGTCGCGCCAGCCGGCCGTGTCCATGCGGGTCCGGAACTTCTCGTAGAACGGCCAGAGCACGTCCTTCTCCCAGGCGCGGCTGGTCTGCCCGGAGTCGTAGACGCCCGCGTGCGGCTCGTTGTAGGGGTCGAACCCGGCGATACCCCTGAACTGGTCCGCGCTCAGGTTCTGTCGTACGTACGCCATGGTCTTCTGGGCGGTGGCGAGGAAGGCGTCCTGCACGCCGTGCGCGTTGTGCCAGAAGTCGTGGGTGGCACGTGTCACCGCCTCGTTCTGGGTGATGTTCTGCCCCCAGAACAGGCAGATCCCGCAGGACTCGTCCGGGTAGTTCCCGGCGTCCACGGCCCACTTGGGGGCGCCGTCGCCGGTGTACCAGCTGTCGGCGTCGAAGAGGTGCCGGGAGTAGAGGTCCTGGTGGAAGTCGGGGTAGACGCGGATGCCCACGTCGAGGAAGGCCTTCATCTGGTCGGTGGCGGCGGCCAGATAGGCCGTGTCCACCTGGCCGCGCTCGGGCTCGGCGTAGGCCCAGGACAGCAGGAAGCGGACGGTGTTGCCGCCGCCGAGGGCGCGCAGGGCGGTCGCCGATGTGCGGGCGTCGGCTACCGAGGCGAAGGGCAGGCCCTTGTTCTCGGCGAGCTTGGTCTCGCCGGAGACGTTGTAGCCGCGCAGGACGATCTCGCGGCCGTGGGCGTCGGTGAAGCGGCCGTCCCGCACCGTGACGGTGGGGTCGTCGAACCAGAGGGAGCCGGGAGGGGGCACGGCGGTGGCCGGCGGGACGCCCGCCACCGACACGGAGCCGAAGAGGACGACCAGGACGACCAGGAGACGCGCTCGGATAGTCGGCATGTCCACTACAGTCCGGCGATATCAGGACACCGTCAACACCTCTGACTCTGGAGTAAGTTCCCTCTCGGACAACCCTCACACGTCAACCACCGACCCTTCGTGTCACGTTCAACAAGTACTCCTTCCTGTTCAGCGGGTTGTGGTCGGTGCGCGGGCGTTCGGGGACCGTGCCGTGCGTGACGGGCGCGTAGTGGGCGAAGAAGCTCTCCAGCTCGCCCTCGCCCCGGGTGAGTCCCGGCAGCCGCTGTTCGAGGGCGTGCACCCGGGCAGCGGGCACCGTGCCTTCGAGGACGCAGAGGTCGTCCCGGTTCCCCGTCGTCTCGGGTACGGCAGCGAGCCCGGCGAGGACCGGCAGCAGGGCGCCGAGGGTGTCGGCCGGGGCCTCGATGCGGAAGCGGTGCATCGGCTCGTGGACCCGCGTCCCGGCCCGCCGCAGCGCCTCGATCAGCACCAGCGGGGTCACGCCGCGGAAGTCGGCGCCCGTGCTCGACATGCTCTTGTCGAAGCCCTGGTGGGCATGGCTCTGGCGGGGCCAGTAGCCGCTGTGCGTCATGGTGACCACGCAGTCGGTGACCTGCCAGCCGTGCAGACCCTGGTCGAGGGTCTCGCGCACGGTGTCCTCCACGGCCTTGAAGAAGGCGTACGGCATCGCCCCGAGCTCCACCTCCAGCCGGAAGCCCACGCCCGAGCCGACCGGAGCGGGGTCGACGCGCAGACCGACCGTCGCGAGGAACGGATTCGGGTCCTTCTTGATGAACTCCACGGCCTGCCCCGTGCCGACGGGCCGTTCGACGCACAGCGGCGTCGTCTCGCGGAAGGTGACGTCGAGTCCGTACTCGTCGGCGAGGGTGGCCTGGATGACCTCCTTCTGCACCTCGCCGTAGAGGGAGACGGAGGTCTCCTGGCGGCGCTCGTCACGGCGCAGGCCGATCAGCGGGTCCTGCTCGGCGAGCTGGGTGAGCGCGAGGTGGAGCGTCCCCCGGTGCGCGTCCGGGCCGGGGACGACGACCGTCTCCAGGGTGGGCGGGGCGAAGAAGTGCTCGTACGCCTTGCGGGGTTCGCCGATCGCGTCGCCGATCCGGATGTCGCCGAGCCCGGTGAGGCGGGCGATCCGGCCGGCCTCGACGGAGTCCGCACGGGTGTCCGTGCCGTGGTCGAAGACGCTGATGCCGGTGATCCTGCCTTCAGCGCCGTCCGCTCCGAAGGGGACCCGGTCGCGGGTGCGCAGCGTCCCGGAGAACATCCGGGCGTAGGCGACCTTCTCCCCCGCCGGGCCCCGGCCGACCTTGAACACGGTGGCGGAGACCGGCCCGTCCGCATCCCCGTCGGCCGCCGGCAGCAGCGTTTCGATGCCGGACAGGAGCGCCGCCACGCCCGCGCCCGTGGCGGCGGAACCGAAGTAGACCGGGTGGACGAGCGCCTCCCGGGTCTGCGCGACGAGTGATCCGTGCAGCGCCGCGTCCGTGACGGTGTTCTCGACGTACGCGGACAGCAGGACGTCGTCGTGCCCGGTCAGGACGTCGAGGGCGCCGGCCGGTCCGGGACAGGGGGTGAAACGGGCCGCGCGGGTGCCGAGGCCGGTGGCGGTCCCCATCGGCACGATCGCGGGGGTCAGCCGAGCCGAGATCTCCCGCAGCACCGCCTCGTGGCGTGCCCCGCCGCGGTCGATCTTGTTGACGAAGAGCAGGGTAGGGATGCGCAGCCGCTGGAGTGTCCGCATCAGCACCCGCGTCTGCGCCTGCACCCCTTCGACGGCGGAGATCACGAGGACGACGCCGTCCAGCACACCGAGCACCCGCTCCACCTCGGCGATGAAGTCCGGGTGACCGGGAGTGTCGATGAGGTTGACGGTCACGCCGTCGAGCGGGAACGAGACGACGGCGGACTTGATGGTGATGCCGCGCTGCCGCTCCAGGGCGAGGGTGTCGGTACGGGTGTTCCCGTCGTCGACGCTGCCGATCTCGTCGATCACCCCGGCCGAATGGAGCAGCCGCTCGGTCAGGCTGGTCTTACCCGCGTCGACATGGGCGAGAATTCCAAGGTTGAGCATGTGCACGAAGCGTCATGTCCTTCGGAGAGAGGTCCGTTCCTGGCTGGGGGGGACATGAACGTTCCGCGCATCCGGGGCTCCTTGGGACTCGGTGACGTCGCCGACCTGTGCAGTGCAGCAGACCGGCACGGAGGGACACAACGGAATTAACCGCCGCCGGGGTACCCGGCGGGTGCGCGCAAGGAGAGGAGCGGCTCGTGCGTGACGTTCTCCCGGTGCTCGGCCGCTGGTATACGGCCGGGGTCCCGTTCGGTCTCGCGACGGTCGTCCAGGTCAGCCGCAGCGCGCCGCGCGACCCGGGCGCGGCGATGGCGGTGGGTCCGGACGAGGAGGTCGTGGGCAGTGTGTCCGGGGGCTGTGTCGAGAGCGCGGCGTTCGAGCTGGCGCGGGAGGTCGCCGCGGGCGGCGAGGCCCGGCTGGAGACCTTCGGCTACAGCGACGCGGACGCCTTCGCGGTCGGTCTGACCTGCGGCGGAGAGATCACGCTGCTGGTGCGCGCGGTCACGCCCGAGCGGGATCCCGGCTTCGGCGCGGTCGCGGACTCGGTCGCGGCGGGCGAACCGGTCACGGTGGCGACCGTGGCCGACGGACCGGCGCCGCGCGGGGCGGCGCTCGCCGTCTGGCCGGACCGGGCCGTCGGCACGCTCGGCGCGAGCGGCCTGGACGCGGCCGTGACCGCCGACGCCCGCGGCGAACTCGCTCTCGGCGCCACCGGTCTGCGGCACTACGGACCCCAGGGGCAGCGCCGCGAGGACTCCGTGAGCGTGTTCCTGCAGTCCTTCGCGCCGCCGCCGCGGATGCTGGTCTTCGGCGCGATCGACTACGCCGCGGCCGTGGCCCGTATCGGGGGCTTCCTCGGCTACCGGGTCACCGTCTGCGACGCCCGCCCGGTCTTCGCCACACCCAAGCGCTTCCCCGAGGACGTCGAGGTGATCGCGCGGTGGCCGCACCGCTACCTGCGCGAGACGGACACGGACGAGCGCACGGTGATCTGTGTCCTGACGCACGACCCCAAGTTCGACGTGCCGCTGCTGACCGAGGCGCTGCGCCGCCCGGCCGCCTACATCGGGGCGATGGGCAGCCGCCGCACCCACGCCGACCGGGCACAGCGGCTGGCCGAGGCCGGGCTCACGGAACGCGAACTGTCGCGGCTGCGCTCACCGGTCGGCCTCGACCTCGGGGCCCGTACGCCCGAGGAGGTGGCGGTGTCCGTCGCCGCCGAGATCGTGGCGCTGCGTTGGGGCGGCACCGGCGCGCCGCTCAGCGCGACGGAGGGGGCGGTGCATCCGCACCGGTTCTCCTGATCACCAGCGCCCCTCCCGTCACGTCACCATCAAGCCGGGTTCGTACGATCGAGTCGCCATCAGCACATCAGCGAAGGGATTCCCGTGATCTTCATCACCGCGAAGTTCCGAGTCCGCCCCGAGCACGCCGACCGCTGGCCCGAGATCGCCGCCGAGTTCACCCGGGCGACGCGCGCCGAGCCCGGCTGCCTGTGGTTCGACTGGTCGCGCAGCGTGGACGAGCCGTCGGAGTACGTCCTCGTCGAGGCCTTCCGCGACGAGGAGGCCGGAGCCGCGCACGTGCGGTCCGCGCACTTCAAGGCCGCGCAGCAGACGCTGCCTCCGCATCTGGCCGAGACGCCGCGCATCGTGAACGCGAACGTCCCGCAGGACGACTGGTCGCTCCTCGGAGAGATGGCGGCGGCGGGACAGGAATAGCTCGCCGCCCAGGACCGGCCGCCCACATGAGCCGTAAGTCGTAGCGGACCGGCTCTTGCCCGGGAAGGCGGGCACCCGTACGCTCACGGCCGTACCGACTGGACGGTATGCAGCCGAGGAAGGTCGCCGCAGATGAGCACGATGAACCGCCAGATACGCCTGGCCGCACGTCCCGTGGAAGAGCCGCGTCCCACCGACTGGCAGCATGTCGAGGAGCCGGCGGTGCAGCCGGGCGACGGGGAGTTCCTGGTACAGGTGCTCTGTCTGTCGATCGACCCGGCGATGCGCGGCTGGATGAACGCGGGCAGGTCCTACATCCGCCCGGTGGAGATCGGCGAGGTGATGCGCGCCGGCGCGGTGGGGAGGGTGGTCGCTTCCCGGCACTCCGGGTTCGCGGTCGGCGACCATGTGTCGGGCACGTTCGGCGTGCAGGAGTACTGCGTGTCGGACGGACGCGGCGTGACCAAGGTCGACCCTGCGGCTGCTCCCTTGCCGACGTATCTCGGCACGCTCGGCATGTCGGGCCTCACGGCCTACTTCGGCCTGATCGAGGTCGGGCGTCCCGAGCCGGGGCAGACCGTCGTGGTCTCCGGAGCAGCCGGGGCCGTCGGCAGCGTCGTCGGGCAGATCGCCAAGATCCTCGGCTGCCGGGTCATCGGCATCGCCGGCGGCGAGGCCAAGTGCCGCCTGGTGGTGGACGAGTTCGGATTCGACGCCGCGATCGACTACCAGAGCGAGGACGTCCGCAAGGCCCTGCGCGAGCACGCCCCCGACGGCGTCGACGTGTACTTCGACAACGTCGGTGGCGACGTTCTGGACGCCGTGCTGCTGCGGCTGGCGCGCGGCGCCCGCGTCGTGGTCTGCGGCGCGATCTCCCAGTACAACAGCACCAAGCCGCAAGGCCCGGCCAACTACCTGTCGCTGCTGGTGAACCGCGCCTCCATGACGGGCATCGTGGTGTTCGACTACGCCGAGCGATACGCGGAGGGCATCGCACAGCTGGCCACGTGGCGGGCGGAGGGCCGGCTGAAGTCCTTGGAGGACGTGGTGTCCGGCTCGGTCGCGGCGTTCCCCGAGACCCTCATGCGCCTGTTCCGTGGTGACAACCGCGGCAAGCTGGTGCTGAAGATCGCGGACTGACCGGGCCGAGGGGAGGGAGGGATCCGATGAAGGCACTGACCTACCACGGCCGTCACGACATTCGCTACGGGGACGTCCCCGACCCGGCCGTCACCGGCCCCGCCGACGCGGTGGTGCGGGTGACCGCGGCCGGCATCTGCGGCAGCGACCTGCACATCTACGACGGCAACGCCTTCAGCCCGGAACTGGGCTACACACCGGGACACGAGTGCGTCGGCGTGGTCGTCGACACCGGCGGCCAGGTCACCCGCTTCAAGCCCGGCGACCGGGTCCTGGTGCCCGCCTCTGTCGGCTGTGCGCAGTGCCGGCAGTGTACGGCCGGGTTCACCGCCCGATGCGAGCGCGCCACGTCGAGCACGGAGCTCTGCTACGGAGTCGGCCCGAAGCTTCCGGGCAGCCAGGCCCAGGCCCTGGCGGTGCCCTGCGCCGATGTCAATCTGGTGCACCTGCCCGAGGACATCTCCGACGAGGCCGCCCTCGTCCTGACGGACAACGCCCCCACCGCCTGGTACGGCTGCCGCCGTGCCCGCATCCAGCCCGGTGAGACCGTCCTGGTCATCGGCCTCGGCCCGGTCGGCCTCATGGCCGCTCAGTCCGCCTTCGCGATGGGCGCGGCACGGGTGCTGGGCGTGGACCTGGTCGCGGAGCGCCGCGCCTTCGCCGCAGGCCTGGGCGTCGAGCCGGTCGAGGGTGACGACGCGCGGACAGCCATCCGGGACATGACCGCCGGCCGCGGGCCCGACGCCGTGGTGGAGGCCGTGGGTTCCGACGCCACCATCCAGCTCGCCCTCAAGGCCGTCCGGCAGGCCGGCCGGGTCAGTGTCGTCGGGGTCAGCCAGAGCAAGGCCTTCCCGTTCCACGTGGGATGGGCGCAGGTCAAGGAACTGGAGTTCGCCATCGGGCTGTGCTCGGTGCACTACGAACTCCCTCCCCTGATCGCCCTCACCCGTGCCGGACGGATCAAGCCCGAGGTCGTGGTCTCCCACCGCTTCGCCCTCTCCGACGGACCGGCGGCGTACGCATTGTTCGCAGGCCGCTCCGACGGCGTCCGCAAGATCGTTCTCGACCCGACGGGCTGACTGCTCCCCGGCCATTCCCTGCCAGGCGTTCAGGCGGTCTCCTAGGGTGAGTCCCTCGGAAACCGGAGGCCGTCATGTCACAGCGTCACGAAGCCGCCCGACCGACCCGTCCGCGACTGAAGCCGCTCGCCGAAGAACAGTGGGACCCACGGACCAGGGAACTGCTGGCCGCCGCTCCCCACGACCCCGGGGGCGGGATCCCGAACATCTTCACCACGCTCGTGCGCCATCCCGATCTCTACGAGCAGTTCATGCCTTTCGGTGGCCAGTTGCTCGGCAGGGGCCGACTGCCGGGAGACGTGCGCGAGTTGCTGATCCTGCGCACCGCGTGGAACACCGGCGCGCGGTACGAGTGGGGGCGGCACCTCCCCCTGGCCAGGGCCGCGGGCGTCACGGACGCGGACATCGACCGCATCGGCCAAGGGCCGGAGGCACCCGGCTGGGCGGACCTCCAGAGGCAGCTGATCCGCGCGGCGGACGAACTGCACGGCGATGCCACGATGTCCGACGCGACCTGGGAGGCTCTGGCCGAGCACTTCGGCGACGCCGAACTGATCGAGATCGCCATGCTGGTGGGGCAGTACCACATGGTGGCCTTCTTCCTGAACGCCACCGGTGTGGAACTGGAGCCCGGCTTCGACAGCACCGGCTTCGCGGCGGGGGAAAGGGACGACGGGTGAGGGGCACATGGAGCAGCCGGCCCGTCACCTGGGCCGGGGGCAAGACGGCCGGCAGCGACGCGGATTCCGTCCTTGCCGCGGAAGTGCCGGTAGACCGAACTCACCGGCGAACCGCATGCGGCGGAGATCATCGAGAGGGACGTGGCGGCTGAGCCGACTGCGAGCCGTCGCCTGTCGGTCTGCGGCCCCAGGCCGAGATCATCGGCGAGGTGGCGAGGTCCAGGCGTCCCGCCTCGACGGCGGCGAGATGCCCGTCGATCTCCTCGTCCGTGGCGAGGCCCGCGGCGACGAGCTTGTCGCGCACCTGGCGGACGGTGGCCGCCTCCAGGACGTCACAGGCGGGCGAGGTGATCGGGAAGTAGGCGTCGGCCTCGACGTCCACCAGGCCCGCCTCGCGCAGCAGCCGGGGCAGTCTGCGTCCGTAGGAGAGGTCGGCACCGCGCTGCCGCAACAGTTCACGGAAACCGGTGCGGAGCCGGTTGGCCCGCTCCTGCTCGGGGCCGTGCTCGTCGGGGCAGATCAGCGGCTGCAAGGCGGGGTCGGCGTCCTCGACGAGCAGCAGCCCGCCGGGACGCAGCGCGTGGATCATGGCGCGCAGCGCGGCGTCGCGTTCGGTGACGTGGACCAGCACGAGACGGGCGTGCACCAGATCGAAAGGACCGGGCGGAGGGGCGTCGCGGCCGACGTCGTGCCGGAGCACCTCGACGCCCTCGGTGGCGGCCGTCCCGGTCCAGGACACGTCGATGTCGGTGGCGAGCACGCGCCCGCCGGGCCCGACGCGCTCGCGCAGCCACGCGGCCACACTCGGCCCGCCGGCCCCGACCTCCCAGCACCGCCACCCCTCGGCGACCCCCGCCGATGCGAAGTGCCGGAACGTCGAGGTGTCGAAGAGGGCGGACAACGCGTCGAAGCGCGTACCGGCCTCGGCCTGCCGGTTGTCCAGGAGGTACCCCTCGTCCTGATCCATGCGGCGATCATGCCACGAGCACGGAAGGGGCGGTTCAGCGCGGTTGGCGGGGCGGCAGCCGGTGCAGTTCCACGTCGGTGAGCCGGCCGTCGGTCGCGGTGGCGGTCATGTAGGTGCAGTGGGGCTGTGCGCGGCGGTCCGTCGGGGAACCCGGGTTCAGCAGGCGCAGCCCGGTGGGGGCCGTGGTGTCCCAGGGGATGTGGCTGTGGCCGAAGACCAGCACGTCCAGATCGGGGAAGCGGGCGGCGCACCGCCGCTCCCGGCCCTGCTTGGCGCCCGTCTCGTGGATCACGCCGAACCGCACCCCGCCCAGTTCCGCGTACGCCACCTCCGGCAGCCTGGCCCGCAGATCCGGCCCGTCGTTGTTGCCGTACACCCCGACGAGCCTGCGGCAGCGGGTCTCCAGCAGATCGAGGGTGTCGGTGTCGACCCAGTCCCCGGCATGGAACACGACGTCGGCGTGCGGGAGTTCGGCCAGCAAGGGGGCGGGCAGGGTCTTGGCGCGCTTGGGCAGGTGGGTGTCGGACATCAGTAGCAGACGCACATCATCACCCTAGAAGGTGCCGTTCAACCGGCGACGTAGGCGCGATCCACATCAGCTCCGGACCGGGCCCCAGCGCCGCCCCCTGGTCCAGGCCACTCTGGACGCCGCGACCACCGAGCGCACCCTGCTTCTCGCCGAGCTCTACCGCCCGCGGCCCACGGTGGCGCCTGCGCACCGTGGGGCAGGGGTATGAGAGGGGACTGGGCGCTCTTGCCCGGGGTTACGGTGTGGATGCCTCCGACTGACGCGCACTTTGACCGTGAACAGACAGACGGCGCAGCTCAGTTGCCGTGCGGGTGGAGATGATCACGGCCAGGTCTCGAAAGGTGAGGCGGCATCGCCGACCGGGTTAGCATCGGGCAACACGCAGTACAACAGGACGTCTACGGCAAGCGACCCGAAGGGGCCCGGAAACCCGATGCCGGTCAAGGTCAGCGTCATCATTCCCGTGTACAACCCGGGGATGTACATCGAGGACTGCATCTCCTCGCTGCAGCGGCAGTCGCTGCCTCCCGACGAGTTCGAGGTGATCTTCGTCGACGACGGCTCCACCGACGAGACCCCGGCCCGGCTCAACGCGCTCGCCGCCGAGGACCCCCGGATGAAGGTCATCCACCAGGAGAACTCCGGCTGGTCGGGCAAGCCCCGCAACGTCGGCATCGAGGCCTCCCGGGGCGAGTTCGTGATGTTCGTCGACAACGACGACTACCTGGGCGACGAGGCCCTGGAGCGGATGTACGACTACGGCGTGGCCAACGGCGCCGACGTCGTCGTGGGCAAGATGGCCGGCAAGGGCCGCGGGGTGCCGGTGGAGCTGTTCCGCCGCAACCACCCGCGCGCCACCGTCGAGAACGCCCCGCTCATCGACAGCCTCACCCCGCACAAGATGGTCCGCCGGGCCTTCCTGGACCGCATCGGCCTGCGCTTTCCCGAAGGCCGACGGCGCCTGGAGGACCACGTCTTCGTCGCCGAGGCGTATCTGCGCGCGGAGAACGTCTCCGTGCTCAGCGACTACGTCTGCTACTACCACCTCCGGCGGGACGACGGCTCCAACGCCGGCTTCGAACGCTTCGACCCCGTCGGCTACTTCAGGAACCTCCGCGAGGCTCTGGACGTCGTCGAGCAGTACACGGAGCCCGGCCCGGTGCGCGACCGGCTGTTCCGGCGCTGGCTGCGCGTGGAGATGGTCGAGCGGCTGCGGGCCCGGCGCTTTCTGAACCTGCCGGACGACTACCGCAGGGAGCTGTTCGGGGAGATCCACGAGGTCGTCGTCGAGCGCTTCGGGCCCGGTGTCGCGGCCGGTCTGCAGCCGACGCAGCAGGTCGTCGCCGCGCTGACGGCGGCCGACCGGTACGACGACGTGGTGGCCTTCGCGCAGTGGGAGGCCGGCGTCGCCCCCACGGCGACACCCGGGGACATCGAATGGCGCGACGGCTCACTGACCATCGGCTTCACGGCCGAGTACCTGTCCGACGGCGAACCGATGCTGTTCCCCGCCGACGCCGAGGCCGCGCCGCTGACCGATGTGCCCAAGGACGTGCCCGAGGCGGTGCGGTGGGTGGCCTCGGAGACCGCCGCGCGATTCGGGCAGGCCACGGCCGATCTGCTGCTGCGAGAGCGCTCCAGCGCCGCGCAGTACTTCCAGCCGGTGGAGTTCACCCGCGAGACCGTGCCGGCCGGGGACGGCGGGGAGGTCCGGCTGATGCTGCGGGCCACCGCCACGGTCGACCCGGCCGACCTGCCGCGTGACGGCGCCTGGGACGCGCTCGTCCGGGTGAAGACGGGCGGCTGGACCAAGGAGTGCCGGCTGGGTCCGGCGCCGCGCGAGGACCGGCCCACGCCGGGCGTGGGCGTCGTCGGTGACCGGCCGGTCCTGCCGTACTGGACCGAACCGCACGGCAACCTCTCCCTGGAGGTCGGCGCGCGCGGCAAGCGTCTCGGGCTGGGCCGCGTGGAGCTCGGGGACGTCGCCGTCTCCGAGGGGCGCTTCCGTCTCCTGCTCCCGGTGCACGTCACGGGCGAGACCGGGGTGCGGCTGAGGTTCGTCTCCTCCCGCCGGATCCTGGAGGTTCCGGGCACGCTCTCCCCCGACGCGGACCGGCCGGGCTCGGTGCTGGCGGCGGCGCTGCCCGCCGAGGATCTCTCGGACGACGTCTGGCGGGTGGCCGTGTGCCTGAACCCCGGCGCCGACCGGGCCCGCTTCACCGGCCTGCCGTTCGCCCTGCGGGCCGGGGGCGGGAGCGTGCTGGTGACGCCGGCGCCCGGGCCCGGTGTCGCGCTGCGGCTGGCCCGGCGCGCCCGACGCGTCCTCGGTGTCGCGCGCCGGAAGGTGAACTCCCGTATCAGGACCGGAAGGCGGTGACGGTATGCGACCCCTGGGGATAGAGGGCGCCTGGGTTCTGGAGCCCAAGATCTTCCCGGACGACCGGGGCAGCTTCCTCGAGTGGTACCGCGGTGCGGAGTTCCGCGAGGCGACGGGTCACGATCTGTCGCTGGCCCAGGCCAACTGCTCGGTCTCCAAGCGGGGCGTGCTGCGGGGTGTGCATTTCGCCGCTGTGCCGCCCAGCCAGGCCAAGTACGTCACGTGCGTACGCGGTGCCGTCCTGGACGTGGTGATCGACATCCGCCTGGGCTCCCCCACCTACGGGAAGTGGGAGGCCGTCCGGCTCGACGACGACACGCGGCACGCGGTGTTCCTCGCGGAGGGCCTCGGCCACGCGTTCATGGCCCTCACGGACGACGCGACGGTCGTCTACCTGTGCTCGGAGGGCTACGCCCCGGGCCGCGAACACGGCATCCACCCGCTCGACCCGGCCCTGGGCATCGAGTGGCCCGAGGGCATCACCCCGCTCCTGTCCCCCAAGGACGAACAGGCCCCGACCCTGGCGGAGGCGGAACGCCAGGGGCTGCTGCCGTCGTACGACGCCTGCCTGGCGTACTACGAGGAACTGCGCGGGCGGGCCGGGGGCGGCTGACGCCTGAGGCGCGCAGGGCGCCGGCCAGGCACGACGCAGGCCCATGGTGCGCCCGGCCCGTCATGCGTCGCGGGCCGGGGCCTGCCACGGCCCGCGACATGAGGCGGACCGGGCGCACGGCGTCCGCCGTCGTACCAGGCCTCCGACGGCCGAAGCCGGTGGAGCCGCTCCGCTCCCGCCGCGGCCGTCGAGGTAGGGCACCCGCGGCTCCCTGAGCCGGTGTCCCGCTGGGCGGCGACCGACCCGCAAGCCCCGGAGCCAGGTCCCCGGACACACCGCAGGCCCGGACGCGCGCGGCGTCCGGGCCTGTGCCCCGTAAGGCCGGGAAGGCCGTCGGCGCCGGCCGCCCCCGGAGGGTGGCCGGCGCCGTTCGTTCAGCGGCTCACACCGACCTGCTGCAGGGCCTTGCGCAGGGGCTCCCAGCCCACGGCGCGGGGCAGGCCGCGGTTGCGGGCCTGGGCGAGGGGACGCCAGAAGCCCGCTTCCACGAGGGCCTCGGGGCGGACCGCACCGGCCCGTTCCAGGATCGCCTCGGGAACCTTCTGCGGGTCGGGGATCTTGTACTCGGCCATGATCTCGTCGTACTTGTCGTGCAGGACCCGGTTGTTCGGGTCGGCGCCGAAGACGACCAGCTGGCCGGTGGGGGCGGTGTCCACCTGCACCGTGACCAGGTCGGGGCGGTAGCGCGCCAGTACCTCGGTGATCTTGTAGACGTCGCCGGTCCAGGCGTTGGTGTGCCGGTCCCGGGCCGCCTCGTCGATGCTGCGCGGCAGCATGTCGTCGAGGACGATCACACTGCCCCAGTCCGAGTACTTCTCGACGTTCATGAAGTCGCGCAGCGCGAACTCGAACAGGTGCATGCCGTCGATGAACGACAGGTCCAGCGTCGTGCGGCGCCAGTAGCCGATCGGGCTGCGGCCGCGGCGCAGGTTGCGCAGCGGGTGGCGGCCGCCCTTGAGGTGCTGGAGCGGATTGTCACGCGCGAAGAAGTCGTCGCTGGTGGCCTTCACCAGGTGGACGTCACACCTCAGCTCCGAGACCACCTTGAAGGCGGGGTCGATCGCGATGCTGGGGACCCGGGACAGCGTCAGGCTGCGCCCGTCGTTGACGCCGATCTCCAGGTAGTTGCGATTGGCGCTGACCTTGTGCAGTTCCCGGAGGAACTCATGGCGTTTCACGAGGAAGACCTTCCTTGCGGATGCGGGGCAGTGCTTCGTGCAGGGCGGAGCGCCAGTCGCGCGGCAGCGGCAGGCCGATCTCCTGCCACCGGCGGTGCGCGAGGGCGCTGTACGCCGGGCGGGGCGCGGGCCGGGGGAAGGCCGCGCTGCTGGTGGGGCGCACCCGGTCCGGGTCGGCGCCGATGAGGGAGAACACCTCGCGGGCCAGGTCGTACCAAGTGGCCTCGCCGGAGTTGGTCGCGTGGAAGACGCCGTGCACCTCGGGGCCGAGCCGGGGTCCGAGGTCGGCGATCCACTCGGCGACGTCCGCGCTCCAGGTGGGCTGCCCGCGCTGGTCGTCGACGACGTCGAGGGTGTCGCGGCGGGCTTCCAGTCCGATCATGGTGCGGACGAAGTTGGAGCCGTGGACGCCGTACAGCCACGCCGTGCGCAGCACCGCGCTCGCCCCGGGGAGCTCTTCCAGTACGGCCCGCTCGCCGGCCAGCTTGGTGCGGCCGTAGGCGGTGCGCGGGCCCGTCGGATGGTCCTCGGGGTAGGGGGTGGTGCGGGCCTCGCCGGAGAAGACGTAGTCCGTGGAGACGTGGATCATGCGGGCGCCGTGCGCTGCGCAGGCCCGGGCCAGCACACGCGGACCGTCCCCGTTGATCTCCAGGGCGCGGGCCTCGTCGGTCTCGGCGTCGTCGACCGCCGTGTAGGCGGCGCAGTTCACGACGAGGCCGGGGCGGTGCTCCCGCACGGCGGCGTCGACGGCTTCGGGGCTCGTGATGTCCAGGGACGCGCGGTCGAGGCCCGCGACGGTCTCGCCGCGCCGCGTGAGTTCACCGACGACGTCACGCCCGAGCATTCCGCCCGCCCCGGCGATCAGCCACCTCATGCCCGCTCCTGGGCGACGCGCCGCTTCAGGGGCTCCCACCAGGCCCGGTTGTCGCGGTACCAGGCGACGGTCTCGGCGAGGCCGGTGGTGAAGTCGTGGCGGGGGCGGTAGCCGAGTTCGTCACGGGCTTTGGAGCAGTCGACGGAGTAGCGCAGGTCGTGGCCCTTGCGGTCCTCGACGTACTCCACCCGGTCCCAGTGCGCTCCGCAGGCGTCCAGGAGCAGGCCGGTGAGCTCCTTGTTGGTGAGCTCGGTGCCGCCGCCGATGTTGTAGACCTCGCCGGGCCGGCCCTGGGTGCGGGCGAGGTCGACGCCCTGGCAGTGGTCGTCGACGTGCAGCCAGTCGCGGACGTTGCGGCCCTCGCCGTACAGCGGCACCTTGTGGCCGTCGAGGAGGTTGGTGACGAACAGCGGGATGACCTTCTCGGGGAACTGGTGCGGGCCGTAGTTGTTGGAGCAGCGTGTGACGCGCACGTCCAGGCCGTGGGTGCGGTGGTAGGCCAGCGCGAGCAGGTCGGAGGAGGCCTTGGAGGCCGAGTACGGCGAGTTCGGCTGCAGCGGGTGGTCCTCCGGCCACGAGCCCGACTCGATGGAGCCGTAGACCTCGTCGGTGGAGACGTGCACGAACGGGCCCACGTCGTGGCGCAGGGCGGCGTCCAGCAGGGTCTGGGTGCCGAGGACGTTGGTGCGGACGAAGTCGGCGGCGCCGCTGATCGAGCGGTCCACATGGGACTCGGCGGCGAAGTGCACGACCTGGTCCGCGCCTGCCATCAGCTTGTCGACCAGTTCGGCGTCGCAGATGTCGCCTTGGACGAACTCCAGCCGCGGGTGGGTCAGTTCGAGGTTGTCGAGGGTGCCGGCGTAGGTGAGCTTGTCCAGCACGGTGATGCGTGGCGCGTCGGGCGCGTCCGAGGCGAGGAGTGCGCGCACGTAGCGGGAGCCGATGAACCCGGCGGCGCCGGTGACGAGGAGGTTCATGAAGTGATCTGCACCTTGCTGTGATCTCCGAGGACGAAGCGGTGGGCGCGGGGGACGCTGGGCGCGGGGGTCACCTCGACGTGCCGGCCGATCAGCGAGGCCTCGATCCGGCCGACGCCCTGGATCGAGGAGTCCCGCAGCACGATGGAGAACTCCAGCTCGCTGTCGGTGACGCGGCAGTTCTCGGCGACGGAGGTGAAGGGACCCACGTAGGAGTTGCTGACGAGGGTGCCCGCGCCTATGACGGCGGGCCCGACGATACGGGAGTTGACGATCCGCGCGCCCTCTTCGACCACCACTCGGCCGATGGTCTCCGACGCGTCGTCCACCTCGCCGTCGATACGGCGCTCCATGGCTTCGAGGACCATGCGGTTCACCTCGAGCATGTCGCCGACGTTGCCGGTGTCCTTCCAGTAGCCCGTGATGACCGTGGAGCGCACGTCGGCGCGGGTGTCGATCAGGTGCTGGATGGCGTGGGTGATCTCCAGTTCGCCGCGCCAGGACGGTTCGATGGCGCGGACGGCCTCGTGGATGAGGGGCGTGAACATGTAGACGCCGACCAGCGCGAGGTCGCTCTTGGGCTGGTCGGGTTTCTCCTCCAGGCCGATCACCTGGCCGGACGGGTCGAGTTCGGCGACGCCGAAGGCGCGCGGGTCGGCCACGCGCGTGAGCAGGATCTGGGCGTCGGGCCGGTGGGCCCGGAACTCCTCGACGAGCCCGGTGATACCGCCGACGATGAAGTTGTCGCCGAGGTACATCACGAAGTCGTCGTCACCGAGGTAGTCCCGGGCGATCAGCACCGCGTGGGCCAGCCCGAGGGGCCGTTCCTGGGGGATGTAGGTGACCTTGAGGCCGAACCTCGACCCGTCCCCCACCGCTTCCTCGATCTCCTCGGCCGTCTCCCCGACGATCATGCCCACGTCGGTGATGCCGGCCTCGGCGATCGACTCCAACCCGTAGAACAGCACGGCCTTGTTGGCCACGGGCACCAGTTGTTTGGCCGACGTGTGTGTGATCGGCCTCAGTCTTGTTCCTGCGCCGCCGGACAGCACGAGAGCCTTCATTCGGTTCACCTTAGTCGTGATCCGGCGGATGTGAACATCACTTCTTCAGTTGTCGACGCGCGGTGTTACCCCTCTCGTCACCACGCGGCCGTCCGGAGAGGGATCAGTCCTCACCCCGGACGATGTTCCACTCGGCCCCGGAGCGCGCCACCCCGGGGGTGCCCCGGTCCTCGACTGCTGGGAGGCAGGTGCGCAGCGCGGCCTTTCCGCGCAGGCGGCGCGCCTTCGACCAGCCGGTCTCGTGCTGACGGACGACGGGCTTCTCACTGGTGTCCATGGACTCCACGACTCATCATCTTCCTTCTGCTTCCACTGATGTTCGAGTCCCCAGTGAAAAACCGAACAAACCCGGACCCGGCCGCCTGTGCCCCGCTGCCGAACTCCCCTGCTCCTGCCCGGTGTTCGGAGGAGGTGTTCACAAGACATACGACGGTCCCGCGCACGGCGAGGTGCGCGGGACCGTCCGGTGGGGCGTTGTCCGTCAGGCGTTGGGGCGCGCGGCGCTGATGTCGCCGAGCGCCGACTCCGGGTCGCGCTCCATGGCCATGTCGCCCAGGGAGACGATGCCCACGGGGTGCCCGTGGTCGACGACCGGGATGCGGCGCACGGAGTGCTCGCGCATCAGCTCCACCGCCTGGGCCAGGTCCTCGTCGGGGCTGACGGTGACCAGTTCGTCGCTGCACGCGCCGGCCACGGTGATCTGCTCCGGGTCGCCGCCCCTGCTGACCGACCGGACCACGATGTCGCGGTCGGTGACCAGGCCGCGCAGATTGTCGCCGTCCGTCACCAGGACGACTCCGAGGTCCTCGTCGCGCATGATGCGCGCCACCTCGGCGACGGAGGTCTGCTGCTCGACGGTGACCGGGTCGCCGGTCATGATGTCGCGGACATGCTGAGCCATGACGTTCCTCTTCCTTCGGCTCGTGGCGGTTTCTCCGTCCTACGCGGCGCCGGGTACCCGGTCGGTCCGCGGCCTCACCAGCTACGCCCGGCCTCCAGCAGACGGTCGCGGACGAGGGTGACGTGCGGGTTGTCCGAGGTGCCGGGCCGCTGCACGAGGAAGCCGGTGTTGATCGGCGCGTCCTCGGGGGCGTCGAGGAGGACCAGAGCCCCGGACGCCAGTTCTCCGGCGCACAGGTAGCGGGGCAGCACGCTGAAGCCGGCGCCGGCCGTGACCAGTGCCAGGACGGCCCTCAGGTCCGGCACCGAGACGGCGGCGCGGCAGTTCAGGCGCCGGCCGAAGACGTGCCGCCAGTAGCGGCGCACGATGGGCAGGTCCTCGGCGTACGTGATCAGCGGGACGTCGTGCAACGCGGCGGGTCCGTCGGCGGCCGGGCGCTCCGCGACACGGTCGGCCCAGGCGGGTGCGGCGACCAGGACGAACTCCTCGTCCGTCAGCGGCACCGCGGACAGGGTGCGGCCGCGGGGCCGGCTGGTGGCGATCACCAGGTCGTGGCGGCCGGCGCGCAGTTCGTCGAGCAGGGGCTCGGTCAGTCCCGTCGCGACGCGCAGCCGTACGCCCTCGGTGACGAGCGGGGCGAGGGCGGGCAGGGCCCGGGTGGACAGCAGTTCGGCGGGCCCGGCCAGATGGACCGGCTCGGCGCGTGACTCCGCCCGGGGGCCGTGGCCGGTGGCCTCGGCGAGCGCGTCGAGGGGGGCGGCGACACGGGCCGCGAGTTCGTCGGCCACGGCGGTCGGGGCGACGCCGCGCGGGAGCCGTTCGAACAGCTCCCGGCGGGTCTGCCGCTCCAGCGAACGGATCTGCGTGGTGACGGTCGGCTGGGACAGGCCCAGCAGCTGCGCGGCGGCCGTGAAGGACCCGGAGCGGTAGACGGCCAGGAAGGTGCGCAGCAGGTTGAGGTCGGGCTGTGCGGGCGTGGCGGTCGCGCCGATAGGGTCGATGGGCCTCACACGATCCGACCCTACCGCGCCGCGCCATTGGAAACCCTATGGCCGCTATTGGGTCTGCCATTGGAAAACCGGCGCTCCGGGGGCCTACGGTCGGGTGCGTCCCGTCATCGCCGCGCTGTCCGACCGCGGCCCGTCTCATTGGAGATGCACCCACCATGTCGAAGATCCTCTTCGTCGTCACCGGCGCCGAAACCTGGACCCTGGCCGACGGCACCGAGCACCCCACCGGCTTCTGGGCCGAGGAGGCCGTCGCCCCGTACGAGGCGTTCCGGGCCGCCGGCCACGAGGTCGTCGTGGCCACGCCCGGCGGTGTCGTGCCCACCGTCGACCGGGCCTCGCTCGCTCCCGAGGTGAACGGGGGCCAGGAGAACGCCGACCGGATAGCGAAGGCGCTGGAGTCCTTCACCGAGCTGCGGCGTCCCGTCCGTCTCGAGGACGTCCGGCCGGACGACTACGCGGCCGTCTTCTACCCCGGCGGCCACGGCCCGATGGAGGACCTCGCCGTGAACGCCGACTCCGGCCGGCTGCTCGCACAGTTCCTGGAGTCGGGCAGGCCGCTCGGTGTCGTCTGCCACGGGCCGGCCGCCCTGCTGGCCGCTGTCGGGGCCGACGGCGGGAACGTCTTCGCCGGCTACGAGGTCGCGGCGTTCACCAACGCCGAGGAGATCCAGGGCGGTCTCGCCGACCGGGCCGAGTGGCTGCTCCAGGACCGCCTCACCGAGGCCGGGGTGACCGTGCGGGCCGGCGAGCCGTGGGCCCCGCACGTGGTCACCGACCGCAACCTGGTCACGGGCCAGAACCCCGCGTCGTCGGCCCCGCTGGCCGAGGAACTGCTGAAGCGGCTGGGCTGAGCAGGGGCACTGCCTGGCCCGGGCCGGTCGGGTCGCTCAGCGGCCCAGCACCAGTTCCGCCCACACCTGTTTGCCGCCACTGACCGGCAGGGTGCCCCAGGTCGCGGTGAGGGCCTCGACGAGGAGGATGCCCCGGCCGCCGGTGGCCTCCCAGCCGATGCTGGCCGGGCTGACCGGTGAGCGGGGCGAGGCGTCGGCGATGGCGATGCGCAGCCGGTTGTTGACGAGGGTGAGGTCCATGCGGACCTTGCCGTCGGTGTGGACCAGGGCGTTGGTGACGAGTTCGGACACGACGAGGAGGGCGGCGTCGTAGTCCACCGTGACGCCCCAGGAGCGCAGGGTGCGCCGGGCGAAGCGGCGGGCGTGCCCGACGGCCTGCGGCACCCGCCACACCGTCCAGCTCTCCCGGAGCGGGCGCAGTTCCATGCCGTCGTAGCGCAGGAGGAGCAGGGCGACGTCGTCGCTGCGCGGGGCGTTGCCCAGGAGGGCGTCGGCGACGAGCCCCAGGTCGGCGGGCGCGGCGTCGGCCAGCCGCCCGGCGAGGTAGTCCATGCCTTCGTCGATGTCGGAGTCGGGCGTCTCGACCAGGCCGTCCGTGACCAGGGTGATCACAGTGCCGGGCGGGAGCCGGAGCGGGCTCATGGGGAAGTCGGCCCGGGTGACCACCCCGAGGGGCGGCCCGCCCTCGGCCTCCGCGATCTCGGTCCGGCCGTCCGGGTAGCGCAGCACCGGCGGCAGATGCCCGGCGCGCACGCACCAGGCCGCGCCCTCCTCCAGGTCGACGTCGACGTAGGCGCAGGTCGCGAAGAGGTCGCTCTCCATGTCCATCAGCAGCCGGTTGGCGTGCGCGACGACCACGTCCGGCGGGTGCCCCTCGACGGCGTAGGCGCGCAGGGCGGTGCGCATCTGGCCCATGAGGGTGGCGGCACCGGCGCTGTGGCCCTGGACGTCGCCGATGACGAGGGCGACGTGGTTGTCGGGCAGCGGGATGACGTCGTACCAGTCGCCGCCGAGTTCGAGCCCCGCCGTGCTCGGCAGGTAGCGGGCGACGGCCACCGCGCCCGGCAGCCGGGGCAGGCTGCGCGGCAGCAGCTGGCGCTGGAGCATGCCGACGAGTTCGTGCTCGGCGTCGAAGGCCCGGGCCCGCACCAGGGCCTGTCCGGCGAGGCCGGCGCAGGCGGTGAGCAGGGCGCGTTCGTCGGTGCCGAAGTCGTGCGGGGTGTCCCAGCCGATCAGGCAGGCGCCGGCCATGCGGTTCCCGGCGGGCAGCGGCAGGACGGCGAGGCCGCCGGGGCCGACCTCGCCCAGGGCGCGTTCCAGGGGGCTGCCGGCGGGCCAGATGCGCGCCCGGCCCTCGCGCAGTGCGGCGGCGAGGGTGGGCATGGCGCGCACGGGTGCGTCGGGCCACTCGGTGCGCCACTCCGACCGCCACAGCTCGGGCCATGACTCGGGTTCGGGCGGGTCGAGGACGGTGACGACGAGCCGTTCGCTCTCCAGCTCGGCGAGCGCGATCCGGTCGGCCCGCAGCGGCCGGCGCAGCGCGGCGACCACGGCGTTGCCCACGTCGCGGACGGTGACGGCGGTGGCCAGCGCGGCGGCCAGGCGCTGGACGCGGGCCACGTCGGTGACGTCGGAGCGCAGGGTGGAGACGTCCACGACCGTGCCCACGAGCCGGGCCGGGCGGCCCTCGCCGCCTGGCAGGAGGCGCCCGCGCAGCCGCAGCCACTTCGGCACCCCTGCGGGCTGGAGCACCCGGAACTCCAGCTCGCGGTCGCCGATGGACATGTGGTCGGCCTCCACCACGGACATCAGCGAGGGCAGGTCCTCGGGCACGGTCAGGCTGAGCAGCGTCTCGATCCGGCCGTCGAACTCCACGGGGTCCAGGCCGAACAGGACCAGCAGGTCGTCGCCGACCCGGACACGGCCGGTGTCCATGGCCAGGCTGAAGGCGCTCGGCGGCAGGTCACCGGCCTCGGCGGGCGCGGCCGGGGCGGTGATGGCGACCGCCTCGGAGATGAGCTCCAGGCATCCGACGTCGTCGGCCGCGAACCCTCCGGGGCGCTCGCTCACGGCCAGCAGGCAGCCGCCGTCCCCCTGCACGGGCAGAGCCGTCAGGCAGAAGTCCCCGGACGGCGTACGCCGCGCCTGGGCGTGCTCGGCGAGTTCCACCGGGCCCAGCGACACCGGTCGTCCGCCCCGGTGGGCCTCGGCGACCGGGGACCGCCCGGCGCGCGGGTAGCTGTCACGCAGCCCGTACAGCGTCCTCGGGACCCCGGCCGACTCCATCAGGCACAGCAGCTCGCCGTCCTGGCTGGGCGCGTAGACGGCGACGAACGCCGCACCGGCGAAGACGAGTGCCTGTTCGAGGACGCGGCGCAGCCGTTCGGGCGAATCCTGATCGGCCGCGATCGCTTTGAGGGCACCTTCGGCACGCAGCGTTCGCGTTCCGCGCTCCTGGGCGCCCTGACTGACCACGTTGGCCATTACAGCGCTTATGAGACACCTGCGCAGCCCCTGTGGGCGTTCCGTGGACCGGGCGCCGAGGCGGGCGCTCGAAAGAAGCCGAACATGTCCTAAGGCGTGCGTTCCGCACGGTGTTCTCGTGACAGGCGTGACTGTGCGTGCCCGGCTCGTGGCTGGAAGGCTCGGTTTCCGTCACGGAGGGGGACGCATGGACAAGCGCTACGAGGTGTACGCGCTGGCCGACCGGCATTTCTACGAGACACCGGACCGGCTGGGGCGGGGCGGGCAGGGGACTGCCGCCCACCTCTACGAGACGGCCCGTCGGCCGCTGCCGGAGGGCTGGGAGTCGGCCCGGATCGGCGACTGGCTGACGATGACGCCGCTCGGCCCGGACGGCGCACCGCTGCAGGGCCCGGCCCAGGGGTGGAAGATCCACGCCTCGGCGACCCGCGCGAACGCGGAGGAGATCGCGCGGATCGTGTGGGACTACTGCGTCGAGCGGCGTGTCCCCTTCAAGTTCGTGCCGGGTCCGCACCTGCTCCACCTGCGCAACACCAAGTACGCACCGCGCGACGGCAGCGGCAAGTTCGTCACCGTCTACCCGGCCGACGAGGAGCAGCTGCACCAGGTGCTGCGCGAGCTGGGCGCGCTGCTGGAGGGTTTCGAGGGGCCGTACATCCTCACCGACCTGCGCTGGGGCGAGGGCCCGCTGTACGTCCGCTACGGCGCCATCGCACGCGTGTTCGTCGTGGACGAGCGGGGCTCGCTGGTGCCGGCGGTGCGGGACGGCGAGGGACGGCTGGTGCCGGACCGGCGGTCGCCGTCCTTCCAGGTGCCCGAGTGGGTGACCCTGCCCGCGTTCCTCCAGCCGCACCTCGACGCGCGGAACAACACGACGACGGGCGAGCTGCCGTACCGCATCGAGAAGGCGCTGCACTTCTCCAACGGCGGCGGGGTGTACGCGGGCACCGACACCCGTGACGGGCGCAAGATCGTCCTCAAGGAGGGCCGTCCGCACGCGGGGCTCGCCTCGGACGGCGCCGACGCCATCGCCCGGCTGGAGCGGGAGAAGCAGGCACTGGAGCAGGTCGCGGGCACGGGCGTGGTTCCGGAGGTACGCGACTGGTTCGAACTCGGCGGGCACCGCTTCCTGGTGATGGACTTCCTGGAGGGCCGTCCGCTCAACTCCTTCTTCGCCGAGCGGCATCCGCTGCTCACCCAGGACCCCGACCCCGAGGCCGTCGCGGCGTACACGGCGTGGGCGCTGCGTATCCACCGCAGAGTGGAGGAGGCCGTGGCGGCGGTGCACGCCCGGGGCATCGTCTTCAACGACCTGCACGTCTTCAACATCATGGTCGCGCCGGACGAGGAGACGGTGTTCCTCCTCGACTTCGAGGCCGCGGCCCCGGCCGAGGAGAACAGCCGCCAGGTCGTCGCCCACCCCGGGTTCTTCGCGCCGCAGGACCGCCGGGGCGCCGACATCGACCGCTACGCGCTGGCCTGTCTGCGGCTGGCCCTGTTCCTGCCCGTGACCACGCTGTTCGTGGTCGACCGCGGCAAGGCGGCACATCTGGCCCAGGTGATCGCGGAGCAGTTCCAGGACGTGCCTCGGGAGTTCCTCGACGAAGCGGTCACGGAGATCACCCGGGAGGTGTCCGGCCGTACGGTGGCCGCTCCCTCCTCGCCGGTGGACCCGGGCGACTGGCCGTACAGCCGCGACTCGATGGTCAAGGCCATCCTCGCCTCGGCCACCCCGGAGCGCGACGACCGGCTCTTCCCCGGCGACGTAGCCCAGTTCTCCGACGGCGGCGGGCTCGGACTCGCCCACGGCGCCGCGGGGGTGCTGTTCGCCCTGGACGCGGGCGGCGCCGAACGGTACGAGGAGGGCGAGCGCTGGCTGCTGGACCGCACGGCACCGACCCCCGTCGGCACGCCGCTCGGCCTGTACGACGGGCTCGCGGGCGTCGCCCTGGTCCTCGACCGGCTCGGACACCGGCAGCGGGCGCTGGACCTGGTCGAGGGCATCCTCGCCGAACGGTGGCAGAACCTCTCCTCCGACCTGCACGGCGGACTGGCCGGGCTGGGCCTCGTCCTCGGGCATCTGGCCCGTACGACCGGCGAGGCGGAGCTGGGCGAGCGGGCCCACGACGCCGCGCGGATCCTCGTCCAGCGGCTCACCGAACCGCTCCCGGCCACGTCCCGGCCGCGCGCCGGACTGCTGCGCGGCGCGAGCGGCCCCGCGCTGCTGATGCTGCGGCAGTACGAGTGGACCGGCGAGGAAGCCTGGCTGGAGGCGGCGGCCGTGGCCCTGCGCCGGGACCTGGCGTCCTGCACGACCCGCGAGAACGGGTCGCTGGAGGTCGACGAGGGCTGGCGGACCCTGCCCTACCTCGGCGACGGCAGCGCGGGCCTCGGCATGGTCCTCGACGACCTCGTGGCCCACGCCCCCGGCCTCGCCGGGGAGTTCGAAACGGCCCGCTCGGGGGTGCTCACCGCGGCCACCTCACGCTTCTACGCGCAGCCCGGCCTGTTCCAGGGCCGCGCCGGGATGATCCTGCACCTCAGCCGCACGACCACGCCGGGCGCGACCGAGGACCGGCTGGCCGCGCAGATCGCCGGGCTCGGCTGGTTCGCGATGGCGTACCAGGGCCAACTGGCCTTCCCCGGACACCAGATGATGCGGCTCTCCATGGACCTCGCCACCGGAACGGCAGGGTGCCTGCTGGCGCTCGGCGCGGCCCTCGACCCGGCGACCGACGCCCACCTGCCGTTCCTCCCGCCGCCCGGCAGGGGCGGCCCCACTGACGCGGTTCCGCGATCCCGCGGAGTCGTGACACGACCCCGTCCCCACGGATGACCACGGACGGACACCCAACGGAAGGACACACCATGGCACTTCTCGACCTGCAGACCATCGAGGCCGAAGAGCGCACGGACGGCGGCGGCAACAGCACCCTGAGCCTGCTCTCCTGCATCAGCGCCGCGAGCGTTCTGCTCTGTCTCTGACCGACGGTCTGCTCACTCCGGGCGGCTCTCTCCCTTCGGGGAGGGGCCGCCCGGGGTCCTTCCCGCCTCAGGAAAGGCCCGTATGACCCCGCGTGCCGAGGACGACCCGGCGGCCGGACACGCGCGCACACTGCTGCGCACCGCCACCCGGTACAGCGGGTCCCGCTGCGTGGCGCTGTGCCTGGTGAGCATCGCCGCGACGGGCGCCGGACTGCTGCTGCCGGCCGCGCTGGGCCGGGCCCTCGATCTACTGCTGGCGCACGCCCCGGCCACCCGCTGGGTGCTCTGCTGCGCCGCCCTCGTCCTGCTGCTCGGTCTGCTCGACGCGGTCCAGACCGTCCTCACCGGCACCGTGGACGCCCGTACCACCGCATGGCTGCGCCGCCGGCTGACCGGGCACGTCCTGGCCGCCGGCCCGCGGGCCGCCGACCGCTTCGGCTCCGGTGACCTCGTCGCCCGGCTGGTCGGCAACGCCGCCGAGGCGGGGACCACTCCGGCAGCCCGTGCGGCGCTGCTCGCCGCGCTCGCCGGTCCCGTCGGCGCAGTGGTCGCCCTCGGCCTGATCGACTGGTGGCTCGCGGCCGTGTTCCTCGCCGGAGCCCCCCTGCTCGCGCTTCTCCTGCGCGCCGTCTCCCGTGACACCTCCGAGAGCGCGTCGCGCTACCAGCGGGCCCAGGGCCGGATCGCGGCCGCGCTGGCGGAGGCCGTCGAGGGGGTACGTACCGTCCGGGCGGCCGGCGCGGAGGGCCGCGAGACGGCCCGTGTGCTGCGGGCGCTGCCCGATCTGTCCCGGGCCGGACACCGCATGTGGCGGGTGCAGGGGCGGGCCGCGGCCCGGGCGGTCGCCGTGGCCCCGCTGCTGCAACTCGGCGTCGTCGCCGTCGCCGGGGTACTGCTCACCCGCGACCGGCTCTCGGTGGGCGAGGTGCTCGCGGCCTCCCGGTACGCGATGCTCGCCACGGGCGTGGGCGTGCTGGTCGGCCGACTCGCGGGTTTGGCCCGGGCCCGGGCCGCGGCCCGGCGCCTCGGCGAGGTCGATACCGAGCCCGCCACCGTCTTCGGCGCCCGCCGGCTGCCCGACGGCCCCGGCCGGCTGGAGCTGCGCGGGGTGACGGCCCGGCGCGGCGGACGCACCGTGCTCGACGGGGTGGACCTCGACGTACCGGGCGGCACGACCCTGGCCGTGGTCGGCCGCTCCGGCGCGGGCAAGTCGCTGCTGGCCGCGCTCGCCGGACGGCTGGCCGACCCGGACGCGGGGGACGTGCTCCTGGACGGTGTGCCGCTGCGCGAGCTGCCGCACGAGGACCTGCGCGGCGCCGTCGGCTACGCCTTCGCCCGCCCCGCCCTTCTCGGCGGCACGGTCGAGCAGGCGATCGGCCTCGGCCTGCCGTCCCCCTCCCCCGGCCGGATCCGCGAGGCGGCCCGCACGGCCCTCGCCGACGACTTCGTCCGCCGTCTCCCCGACGGATACGGCACGGCCGTGGCCGACGCGCCGCGCTCCGGCGGCGAGTCCCAACGGCTGGGTCTCGCCCGGGCGTTCGCGCACGGCGGACGCCTGCTGATCCTCGACGACGCCCTCTCCAGCCTCGACACGGTGACGGAACGCCGCATCACCGACGCCCTGTTCGGCGACGGCCCGGGCACCACCCGGCTGCTGGTCGCCCACCGCGGGGCGACGGCCGCGTGCGCCGATGCCGTGGCGTGGCTCGACGGGGGGCGGGTGCGGGCGGTGGGACGGCACGAGGAGCTGTGGCGGCTCGCGGAGTACCGGGCGGCGTTCGGGGACGGGGCGGGGCCGGCGGATACGGGCGACAGTGACGTGCCACCCGTCCAGGACACCCAGGACGGGCAGGGAGAGGGACGTGACAGCATGAGCGGCCGGACGCGTACGGGCGCAGGGGCCGGGGACGGGACGGATTCATGACGGCCCCGGCCCCCACCGGCCTCCCCACCCGGGGACTGCGCTTCCTGCTGGCCCGCCCGCGGGTCCTGCTGCGGCTCGCCGCCTGGTCCGTGCTGGAGACCGGGCAGACCTTCCTCATCGGGTACGGGCCCGCCCGCGCCCTGGACGAGGGGTTCCTGCGCGGGCGGGCGGACGTCGGACTGCTCTGGCTGGCGGTGACCGGGATCGGTGTCCTGGTCGGCGCGTACGGGACCGCCCGGGTCTACGCCGCCGTCGCCGCGCTGGTCGAACCGCTCCGGGACCGGCTCGTGGAGCGAGTGGTCTCGCGCGGGGTGCGGACCGGTGACGCGGGTTCCCTGTCCGGGCTCACCCAGCAGGTGGAGATCGCCCGGGACACCTTCGCCGGACTGGTCATGGTCTCCCGCTCCTTCGTGTTCACCGCCGTCGGTGCCCTGGCGGGCCTGTTCGCACTCGCCCCGCCGCTCCTGCTGGTCGTGGGGCCTCCCCTGGCCGTCGGCATGGCGCTGTTCGCCGCGACCCTGCGGCCACTGGCCCGGCGGCAGGAGATGTTCCTCCTCGCCGACGAGGCCCTCGCCGATGACCTCGGCACCGTCTGCCCGGGCCTGCGGGACATCACGGCGACCGGAGCGGAGGCGTACGTCGCCGCCGGAACCGGGGAACGGGTCGAGGCCGAACTGCGGGCGGCGCGCGCCCTGGCCCAGTGGGGCGTGCTGCGCGTGGCGTCCCTGACGATCGGCGGCCAGCTGCCGATCGTGCTGCTGCTCGCCGCCGCACCCTGGCTCCTGGCCCGCGGCGTCACCACCGGCGCCCTGGTCGGCGCCCTCGCCTACGTCACCCAGTCCCTGCTCCCGGCCCTGCGTAACCTGATCCACGGCCTGGGCACGAGCGGCTCCCGTCTGACGGTGGTGCTGCGCAGAGTGACCCGGTCGGACGCCGCCGACGCCGGCACACCTCACCCGACCGCGAGCGCCCGCCCCACGAACGCCGCCGGCACACCCCGCCCGACCACGAGCGCCCGCCCCACGAACACCAAGGTTGACGACGCCGGCACGCCTCACCTGGCCGACGGGCCGACCCCCGCGAGCGTCAACCCGCACCAAACCGACCCGACCCGCCCGACCACCACCAGCGCCCACCCCACCAACGCCGAGCCACCTCCCCCAACCGACCGACCCACCACCGCGAGCACCAACCCCCGCCACACCGACGGGAGCGCCTCCCCCACGAAGGCCGGCCGCAGCGCGCCGGTCATCCGCGCCTCGCGGACCCGACCCGCCGAAGACACGCCCCCCGCTCTCTCCCTCACCTGCGTCACCTTCGCCTACGGCCCCGCCAGCGCACCGGTCGTCCAGGATCTCGACCTCGTCCTCCCGGCCGGCGCGCACCTGGCCGTCGTGGGCCCCAGCGGTGCCGGCAAGTCCACGCTCACCTCACTCGTGGCAGGGCTGCTCACGCCCTCGGGCGGCACCATCCAGGTGGGCGGACATCCCGTGCCCGGCCCGGAGGCCGCCGCCGGGCGGGTGCTCATCCCGCAGGAGGCCTACGTGTTCGGCGGCACCCTGGCCGAGAACCTCGCGTACCTGCGTCCGGACCCGGTGCCCGAGCAGGAGCTGCTGGCCGCGGCCGAAGCGGTCGGCCTCGCCCCGCTGGCCGGCCGGCTCGGCGGGCTCGGCGCCCGGGTCGATCCGGCGGCGCTGTCGGCCGGCGAACGGCAGCTGGTCGCGCTGACCCGGGCCTACCTGTCGTACGCCCCCCTCGCCCTGCTCGACGAGGCCACCTGCCATCTGGACCCCGAGACGGAGGAGCGCGCGGAGCGGGCTTTCGCCGCACGGCCGGGCGGGACCCTGGTGGTCGTGGCCCACCGCATCAGCTCGGCCCGCCGCGCCGGCCGTGTCCTGGTGATGGACGGCCGGAGCACGGCGTACGGCGGTCATGACGAGCTGATGCGGTCGTCCGCGCTGTACCGGGACCTCGTCGGGAGCTGGGCTCCCGCACCGGCCCGGCGAGGATCAGAGCCAGCCCTGGCCCTGCGAGATGCGTATCGCGTCGATGCGGTTGCGAGCCCCGGTCTTGCGGGTGATGGCCGCCATGTAGTTGCGCACCGTCCCGTGGGACAGGTGCAGGCTCCCGGCGATCTCCGCGATGGAGGCTCCCTCGGCTGCGAGGGATAACACGCTCAGTTCTCTTCGGGTCAGCGGCATCTCGGCCGCCCTGAGGAACCCGAAGCCCAGCGAGTCATTGACGAAACGTTCCCCCGCAGCGACGCGACGGATCCCGCGCAGCAGATTCTGCGGGGACCCCTCCTTGTCGACGTAGCCGAGCGCCCCCGCCTCGACCGCCCGCTTCAGCAGCCCCGGCCGGTTCGCGGTGGCGAGCACGAGTAATCGCGGGCGCACGCGCTCCGGCCCCGGCCGGCACAGTTCGCCCAGCGGAGGGATGCCGTAGGAGTCCGCGCACTCCAGGTCCGCCGCGCACACGTCCGGCCGAACCGACCGCACCGTGCCCGGCGCGCCGCGCCACGACGTGTCGTGCACCGCCAGGTCGGACTCCTGCCGCAGCCACTCCGCCAGCACCGACCTCACCAGACACTCGTCGTGCACCAGAAGCACCCGGATCACAGCCACCCCCTCCGCTCGTCGTACGCCCCCTCGTCGTATTGAGCGCGTGCCCCATTGTTCGCGAGCGTGACCCTGCGTGGGCGCGAAGATCCGGCCATCAGGGTGCGCGGGGGCGCACGCCCAGCGCCCGTACGCCCGGCCACGCTTCGACTACGGGGGCATGGGTCGGGGCGGTCGGGGTACGTCGGCGCCCCTGGCGGGGCCAGAGCGCATGTGACCGACGGTAACAGGGCCGTTCCGGAACCGCTCGTCGTGCGGGACGGGCCACCAGGGGGGAGATTTGTTCCTGGACCCGGTCGCGCGGCCGTGCGAGGAGGTGGTCGGCGTGTCCGACGGGCAGTCCTCCGCGCAGGCGCCGGCAGCCGCCAGGACGCCGGTCGGCCGTCCCCTGCTCTCCCTGGCGCTGGCCTCGATGATGGACGAGGTGCACGCCCACTCCGGCGCGGTGTACCTGATGGCACCGGATCAGCCGGTGCTGGAGATGGCGGTGATGGCCGGTCTGCCCCGGGCCTTCGCGGCGCCCTGGGAACGGGTGGGCCTGAGCTCACCGATCCCGGTCGCCGACGCGGCCCGCGAGCGGCGGCTGGTGTGGGTCGGGGGCGAGGAGCAGATGGCCCGCCACTACCCGCGGATCGCCGTGGTGCTGCCGTACCCGTTCGCCCTGGCCGCGGTGCCGATCGCCACCGAGTCCACCGTCTACGGCGCGGTCTTCGTGACCTGGCCGGGCGCGCATCCCGCGGAGATGTCCGACCACGAGCGGGAGCATCTGACGGCGGCCTGCGGCCGGCTGGCGGTCCGGCTGGAGCGGGCCGCCGAGCACAGCATCCCGCCGCACCCCGAGACCGATCTGCTCGCCTCGCCCCTGGTGGGCGGCATGGCCGGCACGCTGGGCACGGTCGAGGCGGCCCGGATGGTGAGCCGGCTGCCGTACGGCCTGGTCTCGCTGGACCTGCACGGACGGGTCGGCTTCGTGAACGCGGCGGCGGCCGAGCTGCTGAACGTCCCGGTCAGCCGGCTGCTCGGCACCCAGCTGTGGGCGTCGGTGCCCTGGCTCAACGACCCGGTGTACGAGGACCGTTACCGGGCCGCGCTGCTGAGCCAGCACGTCACGTCGTTCGTGGCGCTGCGCCCGCCCGGCGAGTGGCTGTCGTTCCGGCTGTACCCGAGCACGACGGGTTTGAGCGTCCGCATCACCCGGTCCAGGGCCGTGTCCCGGATGAACCGGACCGCACCGCCGCCGGACGGGGCGCCGTCCCGGCTGGTCACCATCTCGCAGGTGCTGGACCTGGCCGGCGCACTCACCGAGGCGGTGGGGGTGCAGGACGTGGTGCAGCTGGTCGCGGACGAGATCGCCCCGGCCGTGGGCAGCCAGGCCCTGGTCGTGCTGGGCTCGCGGGCGAACCGGCTGCAGGTGCTCGGGCATCGCGGGTACCGGGACCCGCTCGTCGTGGAACGGTTCGACGGGATGCCCCTGACCGAGCCGACACCCGGCACCCAAGTGCTGCGGACGGGCGTGCCCGCGTTCTTCGAGTCGCAGGAGCAGCTGGAGCGCCTGTACCCGGCGCGGCTCGCGACCCCCGACGGGTTCGCGGCCTGGGCCTTTCTGCCACTGATCGCCCAGGGCCGCCCGGTGGGGACGTGTGTCCTCTCCTACGCCGAACCGCACCCCTTCCCGACGGAGGAGCGGGCGGTGATGACCAGCATGGCCGGGCTGATCGCCCAGGCGCTGGAGCGGGCGCTGCTCTACGACGCCAAGCACCGGCTCGCGCACGGCCTGCAGGAGGCGCTGTTGCCGCACTCCCTGCCCTCCCTGCCCGGCATCGAGGCGGTCGGCCGCTATGTGCCGGCCACTCAGGGCATGGACATCGGCGGCGACTTCTACGACCTGGTCGGCACCCGGGGGACGGCGGCGGCCGTGATCGGGGACGTGCAGGGCCACAACGTGACGGCGGCCGGGCTGATGGGGCAGGTCCGCACTGCGGTGCGCGCCTACACCACCGTGGGGCAGGCACCCGAGGAGGTGATGCGCAGCACCAACCGGCTGCTGCTCGACCTGGGGTCCGACCTGTTCGCCAGCTGTCTGTACCTGCGGCTCGACCCGGAGCACGGGCGGGCCGTGATGTCCCGGGCTGGGCATCCCCCGCCGCTGCTGAGACGGCCGGACGGCCGGGTGCGCGTCCTCGACCTGGCGGGCGGCCCGCTGCTGGGCATCGACGCCTCGGCGGTGTACCCGACGACGGAGGTCTCCCTGGCCCCCGGCTCACTGCTCGTCCTCTACACGGACGGGCTCGTCGAGTCCCCGGGCACGGACTTCGAGGAGGCCCTCGCGGATCTGGGCAGGCGGCTGGCCGACGCCGGGGACCAGCCGCTGGACGAACTGGCCGACAGCCTCGTCCACCAGGAGCGGCACCACACCGACGGGGAGGAACGGCTCGACGACATCGCGCTGTTGCTGATCAGGGCGATCGGCTAGGGCTCTGGCGTTGCCGGGGGTGCGTGGGCTCGTTGCACCGGGCGGCCTCGGGGGCGCGGCCCTCCGAACCCGCCTGACGTACGCCTCTCCCCAGGGCGCGTCCAACCTCTCCCCAGGGCGCGTCCAAAGGGCCGGTCCTCCCGCCAGAGGGCCGGCCCGGTTCCGCCAGGAAGGGGGCGGAACCGGGCCGGCGGCGTCGGACCGGCTGCCGACGGCTGTGCAGGGATCAGCGGCTCTCGGTCAGACCGGAGTCGTCCTCGACGCCCTGACCCGCGTCCTGACCGGCACCGGCACCGGCTCCGGCACCCGCTTCGTCGCCTCCGGCGTGCTCACCGGCACCGGCCCCGGCCTCTTCACCGGCTCCGGCTTCCTCACCGGCACCCGCACCGGCCTCTTCACCAGCGCCCGCACCGGCCTCCTGACCTGCACCGGCCTCTTCACCAGCGCCCGCTTCCTCGCCCGCACCGGCTTCCTCGCCGGCCCCGGCCTCGTCACCGGCACCGGCACCGCCGCCCGCGGCACCGCCCGCGCCGAGGGTCGCGCCGACGGCCTCCAGGGCGGTGGTCACCGGCTGGAAGAACGTCTCGCCTCCGGCCGTGCAGTCGCCGCTGCCGCCGGAGGTCAGGCCGATGGCGAGACCGTCCTGGGTGAACAGCGAGCCGCCGCTGTCACCGGGCTCGGCACAGACGTCGGTCTGGATGAGGCCGGTGACGGTGCCCTCCGGGTAGTTCACCGTGGCGTCGAGGCCGAGGACCTGGCCGTCGGCGAGCCCGGTGGTGCTGCCCATCCGGAAGACCTGCTGGCCGACGGTCGCCTCGGCGGCCTCGGTGATCGGCACGGTCTGGTCGCCGGTGTTGACCTCACTGGGCGCCTCGGTCGCCGGGTCGTCGTACTTCACGAGTGCGAAGTCGCCGTCGCCCGGGAACGTGGACTGGTCGACGGTGGCGATCGGCTGGCCGCCCTGGGTGTCCGACCACTCGTTGCCGCCGAGGGTGCAGTGACCGGCCGTCAGGAAGGCGGGCGAACCGTCGCCCGCGGTGACGTTGAAGCCGAGGGAGCAGCGCGAGCCGCCCGCGAAGATGGCGTCGCCTCCGGAGACGAACGGCTTGAAGGTGCCGGAGGACTTCTTGATGGTGGCCATGCCGGAGCCGAGCTCCTGCACGGTGGACTCCAGTCTGTCCCACTTGGCGCCGGTCACGGTGCTGTCCGCGGTCACCAGGAGCTTGTTGGTACGCGGGTCGATCGACCACGAGGTGCCCGCGATGGTCGCCTCGGACTTCAGCGTCGACGCCCCGTCCTGGAGCTCCGACCAGCTGTTGTCGACCTCGCGGACCTTCGCGCCGGCCGCCTTCGCCTGCACGATCACGTTGTTGTTGTCGCCCGGTACGACGTTGACGACGAGCTGCTGGCTGTCGCCGTCGTAGTAGGAGCCGCCGAACGCCTCACCGAGGAGCCCGGAGAGCTGCGAGGCGAGATCCGAGGCGTCGCCCGCCTTCAGGGTCTTCGGCGCGGCCGCCGCGTCACCGGACGAACCGTCCTGGGAGGCGTTGGCGTTGGGGAGCAGGATCGCGGCGGCGCCGAGCGCCACCACACCGCCCGCCGCTATCGCGGCCTTGCGCTTCGGAATTCGCTTGTGACTCAAACTTCTCTCCTCCTGGGGAACGGAGTGGGTGCCGCCGTCCGGCGGCTTCTGGGGGGCGCCTGGATGGCTGTTGGTACGCACGGGCCACACGGGGCGTTCAATTCCGTTTGCAAGTGATCCCTTCGCATCGCGGAATCAGCCAACTCCCGCCGCCGGCAGACCGACCGCGCGGTCCGTGACCGCCCTGCTCACCCGGGCCGGTCCGGGAGGCCTGGTCCGGCCGGCCCGCGGAGCGCCATGGCCGGATGACGGCCTTTCAGCGACGGTCGCCGCTCCGGCATGGCGGAACGCAACGCTCCGTATCCACCCGGAAACGATCTGTTGTCCTCACGGAGCGGAATCCCGGCTTCAGCGAATCTGCACATCGAATGCTCAACCCGGTCACCGAAATGAGGGTTATCCACACCCCGGCCGCGTAGGTCACGCCTTTGGGGCGGGAGTGCCGGATTCGCCACCCCGAGGAGCAAGGGCCCGGATGCACCGATGCGGTGCCGCATGTGAAGAACTCGCCGCCAAGCGGTGCACGGACCTGCACGGATCGGCGCCGCGGCGGCGCAAGTTCCCTGGTGGGGGGCGTGGTTGATTGGAAGCGCGGAGCCGCAGCGTGCTTTGATCCATCGCACCGCGGGGGCCGCTCAGGGCACTCGGAAACGAATGCCCGGTGCCCGCGGTCGCGGCCGTCATCTGTCCCCAGAGGGGGCCGCTCCCCCCTTGTGAGATACCCATACGAAGGGAAGTTCCATCATGAACTCCACCCCCCAGGTTGAGACCGTCGAGATCGCTGACGCCCAGCTCGACGCCATCTCCGGCGGCCTGTCCGTGAACGCCGTCAACACCGTCACCGACACGGTTGACGGCATCGCTCCGGTCTCCGGCCTGGTCGACACGGCCGTCGGCACCGTCGAGGGTGTCACCGGCCTGAACACGGCCCCGGTCACCGGCCTGGTCTCCGGCCTCTGATCGAGCCCTTGTGCCGTTGATTCCCGGAACCGCAGCCGGCGGTTCCGGGTTCTTCGGGTTCCGTATGAACCTCTGCCGCAGCCGTGAGCGCCTCTTCCACGGCCGTGAGTACCTCTTCTACGGGTGAGGGAAGTTCCTTGCAGTTCCGCCAACAGGCCCTCGCCAAGCTCCAGTCACCGGAGGAACTCGACCTACCGGTGCGTTTCGCCCGCCCGCAGGGCTGGCTCGTGCTCTCGGTGACGGTGGTCGCGATGGCGGCCGCCTCGGTGTGGGCGGTGACCGGCTCGGTGACCTCCACCGTCAGCGCACCCGCCATCATCACGCACGGGCAGGGCAGTTACCTCCTCCAGAGCCCCGTCGCGGGCCAGGTCACCGCGGTGCTCGCCAAGCAGGGCGAGCAGGTGCCCGCGAACTCCCCCGTACTCAAGGTCCGCACGGCCAAGGGCGAAGCCGTCGTCCGCACGCTCGACGCGGGCCGGGTCTCCGCGCTCGCCGCGACCGTCGGGCAGATCATCCAGACCGGCGCGAACGTCGCCGCCGTCGAGAAGGTCGCCCGCACCGGGGACCCGCTCTACGCGACCGTGTACGTCCCCGCCGAGAACGCCGCCTCGATCCCCGACGACGCCCCCGTGGACCTGACCGTGCAGTCGGTGCCGACCCAGGAGTACGGCGTGCTGCGCGGCCATGTGAAGTCGGTGGACCGCTCGGCCCAGTCCCCGCAGCAGATCGCCGCGTTCCTCGGGGACAGCCAGCTGGGCGAGCAGTTCACGAAGAAGGGCAGAGCGGTGGCCGTGACGGTCGGGCTGGACAGGTCGTCCGCCACGAAGAGCGGCTACAGGTGGTCGTCCGCGGACGGACCGCCGTTCAAGCTGACCTCCATGACGCTGGCGTCCGGTTCGATCCGGCTCGCCGACCAGCGTCCCGTCGACTGGCTGCTGCCATGAGCGCGACCGCACAGGAGCCCCGGAGCAGACGACGCTCCGCCCCGCCCAAGCGCAAGGTGCCCAAGGCCCGGGCGAAGACCGTCCGCACGCCCACCGTGCTCCAGATGGAAGCCGTCGAGTGCGGCGCCGCCTCCCTGGCGATGGTGCTCGGCCACTACGGCAAGCACGTCCCGCTGGAGGAGCTGCGCATCGCCTGCGGCGTCTCCCGGGACGGCTCGCGCGCCAGCAACCTGCTGAAGGCGGCCCGCTCCTACGGCCTGACGGCCAAGGGCATGCAGATGGACCTGGCCGCCCTCGCCGAGGTGAAGTCGCCGGCCATCCTGTTCTGGGAGTTCAACCACTACGTCGTCTATGACGGCATGGGCCGCCGCTTCGGCCGCCGTGGCATCTACATCAACGACCCCGGCAAGGGCCGCCGTTTCATCCCCATGGAGGACTTCGACGGCAGCTTCACCGGTGTCGTGCTGGTGATGGAGCCCGGTGAGGACTTCGCCCGGGGCGGCCGCAAGCCCGGTGTCCTGGGCGCGATGCCGGCCCGGCTGCGCGGCACCGCGGGCACGATGCCCGCCGCCGTCCTGTCGAGCCTGCTGCTGGTGGCGGTCGGCGCGGCGGTGCCCGCGCTCAGCCGCACCTACATCGACGAGTTCCTGATCGGCAACCAGACCTCGTTGCTCGACGTGCTGTTCCCGTCGATGGCGGCGTGCGTGCTGCTCACGGTGGTGCTGACCTGGCTCCAGCAGGCCAACCTGCTGCGCGGCCGCATCATCTCCTCCACCCTGTCCAGCGCCCGCTTCCTGCGGCATCTGCTGCGGCTGCCGGTGACGTTCTTCTCCCAGCGCAGCCCGGCCGACCTGGTACAGCGGCTCCAGTCCAACGACGCGGTGTCCGAGACCCTGTCCCGCGACCTCGCGGCGGCGGGCGTGGACGCGGTCGTGGTCGTCCTGTACGCGGTGCTGCTGTACACCTATGACCCGCAGCTGACGTTCGTCGGCATCGGTGTGGCCCTGCTGAACGTCGTCGCCATGCGTGTCGTCATCCGGTTGCGGGCGACGCGCACGGCGAAACTGCGCGCGGACACGGCCCGCCTCACCAACACCGCCTACACGGGCCTTCAGCTGATCGAGACGATGAAGGCGACCGGCGGCGAGGACGGCTACTTCCGCAAGTGGGCCGGGCAGCACGCCACCACCCTGGAGGAGCAGCAGCGGCTCGGCGTGCCGAGCGCCTGGCTGGGCGTGGTCGCGCCGACGCTGGCCACCCTCAACAGCGCGCTGATCCTGTGGATCGGCGGCATGCGGGCGGTCGAGGGGCACATCTCGGTCGGTCTGCTGGTCGCCTTCCAGGCCCTGGTCACCCGTTTCACGGCCCCGCTGACCCGGCTGAACGGCGTCGCGGGCCGCATCCAGGACTTCGCGGCTGACGTGGCCCGGCTGAAGGACGTGGAGAACTTCAAGGCCGACCCGCTCTACGGCCGCCCCGGCTCCGGCGAGTCCACGCGCCGCCTCCAGGGCCATGTCGAGCTGGAGAACATCACGTTCGGCTACAGCCCGCTGGACAAGCCCCTGCTCACCGGCTTCGACCTGACGGTCGGTCCCGGGCAGCAGGTCGCGCTGGTCGGCGGCTCGGGCAGCGGCAAGTCCACGGTGTCGAGGATGATCTCCGGGCTGTACGCCCCGTGGGAGGGCGTGATCCGTATCGACGGGCAGCGCATCGAGGACATCCCGCGCGGGGCGCTGGCCGCCTCGGTCTCCTTCGTCGACCAGGACGTGTTCCTCTTCGAGGGCACGGTCCGGGACAACGTGGCGCTGTGGGACCCGTCGATCCCGGACGACGCGGTGGAGGACGCGCTGCGCGACGCCGCCCTGTACGACGTGATCACCCGCCGCCCGGGCGGCATCCACAGCAAGGTCGAGCAGGACGGCCGCAACTTCTCCGGCGGGCAGCGCCAGCGCCTGGAGATCGCGCGAGCGCTGGTGCGCCGCCCGAGCATCCTGGTGCTCGACGAGGTGACGAGCGCGCTGGACGCGGAGACCGAGCAGGTCGTGATGGACAACCTGCGCCGGCGCGGCTGCGCCTGTGTGGTGATCGCGCACCGGCTGAGCACGGTGCGCGACAGCGACGAGATCGTCGTCCTGGAGCACGGCACGGTCGTGGAGCGGGGACGGCACGAGGACCTGGTGGCCCGCGGCGGCGCGTACGCGGCACTGGTCAGGGAGCGGTGAGATGACGGCCGTTCACGAAGGACACGGCGACCTCGTGCTGGGCGCCTTCGGGCAGATGGGCTCGCGCATCGACTGCGCCGGGTTCAACCGGCTCGACCTCGAGGGCCCGCAGGTGCTGTGGCTGGTGGCGTCCGGCGCCGTCGACCTGTTCGCGGTCGACGCCGGCCAGCAGGGCCACTGGCACCATCTGGGCCGGCTGGAGGCGGGCTCACTGGTGCTCGGCCCGGTGCCGGGACCGCAGCACACCCTGGTGGCCCGTCCGCTGCGGGACTGCGTGGTGCACCGCATCGGCCTGCGCGAGCTGTACCAGCCGGCCAACACGGCGACCTGGTCGTACGACGAGTACGGCAACCCGCAGTACGTACCGCCGACGACGAGTCCGCTGGAGTACGCGCTCGCCCTGGGCGTCGGCCGCAGCCTGTCCATCCTCTTCCAGGCGCCGATGGCCACCGAGCGGGCCGCGGCGCCCACGGACGACGACGTGTTCTGGATGCAGGTGCCGCCGGGCAGCGTGCAGTACGGATCGCTGTACGGCGCGGAGGCCGCGGCCGACCTGCTGATGGACCCCGCGCTGTGGCAGTCCATGGTCGACCAGCAGTACCGGCTGCTGACCACGCTGGACCGCTGGATCGAGCAGCTGGAGCGCACCCACGAGACGCGCACGGCCGCGGGCATCAAGGCCGGTGAGGCGGTGCGCGCCCAGGCCGACCGGACACTGCTCGCCTCCATCGGCAAACGCTCCTCCAAGCGCACCACCGCGGCCGACGCGGACGCCACGTACGCGGCCTGCAAGCTGGTCGGGCAGGCGGCCGGGATCCGGATCACCGAGCCGACCCAGAAGGGCACCGGCGGGGACCGCCTCGACCCGGTCGAGCAGGTCGCCCTGGCCTCCCGGGTCCGTACCCGGGCCGTTCGGCTGGACGGGCGCTGGTGGCGGGACAACGTCGGACCGCTGGTCGGTCAGCGCGCTTTGTCGGGCGCGCCGGTGGCGTTGCTGTGGCGGCGCGGCGGCTATGTGGCGGTCCATCCGTCGACCGGCCGTGAGACACCGATCGAGAAGGCGAACGCCGACGAGTTCGAGCCGCGCGCGGTGATGTTCTACCGCCCGCTGCCGGAGCGGGGGCTCAGTCCGCTGAGGCTGCTGCGGTTCTGTATGCAGGGCATGCGCGGCGACCTGACCGGGCTGTTGCTCAGCGGCTTGGTGACGGTGGCGATCGGCGCGCTGGTGCCGATCGCGACCGGCAAGGTGCTCGGCGAGTTCGTGCCGAAGGCGCAGACGGGCCTGATCGTGCAGGTGTGCCTCGCGGTGATGCTGAGCAGTGTGGTGGCGGCGGCCTTCATGCTGTTGCAGAACCTGACCATCCTGCGGTTGGAGGGCCGTATCGAGGCCACGCTCCAGCCGGCGGTGTGGGACCGGCTGCTGAGGCTGCCGACGAAGTTCTTCACCGAGCGCTCCACGGGCGAACTGGCCAGCGCGGCCATGGGCATCAGCTCGATCCGCCGGCTGCTGGCGGGCGTCGGGCCGACGGTCGCCCAGTCGGTGACCGTCGGTGCAATGAACCTCGGGCTGCTGCTGTGGTTCAGCGTGCCGATGGCGATGGCCGCGATCGGCATGCTCGTCGTCATCGCGGCGGTGTTCCTGGGGCTCGGGCTGTGGCAGGTGCGGTGGCAGCGGAGGCTGGTGGTGCTCTCCAACAAGCTGAACAACCAGGCGTTCCAGACGCTGCGGGGGCTGCCCAAGCTGCGGGTGGCCGCCGCCGAGAACTACGCGTACGCCGCGTGGGCGTCGGAGTTCGCGCGCAGCCGTGAGCTCCAGCAGAAGGTCGGGCGCATCAAGAACCTCACGACGGTGCTGGGCGCGGTGTACCTGCCGCTGTGCACCCTGCTGATGTTCATGCTGCTGGCCGGTCCGGCCCGGGGCTCGATGTCGGCGGCGGCGTTCCTGACGTTCAACACCTCGGTGACGATGGTGCTGACCTCCGTCACCCAGCTGACGGGCGCGTTCGTCTCGGCGGTGGCCGCGCTGCCGCTGTTCGAGGAGATCAAGCCGGTGCTGGACGCCACGCCCGAGGTGCGTACGGCGAGCACCCGGCCGGGGCCGCTGAGCGGGGCGATCGAGGCGCGCCGGGTGTCGTTCCGCTACTCGGACGACGGTCCGCTGGTCCTGGACGACGTGTCGTTCGAGGTGCGGCCGGGCGAGTTCGTCGCGGTCGTCGGCCCGAGCGGCTGCGGAAAGTCGACGCTGCTGCGGCTGCTGATCGGCTTCGACCGGCCCGTGTCGGGCAGCGTGCTGTACGACGGGCAGGACCTGGCGGCCCTGGACCAGTCGGCGGTGCGCCGCCAGTGCGGTGTGGTGCTCCAGCACGCACAGCCGTTCACCGGCTCGATCCTGGACGTCATCTGCGGCACCGAGCCGTACACGCCGGAGGAGGCGATGGCGGCCGCCGAGATGGCGGGGCTCGCCGAGGACATCAAGCGGATGCCGATGGGCCTGCACACCATCGTCGCGGGCAGCGGCGCCGTCTCCGGCGGCCAGCGCCAGCGGCTGATGATCGCTCAGGCGCTGATCCGGCGGCCGCGCATCCTCTTCTTCGACGAGGCGACCAGCGCGCTCGACAACGAGACGCAGCGCACGGTCATCGAGAGCACCAAGGCCCTCCACGCGACCCGGATCGTCATCGCGCACCGGCTGTCGACCGTGATGGACGCCGACCGGGTCGTGGTGATGGAGGACGGCAAGGTCATCCAGCAGGGCCCGCCCTCGCAACTCCTCGCCGACACCAATGGCCGGCTGCACGAACTGGTGCGCCGCCAGATGGCGTGAGGCAGCGCACTCCCCCACCGGCACAGCGAAACGTGGCCGTTTCGCTGTGCCGCTTCCGGCCGGTCGGTGGCGTGTCCTCGCCGGTACGGAGCGTGCGGTCTGTTGGCGCGGCCCGTAAATGGGTACCCACCGCCCATGCGAATCAGCGTGGTGGATGTGGGATCGAACACGGTCAGACTTGTGGTCGCGGACGCGGCGGACGGGGTGCCGCTGCCCGTGCACACCGCCAAGTGGCGGCTCAGGCTGTCCGAGCAGGTCACACCGGGGGGACCCATCCCGAAGCAGGCCGTGGAACAGCTCGTCGACGCGGTCGCCGAGGCGAGCCGGACCGCGACCCGATGGGGTGCGACCGGCCCGCTGGCGTTCGCGACCGCGGTGGTCCGCAACGCGCCGAACCGGCACGAGGTGCTGCGCACCGTCCACGACCGTACGGGCATGGACCTGTGCACCCTGCCGGGCGAGGTCGAGGCCGAACTGACGTTTCTCGGGGCCCGGCGCTGGATGGGGTGGCGGTCGGGGCCGCTCGCCCTGCTCGACATCGGTGGCGGCACGCTCGAAGTCGCCTTCGGACGCGGTCGGTTGCCCGATTTCGTGGCGTCCTTGCCGCTGGGCGCACGGCGGCTGACGCACGAGTTCTTCGAGGACGAGGACCCGCCGTCACCGGAGCGGGTGCGGGCACTGCGCCGCAAGGTCCGCCATCAGCTGCGGGACGTCGCGGCACGGATCCGCTGGGAGGGCCCGCGCACCGCGGTCGCCACCTCCCGCACCTTCCAGCAGCTGGGACGGCTGTGCGGCGCGGCGCCCGGTCGCCACGGCCCGTTCGTGGACCGGCAGATGCACCGCTCCGAGCTGCGGGCGGCCATCACGCAGCTGTCCGCACTGCCCGCCGCCGAACGCGCGCACCTGCCCGGCATCTCCGCACCGCGCGCCGCACAGAGCCTGGCGGGAGCCGTGGTCGGGCACACGGCACTGAAGCTGACCGGCATCAAGGCCGTCACGGTCTGCCCCTGGGCGATCCGCGAGGGCGTGCTGTTGCGCCACATCGAGGACGGCCCCTCCTGGTGGGCGGAGGTCGCCCGCCGCAGCGCGGAGGCCGTCCCGCCCGATCCGGTGCCGCTGCGCATCGCCGCAGCCTCCACCTGAACCGCCCACAGCCGTGGCCGGACGTACCGAACGAAGGAAGGAGACCCCCGTGTCCCAGCACAAGGACCACGACCGGGACGAGGACCAGCACGGCAAGCCGCCCGAGACGGCGCTCGAGGAGGTGCTGCGGGAGGTCGAGGACGCCGAGAACCGCACCAGGGACTCCGCCGGGCAGCGCCGCCACCGGGGCGAGGCCGGTGAGGCCATCACGCCCAATGCGCGTGCGCAGGAGGAGTCCGAGGGGGACTGACGGGCGCCGCGCGGCCCCGGGCTGCCGGCCGCGGCGGCGCGATCGGCCGCGCCCGCCCGGCGGGGCGGTGTCCGTCCGACGGGACCACGCCCCGCCCGGCGGGACCGTGCCCCCTCCGGCGAGGCCACGCTCCGTCCGACGGGGCCACACCCCCGGCGCCGAGCGGCCCCGGGGTGCCGGCCGCAGCGACCCGAGCGGCCGCGCCCGCCCGGCCGGACCGTGTCCGCCCGGCGGGACCACGCCCCGTCCAGCGGGACCACGCCCCCTCCGGCGAGGCCACGCTCCGTCCGACGGGCCACGCCCCGCCCGACGGGGCCACACCCCGGCGCCGAGCGGCCCCGGGGTGCCGGCCGCGGCGACCCGAGCGGCCGCGCCCGCCCGGCCGGACCGTGTCCGCCCGGCGGGACCACGCCCCGTCCAGCGGGACCACGCCCCCTCCGGCGAGGCCACGCTCCGTCCGACGGGCCACGCCCCGCCCGACGGGGCCACACCCCCGGCGCCGAGCGGCCCCGGGGTGCCGGCCGCAGCGACCCGAGCGGCCGCGCCCGCCCGGCCGGACCGTGTCCGCCCGGCGGGACCACGCCCCGTCCGGCGGGGCCGTGCCCTACGTACGGCGGGTGACCTCGGCCGCCGGGCGGGTACCCGGCCCTCATGGAGCACGAAGGACCACGACTGCCGACCCCGCGCGGCCCGCTGAGCAGGGGGGTCGACGCCTGTCTGCGAGGCGTCGGCCGCCTGCCCCGCCTCGAGGACGTCGCCCGCGCCGAGGTGTACGGCGACGACCTCCAGCTCGCCCTCTACCTCTGCTATGAGCTGCACTACCGCGGCTTCGCGGGTGTCCCCCCGGAGCGCGAGTGGGACCCCGACCTGTTGCGCGTCCGCGCGGCCATGGAGCACCGCTTCCTGTCCGCGCTGCGCACCGACGCGCACGTCCACGACAGCGTGGACGAGGCACTGGCCGGCCTGCTGGTCGAGCCCGTCGAGGGCACGGGCGTCACCCACTTCCTGCGGGACGAGGGCGAGCTGTGGCAGGTGCGTGAGTACGCGGCCCAGCGCTCCCTCTACCACCTCAAGGAGGCGGACCCGCACGCCTGGGTGCTGCCGCGACTGTACGGCCGGGCGAAGGCGGCGATGGCGGCGGTGGAGTTCGACGAGTGGGGCGGCGGCCGCGCCGACCGCGTGCACGCCGTCCTGTTCGCCGACCTGATGACGGACCTGGGCCTGGACACCACGTACGGCCGCTATCTCGACGCGGCGTCCGCCGAGGCCCTGGTCACCGTGAACATGATGTCCCTCTTCGGGCTGCACCGGGCGCTCAGGGGCGCCCTGGTGGGCCACTTCGCGACGGTCGAGATCACCTCGTCGCCGGGGTCGCGGCGGCTCGCCGAGGCGATGCGCCGCACGGGTGCGGGGCCGGCGGCCGAGCACTTCTACGACGAGCACGTCGAAGCCGACGCCGTCCACGAGCAGGTGGTGCGTCACGACGTCATCGGCGGGCTGCTGGAACGGGAGCCGCATCTCGCCCCGGACGTCGCCTTCGGCGTCGACGCCACCGAGTTCGTCGAGGAACGCTTCGGCGCCAGGCTCCTCACCGACTGGCGTGCGTCACGTTCGTCACTGCGTGAACCGCTGGCCCGGGAAGCAACTCATATCTCCTGATGGCCGGGGTACCCGGCGTCCGTGACTGCACTGGTACCCCCGGGCGTGTACGCCCCGCAGGAGGACACCGAGCTGCTGGCCGGTGCCCTGTCCGACGAGCCGCTGCCGCCGGGCGCGGAGGTCCTCGACGTAGGCACCGGCAGCGGCGCCCTGGCCCTGGAGGCCGCGCGCCGCGGCAGCCGTGTGACCGCCGTGGACGTGTCCTGGAGCGCCGTGTGGGCCGCGCGGCTGAACGCCCGGCTGGCGGGGCTCCCGGTCCGCATCCGGCACGGGAACCTCTTCGAACCCGTACGCGAAGAAACGTTCGATCTGATCCTGGCCAATCCGCCGTACGTGCCGGCGCCCGACGGTCATCGCAGGCCGCCGCGGGGCGCGGCCCGGGCCTGGGACGCGGGCGGAGACGGGCGGCTGGTCGTCGACCGGATCTGCCGGGAGGCGCCCGGTCTGCTGCGGCCGGGCGGGGTGCTGCTGCTCGTGCAGTCGGCGCTCAGCGGCCCGGACCTGACCGTCGGGCAGTTGCGCGCGGCCGGCCTGAAGGCCGCCGTGACCCGCCGGCGCCGGATCGCGCTCGGGCCGGTGCTGCGCGGCCGGGAACGCTGGCTGCGGGAGCGGGGACTGCTGTCCGCCGCCGATGACAAGGAAGAGCTGGTGGTCGTCCGTGCCGAACTCCCCGTCTGACCGGCCCGCCGCACCTCGCCGCGTGGCCGTCCAGCGCAAGGGCCCGCTGTTGATGGAGGGCCCGGTGGAGGTGGAGCTGGAGGACGGCTCCGTCGTCACCTCCGACCGCTTCCGCGTGGCCCTGTGCACCTGCCGCCGCAGCCGCCGCTACCCGTGGTGCGACACCAGCCACCGCGACCGGGCGTGAGGCGCCGGGCGTAGAAAACCCAGAGGCCGGCGGGCGGCCCCACTCCGCCCGCCGGCCCCCTCGCGCGAGATCGCGGCTTCCCGTGACAACGGCCCGGCTCCCCAGCCACGGCCCGCTGTGCTTCACGGATTCAGCGCGATCCCGGTCTGTGGGATCGGCCCTCTCAGAAGGAGAAGACGCCCGTTCCGTAGGCGTTCTTCATGCAGTCGTTGGAGAAGGTGCGCTCGTAGGAGACGCGCTTGCCCTGCCAGACGCCGTCGACGGTGACGACCACGGGGTCGTACTGCTTGGTGCACCACACGCCTTCCTTCGCGGTGAGGGCGTCGAAGTCCCCGCCGACGCCGCGCAGTTCCGCGCAGGCCGGGCCGGCCGCCGGGTGCGTGCCGGCGGGCGTCGGGGCACAGGTCAGGGTGACCGCGCGTTCCGGAGTCGCTGCGATCGCGCTCTCACCGTGGCCCACCGTGAGGACGAGGGCCGACGGGGCGTAGAGCGCGGTGGGGGCCTGACCCGGGGTGGCGAGGGCGGCCCCGGAGAGGGGTCCGCAGACGGCGGTGGCCGTCAGGCCGAGGGTCATGGCCCAGCGCGCGGTGTTCCGCATTGTGTGCATCCTTCCGCATCGATGACAGGGTGTGCCGGCCCGTGCTCGGTCGGTGCCCGGAGCGGCGAGCGCGAGTCTGCCGAGTCCACAGCGGAAACACACATCGACCCCACGGGTTTCAGTAACATTGCGTATTGAATCAGTGGCGCGAAGTTACGGAATCCGCACGCGGGAAGCCCGTAACTGCGCGGTCCCCGGGGGCACGAAGCGGCCAGATGGCTGATTTCCGTGCGCTCGTTAATAGGCCTGAAACATTCCGATTCCGCTCTCGGCCGACCGTTCGGCGACCCCTTGTGTTCATGGATCGGCCGAGTAATCGTCATTACATGATTACGAATGAGCAGAGAGAGAAGCTTCGCGGCTGGTTCGCAGGCCGCCTGCCCGACGACCTCTTCGAGGAACTGACCGAGCTCACGGTCGACCGCGAGGAGATCCTGGTGGTCGGCCGCATCCCCGCGCCCCGGCTGGCCGAGGACGCCCCGGCCACCGAACGGGAGGCGGCCCTGGAGAGCCGGGCGCAGGAGTTCCGGGAGCGCACCCGCGAGGACCGGATGGCCGTGGCCCGGGAGGCCGAGCACCGGTTCCGCCGGAAGGTGTCCTGGGGTGTGGAGTGCGGTGGGCGGCGGACGCTCTTCACGCACGTGGCCGCGCCGGTCATGACGCGGCTGCGCCAGCCGGAGCGCCAGGTCCTCGACACCCTGATCGCCGGCGGCGTGGCCCGCAGCCGCAGCGACGCGCTGGCCTGGTGCGTGCGCCTGGTGCAGCGGCATACGGACGACTGGCTCGCGGAGTTGCGCGACTCGCTGGAACACGTGCAGCGGGTCAGGGCCCAGGGTCCGGACACCGAGCCGGACCCCGCACCAGGCGCTGACGACCGGGAGTGACCACTTGTCAGACCCTGCGGCTACGTTGCCCGCATGACCGACTTCGTACTGGTGGCAGGGACATGGCTCGGGGCGTGGGCATGGGACGAGGTGGCCGGGGAGCTGCGCGACGCCGGGCACGACGTCCACGCGCTGACGCTGTCGGGCCTCGCGGAGAAGCGCGGCACACAGCCGGCCGGACAGCGGACGCACGTCCGGGACATCGTCGGGGAGGTGGAGCGTCTCGACCTGCGGGAGGTCGTCCTGGTCGGACACAGTTACGCGGGCATCCCGGTGGGGCAGGCCGCCGAGCGGATCGGCGACCGGCTGCGGCGCCTGGTGTTCGTCGACGCGAACGTGCCGGAGGACGGGGAGTCGTTCCTGTCGGGCTGGCCGAGCGGGCATGTCCGGCAGGCGATCGCCGATCACGACGGGTACTGGCCGCCGCTCGGCCCGCCGGACTACGCGGGGCAGGGGCTGACGGACGAGCAGATCGCCCGCATCGTGGGCGGCTCGACCCCGCACCCCGGTGTCACACTCACCGAACAGGCCGTCCTCGCCCGCCCCCTCGCCGAGCTCCCGGCGACGTACGTGAAGTGCCTCCTCGACGGGGACGAGCCGGTGCCGGCGGTCGCCGCGGCCCTCAAGAGCGACAGCTGGGAGCTGGTGGAGCTGGACACCGGGCACTGGCCGATGTTCTCGCAGCCGCGCGCCCTGGCCCGTGTGCTGCACACGGCGGCGGCCCGGCCCTGATCCACCGGGAGCGCATACCGCTCGGTATCGTCGGCCGTACGGCACGGTCTCGACGAGGAGACGACGAGAGGCGGGGCGTACGGTGGGCAAGCACTGGGCGGACTTCCAGTACGAGATCTATCTGAACGGGATGGCGGGTGCCGTACCGCGGCTGCCCACCGATCTGACCCGGCTGGAGGAGCTCACCGAGCAGCGGCTCGGGCCCGGCCCCGTCGGCTATGTGGCGGGCAGCGCGGGCAACGGCAGTACGGCCCGCGCCAACCGGGCGGCCCTGGAGCGCCGCCGGATCGTGCCGCGCATGCTGCGGGACGTGCACGAGCGGGATCTGTCGGTCGAGGTGCTGGGCCGGGCCCTCCCCGCCCCCCTCGCGCTGGCCCCGGTCGGCGTACTGTCGATCATGCACCCGGACGCCGAGTCCGCCGCGGCCCGGGCCGCCGCCGCGCAGGGCGTGCCGTACATCCTGTCGTCCGCGTCCAGCACGCCCATGGAGCAGGTCGCCGAGGCGATGGGCGACGCCGAGCGCTGGTTCCAGCTGTACTGGCCGAAGGACCCGGAGGTGGCCCGCAGCTTCCTGGGCCGGGCGAAGGCGGCCGGCTACACCGCGCTGGTCGTCACCCTGGACACGCCGCTGCTGTCCTGGCGGCCGCGCGATCTCGACCAGGCGTACCTGCCGTTCCTGCACGGGGTCGGCACGGCCAACTACTTCTCCGACCCGGCCTTCCAGGCGGGTCTGGCCAAGCCGGTGCACGAGGATCCGAAGGCGGCCGTGATGCACTTCGTCGGCATGTTCTCCGACCCGGCCAAGAGCTGGCCGGACCTTGCGTTCCTGCGGGAGAACTGGGACGGCCCGATCGTCCTCAAGGGCGTCCTGCACCCGGACGACGCGCGACGGGCCGCCGACGCGGGCATGGACGGCGTGGTCGTCTCCAACCACGGCGGCCGCCAGGTGGCCGGCTCCGTCGCGGCGGCCGACGCCCTCCCCCGCGTCGCGGAGGCGGCCGGCGACCGGCTCACCGTCCTCTTCGACAGCGGCGTCCGCACCGGTGACGACATCTTCAAGGCCCTCGCCCTCGGCGCCCGCGCGGTCCTCGTCGGCCGTCCGTACGTCTACGGGCTCGGCCTCGACGGCCGGTCCGGCGTCGAACACGTCATCCGCTGCCTGCTCGCCGAACTCGACCTCACGCTGGCCCTCTCGGGGCATGCGACACCGAGCACGATCGGCCCGGCCGACCTCGTCGAGGATCCGGCCTGACGGGTGGGCCGCGCGGCGCGTTCGCCGCGCAGCCCCGCTCAGGCCCCCCGGCCCGTCGTCACGCGGTGCTGCCGTCGGTCAGTGTCACCTGGCGGGCGGCCGGGTCGTCCGGCTCCTCGATCGACAAAGAGCCCTCCGCCGACGGCAGGGGCTCCGGCTGCCAGCGCTGGGCGTCGGAGGACCGGTCGCGGACCTTGACGACGATGTCGGCGCCCGGGTCGTCGTCGGCCGGGGTGAGGGCGAGCTGCTCGTCCCAGCGGGGCAGCAGCTCCCCCTGCACGGTGAGGTCGTAGCGCACGTCGTCGCCCCGCTCGGCATCCTCGTCGGCGCAGGTGCCGAGGACGACGACACCGGCGTCCTTGTGGGAGTCCAGACACAGCCCGGGATCGGCGACGCTGCGCAGCAGCCCGTCGTCCTCGTACGTCCACTGCTGGGTCCACACCGTCGAGCACTGCGCCAGCTTCGTGCCGGAGCCCTCCTTCGGCAGGTCCCGGATGTCGAGGCACAGATCGGCGCCGGCGTTGCGCAGCCGCGTCACACCCGGTGCCGCGGGAAGCCCGGCGGTACCGGGCGGCGTCACCGACGGGGAGCCCTTGCCGCCGTCGGCGGCGCTGTTGGAGCCGGCCGGGTCGGCCTTGCCGCCGTCGTGGGACGACGCGCTGATGGTGAGCAACGTCGCCAGTACCCCGGCCGAGACCGCGCCGACGCCCGAGAGCAGCGCCCGCGAGGAGCGCAGCGCCTCCGGAACCCGGCGGGCGGGCACAGGGAGCCGGGACAGCAACCCGTACCGTCCGCCGCCCCGCCGTCCGCCACCGCGCCGGTCGGCGCGAACGCCCCGGGTGCCGTGCGACGCGCGTCCCGGGCGCGAGTCGAGGTAGCGGCGGGCGCCCCAGCCGAGCACCGCCTCGGCGATCAGCGGCCCCAGCGGGCCCTCGAAATGGCTTAGTTGTTCCGCCGCGTTACGGCAGTAGCGGCACTCCGCCAGATGCTGCTGGACGTCCGGCAGCAGTGCGCCACCCCGGCGGATCGGGACGTCGAGGAGACGGTTGTAAAACCGGCAGTCGTGGGTCGGCGCGAGTTCACGATGGGCGTGTACACAGCCTTCACGGAATGTGTCCCGGGCCTGTTCGAGGGTCGCCGACGCGAGATCGGTGTCCATGCCCAGCAGTCCGGCCGGGACGCTTAAAGGATCTGCCTCGACCTCGACATGCCAGAGCAAACAACGCGAGGCCGCGGGAAGTGCCTGGAATGCCCGCTCCGCGAGGGTGCGATTATCGGGCGTCATGGACGTCGCCGCGCGCAGCCCGCGCCCTCCGGCCGGTTTCTGCAACGCGGGCAGAACGGCCGATATTCGTTCGTCGCCGGACCACTCGCGGATCGTGTCGCGCACGGTCACGAGAAGGGCCGGGCGCAGTGCGACGGCGGAGTCGCCGAAGGCGAGGCGGTTGAGGGTCCGGTGGAAGGCGGTCCCGGTCACCATCGCGGCGACCTGCGCCGACGAGGCGAGACAGATGACCGCGTAGTCGTGCACCGGCTGGTAGTGCCGCGCCATCAGCAGTGCGACGGAATGGGCGGCGACCTCGCCCTCCGGACTGCCTCTCAGCGGGGCGGCGAGTGATTCATCGGATTCCCCGGGATCCCCGCCGGGCGGGGGATACGGGGGGCGAGGGGGGTGGGGGGTGGGCACTGAGATGGTTCCTTCCCACGCATGTGACACACAGGAGTCATGCCGCCGAAAAAGGAGCCCGGTTGGTGCGTACCCTCTTTGGCGCGGCGCGGGAGGTGAGAATTCACCGACGGTGAATCGGTCGTGGTCCACAAATCACGTGCGACACCCGGCGATTCCCCCCGCACGCGTGTTTCACTCTTGCACAACCCCCACACGGCCAACAAGGCGCCCGGACAACATCCCCGCCATTGACAGAAAGTCAGAAACGGGAACGCGTGTGCGCAGCTCGCACCTGTTTTCGACATTTCCCTGCGGCCCGCGTGAATCGGGCACCGGATCCGTTCCTCAGATCTGCCAGGAGCGCAGCCGGTCCGCCGCACCGTAGACGTCGGTGGTGCCGGACAGCAGATCGCGGGCGAGGTCGACGAGGGCGCCGTAGGGCGGGTCGATGCCGACGCCGCTGACGAACATGTACGCCACGGCGGTCGCGCAGGCGAAGCGGGCGTTGGCCGAGGGCAGCGGCCGGAGCACGGTGATGGTGTGCAGCAGCGCGGCGGCCCGCCAGGCCGGGTCGGAGTTCACCCCGAGGCGCGGCGGGTCGACGCGGTGCCGCGCGACGGCGGCGACCAGCGCGGAGAAGTCGTTGACGGTGGGCTGGTCCGGCAGGACCTCTTCGTGGCGCTGAAGCAGCCAGGGCACGTCGATATGGATCAGGGGCGCCATGGGTCAGGCGGCCCGCCCTTCGCCCTTGGCGGGCGGTTCGTCGTCGGGGAACGCGGCGGCGAACTCGTCGGCGTGGGTGGAGAAGAACCGGCGGAAGGCCTCCGCGCCCTCCTGCAGGGCCCGGTGGCGGGCTATGTCGGCCGCGGCCGCCTCCCGCACGAGCGCCTTCATGGACGTACCGCGCTCCTTGGCGATCTGCCTGAGGTCCTCAAGTTCGCGGTCGCTGAACTCCACGTTGAGAGCTGGCATGCCTTCACGGTACCGCTCGGGTACTGACTCGTAAATATCCCCAGGTCAGGAAGGGCTCCGGACGGTACCGAAGAGACGGCCGCCTGAGATGTGGGTCACATCGGACCGTGCGATGTCACATTCCGGGGCCCTGCCCGGCTCGCAGTAGTGAGCGCGTTTCAACGGGAGGCCCACGCATGACCGAGATCTCCGTACCCGGCACCGACGCCCCGCTCGACGCGGCGACCGGGGTGTTCGTCGACCATCGCGAGCTGCTGTTCGGCGTCGTCTACAACATGCTCGGCAGCGTCGCCGACACCGAGGACGTCCTGCAGGAGACATGGCTCTCCTGGACGGCCCGGGGCGGGGGCTCTCCTCTGGCCGGGGTCGACAATCCGCGCGCCTATCTCGTCCGGGTGGCGGTCAACCACGCGCTGCGCCGCCGTGCCGTGATCAGCCGCCGGCGGGAGACGTACGTCGGCCCGTGGCTGCCCGAGCCGCTGGTCGGTGCGGACACCGAGACCGCCGAGGACCCGGCCCTGCGTTCGGAGTCGGTGTCGCTGGCGATGCTGGTGGTCCTGGAGTCGCTGACGCCGCTGGAACGGGCCGTGTTCGTGCTGGGCGAGGTGTTCGGCTACCCGCATGCCGAGATCGCGGAGATCATCGACCGCTCCCCCGCCGCCGTACGGCAGCTGGCGCACCGGGCCCGGGAGCACGTGCACGCGAGGCGGCCGCGGTACGAGGCGCATCCGCGGGTGCGGCGGGAGGCGACCGAGCGGTTCGTGCGGGCGGCGCTCGGCGGGGACATCGCCGAGCTGATGGAGGTCCTCGCGCCGGACGTCACCGCGTGGACGGACGCGGGCGGCAAGCGCCGGCGGGCGGGCCTGCGCCCGGTGCACGGCCGGGACAAGGTGGCCCGCCTGCTCACGTCCGGGCGGGGCGGTCCGGAGCACCCCGTCTGGCGCTACCGGCGGGTGAACGGCGACGACGCGGCGGTGCTGTTCGACGGCGACGCGCCGTTCGCCGTCCTGGTCCTGGATCTCACCCCGGAGGGCGACCGGGTGCGCGGCATCTATGTGGTGGCCAACCCGGACAAGCTCGCCCACCTGCCCAGGGAGGCGGCGTGAGCGCTGGACGCGGTGAGCGTCTCGCCGACTGGTTCGACGGCCGGCTCGGCATCCACACGCTGGGCAGGAAGTACCTGCGCAAGGTGTTCCCCGACCACTGGTCGTTCCTGCTGGGCGAGATCTGCCTGTACAGCTTCGTGGTGCTGGTCCTCACCGGCGTGTATCTGACGCTGTTCTTCCACCCGTCGATGAACGAGGTGACGTACCAGGGGAGTTACGTCCCGCTGAACGGTGTACGGATGTCCGAGGCGTACGCGTCCACGCTGGACATCAGCTTCGACGTGCGCGGCGGGCTGCTCATCCGGCAGCTGCACCACTGGGCGGCGCTGGTCTTCGTCGCCGGGATGCTGACGCACATGATGCGGCACTTCTTCACGGGCTCGTTCCGCAGGCCGCGGGAGATCAACTGGCTGTTCGGCTGGCTGCTGCTCCTCCTCGGCCTCTTCGAGGGGCTGTTCGGCTACTCGCTGCCGGACGATCTGCTGTCGGGCACGGGCCTGAGGTTCGTGCACGGTGCGCTGCTGTCGGTGCCGATCGTGGGGACGTACCTCGCGATGTTCCTGTTCGGCGGCGAGTTCCCCGGCGACGACATCGTGGCCCGCTTCTACGCGCTGCACGTCCTGCTGATCCCCGGGGTCATGGCGGCGCTGATCGTCGTTCACCTCCTGCTGGTGGTGTACCACAAGCACACCCAGTTCGCCGGGCCCGGACGCACCGAACGCAACGTCGTGGGCGCCCCGTTCATGCCGGTGTACCTGGCGAAGGCGGGCGGCTTCTTCTTCCTGGTGTTCGGGGTGCTCGCGCTGATGGCGGCGGTGGCGACGATCAACCCGGTGTGGTCGTACGGCCCGTACCGCGCCGACCAGGTGTCCACGGGCGCGCAGCCCGACTGGTATCTCGGCTTCGCCGAGGGCCTGGTGCGGATCATGCCCGGCTGGGAGGTCACGCTGTGGGGGCACACGCTGGTGCTGGGCGTGCTGATCCCGATCGTTGTGTTCCCGCTGCTGCTGCTCTTCATCGGCGTGTATCCGTTCCTGGAGGCCCGGTTCACCGGCGACCGGGACGAGCACCATCTGCTGGACCGGCCGCGCAACCGGCCGGTCCGCACGGCGATCGGGGCGGCCTGGATCAGCCTCTACCTGGTGCTGCTGGCGGGCGGCGGAAACGACATCGTGGCGACCCGCTTCCATCTGTCGATCAACACCGTGACGTGGGCGGTGCGGATCGCGGTGTTCGCCGTCCCGGCGGTCGTGTTCGCCGTCACCCGGCGGATCTGCCTCGGCCTGCAGCTGCGCGACCGGGAGCTGGTGGCGCACGGCCGGCCGACCGGGGTGATCAAGCGGCTGCCGCACGGCGAGTACGTCGAGGTGCACGAGCCGCTCGACCGGGCCCGGCTGCACACCCTGACCGCGCATGAACGGCCCGGGGAGCCCGTCGGGCACGAGCCGCGCCGGGCCGTGGCCGGGCCGGTCAGGAATGGGCGCGGCAGAACTCCCGGACGGTCCGGTTGAACGGCTCCGGCGCCTCGACGTTGCTGAGGTGCCCGATGCCGGGGAGCACGACCAGCGTGGCCTGCGGGACCGCTTCGAGGAACTGGTGGGCGACGGGCTCCACGGGTGAGCGCGCGTCGAGCTCACCCCACAGCAGGAGCGTCGGTACCTCGATCTTCGGCAGCAGGTCGCGCTGGTCCGCCTCGGCCATGACGGTGAGCTCGGTCCGCATGCTCCGGGGGCGGGTGTCGGCCGACATCACGGACAGCAGGCGTACCGCTTCGGCGGGTGGCTGCCCGGCGAAGAGGCCCGGCATGGTCGGAGCGAACGCCTCGGCCGGGACCGCGAGCATCCGTTCCGCCCCCTCGACCCGGGACCGCACTTCCGCCGCGGGCAGCGAGCCTTTCCAGCCCGCGTAAGTGTCGGCGAGGAGCAGCGTCCGCACGAGCGCTGGGTGGTTCCGGTACAGCTCCAGCACGACGGTCCCGCCCCAGGACAGGCCGAGGACATGGGCCGGGCCGAGGTCCACGTCGTCGATGACGGCCGCCAGACAGCGGGCGTAGTCGGCCAGGGCGAAGGAGAGCGGTACGTCGGAGGAGCGACCGGCGCCCGGTTCGTCCCAGGCGACGACCGTGAACTCGTCGGCCAGGTCCTCGAACTGGCCGCGGAAGAGCCGGGCGTCCGTCGTGGCGCCGTGCGCGAGCACGAGGGGCGGGCCCCGGCCCGCCCGGTCGTACGCGACCTCGATGCCGTCGACCCGCACCGCTGGCATGACACCAGGCTACGCGCGCGTGCCGGAGGAGTCCTGTCGGCGGACTTCTCCGGCACGCGGCACCGCCGTCCGGTCCTTACCCCTGGTCCGCCACGAAGGAGGCCATGCGGGTCAGGGCGGCGTTCCAGTTGATCGTGTGCTCGTTGGTCGACCAGGACTGGATGTCGTCGATGTAGCAGAACTGACCGACGCATCCCTGGAGTTTGCTCTGTGCGTAGGGGTCCTGGATGCTCGAGTTCGGCCCGCCCGCGAGGGTGCCCTTCGGCGGGCCCGGCTGGTTCGGGTCGAGCTGGCGGGCGTACCAGCGGCTGTGCTGGTTCTGCGCGCTGACCTCGCCGTAGCCGGTGACGTAGGAGATGTTCAGCGCGTTGCGGCCCAGGATGTAGTCCATGCTCTGCAGCGCTGCGTCCCGGTACTTCGAGGCGCCGGTGATGTCGTACGCGGTGGCCAGGACGACCGCGTTGTTGAGGACCTGGTGGCTGGAGCCCCAGTCGTAGGTGTTGCCGTCCAGTGCGTACGGCATGCCGTAGGGGTGTGCCTTGAGGGTGGCCAGGTAGCGGTCGGCGCCCTTGATCACGGACTGGCGCACCTTGTCCCGGCCCGGGAGCTTGCTGGGCACCGTGGCGAGGTCGAGCCGGCCGGCCGCGCCGGTGCGGGCCCAGTCGAAGCCGATCGGCTTGAAGAGGTCGACCGTGTGGACCGGGGACTTCAGGAGATGCTCCTCGAACTGCTTCTCCCCTGTGGAGAGGTACAGCTCGGCCGCCGCCCAGTAGAAGTCGTCGCTGACGTCGCTGTCGGCGTAGGCGCCGCCGCCGATGCCGTCGCTCTCGGAGGCGAGGCGGTCGGGGTGGGCCAGCGCCGCCGACCATGCCTTGCGGGCTGCGGCCAGGGCCTTGCCGGCGAACGTCTTGTCGTAGGGCCGGTAGAGACGTGCGGCCTGAGCGGCCGTGGCGGCCAGGTTCAGGGTCGCGGCCGTGGACGGCGGGTGCAGCTCGCGCTTCTGCGGGTCGTCATGGGGCATCAGCGGCAGGCCGGTCCACTGCTCGTCGTGCATCTTGTGGTGGGCCATGCCGGCCAGCGGCTTGCCGTCGGGCACCTGCATCCTCAGCAGGAACTCCAGCTCCCAGCGGGCCTCGTCGAGGATGTCCGGGACCTTGTTGCCGCTCTCCGGGATGGCGAGCGTGCCGTCGCCGAGCTTGTCCGCCTGCCCGGTGCGGGCGTGCCGCGCGCGTTCGTAGGTGCTCAGCAGCTCCCAGGTGGAGATGCCGCCGTTGACGACGTACTTGCCGTGGTCGCCGGCGTCGTACCAGCCGCCGCTGACGTCGAGGCTGTAGTCGCACACGCCCGTCTGGCAGGGCACCGAGGTGTCGCCCTTGTTGGGTGCCACGCCCACGTGACCGGCCGGGCGGCCGTAGCCGGGCCTCAGGTCGTCGCGTATCGCGAGGCCGCTGCGCTGGGTGTAGTAGTACTTCGCCGAGTCCAGCCGGAGCCGCTCGTAGGCGCTCGCGTCGATGTCGAAGGGCCGGCTGGTCTCGCCGTCGGCGACGAGCGTGAAGCCCGTGCCCTTCCTGCGGAACGAGCCGAAGTCCACCGAGTGGACGTTCTGCCCGGAGGAGGCGTCGACCCCGCGCGGCAGGGTCGTGCCCCGGGCGACCACCGTCCCGGCGGAGTTCTTCAACTGCCAGGGCAGCTTGGCCGTGGCGTCGGTGACCAGGGTGGCGTTCTTCGGCCCGCCCGGCAGATAGGCGACCTGGTTGACGCGGACCCGGGGCCCGGTGTCGGGCTCGTACGGTTCCGGCGCCACGCCGCCGAGCAGCGAGACGTCGTCCATGCAGAAGCGCCAGGCGTCCGCGCTGCCGCCGAGCTGGAAGCCGACCTGGCCCTGAGCCGTGTCGACGGGCGAGGTGAAGGTGTAGGAGTAGGTGTCGCCGGAGACGCTGAGCTGCGGTGACACCTCGTGGTAGGTGTCGTACGGCGACACCGACAGGCCCACGATCGCCCGCACCACATGTCCGGCGGGTGACCCGGTCGCACTGAACGAGAAGCGGTACGACTCCCCCTTCACCAGGGTGATGTCGTTCTGCCCGACGGCGGCGTCCCAGCGGTTGGCGGTGCCGCCGGGGACGTCGGCGCAGAGCCGGCCGTCGGACAGGCCCGCGGTGACGTTGCTGGTCGTCCACCAGGGGTCGGTGGTGGTGTCGAAGGTACCGTTCCTGACCTGCTCGACCTCTTCGGCCCCGGCCGGCGCGGAGGGCAGCGCGGTGAGCGCGGTCGCCAGCAGGGCCGTCAGGGACAGCAGGGCGGTTCTGCGTCGTTTCACGTCTGGGCTCCTCCGGGAGGTGCGGGTGGCGCTCGGGATGGGAGCGCTCCCAGATGCGGACGCAGGCCATGGTTGTGTCTGATGTGACGCCCCGTCAACGGTCCGGACGGGACTGGCTGTTCGCCGCCCGTCCGGACCGTGGGGCCCGGGGGCTCAGACGGCCGGGGCGTCCAGCCGGCTGATGCGGATCGCGCCCCGGGGCTCGCCGGGGTGGCGGCTCGTCAGGGTGAGCCGGATCCGGGAGCCGCGGACGGCCTTGAAGGTGATCACGGTGGGGGCGTCGGAGGCGGTGGCCCAGCCGATCTCGGTGTCCCGCGCGGCCTGCCACGCGCGGCCGTCCCAGACCGCCACCTCGACCGCCGCGGGCAGGCTGTGCGTGGCGTCCACGGTGAAGGACACGTCCACCCGGTCGAAGCCGCGGGTGCGCCCGTGGTCGACCGAGACCCAGTCCTCGGCCCGCGCTCCGTCGAAGGCGGGGAGCAGGGGCGTGGCCTGCTTGAAGAAGCCGTTGGACCAGCCGGTGGCGGGATCTCCGTCGAGCATGGCGGCGGGCAGGGTGTCCGGACGTCCGGAGTAACTGGCGTCCGCGTGCGGGTGGCCGACGGGAGCCGGGTGCTCGGGCTCGAAGACGGCCGGGGCCGTCTCGGCCCGGTCCTCCGCCCGCATGCCGCGTACGGTCGACGTGCCCGGGCGCAGACCGTCGGCGCGGGCCGTCACCTTCACCGGGCCGGCCTTGGTGCCGGACCGGATGATGGCGAGGGCCTTGCCGTGGAAGGCGGTCCGGGTGCTCGCCTGGTAGCGCTCGGCGCTCTCCTGGCGGCCGTTGTCGAGCCCGGCGATGGAGCCGCCCGCCACCTCGAAGGAGAGCAGGTGCTCCGCGTCGGGCACCACCACACCGTGCCGGTCGACGACCTCGGCTGTCACGAAGACCAGGGAACGGCCGTCCGCGGCCAGGGACTTGCGGTCCGCGCTCAGGCGTATCGCGTGCGGCGCTCCGGCCGTGCGCAGCACGTCGGTGGCGACCACCTTGCCGTCCTGCCGTGCGACGGCCTTCAGCTCGCCCGGCGCGAAGGGCACCTTCCACGTCAGATGGAGCTTGCCGGCGCTGCCGTTCGGGCTGGTGTAGCTGCCGGGGTAGGGGCCGTCGGTGAAGGTCTTGTCGTCGCCGGTCGCCTCGGTGGTCTCCAGGTACGCGCGGCCGTCGACGGTCTTCTTGGTGTCGAACCGCCGTACGCCCAGGGACTTTCCGTTGAGGTACAGCTCGACGCTGTCGACGTTCGCGTACGCCCAGACCTCGACCATGTCGCCCTTGTCGTGGTTCCACGTCATGGGCAGCAGATGGACCATCGGCTCGCTGACCCACTGGCTCCGGAACAGGTGGTACATGTCCTTCGGGAAGCCCGCCGTGTCGACCGCGCCGAAGAAGGACGCCTTGACCGGGAAGACGTCGTAGGGCGTGGGTTCGCCGATGTAGTCGATGCCCGACCAGAGGAACTGCCCGGCGAACCACTTGCGGTCCCGGTCCTTCTTGTGGCCGTACTCGCCGCTCATGGTCCAGGAGGCGAGGTTGTTGTCGTAGGAGGAGGTCGCGCGCCTGCCCGGTGTGTGGTTCTCACCGGTGTTGAGGTGCTCCGGCTCCTGGTAGGCGCCGCGGGTGGAGGTCTCCGAGGAGGACTCGGACTCGAAGAGGAACAGATGCGGGTAGGCCGCGTGCAGCTGGTCCACGGACTTGGCGGTGTTGTAGTTGAGGCCGAGGCCGTCCAGCTTGGCCAGCATCAGGTCGGCCGCGGAGCCCTTGGCGGGCAGGCGGCGGTACTTGTCGGAGCCGATGACCAGCGGCCGGGTGTCGTCGGCGGCCCTGATCGCCTCGATGATCCGGTCGGCCATGGCGAGGCCCGCGGTGGAGGTGGAGTCGGGGACCTCGTTGCCGATGGACCAGCTCAGCACGGCGGGCGAGTTGCGGGCCGCCAGCACCATCTCGGTGGCGTCCCTCTCGCACCACTCGTCGAAGAAGCGGCCGTAGTCGTACCGGTTCTTGCCGGTGCGCCAGCAGTCGAACGCCTCCACCAGCATGACGACGCCCAGCTCCTCGCAGACCTGGATGACCTCGGGTGCGGGCGGGTTGTGGGAGGTGCGCAGGGCGTTGACGCCCATGGACCGCATGATCTCCATCTGGCGGCGGACGGCGTCGATGCTGACGGCGGCGCCGAGCGCGCCCAGGTCGTGGTGGAGGTCGACGCCCTTGATCTTGTGGTGGGTGCCGTTGAGGAAGAAGCCCTCGTCCGGGTCGAAGCGGAAGGTGCGGAAGCCGAAGACCGTGCGGTAGGTGTCGGTGGTTCTGCCGCCGACGCGCAGTTCGGTGTGCAGGGTGTAGCGGTGGGGTGTCTCGAAGTCCCACAACTCGGGTCGCCGGACCGTGAGTTCCTGGGTCTCGGTCCGCTCGCCGGTGACGGCCGCGGTGGTGGAGGTACGGGCGACGGTCCGGCCCTTGCGGTCGACGATCCGGGAGACGACCTCGACGTCCGTGCCCGCGCCCGAGGCGTTGACGACGGATGTGCCGACCCGTACGACGGCACGTTCGGCGGAGATCTCGGACGTGGTGACGCGGGTGCCCCAGCGGGCCACGTGCACCGGCTCGGTGATCACCAGGCGGGCCTCGCGGTAGATGCCGCTGCCCGAGTACCAGCGGCTGCTGGGGAGCTGGTTCTGGACCTTGACGGCGATCACGTTCTCGGTGGTGCCGTCGGTGTTGACCAGGTCGGTGAGGTCGAGAGCGAAGCCGGTGTAGCCGTAGGGGTGGCGCCCGGCCTCCTTGCCGTTGCAGTAGACGGTGGAGTCCATGTAGACGCCGTCGAACTCCACCGAGACGCGCTTGCCGGCCAGGGCGGGCGGCAGGGTGAAGGCCAGGCGGTACCAGCCGAGACCGCCGGGCAGGAAGCCGGTGCCGCTGGTGGTGCCGTGCTCGGTGGTGGGAGTCTGCTCGATGCTCCAGTCGTGCGGGACGGCGGTCTCGCGCCACCGGGAGTCGTCGTAGCCGGGAAGGTGGGCGTCGGCGTAGGCACCGGTCGGGTCGGTGAGGCCGCCCGGGTTCACCAGCGCGAAGCGCCAGCCGTCGCGCAGTGCGACGGTCCGGCGGCCGGACGCGCCGCGCGCCCCCCCGGCGGCCCACGCCTCCGGGGTGCCCAGCAGCGCTCCGGCCGCCGGCGCGGCCGCGGAGGCGAGCAAGACCGATCTGCGAGTGACCGACATGGCGGCTCTCCCTCATTAGGGCCCAGAAGTACTCACAACTAATCGTGAACAAACAGATTCTGTCGATGCGTCACACACGGCCGTCAAGGGTGCGGAAGCGTCCTTCTGTCTCACGGGTCGCTTCGGCCGGATTTGCGCCTTGCCCCCGCCGGGGAGGCGGCACGGGGGTTACCGGTCCACGCCGGGCGCCTACGGACTACGCTGGAACTCAACTGACCTCCCTGTTCACTGTGAGTGTCCGCATGGAGTCGCGACGATGAGTCCGGACGAGGCGTTCGACGATGGCGTGGCCGCACGTGCCGTCATCGCCGTCGACGGCACGCTCACCGAGTGGAGCGAGGGCGCCCGCCGTCTGCTGGGCCACACGGCCGCCGAGGTCGTGGGACGCCCGGCCGCGGCGCTGCTGGCCGACGGCGCCGACCCGCCGTCCGTGCCGGACGACTCCCGCTGGAGCGGCACACTCACCCTGCGGCATCGCGACGGCCACCCCGTGTCCGTGTGGGTGCTCGCCCACCGCAGACCGCCGGACGGAGCGGAGACGACCGACTGGCTCGCGGTGTCCCCTCCGGAGGCGCCCGGCCAAGGCCTTCCGGACGACCCGCTGATCCGCATGGCCCTGACCCAGTCGCCCTGCGCCACCATGGTCTTCGACGAGCGGCTGCGGCTGCGCGGCGTCAACGACGCCATGGCGGACCTCCTGGGACTGCCCGCCGGGCGGATGCCGGGCCTGAGGCCCACCGACATCGGCAGCCGGCCGCAGAACTCCGAGCTCGAAGAGCATCTGCGCCGGGTGCTGAGCACCGGCCGGCGGCAGGACATGCAGACGTACATGAAGGCCACAGGCGAGAACCGGGGTGCGCACGCCTGGCTGGCCCGGATGGCACCGCTCACCGACAGCACCGGCCAGGTGCGGGGCGTGTGCGTGACCGCCCACGACTTCTCCGACCAGTACCGGTCACGGGAGCGGCTGCAGCTGGTCAACGAGGCGAGCGTGCGCATCGGCACCACCCTCGACGTCACCCGTACGGCCCAGGAGCTGGCGGACGTGAGCGTCCCGGCGCTCGCCGACTTCGTCAGCGTCGACCTGCTCGACCCGCAGGAGCACGGCGGCGAGTCCGCCGGGCCGCCGGCGCCGCCCGTGCATCTGCGCCGGGCAGCCCACCAGTCGGTCAACAAGGGCAGCCCGGAAGCCGTCGCCGAGCCCGGGCAGGTCGACGTCTACCCGGCGAACTCCCCGCAGGCCGCCTCACTGGTCGCGGGGCACACGGTCGTGGCCTCGGGCTCGTCCGGCGACCTCGAGCGGTGGCTCGCCTGGGACCCGGTCCGCTTCCAGCGGGTCCGCGAGTTCGGCATCCACTCCACGATGTCCGTCCCGCTCCAGGCCCGGGGGACGACCCTCGGAGTCGCGGTCTTCACCCGCTTCCGGCGCCCCGAGGCGTTCACCGACGACGACGTGCTGCTGGCCGAGGAGGTCACGGCGCGGGCGGCCGTCTGCATCGACAACGCACGCCGCTACTCCCGCGAGCGCGAGACGACCCTCACGCTGCAGCGCAGCCTGCTGCCCCGCACCCTGCCGCACACGGCGGCGATGGAGGCCGCCTCCCGCTATCTGCCCGCCATCCGCTCCGGCGTGGGCGGCGACTGGTTCGACGTGATCCCGCTGTCCGGGATGCGAGTCGCCATGGTCGTCGGCGACGTCGTCGGCCACGGCATCCAGGCCTCGGCCACCATGGGTCGGCTGCGCACCGCCGTCCGCACCCTCGCCGACATCGACCTGGCCCCCGACGAACTACTCACCCACCTCGACGACCTGGTCGTCCGGCTCTCCCAGGAGTCCGGCGGGGACAACGACGCCGGAGAGGTGGGCGCGACCTGCCTGTACGCGGTGTACGACCCGGTGTCGCGGCGCTGCGACCTCGCCCGGGCGGGGCATCCGCTGCCCCTGCTGGTGCCGCCGGACGGTCCGGCACAGCAGCTCGACCTGCCCTCGGGTCCCCCGCTGGGTGTCGGCGGGCTGCCGTTCGAGTGCGCCGAGGTCGAGCTGCGGGAGGGCAGCGTCCTGGCGTTCCACACGGACGGGCTGCTCGTGAGCCGCGAGCGGGACGTCGATGCGAGCAGCCGGATGCTCCGCGAGGCGCTGTCGGTGCCCTCCGCCTCCCTGGACGAGACCTGCGACCGCGTGCTGCACACCCTGCTCCCGCCGGGCGGCTCCAGCGACGACGTGGCCCTGCTGCTGGCGCGCACCCGCGGCCTGCCGTCCGCCCAGGTCGCCACCTGGGACATCCCCGCCGACCCGGCGCTGGTGGCCCCCATCCGCAAGCAGGTCGTCGACCAGCTCGAACGCTGGGAGATGGTCGAGGCCACGTTCACCGCCGAGCTGGTCGTGAGCGAGCTGGTCACCAACGCCATCCGCTACGGCGCCCCGCCCATCCGGCTGCGGTTGATCCATGACGAGGCCACGCTGATCTGCGAAGTGTCCGACACGAACCACACGGCACCGCACCTGCGCCGGGCCAAGACCTGGGACGAGGGCGGCCGCGGTCTGCTTCTGGTCGCCCAGCTCACCCAGCGATGGGGCAGCAGGCACACCGCCGAGGGCAAGACGATCTGGGCGGAGCTGACTCTGCTCGGCGACGAGATCTGAGCGATCCGCACTCGGCCGGGCCGGCGGGCCGTGCGGCCGGCGCCGGGCGGGAGTTCCTGACGGCGTCCACGGCGGGCAGCGGCCCCTGACCAGGACAGCAGGGCCGCCGAAGGTCTCTTACCCGCGCCTGGTTTCATGAGCGGGCACGACCTGATCACGTCCCGGAGGACCCGCCCTGAACACCCCGCTCGCCGAAGTCCTGTCCGTGACGCTGCTGGCCGCCGTGCTGATCTGGGCCGTCGCCCGCCCGAAAGGCCTGCCCGAAGCCGCGCTGGCGGTGCCGGCCGCCGGGCTCGCCATCGCGCTGGGAGTGATCTCGCCGGACCACGCCTGGGAAGAGGTCCAGCGGCTGGGGCCCGTGGTCGGCTTCCTCGCGGCCGTGCTGGTACTCGCCCACTTCTGTGACGTCGAGGGGCTGTTCACGGCGTGCGGGACGTGGATGGCCCGCTGGGCGGCGGGGCGCCCCGCGCGGCTGCTGACCGCGGTGTTCGCGCTGGCGTCCGTCATCACGGCCGTGCTCAGTCTGGACGCCACGGTCGTCCTGCTGACTCCGGTGGTGCTGGCGACCGCGACCCGCATGGGCGTGCAGGCCCGGCCGCACCTGTACGCGTGCGCCCATCTGTCGAACACCGCCTCGCTGCTGCTGCCGGTCTCCAACCTGACGAATCTGCTGGCCTTCACGGCGAGCGGGCTGAGCTTCACCCGCTTCGCGGCCCTGATGGCGCTGCCCTGGCTGGTCGCGATCGCCGCCGAGTACCTGGTGTTCCGGCGCTTCTTCGACGACGAACTGGCGGCGCCTCTCCCCTCCCCGGGCCCCGCGCCGCACCCCGAGCCGCTCCCGCTGTTCGCCCTGGTCACGGTCGGCTGCACGCTCGCCGGGTTCGTCGTGGCCTCCGCCGTGGGGATCGCGCCGGCCTGGGCCGCGCTGGCCGGCGCGCTGGTGCTGGCCGGGCGGGCGCTGGTGCGGCGGCGGGCGACGCCCCTGACGGTGGTGCGGTCCGCCGCCCCGGCCTTCCTGGCGTTCGTGCTCGCGCTCGGCGTCGTGGTGCGCGCGGTCGTCGACCACGGGCTCGCCGACGCGCTGCGGCGGGTCCTGCCCGACGGGGCGGGCCTGCTCACGCTGCTGGGCGTGGCGGCGCTGGCCGCCGTCCTGGCCAACCTCATCAACAACCTGCCCGCGGTGCTGGTGCTGCTGCCCCTGACCGCCGGGGCGGGTCCCGGCGCCGTGCTGGCGGTACTGCTCGGGGTGAACATCGGCCCCAACCTGACCTACGCCGGATCGCTGGCGACCCTGCTGTGGCGGCGGATCGTGCAGCAGCACGGGCACCGGGCCGGGCTCGGGGAGTTCACGCGGCTCGGGCTGCTCGCCGTACCGGCCGCGCTGGTGCCGGCCGTGGTGGCCCTGTGGCTGTCGCTCACCGTCGTCGGGGCCTGAGCGCACGCCCGGTCAGCGGCGGCCGCCTCCGCCGTAGCCATAGCCATAGCCATAGCCGCCGTATCCGTAGCCGGGGTAGCCGTATCCCGGGTTGCCGTACCCGCCGTCCTCATCGCAGTAGTAGCCGTAGCGGTCGCAGGACGGGTCGGTGGTGGCCGGGCTGGTCGGCGTCGGCGGCGGGGCCGGGGAGGTCGCGGACGGCGTCGCCTTGGGCGCGGGCGTCTTCGACGGTGTGGGGGTGGGGGTCGGCGTGGGCGTGGGGCGGGGGGCCGGAACGGCGGCGGCGTTCCAGTTGACGGCCTCCAACTGGAGATCGGCCTTCGAGGTGTCGATCACCCAGCGCTGGGCCTCGTCGTCCGCCCGGGCCTTGACGACCAGGGATCCCGAGCCGTCGGTCGCGGCCGGAGCCAGGGCGAGGTCCTGGTCCCAGCGGGGCACCAGGGCGCCCTGGAGGGTGAAGTCGTAGCGGATGTTCTTCGGGTCCGGCCGGGACGCCCCCGTGCAGGGAGCCAGCCGTACCGAGTAGCCGAGCTGCGAGTCCAGGCACAGGTCGGGGGCGGCGCCGTTGCGCAGCAGCCCGTCGGTCTCGTACGTCCACTGCTGGGCGGCGTCCGCGGAGCAGGCCGTGAGTTCGGCCTCCCCCTTCTCGACGGCCTTCTTGCCGTCGATGCCCACGCACAGGCCCGAGGCGACGTTGTGCAGCCGCCCGCGCAGGGCGCCGTTCTCGGCGTCGTCCGCCCCGGCCCAGGACGGGTCGGTGGTCACCTCGCCCGCGTCCGAGTCGGGTGCCTCCCCGGCGGGCCGGTCGGGACCGGCCGGGGCGCCGTCGCCGGAGTTGCCGGTGGACCACAGGACCAGTGGCAGGACGACGAGGCCGCTGACGGTCAGGATGCCCGCGGTGAGGTTGCGCCGCCGGGCGGCACGGCGGGCCGCCTTGTGGGCGGATCGTCCGGATCGTCGGGCGGCGGTTCTGGGGCCTTCGGGCCGGGCGGCCGGGGGTGCGGTGAGGAGTGGTGGGGCGGTCCCGAGTGGTGTGGTGACGGGTGGGACGGCGAGGCGCGCGCGGACCGGGACCGGAGGCGGGGCTGTGGCCCCGGCCGCGTCCGCGCGCCCCGTTCTGACCCCCGCTCCTGTGCCCGCTCCTGCTCCTGCTCCTGCTCCAGGAGGCGGCGGCACGGCCGCCGGACCACCCGGGTCGGTGAACGACTCCCCCACCGTGCCGGCGAGGGCGACGGGATCCGGGAAGACCTCAAGCGCGGCACCGGCCGGATCGGGGAAGACGTCACGCGCGACATCCACCGGATCGCGGGACACCTCACGCGCGACACCCACCGAATCCCGGAACACCTCACGCGCGACGCCCACCGGATCCGGGAACACCCGGTCCGGATCGGGAAAGGCCTCTCGGGCCGGACCGGCCGGTCCCGGGACGGCCGCCGCACCGGCCACTCCCCCGCTGCCGCCGACGGCTGTCGTCCCCGCGTGACGCACCCGGCTCTCCGCGTAGGCCCGCCCGCCCCAGCCCAGCACCGCCTCCGACAGGGCGGCGCCGAGGGCGTGGTTGAACGGGTCGAGCTGGTCGGCGGCGGCGCTGCAGTGCCCGCAGCCCTCGATATGCGCGCGTAGATCGGGGTCGATGTCGAGGCCGCCGCGTCGGTACGTCACGTCGAGCAGGCGCAGATAGCGCCGGCAGTCCTCGTCGGGGGCGAGTTCGCGGTGCAGCTGGAGGCACTCCTCGCGCAGCCGGTCCCGGGCCCGGCCCAGTTCGACGCGTGCGCCCTCCTCGTCCAGGCCGAGCAACCCGGCCGGGGAGGTGAGCGGTTCGGCCTCGACCTCGACGTGCCACAGCAGGCAACGGGCGGACTGGGGCAGCCGCCGGAAGGCCCCGGACAGCAGGCGTCGGCGCTGCGACGGCAGCAGCCGGGAGGCGGGCCGCTCCCCCTCGCCGGTCCCGGCCAGCAACTCCGGGTGGAGCATGTCGTGTCTGTGGTCACCGGCCCACTCGGCCGCGATACGCCGTACGGTGACGAGCAGATGGGGCCGCCATGCGGAGGTCGGGCCGTTCTGCCGGAGGGTCTCGCCGAAGAGCCGGGTGAAAGCCGCGGTGGTGAGCATTCCCGCGGAGCGCGGGCCGTCGGTGCACAGCCGGGCGTAGGCGAAGGCCGCCTCCCAGTGCCGGTCCAGCAGTTCGCCGACGGGATGAAGTGCGGGCGTCGCCCCGGTCCACTTCCTGAGCTCCGCGCTCAGTTGCTCGTCCGTCGCGCCGAACCTGCGGGCCGGGGCCGGAGAATTCGACGGGCCTGCGTCTTTCACGGCTGCATTCCTCTCAAGGACATGCGGAATAAAGTCCATACCAAGGGGTATGCCGGCATGTCAGCCTTGCGCATACGAAAGAAAGGCGTGATGTGAGCACGCCGACAGGGCACACCTTTGCACAGGTCAGCGACAGGGAACAAGCGATCTCACGGTTTCGTGCATTGCGTGCGGCGCCAGCGCCTTTTGACAAAATGTCAATCAAGGGAGCGAAAGGCATTTCCGTGCTGTCTGCCCCCTTTATCGGCCCACATTTTCCTGCCTCCGGCAGCCGCCCGGAAACCATTGAGCCGCCGCCTGAACAGCAGCTCACAGCGTCGGCCGCCTTCTCCGCACCGGCCTTCCGGGGCGTCCCGCGGAACCAATAGCGGTGCTCAGGCGGGCGGATCGCCGCGCGTCGTACGGTAGGCCCCGGGCGGTGCCCCGTAGCGCTCGCGAAAGGCTCGGTTGAAGTGGAACGGGCTGACGAAGCCCGACGCCGCGGCGACGCGTTCCACCGGCAGGTCGGTGCTCTCCAGCAGCCGGGCGGCGTGGCGCAGCCGTGCCTCGCGCAGGGCACGCATGGGTGACTGGCCGAGTTGCCGGCTGAACAGATGGGCGAAGCGGGACGGCGACAGCGCGACGTCCCCGGCGAGCGAGCGGACGGTGTGCGGGGCGCCCGGGTCGGCGTCGATCAGCTCCTGGGCGCGGCGGATCCGTGCGTCGAGGCCGGGCCGGGGCGCCGTCGGCCGGGCGCCGGGGGTGGTGAGGAGGACGATCTCCTCCAGGGCGCACAGGGCCAGTTCACGGGCCGCGCTGCCGTGCGCCACGGCGACCTGCCCGTCCGGAGGCGCCGCGTCGGGCGGTGCCTCGGTGCCGGTCCAGCGGGCGTCGGCGTGCATCCGCCGGAACGCCGCCCCCACGCGGCCGTGCACCCCGGCCGGGGCGGAGGTGACGACGTACATCCCGTCGCCGGCGTCGTACGGCCGCAGCCACGCGGCCCAGGACGGGCGGGCCTGGCAGTGGGCCCACCAGAACCGCCAGTGCCGGGCACAGGGTTCGACGGCGTAGCCGTGCGCGACGCCCGGGGCGAGGACGACCAGGTGGCCGGCGTCGGCCGAGGTCCGCGCACCGCCCTGCCACAGCCGTCCCCGGCCTGCGGTGGTCCAGGTGAAGAGCCAGCTCGCGGATCCGTGCGGCCGGTTGACGCCGTAACCGGGGGGCTGGTCGAAGTGACCGAGCACGACCAGCCCGGGCGGCGGGGCGGGATCCCCGGTACCCCCGGTGTCGCCGTGCTCAGCAGTGTCGGGCAATCCGTCAGCACGCACGGGCATCCTCCTGGACGGCTGGGCGGCCTAGCGTTTCGAACCGAGGACACTTGACCGAGGAGTGCGTTCATGACAGTCACGGGCAACGGCGCCGCCGGCGCTTCCATCCTGGACCCCGCCGGGCTCCGGCGGTACCGGGAGGGATTCGAGGAGAACGGTTTCACGGTGGTGCGCGGGCTCTTCGGGGCCGACGAGGTCGAGCGGCTGTGCGGCGAGTTCGCGGCGCTGCGGGCGGCCGGTCCGGTTCCCGGGCACTTCGAGCCGCGCGCGGCGGACGGGCCGGGCGCGGATCCGCTGCACGTCTGGCCCCGGGTGATGCACCCGCACGAGATCAACGGCCTCGCGCGTGAGGTCCTGCTGGACGCCCGGCTGCGGACGGTTCTGGAGGTTCTCCTCGGGGAGGAGGTGCTGGCCGCGCAGAGCATGTTCTACTTCAAGCCGCCGGGGGCCCGGGGGCAGGCGCTGCACCAGGACAACTTCTATCTGCGGGTGGAGCCGGGGACGTGCGTGGCGGCGTGGGTGGCCTGCGATGTGATCGACCGGGAGAACGGCGGGCTGGAGGTCGTGCCGGGCACACACCTCATGGACCTGTTCTGCCCGGAGACGGCGGACTCGGATGTGTCCTTCGCCCGGGAGTACGTTCCGCCGCCGCCGGGGCTGGCGCCGGTGCCGGTGGACATGGCGCCGGGGGATGTCCTGTTCTTCAACGGGAGCCTGGTGCACGGGTCGCAGCCGAACCGGTCGGCCGAGCGGTTCCGGCGCTCGTTCATCGGGCACTACGTGGGGCGGTCGACGGAGCGGATCGGGCGGTTCTACCGGACGCTGGCGATGAGCGGGGCGAGGGTGGAGCTGGCGGAGAGCGAGGGGGCGGGCCCCTGCGGGACGGAGTTCGCGCCGCAGGGGCCCCACTGACCTGCGAGACGTACGTTCCGCAGGGCCCCACAGACCTGGGAGACGTACGTTCAGTGCCCGGCGACCGGCGACGGGATGGGGGCCGTACGGACGCTCCGATTCCTCCAGCCCCTTGTCGCCCAGCCGGATCTCCACGGCCTCCACCGCGTCCTCCGGATGCCGGGCTTGGCGGCGCCGGCGATCGGGGCGGTGCCTGACGGGCCGTCATCGTTGCTGCCCCCAGGTGACCGGACGGCGTGGGAGCAGCCGGGCGGGCGAGCCGCTGCCGCATTCTCGGCGCAGGTGACCGGTGCCGGGCCGGTCCGTTGCGTACGGCGTTCGGGAGGACTCGTGGCGGTACGACGGAGGACACTCAGGATCCTGACCGGCGCGGCGGCGGCGTCCGTCGCTCTCGCCTCGACCGCCTGGAGCCGCCCGGCCCCGCCGCAGCCCGCAGTGCGGGCACCGGCGGCCGGCGCGGCGGCCACCCTGTGCGCGCCCGCGGGCGTGCTGCGCGGCGACGACGGCGAGCGGGCCGCCGTCAGCCTGTGCGCGGGCAGCGGCACCCCGGTGATGGCGGTCTCGGCGCCCGCGACCTGCCGCCGGCCCGGGGCGTCCGTCCGGTACGCCTGCCTGACCTCCGGCACCTGGACGGCGAGGCGCGACGGCGCGAGGGTGGCCTCCGGCACCCTGCCCGGATCGCAGCCCTATCCCGGCCCCGGGACCTACGACGTCACCGCCACGGTGCACGTCCGCTCCGCGCCGGACGGTGTGGACCTGCGCGGCACGGTCCGGGCCACGCTCACCCTGACCGCGCCGAAGCAGCGGCCCACGCATCGCGTCGAGGTCGACCGGACCACCCTGAGCCGTGGCAGCACCACCACGCTGACGTACCGGGTGTACCGCGACAGCGAGCAGGGCGACGGCAGCGCGCGGTTCGGGCTGATCGGCGAGGAGAGCACGGGGGTGCGGATCAGCACCGAGGACGCCCGGTGCGTCAACCCGCTCGTCGGCAGCCATCCGTCGAAGGCCCGGCTGACGCACTCCGTGGACTGTGCGCTCACCGAGCTCCAGCCCGGACGCCCGGCCACCGTGCGCGTCCGGGTCACCACGGCCGCGACCTGCTCGACGGTGGTCTCGAAGCTGGGCTACTGGACGCCGCGCGGGCAGGCGCTGTACACCGGCGGCATGGTGGAGGGGCCGACGGTCGGCTGCGACTGACCGGCGGCCACGTCCGACCAGGTCCAGGACCCACTCCCACCCGGACTCACTGGACGGGGAAGGTGTCCCCGCGCTCCGCCTGCGGCCGTGGACCGTGGATGCGGCGCTCCTCCTCCTCGATCGGCAGGTCGTTGATGCTCGCCTCGCGGCGGGTCATCAGGCCGTGCTCGTCGAACTCCCACAGTTCGTTGCCGTAGGAACGCCACCACTGCCCGTCGCCGTCCCGGCACTCGTACTGGAAGCGGACGGCGATGCGGTTGCCGTCGAAGGCCCACAGGTCCTTGCGCAGCGCGTACTCCTGCTCGCGCTCCCATTTAAGGGTCAGGAACGCGGCGATCTCGGCGCGGCCGGTGACGAACGTGTCGCGGTTGCGCCAGACGGAGTCCGCCGAGTAGGCGAGGGAGACCTTGTGCGGGTCGCGGGTGTTCCAGGCGTCCTCGGCGGCCTGGACCTTCTGTGCGGCGGTCTCGCGGGTGAAGGGCGGCAGCGGTGGGCGGTCGGTCATGAATCCTCCCCGGCAACAAGGGAGAACGAGCGTTCTCCACCAGGCTGCTACCGTAGGAGAACGCTCGTTCTCGCGTCAAGGAGGGTCGTACATGGACAGCGCGGTGGCCCGGGAGCGCGCACTGGACGCCGCCGAGGAACTGTTCTACGGGCGGGGTGTGCACTCCGTCGGCATGGACGACGTCCGCGGCACCTCCGGGCTCTCGCTCAAGCGGCTCTACCAGCTGTTCCCGGCCAAGGAGCACCTGGTGGAGGCTTATCTGGAGCGGCGCGACACGCGCTGGCGTGGGGAGCTGACCGAGTACGTCGAGCGGCACGGGGAGCCGCGGGAGCGGATCCTGGCCGTCTTCGACTGGCTCGGCGGGTGGTTCGGTGAGCCGGGCTTCCGCGGCTGCGCGTGGCTCAACGCGTACGGCGAGCTGGGGGCCACCTCTGCGCGCGTTGCCGCCCAGGTGCGCGCGCACAAGCGGGCGTTCCGGGAGTACCTCGGCTCGCTCGTGGCGACGGCGGGGCTGCCCGACGCGCTGGCCGGGCAGCTGTTCCTGCTGGCCGAGGGTGCCATGGTCACGGCGGGCGTCTCCAGGAGCGCCGAGCCCGCGGCCGAGGCGCGTGAGGCGGCCCGGCGGCTCCTGGACGCCGTGTGAGAGCGGGGGTCAGCTCACCGTCTCGGACACGGTGATGGCGCTGACCGGGCAGGCGCGGGCCGCCTCCCGCAGCAGCGGGCTGCCGCTGCCCTCCCCGCCGGGCAGCAGGGTGCTGTAGCCGTCGTCGTCCTGGGTGAACACGTCCGGGGCGGTCAGGGCGCACTGGCCCGCGCCGATGCAGACGTCCTTGTCGATGTCGATGTGCATGGGTGGAAGCCTCTTACCAGGTCACGGGGAGTTCCAGCATCCCCTGGATCGTGTCGCCCGGTTTGAAGGGGATCTCCTCGGCCGGGGCGGCCAGGCGCAGGGTGGGCAGCCGGTCGAAGAGGCTGTGCAGGGAGATCTCTAGCTCGGCGCGGGCGAGGTTCTGGCCGAGACACTGGTGGATGCCGAAGCCGAACGCGACGTGGTGACGGGCCGGGCGGCTCCAGTCGAGTGTGTCCGGCTCGGGGTAGACCGTCTCGTCGCGGTTGATGACGGAGGTCGCGAAGACCACGCCCTCGCCCTCGCGGATGGTCGTCCCGGCCACCTCGATGTCCTCGACGGCCAGGCGCAGCATGCCGTCCGCGATCGACAGCATCCGCATCAGCTCCTCGACCGCGGCCGGCAGCAGCCGCGGGTCCGCGCGCAGTTCGGCGAGCCGCTCGGGGTGCCGGAGCAGGGTGAAGGTGCCGAGCGAGATCATGTTGGCGGTCGTCTCGTGGCCCGCGACCAGCAGGATGAGAGCCATGGCGATCAGGCCCTCGCGGTCCAGTCCGCCCTCGCGCGGCTGCCGGTGGACCAGGTCGTCCAGCAGGCCGGTGCCGGGGTCCCGCTGCTTGATGTCGATCAGCTCGCCGAAGTACGTCTCCAGCCGGTCGCGGGCGTCGAGCACGTCGGCGGTCTCCGGGCCGCGCAGCAGCCGTCGGGACTGGGTCTCGAAGAAGTCGTGGTCGGCGTACGGGACGCCCAGCAGGGCGCAGATCACCATGGACGGCACGGGCAGCGCGAAGGCGCTCACCAGGTCCGCGCCGGGGCCCTCGGCGATCATCGCGTCGAGCCGTTCGTCCACGATCTGCTGGATGCGTGGCCGGAGTTCGACGGCCCGCTTGAGGGTGAAGTCCCCGACGACCATCCGCCGCTGGGCGCGGTGCTCGGGGTCGTCGACGCCCAGCAGGGCCGTTCTGCGGTTGCGGATCCCGGCGAAGCGCTGGGTGGGGGCGGGGAAGCCGGGCCGGTCGCGGTCGGACGACAGACGCGGGTCGGCCAGCAGCGCGCGGGCGGTGGCGTGCCCGCTGACCAGCCAGGCCTCGCGGCCGTCGAAGAGGGTGATCCGGGTCAGGGGACGCTCGGCGCGCAGGGAGTCGTAGGCGGCGGGCGGGTGGTAGGGGCAGGTCCGGCTCTGGGGGAAGACGACGGGTGCGGTCGTGTCCGTCATGAAGACCTCGCAGACGAGTAGTGCGTCGTGCCGATCTTCATTAGATGCCCCAGGCATCTATGGGGCGACGCGAAGTTCGGCCACATCGGTGGCGGCGGCGATATGGCCGGGGAATGCCGTCTTCCCGTTCGAACACCGGGGGGGCGAGGCCGTGTCGCGGGGCGCGCGCCCTTGCCCCGGCACGGGTGCGGCGACGCCGATTCGAAAACCGGTTGTCGGTGCGGCGGGGCAGGCTCCAGGATCCAGCCATGCCTACGTTCACTGTGCCCGTGCCGCTGTCCGTCGCCGCTCCCGCCGCGCGCCGGCAGCAGCAGTCGGGCCGCAGGGGGGGACCGACGCCGCCGCGGTCATGACGGCCGCGCTCGTCGCGGGGCTGCTCGCCGGGTACGGCATCGCCGTACCCGTGGGCGCCGTCGGGACCTACCTCGTCTCCCTCACCGCCCGCACCTGCCTGCGCACCGGCGTCTGCGCCGCGCTCGGCGTCGCCACCGCCGACGGGCTCTACGCCCTGGCGGCCACGCTCGGGGGCACCGCCCTGGCGTCCGCGCTGCGGCCGGTGCTCGGGCCGCTGCGGTGGCTCTGCGTGCTGGTGCTGCTCGCGCTGGCGGCATGGGGCGCGGTCACCGCCGTGCGCGAGTACCGCGGCCACCGGCTCGCGACCCGCGCCTCCCCCGCTCCCCCGAGCCCCGCCCGGGCCTATCTGGGCCTGCTGGGCATCACCCTGCTGAACCCCACCACCGTCATCTACTTCGCCGCCCTCGTGCTCGGTTCCCAGGCCTCGGGCCCAGCCGGTCCTCTGGAGCAGGGCGTGTTCGTGCTGGCCGCCTTCGCCGCTTCCGCGAGCTGGCAGGTGCTGCTGGCCGGGAGCGGGGCCCTGCTGGGCCGCGCGCTGACCGGTCATCGGGGGCGGCTGGCGACGGCCCTGGCGGCGAGCGGGGTGATGACGGCTCTGGCCGTGCGGATGGCGCTCGCGCCGGAATGAGATCGTTTTCCGGCCGGATCCGCGGGGTGCGGATGATTCCCGGGGGCACGGGTGTTGATGGCAGGTGGCGATGAGCCGCGAACGCGACGATGGGACGGATGCCATGCCTCTTGAGGGCGAGTACGAACCCAGCCCGACGCAGTGGGTGCGCAACCAGGTGGAGCTGTACGAGAGCTCCGGCGGTACGGAGGGGACGACGCTGCAGGGCTCGAACATGCCGGTCGTCGTCCTGACCTCACGGGGTGCCAGGAGCGGAAAGCTGCGCAAGACACCGGTGATGCGGGTGGAGCACGAAGGGCGTTACGCCGTGGTGGCCTCCCTCGGCGGATCGCCGAAGCACCCCGTCTGGTACTTCAATCTGCGGGCCGACCCGCACGTGGAGCTTCAGGACGGGCCGGTGAAGCGGGACATGACCGCCCGTGAGGTCACGGGCGAGGAGAAGGCAGCGTGGTGGGAGCGGTCCGTCGCGGCGTACCCGGCGTACTCCGACTACCAGAAGAAGACGGACCGCGAGATACCCGTGTTCGTCCTGGAGCCGGGCGAGACCGGCTGAGACGCGGGCCGGCTGCCCGGTGCCGGCAGCCGGCGGAAAATCTTCCTCCCCCGTGCGTGTGAACCCGCACCGACGGGGCACGCGAGGTTCAGGCCGAGGAATATCTGGTCCGCCTCGGGCACCGTCCGGGCGATGGATCGCTTGATGCGGACGGCGACCTCCTCCACGCGCTCGCTGTCCAGGCCGGGTACCAGGTCGACGCGGGCCGCCACCAGGGTCGTGTCGAGTCCGGTCTTCATCGTGAACAGCGCTTCCACACTGTCGATCTCGGGCTGCGCCCGCAGCAGCGCGTGGATCCGCCCGCTCGACTCCGGGTCGGCCGCCTCGCCGATCAGCTGGTCGCGGGCCTCGCGGCCCAGCCGGAAGGCCACGTAGACCAGCAGCGCGCCGATCGCGAGCGAGGCCGACGCCTCCCACACCACCTGGCCGGTGACCATGTGCAGCGCCATGCCCGCGATGGCCAGGGTGACGCCGAGCACCGCGGTGCCGTCCTCGGCGACGACCGTGCGCAGGGCCGGATCACGCAGCCCCGCACCCGTGCCGCCCTGCCGGCGCACCTGGTACAGCGCCCGCAACAGCGAACCGCCCTCCGCGAGGAGGGCGATTCCCAGCACGACCAGGCCGGCCACATAGCCGCCGAGATCCTCCGCCGAATCGCTCGTCAGGGCCTCGAAGCCCTGGAAGAAGGAGAAACAGCCGCCCATGACGAAGATCCCGACGGCCGCGAGGAGCGACCAGAAGAACCGCTCCTTGCCGTAGCCGAAGGGATGGCGCCGGTCGGCGGGGCGGCGGCTGCGGCGCAGGGCCGCGAGCAGGAACACCTCGTTCAGGCTGTCGGCCACCGAGTGGGCCGCCTCGGACAGCAGGGCGGGTGACCCCGCCGCGAGGCCGCCGACGGCCTTGGCCACGGCGATCACCAGATTCGCCGCGAGCGCCACCAGCACGGTGACGCGTGTCCTGTGATCACTTCCTTCATCACTCACCCACGCCGATTGCCCCGGTCGGCGGTGCTCACACCGTGCCGTCAGCGGAAAACGGGGAACGCGTTCACCAGGGTCCACGTACGGCAAGGAGGTCACCCCCATGAGCCGCGACGACGGCGACGACGGCAACACCGACTACGGAAGGAGGGCGTTCAAACGGTCCAAGGCGCATTTCGCGGACCGGATCACGGCGGACGGCCGGGACGGCTGGCCGGTGGAGGCCGACCGCTACCGTCTGGTCGTCAGCCGGGCCTGCCCGTGGGCGAGCCGGTCGCTGGTCTCCCGGCGGCTGCTCGGCCTGGAGGACGCCCTGTCCCTGGCCGTCGCCGACCCCATCCAGGACGACCGCAGCTGGCGCTTCACGCTGGACGAGGACGGTCGCGACCCGGTCCTCGGCATCCGCCTTCTCAGCGAGGCCTACGACCGCCGCGAGAGCGACTACCCCGGCGGTGTCAGCGTGCCGGCGATGGTGGACGTGCCCAGCGGGCAGCTGGTGACCAACGACTACCAGCAGCTCACCCTCGATCTCGCGACCGAGTGGACGGCCCTGCACCGGGACGGCGCGCCCGACCTGTATCCGGACGCGCTGCGCGACGAGATCGACGAGGTGATGACGGACGTCTACGAGGACGTCAACAACGGTGTCTACCGAGCGGGTTTCGCCACCGGGCAGGAGGAGTACGAGGCCGCCTGCTCGGGCGTGTTCCGGCGGCTGGAGCTGCTCGCGGGGCGGCTGGAGCGGCAGCGGTACCTCGTCGGCGACACGATCACCGAGGCGGACATCCGGCTGTTCACCACGCTGGTCCGCTTCGACGCGGTCTACCACGGCCACTTCAAGTGCAACCGCTGGAAGCTGACGGAGAACCAGGTGCTGTGGGCGTACGTCCGCGACCTGTACCAGACGCCCGGGTTCGGTGACACCGTCGACTTCGACCACATCAAACGCCACTACTACCAGGTGCACACGGGCATCAACCCGACCCGTGTCGTCCCGCTGGGCCCGGACCCGTCCGGTTGGCAGGCCCCGCACCACCGCGAGGAGCTGGGCGGCCGGCCGTTCGGTGACGGCACACCGCCCGGGCCGGTCCGCGCCGAGGAGCGGATCCCGACGGCGCACACACCCTGACCCCTTCATCCCCCTCAGCGACCAAGGAGTTCCCGTGGCAAAGAAGAAGAAGATGTCCCTCGCGTACCAGCCCCTCGGGTTCGTGCTCGGCTGGTCGGGCGGCTGGCTGGCCGGGCTCGCCTTCCGCAAGACGTGGATGGCGATCCGGCACGAGGAGGACGCGCCCGACGCGCTGGACAAGGACCGCGGCTGGGGCGAAGTCCTGCTGGCCGCCGCGATCCAGGGCGCCATCTTCGCGGTGGTGCGCAGCGCCGTGGACCGCGCGGGCGCCAAGGCCATCGAGCGTTCCACCGGCACCTGGCCGGCCGGCGAGAAGGGCGGCCGGGACTGACGGCCACGCGGCCCTGCCCGGCGGCTGCCGGGCAGGGCCGGCCCGCCCTCAGCCGTTCACCTTGATCGTTTTCAATAAGCTCAGCGGCGCAGGCCGCTTTCCGGCACTGCGCCTCGGTGGGTCTCGGGTGGTTCCGCTCGGTGTCGCCTTCGTGGCCCTCGTGGTCCAGTCGGGCATTCTCGCCGGCACGGCCGTCCACGTGGCCCTGGCCAGCACCCTCTTCACGGCCTGACTCGGGTCCGGCCGTTGCCGGCGACCGGCTGAACCTCTCGCTCAGCCCTGCTTGGGTGCCGTCGGCGCGGTGCGGCGCAGGGTGAAGGAGTGGCCTGCCGGGTCGGCGTAGCCGCGCTCCTCCAGGGGGCCCGAGGGGTCCTTGGCCTCCAGGGGGCGGCCGCCGAGGCTGATGACGCGGCGTTCCACCGCGTCGAGGTCGTCCACCACGAACTCCAGATGGGCCTGCAGGGAGTTCTCGGGGCGGGGCCAGCTGGGCGGGGTCGCGTTGACGTCCCGGCGCAGTGCGATCCGGAAGCCGTCGGCGCTCTTGATCTCCACCCGGTTGGCGGTGGCGTCCGACTCCTCCCCCTCCAGCAGTTCCTTGTAGAACACGGCGAGCTTCTCGGGCTCGGCGCAGTCGAGCACGAGGACCCCCGCTTTCACCAGTGCCATGTCTCCTCCGCAGGATTCCGGCCGCGGGGCGGTCGTGCCCCGCGGATCCGTACCTTGCGGATATCCCGGTCCGGCGGATTCAGTCGGCCTTCAACCACCGTCCGTCGCACTTGAGTTCACGGCCGTCGAGTTCGTCGGCCTCCCGCCAGGCCTGCACCCGCCGTGGCACGACGCGGAAGTAGAGGTACGGCGTGGCGAGTCGGCGAGGGTCGAACCCGGTCTTGGCCGCGAAGAGTTCGGCGTCCTGCTCGGTCAGCTCGCCGGGCTGGACCGTCTCGACGGCGCCCTCGACGAGGACGACGTCACGGGTCGGCCCGATGCCCAGCCGGGCCCGGCCGGACGCGGCGAGGTTCAGTGTGGCGTTCCGCGGTTCCGGAGGCTCGGTGGACGAGCCGGTACCGGGTGAGGGACGAGGGAGTATACGCAGCTCATGCGCTTCGGGCAGTAACGGAGATCACGGCAGGGTCACGGAATGGCTTATTCACGTCGTGGGCAGCCTCGTACCGCTTCTCGGTTCAACTTTCGGACCGCGAAACCCAGTTCGAGTGTGCGGGCGGTCACGGCACCGTCCGCCAGCAGGGGTGGGGGGACTCTGCGTTCCGTCTCCCGAAAGGAAACACATGCCTCAGGACGTCCGGTTCGACCTGCCCTTCGACACCCCGGTCAGCCACCCACACGCCTCGGGCGAAGCAGCGCATCTCGGATCCAGGGGTCGCGCTACGCCTGACGGGCCGCGAGTGCTTCCTGATCAACACAGCTGAGGCGGCGATGCAGGTGCTCGCCTTGCGGCAGGAGTGCCGTCATCGCAGCAGTCGTGCCCCTCGCGGTCGTTCGTAGCAGGAGCCAAAGCCGGTCGCGTGAGTCCGGCTGTCCGGCGAGGCCGTCGCGGAAAGTACAGAAGATTCCCGGACACGGCCGGTCGACGACCACGGTCGATCGATTCCGTTGCCAGGACCACAGCTCATTGGGAGACCGGTGTGAAATCTCGAGTCGCAGGTGCTGTTCCGGAGGCGTCCGCCGACAGCTCGCTCCCGGCGCAGCCAGGCGCCCAGCTCCACCCCACGGAGGCAGGGAACACCCTGGCCCGCCTCTTGGTGAAACACATCAATGGGAGCACGGAGCAGTACCGAAGGTCCCAGAACGCCGCTCAGCAGCGGCTGAACGCATTCGGCTCCCCTCAATCCAGCACCACGCTGCGTGTGGAGGGAGCCCTCCATCTGGCGCGGCCCGCGTTTCTCCCGCCCGACGAGGAGGGCTACGCCAGGCTGAGGCACCTCGACACCAGCCTGCGCATGATCGAAGCAGCCTTCCCCCAAGTCAGCACCGACATCGAGGTCTGCAGACTGACCTGCGCGATGCTGGAAGGGGCCTGGAGGAGCCGGGCACTCACCCCGCCGCGCGAGGAGGAGCAGACAAACGTCTGCGCCTGCGCTCTGTGCCGTCGGCTGCCCGCGCCCCCCGCACGCACGCTGGACGACTACCGCTGGCGGCAGAGCGCCGGTCGTCCCCTCACCGTCAAGACCTGGCCGCACCGCCGGGAACTCGACAGCGTCCTGACCGGTGGATGGTCCTGGACCCGGCAGATGAACGACCTCGAACGAGACCTGGGCCACCGCCACCGCTTCGAGGACGACATCCTCGTCTTCCACGAATACAAACGCGTGGTCGACACCATCGACACAACGCGCCTCACCCGGCACGTCGAGGGCCGCCTGGCCGAGAATTTCAGCACCAACAGCGCACGGGCCCTGGTCTCCGGACTCTTCGCAGCCCACAAGCGGTCCGTCGACGAGTACTGGCTCCAGCAGCACGACGCGGGCAGCGTCATGCTCCCCCAGACCAACCCGCTCAGTCACAGCACCTACTCAGCGCTGCAGATGCTGGACTGCCTGTTCTGGCACGTCGCCCCCGACACCGAACTCTGGCAGGAGGAGAACCTCGCCTCCCTGCTGCTGTGCCGCGTCATCGACGACATGGCCGATGTACGAGCCGACGCCCTCACCGGCGAGATCAGCAACTTCTGGCTCGCCGACATGCCCACCCACACCAAGGCGCTCTACGCCGCCTGCGCGATAGCCCTCGTCAAGTACGGCTGCATGCCCGAGGCCCACAGCCCGATGTGGAACACCTGGCTGATGAACACCACCATCGTCTGGATGGGGCTCACGGGCCGCCACGCCCTGTGGTTCGACGGCATCACTGAGGGCCTCCCCCCGGCCGAGGAGTGCCCGCTGTGCGACCTGCAGCCCAACCCGTGCACCGGCATCCTCACCCACGGCACCACCCTCACCATCGCCCCGCGGCCCACCGCACCAGCACTGAGCACCCGGACCGCCGAGCTGTCCGCACGCTGTCGAGCCCAATACCCCCGGACATGGCCCCTCTTCGACGCCGAGCTCCATGCCTTCGAAGCACTGCACGGCCCCTGGTACGGCAACACGGACAGCACATGGGAGATCTTGCGCCGCACCTACATCGCCGCCGTGGAGGCATCCAGCGCCGCGCCATCGCCGGAGCGCGCCCGTCATGTCCAACAAGACGCCGGCGTAGTCGGATCCGAGAGGTTCCACACCCTGCACGACCCTCAGACCGGGCGGGAAGACACCGCACTGCTCGCCTACATGTTCGGCTGTGCCCACCCGCATTTCCTCTGGAACGCCACGGGATACCGTCCCACGGGCGTCGCAGGCGACTGGCTCGACGGCTGACGCGTCAACCCTGAAGGCTCCGCCACCGAGGAGTGCCCCGTGGCCACGGCCGAACTCCCCGGACGCAGCTCAGGTTGACGACCTGCTGGGTGTGTGAGCCACCGCCTGCACCCACGCATGGCGTTGCCCGGCCGGAAGCCGGCCGGGCAACGGTCTGCCGGCGTGGCCTAGACGGCGAACTCGACCGGCAGGCTGTCCAGCCGGGACTCCCACGTGGAGGCGGTCGAGCTGAGTTCTTCCGGCGGTACAGCCAGGCGCAGGTCCGGCAGCCGGTGCAGCAGGACGTCCACGCCGATCTCGATGATGGACTGGCCGATGTTCTGCCCGGGGCACTCGTGCGGTCCGGAGCTGAACGCCAGGTGCGACTGGTTGCCCTGCACGGCGACGGCCGGGTCGGGCCGTACCTCCGGGTCGACGTTGCCGGCGGCCAGGCCCAGGATGAGCAGTTCTCCCTCCTGGACGTGATGGCCTCCGAGCTCCAGGTCGGCGGTTGCGAACCGGCCCGGCAGCACGGACAGCGGCGGGGTGTCCCACATGACCTCTTCCACCGCTGAGGAGATGTTCAGCTCCCCGCTGACCAGACCGGACAGCCGGGCGGAGTCGGTGAGGACCCGTTGCAGGACCCGGGCCAGCAGGTTGCTGGTGGTGGTGTGCGCGGCGATCAGCACCAGGCGCAGATGGCTGACGACCTCGTCGTGGTCGAGGCCGGCCGGGTGCTCCAGCAGGGCCGTGGCGAAGTCGGAGCCCGGCTCTGCCCGCTTGCGCTCGGCGAGTTCCGCGAGGATCTGCATGATCCGGTCGTTGTGCTCGAGGGCGCCCTCACCGCCCTTGAAGACCTCGGCGCACGACTCGATCAGGCGTAGCCCGTCCGCCGCGGGAAGACCCAGCATCCTGGTGAGCACGAGCATCGGCAGTTGCTCGGCGTAGTCGGCCACGAGGTCGGCGCGCCCGGCGTCGGCGAACGCGTCGATCTGCTTGTTCGCGAAGTACGTGACGTGCCGCCGGATGCCCCGGGCGGCCGCCGCCTGCAACCCGTCGGTGACGGCGCCGCGCAGCCTGCGGTGCGGTTCGCCGTCCTGGGACACACAGTCGGGGCGCCAGCCGACCATCGGCATGATCGGCGAGGTCTCCTCGATCCGGCCCTCCCGCCAGTCCCGCCAGATCCTCGCGTCCCGGCTGAACTGGCGGGGGTTGTCGAGCACCCGCCGGTTGTCGCGGTAGCCGAGGACCAGCCAGGCGGGCACGTCGCCTTCGAGCAGAACCGGCGCGACCGAGCCGTGCTCCTTGCGCAGCCGCTCGTAGATGCCCACCGGGTCGGTCGCGGCGTCCGGGCCGTACAGCCTGGTCAGGTCGGCCCCGTGGTGGGCGACGGGGCAGCCCCGCACGGCCTGGAGTCCGGATTCGGTCGAGTCGTTCATCGGGGCTCCAGGGCCACGGCCGAGCGTTCCTTCAGATGGTGGATCAGTGCGACGAGGACGTCCCGGCTGGAGGCCCGGTCGCGGGCGTCGAAGGCCACGACCGGAGTGTGCTCGGGGATGTCCAGGGCGTCCCGGATCTCCTCGGCCGGGTAGTTCCGCGAGTCGGGGAAGACGTTCAGCGCGACGACGAACGGGACTTCCTGCCGTTCCATCTCCTCGATCGCCCGGAAACTGGATTCCAGGCGGCGCGTGTCCACCAGGACGATCGCGCCGAGGGCCCCCTTGAACAGCCCGTTCCACAGGAACCAGAACCGCTCCTGCCCGGGCGTGCCGAACAGGTACAGCACCAGGCTCTCGTTGATGCCGATCTTGCCGAAATCCAGGCTGACGGTGGTCTGCGTCTTGTCGGCGACGCCGATGAGATGGTCGACGTCGGCACTGGCCTGGGTGAGGGTCTCCTCGGTGGTGAGCGGCTTGATGTCGCTGACCGACCGGACCATGGTGGTCTTCCCGGTACCGAACCCGCCGGCGATCATCACCTTCACGGAGCGGGTGTCCCCGGCCGAGCCTCCGGGTTGGTCAAAGCCTTTCAAGTCCACTGAGTACCTCCTCAAGGAGCGCGAGGTCGGGCCCGCGGCCGGCTTGGTGTGCCGGGATGGGGTTACGGGCTTCGACGCGACCTGCGTCCAGCAGGTCGGACAGCAGCACCGCGAGAATGTTGAAGGGGAGCCCGAGGTGAGCGCCGAGCTCGGCGACCGACAGCGGGTCGCGGCAGCGGCGGAGGATCTCCTCGTGCTCGTGCTGCATGCCCGGTAACGGGGCGGCGCGGGAGACGACCAGGGTCGCCACGTCGAGGCTCGACGCCGAACCGCCCGGTCCGCTGCGCCCCCCGGTGAGGACGTAGTAGCGCTCGAGACCGGACGGGTCCGACGGCTTGCGGGGAGCACTCATCCAGAGTGCTCCTCCAGGCGCGGAGTGGTGCCGAGGAGCTCACCCATCCTGCGGGCCAGGTCTCTCATCTGGTGCCCGAGCAGGCCCTGGTCGAGGCCTTCCCTGGCGAGGACACCGAGGTACGTCTCCACACCCGCGCGCACGACGAAGAGGTGCCCGCCGTCCACCTCGATCATCGCCAGGCGCAACTGCCCGGCGTACTTGGGGAACTGCTCGGCGACCGGCTGGGCCAGGGCCTGCAGGCCGGCCACCACGGCCGCGAAGCGGTCGACGTCGTCGGGGTCTTCGGCGCCGTAGGAGGTGATGGCCTTGCCGTCGCTGGAGGCCACGAGGGCGAAGCGGATCTCCTGGATGCTCTCGACGAGATCGCGGAGCGCCCAGCTCACATCTGTTCCTTGTTGCGTCATGGGACTAGTCGCTCTCTTCGGTGCGGTGCTCGGTGTACTCGCGTCCGGCGAGGGGGTCGCGGTCGTCGGCCGCCTCGGAGGCCTCCGCCGCGTCGCGTCCGGCGGTGGCGAAGGCGGCGAGACCCGAGAAGGACGCGTCCGGCGGTACGGCGGCGACGGCGCCCCGCTCGGTCCGCTCGGCCGGCCTGGGCGCCTCCGTCTCGTTCCGCTTGCTGCGGCGCCGGGGCAGTCCGCCGGGCGTGGTCTCCCCGGTCTCGGCCTGCGCGGCCCGTGGTTCGGGCACGCTGAGCGTCTCGCGGGCCGGGGCGGCGGTGCGGACCTCCGGGGCGGGCGCGGCCGTGGGCAGCGGGCTGAAGTACTTGTGCGGGACCACGACCACCACGGAGGTGCCCAGCCACGGCGAGTCCGCGAAGGTGACGCGGATGCCGTAGCGGCGGGCGACGGCGCCGACGACGCGCAGGCCGATGTTGGCGTCCTCGGTGATGCCGCCGAGGCCCGCGCCGGGCGCGGTGCCCGCGAGGGCGTGCTCGGCCTCGCGCTTCTTCTCCTCGCTCAGGCCCTTGCCGGAGTCCTGGATCTCGATGCCGACGCCGTTGGGGACCTCCTTGCCGGAGATGAGCACCGGCTCGGTGGGCGGCGAGTAGCGGGCCGCGTTGTCCAAGAGGTGGGCCAGGATCAGTGTGAGGTGGTCGACGAGGCCGCCGTCGACGCCGAGTTCGGGCAGGTGGCGCACCTGGATCCGGTGGAAGTCCTTGATCCGGCCGATGCCGCCGCGCACCACGCTCAGCAGCCGCTGCGGCTCCTGCCACTGCCGTCCGGGCCGGTCGGAGCCGCCGAGCACGCCGATGCTCGCGGCGAGCGAGTCGGCGGGGCCGAGCTCCTGGTCGAGCTCCATCAGGCCCCGGGCGACGGCCGGCAGCCGGCCGTGCTCGCCCTGCATCTCGTGCAGACGGCCACGGAGCTTGCTGGTCAGGACGTGGATGCGGTTGCCGATGCTGATCACGGCCTGCTCGGCGGAGGTGGAGCGGTCGAACTCCGCCTCCAGGCCGATCAGGGAGGTGCGCAGCAGCTTGCGCAGTTCGGCCTGGAGCTCCGAACTGACCTTGGCGCACTGGTTGACGGTGGGCAGCAGGTCGTCGATGGCGTCGCCGGCGCGCAGCTTCTCCATCGCGTCGGGCAGCTGCTCGTCGGCGAGCCGGGCGACCGCTGCGAGCTGGTGGGAGAGCTGCTCCTGCCAGACCTCGGCCTGGTCGGCGAGCTGGGCCTCGTAGGACGTGGCCTGCTCGGTCAGCCGTTCCTCGTAGGCCCGGGAGTGCTCGGCGAGCTGCGTCTCGTACGTGGCGCTCTGGTCGGCCAGGCGCCGCTCGTACGTCGCGTTCTGCTCGTTGAGCTGGGCTTCCAGGCCGGCCCGCTCGGCGGCGAACTTGCGTTCCAGGCCCGCCACATGCTGCTGCCACTGCTGGTTGTGCTCGGCCTGCGTGGTACGGAAGGAGCCCTCCGCCCGGTGCAGTTGTGCCCGGGTGCGTAGCAGCAGCCGTACGCACACGGCACCGGCCGCCGTCGCCGCGAGTCCGGCGACGGCTGCGGTTATTCGCTCCGAGCTCATGAACGTGGCGGCAACGGTCCCGCCTCCCAAGCCCAGCGGCAACAACCACCAGCTGTACCAGGCGACAGGGGCCCGCGCCGCCGGTGGCGGAGTGGCGAGTTCCATCTGCATCCTTCGAAGCAACACGATCGAACAGGGGGGTGTGTGGACCGCACTCATGAGTACGCACCGCGAGTCGACTGAACGCGATCGCGTCAACTCGCAGCGCCGATCGGAACCTTATCGGGTTTGGGCCCGAAAGGATCAACTTCGCCCCCCGGCCGGACGTGAGGGTTCCGTCACGCTCCGACAGAAGGCAACAGGTCGACAAATGGCTTTGCTGCCAGTGGAATTGGGCTGTACGCCAGGCCGCGCACGCGTGCCTCCGGCGTCAGCGCGCGGTCTGGAACGTGCGGCGGTAGGCCTGGGGGGAGACGCCGATCGCCGCGTTCAGGTGCTGGCGCAGGGACGCGCCGGTCGCGAAGCCGACCCGGCCCGCGATCTGATCCACTGTCAGGTCGCTGGACTCCAGCAGATGCCGGGCCCGGACCACACGCTGCTGGATCAGCCAGCGGCCGGGACTGAGACCCACCTCGTCGTGGAAGCGGCGGGCAAAGGTGCGCAGGCTCATCCGGGCATGGTCGGCGAGGTCGGCGAGGGTGAGCGGTTCGCCGAGGCGCTCCAGGGCCCAGGCGCGGGTGGCGGCGGTGCTCGCGGCGCCCCGCTCGGGGACGGGCTGCTCGATGTACTGGGCCTGGCCGCCGTCCCGGAAGGGCGGGACGACACAGCGGCGGGCGACGCTGTTGGCCAGGCGGCTGCCGTGGTCCTTGCGGACGAGGTGCAGGCAGATGTCCACGCCGGAGGCGGCCCCGGCTGAGGTGAGGAAGGGGTGGTCGTCGACGAAGAGCACGTCCGGGTCGAGGTCGACGCGCGGGAACAGGCGCCGGAAGTGGTCGGCGACCAGCCAGTGGGTGGTCGCCCGCCGCCCGTCGAGGAGACCGGCGGCGGCCAGGACGAAGGCGCCGGTGCAGATGGAGACGATGCGGGTGCCGGGGCGGATGGACGCGAGGGCGGCCAGGACGTCGTCGGACACCTCGTCGGTCAGCCGGTCGGGCGTGACGGGCGCGATCACCACCGTGCCCGCCGTGGCCAGGATTTCGGGGCCGTGCTCCACGGTGACGCCGAAGTCCGCGTTGGTGCGCACCGGGCGGCCGTCGACCGAGCAGGTGAGGACCTCGTAGCGGCCGTCGGCCGCGCCGAGGATCCGGCTGGGGATGCCCAGCTCGAAGGGGTACACCCCGTCCAGGGCCAGGACCACCACTCGCTCACGTCGCATGGCACGATCCTATCGAAGGTTGGCAATCGTGCCATTGGCGTGCGGCGTGAAGACGGGCACGCTGGTTGACCATGAGCACACAGAAGACGATGCGAGCCATCAGCCAGGACGTCCTCGGCGGCCCCGAGGTCCTGAAGGAAGTGGAGATCGAGCGCCCGGTACCGAAGCCGAACGAGGTACTGGTCCGGGTGCGGGCCGCCGGGGTCAACCCGACCGACTGGAAGCACCGTGCGACCGGCGGGTTCCTGGGCGAGCCGCCCTTCGTCCTGGGCTGGGACGTCTCCGGGGTGGTGGAGGCGGTCGGCATCGGCGTCGTGGCCTTCGCGCCCGGTGACGAGGTCTTCGGCATGCTGCCGTATCCCTATGGGCACGGCTCGCACGCCGAGTACGTCATCGCCCCGGTCCGCGCCCTGGCCCGGAAGCCGGCCGGCGTCGACCACACCCGGGCGGGCGCGCTCCCGCTGGTCTCGCTCACCGCCTGGCAGGCGCTGACCGAGCACGCAGGCCTCCGGCCCGGGCAGCGGGTGCTGATCCACGCCGCGGCCGGCGGGGTCGGACATGTGGCGGTCCAGATCGCCAAGGCGCGCGGTGCGTACGTGATCGGTACCGCGAGCGCGGGCAAGCACGAGTTCCTGCGCGAGATCGGTGTGGACGAGGCGGTGGACTACCGGGAGACGGACTTCACCGAGGCCGTGAAGGACGCCGACGTCGTCCTGGACACGATCGGCGGCGACAACTCCCTTCGCTCGCTGCGCGTGCTGCGCCCCGGCGGTGTCCTCGTCTCGATCCTCCCGGGCGGCTCGGACGACCTCTACGAGGAGGCCGAGCGGCTCGGTGTGCGGGCGCTGCGGATGCTGGTGGACGCCGACCGCAGCGGCATGGAGGCGATCGCGGAACTGGCCGAGGCCGGGAAGCTGCGCGCCACGATCGCCGGGACGTTCCCGTTGTCCGACGCGGCGGAGGCACACGCCCTGGGCGACACCGGCCGGACCACGGGGAAGCTGGTGCTGCTGAACGACTGACCCGGTCGGCCCGGCGGATCAGAAGGTGAGAACGGGCTTGATCGTCTTGCCGGACCTCATGTCCTGGACCGCCCGGTCGATGTCCCCGAAGGGGTAGGTGCTGATCAGGCGGTGCAGTGGGAGCCGGCCGTCCTTCACCAGGCGGACCAGGGCCGGGATCATCGTCTGGGTCTCGCTGTCGCCGAGGGTGAGACCGACGATCCGCTTGCCTCCGAGGAGGCCGTTGACGTCCAGGGCGACCTCGGTCCCGAAGGGCGGCGCGCCGACGACGACCAGGGTGCCGCGGGCGGCGAGCGCGTCGACGCCCTGCCGCAGGACGCCGACGTTGCCCGTGGTTTCCACGACACCGTCCGCGCCCTGCCCGCCGGTGATCTCGGCGAGGGCCGGGGCGAGGTCCGTGCCGCTCGTGTCGACGGTGTGGGTGGCGCCGAGCTCCGTCGCCAGGGCCAGGCGTTCGGCGACCCGGTCGACGGCGACGATCCTGGTGGCCGGAGTGAGGGCCGCTGCCATCACGGCGGACAGGCCGACCGCTCCGGCGCCCAGGACGACTACCGTGCCGCCGGTCTCCGGCTTCAGGACGTTCCAGACGGCTCCCACTCCGGTCTGTACCCCGCAGCCCAGCGGTGCGATGGACTCCAGCGGTACGTCCGGGTCGACCTTGACGAGGCTGCGCTCGTCGGCCAGGGCCCGCTCGGCGAAGGAGGACTGGCCGAAGAAGTGGCCGCCCAGGGCCTCGCCCTCCCGGCTGATGGTGCTCGTGCCGTCGGCGCGGGTGCCGCCGAGCAGGTTCAGCGGCAGCCAGGTCGCGCAGTACGCGGGGTGGCCGCCGCGGCAGTTGCGGCAGCCGCCGCAGGAGGTGAAGGAGAGCAGGACGTGGTCGCCGGGCGCGACGCCGGTGACGGCGGAACCGACGGCCTCGACGACGCCCGCGCCCTCGTGGCCCAGGACGCCGGGCAGCGGGAAGGGCAGCCCGCCGCTCGCCACCCCCAGGTCGGTGTGGCACAGGCCGGTGGCGACCATGCGGATCAGCGCCTCGTGCGGGCCGGGTGCGTCGAGGACGACGTCGGAGAGGGTGAAGGGCGCGCCGCCGGATTCGACGACCGCGGCACGTGTGGTGGTGGGCATCGCGATGACTCCTTGACGGTGTCTCAGTCGAGCGAGACGACGACGGACTTGACCTTGGTGTAACCGGCGAGGGCCTCGGGCCCGTACTCGCGGCCGTAGCCGGAGTCCTTCACCCCGCCGAAGGGCACCGCGGGGTCGAGCATCGCCCAGTCGTTGACCCAGACGATGCCCGCCTGGAGCCGGTCGGCGACGCGGTGGGCGCGGGCGAGGTTGGTGGTCTGGACGCCCGAGGCCAGGCCGTAGGGCGTGGAGTTGGCGAGGGCGACGGCCTCGTCCTCGTCGTCGAAGGGCTGCACGGTGAGGACCGGGCCGAAGATCTCCTCCTGGATCACACGGGAGTCGTTGGCCAGGTCGGCGATGACGGTGGGCCGGTAGTAGTAGCCGCCGTCGAGGTCGAGCCGCTCGCCGCCGCAGACGATCCGGGCGCCCTCCTTGCGGGCCAGGGCGACGTACTCCTCGACCTTTTTCAGGTGCTTCTCGGCCGCCATCGGACCGATGACCGTGGCCGGGTCGCGGGGGTCGCCCACCGGCACGCCCGGCACGGCCTCGGCGAGGATGCCGAGCATCGTCGGATACACCGAACGGGCCACCAGCAGGCGCGGACCGCCCATGCAGAACTGGCCGGTGTTGAAGACGAAGCCCTTGATGACCGCGCCGACCGCCTTCTCCAGGTCGGCGTCCTCGAACACGATGTGGGCCGCGTTCCCGCCGAGCTCCATCGTGACGGGCTTGAGCGCCTCGCCGGCGACGCTCGCCACGTGCCGGCCGATCGCGGTGGAGCCGGTGAAGGCGACCTTGTCGACTCCGCGGTGCCGCAGCAGCGCCTCGCCCGCCACCGGGCCGGTGCCGGTCACGACGTTGACCACGCCGTCGGGGACGCCCGCCTGCTGGAGCAGCCGGGCCATGTACAGGGCGCTGAGCGGGGTCTCGTCGGCGGGCTTGTGCACGACGGTGTTGCCGGCCGCCAGCGCCGGGGCGAGCTTCGAACCGGCCAGGATCAGCGGGAAGTTGAACGGGGTGATCGCGGCGACCACCCCGAGGGGCTCGCGCTTGGTGTAGGCGAGGGCGTTCATGGGCAGGTCGCGCAGCGCGCCGTCCTGGCTCTGGGCGAGATGGGCGTAGTACTCGTAGTCGTTGGCCGCGTTCGTGACGTCGACGGCGCCGCACAGCGTGATCGGCTTGCCGACGTCGAGGCTCTCCAGTGCGGCGAGCTCGTCGGCGTTCTCCCGGATGAGCTCGGCGACACGATGCAGCACCCGGCCGCGCTCGCGGCCGCTCAGGCCGGACCAGGCGCCGTCGTCGAAGGCCTCGCGGGCGGCGCGTACGGCAGCGTCGACGTCGGCGGGACCCGCTTCGGCGACGGTGGTGACGACCGTGCCCCGGGAGGGGTCGACCACCTCGGTGCGCGCCCCGTCGGCGGCTTCGCGCCATCGGCCCCCGATGAACAGCTGCCCGGGTGTGCTCTCGAAGGTGGTCATCGCCACTCCTCAGCTTCGTCGCCAAGATTTCAACAAACAGGATTCCTGTCTGTGCGCAGTCTCTTTACAGACAGGTTTCCTGTCAATGGTCTAGCCTGCCCTCATGCTCGACACACAGGTGACCAAGGCGCCCCCTTCCCTGCTCTACATGGTCAAGCAGGTGGAGCTCGTCGTGCGCTCCCATCTGGACGAGCTGGTCAGACCCTCCGGGATCACCGCCCTTCAGTACACGGCGCTGACCGTGCTGGAACGGCACGACGGGCTGTCCGCGGCCCAGCTGGCGCGCGACTCCTTCGTCACCGCCCAGTCCATCGCGGACCTGGTCCGCTCCCTGGAGCGCCGCGGGCTGGTGCGCCGGGAACGCAACCCCCGCAATCGCCGGGAGCTGCTGATCCTGCTCACCGAAGACGGCCGTGAGATGCTCGCCCGGCACGCCGGGCCCGTCCGGGAGCTGGAGGAGCGGATGGTGCGCGACCTCACCGCGCACCAGACCGAGCAGTTCCGCGAGGCACTCGCCAGGGCGTGGCACGCCCTGTCCTGACCCCCCCCGGGCTCGGTGACACGCCCCCCGCGGACACGCCCGCGCACGCCCCGGCGTGAACCTCGGCCAACTCGGCCGGAATTCAAAGACATATGTCAATCGAACATGCTCAAATTCACTCGTTGGAGGGTAACTTGCAGGGCGGGGAACGGCGTTGAGGCCGTAGCCCCTCCCCACGCACGGAGCAGGCTGGAGGCGATCTCGTCGTGCGGCAGGAACCTGCACCGCTCACCCGGCATCTGCGCGTCCGCCAGGAACGGGGACACACGGTGCTGGAGTTCCGCGGCGAGATCGACCTCGCCGCGGCCACGGAGATCGCACCGCACCTGGACCGGGAGACGGACCGCCCCGCCGCCCGGGTCGTGATCGACCTCAGCGGGATCGACTTCTTCGACTGCTCAGGACTGCGGCTGCTGTACCGGGCCCGCAGCCGGGTGCTGGACCGGCGGGGCCATGTGCTCCTCGTCTGCGCGCACCCGCTCACCCTGCGCGTCCTGCGGATCACCGGCCTGTCCCGGATCCTGCCTCCGCAGCCGACGCTGGACGCCGCGCTGGAGCAGCCGGAGGCGACCTCCCGCCCGTGACGGGCGTGCGCCCCGCGTGCTTCCGCCGGGGCCGTTCCCTCTTCAACTCGGCGGTCTGGCGCGGGCTGTGGCGGGCATCCGGACGGTAGGAAGGAGGGCCGTCGCATGACGACTCCCGTCAAGCGCCTCCCCAGGCGCATGCCCGGCTGGGCGAAGGTGGTGGCCGCGCTCGTGCTGGTGCTCGTCGTGTTCTTCGCCGGGCTCCGGCTCAGCGTGCTCCCGGGCCTGAAGGACCTGTTCGGCACCGACACCCACGACCGGTCCGGCCCCGCGCTGCTGAAGTCCATCCAGGACATCAGCCGTTACGACGCCGCCTCCGGCAACTTCCAGGTCGTCGTCGACCTGGAGAAGGACGCCAAGCTGCTGCCCGACGCCATCCGCGGCACCCGCACCCTGTATGTCGGCGCGGGCACCGTCGACGCCTATGTCGACCTGGGCAAGGTCGGCGAGAACGACGTGAAGGTCAACGACGACCGCACGTCCGCCACGCTCCGGCTGCCCCACGCGCAGCTGGGCAGGCCCGCCCTCGACCCCGACCGCTCCTACGCGGTCTCCAAGCAGCGCGGTCTCTTCGACCGCCTCGGCGACCTCTTCTCGGACAACCCCAACGGCGAGCAGGCCGTGCAGAAGCTCGCGGTACGGCACATCGGCGACGCGGCGAAGGAGAGCGAGCTGACCGCACGCGCCGAGTCGAACACCACCGGCATGCTCGAGGGCCTGCTGCGCTCCCTGGGCTTCAAGGAGGTGCGTGTCTCGTACGGGAGCTGATCGGCTCCCGTAGGACGTGGTCCTCGGCGTGCCCGGACCGCGGACGCCTGAACGGCAGGGGCCCGACCCGGGCGGCGAGGAGCCCGGGCCGGGTGTCGGCCCCGGTCGTGGGGATGAGCCCCGGCGCGGCCTGGACGAGGCCGGGCAGGACGCCGGGCGGGGCCCGGTGGCGGCGGGGACCAGCGTCATGATGTCCGGGGATTCGGCTCAGCCGCCGCCGGGTCCCCGGCTCCTCGCCGGAGCCGGTCGTCTCGCACCCGTCCCCCTCTCCCGGCCGGGGCCTTTGGCCGGGGCACCTTTGGCCGGGGCCTAGGAAGACCCCGGCGGTGTCCGCGCTCGCGAGCGCGGGGGCGAGGATCCAGCCGTTCACCGGTGGGCCACCGTCCGCCGCGGCCCACCGAGCGGCACTTCGGCGCGCGGCTCCTGGCCGGGAGTGCTCCGGGGAACGCGGGGAAACCGACGGTGGGAACGGTCCCCGGCGATGCCGTCGGCGACCGTGGCCGGGAACGGCCCCCCACGGCATCCTCGGCCCGCCCGGGGGTAACCGCCTTGTCACGCAGGGAAGTTGAAGACTGGAGGACTCACCATGGCCAGTGCAGCCTCACGTCCCCGGACCACCGGGTCCGGGAGCGAGCGACGCCCGCTCCCGTGGCCCGTCCGGCTGCTGGCGGTGCTGTGCGCGTTCACGTTCATGGTCGCCTTCGCCGTGGTGCTGGCCCGGCTGACCCTCCAGCCCTCGCCCGCCTCGGAGGCGCTGACCCACAGCAATCTGCAGCCGGGCAGTTCTCTGAGGGCCTATCTCGACCAGCCCGAACTGCGGGACGCCGTCAAGCAGATCGGCGGCAACATCGTGCTGGGCATTCCCTTCGGCGTCCTCGTGCCCGTGGTCGCGCCCCGCACCCGAGGCATCCTGCGCGTGCTGCTCCTGACCGCGATCGTGATGCTCCTGGTGGAGTTCGCCCAGGGCGCCCTGGTCACGGGCCGCGCCTTCGACGTCGACGACGTCATCCTCAACACGACGGGCGCGCTCATCGGTTACCTGCTCCTGGGACGCCGCCTCAGCAGGGCCGTGCACGCGCGCAAGCCCCGGCCGGGCCGGGCGGGGAAGGAACCGTCGGCCGGCAAGGCCTAGTGCGCGGCGGACAAGGCTCAGTGCACGGTCCAGGTGTACTTGTCTCCGCCCACCCAGCGGACCACGTCCGGGTCGTCCATGTCGTGCACCGTGATGCCGAACGCGGCCGCGGCCGTCAGCACGTCGGTGACGGCCCGGGCCTCCCCGACCACCTGACCGTCGATCTCCACGATCCGGAACGGCGGTGTGCCCGGCTGTACCCCGAGCACCATGATCCGCGGGTGGGGTATGTACGGGCTCGCGCTTTCGGTCATGCATCGAGCGTAGAACGCAACCGGCGCCGGCGCGGGTTCAGGGCGCCCGCCGGACCGGCCGGCCGCTCAGGGGCGGCGCCAGTCGTGCCCGGTCAGGTGGGAGCCGGCCTGCGGGCCCATCCGCAGCATGCCGCCGTCGACGCTCCAGGACGCGCCGGTGACGTACGAGGCGTCCGGACCGGCGAGGAAGGCGATGACGGCGGCGACCTCGCGGGCGTCACCGGGCCGGCCGAGCGGGATGCCCGGGCGGCTCTCGGTGTGCGGGTCGGTGTCCTCCTGCCCGGTCATGGGCGTGGAGATCTCGCCGGGCGCGACGGCGTTGACGGTGATGTGGTGCTCGGCCAGTTCGAGCGCCATGACCTGGGTGAGCAGCCCGAGACCGCCCTTGGCGGCGCAGTAGGGGGCGGCGCCCACCCGCGGCTGGTGCTCGTGGACGGACGTGACGTTGATGATCCGGCCCCCCTCCCCGTGCCCGATCATGTGCCGGGCCGCCTTCTGCCCGCACAGGAACGGCCCGACGAGATCGACGTCGAGGACCTCCCGCACGTCGGACAGCTCCAGGTCGAGGAAGGGCGTCATGGTGCCGGTGCCGGCGTTGTTGACCAGCACGTCGATGCGGCCGAGCCGCTCGCACAGGTCGTCGACGGTGTCGGCGGCGTCGGGCAGCCGGGTGAGGTCCATCCGGGCGACCTCGGCCCGCTGCCCGTGCGAGCGCACCTCGTCGGCCGTCTCCTCCGCGCCCTTGCGGTCGCTGTGATAGGTGATGCCGACGTCCATGCCCGCCTGCGCCAGGCGTACGGCGGTGGCCCGGCCGATGCCGGAGTCGGCGCCGGTGATCACGGCGACCTTGCTGGGTGACGCGCTCGGAGCGGACATGACGAGCCTCCTCGTCGACGGAGTGGGGACGAGGCATCGCAGTACCCGAGGGGATACCGGGCAAACCGTCCGCCCGTCGTGCGGCCCGCCGGGCGCTGGGGAACCCTTGAGGTGGAGGTGGCGATGGACCCCGTCGAGGCACTGGACCGGATCGCCTTCCTGCTGGAGCGGTCCCTGGCACCGACCTACCGCGTGCGCGCCTTCCGTACGGCGGCCCGGGTGCTGAAGGACCTGGGCGAGGACGAGGTGCGGCGGCGGGCGGCGGACGGCTCGCTGGAGAAGCTCAAGGGGGTCGGCCCGAAGACGGCGCAGGTGGCGCGGGAGGCCCTGGCCGGCCAGGTGCCCGGTTATCTGTCGAAGCTGGAGGGCGAGGCGCGGGAGCGGCCGGCCGTGCGGGGCGGGGAGAAGCTGCGGGCGTTGCTGCGCGGGGACTGCCATCTGCACTCCGACTGGTCGGACGGCGGCAGCCCGATCGAGGAGATGGGCCGCGCCGCCGCGGAACTGGGCCACGAGTGGGCGGCCCTGACCGACCACTCACCCCGGCTGACGGTGGCCCGCGGGCTGTCGCCCGAGCGGCTTCGGGAGCAGCTGGACGTGGTGGCGGAGCTGAACGAGACCTGGGCGCCGTTCCGGCTGCTGACCGGCATCGAGTGCGACATCCTCGAGGACGGCACGCTCGACCAGGAGCCGGAGCTGCTGGACCGGCTCGACGTGGTGGTGGTGTCGGTGCACTCCAAACTGCGCATGGACGCCCGGTCGATGACCCGCCGGATGGTGGCCGCCGTACGCGACCCGCACTCGGACGTGCTCGGGCACTGCACGGGGCGGCTGGTGACCGGGCGGGGGCGGCCGGAGTCGGAGTTCGACGCGGACGAGGTGTTCGCGGCGTGCGCGGAGACCGGTACGGCGCTGGAGATCAACAGCAGGCCGGAGCGGCTGGACCCGCCGCGGCGGCTGCTGCGCCGGGCCGTGGACGCGGGGGTGCTGTTCTCCGTCGACACCGACGCGCACGCGCCGGGGCAGCTGGACTGGCAGATCAACGGGTGCGCCCGGGCCGAGGAGTGCGGGGTGCCGCCCGAGCGGGTGGTGACCACGTGGTCCCTCGACGAGCTGCTGACCTGGACGCGTGAGCGGCGGGTGCCGTCCGGCGTGGCGGGCGGCTGACGTGGTACCCGCGCGGCCTGAGACGAAGGGACTGCACTTATGGGAAGCGCGGGACGGGCGGCCGTGTTCGACGTCGACGGCACGCTGGCCGATACCAACCATCTGCATGTCGTGACCTGGTGGGAGGCCTTCCGGCAGGCGGGCCACCAGGTGCCGATGCACGCCGTTCACCGGGCCGTGGGCCTGCCGTCGACCGACCTGATCGCCCATCTGCTGGGCGACGACCGGGACACGGACCAGGACGCCGCCATCAGCGCCGGGCACAAGGCGCTGTACGGGCAGTACTTCGACCGGCTGCCCGCGCTGCCGGAGGCCGGGGCGCTGCTGCGGCGGCTGCACCGGGACGGCTGGACGGTGGTGCTGGCCACCTCGGCGGGCGGCGCGGAGCTGAGCGCACTGCGCCGGGCCATCGACGCGGACGAGGCCATCGCCGCCACGGCCGGCGCCGACGACGTGAACGAGGGCAAGCCCGCCCCCGAGCCGGTCGAGCACGCTCTGGAGCTGGCCGGGGTGCCGGCGCGGCGGGCGGTGTTCGTCGGCGACACCGTGTGGGACATGCGCGCGGGAAGCAGCGCCGGGGTGCGCTGTGTGGGCGTCCTGTGCGGCGGCGTCCCGCGCGCCGATCTGGAGGAGTCCGGCGCGGACGCGGTCTACGCCGACCCCGCGCACCTCCTGTCGGCCCTCGGCGACAGTCCACTGTCGTGAGGCGACGTGAAACCGCCGGTCACACGGATACCCGCAGCGCATGACGCGTGTGACGAGTGCGGTACGGCGGACGGCGGGAGTCTTCCGCGGGCGGAGGGACAGCGACGAGGACCCGGGTGGGCGGCCCCGGGGAGCACCGACGGCGCAGGGGCGGATGCGCGGCCTGGAGCAGGGAGCGCGCGCCGTGCGGCCGGTGGATGCCGTACGCCGCGACACGCGGGGCGCCTGGAACGCCGCGCGGGCGGCGTGGCGCGGGCCCGGGCGGGAGCGGGATCTGGTCGTCCAGTCGCTGAAGGCGGCCGGGGCGGCGGTGCTGGCGTGGCTGGTGGGCGGCGTCTGGATGGGCGACCCACTGGCGCTGATGGCGCCCTGGGTGGCGCTGGTGCTGGTGCAGGCCACCGTGTTCAGCTCGCTGGTGCAGGGCGCGCGGCAGTTCGGCGCGATCTGTGTCGGCACCCTGCTCGCCTCGGGTGCGCAGGCGATCACCGACGACACGACCGGCGCGCTCGCGCTGTCCGTGCCGGTGCTGATGCTGCTGGCGAACTGGCCCCGCTTCGGCGACCAGGGCATCTACGCGGCGACCACGGCCCTGTTCACCATCTCCTCGGGCATGGTCAGCCTGTCCGCGGTCGGGCACCGGGTGGGGCTGGCCGCGATCGGCGCCGTCATCGGCGTCGCCGTCAACGCGCTCGTCCTGCCGCCGATCCACCTGCGGGACGTACGGGAGAACCTGGCGGCGCTCGCCCGGGAGGCGGGGGACGTGCTGCACACCGTGGCCGGCGATCTGCGCGAGGGCGAGTGGGGCGCGCAGACCGCCTCCGGCTGGGTCAGCGCCGCGACGCGACTGGACCACCGTCTGAAGGCGTTGCGCTCGGCGCGCCGGTGGAGCCAGGAGAGCCTGCGCCTGACCTACGCCCCGCTGCGCGCCCTGCACCGCGTGCCGCACGGAGGTGTCCTGCCGTCTGAGGAGGAGGACGAGCGGCTCGCCCGGGCGACCGGGCACGTCATGACGCTCACCCGGGCCCTCGCGGTGTCCGTGGACGACAAGCGGACGCCCGCCCCGCCCGAGGGCCCGGCTCTGCGCTCGTACGCGCGTCTGCTGGAGCTGATCGGGGACACCCTGCGCGCGGAGGCCGACAGTCTGCTCGACGGCAGCGTGACCGCCCGGCCGGGCGAGGAGAGCGAAAAGGCGATGCGGGAACTGCACGAGGAGTTGCAGGAAAAGCTGCGCCGACACGCCGGGGAGGGGGCCGCTCACACCATGGTCCTGGGCACGCTGCTGCTCCAGGCGGAGAACCTCTGGGCCGAGACTGTTCCGGGCGACCAGGAGCAGTGACGCACCTCACCGGGCCCGGTGCGCGGGGCCCGGAACACCCAGCGGTGGTTGCCCGTTGAACAAGGTGTGGGTCCGGACAGGATCCGCCCCTGAGCCGCCCCGGCCGTGATTCCCCCGTCCGGCCGGGGCTTCTCTCTCCCCACGTGCAATCCGCGCCAGCCGGGTACTCGGTCACCTCTCACGGAACCACGCGGCCGAGAGGAGCACGAGGTGAGCAGCGGAACGGGCATGAAGGTCGTCGTCACGGGTGCCACCGGCAACGTGGGCACCAGTGTGGTGCGCCTGCTGTCGGAGGACCCGCAGGTCGCCTCCGTACTGGGCCTGGCCCGGCGGATCCCCGACTGGTCCCCGCCGAAGACGGACTGGGCCGCCGTCGATCTGGCGTCCGAGCGGTCCGAGCTGGTGGAGCGGTTCACGGACGCGGACGCGGTGGTCCATCTGGCCTGGGCGTTCCAGCCGACGCACGACCCGGCCGCGACCTGGCGCACCAACGTACTCGGCAGTGTGCGTGTCTTCGAGGCGGTGGCGGCAGCCGGAGTGCCGACGCTGGTGCACGCCTCGTCGGTCGGCGCGTACTCGCCCGGCCCGAAGGACGAGGCGGTGGACGAGTCGTGGCCGACGCACGGCTGGCCGGACGCCGCGTACTGCCGGGAGAAGGCCTATCTGGAGCGGGCGCTGGACACGTTCGAGCGCGACCGTCCCGAAACGCGGGTGGTGCGGATGCGGCCCGCCTTCCTGTTCCAGCGGGAGTCCGCGAGCGAGCAGCGCCGCATCTTCGGCGGCCGCTTCCTGCCCGGGCCGCTGGCCCGCCCGGAGCTGCTGCCCTTCCTGCCCGACATCCCGGGGCTGCGGGTGCAGGCGCTGCACACGGACGACGCGGCGAACGCGTACCGCCTCGCGCTGCACTCCGATGTCCGGGGCGCCTTCAATCTGGCGGCCGACCCGCCGGTGGACGCGCGGCTGCTGGGCGAGATGTTCGACGCGCGTCCGGTGCGGCTGCCGCGCAGTGCGGCCAGGTCGGCGATCGCCGCCGCCTGGGGCCTGCATCTGCTGCCTGCCTCTCCGCACCTGTTCGACGCGGTGCTGCGACTGCCGCTGATGGACTCGACGCGTGCGCGCACGGAGCTCGGCTGGCGGCCGGAGCACACGGCTCCCGAGGTGCTGGAGGAGTTCCTGCAGGGCCTCCAGCAGGGCGCGGGTGCGCGGACGGAGCCGCTGCGGGGACGCAAGGTGGGCTGATCCGGGCGAGCCGCCCGGGAGGCCCCGCGGCCCCCCGGGCGCGCCGCACGAGCGGCCGGGGACATGCCCGAGGGCCGCAGCCGACCCCCACAGCCGGCTGCGGCCCTCGGTGGGATGCCCTCCTCAGGCGGAGGGCTCGTCCGGCACCGGGTGCTCGGGGTGAACCGTTCCCGAGCGCGGTGCTCCCTGCCGGCCCGTCCCCGCTTCGTCCGTGTCGGGGACGTCATCGGCGGGCTCGTCGGTCTCGTCGTCGCCCTTGTGCTGGTCGTTCTCACCGGAGCCCGTGAAGCGCGGGGCGACCTCCCACGGGTCCTCGCCGTCGTCGGCCTGCTGGTCCGGCATGTCCCGCGGGATGGGGTCACCGTTCTCGCCGGGTCCTTCGAGGCGGTGGTCGGTCACGGCGCGCTCCCTTCTGTGGTCCGGGCGCCACGCGAGTACCTCCGCGGTGATCGGCGAAACCTCAGCGCGGTGTCCGCTCCTGAAGGCGTGGCGCGATGTTCCTCCACCCCTTGCTTCACGACGTGAGCCGACCCGCGTCCGCCGGGAGGGTCAGGAACCCCGCTCGATCTCGTCCAGGGCCGCGACGAGTTCCGGGTCGACCCTCTCCCGCACCCACCGCTGATGCTCCTCACCGGCTTCACGGGGAACCGTCTCGATGAGCATGATCAGGTACAGGTAGGCGCGGTACAGGGCGAGGCGCAGGCGGGCCGGGGCGTCGAAGCGGGCCCGGCCGCCCGCCTCGCGGTAGCCCGCCAGGAACTCCTCGTCCTCCCTGATGTCGCCGAGCAGCGCCAGGGAGACGAAGTCGGCCAGTGGATCGCCCCAGAACATGCGCTCCCCGTCGATGAGGCCCCCGATGCGGGCCCGGCCGTCCGGGCGGTCGACGAGTATGTTGCCCCGCCACAGGTCGAAGTGGACGAGACACGGGTCGGTGACCTCGTCGAGGGCGCCGTACGCGGACGCGGCGGTACGGGCCACCGCGTCGACGGGGCGGGGCAGCCGGGCCCCGTAGCGTCGGGCGTCGTCGAGGACGGCGTCGAACATCGCCGTGAACGCGGTCCGCCAGTCGGGGGCGAGCGGGCCGAGGGCGCCGGAGGGGTAGCCGAAGCCGGGGCCGGTCACGCGGTGCAGGCGGGCCACCTGGCGCCCCAGCTCCGCGCGCAGGGCGGTCTGCTCCGTGTCGGTGAGGGTGCCGTCCCACGGGTCGCCCGGGACGGCAGTCATCAGCAGGAAGTCCTCCCCAGCGAGCGCCTGCCGCGGTGTGGGGACCCCGACCCGCGCTGCCGAGCGGTAGAACTCGGCCTCGGAGACGAGCAGCCGCTTTTCGTGCCGCATACCGGGGACGGCCGCGGCGGGCGGGATCTTGAGCACATAGCGGCTGCCGTCGGTGAGGCGGAGCTCCTCGACGGTGTTGTATGTGCCGCCGGTCAGCGGGGCGAGGTGGGTGAGGCGGCCGGGGTCCAGGCCCGCCGCCTGAAGGATGTGCCGGGCCCGTTCCCATGAGTCCACCACCGTGTGCCCACCCCTCCCCTGCCGCCGGTCAGCCGGCCGCGTACACGTCCTCGATGTAGCGCCCGTCCGCGATCAGCCCGTCGAGCCACTGCTCGGCGGCGGCCTCGTCGGCATCCGGCGCGTGCTTGCGGAACAGCGTACGGAACGCCTCCCGCACCCCGGGCGCCATTCGGGAACCGTCTCCGCAGACGTACACCCGCGCTCCGGCGTCCAGCAGGGCCCAGACTTCCTCGGCCTCGGCGGCGATCCGGTGCTGCACGAACCGCACCTCGCCCTCTGGGGTCTCGCTGAAGGCCGGGCGGAGGGAGACGGCTCCGGCGGCCTCGGCGGCGCGCAGTTCGTCGGCGTGCAGGAAGTCCGCGTCGGGGGCGTCGCAACCGAAGTAGCACAGGGCCGGGGCGAGGCCGGTGCCGGCCGCGAGGGCCGCCGTGCGGTCGGCGATGACACCGCGGAACGGGGCGAGGCCGGTGCCCGCCGCGACCATGACGACCGGTGCCGGGTCGCCGGTGACGTCGATGCGGAAGGCCTCCCGGCAGGGCTGCACGCGCGCGTACACCGTGTCGCCGGGCTCGACGGTGGTGAGGTGGCCGGAGCCGGTACCCCGGTAGACGCCCCTGCCGGAGCGGGCGGGCGCCTCCAGCAGCGACACCATCAGGTCCACATGGCCGGGGTCGAGGGCGGGCGAGGAGGAGATGGAGTAGTGGCGCGGGCGCAGCGGGGTGAGGAGGTCGAGGAGCCGCGGCCAGTCCAGGGCGCCCCGCAGCGCCGGGTGGTCCTCCAGAATCTCCACGAGGGTGCGCGGGTCGTCGGTGAGGGCGGCCAGGGCGATGCGCTCCGGCGGGCAGGGATTGGCGGCGGCGAGTGCGGCCAGCTGCCCGGCGCTCGGGCGCTCCTGCAGCTCCACGTGGTGGGTGAGGAGCTGCCGTACCGTCACGGGCCGGTCCACGGCGATGCCGTCGCGGCGCGGACGGGTGGGGCGGATGTCCAGGACGGTGTCGAGGTCGGCGCCGAGCGCGGTGGCGGCGCGGGTGACGAGATCCGGGGCGTTGGCGGGGAGCACGGTGAGGTGGTCGGCCGTGCGGTAGCGGGCGCCGTCCGGCAGCGCGACGCGGACGAACCGCTTGCGGCGCGCGTAGCCCGGCGCGGTGAGGTCGCGGGCCTCGGTGACGCGCATGGGGACGAGGCCGTGCCGTTCGGCGAAGGCGTCCAGCGGGCCGCCGGTCAGGGTGCGGACCTCGTAGGCGGCGACGGGCTCGGGGGCCGGGGTCGTGGCGTCCGGGTCGCCGTAGCGCTCCAGGAGGGCGGTGCGCAGGGCCGCGGTGAAGGCGCGGACGGTGCCGGTGAGGTCGCCGGAGGCGTCGGCGGCGGCGCGCTCCAGCAGGCGGCCGGCGCCGGACGCGGCGAGCCGCTCGTCGATCCGGGTGGGGACGTGCTGGTAGGTGGCGGCCCAGTTGCGGTCGCCGACGCCGAGGACGGCGTACGTCACGCCGGACAGGTCGTGGGTCTCCTCCAGCCGGGCGGCGAACGCCATGGCGTCGTCGGTGGGGCGGCCGTTGTAGGAGGCGGCGGTGATGACGACGGGCCGGTCGGTGGGCAGGCCGCCCGCGTAGGTGTCGAGGGGCGCAACCTCGGTGTCGCAGCCGATCGCGGCGGCCTCGTCGGCGAGCCGGCCGGCGAAGTCGCGGCAGGTGCCGTAGTTGCTGCCGTGCAGGAAGAGGGCGGCGGTGCCGGGGCGGACGCGGGCGGGCAGGCCCTGCGGCTCGGCCGACTCGGTGTCCTGGGCCGGGGCGGCTCCGGGCAGCGGCGTGTGGACCCGGTCGGCGGCGGTGCGCGGGGTCAGCGCGAGGGTGAAGCCCTCGGGCTTGAGTGTGAGGGTCTCCTTGACCGTGAGCCGGTAGTCGGCGTGGTCGTTCAGCCGGTAGCGGTGGACGAGCATGGCCAGCAGCATGGTCGCCTCGTGCAGCGCGAACTGCCGCCCGATGCAGGCGCGCTCGCCGGTGCCGAACGGCTTGAAGGCGTGCACCGGGCGCTCCGCCTCCGCCTCGGGCGTGAAGCGGGAGGGGTCGAACAGCTCGGGGTTGTCGCCCCACACGGGCTGCCGGTGCAGCATCGGCGTGAGGACCAGGGCTGACTGCCCGGCGCGCAGCGGGATGCGGCCGCCGAGCAGGGTGTCCTCGCGGGCCTGCCGGGAGAAGACGGCGGCCGTGGGCCAGAGCCGGAGCGCCTCGTTGAGCACCTGGCGGGTGTAGGTCAGCCTGCCGACCTCGTCGTACGTCGGCTCGGGGTCGGCCTGGTCGCCCCACAGCGCGTCGGCCTCGCGCCGCACCAGCTGGAGCGCGGTGGGGTGCTTGGCGAGGTAGTACAGCGCGAAGGACATGGCGCCGGAGGTCGTCTCGTGGCCGGCGATCAGGAAGGTGATGACCTGGTTGCGGATGTTGGCGGTGTCGAGTGTGGTGCCGTCGGCCGGGTGCTCGGCGGTGAGCATCAGCCCGAGGAGGTCGTCGGCGGCGCTCTGGTCGGTGCCGGTGCGGGCGGCGATGACGTCGTCGACGACCCGGGCGAGGTAGGCGGAGTCGTCGCGGAAGGCCGCGTCCTGCTCGGAGTAGTCCCGGCCCGGGACGCGCGCCAGGCGGGTCATGCTCCACTCCAGGCAGCGGACCATCGACTCGACGAAGGGGTGCGGCTCGGCGCGTTCGAAGGAACCGAAGTCGTAGCCGAAGCCGGCGAGTCCGATGGTGTCGAGCGTCATGCGGGTCATGTCGTCGGGGACGTTCACCGGCTGCCCGGCGCGGGCGTCGCGGTCCCAGGACGCGATGAGCCGGCGGGCCACCTTCAGCATCACCGGGTGGTAGGTGCGCATCGAGCCCAGCGCGAAGGCAGGCATCAGGATGTCGTGCGCCTTGGCCCAGTTGGGTTCGTCGTTGTACGCGGTGAACAGGCCGTCGGCCGCGAACTCGCGGACGTTCTCCAGACCGGGCCCGATGTGCTTGGCGAACCGCTGTTCGTCCGCGAGGTCGGCCACGAGATCGAGGTCGCCCACGAACAGGGTGTCCCGCCCGTGCAGCCGCCGCACGAACACGGGCCCGTGCTCGCGCATCAGATCCATGGCCTGCTGGACGGGCGCACCGCCGGGTCCGGTGGCGGAGATGTCGGCGACGGGGACGCCGGGGAGGGTGTCGTCGGTCAGGGGAGGCTGTCCGGTGGGGGGCATGACGCGGCAACTGCCTTTCGCGGTACGGAAGTACTGCGCTCCAGCGTGATCCACCGGGCCCGCAGAGCAGTACCGCCGCCCTACATGATTGTGTAGTGGGAGCAGACGCGCCGCTCTTGCGCGGGAGTGGCCCGGCATGGCAGGAGAGGCTCGTGGAACTGGCCCGGCAGGAGGCCGTGACGTGGCGCAACCGTGCCCTGCTCCTGTTCGACCGGGTCGCGATGCCGGTCGCGGTGTGCGATGTGTACGGGGCGGTGCTGCTGGCCAATCCGGCGATGGCCGCCGAGTGCGGTACGACACCGGGGCGGCTGCGCGGCCGTGACGTGCTGGACCTGTTCAGCCCGCGGGAGGCCACGCAGGTGGAGCGCATCGCCGAGGCCCTGCGCCTGCGCCACCGCTCGCGCTACCAGGTGTCGGTGCGCTGGCGGGCCCCCGGCGGCGTGGAGCGCTACGGCGAACTGACGGCGGATCCGGTCAGCGACACGGTGGAGGACACCCCGGCCCTGCTGGTGATGCTCCGGGTGGACGCCGAGCGCGTCCCCTCCCCCACCGCGCCCGGCGAACAGGCCCTCGTCACCCCGATGGAGGCCCGCATCCTGGCGCTTCTGGCCGCAGGCGCCACCACGGCCCGGACGGCCCGCGAGACGGCCCTCACCACGGACGGCGTGACCTACCATCTGCGCCGCCTGTCGTCCCGCTGGGGCGCCTCCAACCGCACGGAACTGGTGGCCCGGGCGTACGCGCTGGGGGTGCTGACCCCCGAGGTGTGGCCGCCGGGCGTCCCGGGCGACAAGGCCTGACGGAAATCCGGTCGCCCCCCGCGACGCGACTGTCTAACCTGACCTGGCCCGCAAACCTAGGACCCCTAGGTTTCACGACGACGCCCCCAGGAGCCCTCCCGTGCAGCCGCTCACCGAGCAGGACATCCGCGCCTCCTTCATCAACTGCTCGAAGGGCGAGGCCAAGCGCCTGGCCGTGCCCCGGGACCTCGGCGAGCGGCCCTGGGACGATCTCGACTTCCTGGGGTGGCGTGACCCGGGGGCGCCCGACCGGAGCTACCTGGTGACGGAGCGGGAAGGACGGCTCGTCGGGGTCGCGATGCGGTTCCAGGCCGCGCGGCGCGGGTTCCTGCACCGCAGCATGTGTTCCCTGTGCCTGACGACGCACCCGCGGGGCGGGGTCTCCCTGATGACCGCCCGCAAGGCGGGGCCGGCCGGGCGCGAGGGCAACTCCGTCGGTGCGTACATGTGCACCGACCTCGCCTGTTCCCTCTACCTGCGCGGGAAGAAGGCGCTGGAGACCGGGGCCCGGTTCGAGGAGAGCCTCACGCTGGAGGAGCAGATCGAGCGGACCACGAACCAGCTGGCCGCCTTCCTCGACAAGGTGTCCGCCTGAGCCCCCTCGGTCGCCCGTGGTGTGCCCCGGCACTACCGTCCTTCATGAGCGTCCTTCATGGATGTGATCATGGATGCGTTCGATACGCCGGGGAAGGGGAACAGCCCGAGGATGAGAGAGGTACGTGAGTGGACGGCGCACGCCGGGCGGATCGCGAGGAAGCGTCGCGATCCCGTGGTCGTCCAGACGCTGCGGTCCGCGATCGCGGCGACGATCGCGTACGTCATCGCGCTGCGGCTGAGCCCCGAGCCGGCACCTCTCACCGCTCCCCTGACGGCACTGCTGGTCGTCCAGGTGACGCTGTACGCCACCATCACCAACGGCTTCCGCCGGGTGAACGCCGTGGTGACCGGCGTCCTCGTCGCCATCGCGTTCAGTCTGCTGGTGGGCCTGACCTGGTGGAGCCTGGCGCTGCTCCTGGTGGCCTCGCTGGCCGTGGGCCGGCTGGTCCGGGTGGAGGAGTACGTACCCGAGGTCGCGATCAGCGCGATGCTCGTCCTCGGCGTCACCACCGTCGGGGACACCGCCTGGGCCCGGGTGGTGGAGACGCTGATCGGGGCGGTCGTCGGGCTCGCCTGCAACCTGCTGCTGGCTCCGCCGGTGTGGGTGGAGGAGGCGGGCGAGTCCATCGAGGGGCTGGCGCGCCGGCTGCGGCAGCTGATGCTGCGCATGGGCGAGGAGGCCGCCGACGGCACGCCGGTGCACCGCGCGGAGAAGCAGCTGCACGAGGCGCGCCGCCTGGACCACGACATCGTCGAGGTGGACGCGGCCCTACGGCAGGCCGAGGACAGTCTGCGGCTCAACCCGCGCGTGCAGGACAGCGTGCTGCACCGGGTCGTGATGCGCACCGGCCTGGACACGCTGGAGATCTGCACGGTCGTCCTGCGCGTGCTCGCCCGCTCCCTCACCGACCTCGCGAAGGAGCGCGAACCCGAGCCGCTGTTCGAGCCCGAGACGGGCGCCGCCCTGCAGCAGCTGCTGTCCGAGATCGCCGACGCCGTGGTGAGCTTCGCGGTGCTGGTCACCACGCACCTCAGTGCGAGCGCCGAGTCGGCGGAGGAACGTCTCGCCGCGGAACTGCGCACCGCGGCGGGCACCCGCGACAAGCTGGCCCTGCTGCTGCGTGAGGAGGCCGAGCGCGACCTCCGGCACTGGCAGCTTCCCGGAGCCGTCCTGACGGAGGTCAACCGCATCCTCGACGAGCTCGACACCGAACACCGCACCCGGCGCCTGTTCGAGGAACTGGACCGTGTGTCGCGCGAGCAGCGCGCCCGGATGCCCCGGCTGACGCGGCTGCGGGAGCGGCTGGGCGTCACGGAGCAGTTGTGGCGGAACCGCGCGGGGTTCGGCGAGCGTTCTCGCTGAGGGAACGCCGGCAGGGGGCCGGCACATGAGGCGAGGAGCGGGCCGATGGCCGACACGACCGTGCGGATCGACGGGAACACACTGCGGCTGCCGGGCGGGGTCGCCGTGCGGTTCATCCGCACCCTGCGCCTGCCGGAGACCGGCACCCATCCGCTGCCGCCGGGCCTCGGCGAGTTCCCGGTGCGGCGGGTCGCGGACTACGGGGACAGGGTTCCCGAGGCGTGGCGGGCGCGCGGCGGTGTGATGCTCCCGGTGTATCTGCGCGAGGCGATGTGGCTGAGCTTCGCGGGCACCTCGGAGCCGGCCGCGCTCCAGGTGGGGGTCGGCAAGGTGTGCGCGGTCTCGGGCCGGCCCTGGAGCGACCGCCTGGCACACGACCCGCAGAACTATGTGGTGCTCCCCCGCCAGCCCTGGCTGGACGGCATCAACTCCGGCACGGGCACGGTCCGTCAGTTCGTGGCCGTCCCGCTCGGCCTGGGCGCCACCGTCGAGGGGCAGGTCACGGGCGAGGAGGTGTGGGGCGGCGTACAGCTGCGGTCCTTCGCGCTGAACGACCGGGAGCTGGCGCGGTGGCGTGAGGAGGAGCGGCAGCGGGCGGAGCGGACGAGGGCGATGCCGCCGCCGAGTGGGTACGGCGCCGCGATGCCGGGCGGCCTGCCAACCGCCGCGTCCGGCGGTTTCGGTGCCGCGATGCCCATGGCGGCACCGCCCGCGTCCGGCGGCTTCGGCGCCGCCATGCCCATGGCGGCCCCGTCCGCGCCCGGAGCGGTCCCGGCGCCCGCCGCCGGTGCCGCTCCGGCGAGCCCGCCCCGCGCGGCCGCCGCGATGGGTCTGGGCGTCGGCGGTTCCATGCGGCAGGAGGTCTACCAGGACGACCGGCCCCTCACGGACTGGTCGGAGCAGCCCGCGGGCCGGGTTTTCGTGCACCTGGTGACGCCGCCGGAGTGGCACCGCATCACCGGCGAGGCCGCGCCGCCCTCGCCGGTGGACCGGGCCGCGTACACCCGCGCGGGCCTGCCCTGGTTCGACTACTACGACGAGGACGCGCAGGACCTGGCCCCCACGGACCCTCTCCGGTCCGTGAAGCCGGTCGGCGACTGGCTCGGCGACGACCACGAGCCCTGGCAACCGCCCACGCCGGGGCAGACACAGCAGCTCAAGGACGCACCGGGGAAGCCGGTCGAGGACGGGGACTGGTAGCGGGCGCAAGCGCGTCACGGACGGGACGAGGACTGGTAGGCGGCGGAAGCGCGTCGCGGACGGGACGAGGACAGGCAGCCGACGACGGCACGTCACGGACACGACCAGGACGGCCAGCCCACGACGGCACGTCACGGACACGACCAGGACGGCCAGCCCACGACGGCACGTCACGGACACGACCAGGACGGCCAGCCCACGACGCCACGTCACGGAGGGGGCGGGCAGCCGGCCGGGGCGCGTGACGGACGAGGACCGGCAGCCGAGGACCCCAGGTCGCGGAGGTGCCTGGCAGCCGGCCAGGTCGCGGAGGGCGCTGACAGCCGGCCGGGACGCGTCGCGGACGGGGGCTGTCAGGCCGTCACGACCCGTTGCGCCTCGCGCAACACCGGCTGCCGTTGTTGCACCCGGTGGACGGGACACGCCAAGGTGGCTGTCACGACGGGGACGAGTGACGACCTGAGGGGCGACATGGACAGTGGTGGCTGGAGCAGGCGCCGGTTCGTCGGTGCGCTGGCGGGTGGGGCCGCCGCGGCGGCGTTGCCGGCCTGCGACGACACGACCGCGCCCACGAACACTCCGGCCCCGGAGCCCGAGGCGAGTACGAGCCCGTCCCGCGAGGCCCGCCGCCCCTCCGGCCCCCGCCCGCTCTTCCTCGGTACCTACACATCCGTCGAGGGCGGCGGCAAGGGCATCGGCCTGGCCACGTACGACGCGGCGACGGGCCGGATCACCGGCACCGGCACGATCACCGGCGTCGGCGACCCGTCGTATCTCGCGCTCCACCCGGACCGCCGCACGCTGTACGCGGTGGACGAGCGCGACGACGGTGCCGTGACCGCCGTCCGGCCGGCCGACGGGAAGGTCCTGGGCAGCCGGAGCACCGGAGGCGCGGCCCCCTGCCATCTGTCGGTCCACCCGGGTGGGCGCTGGCTGCTCAGCGCGAACTACGGCTCGGGCAGCGTGGCCGTGCATCCCATCGACGCCTCGGGCGCCCTCGGTGAGCGCACCGACCTCGTCCGGCACACCAGTCCGCCGCCCGGCCCCGGCCAGGAGGGCCCGCACGCCCACCAGTTCGTCACGAGCCCGGACGGGGGTCACGTCCTCGCCGTCGACCTGGGGACGGACACCGTCTACACGTACCGGCTGGACGAGAAGGCGGGCACGCTCACCGAGGTCGCGCAGGCGCGGACCCGGCCGGGCGCGGGGCCGCGCCACCTCACGTTCCACCCGGGCGGCCGGTACGCGTACCTCGCCAACGAGGTCGACGACACGGTGGCGGTCTGCTCGTACGACAAGGCCTCCGGCCGGGTGACCGTCGGCGAGGCGCAGTCCACGGGCACGGGCTCGGGTACGAGCTACCCGGCGCAGATCCTGGTGACCGCTAACGGCCGGTACGCCTATCTCGCCAACCGCGGCCACAACAGCCTCACCCGGTACGCCGTCGAGGCGGACGGCGCCCGGCTCAGGCTGCTCGACACGGTGCCGGTGGGCGGGGACTTCCCGCGGCAGATCGCCTTCTCGCCGGAGGGCACGCTGCTGTTCGCGGCGAACCAGAAGTCCTCCACCGTCACCGTGTTCCACGTGGACGAGGCGAACGGCGAACTGCGCCGCGCGGGCGAATCGTTCCCCTCACCCGTCGCCGTCTGCGCGCTGCCGCTGTAGGGCCCCCGGGCACGACGCGGCGCTCGCCTGGCTGAGCAGGATGTGCATGCGTTCGGTGAGCTGCGCGACGTCGTCGGCGGGCGCGTGGAACGCGAGGCGTACGTCGCCGTGGGCGCGGGCCCGTTCGATGCGCAGCGTCAGTCCGTGCCGGTCGACGGCGAGCGGCTGGACGCGGACGGCGCCGTGCAGACTGCCGGAGTCGACGAGCCGGGTGAGCCGCTCGACGGCGTCGGCGTGGCAGTCGGCGAGGTGGGTCAGCAGGCGGGCCTCGGCCGTGGTGAGCGGGTCGGGCACGGCGGCGGCGAACTCGTCGAGGTCCACGACCACGGCTCCGGACGGCTGCCGCAGCACCACGCGGGTGGGCGTGAAGACGAGCCTGTCCCCGTCGACGGCGAACCAGCCCGCGAGCCACAGGCGGGCGCGGACCCGGTCGCGGACCGGGACGGGCGCGACGTCGGCGAACTCCAGCACCGCGGACGGCTCGCCGCGGGGCGCGCAGATCGCGGCCGCGAGCAGGGCGCTGTCCTCGGGCACCTCCACGAGCACCCGGCCGTCCTCGCCCACGGTGTGCGCGCCGACCAGCTCCTCCCGCGTGCCCTCCGCGGTCACGGAGCAGGACCACGCGGCGGCGAGCACCGTGCGGGCCCGCTCCGCCGCGGCGGGAGCCGCCGTCCAGCTGTGGCTGTCGTCACCCATCCCAGACCTCCTTAGGTAAGCCTCACCTAACCTACCGAAGATCGGGGTGCACGCCAACCACGTCACGTGCTCTTCGCGAGAGCTTTTCAGGGAGTGAGGACGCCCAACAGGGCGCGGGCGCACAGCTCACGCACCTGTTCCCGGCCCAACTCCGTGCCGCGCAGCCACTCCAGACATACAGCCGTGGTGAACGCCAGCCAGCCGCGTACGGCCAGCCGGACCTCCGGCCGCTCCTCGAAGGCCGGGCCGAACTCGGGGTCCGCGGCGAGCGCGGCGAGGATCTGCCGCTCCTGCGCGGCCAGCGCCCGCTGATAGACCCGCCGCACCGCCTGGTCCCCGGCCGCGTCGGCGCGATGGAAGGCGCGATAACCGTGCGCGTGCGCCTGGACGTACTCCAGGAACGTCTCAAGACCTGCCGCGAGTTGCTCGCGGACCGGGAGGCCGGGCACCGCCGCCGTCATACGCAGCATCCGCTCGCTCTCGCGCTCGACGACCGCCGCGAAGAAGTCCCGCTTGGTCGGGAAGTAGTGGTACAGCAGCCCGCGCGACACCCCGGCGATCTCGGCGACCTGCTCGATCCACACGTCGTCGTAGGGGCTCTCGGAGAACAGTCGCGCCCCGACCGACAGAAGCTGCTCCCGGCGCTCCTCGGTACTGAGCCGGCGGCGCGGGCGCCCGCCCTGGTTCGCGGCCATGCCCGCACTTTACTTGACGTCGGTTCAACAACGGGACCAGACTGAACCGCACTATTGAACCCATGTACAACACGTGCGAACCCGCCGCCGGATCAAGGGAGATCGCGTCATGACGGAGGCGTCGGCACGGACCGGGGAGCCCAGGGGGTTCCGGAGTGCCGAGCTGGGCTGGCCGGAGCTGGACCGCATTCCGCATCCGCCGCGCCGGGTCCCGCTGCTCGGTGACGTGCTGGGCGTGAACCGGCGCACTCCCCTGCAGGACTCGATGCGCTACGCCCGCCGGCTGGGGCCGGTGTTCCGGCGGAAGGCGTTCGGCAAGGAGTTCGTGTTCGTGTGGGGCGCCCGGCACGCCGCAGACCTCGCGGACGAGTCGCGCTTCGCCAAGCACGTGGGACTCGGCGTGGCCAATCTGCGGCCGGTCGCCGGGGACGGCCTGTTCACGGCGTACAACCACGAGCCGAACTGGCAGCTGGCCCACGATGTCCTCGCGCCGGGGTTCAGCCGCGATGCCATGGCCGGATACCACCCGATGATGCTGTCCGTCGCGCGGCGGCTGACGGAGCACTGGGACCGGGCGGCGGCGACGGGCCGGGCGGTGGACGTGCCCGGCGACATGACCAAGCTGACGCTGGAGACGATCGCGCGCACCGGCTTCGGGCACGACTTCGGTTCGTTCGAACGCTCCCGGCCGCACCCCTTCGTGACGGCGATGGTGGGCACGCTGACCTACGCGCAGCGGCTCAACACCGTCCCGTTCCCGCTGGCTCCGCTGCTGCTGCGGAGCGCGAGCCGCCGCAACGCGGCCGACATCGCCCACCTCGACCACACGGTCGACGAACTGGTCCGGGCCCGGCGGACCACCGGTGGCGGCGAGGGTGATCTGCTCGACCGGATGCTGGAGACGGCTCATCCCGGCACCGGGGAACGGCTGACCCCGCAGAACGTCCGCCGTCAGGTCATCACGTTTCTCGTCGCGGGCCACGAGACCACGTCCGGCGCGCTCTCCTTCGCCCTGCACTACCTCTCCCGGCACCCGGAGGTCGCCGCCCGGGCCCGCGCCGAGGTGGACCGGGTGTGGGGAGACACAGCGGAGCCCGCCTACGAGCAGGTGGCCCGGCTGCGCTACGTCCGCCGGGTGCTGGACGAGTCGCTGCGGCTGTGGCCCACCGCGCCCGCGTTCTCCCGGGAGGCCCGGGTGGACACGGTGCTGGCCGGGGAGCATCCCATGCGGCGCGGGGCGTGGGCGCTGGTGCTGACGCCGATGCTGCACCGGGACCCCGAGGTATGGGGCGCGGACGCGGAGCGGTTCGACCCCGACCGCTTCGACGCACAGGCCGTACGGTCCCGGCCCCCGCACACCTTCAAGCCGTTCGGGACGGGGGCGCGGGCCTGTATCGGGCGCCAGTTCGCGCTGCACGAGGCCACGCTGGTGCTCGGGCTGCTGCTGCGGCGCTACGAGCTGCGGGCCGACCCGGCCTATCGGCTCGGCGTGACGGAGCGGCTGACGCTGATGCCGGAGGGCCTGCGGCTGCGCCCGGAACGCCGCACGGCGGTACGGGAGCCGGCCTCAGAGCTGCGCTGTCCAGTGCCCGGGGCGGGTGACTGACCCGGGCAGCCGGGTCCCGGCACTCCCCCGGGCCGCGTTCAGCTGCGGCTGGGTGAGGAAGAACGCACCGGTCAGGTCGGCGTCCGTGAGGTCCGCGTCGCGCAGGTCGGCACCGATCAGGTCGGCGCCCCGCAGGTCCGCGCCGGTGAGGTCGGCGGCGATGAGGTAGGCGCCGCGGAGGCCGGCACCGCGCAGGTCGGCGCCCTTGAGGCGGGCGCCCATGAGGTCCGCGCCCCGGCGGTCCTTCCTGCGGCCCTTGATGCCGGCCCTGGCCAGCTCACTCGTCCTCAGCAGCAGGACGTTGACCTCCTGGCGGTGCGCCGCCACGTCCAGCCCGGCGAGCTCCTCGGGGGTCCCGCCGGTCAGTTCCTCGGTCTTCTCCAGCGCCGCGCGCAGCCCGGCGTGGACGGGACGGGCCGCCGGCAGGGTGAGCGCCTCGGTCAGGTACCACAGCAGCTCGTGCAGTTGCCGGACGACGGGGAACACCTCGGACATGCGGCGGACCTGCTCCGGCGGTCCGGTGCGCCAGTCCCGGCCGCCGAAGGTGACCTGCGAGACCTGCTGCCCGGCGCCGAAGCAGTCGTAGACCGTACAGCCGGAGAACCCTTTCTGCCGGAGCCTGGCGTGGATGCCGCAGCGGTGGTCGTCCTGGAGGTTGCGGCAGGGCGTGCCGGCGGCCTTGTCGACCGCGAAGTCGGCCGACGCGGCAAAGGGCAGGGCGACGCAGCACAGCCCGAAGCACCGCTCGCAGTCGCCGCGCAGGTCCGCCTGCTCAGCCTGGTGATCTCGCATGCCGTTCAGCATACGAAACGAAAAGCGACGGGTGAGTTCCCGTCACCAGGTGAGCCCCGGTGCCTCCAGACGCTCCAGCCGCTCGGGGTCGGCCAGGATGTACATGCCGGTGATGCGGCCGTCGGTGATCGTGACGCCCATGACCGACTGCACGCGGCCCTCGGGCGCGTGGACGACCCCGACCGAGCCGTTGACCAGCACCAGCTGCGCGGCCTGCGCGTACCGGGCGAACATGAGCGCCCGTTCCGCCACCGCCTTCGCGCCCTGGACGACCTTGGACGCGGCCGCGCCCCGCACGAGAGCCCCCGAGTCGGCCCGCAGCACCACATCCGGGTGCAGCACTTCGAGCAGCGCCTCGAAGTCGCCGCCGCGCGAGGCGGCCAGGAACGCGTCGAGCACCTGCTTCTGCCGGCCGAGGTCCGGCTCGGCCGACGGGGTGGCGCCGCGCACCCGGCGCCGCGCGCGGCTCGCCAGCTGACGGGTCGCGGCCGGGCTGCGCTCCACGATCGGCGCGATGTCGTCGAACGGCACGGCGAACATGTCGTGCAGCACGAACGCGAGCCGCTCGTCGGGGGCCAGGTTCTCCAGCACGACGAGCAGGGCCAGGCCCACGGAGTCGGCGTGCAGGACCTCCTCCGCCGGGTCGAGGTGCGACAGGGGCCGGAGCACGGGGTCCGGGACGAAGGCCCGCACGGTGTCCTGGGTGTCGCCCATCGGCTCCTCGCGGCGCGCGGTACGCGAACGCAGCAGGTCCAGGCAGACCCGGCCGGTCACGGTGGTGAGCCAGCCGCCGAGGTTGTGGATGTCGTCCGCGTCGGTGCGGCCGAGCTTCAGCCAGGCCTCCTGGACGGCGTCCTCCGCCTCGGAGAGCGAACCGAGCATGCGATAGGCCACCGCCTTCAGATGGCCGCGGTGTTCCTCGAAGCGGTCGGCCAGTTCCTCGCTGCCCGTCATGGTCTCCCCCGTCGTGCGCCGGTCATCTGCTGAACAGTTCGAACGTCACCGCCGGCCTGCCCCCGAACCGCTCCCCCATGGCCTCGGCGTGCCCGGTGAGGAAGCGGCGGACGTAGGTCTCCGGATCCTCCTCGGTCAACACCTCGATGTAGCTGCGGTGTTCCAGCAGCGAGGCCACCGCGCGCTCCAGGCCGGCTGTCGCGTCGACGGCGTGGGTGGGGGCGCTGGAGCCCGCGACGGCGACCCAGCGCACACCGTCCCAGGGGTCGAGGCCCTGCTCCACGAGCTCGGGAAAGATCCACCGGTTGCCGGCGTCGCCCGCCGCGTCGAGCGTGGCCCGGCCGACGGCCACATGGTCCGGGGTGTTCCAGGCGACGCCGCCCCAGGTGTCGCGGTGGTTGAGCGTGATGACCAGCTCGGGCCTGTGCCGGCGGATCGCGGCGGCGATGTCGCGGCGCAGGGCGGTGCCGTACTCGATGACGCCGTCCTGGTGGTCGAGGAACTCCACCTCCGTCACGCCGACCACCGCCGCGCTCGCCCGCTGCTCCCGCTCGCGCAGCGGCCCGCACCGCGCGGGCTCGATCGTGTCGATGCCCGCCTCGCCCCGGGTCGCGAGGACGTAGGCGACCTCGCGGCCCTCGTCGGTCCAGGCAGCGATCGCCGCCGAACAGCCGTACTCGAGGTCGTCCGGGTGTGCCACGACCGCGAGGGCACGCCGCCAGTCGCCGGGCATGGGCTGCAGTTGAGTGGTCGTCATGTGCGCAGACTAATCCGCGCCACCGGCGTCACCGGGCGTACGGCACGGCTTCACGCCTCGCCCCGCACGAGCGCGAGCAGCCGGTCGAGGACGCGGGGCCCGCCGGTGCGGATGCCGTCGTGCTCGAACTCGTCCGTGATCCAGGTGCGCAAGCCCCGGATCGTGCGGGCGGTGCGCAGGGAGTGGGCCGTGTCGACGTACATGTCGTCGTGGTAGACGGCCGCCACGACCGGTACCTCGTTGGCGGCGAGGCGGGCCGGGTCGTACAGGGGCGTCCAGTTCGTGCGGGCGGCGAGCAGGTCGGCGGGCTCGCGCAGGGGGCGCAGGGCCGGGTCGCAGTCGAACATCCAGGGGTGAATCGATTCCCCGGTGAACAGGAGAGGCTCATCCCCCGCGAGGGCCTTGGCGGCGTCGAACTGCGGGAACTCGGCGCGGACCCGCTCGGCCGACCAGCCGGTGGGCCGGGCGTCCTGGCCGTAGATCGACTCGTGGATCAGGGCGTACAACGGGTGCCGGGCGTAGGAGAGCATGGCCTGCGCCTGCTCCTGGAACGCGTCGGATAGCGTGTGGCCCTGCGCGGTGCGGACGAAGGCGTTCTCCAGGAGGTAGTGCAGGCGGTGGGTGCCGTCGCCGGTGCCGAGGACGATGCCGAGGGACTGGAAGGCCTCGACGGTGAGCCGGTAGCCGTTGGACAGGACCACGTCGTGGTGAAGCAGGTGGTCCGCGATGCGGCGGGCGCGCTCGGCGTCCTGCGGGTAGCGGGCGTAGTGGGCGGTGACCTTGCGTTCGATGCGCGGGAAGGCGGCCCGGTAGACGTCGTCGGCGTGCGCGTCGAGGGAGGGCAGGCCGCCGGTGAGCACGGCGGTGGTCAGGCCCTCGGGGGCCAGGGACAGGTAGCTGGTCGCGCAGAAGCCGCCGAAGCTCTGGCCGAGGACGGTCCAGGGCTTGCCGGGGGTGAGCTCCGCGCGGATGACCTCGCAGTCGCGGACGATCGAGTCGGCGCGGAAGTGCGTGAGGTACTCGGCCTGCTCGGCGGGGCCGCCGCGCAGCGGGAGCGTCTGGCGGTTGGCGGGTGTGCTGTGGCCGGTGCCGCGCTGGTCGAGGAGCAGGACGCGGTACTCCTGCAGGGCCCTGCCCAGCCAGCCCGGGCGGCCGACGGACCGGTCCGCGCCGAAGCCGGGACCGCCCTGGAGGTAGAGCAGCCACGGCAGGTCCTGGTGCGCCTTGTCGCTCGCCACGACTTCGCGGGCGTACAGCTCGATCGTCTCGTCCTCGGGGCGGTCGTGGTCGAGGGGGACGGTGAAGCGGCGGTCGGTGAGGACGACTCCGGGCTGACGGTAGCTGGTGGTCAACAGGGCTCCCGGGACGGACGGATTTTCGGACCGCGTCCCAGTTCATCACAGCGATCGTCCGCGGGTGAGCCCTTCGATCATGAAACCTTGCTGAACGGCGGTTCAGCCCTAGGCCGTGTCCGCAAGGTCCCGCCTGCCCCGCGGGCGAACGACGGGACTTCGCGGACACGACCTAGCGGGCGGACAGGCTGGAGCGGCGGACCACCAGCTCGGGCTGGAGGACGACCCTGCGGTGCTCGTGCGCTCGCGCCGTGCCTTCCTCCTCCGTCTCCTCCAGGAGCAGGTCGGCGGCCATGGCGCCCATGGTGACGGCGGGCTGCCGGACCGAGGTGAGCGGGACGGCCGCGGCGGCGGCGAACTCGATGTCGTCGTAGCCGACGATGGCGAGGTCGTCGGGGACGCCGACACCGGCCGCGTACATGGCCTGCAGCACTCCGAGGGCGAGCAGGTCGTTCGCGCAGAACACGGCGGTGGGCCGGTCGGCGAGCCCGAGCAGCCGGGCCCCGGCGTCGCGGCCGGCGGCGACGTCCAGCCGCTCGGTGGGCAGTTCGCGCAGCACGTCGGGCCCGAGCCCGGCCTCGGCGAGCGCTTCGAGGGCGCCGGTGCGCCGGTCACGGACCTGGTTCAGGCCGGGCGGGCCGCTGACGTAGGCGAGGGAGCGGTGCCCGGCGTCGACGAGGTGGCGTACGGCCAGGGCGCCGCCCGCGACGTCGTCGACGGAGACCGAGCACTCGGTGGTGCCCTCGGCGACCCGGTCGACCAGGACGAAGGGGATGTTGTGCCGGCGGAACCCCTCGATGTTGCGGCCGGTCGCGTCGGCGGGCGTGAGCAGCACACCGCGCACCCGCTGCTCGGCGAAGAGCGACAGGTACTCGGCCTCCTCGCCCGGGTTCTGGGCGCTGTTGCAGACCATCACGCCGAGTCCGGCCTGCCGGGCGGCGCGCTCGGCGCCGCGCGCCACGTCGACGAAAAAGGGGTTGCCCATGTCGAGGACGAGCAGCCCCATGATGCGGCTGCGGCCCGCGCGCAGTTGGCGAGCCGACTCGCTGCGGACGTAGCCGAGCCGGTCTATCGCGGACAGCACGCGGGCCCGAGTCTCGGTCGCGACCGTGTCCGGGCGGTTGATCACGTTCGAGACGGTGCCGACGGAGACTCCGGCGACGCGGGCGACGTCCTTGATACCCACCGACTGGGCCATCGGGCAGGGACCTCCAGAGGGAGACGAGGGGGGCGGCGGCCGGGGCGGCTTCACACTACCGGCAGCCGCCCCGGGAACCGGTCGCGGTCAGGCGGGCAGGCGGAAGTCGACGACGCGCAGCGCCGAGGGCGTCGTACCGCTGGACTTCTCCTGGTACATGAAGGACAGCACCCCGTCCTGCGCGACCCGTGTCTCGTCGGTGACGACCTCGCCGAAGGCGTTGAGGCCGCTGCCGTCGAAAAGGATCTTCCAGTCGGTGTACCCGGAGGCGGCGGAAGCCGCGGCGATCCGCCCGAACGGGAAGATGGCGTAGGCGTTGTCGTACTTGTCCAGGATCAGCTTGGTGCGCTGGCTGGAGTTGAGCGGGACCGGTATCTCGGTCTTCTGCCAGGTGCCGGAGGCGTTCTTGCGGACATGGAAGGCACGGCCGTTGGCCGTCCGGTTCGCGACGTAGTTCGTGGTGCACTGGCCGAACCGGCCCGGGACGTAGGAGATGATCGCGTGCGGCCGGCCCGCGGAGTCGGTGAACTGGCTCTCCTGGTTCATCAGGGAGTGGTCCGGGTTCAGGGGGTCCACGACCAGACCGGCGTCGTTGACGGACACCTTGTCGGAGCCTCCGGTGACGCCGACGACGGCACCGGCGTTGTTGCGCCAGGTGCGGCCCCGGTCGTCGGAGTAGACGTAGCCGGTGTCGTGGTTGGTGATGCCGCCGCTGCTGCACATCACGGCGCCGTTCTGCTCGCGCCAGGTGAAGAAGGAGTGCAGCCGGCCGTTGCGGTCGTAGTCGATGCCGTGCAGGTACATGTTGCGGGCCGTCGAGGAGCCGTGCTCGCTGCTGTACGTGCCGGTGGAGGCGGACCATTCGCCGAGGTTGGTCCACTTGGTGCCGTCGTACTCGGCGAGGGCGTTGCGGCCGTTGCCCGAGACGGCGACGCGGTAGCTCAGCTGGAGCTTGCCGTCCGGCGTGGAGACGAACTGCGGGTAGGTGAACTGCGAGGTCAGTGCCAGCCCGTCCAGCGTCGACTGGGGCGCGCCGAAGCGGCTCGCGGTCCAGCTCAGCCCCGCGGGGTTGTCCATGAGCCCGGCGACGGACTTGACGTACGTGAAGCCGTCGCTGTGGGAGTCCATGTTGAGGTGCAGCCGGCCGTCGACCTTGGAGAGGCCCATGGAGATGACGTTGTGGGAGTCGTTGTAGCGAAGAGTGTGCCCGACCTTCACGGTGGACCAGGTGCTCGCGCCGAGGGCACGGCGGCCGACGACGGCGTTGCGGTCGGCGGTGTACCAGGCGGCGTACTGGTAGCCCTTGTAGGTCAGCAGGCCGTTCTTCTGGAACGCGTTGTTGTTGACCAGCCCGTCATAGGACACGAAGAAGAGGGCCTGGCCGTCGAGCGTGGTGGTGCCGGTGCGGGTGACCGACGGGCCGGGGTCGGCGGCCCGCGCCGTGCCGGAGGCGAAGGCGGGGGTCACCACCGCTCCCGCGAGAGCGGCGGCCAGCAAGGTACGTCTGTGCATCGCGTGGACTCCATTGTCATGCGAGGTGGAATACTTCGGTGAGCGGTTTCATGGCCTCGTCGGGCCGGGCGCCGTCCAGCGACTCGAAGAACGGCGCCATCTCCGCCTGCCAGCGGGCGTTGACGTCGGTGGCTTCCATGCCGGCCTGGGCGGCCGCGAAGTCCTCGGTCTCGAGGTAGCCGACGAGCAGTCCGTCCTCGCGCAGGAAGAGCGAGTAGTTGTGCCAGCCGGTCTGTGAGAGTGCCTGGAGCATCTCGGGCCATACCGCGGCGTGCCGCTCGCGGTACTCGTCGAGGCGCTCCGCCCGGACCTTCAGCAGGAAGCACACGCGCTGCATCAAGGACCTCCCAGGATCTAGAAGTTGAACTGGTCGATGTTCTTGGCGTCGAACACGGTCGGCTTGCCGAGGCTGATCACGCCGTCCTTGCCGATGGTGTACTCGCCCATGGAGCCGGCCTTGAAGGTCTCGCCCTCCTTGCCGGTGATCTGCCCGGAGGACAGCGCGACGGCGGTACGGGCGGCCAGCTCGCCGAGCTTGGCCGGGTCCCACAGCTCGAACGCCTCGACGGTGCCGTTCTTGACGTACTTGCGCATGTCGTTGGGGGTGCCGAGGCCGGTCAGCTTGACCTTGCCCTTGTACTTGGAGCCCGACAGGTACTGGGCGGCGGCCTTGATGCCGACGGTGGTCGGGGAGATGATCCCCTTCAGGTTCGGGTACTCCTGGAGCAGGCCCTGGGTCTGCTGGAAGGACTGCTGGGCGTCGTCGTTGCCGTACGCGACCTTCACCAGCTTCATGTTCTTGTACTCGGGCTTCTTCAGCTCGTCCTTCATGAAGTCGATCCAGGTGTTCTGGTTCGTCGCGGTCTGCGCGGCGGACAGGATCGCGATCTCGCCCTTGTGGTCGACCTGCTTGGCGAGCAGCTGCACCTCGGTACGGCCCAGGTCCTCGGCGGAGGCCTGGGAGACGAAGGCGTTGCGGCAGTCGGGGGTGGTGTCGGAGTCGTAGGTGACGACCTTGATGTCGTTCTTCATGGCCTGCTTCAGGGCGGTGCACAGCGCACCGGGGTCCTGCGCGGAGACGGCCATCGCGTCGACCTGCTGCTGGGTGAGCGTGTTGACGTAGGAGACCTGCCCGGCGGTGTCGGTCGCGCTGGACGGCCCGACCTCCTTGTAGCTGGACCCCAGCTCCTTCAGCGCCTTCTCGCCGCCCTTGTCGGCGCTGGTGAAGTACGGGTTGTTGACCTGCTTGGGCAGGAACCCGACGGTGAGGCCCTTCTTGGTGGCGGCGTTGGGGTCGGCCTTGCCGGCGGTGGCGGCGGAGGCGCCCTCGTCGGCGACGTCCTTCTTGGTGGTGCCGCCGCAGGCGGTGAGCGCGAGCGCGAGGGAGGTGGCGGTGGCGAGGGCCGCGCAGCTGCGGCGGAGGGTTGACTTGCGCATGGCGATGGTCCTTTACGAGGAAGAGCTGGATGACGAGAGGGGAGTCGAGGCGGCTCTGCGGCCCGCCCTCGCTGTGGAGATCTGCCGCAGGACCCGGGGGCCGAGCACGGACAGAACGAGCAGGACGCCGGTGACGACGATCTGGGACTGGGCGGACACGTCCTGGAGGCTCATCACGTTCTGCAGCGCCCCGAGGAGGAACACCCCGGCGATGGCGCCGCCCAGCGTGCCCTTGCCGCCGTCGAAGTCGATGCCGCCGAGCAGCACGGCGGCCACGACGGACAGTTCGAGGCCGGTGGCGTTGTCGTAGCGGGCGCTGGCGTAGTGCAGCGCCCAGAAGATGCCGGTCAGGGAGGCCATCAGACCGGTCAGGGTGAACAGGATCAGCTTCTGCCGCTTGACCCGGATGCCGGCGAAGCGGGCGGCCTCCTCGCTCGCGCCGATCGCGAACAGCGACCGGCCGAACGGCGTGGCGTGCAGCGCGACCACGGCGATGGCGAGCAGGACGACGAACGGCAGCAGGGCGTACGGGATGAACGTGTCGCCGATGCGTCCGGCCGCGAAGTCCAGGTACTGCGTCGGGAAGTCGGTCACCGCGTCGGAGCCGAGCACGATCTGCGCGATGCCCCGGTAGGCGGCCAGCGTGCCGATGGTGACGGCGAGGGACGGCAGCCCCAGCCTGGTCACGAGGAGCCCGTTGATCAGCCCGCACACGACACCGAGCAGCAGGCAGATCGGGATGATCGTCTCGATGGTCATGCCCTGGTTCCACAGGGCGCCCATCACGGCACCCGACAGACCGGCCGTGGAGGCGACCGACAGGTCGATCTCACCGGAGACGACCAGCAGGGTCATCGGCAGCGCGATCAGCGCGATCGGCAGCGTGCTGCCGATCAGGAACGACAGGTTGAACGCGTTGCCGAACCCGTCGACGAAACCGAAGGAGAACAGCAGCACCACGACGAGCAGGGCGCCGACGGCGGAATCCCACCTCTTCAGGCCGGACCAGTGGACCGTTCGGCTCGGGGAGATGTCAGCCATGGCGGGCGTTCCTCTTCTTCAGGGCGGAGGCCACGCGCAGCGCGACGACCCGGTCGACCGCGATCGCGAGGATGAGCAGGATGCCGTTGATGGCGAGCACCCAGACGGAGCTGACGCCGAGGGCGGGCAGCACGCTGTTGATGGAGGTCAGCAGCAGCGCGCCGAGGGCCGCGCCGTAGACGCTGCCGGAGCCGCCGGTGAAGACGACGCCGCCGACCACGACCGCGCTGACGACGGTCAGTTCGTAGCCGCTGCCGGTGCCGGAGTCGACGTTGCCGAACCGGGCGAGGTACATCGCGCCGGCGAGTCCGGCGAGGGCGCCGCAGAAGGTGTAGGCGGCGAGGGTCCGCTTGCGGACGGGGATGCCGGCGAGGCGGGCGGCCTCGGGGTTGGAGCCGAGCGCGTACAGCTCGCGGCCGCTGGCGAAGTGCTTGAGGTAGTAGGCGGTGGCGATGAGCACGGCCAGCGCGATCAGCGCCAGGTACGGCACCGCCGAGATGCCGCCGGAGCCGAAGTCGACGAATCCGCCGGGCAGATCGGCCGCGGTGATCTGGCGGGAGCCGACCCAGATGGAGTCGATGCCGCGGATGATGTACAGCGTGCCGAGGGTGACGACGAGCGCGGGCACCTGGCCGAGACTGACGAGCAGTCCGTTCAGCAGTCCGAAGCCGATGCCGAGCAGCACGGCCAGCGCGATCGCCACGACGGGGTTGCCGCCGCCCTGGAGATAGATGCCGGCGGCGAAGGCGCTGATGCCGAGCGTGGATCCGACGGACAGGTCGACGTTGCGGGTGATGACGACGAGGGACTGGCCGGTGGCCACCAGGACCAGGATCGTCGCGTTCAGCAGCAGGTCCTTGATGCCCTGTTCGGACAGGAACTCGCTGTTGCCCGCCTGGGTGACGCCGATCATCACCAGGAAGACGAGCAGGATGGCCAGTTCGCGCATCTTGAAGACGCGGTCGACCAGCCGGGTGCCGCTCGACTTGGGCACATCGGCCACGGGGGCTTCTTGCGGAGTGACGACCGTCATGCGGCGGCCCTCCCGGTGGCTGCGGCCATCACGGTTTCCTCGGTGGCGTCGGAGCGTGGGATCTCGGCGGTGAGCCGGCCCTCGTGCATCACCAGCACGCGGTCGGCCATGCCGAGGATCTCGGGCAGGTCGGAGGAGATCATCAGTACGGCCACGCCGTCGGCGGCCAGCTGCGACAGCAGCCGGTGCACCTCGGCCTTGGTGCCGACGTCGATGCCCCGGGTCGGCTCGTCGACGATCAGCACCTTCGGGCCGGTGGCCAGCCACTTGGCGAGCACGACCTTCTGCTGGTTGCCGCCGGACAGGGTGTTGACGGTGTCGGCGATCCGGGCGTACTTGACCTGGAGCCTGACGGCCCAGTCGAGGGAGCGGCTGCGCTCGGCGCCGCGGTCCATGAGCCCGGCCTTCACCGTCGTACGGAGCCCGGTGAGCCCGATGTTCCGTTCGATGGACATGTCCATCACCAAGCCCTGGGCGCGCCGGTCCTCGGGGACCAGGGCGAGCCCGGCGGCCATGGCGGTGGAGGGCGCTCCGTTGACCAGGGCCTTGCCCTGGACGCTCACCTCGCCGGCGTCCCAGCGGTCGATGCCGAACACGGCCCGGGCGACCTCCGTGCGCCCGGCGCCGACCAGTCCGGCCAGGCCGACGATCTCGCCGTGCCGGACGTCGAAGGAGACGTCGGTGAAGACACCCTCGCGGGTCAGCCGGCGCACGCTCAGGGCGACCTCGCCCGGCTCGACCTCCTGCTTGGGGTACAGCTCGTCGAGGTCGCGGCCGACCATGCGGCGCACGAGGTCGTCCTCGGTCATGTCCTCCAGCGGCTCGCTGGCGATCCAGGCTCCGTCGCGCAGGGTGGTGACCCGCCGGCAGATCTCGAAGATCTCCTCCAGCCGGTGGGAGATGAACAGCACGGCGGCGCCCTGGTCGCGCAGAGTGCGCACGACGCCGAAGAGGCGGGCGACCTCGCTGCCGGTGAGGGCGGCGGTCGGTTCGTCCATGATCAGGACGCGGGCGTCGAAGGAGAGGGCCTTGGCGATCTCGACGATCTGCTGGTCGGCGATGGACAGACCGCGGGCGGGCCGGTCGGGGTCGAGTTCCACCCCGAGGCGCTCCATCAGGGCGGCGGTCGCGTTGTGCGTGGCCTTGTGGTCGATCCGGCCGAGGGCGCGGCGCGGCTGGCGGCCCATGTAGATGTTCTCGGCGATCGACAGGTCGGGGAAGAGCGTGGGCTCCTGGTAGATCACGGCGATACCGGCGTCGCGGGCGTCGCCGGGTCCGTGGAAGGCGACGGGCGCACCGTCGAGCAGCACCTGGCCGGCGTCCGGGCGGTGCACCCCGGCAAGGGTCTTGATGAGGGTGGACTTGCCGGCACCGTTCTCGCCGGCGAGTGCGTGCACCTCCCCGGGGAACAGCTCCAGGGAGACGTCCCGCAGTGCGCGGACCGCGCCGAAGGACTTGGAGACGTCCTTCAGTGCGAGAACCGGGGCCGGACCCGTGGTGGACGGGTGGGTCATGAGGGCTCCTCGACGACGCCGGCGGGTCAGCCCTCTCGGCGTCGTGAAAGGTTTCAACTGGGTTGCCGGGACGTTAGGCGGGCCGCGCATGTCACGTCAATGGGTTCCGGTCGAAAAAGTTTCGGGGATGCAAGGTCACACATGGGTCACGCGAGACCGTCTTGGCCGGAGGGGTTGACACCCCTTCGGGGGGCCCATAGCTTCGCGTCCTGAATCGTTTCATTCAGTGGTCGTCACGACCCGATGTCACAGGAGCCTGACGTGACCGAGCTCGCCGCGGCGAAGGCCGCTCTCAAGACACAGGCCGTCGAGACGCCGTCGTGGGCGTACGGGAACTCGGGCACACGCTTCAAGGTGTTCGCTCAGGAGGGCGTGCCGCGCACCCCGTTCGAGAAGCTGGACGACGCGGCGAAGGTGCACGAGTTCACCGGGGTCGCGCCCACGGTGGCCCTGCACATCCCGTGGGACAAGGTCGACGACTACGCGGCCCTGGCCAAGCATGCCGAGCAGCGGGGCGTGAAGCTCGGGGCGATCAACTCCAACACCTTCCAGGACGACGCCTACAAGCTCGGGAGCATCTGCCATCCCGAGGCTTCCGTGCGGCGGAAGGCGGTGGATCATCTGCTGGAGTGCGTCGACATCATGGACGCGACGGGTTCGGCGGATCTGAAGCTGTGGTTCGCCGACGGGACGAACTATCCCGGGCAGGACGACATCCGGGGGCGGCAGGACCGGCTGGCCGAGGGGCTGGCGGAGGTCTACGAGCGGCTCGGGGACGGGCAGCGGATGCTGCTGGAGTACAAGTTCTTCGAGCCGGCGTTCTACACGACAGATGTGCCGGACTGGGGTACCGCCTATGCCCACTGTCTGAAGCTCGGGCCGAAGGCGCAGGTCGTCGTCGACACGGGGCATCACGCGCCGGGTACCAACATCGAGTTCATCGTGGCGACGCTGCTGCGTGAGGGGAAGCTCGGCGGGTTCGACTTCAACTCGCGGTTCTACGCGGATGACGACCTCATGGTCGGGGCGGCCGATCCGTTCCAGTTGTTCCGGATCATGTACGAGGTCGTGCGGGGCGGCGGGTTCTCGTCCGAGGTCGCGTTCATGCTCGACCAGTGCCACAACATCGAGGCGAAGATCCCGGCGATCATCCGGTCGGTGATGAATGTGCAGGAGGCCACGGCGAAGGCGCTGCTGGTCGACGGTGACGCGTTGGACGCGGCGCAGCGGGCGGGTGACGTGCTGGAGGCCAATGCCGTGGTGATGGATGCGTACAACACGGATGTGCGGCCTCTGCTTCGTGAGGTGCGTGAGGAGATGGGGCTGGACCCCGAGCCCCTTGCCGCGTATCGGCGGTCCGGGTGGGGTGAGCGGATTGTTGCTGAGCGGGTTGGTGGACAGCAGGCGGGGTGGGGTGCGTAAGCGTCTGCCGAGTTCTGTTGTCCGCGGGGTGCGGGCCGTACGTGGCTGGTCGCGCAGTTCCCCGCGCCCCTGAAACATCCACCCTCCCTTGAAAGGAACTGGTATTCATGGCACCCCATCCCGAGGCCGCCGACCTGCTCGCTCGTTCGCACCGGCTCGGTGCCGATCCGCGCAACACCAACTACGCCGGCGGCAACGCTTCCGCCAAGGGCACCGAGACCGATCCCGTCACCGGCGGCGACGTCGAACTGATGTGGGTCAAGGGGTCCGGAGGGGACCTCGGCACTCTCACGGAAACAGGGCTGGCCGTGCTGCGGCTGGACCGGATGCGGGCGCTCGTCGACGTGTATCCGGGTGTCGAGCGTGAGGACGAGATGGTCGCCGCGTTCGACTACTGCCTGCACGGCAAGGGCGGGGCCGCCCCGTCCATCGACACCGCCATGCACGGGCTCGTGGAGGCCGCGCACGTCGATCATCTGCACCCGGACTCGGGGATCGCGCTCGCCTGCGCCGCCGACGGGGAGAAGCTGACCGCCGAGTGCTTCGGGGACAGCGTGGTGTGGGTGCCGTGGCGGCGGCCCGGTTTCCAGCTCGGGCTGGACATCGCGGCCGTGAAAGAGACCAATCCGCAGGCCATCGGGTGCGTTCTCGGCGGGCACGGGATCACCGCCTGGGGTGACACGTCCGAGGAGTGCGAGCGGAACTCGCTGCACATCATCCGGACCGCCGAGCGGTTCCTCGCCGAGCGGGGGAAGGCCGAGCCGTTCGGGTCGGTGATCGAGGGGTACGCCGCGCTGGGCGCCGGCGAGCGGCGGGAGCGGGCCGCCGCACTCGCCCCGTACGTGCGGGCCATCGCCTCCCAGGACCGGCCTCAGGTCGGGCACTTCAACGACTCCGAGGTCGTTCTCGACTTCCTCGCGAGCGCGGAGCACCCGAGGCTGGCCGCCCTCGGCACCTCCTGCCCGGACCACTTCCTGCGCACCAAGGTCCGCCCGCTGGTGCTCGACCTGCCGCCGAGCGCTCCGCTCGAGGAGGCGATCGCCCGGCTGAAGGAGCTGCACGCCGAGTACCGCCAGGAGTACGCCGCCTACTACCAGCGGCACGCCGAGCCCGACTCCCCCGCCATGCGCGGCGCCGACCCGGCGATCGTGCTGGTGCCGGGGGTGGGCATGTTCTCCTTCGGCAAGGACAAGCAGACCGCCCGCGTGGCGGGCGAGTTCTACGTCAACGCCATCAACGTGATGCGCGGGGCCGAGGCCGTTTCCACCTACGCGCCGATCGAGGAGTCCGAGAAGTTCCGGATCGAGTACTGGGCGCTGGAGGAGGCCAAGCTTCAGCGGATGCCGAAGCCGAAGGCGCTGGCGACCCGGGTGGCGCTGGTGACGGGCGCCGGGAGCGGGATCGGCAAGGCCATCGCGCACCGGCTCGTGGCCGACGGGGCGTGTGTGGTCGTCGCCGATCTCAACGCGGAGAACGCCGAGGCCGTCGCCGAAGAGCTGGGCGGGCCCGACAAGGCCGTCGCGGTCACGGTGGACGTCACCTCCGAGGAGCAGATCGCCGAGGCGTTCCGGGCGGCCGTACTGGCCTTCGGCGGTGTCGACCTCGTCGTCAACAACGCGGGCATCTCGATCTCCAAGCCGCTGCTGGAGACCTCCGCCAGGGACTGGGACCTTCAGCACGACATCATGGCGCGCGGGTCGTTCCTCGTGTCGCGGGAAGCGGCCCGGGTGATGATCGCCCAGGAGCTGGGCGGCGACATCGTCTACATCGCGTCGAAGAACGCCGTGTTCGCCGGTCCCAACAACATCGCCTACTCGGCCACCAAGGCCGACCAGGCGCACCAGGTGCGGCTGCTCGCCGCCGAGCTGGGCGAGCACGGGATCCGGGTCAACGGGGTCAACCCGGACGGTGTCGTGCGCGGCTCGGGGATCTTCGCCGGCGGGTGGGGCGCCAAGCGGGCCGCCGTGTACGGGGTGGAGGAGGAGAAGCTGGGTGAGTTCTACGCCCAGCGGACCATCCTCAAGCGCGAGGTGCTCCCGGAGCATGTCGCCAATGCCGTCTTCGCGCTGACCGGCGGGGATCTCACCCACACGACCGGTCTGCACATCCCGGTCGACGCCGGCGTCGCGGCCGCCTTCCTGCGATGAGCGCGGCCGTGAAGTCGTACGCCGCGGTCGACCTCGGGGCGTCCAGCGGGCGCGTCATGGTCGGCCGCGTGGGCCCCGACTCGCTGGAGCTGAGCGAGGCCCACCGCTTCGCGAACCGGCCGGTACGCGTGCCCGAGGGACTGCGCTGGGACGTGCTCGGGCTGTACGCCGGGGTGCTGGAGGGGCTGCGGGCAGCGGGGCAGGCCGACTCCGTCGGCATCGACAGCTGGGCCGTGGACTACGGGCTGCTGGACGCGGACGGGGCGCTGCTCGGCAATCCCGTGCACTACCGGGACGCCCGGACGGAGGGCGTCGCGGAGAAGGTGTGGGCGACCGTGCCCGCCGGGGAGCTGTACGCCGCGACCGGGTTGCAGTACGCGCCCTTCAACACCCTGTACCAGCTCACCGCCGCCCGCTCCACCACCCAGCTCGCTCAGGCCCGGCGGCTGTTGCTGATGCCGGACCTGCTGACGTACTGGCTGACCGGCGAGCAGGGCACGGAGCTGACCAACGCGTCCACGACCCAGCTGATCGACCCCCGGACGCGTGACTGGTCGCACGACATCGCCTCTCGGCTCGGCATCGACCTGCACCTGTTCGCACCGCTGAGGCGACCCGGCGATCCGGCGGGGCTGCTGCGCGAGGAGGTGCTGGAGGAGACCGGGCTCAGCGGTCCGGTGCCGGTGACGGCCGTCGGGTCGCACGACACCGCCTCGGCGGTCGCCGCCGTACCCGCCTCGGACGAACGGTTCGCCTACATCTGCACCGGCACCTGGTCCCTGGCCGGGCTGGAGCTGGACGCGCCGGTGCTGACCGAGGAGAGCCGGGCCGCCAACTTCACCAACGAGCTGGGACTGGACGGTACGGTCCGCTATCTGCGCAACATCATGGGGCTCTGGCTGCTCCAGGAGTGCGTACGGGCCTGGGGCGACCCGGACCTGGGCGGGCTGCTGCTGGAGGCGTCCAAGGCTCCGGCGCTGCGGTCGGTCGTGGACGCGGGCGACGCGGCGTTCCTCGCGCCGGGGCGGATGCCGCAGCGGATCGCCGAGGCGTGCCGGGTCTCGGGCCAGCCCGTGCCCGAGTCGCCGGCCGAGGTGACGCGCTGCATCCTCGACTCCCTCGCCCTCGCGCACCGCAAGGCCGTCCAGGACGCCCAGCGGCTCGCCGGGCACGCGGTCGACGTCGTGTACGTGGTCGGGGGCGGTACGCGCAACGCCCTGCTGTGCCAGCTGACCGCCGACGCGTGCGGGCTGCCGGTGGTGGCCGGGCCGACCGAGGCCGCCGCCCTGGGGAACGTGCTCGTACAGGCGCGGGCGCACGGGCTGGTCGGTGACCTCGCGGGGATGCGGCGGCTGCTCGTCCGTACGCAGCCGCTCACGCGGTACGAGCCGCGCGGCGGGACCGAGCGGTGGCGTGTCGCGCAGGACCGGCTCGCCGGGGACTGACGGGGTCTCCCCCGGGCCCCGTCCCCGCACTACGCTGCAACTCATCCGATGACCGACCACAAGGAGCCGCGATGCGTGTCGCCCTGTTCCTGACCTGCGTCAACGACACGCTCTATCCGGACACCGGACGCGCCGTGGTGAAACTGCTGACCAGGCTGGGCGTCGATGTCGACTTCCCGATGGCGCAGACCTGCTGCGGGCAGGCGCACTACAACACCGGATATCGTCACGAGGCCGAGCCGCTCGCCCGGCATTTCTCCGATGTCTTCGGCGCGTACGAGGCGATCGTGACGCCGTCCGGGTCGTGCGGGGCGATGGTGCGGGAGCTGTATCCGAGGATGGGTGAGCGGGCCCGGGCAGAGGGGCGCGGGGACACCCTCGCGGCCACGCTGGCGCCGGTGGTGCCCAAGACGTACGAGCTCACGGAGTTCCTGGTCGACGTGCTGGGCGTGACGGACGTCGGGGCGTACTACCCGCACAAGGTGACCTACCACCCGACCTGCCACGGGTTGCGCGGACTCGGCCTCGGCGAGCGGCCCCGGCGGCTGCTGCAGGCCGTGAAGGGGCTGGAGCTGGCCGAGCTGCCGGGGGCGGACGAGTGCTGCGGGTTCGGCGGCACCTTCGCACTGAAGAACTCCGACGTCTCGGCGGCGATGGGTGCCGACAAGGTGCGCAACGCCGAGTCGACGGGCGCCGAGGTGCTGTGCGCGGCCGACAACTCCTGCCTGATGCACATCGGCGGGACCATGGCCCGGCTGCGGACCGGCATGCGGCCGGTGCACATCGCGGAGATCCTGGCGAGCACGGAGGAGGAACCGGTCGTATGAGCGGGACGTATCTCGGCATGCCGGCGTTCCCGGAGGCCGCGCGGGAGGCCGTGGGGAACACGACCCTGCGCGGCAATCTGCGGCACGCCACACACACCATCCGCGCCAAGCGGGCCACGGCCGTCGCGGAGGTGTCCGACTGGGCCGAGCTGCGCGAGGCGGGCAAGCGGATCAAGGACCACACGCTGCGCCATCTCGACCGCTACCTCGTGCGGTTGGAGGAGTCGGTCACGGCCGCGGGCGGCGTCGTGCACTGGGCCGCCGACGCGGACGAGGCCAACGAGATCGTCACCCAGCTGGTGAAGATGACCGGCGAGTCCGAGGTCGTCAAGGTCAAGTCGATGGCCACGCAGGAGATCGGGCTCAACGAGGCGCTGGAGGCCGAGGGCATCCGCGCCTACGAGACCGATCTGGCCGAGCTGATCGTGCAGTTGGGCAAGGACCGGCCCTCGCACATCCTCGTCCCGGCCATCCACCGCAACCGGGGCGAGATCCGGGACATCTTCGCCCGCGAGATGAGCGAGTGGGGCCGCCCCGCTCCCGAGGGCCTGACCGACACTCCGGCCGAACTCGCCGAGGCCGCCCGCGTGCACCTGCGGGAAAAGTTCCTGCGGGCCAAGGTCGGCATCTCCGGCGCCAACTTCATGGTCGCCGAGACGGGCACCCTGGTGGTCGTGGAGTCCGAGGGCAACGGGCGGATGTGCCTGACCCTGCCCGAGACGCTGATCTCGGTCGTCGGCATCGAGAAGATCGTGCCGACGTGGCGGGACCTGGAGGTGTTCCTGCAGACCCTCCCCCGCTCCTCCACGGCCGAGCGCATGAACCCGTACACGTCGACGTGGACCGGCACGACCGGCGGGGACGGGCCCAGCACCTTCCATCTGGTGCTGCTGGACAACGGCCGCACCGACACCCTCGCCGACGAGGTCGGCCGGCAGGCCCTGCGCTGCATCCGCTGCTCGGCCTGCCTCAACGTGTGCCCGGTGTACGAGCGGGCCGGCGGCCACGCCTACGGCTCGGTCTACCCGGGGCCGATCGGCGCGATCCTCAGTCCGCAACTGCGCGGCACCGGAAGCGAGATCGACGCCTCGCTGCCGTACGCGTCCTCGCTGTGCGGGGCGTGTTACGAGGTGTGCCCGGTCGCCATCGACATCCCGGAGGTGCTGGTGCATCTGCGGGAGCGGGTCGTGCAGGGCGGCGAGGTCACCCGGGAGGGCAACAAGGTGGTGCTGCGGCCCGCGAAGGGGCATGCCGCCGAGCGGGCGGCGATGCGCGCGGCACGCTGGGCGTTCACGCACCCGGGCGCGCTGCGCACCGGCCAGCGGACCGCCTCCCGGACGCGTCGCTTCCACCCCCGTACGCTGCCCGGGCCCGGCCGGGCCTGGAGCGGGACCCGGGAGCTGCCGCCGGTGCCCGCCGAGCCGTTCCGGGACTGGTGGCAGCGCACTCGTGGTGGGAAGGACGGGGACAGGTGAACAGCAGGGAACGGATCCTGGGGCGGGTGCGGCGCGCGCTGGCGGACGTACCACGGGACGACGCGCCGTACGAGCAGGCGGTGTCGCGTGACTATGCGCGCGAGCACGGGCAGCGGTCCGTCGCACAGACGGTGGAGCTGCTCGCCGAGAACCTGGCGGACTACCGGGCGATCGTGCACCGCACGGACGCCGACGGGCTGGCCGGGCTGATCGCGGGGCTGCTGGACAAGCGCGGGGCGGCTTCGGTGCTGGTGCCGCCCGGGCTGGACGAGGGGTGGCTGGCCGCGACCGGTGTGACGCGGGTGGCGGACCGGGCCGAGAGCACCCCGGCCGAACTGGACCGGGTGGACAGTGTGGTGACGGCCTGCGCGGTCGCGATCGCCGAGACCGGCACCATCGTGCTGGACGGCTCGCCCGACCAGGGCCGCCGCCGGATCACCCTCGTCCCGGACCACCACATCTGTGTCGTGCGCGTCCCCGGCCAGGTCGTGTCGTCCGTACCGCAGGGGATCGAACGCCTCGACCCGGCACGCCCGTTGACGTGGATCTCCGGGCCGTCGGCGACCAGTGACATCGAACTGGACCGGGTGGAGGGGGTGCACGGCCCGCGCACCCTGGAGGTGGTGCTGGTCGGTCAGGGCAGGATCGAGTCGACGTAACCTCCGTCGGCCCGCAGGGCGCCACCCGTGGTCGCCGAGGCGTGGTCGGAGGCGAGGTAGACGACCATGCCGGCGATCTCCTCCGGCTCGATCAGCCGCTGGAGCAGGGACTGCGGCCGGTGCCGCCGCATGAAGGCGCGCTGGGCCTCGTCCCAGGGCAGGTCGCGGTCCACCAGCTGGTAGACGAAGTCCTCGACACCGCCTGTGTGGGTCGGCCCGGTGATGACGGAGTTCACCGTGACACCGGTGCCGGCCGCCTGCTTGGCGAAGCCCCGGCTCACCGCGAGCAGGGCGGTCTTCGACATGCCGTAGTGGATCATCTCGGCGGGGATGACGACCGCCGAGTCGCTGGCGATGTACTGGACGCGCCCCCAGCCGCGTTCGGTCATGCCGGGCAGGACGAGCCGGGTGAGGCGCACGGCCGACAGGACGTTGACGTCGAAGTAGCGGCGCCACTCCTCGTCGCTGATCGCCAGCGGATCGGCGGACTCGAAGACGCCGAGGTTGTTGAGGCCGTGTCAGCCCTTTCCGTACGGGGGTGATCGGGGACCCCCGGGGTGTCGCTGAGTACACCCCGGGATACGGGTTCTGCGGCCAGTGTGGCCACGTCCCCTGCTCCGTAGCGTCGAGGGCGAGACACAGGGCGTGTCGACGAAGGGGGACGACGACGATGTTCCGCACCGGACCACGACAGGAGCAGGACCCGGGACCCGCGGCCGAGGCGCTGCGGCTGGTCAAGGTCACCAAGACGTACGGGAGCGCCGACAGCGCCGTGACCGCCCTGGACGGGGTGACGCTCGGCCTGGAACGTGGCACCTTCACGGCGGTGATGGGGCCGTCCGGCTCCGGGAAGTCGACGCTGCTGAGCTGCGCTGCGGGGCTCGACCGGCCCGACAGCGGCATCGTGCGGGTCGACGGCACCGAGCTGACGGGCGGTGGCGAGACCGAGCTGACGAAGTTCCGGCGCGGGCGGATCGGGTTCGTGTTCCAGCAGTACAACCTGCTGGAGACGCTGACCGTCGCACAGAACACGGTGCTGCCGCTGAAACTGGCCGGGCGGCGCGTGGACCGGCGGCGGGTCCGGGAGGTGCTGACGGCCGTGGGGCTCGGCGACCGGCTCGGGCACCGGCCCGACCAGCTGTCCGGTGGTCAGCGCCAGCGGGTGGCGATCGCCCGGGCGCTGGTCACCGAACCTCGGGTGATCTTCGCGGACGAGCCGACGGGCGCGCTGGACACCCGCAGTGCGCGGGGGGTGCTGCGGCTTCTCCAGGACGCGGTGCGGGCGCACGGCCGGACGGTGGTGATGGTGACGCACGATCCGGTCGCCGCCTCCTACGCCGACTCCGTGCTGTTCCTCGCCGACGGCCGGCTGGCGGGCCGGATGGACGCCCCGACTCCGGACGCGGTCGCCGAGCGGCTGGCGCACCTGGGCGACGACGTGCCGACGGGGGTGTGAGGTCATGTTCATGCTGGCGATGCGGTCGATCCGGCAGCGGCCCGGGCGGTTCCTCGCGACCCTGCTGTCCGCGTTCCTGGGCGCGGCGATCATCATGACGTTCAACGCGATGCACGACACGGCCGGGCAGCCGGGCGTGGACGCGGTCAGCTCGGACACGCTCTCCACCGCGGCGGGCGTGGTCGGCGGCTACGGCACCCTGCTGGTCTTCTTCGCGATCGCCTCGACGCTGACGGTGAACGTGCGTCAGCGGGCCGCCGAGATGGAATTGCTGCGCTGCTCGGGGGCGACTCCCGGACAGATCAGGCGGATGGTCGTGGGTGAGGCGGTGGCCGTGGCCCTGGCCGGCGCGGCTCTCGCGATCGGCCCGGCGATGCTCGGCGGCCGGGCGCTGCTGGAGGTGTTCCAGGACAGCGGTCAGGTCGCGCGGTCCGTCGAGTTCTCCTTCGGGCCCGTGGCCTTCATGACCGGCTTCGACATCACGCTGCTCGCCGCCGCGGGCGCCGCGTTCCTCGCCGTGCGGCGGGCCGGCGGCCGAAGCAGGCGGCGGGGCCGGGCGCGCAGGGTCCTCGCCTACGCGGCGCTGGTCGCCGGCGCCGCGGCGGTGACCTCGACGTTCGTGTTCTCGGCGACGGATGCCGCGTTGATGGCGCCGCCGGCGTACGGGGCGATCCTGCTGTCCGTCGGGTGCGCGCTGAAGGCGCCGCGGCTGCTGGCCGCCGTGCTGGACCGGCTGCCGCTCGAGGGCGCGAGCGGCTGGCTGGCGGTGCGCAATCTGCGGGAGCGAACCGGGCAGCTCGCCGGGATCCTGATGTCGCTGATCCTGTTCACCGCGGTCGCCACGGCGACGCTGACCATGCAGGCGGTGGAGAGCGACGCCGTCGCGGCCTCGGGGGCGGTGAAGTCGGTCGACGCGAAGAACCTGGAGACGCTGAACTTCACGGTGGTCGGCATCATCGTGGTCTTCGTCTGCGTCATGCTGGTCAACTCCCTGTATGCGGCGACCAGTTATCGCGGGCGGGAGTTCGGTCAGCAGCGGCTGGCGGGGGCGACGCCCGGGCAGGTGCTGGGTGTGGTGGGCGTCGAGGGGCTGGTGCTGACGGTCGTCGGTGTCCTCTTCGGCACTGCGGCGGCGCTGGCGGGGATCGTGCCGTTCACCGTGGTCCGCGGCGACGCGGTGCTGCCTGAGCAGGCGTTCGGCGTGTGGCTCGCCGTTGTGGCGGTCGCCGCGGCGGTGACGATGGGGACGGGCCTGGCCACCGCGCGGCGGGTACTGCGCACCCCGGCGGTGCGGGCGGTGGCATCGGCCGCGTGAGCGGAGGACCCGGTGCAGGGGCGGTCGCCGCGGCGGTCGCCCTTCACCGCGTGCCGGAGGCGTCCAGCAGCGCGGTCACGGTCGTCGCGGTCAGGCCGTCCAGCGTCTCGATGCCGGCCCCGGCCCGGGCGCCGGCCCCGTCGAAGACCAGCATCAGCTGACGGGCGAGCAGCTCCGCATCCCGCGCCCCGCCCTCCTCCGCCCGGGTGCGGCCGTACCGGAACCCCCGTGACAGCGTGGGTGAACAAGCGCTTAGATAGTGCCCTGCCCGCCATCCCTTCGCCCGCCCCGGAGGCCCCGTTGTTCACATCCGTCGACGACGTCTCCGCACGCCTCGCCGAGACCGGCTACCTCGCCTCGCCCGCCGTCGCCACGACCGTCTTCCTCGCCGGCCGCCTCGGCAAGCCGCTCCTGGTGGAGGGCCCGGCCGGCGTGGGCAAGACGGAGCTCGCCAAGGCCGTCGCCCAGGTCGCCGGAGCCCGGCTCGTGCGCCTCCAGTGCTATGAGGGGGTCGACGAGTCCCGCGCCCTGTACGAGTGGAACCACGCCAAGCAGCTGCTGCGCATCAGCGCGGGTCGCGACGAGACGTGGGACGAGGCCCGTACGGACATCTTCAGCGAGGAGTTCCTGCTCACGCGGCCCCTGCTGACCGCCATCCGGGGCGACGACCCGAAGGTGCTGCTGATCGACGAGACCGACAAGGCGGACGTCGAGGTGGAGGGCCTGCTGCTGGAGGTGCTCAGCGACTTCCAGGTGACCGTCCCCGAGGTGGGCACCATCGCCGCGACCCGCCGCCCCTTCGTGGTCCTCACCTCCAACGCGAGCCGGGAGCTGTCCGAGGCGTTGCGCCGCCGCTGCCTCTTCCTGCACATCGGCTTCCCGGACGAGGAGCTGGAGCGCCGGATCGTACGGCTGAGGGTGCCGGGCCTCGAAGAGGCCCTGGCCCACTCGGTGGTCCGGGTCGTGGGCGCGCTGCGGGCGATGGACCTGCGCAAGGTGCCGTCGGTCGCCGAGACCGTCGACTGGGCGCGCACCCTGCTCGCGCTGGGGGCCGACTCGCTGGACGAGACGGTCGTGCGGGCCACGCTCGGTGTGCTCCTCAAGCACCAGGACGACGTCCTCAAGGCGTCCGCCAAGCTCGACCTGGACGCCCTGTGACGACGCCGGCGGGTGTCGCCGAGCGGCTGACGTCCTTCGTCGGGGCGCTGCGCGCGCACGGCGTGCGGATCGGCACCGGCGAGAGCGTCGACGCGGCGCGGGCGGTCGAGGAACTCGGCCTCGCGGACCGGGAACTGCTGCGCGAGGGGCTCGCGGCGACGCTGTTGCACGGTCCCGGGCAACGGCAGGTGTTCGACCCGGTCTTCGACCTCTACTTCCCGCGCGGCGTCGGCGGCCCGGAGCAGCGGGCGGCGGGGCGGGAGGACCTGCGGGACCGGCTGGCCGACGCCCTGGCAGCCGACGACCAGGAGACGCTGGGCCGGCTGGCGATCGAGGCGGTCGACGGTTTCGGCGGCTACGGTTCCTCGCCGGAGTCGGACGGCTGGTCGTCGTACCAGACGCTCGAACGGTTGCGGCCGCAGACGTTGCTGGCCCGGGTCCGCGACAACGTCCGTGGACAGGGCGGGAGTTCGGGGTTCGCGGACCGTCTGCTGGAGGACGAGATCCGGCGGCGCGTCGATACCTTCAGGGCCATGGTCGCGGCGGAGGCGCGGCGCCGGGTCGCCGAGCGGCGCGGCCGGGACGAGATCGCCCGGCGGGCGGTGGCCCCGACCGCCGACCGGGTCGACTTCCTGTTCGCCGGGAAGGACCGGCTGGCCGAGTTGCGCCGGACGGTGCAGCCGCTGGCCCGCAAGCTCGCGACCCGGTTGGCGGCCCGGCGCCGCCGTGCCTCCCGGGGCTCGATCGATCTGCGGCGGACCCTGCGCGGTTCGCTGTCGACGGGCGGTGTGCCGATGAAGCCGGTGCTGCGCAGACGGCGTCCCGTCCGTCCCGAACTGGTGCTGCTGTGCGATGTGTCGGGGTCGGTCTCCAGCTTCTCGGACTTCACGATGCTGCTGGTCCAGGCGTTGCACGACCAGTTCAGCAAGGTGCGCGTGTTCGCCTTCGTCAACCGGATCGACGAGGTGACCGGGCTGCTGGAGCACGGCAGGGCCGACCCGGAAGGGCTGGGCTCCCGCATCCGGGCGGAGGCGGCGGTCACGGAGTTCCACGGCAGCAGCGACTACGGCATGGCGCTGGGCGAGTTCGCCGAGCGCTACGCGGACGCGGTCGGTTCGCGCACGACCCTGTTCGTTCTCGGTGACGCCCGCACGAACCGGAGCGACCCGAACCTGCCCGCCCTGCGGCGGATCACCGAACGCGCCCGCCGCGTCCACTGGCTCAACCCCGAGCAGCGCTCCCGCTGGGGCACGGGCGACTCCGTCGCGCCCGCCTACGCCGAGCTGGCCGACATGCACGAGTGCCGCGACGTCCGGCAGTTGAGCGCACTGGTGGCGCGGCTGCTGCCGGTGTGATCAGGCGGCGGTGAGCTGCGCGTAGAGGTCGGCCGGGTCGGCCGCCAGCCCGGCCTTGACCTGCCGCGAGATGTCGTCGGCCAGCACCTCGTACGCGCCGGACGCGATGCCGTCGAGGGCCTGGGCCGCGACGGAGCCGGCCGTGGACTTGGGGGCGTCCACTCCGACGGTCATGTCCGTGTCGACGTAACCGACATGGAGGCCGGTGACGTCGATCCCACGCGGCTTCAGATCGAGGCGCAGCGAGTTGGTCTGCGACCAGAAGGCGGCCTTGGAGGCGCTGTAGGAGCCGGCGAGGCCGATCCAGGACAGCACGGAGTGGACGTTGAGGATGTGGCCGCCGCCGTTGCGCTCGATGACGGGGACGAAGGCCCGGGTCACCAGGAGCGGCCCGTAGAAGTTCGTCTCGAACTCGCGGCGCACGTCCTCGACGGGCGAGTCGAGGAAGTTCGCGTTCACCGACGCACCGGCGTTGTTGATCAGCAGGGTGACGTCCTGCGCCTGCTCGGCCGCCGCGGCGACGGACGCGGGGTCGGTCACCTCCAGGGCCAGCGGCACGGCGTCCGGGTGCGTGACGGTGCGCGGGTCGCGGGCGGTGGCGTACACCTTCCGCGCGCCCCGCTCGTGAAGGGCCGCGACCAGCGCCCGGCCGATGCCGCGGCTGCCGCCGGTGACCAGAGCGACGGAACCATCGATGGCGGTCATGGGGGTCTCCCTCATTGTCCTCAGCGGGGAAACCGAACAGTTTCCCGCGTGGGGAACTGTAAACCGATCGGTTTCCCAGGGCAAGGGCAGAGGTGGGGAGAGGGCCGATGTCGGGGGAATCGATCGCCGGCCTCCGGAGAAGATCAGGGTCCGTCCCCGATGGCCGCACCCCGGGAATCTCCTACGCTCGCCGCAAGCGGAGGGGGTCTCATGAAAGCAGTGGTCCAGGACCGGTACGGCTCGGCGGACACGCTGGAGTTCCGGGAGGTCGCCCGGCCGGTGCCGGGCGCCGGTGAGGTGCTGGTGCGGGTGCACGCGGCCTCGGTCAACGCCTACGACTGGCACTTCATGCGCGGAGACCCGCTGCTCGGCCGCGGTGTGATGGGGCTGCGCAGACCCAGGGTGCCGGTGCGGGGCCGGGACTTCGCGGGCCGTGTCGAGGCGCTGGGCCCCGGGGTCACGGGGTTCGAGCCCGGTGACGAGGTGTACGGGGAGGCGAACGGCGCGTTCGCGGAGTACGTGTGCGCACGGGAGGGCGAGGTGGGCCCGAAGCCCGCCAACCTCACGTTCGAGCAGGCCGCCGCGGTACCGCTGGCGGGGAACACCGCTCTCATGGCCCTGCGCGACGTCGCCGCCGTGCGGCCGGGCCAGGCGGTCCTGGTGAACGGGGCGTCGGGCGGGGTCGGCACGTTCGCCGTGCAGCTCGGCAAGGCCTGCGGCGCGGACGTGACGGGCGTGTGCAGCACACGGAACATGGATTTGGTCCGCTCACTGGGCGCGGACCGGGTCATCGACTACACCCGGGAGGACTTCGCCCGGGGCGGGAGACGGTACGACGTCGTGCTGGACCTGGTGGGCAACCGCTCGCTCGGTGACTTCCGGCGCGTGCTGACCCCCACCGGGACGCTCGTCCTGTCCGGTGGTGGGGTGTACGAGGGCGGCAGCGTCGCGGGGCCGATGGGGCTGTTCCTCAAGCGGCGGGTGCAGGCTCCGTTCGCGCGAGGCCAGCGGCTGCTGGAGGTCTCGGCGCGGCAGAGCAGGGCGAATCTCACGGCGCTGCGGAAGCTGGCCGAGTCGGGGAAGATCACCCCGGCCGTCGAGCGGACGTATCCGCTCAGCGAGGCGGCCGAGGCGATCCGGTACCTGGAGGGGGAACACGCACGGGCGAAGGTGGTCGTCACCGTGTGACACGCGATCGGCGGGGGGCCTCGCTAGTCCTTCTTGGCGTAGTCCTTGGCCATGCTGCCCGCGAAGTCGTACACCACGCACTGCTCGTCACCGACGACCCAGGCGTCGTGGCCGGGCGCGCAGACGAACACGTCGCCGGGGCCCACCTCGCTCTCCGCGCCGTCGTCCATGCGGATGTGCATACGGCCCGAGACGACATAGCCGTTGTGGTGGATCCGGCAGCTCTCCGTCCCGGCGATCGGGGCCACGGACTCGGACCAGCGCCAGCCCGGTTCGAAGGTGGCCACGGCGAAGTCCAGTCCCGTCATGTGGACGGCTTCCAGGTGGCCTCGGGGGTAGTCGCGCCGCTCGTCAGGCTTGTCGAGCGTCTTCACTTCCAGCATGACGCTCCTCCTCGGTGAGGGTTTGCCTCCATCGTCCGTCCGTCCGGCAGCCGGCGCCAATCAGGGGGCGTCGCCGCCACAGAGCTCGGCGAAGCGCCCGGCGTCCACGTTTCCACCGGAGATGATCACGCCGACCCGGCCCGGCAGTGCGCCCGCCCGGCCGGTGAGCAGGGCGGCCAGCGGGGTGGCGCCGCTCGGCTCGACGACGATCTTCAGGCGTTCGAAGGCGAACCGCATCGCGTCCCGGATCTCGTCGTCGGTGACCAGGACGACGTCGTCGAGGAGCCGCCGGTTGACCGAGAAGGTCAGCTCTCCGGGAGTGTGCAGGGCCTGGCCGTCGGCGATGGTGTGCGGGACCGGGATGCTGATGCGCCGGCCGGCCTCCAGCGAGCGCCTGGTGTCGTCCCCGGCCTCCGGCTCGACGCCGATGGTCCGGATGCCCGGGTGCAGGCCCTTGGCGACCGTGGCACTGCCGGCCATCAGCCCGCCGCCGCCGACCGGCGTCAGCAGGGCACCCAGCTCCCCCACCTCTTCGAGGAGTTCGAGAGCGGCCGTGCCCTGTCCGGCCATGACGTGCGGGTGCTCGTACGGCGGGATGAGGGCGAGACCGCGCTCGGCGGCCAGGGCTTCGGCGATGGCGACGCGGTCGCCGGTGTAGCGGTCGTACGTGACGATCTCGGCGCCGTATCCGACGGTGGCCGCCCGCTTCGACGGCGGGGCGTCCGCCGGCATGACGATCACGGCGGTGGTGCCCAGCTCGCGGGCCGCCAGGGCGACGGCCTGGGCGTGGTTGCCGGAGGAGTAGGCGGCGATGCCCCGGGACAGCTGCTCGGGGGTGAGGCGGGAGGCGGCGTTGTAGGCGCCGCGGAACTTGAAGGCGCCCACGCGCTGGAAGTTCTCGCACTTGAGGTGGATCTCGGCGCCCGCGAGCGCGTCCAGGGTGCGGGAGCGCAGCACGGGGGTGCGGTGGGCGACGCCCTTGAGCCTGGCTGCGGCGTCCCGGACGTCGTCGAGGGTGACCGGTGGGGTGGTGGTCGTCACGCGGATCCTCCGGTGGAAGTGTCGTGGGCCGCCCGGGCCTGGGACAGGTAGTTGTAGGCGGAGGCGCGGGAGATGCCGAGCCGGGCGGCGACCTGCTCGACGGCGCCGCGCACGGCGAAGACACCACGGGTGTCCAGCCCGCCGAACAGTTCCAGGCGCTCCGCGCGGTCGAGCTCCGCCCAGCTACCCCGCTGCTTCGACTGGTGGGCGTCGACGAGGGCGTCGACCACGGAGTCGATGTCGTTGCCGAAGGTGGTGGTCGGCAGCTCCGCCGGGGTGGCGCCGAGTCCGGCGAGTGCGCCGAGCAGGCCGTGGACCTGGGTGACGGCGCCGACGTCCACATTGACGCAGAGGGCGCCGAAGACGGCTCCCGTGGAGTCCCGCAGCACCATCGTGGAAGACTTCACCAGCGCCCCGGCGCGGGTACGGGTGACGTAGTTCAGTTCGTCGGCCGCCGCGGCCCCGCGGGCGAGGACGCGCATGCCGATCTCACTCATCGCGCCGCCGACCGTCCGCCCGGTCACCGAACCGGCGACGGCGACCACCGACTTCTCCGGGTTCCGGTAGTCGTGCAGCACGACGTCGCACAGGGGCCCGAATGTCGCGGCGATCCCGTCCACGACCGGCGTCAGCGCGGCGAGGATCGCGTCCCGCTCGGTGTTCAGCTCGCTGTCCATCCCGCCTCCTCCCACCTTCACCACTTTAGACCACAAGTCCAGCAATTGGATAGACAGTCCAATCGATCTCCAATAATTGGCAATGGTTTTCACATGACTTCGACTGGAACACGCTCTTGACATTCATTCCCATCTAGCGTGGCGCGTGCCGAGCAAACCCCCTGTGCGCCCTTCCTGGAGGAGCCATGCCCCTGTCCACGTCCCGCCGCCTCGCGCTGCTGACCAGCGCGTCACTGGCCCTGCTCGCTGGCTGCGGCAGCTCGTCGGACTCCGCCGGCGCCGACGCCGAGAGCGCGCCGGACCGCGTGAGCGTGGTCGCCTCCACGAACGTCTACGGCGACATCGTCCAGCGCATCGGCGGCGACAGAGTCGACGTCACCTCGCTCATCAGCGACCCCGACCAGGACCCGCACTCCTACGAGGCCGACCCCCAGAACCAGCTGGCCCTGTCCAAGGCGAAGGTCGTCGTCGAGAACGGCGGCGGCTACGACGACTTCGTCGACCGCATGCTGAAGGGCGGCCACAACGACTCCGCCGAGGTGATCAACTCGGTCGAGGTGTCCGGCAGGACCGCGCCCAAGGGCGGGGAGCTCAACGAGCACGTCTGGTACGACTTCCCCACCGTCGCCAAGGTCGCCGACCGGATCTCCACCGCCCTCGCCAAGGCCGACCCGGACGACGCGGCCGCCTTCCAGAAGAACGCCGCCGCCTTCAAGTCGAAGCTCGGGCCGCTGGAGGCCAAGGAGGCGCGGATCAAGAAGGAACACGGCGGCGAGGGCGTCGCGATCACCGAGCCCGTGCCGCTCTACATGACCCAGGCGAGCGGCCTGGTCGACAGGACGCCCCCGGCGTTCAGCGAGGCCATCGAGGAGGGCGACGACGTCTCGCCGCGGATCCTTCAGGAGAACCTGGCGCTGTTCAGCGGCAAGAAGGTGAAGGCACTCGTCTACAACGAGCAGACCTCCGGCCCGCAGACCGAGAAGACCGAGGCGGCGGCCAAGGCGGCCGGCATCCCCGTCGTGCCCGTGACGGAGACCCTGCCGAAGGGCAAGGACTACCTCGGCTGGATGACCGCCAACGTCGACGCGCTCGCGGGCGCGCTGGCCAAGTGACCCCGATACCCCGACAGGACGGCACGCCTGTCGTCGCCCTGCGCGCAGCCGCCCTGTCCTACGGCGACCGCGAGGTGTGGAGCGACCTCGAACTCGACGTACGGTCCGGGGAGTTCCTGGCCGTGCTGGGCCCCAACGGCGCGGGCAAGACCAGCTTCGTCCGGGCACTGCTGGGCCGCCAGCCGCTGTCCGCGGGCACGCTGACGGTCCTCGGCCGGCCCGCGCGTCAGGCCGCCCGGCACATCGGGTACGTCCCGCAGCAGGCGGCGCTGTCCGCGCAGGCCATGCTGCGCGCCCGCGACCTCGTCCGGTTCGGCATCGACGGCCACCGCTTCGGACCGCGGCTGCGCACCGGCGGGATCCGCCGCCGGGTGGACGAGATCCTCGAGTCGGTCGGAGCCTCGGCCTACGCCGACGTCCCGCTCGGGATGCTCTCCGGCGGCGAACGGCAGCGCGTGCGCATCGGGCAGGCCCTGGCGACCGACCCCCGCCTCCTGCTGTGCGACGAGCCGCTGCTGTCGCTCGACCTGAACCACCAGCGGGCCGTCACCGAGCTGATCGACGCACGGCGCCGTTCCCACGGCACGGCGGTGGTGTTCGTGACGCACGAGATCAACCCGGTCCTCGGCATGGTCGACCGGGTGCTGTACCTGGCCCGCGGCGGCCACCGGGTCGGCACCCCGGACGAGGTGCTGACCTCCGAGTCGCTGTCCCGTCTCTACGGCACGCGGGTCGACGTGGTGCGTGTCGGGGGCCGGGTGGTGGTGGCGGGAGCACCCGACGAGACGGCCACCCCGCCCCACCACCCCGGGCGGCTTGACGAGACGGACGGAGTGCGCGCATGACACTCGCCGGTGGGATCTGGCACCAGATCTTCGACTTCACCGACTACGGCGAACTCCTCGCCCTGGTCCGCAACTCCCTCGTCGCCGGTGTGGCGCTGGGCCTGGTGGGCGGTTTGGCCGGGGTGTTCGTCCTGATGCGGGACCTGCCGTTCGCGGTGCACGGCATCAGCGAGCTGTCCTTCGCGGGCGCGTCGGCGGCACTGCTGCTGGACGCGAACATCGTGGCGGGCTCGATCGCCGGTTCGCTGCTCGCGGCCGGCGCCATCGGCGTCCTCGGGGCACGGGCCCGGGACCGCAACTCGGTGATCGGCATCATCATGCCGTTCGGTCTGGGTCTCGGCGTGCTCTTCCTCGCCCTCTACAAGGGCCGGGCGGCCAACAAGTTCGGTCTGCTCACCGGGCAGATCGTCGCGGTGGACACCCCGCAGATGTCGTGGCTGCTCGGCACATCCGTCCTGGTGCTGGTGGCCCTGGCGGTCATGTGGCGTCCGCTCGCCTTCGCCAGCACGGATCCGGATGTGGCGGAGGCCCGCGGGGTGCCGGTGCGTGGGCTGTCCTTCGCGTTCATGCTGGTGCTCGGGCTGGCGGTCGCCCTGTCGGTACAGGTCGTGGGCGCGCTGCTGGTGCTCTCCCTGGTGGTCACCCCGGCCGCGGCGGCCGCCCGCGTCACCGCGTCGCCGGTGCTGCTGCCCGTGCTGAGCGTGCTGTTCGCCGTGGTCTCGATCGAGGGCGGCATCCTGCTCGCCCTGGGCAGCAGCGTCCCCATCAGCCCCTACGTCACCACGATCTCGTTCACCGTCTACGCGGTGTGCCGCGTGGCCGGCCGGTACCGGAACCGGCGGTGGGGGGCTCGGCGGACGGCGGTACGGGCGGCCTGAGCGGGCCTCACCGTTCGAAGACGGCCTGTCCGTCGAAGACCGTGAGATCCACCCGCACCTGAGTGATCTCGTGCGGGTCGGGTTGAAACTTTCGCTCCGGAGACAATGCGGAATACGGTTTCTAACGAGTTGCCGACTCCGGGCAGGAGCAGACCCTCCGGACATGCATCGCTCCGCGGTCGGCGGGAGGCTGGTGATGTCAGCACCGTCACGCGGCCCGGGAGATCGCCATGGGACAGATGATCAACGCCGACGGCGTGGAACTCTGGGTCGAGCGGCGGGGCGAGGGACCCGACGTCCTGCTCCTCGCGGGGCTCGGGGACCCGGCCGAGGCATGGCAGCCGCAGCTCGACGGGCTCGCGGACCGCTACCGGATCACCGCGTTCGACAACCGCGGGGCCGGCCGCACCCCCCTGCCCGAAGGCCCGCTCTCCGTGCCGCGGATGGCCGACGACGCCGCGGCGCTGCTGCGCACACTCCAGATCCCGGCCGCTCACGTCGCGGGCTTCTCGGGAGGCAGTTTCATCGCCCAGGAACTGGCCCTGCGCCACCCCGGCCCTGTCCGCAGCCTCGTCCTCATGAGCACGATGGCCCGCCCTGAAGCCTACTTCCGCGCCATGACGCGCTTTTGGCACTGGATGGTCGAACGCGCCCCGGACGAACGGGCCATGCTCGAGGCGTTCTTCCTGTGGATCTACACCCCCCGCGCCCACGCCGACGGCATGGTCGACCGCCTCATCGACGAGGCCCTGGCCTTCGAACACCCGCAGTCCGTCGAGGCCTTCCAGCGCCAGCTCGTGGCCTTCGCCGGCCATGACACCCTCGACCGCCTGGGCGACATCACCGCCCCGGCCCTCGTGCTCGCCGGCGAACTCGACCTCGCCACACCACCGCGCCTCGGCCGTGAGGTCGCGGAGGGGATCCCCGGCGCGGTGTTCGAGGTGCTGCCCGGAGAGGCTCATCAGCCGTTCCAGGAGGTACCGGAGGTGTTCAACACCCGGGTCACCGCTTTCTGGAGGGAGGTGGAGGCGCGCGAGTGACGAGTGACCGAACGGCCCGGAAAACGCCACCTGGCATGCAGTAACGTCGAAACGTGACGGACGAGGCGTAGACCAGGCGGAAGCGTTCGGGCGGTGCCCGGGCGAGGCGGAAGAGCTCGGAGAAGGACCGGCCCGCCACCATCCGCGATGTCGCCGCGAAGGCCGGCGTCTCCGTAGCAACCGTTTCCCGCGCGCTGGCGGGGAACTACCCCGTGTCGGAGGAGACCCGAGCACGCATCACGGCCGCCGTCGACTCGCTGCACTACGTGGTGAACGTGCACGCCAAGGCGCTGTCCGGGCGGGTCCCGGGGCCGATCGCGCTGGTCATCAGGGACATCACCGGCCCGTCGCTGGCGCATGTCGCCGCCGGGGTGGAGCAGGAGGCCGGAAGCAGGGGGCGGCTCAGCCTGGTGTGCTCCACGCAGGGCGACACGGGCCGGGAGGACGACCTCGTGCAGCTGATGAGGGAGCAGCACGCCGCGGCGGTCGTCCTGGTGGGCGGGGCGGTGCCGGACGACGCGTACCACCGGCGGATGACCGGCTACGCCCGGGCCCTGGACGCCGCCGGGTCCCGTCTGGTGCTGGTGGGCCGGCCGCCGCTGCCGCCGGGGGTGCCCGTGACGGTCGTGGAGTACGACGACCGGGGCGGTGCGTTCCAGGCGGTCACCCACCTGCTCACCGCGGGCCACCGGCGCATCCTGTTCCTCGGCGGCGAACCCGGGCTCAGCAGCGCCGAACAGCGCCGGGCCGGCTACCTCGACGCCCTGCGGGCCCACGGCGTCCCGCGGACCGAGGAACTGGAGATCCCGGGTCCCTACACCCGCACCTCGGGCTATCTGCGCGCCGGTGAGGCGCTGCGGTCCGGCCTGGACTTCACGGCGGTCCTCGGCGGGTCGGACGCGGTGGCCGTGGGCGCCCTGGCCGCCCTGCGGGAGGCCGGGCTGCGGGTGCCGCGTGACGTGTCGCTGGTCGGCTTCGACGACGTGCCGTTCGCCGCCGACCTGACGCCGCCGCTCACCACGGTCCGGGTGCCGTACGAGGAACTGGGCCGCTCCGCCGTGCGGCTGGCGCTCGAACGCCAGGAGCGGGTCGCGGTCGACGACCACGTGGTGCTGAGCACCCAGTTGGTGATCCGGCAGTCGGTGCGGCGCGTGAAGCGAGGGGGCGACGCGCGCGACCGTCACCGGCGGTGCCCGCCGGGCAGAGCCGGTGGGCACCGCCGGCCCGGACGGGTCAGGCCGCGGCGAGAGCGGGGTCCGGTTCCTCCGCCGCCGCGAGCAGGGCGAGGAGCGTCGCGCGGGCACGGGCCACCCGGGAACGGACCGTGCCGACCGGGCAGTTGCTCAGCGCGGCGGCCTCCGCGTAGCGCAGTCCGAGCAGCTGCGTGAGGACGAACGCCTCGCGGCGTTCGGCCGGCAACCCGGCCACCAGCTCCAGCAGCGCCACGCCGTCGTCGAAACCGGGCAGGCCACGCGGCTGGGCGAGTTCGGCCGCCGGCTCCCAGTCCGGCAGGTCGGCCGGGCGGGGGCGTACGGCGGTGTACCGGATGCTGTCGGCCACCGCGCGCCGGGCGATCGCCAGCAGCCAGGTCCGCGCCGAGGAACGGCCCTCGAACCGGTGCAGGCTGCCGAGCGCCCGCAGGAACGTGTCCTGCGCCAGATCGTCCACCGCCTGCGGGTCGGCGCACAGATGGGCGACGTACCGGATGACGTCACGGTGCAGGGCGCGCACGAAGCGGTCGACGGCCGCGGGGTCGCCGCCGCGGGCGGCCAGCGCCCAGGCGGTTATCGACTCGTCGGCCGACGCCGACCTCTCGTGCGGGAGGGGCAGGGCAGGAGTGGTCACCTGATGTCCTTCTCGGGATTCCGGGACCGCGAGGACGCGAGCAGACCGGCCGTGAGGTCGGACGTGCGCGCGTGGGTGCGCGGTCCGGTGAGCGGGGGCGCGGGCGTACCCGTACCGCGCGTCAGGAGGCGCGGCCTCCCGCGGGTGGGCGCGAGCACGGGTGTACGACCGCTACCGGGGCGCGCAGGGGCTGCCCCGGTCACCACTGGCTGCCGTCAGGCGGCAGCGGCCCCCGCCGGTGGTCCCCGGGTGGTGATCGCGTGGACGAGAAGGAGACGGCGCGGCGTGCGGTTCGGCGACCGCCGCCGGTGGCGCACGGGCGGGGGCGGCGGTGCGGGCAGGGCGGACAGGAGCCGCAGTGGTGTGGCGAGCCGGCTGCCCACGGCGTGCAGCAGCCGGAAGGCGGCCCGCTCTCCGTGGCCCAGCCACAGGCCGCACAGCAGCGCGGCCAGGAGGTGGGCGGCGAGCATGCCGAGGGACGAGTCACCGCCGGGGACGTGCGCCATGTGCGGGGACATGGAGTCCATGGCGCCCGAGCCCATGCCGTGGCTCATCGAGCCCATGCCGTGGCTCATGGAGCCCGTGTCATGGCTCATGGAGCCCGTGTCATGGCTCATGGAGCCCGTGTCATGGCTCATGGACGGCATGTCCATGGAGTGCGCTCCGGGCGCGGAAGGTGTGGGCGGCCCGAGCGAGAACGCCGAGTGCAGAGCGGTCTGGACGGCCACGGCCACGGCGACGACCAGGCCCGGTCCGCGCTCGCGGTCCGCCAGGCACCAGCCCGCCACACCCGTCACGGCCCAGCCGGCCAGCAGCGTCGGCACGGGCACGTGGTCGCCGGACATCATGACGTGCCCCAGGGCGGCGAGCACGACACAGACGGCCGCGAACACCGCGGCCCGTATCGCGCGAGCACACCACCCGACTGTCATGGCGCCTCATCCTCGCATCCGGCCCCCGCCCCGCCCCCAGGAGTACGGACACCTGCCCCGCCGGACACTCAATCCAAGCCATGTGATCCGGGCCACTGTCGTGGAGTCGGTGGCTCCGGTGGGGCCACGGCAGAATCCCCGGCGTGGACATCACCGCGCAGGAGCTCAATCGGGCCACCCTCGGGCGCCAGTTGGTGCTGGGGCGGGAGGTGATGGAAGCGGGGGAAGCGGTGCGGCGTGTGGTGGCACTGCAGGCGCAGCATGCCGCGATGCAGCAGACGCTGTACGCCTCACGGCTCGCGTACCGCTTCGCCGCGGCGGGGCTCACGCCGGCCGACGGCGAGGCGCTCGTCCCCGAGTTGCTCGACTTCGCGGACCGGCCTCGGACGGCCGCCGAGGTGCAGGACTGGCCGGAGCCCGACGGTCGGGTGCTCCTGCTCAAGGGCTGAACCCGTGCGGCACGGCAACGGAGTCGGGGTGTCCGGCGAGAGGCAGGGCGCGTTCCCGCCATGGCACCGACCGCGAGTGACTCTCACGGACGCGCGCCAGGCGCCGCGCAGGGATGACATCGCGTCAGTGGTGGGCGTGGACCACGGCGTGGCCCCTGCCGCGGCCGATCAGCCATTTGTTGAGCGGGGTCGTGACCAGGAAGGCGACCGCGAAGCCGCCCAGGAGCGCGGACCAGAAGAGGCCGTCCGACAGATGGGCGTCCATCGCGCCCGGGGTGAGCGCGATGATCGCGTTGTCCACGAGTTCCATCACGGCGATGGAGACCGTGTCCGCGGCGAGGGCGATCCGGATCGCGGCCTTGAGGCCGAGACCGGACCGCAGGACCGCGAACAGGGTGAACGAGTAGCCGAAGAGGAACGCGAGCCCGATCGCCAGAACCATGGTGGGCACGTTGCCCCACCCCAGCGCCGTGCCGATCACCATGCCGAGGATCTCGCCGATCGCACATCCGGTCAGACAGTGCAGCGTCGCCTTCACGGCGGTCCCCAGGACGCGGCCCCGTGCGGATGCTTCCCAGGTTCGTGAGCGGTGTGGTCCATGACCTCACTTTATACCCCCTAGGGGTATGGGGGCGAGAGGTTGGCCGGGGGTCTCGCCGACCTAGAGTGGGTCGCCATGACGACACAGCCGACTCCACCGACGGATCCGACTCGGCCGGCCGGGGCGCCTGCGCCGCCCCACGCGGCACAGGCCTACCTCTCCGAGCTGTTCTCCCTGGAGGGCCGGGTCGCGGTGGTCACCGGCGGCAGTTCCGGTATCGGGCGCGCCATCAGCGGCGCACTCGCGGGCGCCGGGGCGAGCGTGGTGATCGTGGCCCGCGGCGAGGCCGGGCTGGCCGCGACGGTGAAGGAGCTGACGGCCCGGGGCTGCCGCGCCGCGTGGGTCGGCGCGGATCTGAGCACCCGCGAGGGGGTGCGGACGGCCGCCGAGCGGGCGGCCGGGGTGTTCGGGGAGCCCGACATCCTCGTCAACAGCGCCGGGATCAACCTGCGTCCGCCGATGGACGAGCTCGGCGAGGACGTCTGGGACGCCACGATGGCCGTCAACCTGGAGGCGCCGTTCCTGCTGGGGCAGCGCTTCGGCCCCGGCATGGCGGAGCGCGGGTACGGGCGCATCATCCACATCAGTTCGCAGCAGGCGCATCGCGCGTTCGTCCAGAGCGGTGCCTACGGCGCCTCCAAGGGCGGGCTGGAAGCGCTGGCGCGCTCCCAGGCCGAGGCGTGGTCGCCGCGCGGCGTCACCTGCAACCTCCTGGTGCCGGGCGTCGTCATGACACCCCTCAACGCACGGCTGTCGACGGACCCGGAGAAGGTGGCCGCCCTCGCCGCCCGCACGATGATCGGGCGGAACGGCCTCGCCGAGGACTTCGCGGGCGTGGCGGTCTTCCTGGCGAGCGCGGCGTCCGCCTACGTCACCGGGCAGTCGGTGTTCGTCGACGGCGGCCTGTCCGTCCACTGACACCCCCGGCATCCGCCGGGCGTCCCCCATACGGGGAGCTGCCGACGGGCGGTGGTCGGTGCGCGGTGTCACGCTGGGCACACAGGCCCCGCGGAAGGGAAACATCGCATGATCACGACGGAGTACGTCCCCGGCTCCCCCTGCTGGCTCGACCTGGGCGCTCGGGACGTCCGGGCCGCCGCCGCCTTCTACGGTGCCGTCCTCGGGTGGGACTACGAGCCCATGGGCGAGAGCGAGGACTTCGAGGGCGGGTTGTTCAAGAAGGACGGCAAGATCGTCGCCGGGCTCGGCAAGCTCACCGAGGAGGGGGCGCGCCCGGCCTGGATGCTCTACTACAGCGTCGTCGACGCGGACGCCACGACACAGGCCGTGCAGCAGGCGGGCGGCGCCGTGCGGGTCGCGCCGATGGACCTCGACGACTGGGGCCGGATGGCGCAGTACAGCGACCCGCTGGGCGGTCAGTTCGCCGTCTGGCAGCCGGGGACGAACAAGGGCCTGGAGCTGGTGGACCAGCCGGGCTCGCTGTCGTGGACGGAGCTGCTCACGACCGACGCCGCGGGGGCGCGGGAGTTCTACGGCGCCCTCTTCGACTGGCAGTTCAGCGACATGCCACTGCCGGGCGACGCGGGCGCGTACACCCTGATCACCCCCTCGGGGCTCTCCGAGGACCGGATGCACGGCGGGCTCATGCAACTCCGCAAGGAGGACCTGGCCCTGACGGGCGGGCGGCCGTACTGGCACCCGGTCTTCGCCGTCGGGGACTGCGACGCGGCGGTGGCCGAGGTCGTCGAGAGCGGCGGCAGCGTGCGGATGGGCCCCGAGGACATGGAGGGCGTCGGCCGGCTCGCCGTCTGCCTCGACCCGGCGAACGCGGACTTCGTGCTGCTCACCCCGTCCGAGACCTGAACCGGGCCGCGACAGGTCACCTCGGACCGCTGAACATCCCGCATCACCGCCTGGACACGACGACGGCCGCGACATGAGCGAAGAGCCCGATCCCACCGACGTCCATCAGCTCGTCCGCCTGGCGAAGGGCTGGGCCGAGGCGATCGTCTCCGACGACCCGGCGCGGATCGCGAGCTTCATGGCGGAGGAGTGGGTCATCGTCTCCGCTTCGGGGATCGACCCGAAGGCGAGGTTCCTCTCCCTCGTGGAGTCCGGCACGCTCACCCACTCGGCGATGGGTCTCAGGACCGAGCCCAGGGTCCGCGTCTACGGCGACACCGCCGTGGTGACCGCCCGGGTGACGAACACGGCCCACTACCAGGGCGAACGCCACGACGCCGACGAGTGGACGACGGACGTGTTCGTACGGCGGCAGGGCCGCTGGCTGTGCGTGCTGAGCCACATCACACCGGTGGCCCCCGACTGAGCCCGAACACCTATTGCATATGATGTGCAAATGCGTGAGTACAGCATCAGGCAAGCCGCGGCGGCCGACATCGAAGGGGCCAGGGCGGTGATGCTCGACGCCGTGTACCGCGACTTCGGCACGGGTTACGTGCCGCACTGGCACGCCGACATCATCGATCCGGTGTCGTTCTACGTCACACCACCCCGGCACACACTCCTGGTCGCCGTGGACGAGCAGGACGGGACGGTGGCGGCCACGGCGGCACTGGACGCGCGCGGCCCCGCGCACCCGCCGAACCCCAGTTGGCTGGCCGAGCGGTTCCCCTCGGGCGAGACGGCACAGCTCCGGCGGGTGTACGTGCGCCCCGCACACCGGCGGCGCGGACTGGCCCGGCACCTGGTGGAGGGCCTGCTGGAGTTCGCCCGGGCCGACGGCGGATACCGGTCCGTGTATCTGCACACGTACCCGCACTCCCCCGGCGCGATGAGCCTGTGGCAGGCACTGGGCAAGGTGGTGTGCGACGAGCGGGAGGAGGTGCCCGGCGGTGGCAGCGGGGCGGTGCACTTCGAGATACCGTACCCTTAATGAAAATGATATTCATATACACCATGAGAACCTCCCGCCGGCTCACAGCCGGGCTGTTCGTGCTGCCCTTGCTCTCCGGTTGCTTCGCGTCCTCCGGTGACGACGCAGCGGCCTCCTCCGGCGCCGCCGAAGGCGCACGCCTGCGTGTCGCCCTCCCCTTCGCCCCGACCGAGAACTACTCGCCGTACGGCCAGGACGCGATGCTCCTGTCCCGGCTCGGTGTCAGCGAGGGGCTGACCAAGCTGGACGCCAACGGCACGGCGGTACCCGCGCTGGCCGAGTCGTGGAGCAGTGAGAGCGGCGGCAAGAGCTGGGTGTTCACCCTGCGGGACGCGAGGTTCCAGGACGGCGAGGCCGTCACCGCCAAGGCCGTCGCCGCCGCCCTCACCGCGGCCGGGAAGGCCGACCCGGCGCCCTCCGCGATCTCCGGTGTGCAGCTGACCGCCACGGCCGAGGACGACAAGCGGGTCCGGGTCGGCACCGAAGAGGCCGACCCCGTACTGCCGCTGCGGCTTTCGAACCCCTCCCTCGCGGTGTTCGCGCCGAAGGCGTACGCCGCGAAGGGCAAGGTGGACGTCGTCGGCACCGCCACCGGTCCCTTCGCCCTCACCGCGGTCGACGGTGACACGGCGGCCACACTCGACCGTTTCGACGACTACTGGGGCGGCCGGGCCCAGGCGTCCGGCATCACCGCCCGGTTCGTCTCCGACGGCACCGCCCGCGCCAACGCCCTGCGCACCGGCGACGTCGACATCGCCGAGTCCCTTCCCGTCGCCCAGGTGTCGTCCCTCGACAAGGACACCGTCCACGAGGTCAACACCGCCCGCAACACCAGCCTTTACCTCAACACCAAGTCCGGCGCCTTCACCGACGCGGGGCTACGGGCAGCCGCACGCGAGGCGATCGACACCTCGGTCATCGCCAAGGGCGCCTACGAGGGATACGCCGTGCCCGCACAGGGCCTGTTCGGTCCGGCCCTGACCTGGGCGGCCGGCAAGCGCGTCGAACCCGCCGGGCGGGCCCGGGCCGCCGATCCCGACGGCACGAGCATCACCCTCGCCACCTACAGCGACCGGCCCGAGCTGCCGGAGGCCGCCCAGGTACTCCAGCAGCAGCTGCGGAAGGCGGGGTTCGAGGTGAAGCTGGAGGTGCGCACGTACACGCGTCTCGAAGGCGACCTGCTGGGCGGCAAGTTCGACGCCGCGGTCTTCTCCCGCAACATGATGCTGGACACCGGCGACCCGGTCACCGTCCTCGCGAGCGACTACACCTGCGACGGCTCCAACAACTTGTCGTTCCTGTGCGACGAGAACGTGGACAGGCTGGTCGCCGCCGCCCGGGCCGAGCCCGACACCGCCGGGCGGCAGAACGCCGCCATGCGGGCGGAGGCGGCCGTCCTCGGCACCGACTCGGTGATCCCGCTGGTGCATCTGAAGCTCGTCGCGGGCATCGCGACGTCCGTGCGGGGCGCGCTGCCCGATCCCTACGAGCGCACCCTCATAGGTACGGGGACCCGGCGCTGAACAGCTCGCACACGTCCTCGACGAAAGGTGCCGCCGCCGCTCTGCGCGCACTCGCGCGCAGCAGCGCCCCGACGCTGCTGTGGCGGACGGTGCTCGTGGCCTGTCTGGTCTGCGGGATCGGCCTGCTGCCGTGGCTCTCGCGCACCGACCCCGCGCTGACCGTGCTCCGGGCGCGGTCGGCGGACCGCGACCCCACTGCGGAGACCCTGCGCGCCATCCGGGACCAGCTGGGCCTCGACGACGGCCCGCTGCCGCTGCTCGGCCGCTGGCTGGGCGGGCTGTCGCACGGGGACGCGGGCACGTCCTGGGTGTCCGGCACCCAGGTGCTGCCGGGCGTCGTACAGGCGCTCGGCGTGTCGCTGCTGCTGATGGCCGGGGCCCTGGTGGTCGCCGCGGGCACGGCGGCCGCCGTCTGCGCCCGTACGCTCCGGCTGGGCGCGCGGGGCCGGCTCGCCGACCGTCGCCCCGGCGGGACGGCGACGGCCGTGCTGGCCGCGCTGCCCGAGTTCCTCGTCGCCTCGGTGCTGGCCTCGGTGATCGGTGTGCAGCTGGGATGGCTGCCCGCCCTGGGCTGGTACGGGCCGCAGTGGATGGTGCTGCCCTCGCTCGCCCTCGGCCTGCCCGCCGGGGCGGTCCTGGGGCGGATGCTCGACGACCTGCTGCCCGGCGCGTTCGCGGAGCCCTGGGCCATGGCGGCAGCGGCACGCGGTGTCCCGCAGAAGTCCGTGGCCCGGCAGGCGGTGCGCCGCTGCGTGCCGGGACTGCTGCCGAACCTGGCGCTGTTCGTGGTCGGACTGACCGGCGGATCGGTCGCCGTCGAGCAGATCTTCGACATCCCGGGCGTCGGCCGGCTCACCCTGAACGCCGCACTCGCCCAGGACCTGCCCGCCCTGCAGACCGGCACGCTCGCCCTCGTCCTGCTCGCGGCCACCGCCGGCGTTCTCGCCCGGCTCGCCGCCCGGCTGCTGATCGGTCCGGCGCTGCGCGACGGCGCCCTGCAGTCGCTGCACCGGCCCCGGCCGCCCGCGCCCCGCGCACTCCCGCTGCTCTACGGGGGACTGCTGGCCGCCGTCATCGGGTTCGGGCTGCCCCGCGACCCGCTCGTCCTGCACACGCTCGCCCGGCTGCAAGCCCCTTCCGCGGAGCACCCCTTCGGCACGGACGCGCTCGGCCGCGACATCCTCGCCCGGATCTCCCACGGCGCGCTGACCACCCTCGGCACCGCCCTCGCGGTGAGCGCCGCCGCCCTCGTCACCGGGCTGCTGCTGGGACTGCTGCCGAGGCTGTCCGGGCCGCTGACCGACACCCTCAGTGCCGTACCGCCCGTGCTGGCCGGCCTCCTCGTCACCGGCGTCATCGGCGGCGGCCCCTGGACACCCGCGCTCGCCGTGGCCGTCGTGGCCTGGTCCCCGCTGGCCGCGCACACCTCCTCCCTGCTGCGGCAGGAGCGCGCGACCACCCATCTGACGGCCACCCGGGCGCTGGGCGCCGGCCCCTGGTACCTGCTCCGGCACGAACTGCTGCCGGCCGTCCTGCCCCCGGTCGCCCGGCACGCCCTGCTCCGGCTCCCAGGGGTCGCGCTGAGCCTCGCCGCGCTCGGCTTCCTCGGCCTGGGCGCCCAACCGCCGTCCCCCGAGTGGGGCCTGCTGCTCGCCGAGAACCAGCCGTACGCCGAGCGTGCCCCGTGGGCCGTCCTCTTCCCCGCCGCCGTGCTCGCCCTGCTCGGGGCGCTCGCGGTGACGGCCGCGGGCGGCGTACGGCTGCCCCGGCGGCGCAAACGGCCCGCCGGCCCGGCCGAACCACCCGTGGATCGGCTCATACCGGCCCCGCGGCGGCAACGGGACCGCCCCCGCGCGCCCCTCCTGACTCCCGTGCCCGCCTCACAGACGGAAGAACGATGACCGACCTCCTCTCCCGGGTGCTGGCCCGCAAGGCCACCCGGACCTCCGACGCAGGAACACCACCCAAGTCCCCGCGCGAGAGCACCTGGCGCCTCTGCAAGGACCTGTCGCCGCTGCTGCGGCTGCTGATCCTCACCCAGCTCGCCTTCAACATCGGCTTCTACGCCGTCCTGCCGTTCCTCGCCGAGCATCTCGGCACGGCGATCGGCATGGCGGGCTGGCTGGTCGGCTTCGTGCTGGGGCTGCGCACCTTCAGCCAGCAGGGGCTGTTCGTCGTCGGCGGCTGGCTCGTCGACCGGTTCGGGGTGCGGCCGGTCGTGCTGGCCGGCTGCGTGCTGCGGATCGCCGGGTTCGTGTGGCTCGGGTACGCGGAGGCGAGCTGGACCGTCATCGGGGCGGTGCTGGTGATCGGATTCGCCGCCGCGCTGTTCTCCCCCGCCGTGGAGTCCGAGGTGGCCCGCCAGTCGGTGGTCTGGGAGGAGGACGGGCGAGGCCCGCGCACCCGTGTCCTCGCGCTGTTCAGCGTGGCGGGCCAGGCCGGGGCGTTCGTCGGGCCGCTGCTCGGCGCGCTGCTGCTCGCCGTCGACTTCCGCACCGCGTGCCTCGCCGGTGCCGCGGTCTTCGTGCTCGTCCTCGCCGGGCACCTGTGGCTGATGCCGCAGCACATCCCCGGCCGGATCCGCGTCCGGAAGCGGGGCGGGGCCCGCGTCCTGCTGCGCGACCGCCGCTTCCTCGCCCTGTGCTGTGCCTACGGCACCTATCTGCTCGCCTACAACCAGCTGTATCTGGCCCTGCCGGACGAGGTGCAGCGCGCGGCGGGCTCCCAGGCGCCGTTGTCCTGGCTCTTCGCGCTGTCCTCGGTGCTGGTGGTGTTCGCCCAGCTGCCGGTGACCCGCTGGGCGGGCGACCGGCTCGACCTGCGCCGCTCCATGACCGCGGGGTTGCTGCTGATCGCGTCCGGTTTCGCGGTGGTGGCCGCGGCCCGCCCGGCCGGCTGGACGGGCACCGCCGGGCTGCTGCCGGCCGCCGGCTTCGTGATCTTGCTCACCGTGGGGCAGATGCTGGTCGTGCCCGCCGCCCGCGCCTGGGTGCCCGACCTTGCCGAGGAGGGCCGGCTCGGGCTCTACATGGGTGCGCTGTCGTCCGTCTCCGGGCTGATCGTCCTGGCCGGCAGCGCCGCCACCGGCTTCCTGCTCGACCTGGGCCTGCCGGCGGCCGTACCGTGGCTGGTCCTCGCGGCCGTACCGGCTCTGGCGGTTGCTGTGGTGCCGCGCCGTGAGAAGGGGGCGGGTGCGGCGGCCTGAAACGGCGCCGGCGCCCTGCGGCAACCGGGCGCGCGGGACCTTCACTCCGGCGGGCGACTCCTTCGCTCCGGGATTTCCGAGTCCGCACCCTCTGAGGACACCGCTGCGGAGACCGGTGGTCACGTCGCGCCAGTATCCTGGGTCGGCTGCGGCACCCCCCACCAATCCCCGTGCAGAAGCGGGGAGTTCGGCCTGCGGCGACGACCTTCCCACGCAGGAGACGAGGACGAGTGCTGCTAGCGGGCCGCTACCGGCTGGATGTTGAGATCGGGCGCGGTGGAATGGGAGAGGTCTGGCGTGCGTACGACGAGACGCTCGCCAGAGCGGTGGCCCTCAAGCTGCTGCTCCCCAGGACACCGATGCCACGGCGGCCTCCCGGTTCCGTCTGGAGGCGCAGACCGCAGGGCGTCTCAACCACCCCAACGTGGTCGGTGTCCTGGACTTCGGCGAGTACGACAACCGGCTGTATCTGGTGATGGAGCTGGTCGAGGGCGACTCTCTCGCCGGGGTGCTGAACGGCTCCGGCGCGCTGCCCGCCGAGCACGTGGCCCGTCTGGCCGCGCAGGCCGCTGCGGGGCTGGCCGCCGCGCACGCGCAGGGCATCGTGCACCGGGACGTCAAACCCGCCAACCTGCTGCTGGACGCCCACGGCACGCTGAAGATCGGCGACTTCGGTATCGCGCGGTTCCTCGACGACCCCGGCGCCGCGCTCACCGCCACCGGCCAGATCGTGGGCACCGGCCTCTACCTCGCGCCCGAGCGGGCCCTTGGCCGGCAGGCGGGGCCCGCCTCCGACATGTACTCCCTGGGCTGCGTGCTCTACCAGCTCCTCAGCGGCCGCCCGCCGTTCCAGGCCGACACCGCCGTCGCCCTCCTCCACCAGCATCTCGACTCGACCCCCGTGCCGCCCCGCGAGCTCGGTGTCACCGGACTCCCGCCGGCGTTCGAGAACTACCTCCTCGGTCTGCTCGCCAAGCAGCCCGAGGACCGGCCCACCGCCCAGCAGGCCGCCGAGTGGTTCGCCGGGGGCGCCTGGCGGGGCCTGCCCGAGCCGCTGCCGGAGGCCTCACCGCCGCTGCGGCCGACGACCGCGTCCGCGGCGGCGCACGCCGCGCCCGGTCCGAGCGCGTCCGCCGAGACCAGTCACCCGACCACGTACGCGCTGCCAGCGACCACGGGGCACCGCACCGCCGCCCGGGCCGCCCAGGCGGGGCGTTCGGGTCGCCCCCGCGGGCGCGGCGGCCTCGGCAACCGGACGAGACTGGCCGCGACGGCCGCCGCCGCGGCGCTCTTCCTCGCCGCGATGCTCATCGGCATGCGCTGGTTCTCGCCCGACACGACCGCGGAGGGCACCGAACCCGACGCGTCCCCGACTGCGAGCAGCCCCGCCGCCACCCCGTCGGGCGACTCCGCCTCGTCTGTCTCCTCCGATCCGGAAGCCGCCCCGGCGGCCGGCCCGGCGACCGGCCCGGCGACCGGGCCGGGGGCAGCCGGGACGCCGACGACCGGCACCGTGGCCGATGTCACTCCGTCCGCGCCGGCCGCTTCCCCGACCCCTCCCGCGCCGGCGCCCGGCGCCGTGACTCCGACGGAGGAGGCGGGCAACGGCGGGCCGCGGCAGCCGAAGCCGGAGAAGCCGCGCCAGGCCGGGGAAGACCAGGAGAGCGACGACGGTGGAGACGACGGAGGCGACGACTGACGCGGGCTCCGAAGCCGCGCGGCGGGGCCCTGCCCGCAGCGTGTGGATCAGTGGGGGGATGCGCCGGTGTGCGAGCGGGCGCCCCCTCGCGCGCCCCTTGGGTGGCTTGTCACCGCCCTTACCCCGGCCTTATTGTCACCAGGCCTTGGTGAACGGGAAATCCGGTGTGATGCCGGTGCGGCCCTCGCCACTGTGAATCGGGAAGTCCGGCTCCAGCCCTCGCGGGCGGCCACTGGGTCCTTGTGACCCGGGAAGGCGGAGTCCGGGCGGTGGTACCCGTCAGCCAGGAGACCGGCCAAGGCGCGTCAACCATCCACGAGGTGCTGGAGAGGGTCTGCTGAGCCATGCACATAGCCGAGGGTTTCCTTCCTCCGGCGCACGCGGTCGCCTGGGGCGTCGCGTCGGCGCCGTTCGTCGTCCACGGGGTCCGGTCGCTCACCCGTGAAGTGCGCGAGCACCCCGAGAGCACGCTGCTCCTCGGTGCGTCCGGCGCCTTCACCTTCGTCCTGTCCGCCCTGAAACTGCCGTCTGTCACCGGCAGTTGCTCGCACCCCACCGGCACGGGCCTGGGAGCCATCCTGTTCCGGCCGCCCATCATGGCGGTGCTGGGCACGATCACCCTGCTCTTCCAGGCGCTGTTGCTCGCGCACGGCGGCCTGACCACGCTCGGCGCCAACGTCTTCTCGATGGCGATCGTCGGTCCCTGGGCCGGGTACGCCGTCTACGCACTGCTGCGGCGCTCCGGTGCGCCGCTGATGGTGGCCGTGTTCTGCGGCGCGTTCGTCGCCGACCTGTCCACCTACTGCGTCACCAGCGTGCAGCTGGCGCTCGCGTTCCCCGACCCGGGCAGCGGATTCCTGGGCGCGCTCGGCAAGTTCGGGTCCATCTTCGCCGTCACCCAGATTCCGCTCGCGGTGAGCGAGGGCCTGCTGACCGTGCTCGTGATGCGGCTGCTGGTGCAGTCCAGCAAGGGCGAACTGACCCGGCTGGGCGTGCTCCTCGCCAGGAAGCGGGCACGGACCGAGACCGAGACGGTGGCCCGATGAACAGGAACACGAAGATCAACCTGGTGCTGCTGCTGGCCGTGGCCGCGCTCGCCGTGCTGCCCCTGGCGCTCGGCCTCGGCGACCACAAGAAGGAGCCGTTCACGGGCGCCGACGCCGAGGCCGAGACGGCGATCACCGAGCTGAAGCCGGACTACGAGCCGTGGTTCTCGCCGCTGTACGAGCCGCCGTCCGGTGAGATCGAGTCGGCGCTGTTCGCCCTCCAAGCGGCCCTCGGCGCCGGAGTCCTGGCCTACTACTTCGGTCTGCGCCGGGGGCGGCGGCAGGGCGAGCAGCGGGCGCTGGAGCGGCAGGCCGGCAGCGCGCTCGCCGGTGCCGCCGGGAAGTCCACCGCGGAGCAGGACTGAGCCCGGGTGCTGCCGATCGACGCGGCGGCGCACAGCAGTCGCTGGCGCCGCCGCCATCCCGTGGACAAGGCCGTGCTCGGGCTCGGCCTCACCGTGCTCGCGATCTCCCTGCCGCCCTGGCCGGGGGCCGCCCTGGTGCTCCTGACGGCGCTGCTGGTGCTGCTGGGGCCGGCCGGTGTGCCCGGGCGGCGGCTGTGGCGGGCCTACCGGGTGCCGCTGGGCTTCTGTGTGACCGGCGCGGTCACGCTGCTCGTCCAGGTGGGCGGACCGGGGGGTTTCGTCTCCCTCGCGGGTGATGGGCCGGTCCGGGCCGGGGAGTTGCTGCTGCGCACCTCGGCGGCTTCCCTGGGCGTGCTGCTGTTCGCCTTCACCACACCGATGTCCGACCTGCTGCCCCGTCTGGTGCGGGTCGGGATCCCCGCTCCGGTCGTCGATGTCGCGCTGGTGACGTACCGGATGAGCTTCCTGCTGCTGGACTCCGTGCGCCGCATCCGGGAGGCCCAGGCGGCCCGGCTCGGTCACACCAGCCGGGCCGCGGAGTGGCGTTCCCTGGCCGGGCTCGGCGCCACCGCGTTCGTCCGGGCCTTCGACCGGGCCACCCGCCTCCAGGCCGGACTCGCCGGGCGCGGCTACGACGGCACGCTGCGGGTCCTGGTGCCCGAGGCCCGGGTCTCCGTCCGCTTCACGGCTGCCAGTTGCGCGCTGCTCGCGGCACTGGCCGCCCTCACCTTCGTCCTGGAAAGGCCGCTGACATGAGCGAGCCCGCCCTCGTCGCCCTGCGGGGCGCGTCCTTCGCCTACGAGGACGGCCCCACCGTGCTCAGCGGGCTCGACTTCGAGATCCGCGAGGGGCGCGCACTGGCGCTGCTCGGCCGCAACGGCAGCGGAAAGACCACGCTGATGCGGCTGCTCTCCGGCGGACTGCGGCCGCACGAGGGGCGGCTGACGGTCGAGGGGCAGCCGGTGTCGTACGACCGCAAGGGGCTGACCCGGCTGCGGACGACCGTGCAGCTGGTGGTGCAGGACCCGGACGACCAGTTGTTCGCGGCGTCCGTGGAGCAGGACGTGTCGTTCGGGCCGCTGAACCTCGGTCTGGACGTCACGGAGGTGCGGGCGCGGGTGGCGGAGGCGCTCGCCGCCCTGGACATCACGGCCCTGGCCGGCCGGCCCACCCATCTGCTCTCCTACGGCCAGCGCAAGCGCACCGCCATCGCGGGCGCGGTCGCCATGCGGCCCCGCGTCCTCGTCCTCGACGAGCCGACGGCCGGACTCGATCCCGACGGCCAGGAGCGGCTCCTCACCACCCTCGACGGACTCCGCACCGCCGGCACCACGGTGGTGATGGCCACGCACGACGTCGACCTGGCCCTGCGCTGGGCCGACGACGCGGCGCTCCTCACCCCGTCCGGCGTCCGCACCGGGCCCGCGGCCACGGCTCTGGCCCGCGTGGATCTCCTCCGCGAGGCGGGGCTGCGCCTGCCCTGGGGTGCCGCGGCGGCGGAACTCCTGCGTGCCCAGGGGTGGCTGGCCCGAGCGGAGCAGGGCCCGCGGACGGCGGACGAACTCGCCGCCCTCGTGGGCGGACGGCTGGGGACGCCCGGAGGGTGAGCTTGTCCGGCGTCGCGGCGCGGCACTACGGTGCCGAGGTGGATCTCTTCTCACACACCTGGACGGCGTTGCGCGCGGTGGTGGCGGATCTATCCGACGAGGATTTCGGGCGGCCCTCCGGCTGTACGGGGTGGCTGGTGCGGGACCTGGTGTGCCATCTGATCGTCGACGCCCAGGACGTCCTGATCACTTTGGCCACCCCGTCCGACCGGGAACCGACCCGTGACGCACTGACGTACTGGGATATCTCGGACACCCCGCCGACCGGTGACGACCCGCTCGACGCGCTGACCGTCCGCCTGGCCGCCGCGTACGAGGATCCGCACCTGCTCACGTTCCATCTGGACGACGTCGGCTCCGCCGCCGGCCGCGCGGCCCTGCTCGCCGATCCGGCCGGCCGCGTCGGCACCCGCGACGAGATCCTCACCGTGGACGACTTCCTCTCCACGTACGTCATGGAGTGGACGCTGCACCACCTCGATCTGATCGCCTGCCTCCCGGACGCGGAGCAGCCGCCCGCGGCGGGGCTCATCCGGTCCCGGGAGATGCTGGAGCAGATCGCGGGGAGCGCCTTCCCCTCGTCCTTCTCCGACGTGGACGCACTGCTCATCGGCACCGGGCGGCGGGCGCCGACCGAGGCGGAGCAGGCCGAGCTGAGCGAGTCGGCCGCGCAGGTGCCGCTGTACCTGGGCTGACGTCGAAGTGACGAAACCGCTGCTCACAGGTCCGCCGTCGAACCGGCCCGGCCGAGGTGGGAGCATGGTCGGCATGGACATCCGCCGCAGGAACAACGTCAACGTGACCGGCCCCGACGACGCGCCGGTGCTGCTCCTGGCACACGGTTTCGGCTGCGACCAGAACATGTGGCGACTGGTCGTGCCGGTGCTCGCCGAGCGTTACCGGGTGGTGCTGTTCGACTACGTCGGTTCCGGCGGCTCGGACCTCGCGGCATGGCGTGAGGAGCGGTACTCCTCGCTGCACGGCTATGCCGGTGACGTCGTCGACGTCTGCGAGGAGCTGGACCTGCGGCAGGCGGTGTTCGTGGGGCACTCGGTGAGTGCCATGGTCGGGGTGCTGGCGGCGCAGGCCGCGCCGGAGCGGATCGGGGCGCTCGTGATGGTGACGCCCTCGCCCTGCTACATCGACGACGAGGGGTACCGCGGCGGCTTCAGCACGGAGGACATCGACGAGCTGCTCGCCTCCCTGGAGGCGAACTACCTGGGCTGGTCCTCCGCCATGGCCCCGGTGATCATGGGCAACCCGGAGCGGCCGGAGCTGGGCCAGGAGCTGACCAACAGCTTCTGCGCCACCGACCCCGACATCGCCCGCGTCTTCGCCCGTACGACGTTCCTCACCGACAGCCGCGAGGACCTCAAGGGCGTGTCCGTCCCGACGCTCGTGCTGGAGTGCGAGCAGGACGCCATCGCACCCCGCGAGGTCGGCGCCTACGTGCACGCGGCGATCCCCGCCTCCCGCCTGGTCACGCTCGACGCCACCGGGCACTGCCCGCAGCTCAGCGCGCCGCCGGCCACCACCGAGGCGATCCTCGACTTTGTGGAGTCCCTGAAGTGATGTGCCGTACGGGTGGCGTACCGGAGCCCGCCGGAACGGGGGACGGGGCGAGCGCGGACGCCGCTTTCACCGCGCTGCTGGAGGACAGCGCGGAGGACCTGTACGAGTCCGCGCCCTGCGGTTACCTGTCCACGTTGATGGACGGCACCATCGCCAAGATCAACACCACGCTGCTGGGCTGGCTCGGCCTGGACCGTGACGCCGTGGCGGGCCGCAAGCGCTTCGCGGACCTGCTCACCGTCGGGGGGAAGCTGTACCACGAGACGCACTTCGCTCCGCTGCTGCGCATGCAGGGTGAACTGCGGGGCATCGCCCTGGAGATGCGGCGCCAGGACGGCAGCCGGCTGCCGGTGCTGGTCTCCGCCGTGATCAAGCACGGGACCGAGGGCGAGCCCCTGCTGATCCGTATCACCGTCTTCGACGCCTCGGACCGCCGCGCCTACGAGGAGGAACTGCTCCACCGCCGGCAGGAGGCCGAGCGGGCCCGCGCCGAGGCGGACGAGGCCCGGCGGCAGGCCGAAGCCGACCGGGCCAGGCTGGCCGACGCGCTCGCCGTCCTGCAGCGCTCCCTCGTGCCGGACTCGCTGCCCGCCGTGCCGGGCCTGGAGACGGCCGTCCATTACCACACGGCCGCGCCGGACCAGCTCGGCGGCGACTTCTACGACCTGTTCCCGGTCACCGGCGACCGGTGGGCGTTCTTCCTGGGCGACGTGTGCGGCAAGGGCCCCGAGGCCGCCTCCCTCACCTCGCTGACCCGCTACACCCTGCGCGCCGCGGCCCACCACGACCCGGATCCGGCTTCGGCGCTGAGCACGTTGAATGCCGTCCTGCACGAGCGGTACACCGGCGACGGCAACCCCCGGTACTGCACCTGCATCGTCGGGATCATCGAGCCGGGCGCCGCGCAGGGCCGGACGGTCGTGCGCCTCGCCTCCGGCGGCCACCCGCCCGCGCTCGTCCTGCGGTCCGACGGCCGCGCCGAGTTCCTGCCCACCCCGGGTGGCCTGCTCATCGGCGTCGTCCCCGGCGCACCGATCGGCACCGCCGAGACCGTCCTGGCGCCCGGGGACACGGTCGTGCTGTACACCGACGGCCTCACCGAGGCCCGCATCGGCCCCGCCCGGGACGACCTGTACGGCGAGGACGCCCTGCACGCCTTCGCCACCGACCACGCGCCCGCCGCACCGCACGAGGTGATCACCGCCCTCACCGGGCTGCTCGAGAGCTTCGGCGACGGTCTCGACGACGACACCGCCCTGCTCGCCCTCGGCGTTCCCGCCGCCCCTTCCCGCACTGGCCCCGCGACGCATCACACCTCATGAACCCGATCACCATCACACAGCGCGACACCGCGACCGGCCCCGTTCTGCACGTGGCCGGCGACCTGGACTTCGACCGGGCCCCCGTACTCCGCGGCAGGCTCGACCGGCTCTCCCTGTCACCGGGGCAGTGCCTGGTGCTCGACCTGTCCGGCCTGGAGTTCTGCGACTCCTCGGGCATCACCGCCCTCCTCGCCGCCCGCCAGCACGCCCTGGCCGCAGACGCCGACGCCGTCCTGGCCGCCGTACCGGCGAATCTGCTGCGCGTCCTCACCCTTGTCGGCCTCGACCAGGTCTTCACCCTGCGCCCGGACTCCGGCGCCGTGTCCTGACCGCCCTGGGTGCCTCAGCCGCTGAGGCCCAGTTCGCCCGCGCGCACGCCGGCCTGGAACCGCGACCCCGCGTCGAGGGTGTCGAGCAGTTCGGCGACCCGGCGGCGATAGGTCCGCAAGGACATGCCGAGTTCCTTCGCCGCCGCCGTGTCGGTGGCGCCCGACCCCAGCGCGCGCAGGACCCTGCGGCTGACGGCGTCGAGCCGGGGCCGCTCCGCGTCGAGGAAGTCCTCGAGGTCGAGGGCGCTCTCCCAGACGGCCTCGACCAGCGCGTACACGGCGCCCACCAGGGTGGCACCGGAGGTGAGCGTGTACTCGCGGCCACCCGGGGTGTCCGGGCCGGCGAGGATCGCGTACCTGCGGTCGATGATGATCGCCTCGTGGGGCAGGGCCGTCGCGGCGACGCGTACCCGTGCGCCTCGGGCGGCGATGTCGCGCAGGTGCTCACGGTCCCGCTCGTCGGCCAGCGCGGCCGGGCCGCACAGCTTGCGGACCTGCCGGCCGCCGGGCTCGCGCAGCCACGCTTCGGAGGCCTGCCGGACGCGACGTGGCTGGGTGAAGGTGTCGAGATTCCGGACGGCACAGATGAACTCCTCGCGGACCGAGGAGAACAGATGCTCGGTGCGCGCGACGAAATCGAGGTCACCGCGGACCGTCACGATGTCTGTCACCCGGCCATTCTGCCCGCTGGCAGCTAACTGCCACGCGGTGGCGTCCGGGATGCCCCGTCGCCGAGGCTTCCCGCATGAGCGACGACTTCCTCCTCGGCGGCGATCTTCCGGTCGACCGCATCGGCTTCGGCGCCATGCGCCTGTCCGCGAACGGCTTCACCGGCCCGGCCCGGGACCCCGAGACCGGCCGCGCCGTCCTGCGCCGTGCCGTCGAACTCGGCGCCGACCACATCGACACCGCCGCCTTCTACGTCAGCGACGACCGGGCCGTGCGCGCCAACGACCTGATCCGTGAGGCCCTGCACCCCTACCCGGCCGGCCTGGTCATCGCCACCAAGGTCGGCCCGGCGCGCACACCCGAGGGCGGCGTGGTGCAGACCGTCGACCCGGCCGCGCTGCGCCCGTTGATCGAGGAGAACCTCGAAACCCTCGGCGTGGACCGCCTCGACCTGGTCTATCTGCGCATCGGCCTGATGGAGCCGCCGCACGGCGAGTCCGTGGCCGCACGCTTCGAGGCGCTGGCCGCGATGCGCGAGGAGGGCCTGATCCGCCACCTCGGCCTGAGCAATGTCGACTCCGGCCACCTCGCCGAGGCCCGCACGATCGCACCCGTCGCGGCCGTCCAGAACCACTTCCACGCCGGCAAGCGCGACGACGCCCGGCTCCTGGCCGACTGTGAGGAAGCCGGCATCGCCTTCGTGCCGTTCTTCCCGCTGGGCGGCGGCGTGAGCGACCTCACCGGTGACCGCACGGCCAAGGTCGCCGAACGCCACGGGGCGACCGTCCCGCAGATCGCCCTGGCCTGGCTGCTGGCGTCCTCCCCCGTCACGCTGGCCATCCCCGGCACCGGCTCCCTCACCCACCTGGAGGAGAACATGGCCGCGCGGTCGATCACCCTCACCCCGGAGGACCTCTCCGACCTCACCTGACATACGGCCAGGGACAACGCCACCACCCCCAGTCCGCCCGCCGCGCCCCTTGGCGCTCCCCGCACACCACCGCCCGGCCGGAAAACGCTTGGACGCCGCGGCCGGCGTCGCGGGACACTTCCGGACTCGACCCGAAACCTCACAATTCCGTTGCCGCGACGGCCCCTGCCCGCACGCGCGGCATGGCGGGCGGCCACAGGACGACACAGGGGTGGGATGGAAACGCCGGAAACACACAGGGTTTTACCGGGCAGGCGCTCGGTGCTTCTCGCACTTCGCTACTACGGACGGGAGCTGTCCCGGCTCCGCCGGTGGACGGCACCTGCGATGCTGCTCTCGGCGCTGGGCAACATCGGCATCTACTACATCGCGCCGCTGATCGTCGCCAGGCTCGTCGGCGACATCGCGGGGAACAAGGACGTCGGCGTCGGCTCGACGCTGCCGTACGTGCTCGCCTTCGCCGGCGTCCTGCTGGCCGCGGAGGCGCTGTGGCGCATCGCCCTGCACTGCCTCAACCGTCTCGACGCCCTGGGCATCGAGCACCTGTACGTGATCGGCATGGACGAACTGTTCGCCAAGGACGCCGCGTTCTTCCACGACAACTTCGCCGGTTCGCTGACCAAGCGGGTCCTCAGCTTCGCGTCCCGGTTCGAGCAGTTCGTCGACACGCTGACGTTCCAGATCGTGGGGAGCTTCGTGCCGCTGGCGTTCGGCGCGGTGGTGCTGTGGCGCTACGAACCGCTGCTCGTCGTCGGACTCCTGGTGATGATCGCGCTGACGGCGGTGCTGGTCGTGCCGCTCATCCGGCGCCGTCAGGCACTCGTCGACCAGCGTGAGGAGGCGATCGCCCGGGTGTCGGGCCATGTCGCCGACAGCCTGATGAACATGGACACGGTCCGGGCGTTCGCCGCGGAGGAGCGCGAGGCCGCCGAACACCGGTCCCGGGTCGCGATGTCACGCCGGCTCACCGTGCGGTCGTGGGACTACGGCAACCTGCGCATCGACACGCTGGTCGCGCCGATGTCCGTCCTCACCAACGCGATGGGCCTGCTGCTCGCGGTGAGCCTGGGCGGCGGCGCGCACGGCGTGGAGGCCATCGTGGTCGCCTTCACCTACTACAACAACGCCACCCGGATCATGTTCGAGTTCAACCAGATCTACCGCCGGCTGGAGAGCTCGATGACGGAGGCAGCGCAGTTCACCGAACTGCTTTTGACGCCGCCGACCGTGCTCGACCCGCCGGCACCGGCGCCGCTGCGGCCCCGGGCCGCCGACGTCCGCTTCGAGAAGGTGACCTTCGCCCACCGGGGCGGCCGGCCGCTCTTCGAGGGACTCGACCTGGCCGTGCCGAGCGGGGCGAAGATCGGTCTCGTGGGCCGGTCCGGCGGCGGCAAGACCTCGCTCACCCGGCTGCTGCTGCGGATGACCGACATCGACGGCGGCCGCATCCTGGTCGGCGGCCAGGACATCAGCCGGGTGCGCCAGGCCGACCTGCGCGGCCGGATCGCGTACGTGCCGCAGGACCCGGCGATGTTCCACCGCACCCTGCGGGACAACATCGCCTTCGCCCGGCCGGACGCCACCGACGCCCAGATCCGCCAGGCGGCCGAGGCGGCCCATGTCACCGAGTTCGCCGACGCGTTGCCGGACGGCTTCGACACCATGGTGGGCGAGCGGGGCATCAAGCTGTCCGGCGGCCAGCGCCAGCGCGTCGCTCTCGCCCGGGCGATCCTGCGGGACGCGCCGATCCTGCTGCTCGACGAGGCGACCAGCGCCCTGGACTCCGAGAGCGAACTGCTGGTCCAACAGGCGCTGTGGCGGCTCATGGACGGGCGGACCGCGCTGGTGGTGGCGCACCGGCTGAGCACGGTCGCCGGCATGGACCAGCTCGTCGTCCTCGACCGCGGCCGGATCGTCGAGCAGGGCACCCACCAGGAGCTGCTCGCGATCGAGGGTGCCTACGCGAAGCTGTGGCAGCACCAGTCGGGCGGCTTCCTGGACGACACCCCCGGGCGGGCCGAGGCGCTGTAGCTCCGGTTCGGGGCGGGCCGTCTCCCCCACGACCGGGGAGACGGCCCGCGCGTGGGCGGGAGCCGTCCCTATGCCGGGTCCAGCCTGCTGTGCACCAGGTGCGCGAAGTGCGTCAGCGTACGGTCGCTGCTCATCAGCTCGGCGGCCGCCAGGCGGATGTCGAAGTGCTCACCGGCGCGCACCAGGAACTCGGTGCTCAGCAACGAGTCGAGACCGAAGTCGGTCACGGGCCGTGCGGGGTCCAGCTCCTCGGGGTCGCTGTGCAGCACGGCGGCGAGCAGCCGGGTCAGGGTCCGGGTGATCGCGGCCCGCGCCTCGTCGGGTGCCAGGGCGGCCAGTTCCCGCCGCAGCTCCGCCCGGCCTCCCGGGCCGACGGCGGCGTCGGGGGGCACGAGCGCGGTGAAGCGGGCGGTGGCCAGGGTGGGCAGCAGGCGGCGGGCGCGCCCCCAGCGGTAGCGGCCGATACCCGCGACGTCCGTGCCCTGCTGGAGGAGGCCGCCGGCGGTGACGAGGGCCTCGGCGACGGTGAGGGGCTGGAAGCCGCGTTCGGCCATGGCATCGCCGATGGCGTGGCGCGCGACGTACCCCGTCTCGCCGATCGGTCCGAGGGCGAGGGCGGTGGCCGGACGCCCCCGGGCCCGGCGGGCGCGGGCCTGTGCCTCCAGATAGGCGTTGCCGGCCGCGTACGGGGCCTGCCCGACGTTGCCGACGGCGGCGGCGATCGAGGAGTAGGTGAGGAACAGGTCCAGGTCCCGGTCGGCGGTGAGGCGGTCCAGCAGGTCGGCGCCGTCGGCCTTGGGGGCGAGGACGGCGGTGAACCGGTCGTCGGTGAGGTCGGCCAGCGGCGCGTCGTCGAGGTGCATCGCGGCGTGGACGACACCACACAGCCGGTGCCCGGTGGCGTCGGTCGCGTCGATGACCCGGCGCAGCGCCGCCTCGTCGGTGATGTCGGCGGCGTGGGCGGTGGCCCGTGCACCTCGCCGTGCCAGGTCCTCCAGGAGGGCCGGAGCCTCGGGAGCGGCCCCGCCGCGGCGGGAGACCAGGGCCAGGTGCCGGGCACCGTGGTCGGCCAGCCACCGTGCGGTGGCGGCGCCGAAGCCGCTGAGCGCGCCGGTCACGAGGTAGGTGCCGTCGGGGTTCAGCACCGGGGCGAGTGGCGCGGGCTGGACGGGGACGGGTTCGTCCAGGGGGCGCTGGTGGTCGCGAGAGCCGAACGAGCCGATGGAGCCGGAGGAGCCGGAGGAGCCGGAGGGCTCGAAGGGCTCGAAGGGCTCGAAGGGGTCGAAGGAGACGACCACCTTGCCGATGTGCCGCGAGTGCTGCAGGACATGGAAGGCCTCCTCTACGCGGGCGGCCGGGTAGACGGTGTGCGGCAGCGGCCGGTACACGCCCTGGTGGATGAGGGACACGACGTCGGCCATGAGGCGGGAGCCGAGGTCGCGGTCCAGCACCACGTGGTCGAGGTTGAAGCCGATGAACGTCAGGCTGCGGTCGAAGGGGCGCATCGGCAGCGTGTTGTTGAGGAAGATGTCCCGCTTACCGAGTTCCACGAAGCGGCCGTTGGGACGCAGCAGGTCGAGTCCGTGGGCGATCGCCTCCCCGCTGAGGGAGTTGACCACGATGTCGACGCCCCGCCCTTCGGTGAGTTCCCGCACGCGGGGCACGAAGTCCAGGCTGCGCGAGTCGAGCACGTGCCAGGCGCCGAGGCTGCGCAGCAGGTTCCGTTTGGTCTCGGTCCCGGCGGTGGCGATGACGCGGGCACCCCGGGCGTGGGCGCACTGCAGTGCAGCCAGGCCCACCGCGCCTGCGCCGCCGTGCACGAGCACCGTCTCGCCGGGAGCCATGCGCGCCAGGTCGACGAGGGCGTGGTGGATGGTCAGGAAGGCGACGGGGAAGGTCGCCGCCTCGGCGTAGTTCATACCCTGGGGGATCTTGGTCAGGCTGTGGTCGGGGGTGACGGCGTGGGAGGCGAGGGCGGCGGGGACGATGCCGCAGACCCGGTCGCCGAGCATGAGGTCACGGACGCCGGGCCCGACCGCGCGGACGATGCCCGCGCCGTCGATGCCCAGGCCGCGGCTGAGCGGGGTGCCCTCCACGGCTTCGGGCGGCAGCAGGCCGTTCGCGCGCATGGGGTCGCGGTAGTTCAGCGCCACGGCGCGCATCTCGACGGCGACTTCACCGGGGCCGGGCTGCGGGACGGCGGTCTCCTTCCAGACCAGTCGCCGGGCGGGTCCGGGATCGCGGGCCTCGAGCAGGAAGGGCGTGCGGGTGGGCCGGGCGGGTGACTCGTCGGCCGGGTGCTCCAGGTGCAGGGGGGTGAAGCGGCCGGCCGGTGTGAGGACGACCTCGTCCTCTTCGGTCCCGGCCGGTGTGCCGGCGGTGTTGAGCAGTTCCGTGGCCAGCCGCAGGGCGTCGGCGGTCGCGTCCCCCGTGCGGTCGTGGGAGACGCGCCGCAGCCTCAGGCCGGGCTCTTCGTTGGCCAGGGTGCGGGCGATGCCCCAGACGGCCGCGTCCTCGGGGTGCGCGGGGCGTTCCGGCGCGGGGAACAGGCCGGTCGGGCGCGTCACCAGCCACACCTGTGCGGCACGTCCCTCGGGCAGGGTCCGGCAGGCGGCGGCCAGGGTGCGCAGAACGGCCGCGCGGCGCGTGGTCCGGGCGACGAGCTGTCGCGGGTCGGGCTCGGCCAGGAGCAGGACGATACGGGGCTCGGCCTCGGCGGTGAGGGCCGCCTGCCACGCGTCGGCGTCGGACGGGGCGGGCAGGACTGCGGCCGGGCCCAGCAGTGCGGCCAGCTCCCTTGCGGCCGGGATCTCGGCATCGGTCTCGGTGGCAACGAGCCAGGCCGTACCTGGCTGCGGCTCGTGCAGCTCGGGCGGGGCGGCCGGGGCGATCAGGGCGGTGGGGGCAGCCGGGGCGATCAGGGCGGCCGGGGCGGTCAGGGCGGCCGGGGCGATCTGGGCAGTCGGGGCGGTCGGCGTCACCGCACCCGAGGGCACGGTGGCGAGCAGAACCGTGTGGTCTTCGGGCCCCGTCTGCCACACGCCGGTGAAGCCGCACCACTCCAGCAGGGGCGTCCACGCCGCGCGGGGCAGCAGCCGGGTGGTGGGGCGCAGATCGCGGTCACCCCGTTTCCACAGGGACTCCAGGCCGCCCAGCAGCAGGGCGTCGAGCCGGTCGTGGTGCCGTTCGGTGGCCAGCAGGCGGCCGCCCGGGGCGAGGAGCGACCGCACATACCCCAGCCCGGCGGCCAGGTCGGCCGCGGTGTGCAGGGCGTCACCGGCCAGCACCAGGTCGAAGCCGCCCGCCGGGAAGCCCTGGACGGCCGGGTCGGCGTCCGGGTCGAGGGTGCGGTAGTCGATGAAGTGGCAGGCGGCGAAGCGGTGCCGGGCGCGGGCGAAGGACGCGTGGGACGGGGCCGTGCAGGTGTAGTGGGTGCGGTCGGGCGGAAGCAGCGGCAGCACGGCGGCGGTCAGCGCGGTGCCGGTCGCGCCCACCTCCAGGACGCGCAGCGGGCGGTCGGCCGGCCAGTCGCGGACGATCCGGTCGAGCAGCGCCTGCACCACCCGGTGGGTGAAGCGGTGTGCGGGCGCGGTCTCCTGCCACTGTTCGAGGAAGCTCTCCCCGACGGGCAGCAGATCGCGCGGGTCGACGGTGCCGCGCAGCACGTCGGGCAGCTGCCGCAGCTGACTGTTGATCAGCAGCGTCGCCGGGCCGAAGCGGGGATGGTCCGCGACCAGGCCGCGCAGGGCCTCCTCGGGGCCCGCCCCGGCCTCCGTCAGCCGCCAGGTCGCTCCGTCGGGCTCGGCCAGGTGCTGTTCGACGAGCAGGGGCAGCATCAGCCGCACCAGCCTGCGGTGCCGGGGCGCGAGGCCCCGGCCGACCAGGTCGGGCACGGTGAAGGGTTCGTCCGGGTCGGGCAGCAGGCCGCGCAGGGCTGCGGCCCAGCACTGGGCGCCGGCGTGTTCGGCGGCGGCCGTGAACGACGCGTGGCCGCTGCCCTCCAGTTCGGCGCGGGCGGCGGCGATGCGCTCCCGGGCGGTGGCCGCCGGCTCGGCCGGAGCGGGCAGCGGGGACGGCGGGGCGGGCATCGAGGGGTACGGGGCCGCGCGCAGGACGGTGCGCTGGACGGTCAGCGGGGCGTGGTCGGTGAGGCGGGCGCGCCGGGTGCGGCACTTGTCGATCTCGGCGGTGACGGTGCCGTCGAGATCGGCGTACGTGATGTCCCAGCAGATCTCGTTGGCGCTGCGGCTGCGGCGCCGCAGGTGCACGACGCCCTCGGAGGCGGGGGTGCGCCAGACCCGTACCGCTCCGAAGGCCGAGGGCAGGAAGCCGGCGGATTCCGGGGTCGGCTGCTCGGCCAGGGCGGCGGTGGCCTGCAACGGCCCGTCCAGCAGCACGGGGTGGACGGTGTGGGCGCCGGCCGGGAGTTCGAGCCGGTACCACGCGAGCAGTTCGCCGTCGCCGAGGGCCAGGCCGCGCAGGATGTGGAACGCCGGGCCGAACCGCATCCCCAGCCGGTGGCAGTGCTCGTAGTAGTCCGGGCTGGTGAGGGTGCGGGGGCAGCGGGCCTCGACCGCTGCGATGTCCAGTGGTCCGGGGGCGGTGCTCAGCCGGGTGCGCACCTGGGCACGGACGATCGGCTGGATCTCGGCGCCGCGTGTGTCCCGTGCGCTGATGGTCAGTGTGCCGTCGGTCGGGACGACGGCGGTCTGCAGCGCGGCACCGGCCGGGTCCGGCCAGTCGACCGGGAAGGGGCGGTAGAGGTCCAGGTGCCGCACCTCCACCGGGCGGCCCAGCGCCCGCTGTCCGGCCGTCAGAGCCATCTCCACGTACGCGGCGGCGGGCATCAGGACGCTGCCGCCGATCCGGTGGTCGCCCAGCCAGGGCACGAGCTGGGGTTCGACGGTGCCGTGCCACAGGGGGTGCGGTGCGGGCAGGCGTTCGCCGAGCAGGGGGTGGTCCAGGGCTCCGGTGCCGCTGGTGTGCACGACGAGGTCCTGCGGGGTGCCGTGCCAGTGCCGGTCGCGCTGCCAGGGGTAGGCGGGCAGGTCCGCGACCCGGCCGGGGTGCGGGAAGTGCGCCTGCCAGTCGACCTCGGCACCGGCGGCGAGCAGGGCGGCGACCGCGGCCGCGGCCTCGCGCGGCCCGTCCCCGTCCCGATGCAGCGTCGGCACGTACGTGAGGCCGGTGCGGCGCAGGTAGGGGCGCAGCACCGGGTGCGGGCCGATCTCCACGACGATGCCGATGCCGTCGTCCGCGAGGCGGTCCATGGCATCGGCGAAGCGGACCGGCTCGCGCACGTTGCGCCACCAGTACCGGGCGCCGAGCTCCGCTCCGCTCAACGGAGTAGACGTGACGGTCGAGACGAACGGCATCCGTGCCTCGCCGGGGCTCAGCCCGTCCAGGGCGGCGCACAGCGGTTCCTCAATGGGGTCCATGGCGCGGCTGTGGAAGGCGTAGTCCAGGTCCAGCTCGCGGAAGAAGACGTCGCGGGCGGTCAGTTCGGCTCCGAGCGCGGCCAGGGCGCCGGGGTCGCCGGCGACCGTCACGTCCCGGTCGCTGTTGATGCCGGCGATCTCCAACGCCTCGCCGAAACGGGCCAGTTCCTCGCGTGCGGCGTACTCGGGCAGGCCGACGGCGGCCATGCGCCCGCGGCCCGCCGTCGCGGCCTGGGTACGGCTGCGCGCGGCGAGCACCAGCGCCGCCTGCTCCAAAGTCAGCGCCCGGGCGGCGTACGCGGCGGCCACCTCTCCGACGCTGTGTCCGGCGACCGCCCCGGGGCGCAGGCCCTGGGACTCCAGCAGCGCGGTCAGGCCCACCTGGACGGCGAACAGCACCGGCTGGGCGATCTCCGTACGCGCCCACCGGGCCGCCGTGGGACGCTCCAGCTCCTTGGCCACGGACCAGCCCAGATGCGGGGCGAGCGCGGCGTCCGCCTCCTCGACGGCGGTGCGGAAGACGGCCTCGCCCGCCATCAGGCCGGCGGCCATGCCCGGCCATTGGGAGGCGTTGCCGGAGTAGACGAAGGCGACGGCTCCCCGCTCGGCCTTGCGGGTCACGGCCCCGCGGGAGGGCGCGTCGGTGAACAGGCCTTCCAGCGCGTCGGCCGCCTGACGCGGATCGGTGGCCAGCACGGCCGCCCGGTGCGGATGCGCACTGCGCCGCAGCGTGCTGGTGCGTGCCAGGTCGTAGAACTCCCCCGGCGCCGCCGAACGCAGCCGTTCGGCCATCCGGGCGCTCAACTGCCGCAGTGCCTTGGGCGACCGGGCGGACACCACCACCGGCAGCGGCCTGCCCCCGGGCTCCGGAACGGCCGGCGCGGCAGGGGGTGGGACGAGGAGGGCGTGGGCGTTGGCGCCGCCGAAGCCGAAGGAGTTGACCCCGACCGCGGCCCGTTCCGAGCGGGGCAGTTCGACGGGCGCCACGGTGGGTGCCAGGCCGAGCGCGTCGAAGTCGATGGCAGGGTTGAGTGGCAGGGCGTGCAGGGACGCGGGTGCCGTCCGGTGCCGGAGCACCAGGATCGCCTTGAGGAGACCGGCCATGCCCGCCGCGGGTTCCAGATGGCCCAGGTTGGACTTCACCGAGCCGACGGGCAGCGGGCCCGCGCCGCGCCGCGTTCCGAGGGCCTGGCCGATGGCCCGGGCCTCGGCGGGGTCGCCGACCGGGGTGCCGGTGCCGTGGGCCTCGAAGTAGACCAGGTCGTCCGGGCCGATCCCGGCCTCCTGGCACACCGCGCGCAGCAGCGCCTCCTGCGCCTGCGAACTGGGCAGCGTCATGCCCGTGGTACGGCCGTCGGAGTTGCTGCCGGTGCCGGCGAGGACGGCATGGATCCGGTCGCCGTCGGCCAGCGCGTCCGCCAGTCGCTTCAGCACCAGCACCGCGCCGCCCTCGGCCCGTACGAAGCCGTCGGCCTCGGCGGAGAAGGCCGCGCACCGGCCGCGCCGCGACAGCATCCCGGCGTAGGAGAACCCGGCGTACGAGTACGGGTTAGCGAGCACGTTGACCCCGCCCGTGAGCGCCACGCGGCTGGTGCCCTCGCGCAGGGTGCGGCAGGCGCGGTCCAGGGCGACCAGGGACGAGGAGCAGGCCGTGTCGATGGCCATGCTGGGGCCGCGCAGGTCGAAGGCGTACGACAGGCGGTTCGCCGCGATGGACAGGGTGGCGCCGGGCATGGTGTGTGGGCTGGTGTGGTCCTCCAGCATCGTCAGGACGGTGCCGTAGGCGGGGTCGGAGACGCCCACGTACACACAGGTGTCGGACCCGGCGAGCGCCTCGGCCGGGAGTGCGGCGTCGTCCAGTGCCTCGGCGGCCATCTCCAGCAGCAGCCGCTGCTGCGGATCGACGTGGGCCGCCTCCTTGGGCGAGATGCCGAAGTAGGCGGCGTCGAAGGACGCGATGTCGTCGAGGAAGCCCCCGGCGGCGGTGTAGCTGCGGCCCGGCCGCACCGCCCCAGGGTCGACGAACCGGTCCCTGGGGAACCGGTCCGGGGGCATCTCCCCGACGAGGTCACGTCCCTCCCGCAAGGCTTCCCACAGCCCGTCCAGGTCGGTGATGCCGCCCGGCAGCCGGCAGCCGACTCCCACCACCGCGACCGACCGGTCGTTCCGTCCCACAGCCATGAACTGCCCCCCTGCCGCCCCGCGTTGCCCTGCTTGTCGGTCCGAGCGGGGGGACACTGCCCTGGTGGGCGGGCGGCCAAGGTTCGTTTCACCCGTGGGCGTGATCCCCGTCCACCACACGAGTGAACTCTCTGTGACGGTGCGTGACCGGCCGTTACGGTGGCGCGGTGCTCGAAGCCCCGCGTGCCCGCTTGACAGCCGTCGCCGTCCATCTGCCGTCCCGCTACCGGACCATGGAGGAGATCCGGGCCGGGATCGCCGCCGCCCAAAGCCCCTACGTACCGCCGCCCGGCCTGATCGAGGACATCACCGGAGTGCGTGGTGTCCATGTCTCCGAGGAGGGCGAGTGCGCCTCGGACCTCGCGGTCGCCGCGGCCCGCAAGGCGCTCGCGGAGGCCGGCACGGCCATCGACGAGGTGGACCTGCTGCTGTTCGCCGCCACCAGCCAGGACATGATCGAACCGTCGACCTCGCATCTGGTGGCCGCCAAACTGGGCGCCGCCTGCCCGGTGTTCGACGTGACGAACGCCTGCAACAGCGTCCTCAACGCGATGGAGGTGGCCGACGCGTTCATCGCCACCCGCCGTTACCGCACGGTGCTCATCGCCTGCGGCGAGGTGGGCTCCATGGTCACGCGCTGGCACGTCCCCGATCACGAGGCCCTGTTGCGGGCCATGCCCGGCTACACCGTCTCCGACGCCGGCGCCGCCCTGCTGCTGACCGCGGGGCCCGCCGAGGACGGCGACCCCGGAGTGCTCACCCTGCGGTTCGCCGCGGACTCGACCGCCTGGAACGCCTGCACCGTGAGCGGCGGCGGCTCGATGCACCCGCGGGCGTTCGACGACGAGCACCTGACGATCCGGCTCAACGGCGACCTGCTGCGCACGACCGCGGTCGAGGGCCTGACGTTCCTCCAGAGGTCAGCGGAGCGGGAGTTGGAGGCGGTCCGTGCCAGCGCCTTCATCGCCGTGCACCAGATCGGCATGCCGCAGTACCAGGAGATCGTCGAGAGGCTGCCGCTGCCCGCCGACCGGTGCATGCCCACCGTCGCCGAGCACGGCAACTGCGCCGCGGCCTCCCTGCCCCTGCAACTGGTCAAGGCGCGGGAGAGCGACCGTATCGAGCCCGGGGACACCGTGGCGATGCTCGGCCTGGCCAGTGGCATGAGCTTCGGTCTGGCGCTGGTCCGCTGGTGACCGCCGAGAGCCGGCGCCCGGCCGCCACGCGCACGTCCGTCCTCCAGGAGCTGCTGCCCGGTTACCCCGCCCGCGAGCACTGGCGGCTCGTGCCGTCGACCGGCCAGCACTACCTCGACGTCGGCACGGGCGGCCCGCTGCTGTTCCTGCACGGCAATCCGACCTGGAGCTACGCCTGGCGCAAGCTGCTCCCCGCGCTGGTCCCGCACGCCCGGTGCCTGGCCCCGGACCTTCCCGGCCTCGGCCTGTCCCAGCACATCCCGGCACCGCCCGGCCCGACGGCCCGGTACCTGCATCAACTGGACCACCTGGACGCCCTCTACCACCACCTGGTCCGCGACGAGGGCGCCCCGCCCGGCGGCTGGACGTTCGCCGTGCACGACTGGGGCGGCCCGCTCGGCGTCGCCTGGATGCTGCGCAATCCCGGCGTCGTCTCCCGCCTAGTGGTCCTCAACACCATCGCCTTCCCCTGGCCCGACGGCTACCGGCTGCCGTTCTACCTGCGCTGGATCCGGGACCACCGTCCGGTGGCCGCCGCGGTGCACGCCACCAACGCCTTCGCCCGGGCCACGGTGCGCGTCGGCGTCACCCGACGGCTCAGTGCTGCCGAGCGGCGCGCCTACCTGCTGCCCCACGCGCGCCGGGGCAACCGCCGGGCCATCACGGAGTTCGTCCGCGCCATCCCCCGGGACCCCTCCGACGAGGCCTGGCGGCTGCTCACCCCGCCCGAGGGGGCCGACGGCCTCGGGAACCTGCCCATGCTCATCGGCTGGGGCATGCGCGATCCGGTCTTCACGCCGCTGGTCCTCGCCGAGTGGATCCGCCGCCACCCGCACGCCGTGGTCCACCGCTTCCCACGCGCCGGCCACCTGGTGATGGACGACGCCGGCGACGAACTCGGCGTCCGCGTCCGCGACTTCCTGCGAGGAGGGCGATGACCCCCGCATCCGCTGGCATCTTCACCCGCCTGTCCCGGCTGACCGAGCAGCCGCAGGCGACCGTGCTCGTCCGCTGCACCGGCCCCGTCTCCGCCGAGGACGTCACGGCGGCGCAGCTGCTGGACGGCTGCCTGCGTACCGCCGACGCCCTCCGGTCCACGGGAGTGCGGCGCGGTGACAAAGCCGTGGTGATGACGAGAGACGCCTACCGGCTCGTGGCGGCCGTCTACGCGTTGACCTCGCTCGGTGCCGTCCCGGTGCTGATCGAGCCGCGGGCCGAGGTGCGGCGCTGTCTGGACGAGATCGCCCCCGGCGTCTTCATCGGGGAGCCCCTGGCACATGTGGCGCGCCGGGCGCTTGGCTGGGGCCGCGGCCACGTCCGTACGGCCCTGGTCACCGGCCGGGACTTCCCGGGCCGGGGCCGACTCCTGGGGCGGAGCCTGCCCTTGGCGGTGCCGGACGGCAGCGGCCCGGGGCCGCACGTCCCCGAGCCCCGGGCGGAGGACCTGGCGATGATCGCCTTCACCTCCGGCTCCACCGGGCAGCCCAAGGGCGTGGAATACCGCTACACCACCCTCGCCGGGCAGCTCGGCGCCCTGGACGCCGTACTGCGCCCGGAGGCCGGCGACGTCCTGCTCTCCTGCTTCCTGCCGTTCGCCGCGCTCGGTCCGCTGCTCGGCCTGACGACCGTCGCCCCGCAGGTCGACCATCTGGCCCCGGCGCGCACACCCCCGGGCCACCTGGTCGGCCCCCTCCTGCGCCACCGGGCGGACATCGTCCTCGGCTCACCGGCGATCCTGGGTCTGATCGCCGGTCACTGCGCACGCCACGGCCTGACACTGCCCTCGGTCCGCCGCGTGCTCTCCTTCGGCGCACCCCTGCGCCCCCGTCTCGTCGAACTCCTCGCCAGCGCCCTCCCGCCCGGGGCGGAGATCCTCAGCGTCTACGGCGCCACCGAGTGCCTGCCCGCCACCGCCATCGACGCCGACGAGCTGCGCGCCCTGCGGGTCCAGCCGCCCCCGGACCACTCCGGCACGTGCCTGGGCCGACCCCTGCCCGGCGTCGGGGCGTGCGTCCTGGACGCGGACGCCACCGGTCTGGGCGAGATCGCCGTAGCGGGCCCCGTGGTCAGCCCCGCCTACCACGCCCGCCCCGACGCCACCGGAGCCGCCAAGTCCCTCACGGACGGCACACTGTGGCACCGCACCGGCGACCTGGGACGCCTCGACGACGAAGGCCGCCTCTGGTACCTCGGCCGCACGGCCCACCTCGTCACCGGCGACGGCTTCACCCTCACCACCGAGGACGTCGAGGCCGCCGCCGACATCGCCTCCGGGGTCCGCCGCACCGCCCTGGTCGGCGTCGGCCCCGCCGGACGTCAGCGGGCGGTGCTGTGTGTCGAGCCCGAGCGCGGCGCACGGCGGGACGCCGTCCTGGACGCGTTGCGCGCCTCCCTCGGCGGCCACCATCACGGCCGCCGCATCGGCACCGTGCTGTTCCACCCCCGCTTCCCCACCGACATCCGGCACAACTCCAAGATCGACCGCGCCCGGCTCGCCGAGTACGCCTCGGGAGGCCGCCGTTGAGGGTCCTGGTCACCGGCGGGAGCGGCTTCCTGGGGCAGGAGATCTGCCGCCGGCTCGTCGCCCGGGGCACGGCGGTCTCCTCCCTGGGCCGCCGCCCGAGCCCCGCCCTGGAGAGCCTCGGCGTCCGGCACCACCAGGGAGACCTGGCCGATCCGGCCGCCGTGTCACGCGCGCTCGCCGGCTGCGACGCCGTCATCCACAACGCCGCCCTCGCCGGAGTCAGCGGCCCGCTCGCCCCGTACTGGAGAACCAACGTCGTCGGCACCCGCAACGTCATCGACCAGTGCCGCGCGCGGGGAGTCGGCACCCTCGTCCACACCTCGACCGCCAGCGTCGTCTTCCGGCCGGGCGGTCTGGAGAACGCCGACGAACGCTGCCCCTACCCCCGCCGGCACCTGGCCGCCTACCCGCGCACCAAGGCGCACGCGGAAGCCCTCGTCCTGGCCGCCCACGGGCCCGGCCTGGCCACCGTCTCCCTGCGCCCCCACATCATCTGGGGCCCCGGCGACCCGCACTTCGCGCCCGCCCTGGCACGCGCCGTCCGCGCTGGCCGGCTGGTGCTGCCCGGCGACGGCACGAACCTCGTCGACACGACCCACCTGCACACCGCCGCCGACGCCCATCTGCTCGCCCTGGACCGGCTCCGGGAGGGGCGCACCGTCGGAGGCCGCGCCTACTTCATCACCCAGGACGACCCGCGCCCGCTGCGTGACATCGCCGCCGCCTTCCTGCGCGCGGCGGGCCTGCGGGCCACGTGGTGCACGGTGCCTCGCCCGCTGGCCCACGCCGCCGCGGCCGGCTCCGAGGCCGCCCTGCGTCTCGCGGGCCTCACCCGCACCCACGCACTCAGCCGCTTCCTCGTCGCCGAGTTGGTGCACCCCCACTGGTTCAGCGTCGAAGCGGCCCGGCGCGACCTGGAGTTCGAGCCGACGATCACCTTCGACGCGGGCATCACCGCCCTTTCGGCCGCCGCGTGAGGGCGCGTACCCGGCCCGCCAGGGCCTCCAGCAAAAGGTCCACCGCCTGCTCGAAGGAGCTGTCCGCCATCGCGGGCAGCTCCGGGCGCACCGCGGTGAGGGCGGGGTACGTCGCCGGATCGAGATCCTGGTAGACGTCCCGCCACGACCGGCGGTCGGCCTCGCGCTGCTGCGGGGGAAGCGCGTGGAACGCCGCCTCCGTGGCGGCGTGGCTGAGCACGGTGTCGATGAAGGCCAGGTAGAGCCGTGCGGCGTCGGCCGGCGGGAAGCCCGCGGTGAGCAGCAGGCCGATCCCCGTCTCCACGGCGCGGATCTCGTTCCGGCGCCGGGTCACGCGGTGGGCGGCCATGGCGGCCGCGCGGGGATGGGCGAGGTAACCCGCGCGGACCCTGAGGGCCATCTCGCGCAGCGAGTCCACCCAGTCGTCCCCAGGGGCGAAGCCGGTCATGGCGTCGCCGATGATCCGGTCGGCGATGGCGAGCACCAGGTCGTCGGTGCCGTGGAAGTAGCGGTACAGCGCGGTCGGATCGCACCCCAGGGCCGCGCCGAGCCGGCGCACGCTCAGCGCCTCGGGTCCGTGCTCGCCGATGAGCCGCAAGGCGGTCTCCACGATCAGGTCCTCCGACAGCAGCACCCCCGAGCGGGTCGGCCTCCTACGCCGGCGCTCCCGCGGGACACGGGTGGTCATGACCGGGACTCCTCTCCTCGCGCACCGAAGGCTTCTCACACACCGGCGACTTCTCGCGCACCGAGCGCTTCTTGCGCACCGGCGCTTCTCGCGTAACGCAGTGAACGACCCGCTTCGCCTTACGTCAACAGGGTTGACCCAATGTGGACACCGGCTGTTCCATCACAGTCCCGCGCGGCTCTTCCCACCCCGTCCCCGAGGAGCCCTCCATGTCGTCCGCACCGCCCCCGCCACGCCCCGCGCTGCGCCGTTCCCTCGGCGTCGTCGACGGTGTCGCCATCGCCGCGTCCAGCACCGCGGCCACCACCAGCATCGCCATCGGCATGGGCACGATCGCGACCGTCGTGGGCCTGCAGGCCCCGGCGCTCCTGCTGCTGGCGTTCCTGCCGGTGCTGGGCATCGCCCTCGCCTACGCCCGTCTGAACCGCTCCGAACCCAACTGCGGCAACGGCTACACCTGGGTCGGCAGATCCCTCGGCCCCTGGCCCGGCTTCCTCACCGGCTGGGTGACCCTGGTCGGCTCGGTCATCTTCTGCGCCTACACCAGCGCGATCATGGGCTCGGTCGTGCTGGCCTTCGCCAACAAGGCCGGCGTGCGCAGCCTGGCGGGCATCGCCCTGGATCCGACGTCCACGGGTGTCTGCACGGCGGTCGGGCTGGTGATCCTGCTCGCCCTCACCGCCCTGGCCGTCACCGGCGTCCGGGGCGCGACCCGGTTCCAGTTCGCCCTGCTGGTCTTCGAGTACGCGGTGCTGCTCGGCTTCTGCGGCTGGGCCCTGGTCACCGGCGACCACGCCGTCTCGCTGTCCTGGTTCGACCCGTTCGAGATCTCCAGCGGCACCGCGTTCGCCCAGGGCATGGTCCTCGCGGTGTTCTTCTTCTGGGGCTGGGACGCGGCGTTCAGCGTCACCGAGGAGACGAAGGACCCGGGGGACTCGGCCCGTGGCGGGCTCATCGCCCTGTTCGCGATGCTCGGCCTGTTCCTCTTCGCCTCGGTCGCCTTCCAGCGGGAGATGAGCCTGGCCGAACTCGTCCGCAACGGCCCGCAGGCCCTCGGCTACCTCGGGGAGAAACTGGCCGCCGAGCCCTGGGCCACGCTGCCCCTGATCGCCCTGATGTGCTCCGCCGTCGCCTCCGTGCAGGCCACCCTGATCCCCACGGCGCGCGGCCTGCTCGCCATGGGCCGCGACCGCACCATGGGCCCGCTGTGGACCCGGGTCCACCCGCGCTACGGCACACCCGCCGCCGGGACGGTCGTCGTGATGTCCGTCGCCGCCGTGATCGCCCTGCTCGCCTTCGCGATCCCCAGGCTGAGCGACATGCTGCTGGCCGCCGTCAACGCCATCGGCCTGATCGTGGCCCTCTACTACGGCCTCACCGCGCTCGCCTGCGCCGTTCGCTTTCGCGCCGCACGGCACGAAGGGCCGCGCGAGGCGCTGCTCGCCGTCGGCGTGCCCGCCGTGTCCGGGCTGGTGCTGCTGGGCCTGGGCGGCTACCTCGGATACTCGTACCTCACCATGAGCGATCACTTCGAACTCAGCCCGGACAACGGCTGGTTCATGTTCTCGCTGCCCGCCGTGATCGTGCTCGCCGGCCTCGGCATGGCCGCCGTCGCCAAGTACGTCCGGCGCTCGCCCTACTTCACCACCGGGCGCGGCACCGACGCCGAGGCCCTCACCCTGCCGATGGACCGCACGGCGGTCTGACCCTCCTTGGAGTTCACCCCGATGTCACACCCCCCTGCCCAGGGACCCGCGGACCTCGTCCTGACCGGCGGTCCGGTGCACACCGTCGGCCCGGCCCGCAGCCGCGCCACCTCGGTGGCCGTGCGCGGCGGGCGGATCGTCGCCGTCGGCCACGACGAGGTGCGCGAGCTGATCGGGCCGCGCACGGAGGTCGTCGACCTGGCCGGGAAGCTGCTGCTGCCGGGCTTCCAGGACGCCCACGTCCATCCGATGGGCGCGGGCCTCGAACTCGGCCTGTGCCATCTCGGCGACACCGCCGACGCGGACGCGTACCTGCGCAGGATCGGGGCGTACGCGCAGGAGCACCCGGAGGTCGAGTGGATCACCGGGGGCGGCTGGTCCCTGGAGGCGTTCCCCGGCGGCACCCCCACGGCCGCGGCCCTCGACGCGGTCGTCCCGGACCGCCCCGTCTTCCTGCCCAACCGTGACCACCACGGCGCCTGGGTCAACAGCCGGGCCCTGGAACGCGCGGGCATCGACGCCCGGACCCCCGACCCCGCCGACGGCCGGATCGAGCGCGATGCCGAGGGCAATCCCACCGGGATGCTCCAGGAGGGCGCGGTCCACCTGGTGGGCAGGCTGGTGCCGGACCCCACGCCGCAGGAGCAGCTCGCCGGCCTGCTGCGTGCCCAGGCCGTGCTGCACTCCCACGGTGTCACCGCCTGGCAGGACGCCATCGTCGGCACGTACGCCAACCTGACCGACCCGGCTCCGGCCTACCTCACGGCCCTGGACCGGGGCCTGCTCACCGCGCGGGTCGTCGGCGCCCTGTGGTGGGACCGCGAACGGGGTGCCGAGCAGATCCCCGAACTCGTCGCCCGGCGGGAGGAGTTGAGCCGGGACCGGTTCCGCGCCGGCACCGTGAAGATCATGCAGGACGGCATCGCCGAGAACCACACCGCCGCCATGCTGGACCCCTACCTGGCCGGCTGCGGCTGCGCCTCGGACAACAGCGGCATCAGCTTCGTCGAGCCGGGCGAGCTGCGGAAGTACGTCACGGAGCTGGACGCGCACGGCTTCCAGGTCCACTTCCACGCGCTCGGCGACCGCGCGGTGCGTGAGGCGCTCGACGCCGTGGAGTCCGCCCGGGCCGCCAACGGCAACCGCGACACGCGCCACCACCTGGCGCACCTCCAGGTCGTCCACCCCGCCGACCTGCCGCGCTTTTCCGCACTGGGCGCGAGCGCCAACCTGCAGATGCTGTGGGCCGCCCACGAACCGCAGATGGACGAACTGACCCTGCCCTTCCTGGGCGCGGAACGCGGCACGTGGCAGTACCCCTTCGGAGACCTGCTGCGCGCCGGTGCGACACTCGCCGCGGGCAGCGACTGGCCCGTCAGCAGCCCCGATCCGCTCCAGGCCATCCATGTCGCCGTCAACCGCGTCTCCCCCGAGGCTCCCGAGGGCACTCCGGCCTTCCTCCCGGAGCAGCGCATCGACCTGGGCACCGCCATCGCCGCCTACACGGCGGGCAGCGCCCATGTGAATCACCTCGGCGACATCACCGGCAGCATCACCGTCGGCAAGGCGGCCGACCTCGTCGTCCTCGACCGCGACCCGTTCGCGGGTCCGCCCGAGGAGATCGCCGCCACCCGGGTCCTGGAGACCTTCGTCGAAGGCCGGCGGGTCCACACCGGCGCCTGAGGCGTGTTCCAATGCTCTGCGGGTTTCCGCGTGCGGAGGGGGATGAGGCGCGGTGGGGTCGTCGGGGCACGGAGTCATGCGGTCCGTGATGTGGGTGCTGCTCGCCGTCGTGATGCTGGGCGTCGGGGCGGTATCCGCCTTCCAGGTCCGCGGGGCGCTGGAGCGGGAGCGGGAGTATCGCGGCGCGCCGGCCTGCGCCGCTGTGCCCGTCAAGGCGTCGGGGTGCGTGTGGGAGCAGGGGTTCACCGTTCGCGGCGCCGACATGAACCGTGGTGAGCGGGGCGAGTCCCCTGAGGCGGAGCTGGTGCCGTCGTCCGGCGAGCCGTGGGAGGTGACGTTCGTGCGCGCCGAGCCGGTGATGTCCGAGATGCAGCCGGGCGAGAAGGTCGTCGGTGTGATCTGGCACGGTCAGGTCGTCGAGGTCCGGGACGCCGAGGGCCGGCGGCAGCAGACGTCCGACGGGCCGGTGGGATGGCCCGAGGACCGTCTGGGCGGTGCGCTGGCCTGCCTCTCGTTCGGCCTGGCGGCCCTCGTGGGCGGGCTGTGGCCCCTGTTCGCACGGGGCGAGCGGCGGCACGTGACGGCGGCGAAGACGGTGCGGTGGCACGGCGTCGGTCTGGGCGGCACGGCGATCCTGACGCTGTGGGCGCAGGCGGCCAACGACTGGCCGCTGTGGGCCATTCCGGCGATCTGGGGGCCGCTCGCGCTGCTGCTCCTGACGTCCATGACGGCCTTCGCCCTCGGCGCGCTGCGCGGCGACCTGGACGACGACGCGCCCGCCCCGCAGGAGCCCCAGCCGCAGGCCTCGTGACCGTGTGACGTGTGCCGCTCACGTCTGCCGGGCGTGTACGGGACTGTGGGCGACGTCGTCCGGGCACGGGCGGTGCGGCTCCCGCGTCCGCCGGTCGCGCCGCCAGTCGTACGCCGCGAGGGCCAGGGACGCGGCCATGCCGACGAGCCCGGCGACCATCGCGAGGAAGAGGGCACCGCGGTAGTCGTCGCTCCTGCCGCCGAGCACCAGGTAGTAGAGGCCGGGCAGGGCGGCGGTGCCGACCGCGGCGCCGAGCCGCTGCCCCGTCTGGAGGGCGCCGCCCGCCGCTCCCGCCATGTGCACGGGCACGTCGCGCAGCGTCATGGTGATGTTGGGGGAGATCACGCACCCGCCGCCGACGCCGCCGACGAACAGGACCGGGGCGGCGAGCCAGGGGGCGATGTCGAGGGGCGCGAAGCGCAGCAGCAGCGCGGTGCCGCCCAGTCCGAGGATCACGCCCGTGAGGCCGCCCACCGTGAGCAGGCGGCCGAGCCGGTCCACCAGCCGCCCGGAGACCGCGGCCGCGACGGCCGAGCCGAGGGCGAAGGGGGTCACGGCGAGGCCCGACTCGAGCGGGGAGAAGCCCAGGCCGTGCTGGTAGAAGAGGGCGAAGACCAGCCAGACGCCGCTGAAGCCGATGAAGTAGAGCGTGCCGACGCCGGCGCCTACGGCGTAGCCGCGCACGGTGGTGAACAGACGCGGGTCGAGCAGCGGCTGGGTACCGCGGTCCAGCAGGCGGCGCTGCCAGCGGGTGAAGGCGAAGAGGAGCCCGGCACCGGCCGGGAACATCCACCACAGCCGGGTGAGCCCGCCGGTCTCCGCCTGCACCAGCGGGTACATGAGCGCGAGGACGCCGAGACCGAGGAGCACGACGCCGGGCAGGTCGAGGTGTTCCCGGCTCGAGCGCCGGGTGCGGGGCAGCAGGCGGCGGCCGAGGAGGACCGCGAGGATGCCGATGGGGACATTGACGTAGAAGATCCACCGCCAGCCCTGGGCGCCGTCGGCCAGGGCGAGGATCAGGCCGCCGGTGAGGGGGCCGACGGCGGAGGAGATGCCGACGGTGGCGCCGAAGAAGCCGAAGGCGCGGCCGCGTTCGCCGCCTCGGAACATCTGCTGGATGAGCGCGGAGTTCTGCGGGGCCATGAAGCCGGCCGCCAGGCCCTGGGCGATCCGGGCCGCCACCAGCAGCATGATGTTCGGGGCCGCTCCGCAGGCCGCGCTGAAGAGCACGAAGCCGCTGAGGGCGAGCAGGAAGATGCGGCGCCTGTCCAGGGCGTCGCCGAGGCGGCCGGCGGTGACGAGGGCGAGACCGAAGGAGAGGGCGTAACCGGACACCACCCACTGCACCTCGGCCGCGGAGGCGTGCAACTGCCGCTGGATGGTGGGCAGGGCCACCGCCACGATCGACACGTCCAGCAGGCTCATGAAGCCGGCCACCAGCGTGACCCACAGGGCCCGCCACCGGTTCGGGTCCGGCTCGTATCCGTCCTCCCGCGCGCCCTGGTCGTGGCCGCCCGCCGCTGACGCCGTCACTTGGGCTCCTCTCACCAGCCGCGCACCCGGCGAACCAGGTTCCCCCACCGGGGCACGGGCACACACCCGTCCCGGAGATCCTCCCGGACGGCGCGGCGACCGCCTCTCACCCAGAGCGCCCGTCCATCACGTTCCGTGACCGACCGGACGCCGCGCGAAGGGGTTCGTTTGAGCGCGCAAGATCTGTGCAGGCGTGGTGCTTGGGAAGACGAACGGCGAAAGGAACCACGTGATGGCGGCGACCGGCAACGACGAGTCGGTGGATCCCGCGGCGGTGAGACGGCACCGGACGCTGTTCCGGGCGATCGAGAAGCGACGTCGCCCGAAGCTGCGCCGCAGCGACATCACGGTGACCGACGACGCGGCGGTCAAGCGCGCCACCAAGGCCGCCGCCCTCGGCAACGCGATGGAGTGGTACGACTTCGGCATCTACAGCTACCTGGCGTCGACCATCGGGAGGGTCTTCTTCCCCTCCGGCAACGACACCGCCCAGCTGCTCGGCTCCTTCGCGACGTTCGCGGTGGCCTTCCTGGTGCGTCCTCTGGGCGGCATGGTCTTCGGGCCGCTCGGTGACAAGGTCGGGCGCAAGCGCATCCTCTCCCTCACCATGATCATGATGGCGGTGGGGACCTTCGCCATCGGCCTGGTCCCCTCGCACGCCGCGATCGGTCTGTGGGCCCCGGCCCTGCTGATCTTCTTCCGGCTGGTGCAGGGCTTCTCGACCGGCGGGGAGTACGGGGGCGCCTCGACGTTCATCGCGGAGTACGCGCCCGACAAGCGGCGCGGCTTCTTCGGCAGCTTCCTGGAGCTCGGCACGCTCGCCGGCTACGTCGGAGCCTCCGGCCTCGTCGTCGTCCTGCAGACCCTCCTCAGCGACGACCAGATGCTGTCGTGGGGCTGGCGCGTGCCGTTCCTGCTCGCGGCCCCGCTCGGCCTCATCGGCCTCTACCTGCGGCTCAAGCTGGACGAGACGCCCGCCTTCCAGAAGCTGGAGGGCGGCCAGGTGAAGGCGAGCGAGGCCGCCGACGCCGTGGAGACCTCGGCGGCCGCCGACCTCGGAAAGATATTCACGCGGTACTGGCGGCCGCTGCTGCTGTGCCTCGCGCTGGTCGCGGCGTACAACATCACCGACTACATGCTGCTGTCGTACATGCCGACGTACCTGTCCGACGAGCTGGGCTACGGGACCAACCACGGGCTGCTGATCCTGCTCGTCGTGATGGTGCTGCAGATGTGCCTCATCAACCAGGTCGGGCGGCTCTCGGACCGCTTCGGGCGCAAGCCGCTGCTGATGACGGGGATGCTCGGCTTCCTGTTCCTCTCGCTGCCGTCGTTCCTGCTCATCCGGCAGGGCAGCGTCGTCCTCATCGCCCTGGGCCTGCTGCTGATGGGGCTCTCGCTGGTGCCGATGCTCGGCACGATGTCGGCGGCGCTCCCGGCGATCTTCCCCACGCAGGTGCGCTACGGGTCGCTCTCGGTGGCCTACAACCTGGCCACCTCGATCTTCGGCGGTACGACACCGCTGGTGATCACCGCTCTGATCAGTGCCTTCGACTCGACCCTCATGCCGGCGTACTACGCCACGGGCGCCGCGGTCATCGGCGTCATCGCCGTGCTGTGCATGCGCGAGACCGCCAACAAGCCGCTGGCCGGCTCCCCGCCGTCCGTGGAGACGGAGGCGGAGGCGGAGGAACTGGTCCAGGCGCAGACCCCGCAGCCCAGGTTCTGACCGGCGGGAAAGACCCCTTCCGCACCGTGCGGGCGGGGTCTTTCGCGGTTGGGCGCGGGCAGGCCGGGAACGCGGTGGGTGCTACGACCCCCGAGGTGAGGCCGGTGAGGCGATGACCGAGTACGAACGTTCCCGCACGATGCCCGCACAGCCCGAGCACGTCTTCGACCAGGCCGCGAACGTCGGCCGGCTGGACAGCTGGCTGCCGGAGGCCCTGCACGTGGAGGCCGAGGAGCTGCCGGCCGTCACCGTGCACGAGGACCGCACCGACGAGGACACCTCCGCCCTGTTGCGGGCCCGGCGGGACCAGATGCGGCTCGAATGGGGCACCCGTGACCAGGGCGGCTACGCGGGCTGGCTCCAGGTCGCCGGGCTCGACGGCGGAGCCAGCGAGGTGACCGTGCACCTGTCGTTCTTCGACGACGGCCACGACCCGGGCGAGCGGGCCGTCACCGACGCCCTCGACACCAGTCTGCGGCGGCTGGAGGAGCAGGTGCGGCTGCACGTCGACCACGCGGCCGGCTGACCCGCCGTGGCGCGCTCCAAGCAGTACGCCGTCGCGGCGTCCGGGCAGTGGACCGACGAGGAGGAGGGGCGGCGCCGGCTGCCCTCCGGTGAGGTGCACGCCTGGGAGGCGGGCCGCAACGAGACGGTCTGCGGCCTGTCCCTCAGCCGTTCCCGGCTGGTCCGCTTCCCGCACGTCGGCTGGCCGGACACCTTCCCGGAGTCCGGCGGCGCCGCGGACCGGGTGCGGCGCCAGTGCCCGCGCTGCGCCTCGGTGGCGGGCCGCCGCGGACTCGACGCCCGCCCGCGATGGCAGCGTACGAATCCCCGGCCGTGAGGTTTCGGCCGTCCTTTCGGAGTGCCGGAGCGGACGGGGCACCGGGGCCACCACCGGTGCCGGCAACTCAGGCTCCTCCGCCCGCTCCTCCGCCGTCGTCCCGCTGGACTCGCCGCCCAGCCGCGGCCACATCACGCATGGCCAGCAGAAACCGCCGCACCACCGCCAGTTCCGCCTCGTCGAAGGACCGCATCGAGTCGACCATCCCGTGGATCAACGGACCGAAGAAGGACCAGCCCAGCTCGACGGCTTCGTCCCGCACCACCAGCAGCACGCGGCGGCGGTCCTGGGTGTCCCGCTCCCGGCGCACCAGCCCGAGCCGCTCCAGTCGGTCGACCAGGGCCGTGGTCGACGCGGAGTTCACTCCCAGCTGCGCACCAAGCCACCCCGGGGTGGCCCGCACGCCCTCCCGGCCGGCGTCCAGCAGGTGGATCAACGCGCGCACGTCCGTGGGATGAAGCCCGTTGCGGCCGGCGAACTCGGCTGCGAACAGGTCCAGTTCCATCGTCACGGCCCGCAGCAGATGGACCAGTCGCAGACCGGGATCCTGGTCGTCCATGCTTCACTCCTCTAATATCTCGTTGGTCGAGAGTATCGGTGAGCGAGGCATTGGGCGGGGACATGGATGACACGGCAGCATTCTTCGAGGCGTACGCCGCCGTCCTGCGACGGTGGCCCGTGCAGGTGCGCAGCGTCGACGTCCCCACCCCCTACGGCAGCACCCGGGTCCACATCGGCGGGCGCGAGGACGGTGTTCCGCTCGTTCTGCTGCCCGGCGGCGGAACGACCTCGGCCGCCTGGTTCGCCAACGTCGGCGCCCTGGCCCCGGCTCATCGGATCCACGCCGTCGACCTGATGGGAGACATAGGCCGCAGCGTGCACGACGGAGCACCGCTACGCGGCGCCGCCGACCTGACGGCCTGGCTCGACGCCCTCTTCGACGAGCTGAACCTGGACGGCGCGCACCTGTGCGGCCACTCCTACGGCGCCTGGATCGCCCTCAACTACGCCCTGCACGCGCCCCACCGGCTCGGCAGGCTCGCACTGCTCGACCCGGTCAACTGCTTCACCGGCATGAGCCCGCGCTACCTCGCGCACGCCCTGCCGATGCTGCTGAAGCCCACCGCCGGGCGCGTGCGCGCCTTCCACCGGTGGGAGACCGGCCGTGATCCCGAGGATCCGGTGTGGCAGGCGTTCCTGGAGAGCACCGCCACCGCCCGCCGGTCGAAGGTCGTGGCCATGCGGCGCCCCAAGGCACGGGCCCTTGCGACATGCACCGTCCCGACGTCGGTGCTGCTGGCCGAACACAGCCGCGCTCATGACCCACGGCGTGCGGCGGCCTCCGCGCGCCGGCTCCTGCCCGGGGCGAGCGTCGTCACCCTGCCGGATGCCTCCCACCACTCCCTCCCCACCGAACGGCCCGCCGAACTCAACCGGCTGCTGACGGAGTTCCTGGCCGTCTAAGGGATGTCCGCCCCGGGAAGCGGTCCGCGGTCAAGGCCGTCGCACACCGAGGCGGCGCCGCACACGGCGGCCCGGGGGCGGATGGGGACACCGTTGGTGCGCAGCACCTCGCGGACGTCCAGGATCAGGGAGAACACCTCGCGGTTGCGGTCCGCGCCCTGCTCGTCCCAGGCCCGCTGCTCGGCCTCGACGGCCATCCGGTCCTCGGCGAACACCCGCTCTGTGAAGCGCCGGATGAGCGGCCAGGCCATCTGCAGTGCGCCCGGGATCCGCGGCTTCTCGATCATGAGCAGGCCGAACGTATGGCATCTGCGCTGCTCGGCATCCTCGGGTACATAGGCGACCCAGAGGCGGAAGGCCGGCCGCTCGGCGTTCTCCGGGACCAGGTCCAGGCTCTGGTACGGGTACTGGGTACGGATCGTCATGACGTCGCGGGAGTCGCTGCCGCCGATGCCCTCGGCGGCCAGCAGGCTGGCCCCGCGGTTCCGCTTGCCCCCGGCGTGGCTGAAGAGGTACCTGGCCTCCACCGACCGCTCGTCGGTCCGGAAGTCCAGCAGTTCGGGACGGAGTTTGCCCACCACGCCCCGGTGGAGGAACTGGTGGTTCATGTCGAGCAGGTTCTCGTGCATGAACGAGTAGTGGCAGCGCACCGTCCGGGAGTAGGTCATCGTCCTGTACCGCGGCGAGCCGAACGCCGGCAGGTCGGGCAGCGGGGTGGCGGCCGCCTTGTCCGGGTCACCGGGGAACGCGAACACCAGGCCGTACGCCTCGCGGACGGGGTAGCCGCGCACGCCGCGCGGAGGACGGCCGTCGCCTTTGGAGAGGTACGGGATCTGCGAGATGCGGCCGTCGCCGCGATAGGCCCACGCGTGGTAGCAGCAGCGCAGCGCCTCGCCCTCCACGACGCCCATGCTCAGCGGCACCTGACGGTGGGCGCACCGGTCCTCCAGCGCGTACACGGTGCCGCTCTGCCCGCGGTAGAGCGCGATGCGCTCGCCTGCGAACGTCGTGGCGAACGTCCGCTTGCTCCGCACGTTCTTCGACAGTGCGACCGGATACCAGAAATCCGGGTTGGCTCCGACGCGCCGGAGGTCGACCGTGCCGGTACCCGGGTCACGGTGTGCCGAGGGCCACTCTGCCCCTGCAGAGAAGGTCCCGGCCTCGTCGGTCTCGGTCATACCTCTCCCTCACGCGTACGGGCAGCGACAGCCGCGCGTCACGTCAGGCAGCACCGAGCTGCCGACGCGGGCGCCCGGCACCGCCCATCCTGACCTCGACGGACCACTCGCGCCCTGCCCGGCGCGTACGGACGGGTGAGTCCCGGGGGCGCCGCTCGGTGGTCGAGCGCCGGACTAGAGGTCGATGGCGGGCAGCCCCGCCAGGCCCGTGTCGAGCATGATGCGGTCCACGGTCTCCCCCAGGGTGCTGTCGGCACCGATGACGGTCTCGATGCCGCCGGGCAGCAGGTCCAGTTCCCGGTACCAGTCCCGTAGCTGAGGCTCGCCGACCTCGTTCGCGATCGGCCTGGTGGCATGGCGGACGAGGGTCTCCTCGAACGGCACGTGCAGGTAGTACGCGTGGGTCGGCCCACAGTGGTCGGCCCGCAGTCGGGTGAGCATCTCGCCGTAGCGGTCGGCGTACAGGATCCCCTCGACCACGACGTGGTACCCGGCATCGAGCGCGTAGCGGGCCGTCAGATCGATCAGACCGATGTTCGCCGCGCCGGGCCGGTCCCGCTCCCGCAGCACGACACGGCGCAGGTCTCTTCACTGGTGCCACGTCAGGGCCTCACCCATCCGCCGACCCACCAGTCGTGGGGCTTGCCGTCGTTGGCGATGCCGCGGTTGCGCAGTGTTCCCTCGACGGTGAAGCCCAGCTTCTCGGCGACGGCGCGCGAGCCGGTGTTCCCGGCCATGGCCCACCACTCGATGCGGTGGACGTCGAGCGTGGCCCACCCCCAGTCGCACAGCGCCCGCGCGGCCTCGACCGAGTAGCCCTGGCCGCGCTGCGCCTTGACCGCCCAGTAGCCCAGTTCGTAGACGCCCTGGCTCACCTTGGTGAGGCAGTACGAGCCGACGAGCGCCGCGCTGTCCTTGCGGAACGCTCCGAGGATGTAGTCCTTGTCGGTGGCCCAGCCCTCGGGCCACTCCTCGCGGACCCGCTTCTCGGCGTCCTGCCGTCTGAAGGGCACGGGAACCGGTGTGTAGAACTGGATGTCCTCGTCCTGGCATGCGTCGTACACCGCGTCCACGTCACCCGGCCCGAAGGGCCTCAGCACCAGACGCCCGGTCTCGAGTGTCACTGGATCCACCGCGTCAGTATGAGCGCCGCCCAGGGCCTACGACCAGCGAATATCGCCGCGGGCTGCGTCACAGGGCGTCGCCCTGAGAGTGCCGGGGTCGTGCGGCCCGCCCGGTGTCGGGGAGACGTTACGCGCCCGGCGGCCTCGACGCGGGCGCCGGTTCCGGCGCAGTGCCCGGCTGCTGTGAGCCGCGACGCCGTAGGGAACGGGCAGCCGAGGCGGACCCCGGCGGGGCCGGCATCGCACCGGCGCCGGGGCTGGGTGCCGCCCCGGCGCCGTGCCCTGTGGGTCACTCCTCGTCGCGCAGCCGGGCCGCCAAGGACGTCAGCGGCTCCGTCTCCTCGGTGTGGCCCAGAGCGGTCAGGTGGGCGATCGCGGTGTCCAGGCGGGTGAGGGCGGGGGTGGGGCGTTCCAGGTAGAGGCCCTCCACGGCACCCGCGAGGCGGACGCACTCGGCCCACTCGCCGGCGTGGTCGTCGTCCTCCCCTCCCGGCTCACCGAGCAGGGCGAGGGCCTTGTCCAGAGCCGTCAGGGCGTCCTCGTACGCGCCGGCGTAGGCGTTGACCCGCCCGTGTTCGTAGGCCAGGGCCGTGTCCAGGGAGCGGCCGTGCGCCTCGTACCCGGCGGCGCGGGCCTCGTCGGCGACCCGGCCGGCGTCGGCGAGGAGGACGAGGGCGTCGGGCAGGCCGTCGGGGCCCTGCTGCTGCGCCTGGAGACGGGCGAGTTCGCGCAGGGAGTTGCTGAGATGCTCGTAGCGCGGCGCCCGGGCATGGGCGGCGAGTGCCTGGTCGGCGGCCTCGCGGGCCCGGCCGAAGTCGCCGGACTCGGCGAGGAGTACGGCCGTCTCCGCGGCGATCATGGCGTGGCTGCCCGGGTCGTCGTCCCAGCCGGCGGACTCGGCGGCGAGGGCGACGAACTCCGCCGTGGCGGCCTTGAGGTCCTCCCCCGCATGCAGCGCGCGGGCGCGGGTAAGGCGCAGTTGGGCGATCAGCCGGTCGTCCAGCTCTCCGGCGGCCGGTTCGGCCAGCAGGGAGTCGAGCAGCGCGATGCAGTCCTCGACGCGGCCCAGGTCGAGGCTGAGCTGGGCGGCGTTGCTGTAGGTGCAGTACGCGTCGGTGCGGCTGCCGTGGCGCAGGTCCAGCTCCGCCGCGCGCGTCAGGTGCCGCAGTGCCTCGTCGGGCCGGCCCAGGCGCAGGCAGGCCTCGGCCAGGTCGGCGTGCAGGCGGGTGGCGCCGATCGCCTCGGCGGGCCAGTCGGCCGCCAGGCGCAGGCCCTCGGCCAGGGCGGTGTACGCGGCTTCGGGGTCCTGAAGGACGAGCTGGAGCCGGCCGCGCAGTCCGCACGTGCGGGGCAGGTGCCAGGCGGGGCCGTGCGTCTGGAGCCGTTCCAGGAGGGCGTCGGCCTCGGTGACCGCGGTGGGCAGGTCGCCGGAGATGGCGTACGTGGTGGCCCGCAGCAGGTGGGCGACGGAGACCTGACCGGCGAGGTCGTGCCGGGCGGCGAACTCGCGCAGCATGTCCGCCTCGGCGAAGACCGGCGCGACGTGCTCCTGGCTTCCCGTCGTCTGCAGGCGCTGGGCGAGCGCGGACGCCCGCAGCCGCAGCAGGCGGGCCTCCTGGTACGGGGTGAGGCCGGGCGTCTCCTCGTGCATGCGGACCATGGACGCGTGGGTGGCGGTCAGGGCGGCGGCCTTCGCCTCGGGTCCTTCGGCGTCCTCAGCGGGGATCTCGGCGGTGGCGAGCAGGACGCAGGCGCGGGCCAGGGCGGCGTCCCCGGGTGCGCCGGCGTCGTCGTACAGGAACGCGGCCTCCTCGTGCAGGGCGGCGGCGTCGGCGAACTCGTCCCTCTCGTGCGCCCGGTTCGCCTCGTCGGTCAGCAGGTCCGCGCGCAGTCGGGCGAGCGGGCCCACGGCCGGGTCGTCGGGGTGCGTGTAGTCGCGGGCAGCGACGAGCGTGCGCAGCCGCGCCCAGCAGGCCCGGGCGTCCGGGTGCCCCTGCTCGTCCGCCGCCCGTGCGCGGAGGATGAGCTCGGGGAGCGCGTCGGGGACGGCGGTCGACGGGCGGGCGGGGGCCGTAGCGACGGGGGCTGCCGCTGCCGGGGCCACGTCGTCCAGGCTGCGGGTGCGCAGGGTCAGCTCCAGCGTGTCCAGGAGTGGGGCGCGGTCCAGACGGGTCCTGCGGCGGTCGGCGTGGGTCGTGGTGCCGTTGCGGGCGTCGAAGCGGACGGCGAGGGCGTCGGCGCGGCCCCGCACTTCGGCGCGCAGGCCGGTGACGGTCCAGGTGCGGCCCGCGTATCCGGCGGTCGGCAGCTCGCCGTGGTCCAGAACCTCGACACGCTGGAGGAGGGCCTCCACGCCGGTGAGGAAGTCGAGCTGGTCCAGCGGCGAGTCGACCTCGTCGAACAGGTTCCGGTTCTCGGCGAGCAGTTCCAGGCCGCGGGCCTCGTTGCCGGTCAGCGCGCAGAACTCCAGGTGCCGGCCGACCTCCCCGGACATCGAGGGGTTGCGGCGGCAGGCGCGGTAGCCGGCCAGGTGCAGTTCGCGGGCCCGGTCGGTGCGGCCGGTGCGCAGCAGGGGCAGCAGCGCGTACGACAGGGAGCGGGCGGGCTCCTCCTGGCAGGACTCCTTGCCGGCCAGGACGGGCTCCCAGGCGCGCAGGGCCCGTTCGTCGTCGCCCGCCGTGAGGTGGTACAAGGCGCGCTCGCAGATCTCGCAGGCCTCGCAGTCGCTGAGCCGGGTGCGGCTGCGGCCCGCCCACAGCTCGTAGGCGAGGGCGGTGTCCTCACCGACGTGGGCGGCGAGCTGGTACGCCTGTCCGTAGTAGGGGTGGAGGCCGAGGCCGGCCTTGTCGTAGCGGTCGCGCATCTCCGTCAGCCACTGGCGCAGGCTGGCCAGCGGCACCTCGGGCAGGGCGCGCAGGGCGTTGGACACCCACTTGAACCGCCAGAACAGCATGTGGCGCAGGCGGTCGTCGAAGACGTCGGGCTGCTCGTCGAAGAGGGTGAGCAGGCGCGCGAAGACGACGGGCGACTTCCGGGGCTCGGAGCCGTAGGTGTACGCCTCCTGGAGTTCGAGGAGCGCGTGGACGAGCGGCACGGGCTCCGCGAACTGCTCGGCGACGTCGACGAGTTCCTCGGCGGTGACGGTGCGGGTGCGGCCGTAGGGGCGCCGGTCGTTCTCCTGGAGCGCCTGGTACAGCTCGTCGGTGGTCTGGGGTGCGGTCGTCGGCATCGTCAGCTGTCCTTGCGCAGGGCGTGGGCGAGAAGGTCGAGGAAGGAGCGGTTGATCAGGCTCGACTCGGCGGGCCTGAGCGGGCGCCGGGACAGCATCGCGGCCTGCCCGTAGAGGGCTTCGGCACTGGTGCGGGCCAGCTCGGGCTCGTCGATGGCGACGGCGGTGCGCACCAGCGGGTTGAGCTGGTTGAGGATCAGCTGGGCCCGCGGGGCCTCCTGGCGCAGGGCGCCGAGGATGTCGCCCCACAGGCCGCCTTCCTGCTCACGGGCGAGCTGGGAGCGGGTGCGCTCGTGCCGGGCCTCGCGGCTGTCGACGAGCAGGGCGGGGGCGGAGGCCGGCTGGAAGGTGCGCAGCGCGACGTCGCAGTCGAAGACGGCGAGGGCGTCGCGGGCCTGGGCGAGGTAGGCCGCGGCGGCGAGTTCCGTCTCCCGGTCGACGGGGTCGAGGTGAGCGGTGAGGGTGTCCGGATCGAGGTCGGCGACGGTAGCCTCGGGCCTGATCTCGGGCAGCCGGTGGACGAGTTCACGGTCGTAGGTGTAGCCGCCGTTGACGACGCCGAGCCCGGCGGCCGAGGCGATCGCCGCGACCTGCCGGAACTCCTCGACGCTGGATGTCACGAGCACGGTGCGGTGGGTGCGCGCGAACTCGTCGAGGGTGGTGTGCCCGTCGGTGGTCTCGAACGGCAGCCAGGGCAGCAGCATCCGCAGGATCTCGTCGTCGTGCACCGCGAGCGACTTCACGGCCAGGTGGTGGGCCTGGAGGAACCGGCCGAGCAGGTCCGGGTCGCTGGCCGCGGCCCGGGCGATCCAGGCGCGCAGCCGCTCGGCGAGGGCGTCGCGGACGGCGGCGAGGGTGTCGTCCTCGTACAGGGACTCGCGGGACGCCGTCGGGCGCAGGCTCTCGGCGTCGACGACGCAGCGGACGAAGAACGCCCACTCGGGCAGGATCTCCTCGGCCTGCTCGGACAGCAGCATGCCCTTGACGTGCACGCGGTGGCCGTGGCGGCGCCCGGCCGGCACGGTCTCGGGCAGCACGCAGGCGATGCCCTTCAGGCCCACGGCCGGCAGGTCCAGCTCGATGGTGTCCAGCGGCTTGAAACCGAAGACCTCCTCGCCGTAGGCGGCCAGGGCACGGGAACGGGCTCCCGGGGTGGGGTACGTCCGCGCCCAGGGGGCGGGCTCGGGGTTGACGGACGTGCCCGGGCCGCCTGTGCCGTCGTCGAAGGTCACCGGGTGGCGGAGCAGGGAGCCGAAGTGGCGGGCCAGCGCGTGCACTTGCGCCGGGCGGGTCCACTCCCCCGCGTCGGCGCGCGGCGTCAGTGTGACGGTGGTGCCGGGCCGGGGGCGGGCGGAGGCGGGCAGGGTGCGGACGGTGTAGCTGCCGTCGCCGCGGCCCCGCCACTCCACGGCGGGCGCGTCGGGGGTACGGGCGGAGCGGCTCAGGACGTGGATCTCGTCCGCGACCAGGAAGCAGGAGAGCAGGCCGATGCCGAACTGACCGATGAAGTCGCCGCGTTGTTCGGCCAGCCGGTCGGCGCGCTTGCTGCTGCGGCCGATGGTGGCGAGGAAGCTGTGCACGTCGGCCTCGGTGAGACCGACGCCGTCGTCCTCGACGCGTACCACCGAGCCGTCGGCGTACAGACGGACACCGAACGCGTCGGCGGGGGCGGCCGGTTCGAGGGTGCGCCGGGCGGTCAGCGCGTCCACCGCGTTCTGCATCAGTTCGCGCAGGTAGACGCGGGGGCTGGAGTAGAGGTGGTGGGAGAGGAGATCGACGAGGCCGCGCAGGTCCACCTGGAAGGTGCGGTCTGCGCCGGGCGGGTTCGGGGCGGTGCCGGGGAGAGTCATGGGGCAGTCCGGGGTGGGAGGAGTGACGGGATGGCGAGTGCGAGCGGGCGGCACCGGGCCGGGCGAGTTCGGGTGTGGGCGCGGGCGCTCGAACTCAGGCGCGGGCTCAGGCCTCAAGCCCGGGTGCTCAGGCGCTCGGGCCGGAGGGCTCAGGCGCCCGGGCCCGGGTGCTCAGGCGCGGCGGTGCCGGCGGGCGAACTGCTTCTCGGGCTCGGAGAAGTAGACCCAGGGCCACTTGGTGTAGGCGCCGTCCAGCGTCTGGAAGACGCGCCGGACCGTGTGGCGCTCACCGGCCAGGGACAGGGCCATGGCGAACATGTTGAAGTCCTGCTGCCAGCCCGGGCGCCACACGTAGGCGGGGTGGAGGATGCTGTGGTCGGCCGCCTCCCGCAACTGCGCCTGGATCTCCTCGGTCACGAGGTAATCCCCGCGGTCCGACTCGACCCACTCCTCGATGTACGCCATGGCGATCAGGCAGCCGAGACGGTGGCCGTGCGGGGCCCGGGCGACCGCGTCCTGGGCGAACGCCAGGGCCTGCCCCGGCTCGCCGCCCCAGCGCGGCTGCAGCTGCGACAGCCACTCGAGGTGGGTCTCCGGATCCAGCGGGTCGCGGCGCAGGGCGGCGTCGCGGCGGGCCTCGTTGACGGCGGCGCCCAGTGACATGCCGCGGCCGGAGGTGAGGAGGTGGCGCCAGGGCGTGGCCCAGTCCGCCCGCAGCTCGGCGGCCTCCAGCAGATGCTCCTCGGCGATCTCGAGCCGCTCGTGGAAGACCCGCCACTGCTCCTGCGTGACGTTCACGGCACGCTCGGCGGTCCGCGCCTCCCAGCCCCAGGCGATGTGGCGGGCCCCGGATATGAGCAGGGCCGTCGCCCGGTGCTCCTTGTCCTCCTCGACGGCCCGGACGATCCAGTCCTGCACGCCGTCCAACTCGGCGAGTTCCCCCAGGACTTGATGGTCGCGGCCGAGATCGAAGGGGGCCAGCGCCGCCTTGACCGCCGCCCAGTCACCCGCGTCGGCCGCCTCGATCAGGGCGAGCACCCGCGTGTCCCCGAGCGCACGCAGCGCGTACATCCCGTTCTTCTGCCTGCGCGGGACCGGGAGGACGTGCGGATCCGCCGCCGGTCTCTCCGCACCCCTGCCGAACAGCTTGCCGAACATGCCGCGCCCTCCCCTGGTCCCGCGTGATCTTCCGGTGCAGCATAAGCGGACCCACCGACACGCTCTCCACCGGGTTTTCACCATCACTTCACGGATCAGCCGCCGGGGATGCGCAGGGCCAGGACGGCGACGTCGTCGTCGTTTCCGGCGGGGCGGACGCGGCGCAGGAGCTGGTCGGTGAACGAGGCGAGAGGGCGGTGGGCGAGGGCGGCGGCGTGCTGGCGCAGTCGGTTCAGTCCCTCGTCGAGGGTGCGGCGGGGTGCTTCTATGAGGCCGTCCGTGTACAGCACCAGAGTGGAGCCGGGCGGCAGCTGCGCGGTGGCGTCCGGGCGTCGGGTGCCGGTCTGGGTGCCCAGCAGGATGCCGTGGCCGTCGGTGAGGTACTGGGCCAGGCCGTCCCGGCTGATCAGCAGCGGCGGGGGGTGCCCGGCGTTGGTCCAGGACAGCTGCCAGTGGCCGTCGTCGGCCGGTTCGATCCGGGCGAAGATCGTCGTGGCCATGTCCACGTCGGTGATGTGCTGAATCGCCTCGTCGAGCCGTTCGACGATCCGGCTGGGGGGCTCGTGCTGGGACCAGGCGTAGGCGCGGAGCATGTTGCGGACCTGCGCCATGCCGGCCGCCGCCTCCAGGTCGTGGCCGACGACGTCTCCGATGGCCAGGGCGGTGGACGCGTCGGACAGGGGGAAGGCGTCGTACCAGTCGCCGCCGACCTGTGACGCGTCCGGTGCGGGCAGGTAGCGGACGGTCATCTGCAGGCCCGAGACGCCCGGCATCTGCGGCAGCAGATGGTTCTGCATGGTCTCGGCGACCTTGCGCTGGCGCTGGTAGAGGCGGGCGTTGTCCACGGCGAGGCCGGCGCGGCGGGCGATGTCCTCGACGAGGGGGAGGTCCACGGACGTGAAGGGCGCCTGATTCCCGTCACGGCCCAGGGTCAGCGCTCCTAGGACGGCGCGGGTGCTGCGGATGGGCACGATGGCCGCGGACTGCATCCCCGTGACGTCGAACAGGCGGCGCTGCTCGACCGCGATACCGGAGTCCGGTGGCCCATGGTAGGTCTGCGGGCCGGCCAGGTTGGAGGCGACACCGCGCAGGGCCCTGGACAGGGGCATCGGTGACTCCTCCGGGATCGGCGGCATCGGCCCCTGCAGATCCTCGTGGTGCGTGAGGGTGTCGCCGTCGGCGTGGACCACGACGGTACGCCACACCTCGTCGCGCTCGGTGATCAGGTCGATGACCGCCCAGTCCGCGAGGCGGGGCAGGACCAGGACCACCAGCCTGCGCAGCGCCTCGTCGACGTCGAGTGTGGAGGTCAGCTGCGCGGTGGTCTCGGCCAGCAGCGCCAGCCGGTGCAGTTCGGACAGCGGCCGGGTCGCCGGTTCCGGTTGCGGGTCGCTGACCTGCGGGTGGTCGGGGGTGTGGAAGACGACGAGCGTCCCGGCGTCCCTCCCCCCGACGTCGTACGGCGTGATCAGCCAGGAGATGCGCAGCAGGGTGCCGTCGCCGCAGGCGAAGTAGTCCTCGTCGGACTGGGCCGTGCGTCCGGCGTGGAAGGCCTGCCGCATGGCGCACTGGGTTCTCGGCAGGGGCTCCCCCTGCGGGCCGCGGTGCAGCAGGTCGTGCGCGTCCTGCCCGATCAGGTCTTCGGCTGACCGGCCCAGCAGGCGCTCGGCGCGGGCGTTCGCGGCGACGATGCAGCCCTGCTCGTCCACGACGTAGGCGCCGGCGCCGATGGCTTCCAGAGTCCCGGCCAGCACGAGGGACACTGTCGGCACGGACGGCCCGAGAACGGTCTCCGTGTGCTCCGGCCCCGTCATCGCGGCCTCCCCGCTGATCGGGCCGGCGTCCCTGTCGCCGGCATGTCCTGCTTGCTTGCCTTCCCCGTATGCCCCTACGAGGGAGAATTCCACGTCGCCGGGCGACGTCGTGTCCTTCGCCCAGACCGTGATCACCGGGTGTGGGCCGCTGACCTGCGATCCCGGGGGACCGGACGGGGCGGTCGAGACGCCGGGGCAGGCCGCGCGGGGTGTCCGGGTGGCGTCGTTTCAGTGCGGAGCAGGCGACCGCACGACCGGTGCCCGTGACGTCGCCGTCGTGAGGGCGCGGCCGACGGACTCCGGCCAGGGCTGACGGTCCGCGTCGTCGAGCGGGATACCGCCGACGTCACTGTCCCTCACGGAACACGACGACCGGACAGGCGGCGTGGTGAGCGCAGTGCTGGGCGACGGATCCCGGCATCAGCCCCGCGAATCCCCCGAGCCCCCGGCTGCCGACCACGAGCAGGGAGGCGTCAGGGGCCGCGCGGAGGAGCACGCTGGCGGGGGTGCCGTACTGCACCTCGGCGCGGACCTCCACGGGTGGCTGCGCTCCCACGGTTTCCTCGACCACCCGTGCGAGGTCTTCTCGTGTCCGGCCTTCCAAGGCCGCTTCATCGCTTCTCGACGGGGGCAGCCGGCCGAGCGCGCCGTGGAACTGCGGGTAGTCCCAAGCGGTCACAGCGAGCACCGCACCCCCGGTGAGCTCCGCCTGGCGCACCGCCCAGCGAAGGGCCTGCTTCGACGAGTCCGAGCCGTCCACCCCGGCCACGATGCGGTCCGTCTCCGCGCGCTGGTCAGCCATGGCCTCTCCTGCCCTCGACCCTCGGGACCACCACCCAGGTCCGCGGCCCGCGGACGTGGCGTGTCCTCCAGCCTCGTGCCGACCGGACCGTAATGCCCAGTGGGCAGGTCCGGACGAGGCCGGGCGGGGATCAGGCCGGGTCCACGTCGGTGTGCAGCAGGTGGTGGTCCGAGTACGGAGTGGGATGCACGCGGTGCCGGAGCGGGACGAAGCCGCGCAGGAACACGTAGTCGAACTTGCTCTGCCAGTCGGTGGTCGGCTGACAGGTCCCGGTGGGCGGCGGCTGGCACTGGGGGTCCGCGTCCGTGGCCAGTGCCCATATCCCGGCGAGCTCGGGGGTGTCCGGCACCGCGTTGAAGTCGCCGAGGACGATCGCGCGATCGTGCCGGGCGACCTCTGCGGCGAGTACGCGCGTCTGGTCCGCCCGGACCGCCTCTTGACGCCGTTGGGCGAGATGCGTGTTGAAGACCCGGACGGACCGGCCACCCACGGTGGTGGTGACGGCCAGGTACCCGCGGTCTTCGGAGCCGCCGTCGGGATACTCCACGTTGACGGGGTCCGTCATCGGTGCGGCGGAGAGGATCGCCTGGCCGAAGGCCCCCGGATTCCAAGGCGTTCCCCCGCAGCGGCCCCATTTCCGCAGCACCGACCCGTACTCGACGTGGTAGACCAGCCCGTGGAGGTTCTCCAGATACTCCCGGATCCTCTCCACGTCACGCACGCACGCCTCCTGCATGCCGATGACCTGGGGCGCGTACGCGGCGATCTCCGCCGCCCGGTCGACGTCGCTCACCTCGCAGGGGTTGCAGATGTTCCACGTCATGACCCGGTTCGCCACGACGTCCCCGGCGGCTTCGGCAGGCTGTGACCCGGCGAAGAGGGCACCGGTCGGCGCACTGGGGCCGACGAGCACCATGCAGAGCGCCACCATGGCGCCCGCGAGCAACCGCGCCCCCGAACCGCGACCGAGCACCCTGGCCTCCTCACGGTGGATACACCTGGCCTCTGACGTCTCATGCACGAGATTAGGGGACGGGGTCGTCGGAGACACACGTGCACTCCCCTCTCGCCTCCCGATCACTCCGCCCCGGGGCGGAGACCCGCCGGGGGGCGGCCCCTCAAGTCAGATTCAGCCCGCCGTCGAGCACGACGACCTCACCGGTGAGATAGGTGCTGGCGATCACCGATGCCACGAGGTCGGCCACGTCGTCGGGCTGGGCCGGGCGGCGCATGGGGGCACGGTCCCGCCACAGTTCGTGCGCCTGTGCCCAGTCCTTCGTCATCGGCGTGTCCACCAGCCCCGGCGCCACCGCGTTCACCCGTACCTCGGGCCCGAGCGCTGCCGCGAGCAGCCGGGTCACATGATTGAGCGCGGCCTTGCTCGCGGCGTAGGGCACCGAGGAGCCCTTGGGCCGGACACCGGCGTGGCTGGTGATGTTCACGATGCTGCCGCCCGCCGGTGAGCGGCGCAGGGCCGCAAGGGCCGCTGTGCACAGCACCCATGGCGCGATCAGGTTGACCTCCAGCAGGTGCCGCCAGTCCGCCGGTGTCGCCGCGGCCAGGTCGTCATGCGGGATCGGCCGGCTGATGCCCGCGTTGTTCACCAGCACGTCCAGCCGCCCGTACCGGTCGAGAGCCGCCTCGACGAGTCCCCGGGCCTCCTCCTCCACTGCCAGATCCGCCTGTACGTAGGCCCCGCCGAGCTCCACTGCCAGGGCCTGCCCGGCCTCAGCACTGCGCCGCGAGTGCACGACGACGCGCATGCCGTCCGCCGCCAGCCTCCGCGCGACGGCTTCCCCGATCCCGGAAGTGGACCCGCTGACCAGGGCGACGGGCTGATCCCCACGTTCGAACTCCATGTCTGCGGATCTTGCCACGCCTGCGGGAGACGGGTCGGGTCGGTGGACGGTACACAGTGGTCGCGCCTCAGTCGGCGGGCAGTGACTGCTCCGCCCAAATGATCTTGCCGTTGGTGATCTGACGGGTACCCCAGCCCTGGGTGAGCTGGGCGACGAGAAGCAGCCCGCGTCCGCCTTCGTCGAAGGTACGGGCCCGGCGCAGGTGGGGTGCGGTCGTGCTGCCGTCGGAGACTTCGCAGATGAGCGTGCGGTCGTGGATCAGTCTGAGCTCGATGGGAGGCCGGCCGTACCGGATGGCGTTGGTGACCAGTTCGCTGACGACCAGCTCGGTGACGAACACGGCATCCTCCAGGCCCCACTCGGACAGTTGCCGGCAGGCGGCCTTGCGCGTCTCGGCGACCGCTGCGGGGTCCGGCGACACCGGCCAGGTCGCCACGTGGGAGGCGTCGAGGGCTCGGGTGCGGGCCACGAGGAGCGCCACATCATCGGAGGGGCGATCCACGAGCAAGGTGCGCAACAAGGCGTCACAGGTGGCCTCCAGATCACCGGACGGTCGCCGCAGCACCTCGCGCATGGAGGCGACCCCTTCGTCGATGTCATGGCCACGGACCTGGACGAGCCCGTCCGTGTAGAGCACGAGCAGGCTGCCCTCGGCCAGCTCCAGCTCGGTCGACTCGAAGGGCAGGCCGCCCAGGCCGAGGGGAGGCCCCGCCGGAACGTCGATGAACTCGACGATGCCGTCAGGTGCCACGAGCGCGGGCACGGGGTGGCCCGCGCGGGCGATCGTGCAGTGGCGGGAGACCGGGTCGTAGACGGCGTACAGACAGGTGGCGCCGATGTCTCCGTCGAGCAGGGCCATGGCGTCCGCCCCACCGGCCAGGCGGTTGACCAGGTCGTCGAGGTGGGTCAGCAACTCGTCGGGGGGCAGGTCGACATCCGCCAGCGTGCGCACGGCGGTGCGCAGCCGCCCCATGGTCGCCGAGGCCTGGACGCCGTGGCCCACGACGTCACCGACGACCAGGGCGACCCGGGCACCGGAGAGCGGAATGACGTCGAACCAGTCGCCGCCCACACCGGCCCGGGCGCTGGCGGGCAGATAGCGGGAGGCGACATCCAGGGCGGCCTGCTCGGGGAGACGTTGGGGCAGCAGGCTGTTCTGCAAGGTGAGGGAGGTGTCGCGCTCGCGGGTGTAGCGCCGGGCGTTGTCGATGCACACGGCGGCGCGGGCCGTGATCTCCTGGCCCAGCAGCAGATCGTCCTGCGCGAAGCGCTTGGGCCGCCGGTGGCGGGAGAACGTGGCCACTCCCAAGGTGAGACCACGCGCGCGCATGGGCACCGCCAGCACCGAGTGGAACCCGAACCGCCGCATCCGTTCGGCACGTTGCGGGGCCGTCCGGTCGAGTTCCTCCAGGGCGGCGGGCGTGATGTGCTCGATGATCGGCCGCCCCGCGGCCAGGCACCGCGCCGCGGTGGAACCCTCCGGGTAGGCCGCCACCGTCCCGTGCTGCACCACGGTTTCGGGGCAACCCTCCAGAACCGACTGAGAGGCGACCCGGCGCAACATCACCGGGCCGTGCGGAGCGCCCTCCGGTGGGTCCTCACCCCCTTCGATCGCCGGCAGGAGATCGACCGTGACGAAGTCCGCGAACCGGGGCACGGCCACGTCGGCGAGCTCCTGAGCGGTACGGGGCAGGTCCAGGGTGCTGCCGATCCGCAAGCTGGCGTCGTCGACCAGGACCAGTCGCTGCCGGGCGAGGTACTGCTCCGTCACGTCGTGCGCCGACAGCAGGACACCTTCGAGTCGCCCGTCGGAGTCCCGCACGGGGACGAGGGACACCGACCAGACGCTCTCCCGCTCATGGCCGGCGAGGTGCAGCGAGGCCCCGAGCTCCTGGAGACGACCGGTCTCCAGCGCGGTGCGCATGCCCTCCTCGGTCCGCTCGCTCTCCGAGTCGAGGACGATCTCCGTCACCCGCAGACCGCGCATCTCCTCCTCGGGTAGGCCCATCACCCGTTCCATGTCCGCGTTCGCCCAGCGCAACCGCAGTCCGGTGTCGTACAGGGCCATCGTGTAGGGAGCCTGCGTGAAACTACGCCGTACGAAGGCGTCGTCCTCAGGCGTCGGTGCCGGCCGGGCCACCGGTGACACCAGCAGCCAGTCGTCCTCCGCGTCGTTCGCCCGGTGATGGGCCAGCAGCCCGACGGTGAGCCGGTGACCGTCCCGGTGCAGCAGCGTTGCCGTCCCACTCCACCTTCGCAGGCCGGTCAGCGAGTCCGGTACGTGCGTGTGAGCGGCGTCCGCGAGAAGCCGGGCCCCGTTCCGGCCGACCACTTCGCAGGCCCGGTATCCGAGCAGGCGCCGGGCCCCCTCGTTCCACGCGGTCACGACACCGCGACCATCGACGACGACCCTGGCCGTGGCCGCCTCGTCGGCATGTTCCTGCGACCCCTCGCTCGGCGGTCCCTCGTCCCGGGCGGACGCGGATCCGATCATGGCCTCATCTCGCCTCACTCCCGCCTGGGGCCGTCTGCCGGGGGGCGCCCTGAACCCGAGGTGCGCCGCACCTGCGTTCCTTACGACACTAGACATCAAGCGTGACAGATGTGCGCGAACGGGTCCTCATGGCAGGGCGGCGGCATCGATCCCGGACGGAGGGTGGGACCCATGGCTGTCATCGACGAGAGGTGGCCGGACCAGGCCGAGTGGGCCGGAAAGATCTACAGCTCGGGCTGGCGCGAGTCCGAGGGCGGCACCCGTCAGGTGATCGAACCGGCCACCGGGGACGTGCTGGCCGACATCGGCGTCGCCTCCCCCGCGGACGTCGCCCGGGCCGGCGCACGGGCCGCCCGGGCCGCCGGGGACTGGGCCGCGGCAGCTCCTTCCGATCGGGTCGAGGTCCTGCTGCGCGCGTCCGGCGGCCTGCGTGAACGCGGCGACACCATCCGCGACTGGATCGTCCGCGAGTCGGCCGGCGTCCCCGTCAAGGGCGACTACGAGATCATCGCCACCCTCGCCCAACTGAGGCACGCCGTCGGACTGGCGTCCCTGCCCCGGGGTGAGGTCCTGGCCCCTCAGGCCCCCGGCGGAACGAGTGTGGCGTGGCGGGTGCCGCTCGGCGTCGTCGGTGTCATCAACCCCTGGAACGCGCCGCTGCTGTTCGCGATGCGCGCGCTGGCGCCCGCCCTCGCACTGGGCAACACCGTGCTGCTCAAACCCGACCCGCTCACCCCGGTGTCCGGGGGCGTCCTGATCGCGCGGCTCTTCGAGGACGCCGGGCTGCCCGACGGGGTGCTGCACGTTCTGCCGGGCGGCGCGGAGACCGGACAGGCGGTCGCGGCGGACCCCCATGTCGCCATGGTCGCTTTCACCGGCTCCACCGAGGCAGGGCGCGCCGTGGCCCGTGTGGCGGGTGAGGGGCTGAAACGGGTCTCCCTCGAGCTCGGCGGCAAGAACTCGCTCGTCGTGCTCGACGACGCGGACGTGGAGGCGGCCGCCCTGGCCGGAGCGGTGAGCACCTTCGGGTACCAGGGGCAGGCGTGCGTCGCCGCCGGCCGCCACCTGGTCCACACCGACCTGGTCGAGGCGTACACCGACGCGCTGGTCGGGCATGCGCGGGCCCTGCGCATCGGCGATCCCCGCGAGGACGGTGTCAGCGTCGGCCCGGTCATCAGCGAACGGCAGGCCGCCAGGATCGAGCGCATCGTCGACGAGAGTGTGGCCGCCGGGGCGCGGGTGCTCACGGGTGGCCGACGCGACGGGCTCTTCTACCCGCCCACCGTCCTCGACCACGTCGACCGGGCCATGCCCGTGTTCACCGAGGAGATCTTCGGTCCCGTCGCCCCCGTCATTCCCTTTCGCAGCGAGGCGGAGGCCGTCGAGATCGCCAACGACACCGCGTACGGTCTGACGGCCGCCGTGCACTCCGGCTCCGTGCCCAGGGCGACGGCTGTCGCCGAGCGGCTGCGCACCGGCATGGTCCACATCAACGACGTTTCCGCAAAGGACGCCGCGAACGCCCCCTTCGGAGGCATGGGCAGCTCCGGCAACGCCTCCCGCATCGGCGGCACAGCCAGCCTGGAGCAGTTCACCCAGTGGCGCTGGATGACCGCACCGGGGCCGGCGTGACACAGGACTCCTCGTTCCTCATCCCACCTCAGACGCCCTGGGGGCAGGGATTCCCCGGGGAGCGCGCAGGCTCGGCGACAGCGGGCGGCCGGACGGGAACACGGCCCGGGCGAGCACGTCCTCGGACATCGGCCCGGGGACACCCCTCCACTGAGTGGAGCTGATGTCGGTCCTGGCGGCCGACGGCACCGGTGTCCGCGGCTGGCATGAAGCCGGGGTCCCGTGGCCGGTGCCGCCGCGTAGCGGCTCTCCTCGCTCGGGATGGCCGTGCCGCTACCGCGCCGCCTCGTCCTCGATCTCGTGGACCAGATCGATGGCCCGGCCCAGCGTGGTGAGGCGGGCGTCAAGGGTCTCACCGGCCGGATAGAAGCGGACGGTGTCGACGCCGGCGTCGCGCCACACGCGCAACCGCTCGCGCACCATGTCCTCGGTTCCGATCAGCGTGGTCGCGAGCACCATCTCGTCGGTGACCAGGTCGGCCGCGCCGTCCCGGTCCCCTGCCTGCCAGCGCGTCCGTACGTCGGCCGCGACCTCCGCCCATCCCTGGCGGCTGTAGGCGTTGTTGTAGAAGTTCGCGGTCGCGGAGCCCATGCCGCCGAGGCTGAAGGCGAGTTCCTTCTTGCGTCCGGCCACCATCGCGCGCAGCGCGTCCTCGTCATCGGCGAAGGCGACCTCGGCACCCTGGCAGACGTCGAGGTCGGAGCGAGTGCGACCGGCAGCGGCCAGGCCCTCGTCCAAGTGGTCGAAGTACGCCTCCTTGGCGCCCTCGGGCACAAAGCTGGTGCCCAGCCAGCCGTCGGCGATCTCACCGGTCAAACGCAGCATCTTCGGCGAGAGGGTCGCCAGGTAGACGGGGATCTCGTACTCGGCACGCATCGACAGACGCATGGGCTTCGCGTCCCCACCCGGCAGCGGGATCTGGAACTCCCGCCCGGAATAGGAGACCTTCTCCCCCGAGGCGGCCTGTCGCACGATCTCGACGGTCTCCCGCATCCGTGCCAGCGGCCGGGCGAAGGGCACGCCGTGCAGCCCCTCGATCACCTGTGGTCCAGAGGGGCCGAGCCCCAGGAGGAAGCGCCCTTGGGAGATCTGCGACAGGGTGATCGCGGCGCGGGCCATGGCCATCGGCGTGCGGGTGCCGAGCTGGATGATCCCGGAGCCGAGCAGCATGCGCTCGGTCTTCGCGGCGAGGTAGCCCAAGGGCGAGGGCGCCTCGGAGCCCCAGGCCTCCGCGACCCAGCAGATGTCCAGGCCGAGTTTCTCCGCCTCGGTGACGTAGTCGACGATCTCCGGCCAGTCGCCGCCGGATGCTTCGATCGTGGTGGACGTACGCATCAGCGACTCGCCTCATCCGAGGTCTGGGCGTTCTCGGCCAGCTTCTTGATCGCTTCGAGAGTGGCGGCCATGTTGGCCTCGAACTCCCGCAAGCGGACGAAGACGATCTTCTGCTCCTTCTCCGGCATGCGATCGATGGCGAAGGAGAGACCCGAGCGGGCCGGCCCCATCTGCATCCACTCCCGCAGCAGCGTGCCGCCGTCCTGCGGCTCCAGAGTGAACCGCCAGACGGCAGTGGGGTGTTGCGGGTCCTCGACGGCCCAGGCCAGCACCCTCGGCGGTTCGTACTCGACGATGTGGGACGTGGTGGCCCACTCCCCCAGCGCCGGGTGCTTGCTCCGGCCGATGAACCGGGCTCCCGGTGCGGGGCCTCTCCGGCCGTCCAGCCACTCCACCGACTGCAGTTCGGAGCTCAGGCTCGGCATCAGCTGAATGTCGGACACCAGCTTCCACACCTGCGCCGGCGGGGCGGCGATCCAGGTGTGGACCTCGGCCGTCGGTTTGTCCGCGTAGCGCACGCCCGTCCACTCCATGATCGCGCAGCCTCCCTGCCCACTGAGAACCTCATACCAGTACGTGACCAGTAAAGTTGCGTAGATAGACTTACTTGTCAAGGGCGAGCCCAGGCCCCCGGGTCTCCGGGTCAGCCCGCGAAACGCTCGCGCACGTCCGGCCGCTCGGCCAGATGAGGCGGGTAGCCGGGACCCATCCCGGGACGGGTGTTCCCGGCGGTCATCGGCTCGCCGCAGGCGGCACACACCACCTCGGCGTGGCTCTCCTGCCCGCACACGTCGTGGCGCATGACCACCGGCGGGCCCGCCTCACCGGACAGCCAGCGATCCCCCCACCGGTTCATCACCAGCAGCACGCCGTAGAAGTCGCGCCCTTTCTCGGTGAGCACGTAGTCGTACCGGACCGGCTCGGTCTGGTACGGCCGTTTCTCCAGCAGACCCTCTTCCACCAACCGCCGCAGGCGGTCCGTCAGCGTGTTGCGGGCGATTCCGAGCGACTCCTGGAAGGCGTCGAACCGCCGGATCCCGTAGAACGCCTCACGCAGGACCAACGGCGTCCACCAGTCCCCGAGCAGATCCATGGTCCGCGCGATCGAGCAGGGCCACTGCGCAAAGGATGTCCGCCTCATGAGGTCAGCATAGGTCCGTCCAGTCGTGAGACCCAGCAGGTCCACCGGCCACAGCCGGAGGGCACGCCCTTTTGTTCTCCGTCAATGACGGAGTTCTCTTGTGCGCGAGGCGGGAATCGCCGCCTGCGAAGAGCGCCCGGCACGGGGGGGAAGCCACTCCTCCGTGTGCCTCGGACTGCCGGAGGCCCCTGGCGAGGAGTCACGCTTGAGTGGCAGGCACCGGGAAGAGCATGCAACTGCTGGTCGCATGGGCGAGGAGGCGGTCCGCCGCGTCGACGAGCTGCGCCTGGGCGAGGGCGGTCCGGCGGCCACTGCTGACAACCGTGCCGATGGCGCGCACCACGCCCGTGTCCATGGTGATCCGCCGCAGGAACTTCACGGTCAGGTCGAGCGAGGTGTACGCGACACCCTGCGGGAGCGTGGACTGGACGGCGCAGCCCGCCGCGGAATCGAGCAACGTGGCGAAGATGCCGCCGTGCACACTGCCGATCGGGTTGTAGTGCTCCTCCCCCGGCGTCAGGGAGAAGACCGCCCTGCCGGGCTCCACCTCGTCCAGGCTGAAGTCGACGGTGTGGTTGATCGGCGGCCCCGGCAGTCGGCCCGCCTGCAGTGCGCGCAGGAAGTCGATGCCGGCCATGCGGCCTGCGGCCTCCGCCAGGATCGCGGGATCGTCCCAGTGATACGTACGCGTTCGCCCCACGATCCGGCATCCTTCCCTCTTGACTGTCCCCATCTGACTTCGTCAGGCGAAGCTAGACTTCCGCTCACCTGACTGTCAATAGCGAAGGCAGGTCCCTTACGATGGCGGCATGGAGTGGCTTGAGGCGAGCACCGACAACTGCCCCGTCCAGCGCACGCTCGATGTGATCGGGGAGAAGTGGACGTTGCTGATCCTGCGTGACGCCGTCAACGGCGTCCGCCGCTTCGACGACTTCCACCGCCACATCGGCCTGTCCGAGGCCGTTCTCAGCGACCGTCTTCGGAAACTGACCTCGGCCGGCATCCTGAAGACCGTCCCGTATCAGGAGCCGGGCAGCCGCTCCCGCAACGAATACCGCCTGACCCGCAAGGGCTGGGACCTGTGGCCCGTACTGATGGCGCTGGCCCAGTGGGGCGAGACATACACCCTCGGCCCCGAGGGTCCTCTCCTGGACGTCCGCCACACCGAGTGCGACGCTCCGGTCCGCGTCGTCGTCGAGTGCTCTGCGGAGCGCTCCGCCCTCGCTCCCCGTGAGGTCACCGCCCGGCTGGGAACGGGCGCCCGGCCGCGATCGTGAGCCATCGCCCCCCGCGGTCGCGGTCACGGGCCAGACAGCCCTGAGATCCCAACCACCCCGGCTATGGCCATGGAAGGCCGCACCCACGGCATGCCGGCCTCATCCCTGACGGTGACAGACCGATCAGCGATTACCTGCCGCACGTAATATTACGTGCGGCAGACCACAGACTAGGCTGGGACGCCGGGCAACGGCCCCGCGGAGCGAACGGAGGAACCCTGGTGGCGCGCTACGCCAAGGAGCACAAGCAGGTGACGCGGCAACGGATCATCGAGCGGGCCGGCCGGCGGTTCAAGCAGGACGGGCTGGACGGCTCCGGCATCTCCACGCTGATGTCGGACGCCGGGCTCACCAACGGCGCCTTCTACGCCCACTTCACCTCCAAGGACGACCTCGTCTCGCACGTCGTCGCACAGGAACTGCGCACCCAGGTCGAGCGGTACGGCACGCTGCGACCAGGCCGCGAGGGACTCGAGGACTTCGTCCGCGAGTACCTGTCGCCCGCACACCGGGACAACCCCGGCCTCGGATGCCCCTCCGCCGCCCTGCTCGACGAGGTCGGCCGCTGCGAGGACGCGACGAAGCAGGCCTACACCGACGGCGCGCGGGCCATTCTGAACGAGATCGCCGTCCGCCTGACCCCTGAGGATCCGCAGTCCGCACGCGGTGAGGCCCTCGGGCTCTACACCCTGTTGGTGGGGACGATGCAGCTGTCTCGCGCCCTCTCGGATCCGAAGTTCTCCGATGAGGTCCTCGAGCGGGGCATCGAGAACGCCCTCACGTTCCTGCACTGAGGGGCGGCTAACGCGCGTCCGGGTGACTGCCCGGCCGGGTTGCGGCACACCGGCACAGGTGCATAGCATTACGAACGTAATTTAATGCGCGCCGGTGAGGGCATCCAGGCCCCCCACCCACTGTCCGGGCCAAGCGCCCCACCTCTGACGAACACCTGTTGCGCAAAAAATTGCGCATACCGCCGCTAATCGGTGCCCACTTCTCCGAGAAGTCCGGGATGAACGGCACCCCCGTCCGCTTGCGGACGAGATAGGGAGACGACGATGAGGGCCTTCCTGGTCGAGCGCTACGGCCGCGAGGCCCGCCTCCGGGCCGGTGAGGTGCCGGACCCGGAAGTAGGCGCGAACGACGTGCTGATCCGGGTCCGGGCCGCGAGCATCAACCCGCTCGACCGCATGATCCGGGACGGGGAGATGAAGACGATCCTGCCCTACAAGGTCCCGTTCATCCTGGGCAACGACCTGGCCGGGGTGGTGATCGCGGTGGGCAGGGCCGTTACGCGGTTCGCGGTGGGCGATGAGGTCTACGCCCGGCCGGACAAGGACCGTATCGGCACGTTCGCCGAACTCATCGCGGTGCACCAGGACGACGTGGCGATCAAGCCGTCCACGCTGACCATGGAGGAAGCCGCGTCGCTCCCCCTGGTCGCCCTGACTTCTTGGCAGGTACTGGTCGAGCGGGCCCACCTTCAGCCCGGCCAGAAGGTCCTCATCCACGCGGGCTCCGGCGGCCTGGGCACCATCGCCATCCAGCTGGCGAAGCACCTGGGGGCGCACGTGGCGACGACCACGAGCACGGCCAACGTCGACCTGGTGAAGAGCCTGGGCGCGGACGTCGTCGTCGACTACAGGAAGCAGGCGTTCGAGACAGTCCTGCACGACTACGACCTCGTCCTGGACTCGCTCGGCGGCGAGACGCTCAGCAAGTCCCTGGACGTGCTCAAGCCCGGCGGAGAAGTCATCAGTGTCGCGGGTCCCCCGGACGCCGCTTTCGGCAGGGAACTGGGAGCGAATCCGGTCGTCCGGCTGGTGATGAGCGCGCTGAGCTTCCGGATCCGACGACGCGCCCGACGCCGCCGGGTGACGTACTCATTCCTGTTCATGAAGGCCGGCGGGGACCAGCTGCGCGAACTCACACCGCTCGTCGACGCCGGCACGATCCGCCCCGTCGTCGACACCGTCTTCCCTTTCGATGCGACCCGAGAAGCGCTGGAGTACGTCGAGGCAGGGCGCGCGAAGGCCGGCAAGGTCGTCGTCCGGATGACGTGAGGGACCCACTGCCGGAAGGACTTGGACATGAGCGCTCCACGCAATTCCCCGTCCTCCTCGCGATCGCCGTACAAGAACGCGCCGACCCGGTCCGTGTCCGTCGATGGCGCGGACTTCGTCTATCGGGAGCTCGGCCCCGAGGAGGGGGTGCCGCTGATCCTCCTGATTCACCTGGCCGAGAACCTGGACAACTGGGATCCGCGCGTCGTAGACGGACTCGCCGCACGACGCCGGGTGATCACCTTCGACAACCGCGGGGTGGGCCGGTCGGACGGCACCACGCCGGACACGATCGAGGCCACGGCTCACGACGCCGTGCGGTTCATCCGCGCCCTTGGCTGCCACCGGGTCGACTTGCTCGGCCTGTCCATGGGCGGCTTCATCGCACAGGTCGTCGCAGCAGAGGAGCCGCGCCTTGTCCGCAAGGTCATCCTCGCGGGGACGGGCCCCGCCGGCGGCCACGGCATCGACAGGGTCCCGGCTCTCACCGTCCGGGCCACGGTCAAAGGCACCCTGACCCGCAAGGACCCGAAACTCTCCCTCTTCTTCACCGAGACCGCGGGCGGACGGCCGGCAGGGCGCGCCTTTCTGCGACGGCTGAAGGAGCGCACGGACCACCGAGACAAAGACATCTCGCTGCCGTCGTTCCGCGCCCAGCTGAAAGCCATCAACGGGTGGGGCCGCCAGGCATCCTCAAACCTGTCCGGAATTCGCCAACCCGTCCTCGCGGCAAACGGTGAGAGCGACCGGATGGTGCCCAGCCAGAACACACTCGACCTGGCCGCACGCCTGCCCCAGAGCGAACTGGTCCCCCTCTACCCCGATGCGGGGCACGGAGGGATCCTCCAGTACCACGATGGGTTCGTGACCACGGCGCTTGAATTCCTCGAGTCCTGAGCGTGCGGCGCGGACTACCTGGCGTGCCTCGCCCGCTCCACCACCGACGACGCGACGCTCAAGATGCCGTTGGAGCGGACCTCACGGTCGCCGAGCCCGGTATCGGATGGTGGAGACCATCCTCTTCCCGGACCCTCTGAGTCCGGAAGCCGGGCTCAGCCGCCGCGCCGGACCCGGGCCGCCTTGCGGGCCTCGGCGAGCTTGCGGGCCTCGCTGCTCTTGCGGGACGGCCTGCCACCGGAGCCGCTCGTCGCTTCCTTGGCACTGCCCAGGCCGCGGAACGGGGCGTTGTGGTTCTTGGGGCGCGATACGGCCGACCCGCCGTCGAGAGGCTTGCCGGAGGGTGCCTTGGCGCCGGTGATCCGGCTCAGCTCCGCCTCGCCGGAGCGCACTTTGGTGACCTTGGGAGCGACGTCGGCGTCCGCCATGACCTGGCTCGTCTCGCGGCGCTGTCCCGACAGGACGAGGGTCACGACGGTGCCGGAGCGGCCGGCCCGAGCCGTGCGGCCCGCGCGGTGCAGATAGTCCTTCGGGTCGGTGGCCGGGTCGACGTTAACCACGAGGTCGAGGTCGTCGATGTGCAGGCCGCGTGCGGCGACGTTCGTCGCCACCAGCGAGGTGACCTGCCCGTTTCGGAACTGGGCCAGGGTCCGGGTGCGCTGCGGCTGGGACTTCCCACTGTGCAGGGCGGCGGCGGCCACACCGCTGGCCCGCAGATGCCGCGTGAGCTGGTCGACGCCGTGCTTGGTGTCCAGGAACAGCAGGACGCGGCCGTCCCGGGCGGCGATCTCCGTGGTCACGGCGTACCGGTCCGGACCGTGGACGACGAAGACGTGGTGCTCGATCGCGGGGACCGCGCTGGACGAGGGGTCCACGGAGTGGACGGCGGGGTCGCGGAGGTAGCGCTGCACCAGCTGGTCGACGTCGCGGTCGAGGGTGGCGGAGAACAGCATCCGCTGCCCGTCGGAACGCACCTGGTCCAAGATCTCGGTGACCTGCGGCAGGAACCCCATGTCACACATCTGGTCGGCCTCGTCCAGGACCACGATGCGCACCCGCCCCAGTCGGCAGCCCTTGCGCTCGACGAGGTCGTGGAGCCGGCCGGGCGTGGCGACGACGATCTCGGCGCCCTCCCGCAGTACGGAGGTCTGCCGTCCGATGGACACTCCGCCCACCACGGTCGCGAGCCGCAGCCGCAGCGCCTCGGCGTACGGCGTGAGCGCCGCACCGACCTGCTGCGCCAGCTCCCTGGTGGGCACCAGAACGAGCGCCAGCGGCTCTTTGGGCTGCGCGCGCTGCCCGGCCGTCCGGGCGAGCATCCCCAGGCCGAAGGCGAGCGTCTTGCCGGATCCCGTGCGGCCCCGGCCCAGGACGTCCCGTCCCACGAGCGCGTGCGGCAGCGCCGCCGCCTGGATGGGAAAGGGCACGGTCACACCGTGCTCGTCGAGTGTCCGCAAAACCTCGGCCGGCAACCCCAGCCGCGCGAAGGACGCCACCGTGGGCGGCTCCGAAGCGGCGCCCGACGCCTCGGGCACACAGTCCTGCCGCAGGGCATCGCCACGTACTGATTGGCTCACAGAAAGCCTTCCTCCGAAGGAACCGTACCGAGGAAGGCGCGGCGGGGACGCGGTCACCGGTCAGGGACTCCGAACGGAGCACCGACACAGCGACACAGCAAACAGCCAACGCTAGCACGGGGCATGCCGAATGCCCGATTTCACTCATTCCTGCAGGTCAGCGCACCCGTCCTCGCGGCTTCAGCGGCACCGGCGACAGCTCGGGAGCAGGCAGCGCAGCGCCGTCGTACCCCTTCACCTCCCCGAACCGTGTCCCCTCCATCCAGTCCCGCCGGGCCTGCTCGATCTCCCCCTGCGACCGTCCGATCCAGTTCCAGAACATAGCGAGTCCTGCGCGTCTTGGCGCAGGTCAGCGATGTTCCGGCCCTCTGGCGGTCAGCAAACCGTCAGCATCGCGGTCGTGGAGGTCAGCAACCGTGGGTTCCGCTTCGTTGGTTCGTGGGATGGGGTTGTTGGTGAAGGAGTGTGGAGCAGCGCCAGAAGGTCGTGGACTACCTCAGCCGGCAGCGCTGGATCGACGCCGAGAGCGGCATCTTCGCGCGCGGGTCCCAAGAGGTCCCCTTCGACGAGAACGGCAACGTCGCCCCCTCGAACCGCATCCTGCCCAAGACCCTCTCCGCGGACGCCGATCCGATCACGGCGATCTTCTTCGACTACCACCGCACCGAGCGCGGCTACCACCCGCGCGATCTTTCTCCGATGGGCGAGTGATCGTTCCTCAGCTGCACTCGGAGCACGCTGCCCCTACCAGACTTCCCGTTCTACCCGCTCAGGATCTCCGTCAGCGCCTCGACCACGGTGTCGACATGCGGGGCCTTGAGCACCGTGTAGTGGTCGCCCGGCACGGAGACCCTCTCGAAGCGGCCCTTGCACAGGGCGCGCCAGGCATCGACAGCGTCGGTACCCGCGCCGGACTTCGCCTGCAGGAAGTGGACGGGGCCAGGGAAAGCGGTCGGCCGGTAGCCGTACAGCGCCCGGGCGTTGCGGGCAAAGCGGTCGTAGATCTCCCGGAAGTCGAACAGGCCCAGGTCGCCGGGGAGTATCCCCTGCGTACCGAGGGAGGTGAAGAGGTCGGCCGGCGAGGCGATGGCGGCCTCAGGCTGCCAGGGGCGGGCCGTGAGGCCCGCCAGGTCCCGGCCCAGCCAGGTGAGCAGCTCACTCTCGGTGAGCGCTGCGCGCTGCAGCCCCGTCGGCGTCTCGATGATGTCGACGGCCGCCACCCAGTCGACCGTGCGGCCGAGTGCGGTCAGTTCGCGGGCCGTCTCGATGGCCAGGAGTCCGCCCATCGACCAGCCGCCGAGCCGGAACCGCTCCCCGGGCACGCCCCGCGTGATGGCCTTGGCGTAGGCGGCGGCCATCTCCTCCAGGCCGGCTCCGGACGCGGCGTCGTCCTGGGCGCTGTACGCCTGCACGGCGTAGAACGGCTGGCCGTCCCCGAGCTTGCGGGCAAGCTCCGAGTAGCACAGGACGTCGCCGCCGATGGGGTGGATGAAGACCAGCGGAACGGCCGTGCCCTCGGTGCGCACGGGCACCAGGGGCGAGCGCGGCGCGGATCCGTGCGCCCGGGTCAGCTCCCGCGCCAGGTCCCGGATGGTCGGCGCCGCGAAGAGGGCCGACACGGGCAGCTCGGCCCCCGTCTCCTGCCGAAGGACCGACATCAGGCGCACGGCCTGCAGCGAATCGCCTCCCAGCTCGAAGAAGTTGTCCAGAACGGACAGCGCGGGCGTGTCGAAGAACGTGCTCCAGACGGAGAGCAGCAGCTCTTCCTCGGAGGTGACCGGCAGCGTGATCGCCTCGGCCTCGGCCTCCTCGTCCTGCAGCCGGGCGAGAGCCCCCCGGTCCACCTTGCCGTTGCTTGTGAGCGGGAAGGAGTCCCGGACGGTGACCACTGCGGGGACCATGTACCGGGGCAGGACCTCGGCGGCCATCCGCTTGATGTCGGCCCCGGAGTGCCCGGCATCCGGGTCGAGCAGGACGTGTGCGCTCAGCCTCGTCCGGCCCCGCGTGCCCTGCGCGGCGACGACGGCCCCCGCGACGCCGGGGCAGGTCAGCAGCGCGGCCTCCACATCGCCCAGTTCGATGCGGTAGCCACCCACCTTGACCTGCATGTCCTCGCGGCCGAGAAACTCGATCTCGCCACTGGGCAGCAGCCGGCCCCAGTCACCCGTGCGGTACACGCGCTCGCCGGTCGACGGGGAGACGACGAAGCTCTTCGCGGTGAGCTCCGGGGCGCCCAGATACCCACGGGCGAGCCCCGCGCCGGCGATGCAGATCTCCCCCGGCACCCACTGCGGGCGCGGCCGCAGCAGCTGGTCGACGACATAGACCCGCTGGTTGCACATCGACGTGCCGTAGGGCACCGAGCTCAGGGACGCGTCGGAGGAGGTGATGCGATGCCAGATCGACCAGATGGACGCCTCGGTCGCGCCCCCGAGACTCCACTGGGCGGCGTCCGGGAAGTACCGCCAGATCTCACCGGGCAGCGCCACCGGAATCCAGTCGCCGCTCATCAGGACGGCGCGCAGCGGCGGCAGGCCAGCCCTGGAGCCTTCCCGCTCGGACGCCAGGTGCTCGCACAGCATCGCCATCAGGGCGGGCACGCTGTTCCACACCGTGACGCGCGCATCGGCCATCACGGCCAGCCAGTTGCCTGGCTCCCGTTGGTCGGCGGGCGCGGGCAGCACGACCGCGCCGCCGACCGACAGCGGGCCGAACATGTCGTACACGGACAGGTCGAAGTTGAGCGCCGACAAGGCCAAGACCCGGTCCTCGGGGATGAGCGACAGCTCATCGTTCACGTCGAGGACGGTGTTGACGGCCGGTCCGTGCTCGATCATCACGCCCTTGGGCACACCCGTGGAACCGGACGTGTAGATCACGTACGCGAGGTCTTCGGGCCCGACCGCGACGTCCGGGGCCTCGCAGTGCGGGGCGTCCGACGGTGGCACGTCGACGTCCAGGACCTCGACGCCCTCGGGCCATTCGATGGTGCCGCGCAGCCGCGGCTGCGTCAGGACGGTGCCGATGCCCGCCGCTTCGAGCACGCCCGCGACGCGCTTGGCGGGCCAGCCGGGGTCGACCGGCACATAGGCGGCCCCACTGCGCAGCACGCCCAGGCAGCCGGCGACCTGCTCCCAGCCCTTCTCCATCAGGACGCCGACGACCGCGCCCGGGCCCGTGCCGCCGTCCGCGAGACGGCGGGCGAGGCGGGCGGACTCGGCGGCCAGCTCGGCGTAGCTGAGCGACCGGTCATGGGCGACGACGGCGACGGCGTCCGGGGTGCGGGCCGCCTGGGCGACGAACCGATGATGCAGGAGGAAGTCAGCAGGGAAGGCGGGGCGTCGATCGTGCGGAGGCGCCGACGGGGTGGCGCCGAGCACGGGATCGTGCCGCCAAGCGGGCTCGGTCCAGGCCGAGTTGGCGACATCAACGACAGAGTTCACGAATAAGCCTTTCGTACGCCGCGAACATCGCGTCCACGACACCCGCGGGGAACACGTCTTCCACCACGTCCCAGTTGAGGATCAGGCCGCCGTTCTCCTCGAATGCCGTGTGATCCAGGATCACTTGAGGCGTGCGCACCCCGCTCCACACCGGGGTGCCGCGCACGCCCATACGGCACAGCTGACCCACCGGCCCGGCCTGCGCCCCGGCCTTGGTGGGAGCGCCGCCGATCGTGCTGTTGAACACCACCGGCATACGGGCCCGGCCCGCGCCCGCGTCCAGGCGGCCGAGGTCGCGCAGCACGTCGAGACCGGTGTACGCGGTGTGCTCCATGTCGCACAGCAGCTGCCGCTGGATCTGCCGGGCCACGTCACGGAACGGCGCGGCCTGGTCCACGTGGACTTCGAGCAGGCTGGTCGCGGAGAAATTCCCCACCACCTTCGCCATGTCCAGGTCCGGGACGGCGTTGCGGTGCGAGACCAGGCAGTTGACCGTGAAGTCCGCGGTCTTGGACCATGCGGCGAGCACCTGGCAGTACGCGGCGAGCACGGCGCCCGACGCGGTCAGGCCGGCGGCGGCCGAGTTGCGCTTGAACTGCTCCCACTCCGGTGTCTCGATCCGCATGAACCGGTTGGTGAACACCGGCTCGGACACGTCGGCGAGGCGTACTGCGAGCGGCAGTTCAGGCGCGGGCGGCAGGCTCTCCAGACGCTCGCGCCAGTAGGTCCTGCTGGGCTCGGTCTCCTCGGACGCGGCCTGCTCGCGCAGCCGCACGACGTACTCCTCGTACGAGGCGCCCGGCTCCGGCAGTTCCCTGTCCGGCGCCTCGTACAGCTCGGCCCACTCCTCGAACAGAAGGGCGCTGCTGCCGCCATCGGAGATCAGGACGTCGATCCCGACGTGCAGCCGGGTCACCGCATCATCGATGCGGGTGGCGCGCACGACGAACAGCGGCCAGCACGAGACGCCGAAGGTCTGCGCTTTGAGCTCGTCGTGGATCTCGGCGAGCCGCTGCCGCCGTTCGGCTTCCGCCAGCCGGGTCAGGTCCTCGACGGGGATCGACAGGCGCGGGACGGAGCCGAGGACGCGCTGCGTGCCGGCCTCCGGGTCGAAGACAGCGCGCAGCATCGCGTGCCGCCGCACGAGCCGGTTCAGGGCCCGCTCGGCTGCCCGCACGTCGAAGCGGACCAGGTCGACCTCCACGTACAGGTACGTGGATACGTTGCCCAGCTCGAAGTCACCCGCGCGGCCCGCCAGATACGCCTCCTGCAGCTTGGTCAGCGGGAAGGGGGCGGAGTCGGAGAGCGGCGGCTCGGATTCGGTCGCCGCGGCGGGGCCGGGTGCCGCGCCGCTGTCATCTCCATGGCCCGGTACGGCGCCCTGCGGGGCGATGCCGTCGGCGTGCCGAGGCGCTGCGCTGCCGCGGGGCTCGGCCCGGCCTGGGGCGGCCTCCGCGTCGTCGTCCGGGGAGTCCGTGCCGCCGCCGAGCCGCTCCACGACGTGGGCTGCCAGGGCCTCCGGCGTGGGGTGGTCGAACACCACGGTCGCGCCCAGGCGGGTGTCGAGCCTGCGCCCGAGGCGGACGCGGAGCTCCATCGAAGTGAGCGAGTCGAAGCCCATCTCGTAGAACGACTTCTGCGCGTCCACCCGCCGCGGCTCCAGGCCGAGCAGCCCGGCGACGCACTCCTTGACCAGGGTCAGGGCGCCCATCACACGCTGGTCGTGCGAGGCGTCGGGGGACTGCAGGAGCGCGAGCACGTCCGCCGCCTCATCCAGGCGGTTGTCGGCGACCTCCTGGGCCGACTGTGCCGTTGCCGTTGCCGTTGCCGGGGACGCGGAAGGCCGGTGCGCGGGTGCCGGAGCAGCGGCCCGCGGCGTGCTTCCGCCACTCTTGGTGAGCGTCTGCGCCAGCTCGGCCAGCAGGAACGGGCCTTCCACGGTGCCGTTCCTGCTGGCGTCCGCCACCGCGAGACGCGCGGCGACCAGCGCGACCGTACCGTCGGCGAGCGCCCCGTCGAAGAGGGCGAGTCCCTCCGCCACGTCGAAGGGCGCGACGCCGTTGCGCCGCAGGCGCAGCAGATCGCCCTCGCCGAGGTGGCCGGTCATGCCCGTCGCCTCGCCCCACAGACCCCAGGCGACGGAGTTCGCCGGCCGGCCCTGGGCGCGACGCCACTGCGCGAACTGGTCCAGGAACGTGTTGGCGCCGGCATAGTTGGCCTGGGCGGGTCCGCCGAGGACGCCGTACAGGGACGAGAAGAGCGTGAAGAAGCGCAGTTCGTCCTCGCGGGTCGCGGCGTCGAGGTGCAGGGCGGAGTCGACCTTGCTCCTGAGGACCTTGTGCAGCTGGTCGGGTGTCATGTTCGAGACGATCGCGTCGTCGAGGACGCCCGCCGCGTGCACGACGCCGGCCAAGGGGCGCTCGGCGCGCAGCCGTGCCAGTGCCGTGCGGACGCTCTCCGCGTCCGACACGTCGGCGCGGACCACCCGCACGGTGGCGCCGAGAGCTTCCAGCTCGGCGGTGAGCTCGCCCATTCCCGGGGCGTCCGGGCCGCTGCGGCTGAGCAGCGCGAGGGAGCGCACGTTCCACCGGGTCACCAGGTGCCGCGCCACCGCGCGGCCGATGGTGCCGGTGCCGCCGGTGATCACGACCGTGCCGCCGCCGATGTCGGGGGACGCTTCGGCGAGGGTGGCGACCGGCCACAGGTAGGGCCGCAGAACCCGGTCCCCGCGCACGGCCAGTTGCGGCTCGGTGCGCGCGAGCGCCGCCGCTGCGGCCTCCGGCTCGTCGAGCGCGGCCGCGTCGAGGTCCAGGACGCGGAACTGCCCGGGGTGCTCGGTCTGCGCGGAGCGGACCACACCCCACACGGCGCTGGAGCCGAGCGGATGCGCGTCGTCGCCGGGCACGGCGATCGAGCCCTCGGTGACGAAGGTCATCAGGACCCGCTCGGCGAGGTCCTCGGTGTGCAGCCAGCGCTGGATCGCCGCTAGGGCCCAGGCCGCGGAGCCGTGTACCTGCTCCTCGTGGCCGTCCTCGGGGCCGACGGCCGGAGCGGGCAGAACGACCTGCCATGGCCCGGGCAGGCCCCTGAGCACGATGGCGGCCTCGTCGAGGGTGGCCATGGTGATGCCGCCGCGCGCGGTGTCCCGCAGCACCGAGGCGAGCCGTCCGTCACCGCCCACCACGCACAGGCGGCGCTCGTCGCCGGGGTCACCGGCCACCTCGGTCCACTCTGTGGCGTAGAGCGCGGCTGCGTCCAGGTCGGGCCGGGCACCGGGCAGGGCGAGGCCGCGGACCACCATGCGGTCGACGCTCAGCAGGACCCGGCCCTCGTCGTCGGCGAGGGTCAGCGTGATCGCGTCGGGCGCCACCCGGCGCGCCAGGGCCCAGCACTCGCCGGCCCCGTGACTGTCGTAGGCGCGCACGCCGTTGAACAGGAAGGGCACGGCGATGTTCCCGGCCCGGGACTCGCCCAGGAGCCCGCAGGCCACAGCGGCGTGCAGGGCGGCGTCGACCAGTGCCGGGTGCGCGGCGAAGCCTCGGTGGTTGACGCGCGCGCTGTCCGGCAGGACCACCCGTGACCGGACCCAGTCGCCCTGGTGTGCGCCCTCGCGCACGCCTTGGAAGGCGTCTCCGTAGCCGTAGCCCATGCCGCGCAGCAGCGGGTACAGGCCCGCGGCGTCCAGAGGCGCGGCACCCGCAGGGGCCGTCAGGTCCACGCTGGCCGCGGGCTCCGGCGTGCCCGGCCGCGTCAGCAGGCCGTCCGCGTGGTGCCGCCACGCGGCCTCGCCCGCCGGGCGTGAGAAGACCGCCGCCGACCGCACGCCCTGTGTGTCGGGCTGCCGCACGGAGATCTGCACGTCGACGGGGGCGCCGTCCATCGGCAGCGGCAGCGGGTCCCTCAGCAGGAGTTCGTCGAGTGCCTCGCAGCCCAGTTCGCCGCCCGCGGAGATCATCAACTCCGCGAAGGCCGTGCCGGGCAGCAGGGCGGTGTCCTCGACGGCGTGGTCCATCAGCCACGGGTGGCTGCGGATGGAGAGCCGCCCGCTCAGCACGACCGAGCCGTCGGCAGTCTCGATCACGGAGTCGATGAAGGGATGCCCGCCGTCCATGAGGCGCGCGGTGGACCTGGCCGCAGCTGTCCGCGGCGACGCCACGGCGGTCACGTCAGGCCGTGCCGGCAGCCAGAACCTGCGACCTTCGAAGGGGTACGTGGGCAGCTCCGCGCCCGCCCGCCGCTGCGGCCAGTGCGCACCGTGCAGCATGCGCCAGTCGATGGCGTGCCCCTGAACGTACGCCTCCGCGGCGGCCGTCAGGAAGCGTTCGTACCCGCCCTGGTCGCGCCTGAGAGTTGCACACACCGGGGCATCGCTGCCGACGTGCTCAAGGATGCGCTGGAGTGGGCCGAGCAGCACAGGGTGCGGGCTGAGCTCGACGAAGGCGTCGTAGCCGTGTGACACCATCTCCTCGATGGTCTCGGCGAACCGGACCTGCTCGCGCAGGTTCCGGTACCAGTACGCGGCCGTCAGGTCCTGGCTGTGAATCTGCCGTCCCTCGACCGTCGAGAACATCGGCATGTCGGACACGGCCGTGTGGAGGCCGTCGAGGCCGCCCAGGACGACGTCCTCCAGCTCGGCCATGACGGGCGAGTGCGAGGCGCACTTGGCGGGTACGCGGCGGGCGTAGGTGCCGCGGTCCTCGCACAGGTCGAGCAGGGCCTGGATGCCGGGCTCGTCGTCACCGGACAAGATGACGAACCCGGGCCCGTTGGTGGCCGCCACGACCAGCTGTGCATCCACCTCGCCCGCGAGGGACAGGGCCTCCTGCGGGCCGACGGCCACGGCCACCATGCCGCCGCGCCCACGCTCCTCCAGGATGCGGCTGCGGCAGGTCACCACGCGGGCGGCCGCGTCGAGGCTGAGGGCGCCGGACAGGCAGGCGGCCGCGACCTCGCCCTGGGAGTGGCCGACGACCGCGGCCGGTTCGACTCCGACGGACCGCCACAGGGCCGCGAGGCCCAGCATCATGGTGAAGATCAGCGGCTGTACGACGTCGGTGCGGTCCCGGTCGGTCTCCTGGTCCGCACCGGACAGGACGTCCATCAGGTCGAAGTCGAGGTACGGCTTGAACGCGCCCGCGCACTCCTCGACCCGCAGCCGGAACACGTCGGACTCGCGCAGCAGCCGCACGGCCATCTCGTCCCACTGCGAGCCCTGGCCGGGGAAGACGAACACCGGGCGGCGGATCCGTCGCGCCTCACCGTGCACGACCGACGGCTCTTCCGTCCCGGCCGCGAACGCCCGTAGAGCGTCGGCGAGTTCGGCGCGCCCCGTGCCGATCGCGACCGCGCGGTGGTCGAAGTCCTCGCGCTGGGTCGCGCACGCCTGGGCGAAGGCCGCCACCGGTGCATCGCCGCAAGCGAGCTCGTCGGCCAGTGCCGCGGCGTAAGCGCGCACCGCGGACGGCGTCTTGGCCGCGAGCTTCAGCGTGTGCGGGGCCGCGGTGTCCTCTGCGGGCTGCGTCGTCTGCTCGGCCTGGGTCTCCTCGGCCTCTTCCCAGCTCTCCAGGATGACGTGCGAGTTGGTGCCGCTGACGCCGAAGGAGGAGACCGCGCAGCGGCGTACGCCGTCGTACGGGGCGGGCCATGGCCTGCTCTCCCGCAGCACGCCCACCGACGACGACCAGTCCACGTGCGCGTTGAGTTCCTCCACGTGCAGCGTCTTCGGCATGGTGCGGGCGCGCATCGCCATCAGGCACTTGATGACGCCGCCCACACCGGCGGCGGCCATGGAGTGGCCGATGTTCGACTTGAACGAGCCGATCCAGACCGGCTCCTCGCCCCGCCCCTGGCCGTAGGTCGCCTGGATGGCGTTGGCTTCGATGGGGTCGCCGAGCTTGGTGGCGGTGCCGTGCGCCTCCACGAGCTGGATGTCCTGCGGGGCGAGCCGCGCGTCCGCGAGGGCCCGCTGGATCACCTTGACCTGGGCCTTGCCGCTGGGCGCGGTCAGGCCGTTGCTCGCCCCGTCCTGGTTGACCGCGGTGCCCTTGATGACGCCGAGGACGCGGCGGCCCAGGCGCTTCGCTTTGGACAGGGGCTCCAGTACGAGGACGCCGGCGCCCTCTGCCCACACCGTGCCGTTGGCGGTGTCCGAGAACGTGCGGCAGCGGCCGTCCGGCGACAGGGCGCCCTTCTTCGCGTAGTCCACGAACATGCCCGGGCCCGCCAAGACCGTGCACCCGCCCGCGAGCGCCAGGTCCGTCTCGCCGCTGCGCAGCGAGCGGACCGCGGTGTGGATCGCGGTGCCCGACGACGAGCAGGCGGTGTCGATGGTCAGTGCCGGGCCCTCCAGGCCGAGGAGGTACGAGATACGGCCCGAGGCCACGCTCGGTGACGTGCCGGTGCCCATGAAACCGGCGGTCTCGTCCTGCCACTTCCACAGCGGCATCCCGTACTCGTTCGGCATGACGCCCACGAAGACCCCGGTCTGTGAGCCCTTGAGGCTGGACGGGAGGATCCCGGCGCGTTCGATCGCCTCCCACGCGGTTTGCAGCAGCACGCGCTGCTGCGGGTCCATCGCTATCGCCTCGGCGGGTCTGATGCCGAAGAATGCCGCGTCGAAGGTGTCCGCGTCGTGCAGGAAGCCTCCCTGCCGCACGAAGCTCGGGTCGTACAGGTCCTCGGTGTGCCAGTCGCGGTTGCCGGGGAAGTCGCCCACGGCGTCCTTGCCGCCGCCGACCAGGTCCCACAGGAGGTCGGGGGTGTTCACCCCGCCGGGATAGCGACAGGCCATCCCGATGACCGCGATGTCCTCCTGCTGCGTTGCTTGCTCAGCCACGCGTGGCCTCCAACTCGGCGTCCATATGCGCCGTCAGTTCGTTGATCGTGGGGTGATCGAACAGGGCCGTCTCGGGGATCGCGAGGCTGGTCGCGGTGACGATCCGGTCCTGGAACTCGATGAGCGACATGGAGTCGATGCCCATGTCCCTGAAGGTGTCGTCGGGGTCGATCCGCAGCTGCGGCTCCCCGGGCTCGCCCATGACGGTGAGGAGCTCACGTTCGAGGAGCGAGCGGATCAGCCACCGGCGGTCCGCTCCGGTGGCCGCGCGCGCCCACTGCTCGGCGAACGGCGGCTTGCAGTCGGCCTCTTGAGCAGTGGCCCGTCGGGCTGCGGCGGGCGGTTCCGGCGGCGGGGCGGCGGCCGCGCGGTGCACGGGGCCGGTGAAGGTCTCCCGCTCGAAGCGGTACGTGGGCAGGCCCGGCACCTTGCGCAGCCCCTGCCCCAACCGCTCCCTGACGTCGGCGATGCCGCCCGCGTAGGCAAACGTTCCTGCAAGCCCGACCAGTGCGGTGCGGGCGGGTGCCGCGTCCTGGAGCCAGCTTGCGGGTGCGGCCAGGTCATGACCGGCCACGACCTTCGTCAGGCCCTCGCGTATCTCCGCCCAGTCGCCGCCGACGACCGCCGCCCGGTGCTCCTGCTGTTCCCGGTGGCTCAGCGTCCACGCGACGTCGGCGACGGAGTACCGGTCCTCGGGGAACCGGTGGTGGAACAGGGCGCCGGCCAGTGCGCGGACCGCTTCGCGGGAGCGGCCGGACAGACACCACACGGTGTCGGCGGCCGCGGAGTGCGCCCGGTGGTCCTCGGCGGGCGAAGCCCCCAGCACCACATGGACGTTGGTGCCGCCCATCCCGAACGAGCTGACCCCGATGACTTCGCCGCGAGCACACGGCTGCTCCACGGGCCGCACCACAACCTGGATGTTCAGCTTGTCCAAGGGAAGATCCGCGGGGCTGCGCCGGTAGTTGAGGCTCGGCGGCAACTGCTCGTGGCGCAGGGCGAGACACGCCTTGATGAACCCGGCGATGCCCGCCGCGGACTCCAGGTGCCCGATGTTCGTCTTGACGGACCCGACCCGCACCGGATCGCCCTGCGGGCGCTTGGCGCCGATGGCCTCGCCGATGGCGCGGGCCTCCACCGGGTCGCCCACCGGAGTGCCGGTGCCGTGCAGTTCGACGTAGGTCACGTCCGCGGCCGTCACGCCGGCGGCTCGGTGGGCAGCCTCGATCACCGCCTGCTGCGCGTCCTGCGACGGCACACCGAGACCGGCACGGCCGCCGTCGTTGTTGACGGCACTGCCGCGGATCACGCAGTAGACGTGGTCACCGTCCCGCATCGCCGCGTCCAGCGGCTTGAGGACGACGCAGCCGCCGCCCTCCGCACGAACGTAGCCGCCCGCGCCCTCGTCGAAGGTGCGGCAGCGGCCGTCGGCGGACAGGCCGCCCCACAGCTGGATCTGGTCGGTGACGTCCGGCAGCAGGTTGAGGTTGACGCCCGCGACGAGTGCGGCCTCGCACTCACCGAGCCGCAGGGACGAAACCGCCCGGTGCAGCGCGGCCAGAGACGATGACTGACCGGTGTCGAGCACCTCGCTCGGACCGCACAGGCCGAACTGGTGCGAGACGCGGCCCGCCAGCAGCGCCCGGCTGGTGCCCATGTGCCCGAACCGGTCCAGCTGCCCGGACGCGAAATACCGCATCCGGAAGTCGTCGGCGCACGCCCCCACGTAGACGCCCCACTGCCGGCCGCGCACCTGCGCGGTCTCGATCGCGGCGTCCTCCAGGCACTCCCAGGCAAGCTCCAGGAGCAGCCGCTGCTGGGGATCCATGTGCTCGGCCTCGCGCCACCTGATGCCGAACAGGCCGGCATCGAACTCGTCGGTCCCGGCGATGAATCCGCCGCGCCGCACGGGGGTTCCCACCGTGCCCGACGCTGCCGCGACCCGGGCTTCCCAGCGGCCCTCGGGCACCTCCCCGACGCTGTCCGTCCCGGACATGAGGTTCTGCCAGAACTCCGCCGGGTGCGCGGCGCCGGGGAACCGGCAGGACAGCCCGACGACGGCGATGGGGGCTGTCGTGCCGGGTCCCCGCACGTCTGCCGTCAACACGCCGCCTCCAAGTGCGCGGGAAGCGGACCCGGACCGACCAGCAGGTTCTTCAGACCGCGGAACGTCGGGCTCGCCTTCCACCGCATGTCCTCGGCCGGGGTGAGCACGGCGAGCTCGGGGCAGCGCCGAATGAGTGTGTCGAAGGCGACTTCGGCCTCAAGGCGGGCGAGGTGCTTGCCGATGCAATTGTGGATGCCACCACCGAACGCCAGGTGTTCACGGCGGGGTACGTCGATGGCAAAGTCATCCGGGTCGGAGAAGCGCGCCTCGTCCCGGTTGGCCGCGGCGAAGGCCAGGAAGACGATGGAGCCGGCCGGTATCTCCACGCCGCCCACCACCGCGGTCTCGGTGACGTAGCGGTACAGCGAGAGGTTGAACGGCGACTGATGCCGCAGCATCTCCTCGACCGCGCCCGGGACCAGCGAGCGGTCCGCCCACAGCCGCTTCTTCTGCTCCGGGTCTGCCTCCAGGGTCAGCAGACCGGTGACGATCAGGTTCGCCGTCGTCTCGTACCCGGCCGCGAGCAGCGCGTAGGCCTGTGCCACGGCCTGGGGCTCGTCGAGTGAGCGCGCGAGCAGCGACAGGACGTCCTCGGCGTCCCACGCCCGCTTCTGCCGGATCAGGCCGGACAGATAGGCGACCATCTGGCCGGCGTCGTGCCGCAGCACCTCCGGCTCCGCCTCACCCGTGATCGTCTGCACCCAGTCGTGGAACGTGCGGCGGTCGTCCTGCGGCACCCCGAGGGTGTCGCAGATCACGGATATGGAGTACGGGAACGCGAAGTCCTGGACCAGGTCGAAGGCGGCGTTGCCCGCCACGGCGTCCAGGGCGCTTGCGGCCAGTTCCTCCATGACCTGACGTTTCGGCGCGACCGCCCGGGAGGTGAACGCCCCGTTGAGCGGCTTGCGCAGCGCCGTGTGCGTGGGCGGGTCGTTGTTGGCCATGTTGTCGTAGAGCAGCGAACTGCGGGCCTGCGCCTGTCCCCCGCCGGGGGTGTTCGCCGCGAAGAGGGGCATGGCCTCGTCGATGCTCTTGCGAAACCGGGGGTCGCGCAGAACGAATTCGACGTCCTCGTACGAGGTGACGAGCCATGCTTTCAGGTTCGGCGGAATGTAGGCCATCCCTGTTTCGAGGGTGACTTCAGTGGGCTTGTCGCCATCCTTCTTGATGGCCCGGTAAACCGGCTGCGGGTCCCGGTAGAAGTCATATCCGAGAGTAAGCGGACACACCGGCTCGCCCTCACCTTTCTGACCTGTCATTTGAGTCTTTCACGTGGAGGCATGCGAAATTGGGCATGCGGATCGGGCATGCGAAATAGGTGTGTTGCTCCGTAGGCGCCCGGAGGCTCGGGGCCTGCCGGCCCTGTATCGGCGGATCGGGCCGGCAGGCTTCAGGGGTGTTCGGCGGATCGGGCCGGGCAGTCCCTAGACGCGGCCGAAGACCAGCGAGACGTTGTGGCCTCCGAAGCCGAAGGAGTTGGCGAGGGCGGACTGCCACTGGCCGGTCCGCGGTTCGCCCATGACGACGTCGAGTTCGACCTCGGGGTCGAGGTCGCGCAGATTACGCGTGGCGGGCACCTTGCCGTCGCGCAGTGCGAGGAGCGCGGCAGCCGCGCCAGCGGCCCCGGAGGCCCCCAGCATGTGGCCGGTCATGGATTTCGTGGCGGTCACCACCGGGTGTGTGCCGATGGTCTCGACGATGGCCCGGGCCTCGGCCACATCGCCCTGCGGCGTGGACGTGGCGTGCGCGTGCACATGGCCCACGTCCCTGGGGCCGACGCCCGCGTCCCGCAACGACCGAGTGATGGCGCGTACCTGGCCCGGTACGTCGGAGGCTGTGATGTGGGCGGCACTTGAGCTGATACCGGCGCCCAGAGCGGCGGCATACGCACGGCCGCCTCGGGCGCGGGCGTGCTCGGCCCGCTCCAGGACCACGACGGTTCCCCCTTCGGCGAGGACGAAGCCGTTGCGCTTTGCGTCGAAGGGGCGGCAGGCGCCCTCAGGGTCGTCGTTGGCGGTGGACAGGGCCATCATCTGCGCGAACGCGGTCAGCGGCAGCGGGTGGACGCTGGCCTCCACGCCGCCCGCCACGACGACGTCGGCCCGGCCGGCCCGGATCAAGTCGAGGCCGAGGGCGATGGCCTCAGCCCCGGAGGCGCACGCGCTGACCGGGGCGTGGGCGCCTGCGAGCGCTCCCAGGTCCATACTCACGCACGCGGCGGGGCCATTGGCCATCAGCATGGGCACCGTGTGCGGGGACACTCGGCGCGGACCCTTCGTCTCCAGGTTGTGGTTCTGCCCGAGCAGCGAGGTGATCCCCCCGATGCCCGTACCCACTACCACCGCGAAGCGCTCCGGGTCGACCTCGGGGGCGCCCGCGTCCGTCCAGGCTTCCCGCGCCGTCACGACGGCGATCTGCTCGGCCCGGTCGAGGCGGCGTGCCTCGGTCCGGTCCATGGACTCGGCGGGATTTCCCGAAAGACGCGCGGCGATGCGCACAGGCAGTTCCTGGGCCCAGTCCTCCTCAAGGCGCCCAATTCCGTTGGCGCCGTTCTGCATGGCTGCCCACGTGCTCGGCATATCCGCGCCGAGCGGTGTCATGGCACCAAGGCCGGTAACCCATACGTCCACTGTCTTCCTGTCCCTTCTCGTGCCGATTCGCCTCATCGCGCCGCCCACGGCAATCGGGCTGCACGCCCCTTCTCTTGTCAGGCGGATGCCGGAAAAGGATCGAAGGAGAAGGGACAGATCCGCATGCGTCCGCACGCTAGCCAACGGTCCAGCCGGCTTGCAAGCTGCCCCTTTTCGCGGGGAGTTGGCGGTTAGGGGGTTGCCCGCACCCCCCTATAAAGGGAGACCGGGTACAGGGGGTTTCATGATTTCCGGCCCTGCATACCGGCGGGCGCATGTGCAGGCCGGTCCGGAGGCTGAGGTCCGGAGGCCGGAGCGGCCCGGTCGCCCCCCCGGCAGGACATGATCACCGCGGTAGGGGGGAGTACCTGTGGTGTGTGGCCCATACATACGATTGGTACGCACGCAGGCATCCGGCGAGACAGTGGAGGCAGGCCAGCCGTGAAGACAGCGGAAAGGTGCACGGCGCGACGGCTCCTTGCGGAGCTGTTCGCCCAGGCGCAGGGGGGCAGCGGTTGCGCCGCCCTCGTCCTCGGCGCACCCGGGATGGGCCGGACCTCGCTGATCCACTACATCCAGGCGCACGCGGAGGCATCGGGGGCCACCGTCCTGAGCGCCGTCGCCTCGGCAGCGGAGCGGACCCTCCCCTTGGGCGTGGTCATGCAGCTGCTCGCCGCCGGGGGCCTGGCCCCGCACGTGGCCGCCGGCCGGAGCGAGACCCCTGCCGAGGCGGTCGACGCCGTGTACCGCCTGGTGTCCGGCGCCGAGCACACCCCCCTGGTCATCACCGTCGACGACGTCCACGAGATCGACGACGCGTCCCTGGAATGCCTGCTCCACCTCACCCGCCGGGTGGCCTCGCTGCGCATCCTGGTCGTCCTCTCGGGACGTGCCGAGCTCGCCCGGGGCAACCAGGCGGTGGCCGCCGAGTGTGTCCGCAACCCCAGGTGCACGCTGATCCGCCTGGCGCCCTTGTGCACCCGGTGCACCGAGAGCCTGCTGGCCGAGCACCTGGGAGCCGACCTCGCCCGGCAGGCCGCCCCCGGGTGGCAACAGGCCTCCGGAGGCAGCCCGTTGTTGCTGCAGGCGCTGGCATGGGACCGGGCCGCGACCGAGGAACCGGCCGCCGGAAGCGCAGCAGGAGCCTGCGGAGATGCCGCGCCACCCGCAGGGAACGAGGCCATCCGCCTCGCCGTCCAGTACGTCCTGGGCCAGCTGGGAGACGACGTACTGCGCACCGCTCAGGCCCTCGCCGTTCTCGACGCGGCAAGCCCCGCCGAGAACGTACAGCGTCTCCTTCGCCACCTCGGCGTGCCCGTCGGCAGAGCCGCGCAGGCCGTCGGCGCCCTGGAGGCCGTCGGTCTGACCGACGGCACCCGCTACCGCCTGGACGCCGCGCGGGTCAACGTCCTCGACGAGATGGCACCCGACGAACGGGCGGGGCTGCACCTCCGGGCCGCGAGGGTGCTGCACGAGACCGGGGCCGAGCCGCGAGAAGTGGCAGAGCACCTGATGTGCGCGGGCCCCTGTGCGGACGAGTGGGCGATGTCAGCCCTGCGGGACGCCGCGGCGCAGGCACTGCGCGAGCACGACGCCGAGTGGGCCGTCACCTGTCTGCAGAGCGCGTACGAGGCCTGCGGGGAGGGAGCGTACAAGGCGGCGGTCCGGGCCGAACTCGCCCAGGCTGCCTGGGAGATGGACCCCGCCGCAGTTCGTCACCACCTGGCCGGGCTCCTCGCCGACCACGGGCGCGGCCTCCTGAGCCGGGAGCACGGGCTCATGCTCATCACGTACCTGCTGTGGCTGGGCCGCCCGCAGGACGCCGATGCTCTCTTCGCCGACCTCGACGCCGCCCGGGACCAGTTGCCCGAGCTCCTCCAAGCGCGCTTGGACACGCTGCATATCTGGTTCGCGTACTTCTACCCCTCGCTCGGGGCCCGTTACCACCGCGCGCCGGGCGACGGCGAGCGGGTGCTCGGCCACGGCACCGGGGCCGTGGACCGGCACTCGGACGGGGCTATCGTGCTCGCCTCGCTGCTCACCGAAGGGCCGACCCGCGGGGCCGTCGAAGCCGCGGAGCAACTGCTGCAGGGCGTGGTCCTGCACGACCCGCCGGTGGCACCGGCCATGGCCGCGCTCATCTCCCTCATCCGTGCCACGCGCCTCGACCGCGCCGCCGAATGGTGCGACCTGCTGGTCCAAGGCTCCACCGGACGCACTGCCACGACACGGGCGATCCTGCTGGCCGCCAGCGCGATCCTGGAGAGCTGGCTCGGCCGCTTCGAGACCGCGCGCAGACGCGCGGACCAGGCTCTCGCGCTGATCTCCGCACCGGCCTGGGGCGTCGCCATCGGCCTGCCGCTGTCCGCGAAGGCCCTGGCCTACGCGGGGCTCGGGGACGTCGAGGCATCGGCCGCGTGCTTCCGTATCCCCGTACCCCAGGAGATGTTCCAGTCCCTGCCCGGTCTGCACTACTTGCAGGCGCGGGGCCGCCACCATCTGTCCGCGGGCCGCTACCAGGCGGCGCTCGGTGACTTCTACGCCTGCCGGGACCTGATGTCGGCCTGGGAGCTGGACGTATCGGTGTTCACGGCCTGGCGGGTGCACGCGGCCGAGGCGCTGATCGAGCTTGGCAGCCCGGTCCAGGCGCGCCGCTTCCTGGAGGAGGAGCTGGCCCGGCCGGGCCAGGGCAGCGCATGGCTGCGCCGCAGGGCACAACGGCTGTACGACCGGCTTGTCCCGGCCTCGTCCGGGGACGACTGCGGCGGGCGGAAGCCCGAGGGCGGCGAGCGGGCCGAAGGCGCCGGTACGTCGGCGGTCCTCAGCAAGGCCGAGCAGCGCGTCGCCCGCCTCGCCGCCGACGGACTCATCAACCGGGAGATCGCCGAGCAGCTCTTCATCACGCCAAGCACCGTCGAGCAGCATCTGACGCGCATCTACCAGAAGTTGGGGGTACGCGGCCGGGCCGCCCTCCCCCGGGCCCTCGCCCGGGAGACGGCCGGCCCGACCCGGGATCCAGTCGGCCGGTGACGGGTACGGCCCGGCGGGCCGCCTCTCACGCCCGCCGGAAGCCCTGCCCGCTCTTGCGGCCGAGGAAGCCGCAAGTGACCAACTCCTTGATGGCAGCGGGTGGTTCGTTCCCGCCGTCGGGGAACTCCTTGTGCAGGCACCGCAGAATGGCGAGCGAGACGTCCAAGCCGATGCTGTCGAGCAGCGCGAAGGGCCCCATGGGGTACCCGAATCCGTCCTTCACCGCGTCGTCGAGCTCCTTGATGTCGACGCCGTACCGGTCCAACAGGCGTATCGCGTCGGCGAGATAGGGGAACAACAGGCGGTTGACGATGAACCCGGCCTCGTCCGGACACTCCACGGCGACCTTGCCGAGCTGATCGCAGAAGGCACGCGCAGCCGCCATCACCTGGTCGCCGGTGTCCGGGGTGCGGACCAGCTCGACGAGCTTCATCACGGGCGCCGGATTGAAGAAGTGCAGGCCGAGGACATCACCGGGCCGATCGGCCGGCCCGGTACATGTGGCGACGGACAGGCTGGACGTCGTGGTGGCGAGCAGCGCACCGGGGCGGCAGACCGAGCCGAGCCGCGCGAACAGGCTCCGCTTGAGCGGCAGGTCCTCGGCCGTCGCCTCGATCACCAGGTCGCAGTCGGCGAGGGCCCCGAAGTCCTCGGCCCCGTCGAGGACAGCGAGCGCCCCGGCCTTCTGATCGGGGGTGACCTTGCCGCGGCGCACCGCCTTGGTGAGCGAGGCGTCGACGGAGTCGAGGGCGCGGCGTGCCTTCTCCTCACTGCGCGCCACCAGGGTCGTACGCAGTCCCGCGACCGCGCAGACCTCGGCGATGCCACGGGCCATGGTGCCGGACCCGAGCACACCGACGCGTGCCACGGGCTGCGCGCCGGGGGCGTCGCTCCCCGCTCCGTCGGTGCCACCGCCCGGGTACGCCCGGCCCTCGTCGTCGTAGCGGTAGAAGCCCTCACCGCTCTTTCGCCCCAGCGCGCCGCCGCGGACCATGGAGGTCAGCAGGGGGGTGGGCCGGAAGGCGTCGTCGCCGGTGCGCGCCCACAGCTCGGACAGGTGGGCGTGGACTCCGTCCAGGCCCAGTTCATCGAGGAGTTGCAGCGGCCCGGCGGGCAGTCCGCAGCCTAGGCGCATGGCCGTATCCACGCTCTGCGCGGGGACGAAGCCCTCCTCGACCAGGGCGACCGCGCGGTTGAGGCTCGCGTACACGAGTTCGGTGGCCAGCGGGCCCGCGTGTGTGCCGACGGCCGTCGGTGCGAGACCCAGCTGCGCCACCAGTTGCTCCACGGTGCTGATGGCGTCGTCCAGGCTCATCGAGGTGAACACGGACTCGACGGCACCACCGACGACCGGCGGCCTGAACAACCGCAGTCCCCCGGTCCGCTCGGGGCGGCCCGAGGCGATGGCGAGGCGGGGCAGCGGAAGCGAAGCCGTGGTGGAGAGGAGCACCGTCTCGTTCGGGCACAGGCTGTGCAGGCGGCGCAGGACATCGACCTTGGTGGCCAGGTCTTCGTCCACGGCTTCGATCACGACGTCGGCGCGGGCCAGGAGCGCCGTATCGTTGGTCAGCGTGCAACCGTCCTTGTCCCAGGTGTGGCCTCCTGACCTGGCCTTCATACGTCGCTCGACGCGGGCCAGCACGTCGAGTTCCCGATCCACCCCCACGGCCGTGTATCCCGCGTCGGCCACCAGGCGCAGCATCGCCTCGCCGACAGCCCCGAGACCCACCACCCCGATGACGCTGGGCTTCTGTGTCATGTACTGCATCCTTGCGTTCTCGTAGACGGTTGATCAGGTGCGGAAGCGGTTGACGGCGTCGAGGTGTTTGGCGCGCATCCCCTCGTCGCGCACGCCCATGCCCTCCTCGGGCGCCAGGCACAGCACACCGACCTTGCCCTGGTGGAGGTTGCGGTGCACGTCGTACGCGGCCTGGCCGGTGTCCTCCAGCGAGTACACCTTCGACAGCGTCGGGTGGATCTTCCCCTTGGCGACCAGGCGGTTGGCCTCCCACGCCTCGCGGTAGTTGGCGAAGTGTGAACCGATGATCCGCTTCAGCGACATCCACAGGTAGCGGTTGTCGTACTCGTGCATGTAGCCCGAGGTCGAGGCGCAGGTGGTGATGGTGCCGCCCTTGCGGGTGACGAAGACGCTCGCGCCGAAGGTCTCGCGGCCCGGGTGCTCGAAGACGATGTCGATGTCCTCGCCGCCGGTGAGCTCGCGGATGCGCTTGCCGAAGCGCTTCCACTCCTTGGGGTCCTGGGTGTGCTCGTCCTTCCAGAACTTGTAGCCCTCGGCGCTGCGGTCGATGATCGCCTCGGCGCCCATCGAGCGGCAGATGTCCGCCTTCTGGTCGCTGGAGACGACACAGATCGGGTTGGCGCCGCCGGCCAGCGCGAACTGGGTGGCGTACGAGCCGAGTCCGCCGCTCGCGCCCCAAATGAGGACGTTGTCGCCCTGCTTCATGCCGGCGCCGTTGCGGGAGACCAGCTGCCGGTAGGCGGTGGAGTTCACCAGACCGGGCGCGGCGGCCTCCTCCCAGCTCAGGTGCTGGGCCTTCGGCATCAGCTGATTGGACTTGACCAGCGCGAGCTCTGCCAGGCCGCCGAAGTTGGTCTCGAAGCCCCAGATGCGCTGCTCGGGGTCGAGCATCGTGTCGTTGTGGCCGTCCGAGGACTCCAGCTCGACGGACAGACAGTGCGCGACGACCTCGTCGCCGGGGCGCCAGGCGTTGACGCCCGGGCCGGTGCGCAGGACGACGCCCGCGAGGTCGGAGCCGATGATGTGATATGGCAGGTCGTGGCGCTTCGTGAGCTCGGAGAGCTTGCCGTACCGCTCCAGGAAGCCGAACGTCGGCAGCGGCTCGAAGATCGAGGTCCAGACGGAGTTGTAGTTGACCGAGCTGGCCATCACCGCAACGAGCGCCTCGCCGGGGCCGAGTTCGGGCAGTGGCACTTCGTCCAGATGAAGCGACTTGCGGGGGTCCTTCTCATGACTTGGAATGCCCGCGAACATCTCCGTATCCTCTTTGCGGATGACAACGCCCCGGTAGCTGTCCGGGAGTCGCAGCGCCGCATAGTCGGCAGCGGTCGCCTCACCGGAGAGGACGGCGTCGACTATTTCCTTCACGTGGGTTTCCTCCCGAAGCGAGCATGACTGCGGCGCATGTGCGCACCACGGTGCGACCCTAGGGGGCGACCCGAAATCTGAGAACCCTTAGGAAATGCTCCCCCCTTAACGCGGCCGCACTGACATCCACAGGGAACGAATGAAGATAGGGGGTCGGGAATTAGGGGGATTTGCAGGTTGCCGCACTGCATACACGTCCTGCAGTGTGAAGTGCTGCAGGACGGTAATCGGGAACGGTCACAGGGAAAGAAATTGAGCGACAGTTACGACGACGGCGCAGCGTGGGTCCGGCGTTTCCACCCATCCGACGGGGCGCCAAGGCGACTCTTCTGCTTCCCGCACGCCGGGGGCTCGGCCAGCTTCTTCTTCCCGACGTCGAGGTCCCTGGCCCCGGGCACGGACGTCCTCGCCGTCCAGTACCCGGGTCGGCAGGACCGGCGCAACGAGCCGAACATCCCCGACATGGCGCAGATGGCCGATCGGGCCGCTGCGGCGCTGCTGCCCTGGACGGACCTCCCGTACGCGCTGTTCGGCCACAGCATGGGGGCCACCCTGGCGTACGAGGTCGCCCGCCGGCTGCAGTCGGCGGGCCGACCGGCGCGCGCGCTGTACGTTTCCGGCCGCCGGGCCCCGCACCGCGTCCTCGACGACGGTCTGCACCAGCTCTCGGACGCCGAAATGGTCGCCGACATCAGCGCGTTGGACGGCACCGGATCACAGGTGTTCGGCGACGCGGAGCTGATGGACATGATCCTCCCGGCGATCCGCAGCGACTACCAGGCAGCGGAGACCTACTGCTACGAGCCTGGGCCGGCGCTCGACTGCCCCATCCACGCCCTCACGGGTTTCTCCGACCCCCGGGTCCCCGTGCGCGAGCTGCACCACTGGAGCGAGCACACCAAGGACTCCTTCGACCTGCGTGTTTTCTCCGGCGGCCACTTCTATCTCGTGGAGCACCACGAGAGCGTCCTGGAGTGCATCGCCGAGGGGCTCCGGGCAATATGACCGTGTACTCGCCAGCTCCGACGTAGGGCGGCATCGGCGCCCTGGGCGCGGGCTCGTACCTGCCGACACGGATCGTCCCGAACGACGAGGTGGCGGCGTCGGCCGGAGTGACGGCCGGGTGGATCGCACGCAAGACCGGCATCAGCGAACGGCGCTATGCCGCACCGCACGAGGCCACCTCCGACCTGGCCGACGAGGCAGCCGCGCGAGCCCTGGACGACGCCGGGGTTCAGGCCCGGGACCTGAGCTGGATCGTGGTGGCTACCTCGACACCCGACCAGCCCCAGCCGGCCACCGCCGCCTTCGTCCACAACCGGCTGGGCGCGACGCGCTCCGCATGCTTCGATGTCCTGGGTGAACTCCGGGAACTCGTTCTCCTGCTCGAACGGCAAGGTGGACGCTCGCGCGTCACAGGGCTCCGACCTGGACTCACTGGCAAGAGTCCTGCCACAGCCACCACAGACGGAGACACCGTGGAATGGCGCAGCACCGCGCATCGGGCGCGCAACGCGCCCAGCCGCCCTCCCGCACACGATGGAACTGCGGAAGACAACGCACGGCGGCGAGTCAGTACGAGCGGCTCAAGCACCGCAAGGTGGGCGAGTACCGGGATGTGCCCCTCCCGGCGCGGGTGCGCCAGACGATCGAGTGGTACGCCGACAAACACGGCACCGTCGACGGCTACCTGCTCCGCCACCCCGGCGATCCGACCCGCACCTTCCCGCATTACCACATCGCCAACCAATGGCAGCGGATCAAGAAGGCCGGCCAGACCGACATCCCCGGCGGGATGGTCGTCTACGGCCTGCGGCACTTCTTCGCCTCCAACTGCCTCACCCACCACATCCCCATCACCGACGTCGCCGAGTGGATGGGCCACAAGACCATCGAGATCACCTTCAAGATCCACCGCCACCTCATGCCCGGCTCCATCAGCAAAGCCGCCAAAACCCTCAACCACAGCCTCGCGGCATAGCTCATCGCCGCAAAAGACCTCACCGAACGCATCAAGGCGACCTTCGTCTACACGGGCATCGACGCCGCCGCCACACCTCTGTTCACCGGAGTCCGCGGCGCCCAGCTCGCGGGCCGCGCCAGCCTCATCACCTGCGGCCCCCTGCCCGCCCGCCCTGGCGCCCGCCGGCCTTTCACCGACCTCACGGTGCGTGAAGCAGTTGGTGGTCCGGCTCATCACCTGGGACCGGGCGAATGCCGCGGTCAGTGAGGGCTTGGTCGACGGCGCTGAGGTAGGCAGTGCGGCAGCCGGTGTGAGCAGAGCTGTTACCAGCCGCACGCGCCCCACCTCCACACGGCTGGACGGGGCTGGGTCATGAAGCGTGGCGGGACGCTGCGGCCGGACCGATGACGTCCGGCCTTCTTGTCACGCACACGGTCGACGGCAGCTTCGACCACCAGATGCTTCGCGGGCGGTATCGAGACTGATCTTCTCGGCGACCTGGTCCGCGTCAAGGAGGTCCTGCAGGTCACGACCGTGCGCGGACAGCGCGCAGGCCCTGTCCTGCCATGGTTTCCCGGGCGACCACGACGGTTGCGGTCTGAATTGGCGCTGGAACGGCTGATAAACCATGCCCCGAGAGCAGCAGGCTTCCGGTGGCGGCAGCCCACCCATGGGGGCCCGGTTACCGCTTCCACCACATAGACGTCTGGCCGATCTCGGGTCGAAAGGTGCACGCCCCTTCCCTGCCGCGGCGTCGCGGTCCACAGTGAAAGCAGCACTACCGCACACCGGAGGCCGTCATGCTCCTTCTCGGCATCATCTTGCTGGTCGTCGGCTTCGTCACCGGCATATCGATCCTGTGGACGATCGGAATCATCCTCGCGGTCATCGGCGCGATCCTGTGGATCATGGGCTCCATGGGACACGCGTTCGCCGGCCGCCGACACTACTGGTGACGTCCTCCAGGGGAGCGCCGGGCTGCGGCCCGGCACCAGCGTCCCCACCGCGTTGCCGGTCGTACCCGGCGTCGGAGGCGGTACGCGACGAGCGCACTCATCCGTAGCGGGTGATGCCTGCCGGGCGTCGGCCGGGTTTGCTTTTGACCCATGCCAGATGATATTGCGACGCGCGCTTATGAGTTCCGTGTCGCCGGCCCAGTCCCGCAGGACATAGCGGAGACGTTCCCCGAGCTGGACACTGTGGCGATCGGCACCCAGACGGTGTTCTACGGCGACGTCGTGGACGAAGCGCATCTGTGGGGCCTGCTGAACCGCTTCCAATTGTGCGGGCTGCTGATCGTTGAAATGCGGCCACGCCCCTCATAGCTAGGTTCGACAACGCGCTCTCCCGGCCCACCGCGCGCTACAGAGGGTCCCGGCCGGCGATCTCACCGGCCCGGTCGGCGAGCAGAGCGATCCGGGCGGTGATGCGCTTGCCGACCGGTTCCTGCTCGATGAACAGGGTGCGGATCGCCGGCGCCCAAAGGTCCGTCCTGCGGGTTCTGGAGCTGGTCGGCATCGACGCCCTCATCACCTGTCACCCCAGTATCGAGCAGGCTCTGAGCGCCTGACCGCCCCTGTCGGGGCCCGTCCGAGGCGTTTCCTTGGCGACGCTGCAGGGCTGCGTCCAGCTCCTGCTCCACCGGCCCGGGAAGCGGCTGCCCCAGCGCCCAGCCGATCACCACTTCAGCGACCGCGTGCAGTTTGAGGTTGGTGTGTTGGGAGACCTCGCGCAGCACCTCGAACCCGGCCGCCGATGCTATCTGGTGGGTCGCGATGAGGATGCCGATGGCCTGGTCGACCGTCGCGTGGGAGTCGACCGCGTGCCGCAGCTGGGCGTTCTCCTGCTCCAGGCGGGACAGCATGGCATCACGACTGTCCTCGGGTCGGGGCCGTTGCGTACGGGAGGTCGTCATCACCAGTCTCCATCGGGGGCAACATCCCCAGTGCGCCTGCCCCGGACGGGAGCTGCAAGACACCCTCGGCACAGCGCGAAGGGTCACAATGGTGTGTGAAGGACTCTTCGCCGTCCGTGGACGGCGAAGAGTCCCAGAGGCTGTATCCCCTCTCCTGCCGAGTCGCCTTCCCGTCCCGGCTCACACCCGCCTTGCGGGCCGAAGCCCGGGGCCCGTGATGTGTCCGGGCCGGAGTCAGATCTCTCCGGCCGCCGTCCGCGAGATTGAGAGTGAGCAGCTCAATCGGGCGCTGGAGAGCCGACCGGTCACGGCTCATTGCCGCCCACGGTATCCGGGTCGGGAGACGCTTCCGTTCCCTCACGAGCTGGCTGGGCAGGCGTCCCCACAGCCCAAGGGCCACGCCGACCACGCCGGCCGCGAAGCCGAAGCCACCTTCGACAGCTCCACCGGGCGTGGTAGTGCACCGCATAATCGACGGTGACACCCTCGAGGTGCGCGGCGACGGCCGGGTCCTGCCGAAGGACACCGTGGCCCGGGTGCGGCTTCTGGAGATCGACACCCCGGAGGGCGGTGCCTGTTTCGCTGACGACGCCACCGCCCGCACCGCCACGCTCCTGCCGCCGGGCAGCCACATCCGCGCCGAACGGGACGTCGAACTCACCGACCGCTATGACCGGTACCTGTTGTACGTGTGGAACGAGCAGGGCACCTTCGTCAACGAGGCCCTCGTTCGCAGCGGTCACGCCGAGGCGGTCCTCTATCCGTCCAACGACAAGTACTGGACAAGGATCTCTGACGCCGAGGACGCCGCCCAGCAGGCCGGAGCCGGCCTGTGGACCGCCTGCCCAGAGCAGCCGGAGACCTCCCTCGCTCCCCCGGACTCGCCTGCCCCGGCACGCCCAGATCTCCCGGGCGGGCCTCCCGCCGGTGTCCCCGATGTGGACTGCTCGGACCTGTCAGGCCCCGTCTGGGTCGGCCCCGACGACCCGCACCGCCTGGACCGGGACGGTGACGGCATCGGCTGCGAGGCCAACTGATCCGCTGACCGACCACGGTGCGAATAGCGCACGCTGCGAATACTGCCTCTTCACCAGTAGGTCCGCGAGACGAGCGGGGCGGGCGGCCACCCGGGCAGGTGGCCGCCCGCGCGTTGTCACAGGCTGAGGTAGAAGCGCACGGTGGTGCCGTCGTCGCTGGTGTGCACGCGCACCAGGTCGGCCACGTAGTGGACCAGCATCAGGCCCCGGCCGCCCAACTGGTCGCGCTCCGGCGGGCGGCGGCCGGCCAGCGGATCGGCCAGTCGGCCCGCATCGCGGACCTCACACACCAGCTGCCGATGCTCGGCCCAGACCGCGAGTGTCCCGCGGCCTCCGCCGTGGACCACGCTGTTGGTCGTCAGCTCCGCGACCGCCAGCTCCACATCCATCAGCCGCTCCCCGGCCATGCCCACCCGCATCGCCTGAGCGAGAGCGAACTGGCGGACCGCCGGAAGGTCCTCACCACCGTAGGAGAAGGCCGCGGCGTCCGGTGCAGGCGCAAGCGCCTGGTTGTACCGATCGACGACCGCCTGCCAGTCGTAGACGTCGCTGACCGACTCACGGCCCTCCCCACTGATGAGGGTCGGGTGGGTAACCCGCGCATCGGCGATCACAAGCGGATCCAGCCGCACCTCGTCGTAGGGGCACAGGATCGTCACCGCCCGGCCCTCGAACGCGGCGTTGATCAGCGCCTCGTGCTGCGCGCACGCCGGGTACTCCACCGCGCTGCGCCCAGCCCAGATCGGCTCGCCGATGATCCGCACACGCCCCTTCGGGTGGGCGTCGGCGAATCCGCGCAGCACCTTGGGGATGATCCGCCCCGGGTTGCGGCCGGCCTCGGTCATGTCCAGGAACAGGATGCCCTCGGCGTCTCCGCCCAGACCTGCCTTGATCAGCTCCAGGTTGGGGCCGGGCACCGCCACAGCCATCGGCTCGCCGTTGGTCAGACCCTCGCGCAGGAAGGCCACCGTCTGCTGCGTGTACTCCTGCTCGGTGCGGTAGAAAAGGGCCGGGTGCACGAACGCCTCATGGGTGGTCACCGTGCTCATCACAGAGCCACCTCGATCCGGTCCAGGCCCGGCCAGAACATCTCCAGAACCCGCGGCAGCTGCGGCGGGGGATTCTCGACCACAACCCTCCCGTCGGGCAGGTTCATGGCGGTGACCGCCAGCGCGGTTACCCCGGCCACGTCGACGAACGCCACATCCGACAGCTCCACGTACGACACGCCCGCGTGCCGCCCAGCAAGCTCGGACAGGGCCTCCTCCCAAGACGGGCGAGTGAGGGCGCTGATCTCACCGCGGGCACGTATCCCGGAACGACCGGGCAACAGGCTCACCTCCAACGCGGCCCTCCCGGGCTCAGCCGGGGCGGGCCCGCCCACCGCATGTGGGGCATCCACGCTCGGACTCCTTCACATCAGCCGCCTGCCAACCGTCCCGGCACGCGCAGAGGAAAAGCTCCCCCGACAGGGCAGTGTATCCAGGCGGCAGACACGCCTGGTTCTGTAAGTGGGAGCGAGTAACGCTCATCGAGGTTTCGGACAGTGCTCGGGGATCGCGCCGCCCGTGCGGCCCGGTCCACTGCGTAGCGCAGCGCCTCGTCGCCAGTGAGCACCACGGCGTCTGCCTCGTGCAGCAGTTGTAGCCGTCGGCGAGAGCCCGTTCGGTGAGCGGGGCGAGTTTGGCGCTGAGCGGGCCGAGTTCGGCGGTGTGCAGAGCGATGGGCCCGCCCGCGTCGAGGACAGCGGTGGCGGTTCCGTGTTCGGCGGACGTGAGTCCCGCGCCCGCGAGGCTGTCCGTCAGCTTGTTGGTGGCCATGCCGAGGGCGACGGCGCCGACGAGAGCCGGGCCGAGGGTCTGGCCGAGGTCGCGGACGAGGCTGGTGGTGGCGCTGGCCATGCCGGTCAGACTCGGCGGTACGACGTTGACGGCGGCGGTGATGGCGGCGACGACGAGGCCGAAGCCGACGCCGTTGAGGATCAGCGGGCCGAGGAGGGGAACCAGGCCGGTCTCGTGGATCGGCACCTCTCGCAGCCAGAGCTGGGCGGCGGCGAGCGCCGTGAAGCCGGCGACGAGCATCAGTCCGGGACCGACCCGGTGCAGCAGCCGGACCAGTAGCGGCCAGATGAACGGAGTGATGCCCTGGATCACCAGGAAGGGCACCGCGGTCTCCAGCGGGCTCTTGTGCTGGATCACGCCGAGCCGAATGCTCAGGTCGTAGGCCCCGCCCAGGAAGCCGAACATGCCGATGATTGCCATCGCGGCCGAGGCGGCGAAGGCCGGGATGCGAAACAGCTCCAGGCGCAGCATCGGCGAGCCGCTGCGGTTCTCCGCCCAGATGAAGGCTCCGAGCAGGGCTGCCGCGGTGACGAAGGACAGGACAACGGGCGCCGAGCTCCAGCTGTCCGAGGGGCCCTGGATGATGCCGTACAGCAGGGCCAACAGCGACAGCGCGACGGTGATCTGCCCCAGCCAGTCCAGCGAGCGGCCCTCGGGGGCGCTGGACTCGCCGGTCAGGAGCCACGCCGCTGCCGCCGCCACGAGCGCGAGCAGTCCGGTGGCGGCGAACGCCCAGCGAAAGGAGGTGTGTTCGACGATCGTGCCGGAGAGCAGCGGGGCGATCAACGCTCCGAGGGACAGGGCGGTGGTCCACGAGGCGAGCGCGCGGGCCCGGGCGGCGGCGTCGGAGTACTCGCGGTGATCACGGCCAGCGAGGCGGGGAAGAGGGCGGCGGCGCCGATGCCGGAGAGCGCCTGACCGGTGATCAGCTGCGCCGCGGAGTGGGAGGTCGCGGAGACCGCGTACCCGATGGCGGCCAGCAGCGCGCCGCCCACCAGCAGCTTCTTGCGTCCGTACAGGTCACCGAGGACGCCGAAGGTCAGCGCGAGCACGGCGGCCGGGACGAGGAACGCGTCGCTGATCCAGGTCAGTTCGGCGCCGGAGGTCTGGAGGGAGTGCTGGATTACGCCGTTGATCGCGGCGGGCAGCACCAGGCCGATCTGAGCCAGGCACACGGCCAGACAGCCGGCGACGATCGTCGCGGTGTGCCGGGGCGTCGGAGCGGCCGACGGGTCGGCGGGTGGGTCGTAGGCAGGGCTGGAGACCATGTCTCCTCCTTGGGATGGTCACAGGGCGGACGGTCCGGGGAATGACCGGCGGCTCAGAAAGCGGTGCGGGCGCAGGCGAGTTCGGCCATGCGGCCGAACAGGCCGGGGCCGTCGAGGAGAGGCAGGGAGGGGTCGAGGTCCCGGTAGACGGTGTGCACGTTGACGGCGAGCTCACCCCGTGGCCGACGGGGGCCCGCTGCTGTCCCGTACGACGAGCTCGGTGGCGACCTCGGCCCTGATTGTCTCCGGCTGCTGTCCGGACAGTAGCCGGAGCACCATGCGGGCGGCGAGGACCGTCATGTCGGCGAGCGGGGTACGCACGGTCATCAGACGCGGGGTCACCCAGTCCGCGAAGGGTAGATCGTCGAAGCCGACCACACTGACGTCGTCCGGAACGCACAGCCCGAGCGACGCAGCGGCGCAGCTCCAGAGCGTGCTGATGCGCGAGGCCGTGGGTGAAGTCGCCGTAGCGCACCAGGCCAGGATCGAAGGGGGGCGTGGTGACGCCACGGATCTTCAGGTCCGGATGCGCCTTCTTGTACTGCTGGGCCGCGGGTGTGCGGGCGTTGTCCATCCAGACCAGCAACTCCCCTTCGCCGCCGCCCGACATGCCGCTGCCGCCGCCGGTGCCTCCACAGCCGGAGAGCAGGAGGAGAGCGGGGTGGGGAAGACGATGTCTGGCCAGCCGCTCTTGGTGCGGTTGGCGAGTGACACCTTCATGGGGACGTAGCCCGCGTCGCCCGCCGAGGCCTCGACACTCGCCTCCGAGGAGTTCGACTACGCGGCCCCGCTCGGCGACCTCGTACCGAAGTCCACCCGTAGCGGCTTCGCTCCCGGGGCCCTGGACACCGGCACCTTCGGCGGCCGGACGTACTGCCTGCGCAACGACATCGCGCCGACCGTCCTGTGGTACGACGCGAAGCATGGGCAAGCAGAGGCGGAGCTCAGGGCATGAACGCTCAGGGAAGCCGATCGTTTGGGCCGCGTCAGGGCCGCGCGAGTGCCTCGGCGGTCCATACCGTCAGGGTGTTCGTACGTACTGCTGGATGAGATCGCGGAGTTGGCGGCGGCCGTCGAGACCAAGCTTGGCGTAGACGTTGCCAAGGTGGTACTCGACGGTCTTGCTGCTGATGAAGAGCCGTCCGGCGATCTCCTTGTTCGTCAGGCCCTTGCCGACGAGGTGGGCGATCTCCCGTTCCCGGACGTTGAGGCTGTCCGGCACGGCGACGCCGCCGGGCGGGGTCACGGTGGTCCCGAGGTCGGCGAGATCGGCGTCGCAGCGCCCGAAGTAGGCGGTCGCGTTCATCTCTCCGTATCGCCGCCGTGCGCGCTCGAGCCAGGTCCGCGCCCGCTGGGCATGCCCGGTGGCGGTCAGGTGACGACCGTAGGCGTGCTCGAGGAAGGCTCGGTGGAGGGAGTTGTCGTTCTCACCGGCGCTCGCGGCAAGGCCGGTCTCGTAGGAAGCACGGGCAGCGTCGATGGCCCCCCGGGCTTCGGCGAGCTGTCCGGACAACCATGCGGCTGCCACGGAGAGGGCGGGGTGGGCGGCGGTCATGGCCCGTAGTCCGTCGACCTCGGCCGCGGCTTCGACCAGGCGCCCCGTACGGATGAGCGCCTCGGCGTGCAGTGGCTTCCAGAGCACTCGGTGTTCGGCGTTGTGGATCAGTGGGTCACGCGGCGACCTGTTCACCGCTTCGAGCATCGCGGGCCAGTCGGCTCGTGCCTGCGCCTCCAGCGCCCGTCCCACGTGGAGTAGGCCAGCCTGGTACGGCAGGATGTGCTGCTCGGCCGCGTCCAGGAAGTACCGCGCGCGATCGGCGTCCCCCCGGCCGGCCGGAACCCAGGCGGAGACCGCGTAGATCCCGCCGTACGCGTACAGGCGGTGTTCGGTCGTGGCGGTGGTCAGGGCGGCTGCGGCGTGGATGGCCGCGTCGTCCCACGCACCTGTCCAGTGGCAGGCGATCGCGAGGTAGAGGAGGGCGGTCTCCTCCAGCCCTTGACCTGCTCCGGTCTCACTTACTTCCAGTGACCGCACAAGGTCCTCACGCCCCCGGGCCGGCAGGCCGCACAGGACGTGGGTGCAACCCCGCAGGATCAGCGTCCACGCATGGTCCGGGGTGACGTCGCGCGCCGATGGGAGCGGGGAGACGGCCTGGAGTTCCCTCAGTCCCGCCTGTGGCCCGTCCGCGCTCATGCGCCCGAGGACAAGAGTGCACTTCGCCCACATCGTGAGGGAGGCGTCGAGGTCGTCCAGGGAGAGCACCTGCCGGGAGACCCGTACGGTGTCCTCCCCGGGTGCACCGCTGAAATAGTGCGTGTAGCCCAGCCCTCCCCCGGCTACGCCGGCGATCCAGTGCAAGGACGGATCGGCCCGGGCCCCGTCGAAGGCTTCGGCGAGATCCGGTCCGGCCGCGTCCAGCCTCCCGGTCGACATCGCGTACAGGCCGGTCACCAGAGCGCGCAGAGGGTTGCGGGCACAGGGCCGGACGGCGTCGATCAGCGGCGCCACACGACCGACTCGGGTGGCGATCGCGAGATGCGCGGCGGCGGTGAGCAGCAGACGTTCCCGCTCCCCGCGGGTGGGGACGAGGTCGGCGGACCAGAGCAGGAGGGTGGCGGCACGGTCGACGTCGCCCGAGGTCAGGCACATGCGGGCGGCGCGTTCCAGGTCCTGGGCGAGAGCGGGGTCCGGGCCGTCGGCGGCGGCGACCTTGTGACGCCATGACGCGCCGCTGGCGACCAGACCGGCCGCCCGGGTGTGCAGGGCGCGTCTGCGGAGGGGGTCCATCGCTTCGAGGACGGCGTCCTGCTGGAGGGCATGAGTGACCTCGACCGGGCAGAAGGGTTCCGCGGGCCACCACCGAAGCAGATCGGCCCGGAGCGCCGGTGCCAGGGCGGCGGACGGCTCGGAGACCTCGGCCAGTTGCCCCACCGTGCGCAGGGGCCGGCGGCCACCGAGTACGGCGGCCGCTTCCACCACGGCGCGCGCGTCGGGCGTCAGCCCGGCCAGCTGCATTCGAATGGCCGAAGCCAGACTGGTGGGCACGGGCAGGGACCGGTCGGGATCGCTGTGCAGCCGGTCGGCCGGCACCTCCGACAGAATGGTGCGCAGATAGAGCGGGCTGCCGCCGGTGTGCCTCCAAAGCCGTCGTACGACCGCCGGATCGAGTTCCCGGCCAGTGGCGGTCCGGGCGAGGTCGGCCACCGCGTCCTCCTCCAGCCCGGCGAGCGCCAGCACACCGTCCCGCTCGATCGCCGGCCTGCGCAGCTCATCGGGAGCGGAGGGACGGGCGGTGAGCACCGTGAGGATGCGATCGGCCTCCAAGCGCCGCAGCACGAATCCGATGGCCTGCAGCGACCTCTCATCGGCCCAGTGCACGTCCTCCACCACCACCAGGACCGGCGACTGTCCTTGCAGGTCGTCGAGCAGCCCGAGCATCTGGCCACCGACCTGCACCACGGACGCCCGGACCGACGGAGCGCCCCTCAGGAGCGTGTACCGGTCGAGCAACGCGGGCGGCGCCTTCCTCGCCAGCTGCTCCACCACGCCGTACGACACATCCGACTCGGCGAGGTCGCAGGCCGCCCGGAGAACGAAGAAGCCGGAGGAGCTGGCGCCCGTCAGCCACCGCCGCAGCAAGGCGGTCTTCCCGACGCCCGCTTTGCCCTCCACCAGGACCACGCCCATGCGGCCGGCCCTGGCGGCTTGCGCCGCCCGGTCGAGGACGGCCAGCTCGGCGCCGCGCCCCACGAACAGCGGCTCGGCGGCTGCAAGGTCCATGCGCACCACACCTCGGAGAGCCGTTAGTGCTTCGACTCCCAAGGTAGATCAGGGGACGCGACGCCGTGCTGTCGAGCGACGGACTCATGGCGGGCGGGGACGTCGGTGCGGTCGAACCAGCGGGGCGCAGGTTTTCCAGTCCAGGCCGGGGTCCCGTACGTCCCGCTCGGCCGCGCGGTGCTCTTCGCTCAGCGGACGCGCGTGGTCCGGGGCCGGACGGCATCGTCGACCGGCCCCGGACCACGGGGGAAGGAGGGATCACACCGTGAGGCGCTGGAACTGCTGGTTGGTGGCGCTGCCGCAGGTGTACTGGATGAGCCGGGCGCCGTTGGCGACGGAGGCGCTCGCCACATCGAGGCACTTGCCACTGTGCCGGGCCACGAGGCGGTAGTGGCCGTTCCCCTGGTCCTGGAACTGCCACTGCTGGTGGGTGGCGCCGTTGCACGGGTACTGCTTCACCGCTGCGCCGTCCGTGGTGACGGCACCTCCCACCTCGAGGCACTTGCCACTGTGCTGGGCGATCAGACTCACGTAACCGTTGCCCGCGTCCTTCGTCCTCCACTGCTGGTTGAGTCCGCCGGTGCAGGTGTACTGCAGGGCAATCACGCTGCTGTTGGAGGAGGCCTCGCTGATGTCCACGCACTTGCCGCTGTGGCGGGCGACGAGGCGGTGGTACGGCCCTCCCCCGACGCCCTTGATCGTGCCGGCCGCGGTGTCGATGGACACCTGCGGATACCAGGGCAGGACCATCGTCGTGGGGCTGGGGAAGAGGAGGGGCAGCCAGATGTACTGGGAGTCGTTGACCGTGCCGTTGATGAGGCTGGAAGCGCCGTGGCGGTCTCCCATGTAGAGGTACGACGTGCCCGCCGTGCCCTGGACCGGCAGCACGAACGTGGTCTGGGAGCCGTACCCCGTGGGGTCGCCGACGGAGGCCATGGTGGTCCAAGGGCCGCGAATGTCCGTGGCGGTGGCGTACTGCTGCTGGTTCGGTTCCCAGCCGCTGTTGCCCGACGTGAGCATGAAGTACACGCCGTTGCGCTTGAACAGGGCGGGTGCCTCGCGGTACTTGCCGTCCCATGGGTTGACGACCGAAGTGCCGGTGTCATACCCGGTGTAGTCGGCGTTCAGCTTGTAGATGTGCAGGTCGGCGTTGCCGTCGGCGGACGTGACCTGGTAGGCGGTGCCGTCGTCGTCCTTGAACAGCGTCTGGTCGCGGGAGGTGGTGCCGCTCGGCGGGCGGAAGCTGCCTTTCCAGGTGTAGGCCCCGTCGACGGTGTCGGACACGGCGACCGCGGCCCGGCCCTCCGTGTAGTTGACGCCGTTCTCCTTGTGCATCCACATGACGAACGTGCCGGTGCTGCTGTTGTAAATGACCTTCGGTCGTTCGATGTTGGCCACGGCCAGCTCGGGGTCGCTGGCCTGGGTCAGTACGTCCCGCCGGAACTCCCAGGTCTTCAGGTCGGTCGACCGGTATACGGAGACGGCCTTGAAGGTCCAGTCGGGGTTGCGGTTCTCGCCGAACCAGTAGTAGTAGGAGCCGACTTTGATCATTCCGCCCGCATGGGCGTGGATCACGGTGCCGTCGGTGGTCGTGAACTGGGTCGCGTTGGTGACGGTGACCGGGGCGGCCTGCGCCGGCGCGCCCGTGGCGAGCAGGGTGAGCACGCCGAAGCAGGCGACCAGGAGCCGCAGAAGGGTGCGTACGAACGTCGAGCGCTCTTCGCCCCAGAGCCGAAATCGCATGGTGTCTCTCCTCAGAGCGTGATGAATGCGGAGGCCCACGAGGTGTGGTCGTAGGAGCCGAGGTCGTTGGCGTCCTGCACGATCAGCCTCAGAACCTGTACACCCGTCACGTCCACGTCGACCTTCTTGCCTCCGGACGCGGCCGTGATCTTCAGGCTGTCGAAGATCTGCGCACCGTCAGCGACCACGGTGGCCCGGACGCAGCCGGCAGTGGACTGGTTGGCGGAGAAGTCGTCGATGCCTACGGTGGCGGTGAACCGCTTCGCCTTGCCGCCCAGGTTGTAGAGGATCTCGGAGGGCGCGTGGACGCCCAGCCCCTTGGTGTAGGTCGTCCCGGCGATGCTGATCGCCGGACCGTCGCCCGCCCCCTGTTTGCCGTTGCTCATGTCCCGCTCGACCGGCCCCCATCCGTTCTTCGCCCAGACCCACGGCAGGTCGCTCAGATACGCGCTGGCCGTGGGCGGCGCGGGGATGGTGGAGACCACCTCGGTCAGTTCCTCGTCGGTGAACTTCACGGGGTTCCCGTTGTAGGTCGCGGTGGCCTCGGCGCGCAGGGTGACCGGCGCCGGCGCCGCGGCCGAGGGCGGCGTCACCTCCCAGGTCACGACGGAGGAGCCGCCGGCGGCTATCTGGGGCTGCGTCGTCGGGGTGGTGGCACGGACCTGCCAGCCGGTCGGCGCGGTGAGCGTCACCAACGGGTTGGTCCAGGTGGACGTGGAGGCGTTGCCGACGGTGGCGCTCACGGTGAAGGTCTTGCCGGGAATCGCGAGGCCGGGACCCTTCAGGTTCAGTCCGAAAGCCTTGCGGATGTACTTGTCCACCCACGAGGACCGCATCAGCGCGGTCATCGCCGCGACGTCCGTGGGGCGGGAGGCCGCGATGTTCGTCGCCTCCCCCGGGTCCGTCGCCAGGTCGTAGAGCTCGAAGTGCCACTGGGAGTCCGGCGCCGTCCTGTCGCGCGCCGGGGCGAAGCGGACCGCCTTCAGGGGGCCCTTGCGGACGGCCTCCGCGACGCGGTTCCACCGCCCGCTGTCCGCCTGACCGGAGAGCGTGCTGCTGTACGGATCGTTGCGCATCCAATACAGGTGGTTGTGCCACTGCGACGAGGTGCTGCTCAGCAGGGAGACCACTGAGATGCCGTCGATGTCGCTGGGTGCCGGCGCGCCGGCCAGCTGGGCGAACGTGGGCAGCAGGTCGGTCAGCGGAGTGGGACGGTCCGTGCTGCCCACCCGCACCTTCCCTGGCTGCCAGGCGATGAGCGGGACGCGCACGCCGCCTTCGTACAGGTTGCGCTTGATGCCGCGCAGCGGACCGTTCGCGTCGAACGTGTTCGGGTTGACGCCGCCTTCCTCGTGCGGGCCGTTGTCGCTGGCGATGAGGACCAGCGTGTCCTGGGCGATACCGAGGGCCTTGAGGCGGTCCACGACCCTGCCGACCATGGTGTCGAGCCGCGTGACCTGGGCCGCGTGCTTCTTGTCCGCGGAGGACCAGGACTCGCCGGCGTACTGGTCGGCGTGGGGGATGTCCGAGGGGGCGTGCGGAAGAGTGGGGGTGAGGAACAGCAGGAAGGGCTCGGTCGAGTGAACGTCGATGAAGTCCAGCGCTCGCTGCTCCATCAGATCGGGCGCGTACGTGCCCATGGCACCGTTCGCGTTCTCCGGGATGTCGACCTTCTGGCCGTTGTGCCACAGGTACGTCGGGTAGTACTCGTGAGCATGGCCGTGGTTGATGTAGCCGTAGAACTCCTCGAAGCCTCGTGCGTTGGGGTGGCTCGGCTGGTCCGCCAGGTCCGGCCCGAAGCCCCACTTGCCGATGCAGGCCGTGTGGTAGCCGCGGGACCGCAGCACCTCCGCGAACGTGGTGTCGCCCTCCACGAGTGAACCCTGCGGACCGCTGAACGGGTTCTGGCGTACGGTGGCGTGCCCGGTGTGCAGACCGGTCAGGAGTGAGCAGCGGGAGGGTGCGCAGACCGCCGCCGGCGCGTACGCCCGTGTGAAGCGGAGGCCCTGCGCGGCCAGCTCGTCGAGCCTGGGGGTGTCGATGAGCTTCTGGCCGTAGGACCCCAGCTCGCCCCAGCCGAGGTCGTCGGCGAGGACCAGCACGATGTTGGGCGCCCGGCCGGCGGTGGTCGTCGCCGCCGCCGCGGTCGGAGCCCCGGGCAGGGTGGCGAGGGCCAGCGCGGCGGCGGACCCGGAGAGGAACTGGCGGCGACTGGGCAAGGCGACTCCCTGGGATGTAACTGACGGGCGGATCCAGCGTTGGATCACGGCGGTTTTTGTTGAGGCCGAATGATGGTGGCTGATAATCCATGTCCGACTCGGAGGTGTCCATTGACCGCTCATGACAGTGATGCGACTGCCGGCAAGGGGCTTGACTCCTGCTGCGCGCCGGCCGGAACGGAGCGAGCCCGTCCGGCGCCCCTCATGCCGCGAGCGCGGCGGGCTTCCGGCGCGGGGATGGTGACGCTGCCCGGCGGCATGTTCCGCATGGGGAACGAGGACGCGTACGCCAACCCCGGCGATGGAGAAGGGCCGGTGCGCGAGGTCACCGTCCCGGCTTTCCGCGTGGACGAGAAGGCCGTCACGAATGCCCGGTTCGCCGCGTTCGTCAAGGACACCGAATACGTCACCGCGGCTGAGCGTTTCGGCTGGTCCTACGTCTTCGCCGGGTTCCTCGCCCCCGAGCAGGTGCGCGCCACCCGGGGCGCGGCGAGCACGCCATGGTGGCGGGGGGTGGAAGGTGCCTGCTGGCGGACTCCCGAGGGCCCGGGCTCCGGCGTCGACGACCGGGCCCACCATCCTGTCGTCCACGTGACCTGGGACGATGCCTGGGCGTATGCGGCGTGGGCGGGCAAGCGGCTACCGACCGAGGCCGAGTGGGAGTACGCGGCGCGCGGCGGCCTGGATCAGGCGCGGTACCCGTGGGGCGACGAACTGACCCCTCGTGGCCAATGGCGCTGCAACATCTGGCAGGGCGATTTCCCGGTCGTCAACACGGCCGACGACGGACACCTGGGTACAGCTCCCGTCGATGCGTACCGTCCCAACGCGTACGGCCTGTTCAACATGGTGGGCAACGTATGGGAGTGGGTCGCCGACCGGTTCACCGCTGCCCACTCGGCGGCCCCTTCCACCGACCCGCGCGGCCCGGCGGAGGGCGACCGACGCGTCATGCGCGGCGGCTCCTACCTGTGCCACGACTCCTACTGCAACCGCTACCGGGTGGCCGCCCGCACGGCCAACACGCCGGACTCCAGCAGCGGCAACTGCGGTTTCCGCTGTGCGGCGGACGTCTGAGGCACGGAGCGCACACCGCTCAGGCGATCTGAGCGATCCGCTGCGGCCGGGCGAGCCGTGACAGCGCGACGGGGGCCGTCACTGGATCGCATCCTCGCAGGTCATACGGTGGTACGCGGTCGATGCCCGGGACCCACCGGGTGCGTGGCGGCGATTGCCGTAGGGAGTCCGCTGGGCGGCGGGCGCTTCGGCACGAGGATCGCGATGGAATGCTGGGACACGACCTGCCCCGCCCGAAGCTGGCACGCCCTCTACCGAAGGCGGTCACAGGCCCGGCCCGCCGGATCACGCCGTCCGCTCCCCCGAGGCCGGCACCGATCCGGCGGTCCGGAACCCCGGGGCGCGCCTCTCGGCATCTGGGGCAGGCACGGCACGTCGGGTCTCTCCCCGGAGGGCCCGACGTGCCTTTCTGCTTTCGGCTCGACCCCGCGACCAGAGCCGCGGCGACGTGACCCTCGGCGGTCCGGTGTTGTCGTACGGGCCGTGTCACCGCTCATCGGTCGTGAGCACTTCGCTGATGAAAGCGCACAGGACTGGACGAGCTCGCACATCGACGCTGATGCTCCTCGCCAACCAGGTCTGCCGGATAACCAGTCCGACCACCGGTGACCGATCGAACGGAGACACCCTGATGACGCGAAGAAGAACACTCTTGGCCGCAGCGGGCGCCGGTGTCCTCGGCAGCATGCTGGGCATGGGCACGGCGCGCGCGGACGCGACGATCGCCGTCGACCCCTCGAAGGACTACGGCACTTGGGAGGGCTGGGGCACGTCCCTTGCCTGGTGGGCGAAGGTCTTCGGGAACAGTGCCGAGTACGCCGACGTCTTCGCCGACCTCTTCTTCACCGACAAATGGGTGAACGTCAACGGCACGTCGCTTCCCGGCCTGAATCTGAACATCGCCCGCTACAACCTCGGCGCGTGCAGTTGGAACGACGTGAACGGGGCCCGGATGGTCGCCTCCCCCAACATCCTCCCCCACCGGCAGATCGAGGGCTTCTGGCAGGACTGGCGGAACGAGGACCCGACGTCCTCGGCCTGGAAGTGGGGCGCCGACGCCGCGCAGCGGGCCATGCTGGTCAAGGCGACGCAACGGGGAGCGATCAGCGAGCTGTTCGCGAACTCCCCGATGTGGTGGATGTGTGTCAACCACAACCCGTCAGGGGCGCCCAACCCGTACCAGAACAACCTGCAGTCCTGGAACTACCGACAGCACGCCTCCCACCTTGCCGCAGTGGCGCTGTACGCCAGGCAGAACTGGGGCGTCGACTTCGTGTCAGTGGAGCCCTTCAACGAGCCCAGTGCCTCCTACTGGTACGCGACGTGCAAGCAGGAGGGCTGCTACATGAGCCGGGACGTGCAGGCCGCCGTCCTCTCGCACCTCCGCCGCGAACTCGACAGGCGCGACTTGACGTCGATGCGCATCGCGGCGTCGGACGAGACCAGCATCGACCACGCGCGCGCGACCTGGAGCGCCTTCAGCTCCTCGACCAAGGCCCTCGTGGACCGGGTGAACGTTCATGGCTACCAGGAGGGCGGAGGGCCCCGCGGCTTGCTCTACGACGAGGTTGTCAACGCCTCGGGCAAGAGCCTGTGGAGCTCCGAGAACGGCAACGCGGACCCCGGAGGATTCTCCATGGCGGCGGGCCTGCTGAGCGACCTGTACGCGCTGCATCCGACGGCCTGGGCGTATTGGCAGCCGCTGGACACCAACGAGAACTGGGCCATGATCCAGTACACGCCGCCGAACGCCACGAACCCGGTGCCGACGGTGGGTGCGGTGAAGAGCAAGTACCACCTCATGGCCCAGTTCAGCCGGCACATCCGCCCCGGGATGAAGATGCTGGACACCGGTGTCAGCTCCGCGGCCGCGGCTCTCGACGAGAAGGCGAACAAGCTTGTCATCGTCGCCGCCAACAACTCGACCACCACGCTCACCAACCTGACCTTCGACCTCTCGCGCTTCACCACGGTCACGGGCAGGAACGGTGTGGTGAACCGTTGGAACACGGGCGCCGGCGATGCCTACGCCGCCCGTTCGGCGACACTGAACGGCAAGTCGCTGACCGTCCCGATCAATGCTCGGTGTGTCCAGACTGTGGAGGTGGAGGGCGTCTTCAGGTAGGGCGAGGGCAGCGCCGTGCCCGGGGCACGAGTGGCAGGGGGCAACGGCCGGTACTTGACTGTTCGAGTGCCCGTATGCGGCCTCGGGAGGATGCCATGGCCGCGCGCACCGCCTTCGACCCCACGCGTACAGCACACCTGAACGGACGCTTCGCCCCTGTCACCGAGGAAGTCGACGCGGTGGATCTTGAGATCACGGGAGAGCTGCCTGCCGAGCTGGACGGCGTCTACCTGCGCAACGGTCCCAACCCCCGTTTCACGCCGGTCGGCAGCTACCTGTATCCGCTCGACGGTGACGGCATGATCCACGGCGTGTGGCTGTCGCAGGGCCGCGCCCGCTACCGCAACCGCTTCGTGCGCACTCCCGCCATGATCGCCGAGGAGAAGGCCGGACGGGCCCTGTGGGGCGGTCTCGAATCCATGCTGCTCCCCGGGCCCGACGCCGACGACCCCGCCCATGGACCGGTCGCCCGAGTCCGCATCCCCGTCCGTGTCCCCCTGGGGCTGCACGGCACGTGGCTGCCCACCGAAGAGTGAGCCAGAGGGACGGCGACCGGCCCCCGCGCCGCGCGACTGCTCACCACGCCCGAGCAATCGGCGCGGAGTGAGGCTTCAGCAGGGCTCCGTCGTGGACGCAGGCTTTGCGGGGGAACAAATCTCTTTCAGTAGCGGCTCAATATCGCTGTCATCGTGATAATTTCTTGCAACTTTGAGCCGCTGTTCACTGGAGAACCCATGAACGTTCGAACACGCGCCCCTTACCTCACGACTCTGACCGCCGCGCTGGCCCTTGCGCTGACCGGCAGCCTCAGCGCACCCGCGCATGCGACGGTCCCCGACTCGGTCATAGCCAACGACACCGTCTGGAAGGACACCGACGGCAACCCGATCCTCGCGCAGGGCGGCAACGTCCTGAAGGTGGGCTCGACCTACTACTGGGTGGGCCAGAGGCTGGTGAAGGGGCAGCCCAAGGCGGTCAACCTGTACAGCTCGACCGACCTGGAGAACTGGAAGTTCGAGGGCCCCATCCTGAGCCAGTCCGGCACGACGGGCCCCCTGGCGACCGGTCGGTGGCTCGGACGCCCCCAGCTCATGCGCAACCCGAACGGGACGTTCGTCCTGGTGGTCGAAGTCAACGACGGTCCGGGCGGACGCAACCAGATGCTCTTCGCAACAAGCCCGACGGTCGACGGAACCTACACGCCGACGACCCAGAACTCGGTCAAGGTCAACGGCAACACCACCGGCGACCACTCGGTCTTCGTGGACGGACCGAACGCGTACCTGGTCTACATCGGTGACACCAGCACCGGCATCAACCAGACGGTCAATATCGCGCGGCTGAACGCCGACTGGACCGCGGTGGCCGATGAGCCGCCCATCTGGTCCGCGAGCAACTCGGCCCACACCGAGGCGCCCGCGATCGTCAAGGTCGGTGCGACCTACTACCTGTTCGCCTCGGGCATGGACTGGTGGGACGCCACGCCCACGTCGTACCGCACCAGCACGGCCATGACCTCGGCCGGGTGGAGCCAGGGCTCCTGGCAGCGCGTGGTGACACGGCCCGGGTCGGCCAACTCTTTCGGCACGCAGTTCGAACAGATCATTCCCGTCGTCGGCTCGCAGGGGACGTCGTACCTCTACAACGGCGACCGGTACTCGCAGTTCTACTGCGACGACACCACGAAGGCGCCCGGAGGCGTCGGCCTGAACGCCTGGTACCCGCTGACGTTCGAGGCGGGCGCGCCGGTGCTGCACGGCAACACCGACGTCGATGTCGACGTGGTGAGGGGGAAGATCACCGGCAACCGGGTCGCCAACGGCCGTTTCGACCAGGCCGCCGCCGGCCCCGTGACCAACTGGGTGGTCAAGGCCGGTTCCTCGGCCGAGACCCAGGAGTCCAGCGCGGTCCCCTGCACGGATCGCAAGAACCGGCAGCTCAGCGTGTACTCCGGGTACGTCAGCCAGCACCTGTCCCTGCCGAACGGCACCTACGAACTGTCCTTCGACTACCGGTCCAGCGGGGGGCAGAAGAACGCCTACGTCGAGGTGAAGAACCACGGTTCGACCACGCCCGTCCGAGTCCACGTGAACACGAGCCAGTACGAGTGGGCGACGAAGAAGATCACCTTCACCGTGACCTCGGGCAAGGCGGACCTCGGGGTCTGGGCGGACGCCGGAGGGTGGCTCAACATCGACAACGTCTCGGTGTGGCCCACGACCTGAGCGACCTCGAACAGATCGCCGCGGCGTCCCTCGAGGGACGCCGCGGCGACGGGCTGAGCGCTCCGGCCGGGGTCAGGCCGAGCGCATACGTGAGCTCGCGACGCCGGCCGGAATCATCACGAGCGTCGTGTGGACGCCGATCCGGCGGAGCGCGGCCACCATCTCCGCGTTCGCCTGCGAGTCGGTGACGACGGTGTCGATGGATCTCATGTCGGCGGTCTTCGCCTGCTGCACCCGGCCCAGTTTCGAACTGTCGACGACCACGATGCCGTGCTCCGCCTGTTCCAGCATGACGCGGTCGATCTCGGCACCGCGCGAGCTGTACCTGGTGGGCCCGAACTCCGGGCCGAGCCCGTCCGCACCGACCACCGCGAAATCGAACCGGTAGGAGCGCAGAGTCTTCTCGGCGGCTTTTCCGACAAGGTCGTTGGACAGCGGTCGCGCGGTACCACCGGTGACCACGACATCGACCACCTGCCGCGCCATGAGCGACGACGCCGTGTCGAGGCTGTTCGTGACGACCGTCAGACCCGACCGGCCGGCCAGACTCCTGGCGACGAAGCCCACGGTACTGCCGCCGCCGAGCGCCACGGTGAGAGGGCGGGACGGAATGAGCGAGGAGGCCAGGGCCCCGATGCGGCGCTTCGCCTCGACGTTCCGCGAGCGGCGCAGGCTCACGGGCAGTTCCCCGTCGCGGCGCGCCGCGGCAATCTTGCCGTACGACCGCCGAATGAGCCCCGTCTCCTCCATCACTGCCAAGTCCCTGCGGACGGTGGCCCCGGAGACGCGGAGCATCGCGGGCAGCAGACGAACCTGTAGCTCTCCCCGTCGCGCGAGAAGGGTCAGGACCATGGAGATGCGCGCATCCTGTGTTCGGCCACTCATCGGTTACTCCACACGCCGTATAGAACCCGGCGTTCGCGGACCGGGGTCCGCGAACGCCGTGACATCAGTGCTCCGTGGCGAAGACGCGCAGAGCGACGACCGTTGCCCACTCCGATCCGTTGGTGGCCAGGACCGTCAGCCGCAGGGCCGTGGCCCGGAGCCTTTCCCCGAGCACGTGCGACCGCCGCCGCTCGCGGTTGTCCTCGACGGTGACGACCGTCTGCCAGGCCCCGTCGACCAACGCCTCCACCCGGTAGTCCCTGACCAGTTCGGGCATGACGGGAAAGGGGGTGCGATGGTGGTGGAGGTTGATCAGGTCGATGTCGACGTCGTCGTTGAAGATGATGTCGAAGGAGCCGATCTCCTGCACCTCGTCCCAGTCGAGCCTGACCCACGGCCGGGGATCGATGGCGAGCGCTTGGGACGACCACATGCGCGGTCCGTGGTACGGACGTTGCAGCGGGCCGGTAACCTGCACCGCGGCGAGCGCGCTGCTGTCGCCGTGCACCACCACCGCCGGGCAGCGCCGCCGCAGTTCCTCCGCGGACCACGCGTTGGACTGCGGCCGCCCGGTGACCGTCCGGGGGGTACGGCTCACCAGTGCCAGGACGCCGTAGGGCCCCGGCCGGTCGACGACGAGGAGGGCCGCTGCGGGGTTGCGCCGGAGCAGGAGGACCACGTTCTCGCCGTCGGGGGCCTTGTGACCGAACGGCGCGCGCACCCAGTGGGTGCCGGCCTCGGCACGGGCCACCGCCTCGTCCAGTTTCTCGACCGGTATGTGGTTCTCGCCACCGCCCGTGGACCACAGTTCGAGCCGCACGCCGGTCGCCTCGGACGCCTCCAGGAGCACCTCTACGGACTCGATGGCCGGCTGGACCGGGAGGACCAGTCCCACGTCCTGCCCGTCCAGCGAGTGGCGGCTCGGCTCCTCGCCCGGGCGTGGCCGTACGGACAGCGTGCGCAGTTCGCTCGACGCGGTGACATGCGCGGACGCGGCCAGATCGGCCGGATCGTGCCATTCGACACCGAGCAGCGAGGCGTCGTTGCGCAGGAGCGTCCGCTGGAGGAGATCGATGTGGTCCGTGGCCAACTGGCGGGGACTCAGGCCGTCCCGTACGCAGAGGCCCGCCGCGGCCCCCGCGGCCTCGCCCGTCACGGCGCAGGTGGCCATCACCCGTGTGGTGCCGAACGCCACGTGGGTCGCCGAGATGTCCCGGCCGGCGAAGAGGAGGTTGCCGGTGTTGCGGGAGTACAGGCTGCGGAAGGGGATGTGGTAGAGGCCGGCCGGGTAGAGGTGCTTGGAACCGTCCTCCTCGGCGTACATGCCACCTGCCGGATGTAGGTCGATGGACCAGCCGCCGAAGCCGATGGTGTCGGGGAACCGGCGCTGCTCGATGACGTCCTGCTGCGTGAGCACGTGGTCGCCCACGAATCGTCGGTACTCCCTTTTCCCCGGCACCGAGCCGACCCACTCCAGGGTCAGGGTGTCCGCGTCGAACTCCCCTGAGTTCTTGATGTGGTCCCAGATGCCGTAGATCACGGCCCACAGTTCGTCGCGGATCTCCTCGTGGTCGGCGACGACGTCGCGGTCTCCGCCGTACTCGATCCACCAGTAGTCGCATCCGTTGGCATTCGCCCTGATGGGGCGCCTGCGCACGATCGAGGTGGCGGCGACGTCCTTGGCGATGGAGGGCGGGACGAAGCGCACCGGCTCCCCGGTGTCCTTCGTGTAGAAGAACATCGTGCTGCCGAGCATCTCGGAGTCGGGCTGGTCGGGTGCCCACTCCTCGCCGTACTCGTGCGCCGCCTCCCGACCCGTGCGGTGCCACGCTCCGGCAAGAGCGCCGACCAGGCCGTCTCCGGTGGCGTCGACGAACATGCGCGCGGAGAAGCGGATGATCCGCTCCGAGCCCATCTGCCAGCCGGTGACGGCGCGAACGGTCCGTCGGTCGTCGCTGCCGTCGGCCTCCACCTCGCGCACGTCGGTGTTGAGGTAGAGCCGGATGTTCGGCTCGGCGCGGACGGCGTCGAGCACGACCTGGTCCCAGAGGAAGGGGTTGCCCTCCGGGTTCCGGTACTGGTTCTCACGGAACAGTTCACCCATGACGCCGGTCTCGCGCGCGTACTTCTGAGCGCCGTGCGCGGTGGCCCCGCACACCCAGACCCGTACCTCGCTGCTGGCGTTGCCGCCGAGTACGGGACGGTTGTTGATCAGGGCCACTCTGGCACCGGTCCGGGCCGCGCCGATGGCGGCCGCGACACCGGCGAGGCCTCCCCCTACGACGGTGACGTCGGTGTCGACCGAGAGCCGTTGCATGGCAGCTCGCCTTCTTGCGCGGATGCGCTCTTGGTTCGGAGTAAAGTGAAATGGATTATCTGTCTGCGTATAACTGTGCATGATCTCAGCAAAAAATTTGCGCGAAACCCGTGCGTACTCACTCGGGAAAACCGAGGTCCGCCGTCTGGCGCAGATGGGCCACCGGGTCGCCGACGCCGTGCAGTTCGAGCAGAACGATCTCGTTGGCTCCCTCGCGCAGCACCGGCCCGGGCATGTACAGAGAACGCTGCGGACCCCGTGACCAGTAGCGGCCGAGCGCGAACCCGTTGATCCAGGCGTTGCCCTTGCTCCAGCCCGGAAGGTGGAGGAACGAGTCAGCGACCTGGGGCACGTCGAAGGTACCCCGGTGGAAGGCCGGGCCGGGCTCGATGTCCTGACCCTCGTACGACAGGCCGTCGAGGGCCGTCAGGGGCAGCGGCGTGACGGTCCAGCCGGTCAGGGTGTCCCCCTTGAAGGTGACCGGTCCCGCGATTCCCTTCCAGTCCCGAAGACGGGGACCGTAGTTCACCCGCCCCTGGTTCTCGACGAGGATCGAGAGCCTGGCGTTCGGGGCCGGCGACCTCAGACTGAGGGCGGTCTCCTCGCTCTCCCGCTCCAGGGTGCCGATCGGCTGCCCGTCCACGAAGACCTGGGCACGGTCGTGTACCCCTGCCGTACGGAGCATGCCCGCACCTGCGCTCGGCAGCACCGTCTCGTACAGGACGAACCCGAAGTTCTGGCCCAGCTCTTCCATCGTCGGGGGCGTCGTCGCTCGCCGCGGGGCGCCGAGCCGGCTCGCCTGCGCCAGCAGCGAGGCGTGTTCGGTGAGCCGGATGCCTTCGAGGGCGAGCTTGGGTCCTGCCGCGGGCACCGGTTCCGCGGCCAGGGGCGCGTACTTGGCGATCGTGTCGCGGAAGAGCCAGTACTTCTCGGTGGGGTCTCCGGCCTCGTCGAGCGGGGAATCGTAGTCGTACGACGTGACGGTGGGCCGATAACGTCCCTTGTCGTTGGCGCCGTTGGTGAAGCCGAAGTTGGTGCCGCCGTGCACCATGTAGATGTTCACGGAGGCCCCGGACGACAGCATCTCGTCCAGGGACTCGGCCTTCGCCGCGGCCGACCGGGTCTCGTGCCCGCCGCCCCACCTGTCGAACCAGCCCGACCAGAACTCCGCGCACATGAGCGGGCCCGCGGGCTGGTGCTCGCGCAGGGTCGCGAGGTTCTTCATGGCGTTGCCACTGAAGTTCACGGTCCGCAGGATGTCCGGCAGACCACCGTCGGCGAGGTCGCCCGCCTGGTCCGATGTGAACAGCGGGACGTCGACGCCGCCCGCGCGGAGCGCGGCGACCAGACACTCCAGGTAGGCGGTGTCCCGCAGTCCCGAGGCCCCGTACTCGTTCTCGACCTGGACGGCGATCACCGGGCCGCCCTGGGTCGCGAGGTGGGGGCGCATCAGCGGCAGCAGCTGCTCGAAGTACCGCTCCACCGGCTCCAGGTAGCGAGGGTCGGAGGTGCGCAGTCGTATGTCGGGTTCTGTCAGCAGCCAGGCCGGCAGGCCGCCGGCCTCCCACTCGGCACAGATGAACGGGCCGGGCCTGAGCAGTACGTACAGGCCCTCCGCGGCGGCCAGGTCCAGGAACCGGGGCAGGTCCAGTCCCTCCTCCATGGTGAGGGGGCTGCCCCGGTGCGGCTGGTGGAGGTTCCACGGCACGTAGACGTCGACCGTGTTCAGGCCCATCAGGCGTGCCTTGCGCAGCCGGTCGGCCCATTGTCCGGGGTGGATCCTGAAGTAGTGCAGGCTGCCGGAGATGATCTGCAGTGGTTCGTCGCCGATGCGGAAATCCGTGTCGGTGATGGTCAGTTCGGGCATGGGTGTGGTGTCCATCCGGTCAAGGTGGCTCATGTGGGTGTGGCGTGAGGTGAAGGGCAGGGGTGGAGTGCATCAGGTCAGTGCATCGTGTCCTTGAAGAAGTCCTGACCGCGGGCACCAGGCCCGGAATCGTCACCCCGGTTCATCCGGTCGTAGATCCGGTCGGGGACCCGCTGGGCTACCAGCGCCCACAGAAGGGCGCCGACCAGGGAGTCGCTCGACCTTCCCGCGAAGTAGTCCGTCCAGGAGTTCCCCGTTCCGGTGCCGGTGTGCAGGGGCACATCGACCGCCGCGGCGAGCGGGGACTGCGGATCGCCCGTGATCAGCACGGTCAGTGCGCCGTGGTCGCGGGCCACCTCGACGAACTTCATGGCGATGGGGCTCTCGCCCGACCGGGAGACGACCAGGGCCACATCTCCTTCGCCGAGCAGGCTCGCGCCGACCTGGGCGAAGTAGGCGCCGTCGTCGAACCAGACCGGGATGCCGATCCGGAACAGCCGCAGGTACAGCTCCTGGGCCGGCGGGGCGTCCCCCCACTCGCCGAAGAGCTGCACGCGGCCGGCCGACACGATGCGGTCCGCCACCTGTGCCATGGCCTCCAGGTCCACCGACGCCGTCGCGTTGCGGGCCGCGCTGAACTGGTTCGCGGCCAGCGTGCTGAGCACCTTCGCGGGAGTATCCTCCGGGGTGATGGCGGAGCCGATGTCCTTCTCCCAGCCCGCCTGCATGTCCCGTCCGTGCTCCCGGGCGAGGGCGGCCCGCAGTTCCGGGAATCCGTCGAAGCCGAGCGCGGTCGACAGGCGGGTGATGGTCGCCGCGGAGGTCTGGGCCTCCTGCGCGAGCCACGTGATGGAGCTCCGGCCCGCGACGGTGGGATTGCGCAGAATCACCTCGGCGACGCGCAGCTTGGCTCCGGTGAGGTCCGGCAGTTCGGTTCTCAGCAATTCGAGCGGGCTGACCTCGCCCACTCCTTCGGCGCGCCTTCTCCCCGCGGGAGCCGAGTCGTCCCGGCCCCGGTTCGGTGTGCGGCTCACAGACTGCTCCCCCATGACGACTCGAACAACTTTTCACTCCTCCAGGACGTCCCGATCGGAGTGCCAGGTTATGCCTGCTCGGACGACCGGTCACCGGACCGGGCCCGGCCTCCGCCGACGGCGGTGACGGGGCCGCCCCTCCGGACGGCCCGCCCTGTTCCGCCTTCGTCAGTTCATGGCGAATCCCTGGTCGGTGCCGTACGCGACCAGCGCCTTCTGCCAGGCGTTCAGGCCCTCCTGCAGCGTGAGCGATCCGGTGAACGCCTTGCCCACCTTGTCGTTGAAGATGCTGATGGCGTAGACGTCGTAGGGAAGGTACTGCCAGCCCTCGTGCACGGCGCCGAGCGAGGAGGTGAAGATGCGGTTCACTTCCTGGCCGCCGAAGTACGGGTCCTTCTCAGCGAGGAACTTCTCGGACTCGAGCACCTTCGTGCGGGCCGGGAAGGAACCCGTCGCCTGGGTGATGTCCGCGCCCTTGCCGGCGCTCACGTACCGCAGGAAGGCCGCGGCGGCGAGCTGCTTCTCGCTCTGCTTCAGCATCGCCAGGCTGCCGCCGCCGTTCACGGAACTCGCCGGCTTCCCGTCGTACGTGGGCAGAGGGGCCACCCGCCAGTCACCGGCCCCGTCGGGCACGCCGGACTTCAGCGTGCCCCCCATCCAAGCTCCGGACAGCAGCGTGGCGATGTTGCCCTTGGCCAGGCCCGCGTACCACTCGTTGCTCCAGCCGGCGACGGGTGACAGCAGCTTCTCGTCGATGAGCTTCTGATAGGTCGTGGCGAACTTCTTGGTGCCGGCGTCCTGGAGGTTGATGCTCACCTTGTCGCCGTTGGCGCTGAAGGGCTTTCCGCCGGCCGCCCAGATGAGGCTTTCGGTGAGGCCGGCGTTGCCGTTGTCCGCAGCGATGTAGCTGTTCGGATCGGCGGCGTGCAGCTTGCGGCCCGCGTCAATGTACTCGTCCCAGGTCTTCGGCACAGCGATGTCGTGCTTGTCGAAGGTCTTCTTGTTGTAGAAGAGCGCCATCGGGCCGGCGTTGAGAGGAAGCTCGTAGAGGCCGTCGTTGACGTTTACGGCGTCCCAGGTGGCCTTGGTGAATTCCTTCTCCAGGCTGCCGAACTCGAACCTGTGCAGGTCGACCAGCGAGCCGGACAGGGCGAACTGCGGTATCGCGCTGTACTCGACGGTGGCTAGGTCGGGCCCACCGGAGCCCGCCTTGATCGCGTTCTGGAGCTTCGTGTACTGCTCCGCGCCGGTGCCGACGTTCTGCACCTTGATCTTGATCTTCGGGTGCTCCTTCTCGAAGGCCTTGGCGACGTCGGGGAGGCTTGCGGACCAGCTCCAGACGGTGAGCTCCGTGGGCTTGTCGAGGGCCTTCTGGATCTCCTCCTCGCTGACGATATCCGGCTTGGAGGCGTCGTTGGTGCCGCCGCCGCATGCGGCCAGACTCACCGCGGTGAGTGCCGTGCCGAGGAGCACGGATGTCGTTCTGAGCAGGCGAAGTCTGTTGTTCACGGGGATGTCCCTTTCCATGGAGCTGGAGCGCCCGGACGAAGCTCTTTCCGGGGTGTAGGTGTCACAAGGCACTGCGAGGGGTGAGAGGAGACCGGGTGGCGATGGCGGAGTGTGCCGTCGCTCCGGCGTCAGCCCTTCGTGCTGCCGGCGGCCAGGCCGGAGCGCCAGAAGCGCTGAAGAACGAGGAAGATGATGATCAGCGGGATGATGGTCAGGAACGAGCCCGTGATGACGAGGTGGGTGATGACCTCGCCGTCGGCGGTGGCCGCCTGGTTGTTCCACTGGTTCAGGCCGACGGTCATCGGGAACCACGAGGGGTCGTTGAGCATGATGAGCGGCAGGAAGTAGTTGTTCCAGGCGCTCACCACTTCCAGCAGGAAGATGGAGACGAGCGCGGGGGAGAGCAGGCGCAGCGCCATGGTGAAGAAGATGCGGAACTCGCCCGCGCCGTCGACGCGGGCGGCGTCGAGGATCTCGTTCGGTACGGCCTCGTTGGCGTAGCTGTACAGGAGGAACAGGCCGAACGGGGTGACAAGGAGCGGGATCAGGACCGCCCAGGGCGTGTTCGTCAGGCCGAGTTCGCCGAAGAGCAGGAAGGCGGGCACCGCCAGTGCCGTGCTCGGTACGGCGACGGCTCCCACGACGACGGCCAGGAAGGCGCGCCGGCCGGGAAACTCGTACTTGGCCAGTCCGTATCCGGCGAGTGCCGCCAGGAGGGTCGCCCCGATGGCGCCGACCGCCACGTACAGCACCGTGTTGGCGAGCCACCGTAGGTAGATGCCGTCGTTGTACGTGAGGACACCGACGATGTTGTCCCACAGGGCGAAGTCGTCGCCGAACCAGAGCCCGAACGTGGAGAAGAGCTGCTCGCGTGACTTGGTCGAGTTGATCGCGAGCCAGACGAGCGGCATCAGGCTGTAGAGGAGCGGAAGCGTCATCAGCACGGTCAGCAGGACCGAGCGGCGCGGCTTCTTCGATCCGCCGTCGGGCTGCCGGCGCCTGACGCGGCGGGCCGGTGGCTGGGTGCGCCGACTGTCGGGCGCCGCGTGGGCGGCCTCGGTGTGGACCGGGTTCGGGTTCGGGTTCGCGGTGAGCATCACGCCACTCCCCTCATGCCGCGCCGCTGCACGACGAACGCGAACACGCCGGTGACGACGCCCATGATCACCGCGACGGTGGCGGCGGCGTTGTACTGCTGTCCGGCGAAGGAGAGGCTGTACGCGTACATGTTGGGCGTGAAGTCACTCGTGATGACGTTGGGCACCAGTCCTCGCAGAATGTTGGGCTCGTTGAAGAGCTGGAATCCGCCGATGACGGAGAACATCGTGGTGACCGCCACCGTGGAGCGGATGGCCGGCAGCTTGACGTGGACGATGACGTGCCAGGTCCTGGCCCCGTCGAGCTTGGCCGCTTCGAAGACCTCGGAGGGGATCGCCTGGAGCGCGGCGTAGATGACGAGCATGTTGTAGCCGACGTAGAGCCACAGCACGATGTTGCCGATGGACGGAATGACCAGGGTGCTGGACAGGGGGTCCGGCAGCGCGATGCCGAGGTATTGCTCGACGTCCCCGACCAGGCCGAACTGGGTTCCGTAGATGTAACCCCACAGCAGGGTGGCCACCACACCCGGCACGGCATAGGGAAGGAAGATGCCGAGCCGGAAGATCGCCGGTGCGTACAGCTTGACGCTGTCGATCGCCAGGGCCGCGGCCAGCGCCAGGAGCATCATCAGCGGCACCTGGATCAGCAGGTAGAGGCCGACCCGGGCGACCGCGGCCCAGAACTGGGGATCGCTGAGCTGGTCGCGATAGTTGTCCAACCCCACGAACGACACTCCACCGATGAGGCGCTCCTGGAACAGGCTCAGACCGAGGGTGTAGAGGATCGGCGCGACGACGGCGAGCAGGAACGGCGCCGTGAAAGGCAGGACGAACGCCCACCCGGTGAGCCGTCGCCGCAAGGGCTGCCGCGCGGCCGCGGGCACCCCGAGGGCTGATGGGCCCGACTTCTTCATAGGAACTCCAGAGCTGCTGAGACGCACGACGGCAGGGACCTGGCGTTGCGCCGACCAACCGAAGGGATTCAAATTTATTTCGCAGACACTTCATCTGCATAGCCCTACGGATAATTTTTTTCACGTGCCCGCTCACGTGGAGACGGTGACCCAATGCGTGGCCATGCCGTCCGCACGAATGAGCGTGCCCTGGCCGTCGGTGAGCGCCTCGACGATTCCGAGGCCCCTGCCGTGCTCGTCATCAGTGCATGAGGTGGTCCACGGACCGTGGTGCGACGCGGGTCCGCCGTCGGAGACTCCCACCCACACCTGCTGCGCGATCGGATCACGACGCAGGTGCAGGGCCAGTGGAGGCAGAGCGTGCTCGATAGCGTTGGTCACCAGTTCGGAGACGACGAGCACCACCGTGTCGACCTCGGCGACCTTCAGGCGACCCAGCAATCCCTCCACCATGCGCCGGGCCGTGGCAACGGCCTCCGCGGAGTGATCGAGCGGGCGGATCACGTCTGCCGCCCCGGGGTGGCGGAACTGCTCGGCGAGACGACGAACACCCTCTTCGGCATGCCTCGCGCCATGATCACTGGTCCTGCCGGTGTCCGTGACGTACATGGCGATCACCTCGACGACCTTCCCTGGAGCCGTACCTCTTACGAGCTATGTGATCTATGAGAACTCCGACTTCGGCCTCGGGTCCCCAGGGAAAGTCCCTAGCCTGGGCCGCCGGCCCTCGAGTCACCGCCCTGTGCCCGGCCGGGCACGCCGAGTGTTCGTCGAGGCTCCTGCTCACCTCTGGCCGCCCACGGTCACTGGCGGCTCGCGCCCCTCACCCGAGGAAGGCACTGTCCTGCTGGACCAAGTTGCGGAGCTCGCGGCGCCCGAAGAGGGACAGTTCTTGGCAGATGTGGCTGAGGTGGTACCCCACCGTCTTCCTGCTCACGAACGGCCGTGCGGCGATCTCCCCGTTGGTGAGCCCACCGCCGATGAGCTGGGCTATGTCGCGCTCGCGGTCGATCAGCTCCGGGACGGAGACGCCACCCGCACGGTGGCGCAAGGGGGGTGGTCCGCGAAGTCCTCGCGGTACCGCGGGAGGAACGGCTGGGCTCCCAGGCCCGCGAACAGGTCGCGGGCCTGGGCGTAGCGGGCGGCTGCCCGTCGAGGCTCCCCCGCCCCTCCAGCAGTGGATACCGGCCCAGGGGCACCTGATACCCGCTGGGCTGGACGAGCACGCTCGACGCCTTGCCGGACTGCGCCTCCCGCAGACACTGGGTGATGCTCTCCAGCCCACAGGCCCGACGAATGTGCTGCCGCCGACACCGGCCGTCACGGGGCGCAGCTCCGGTAGGGCGGAGGGCGCGCCGCGGGCGCGAACGCACGGACCTCGATCAGCGCCCTCACACTGGATCACCACCTGGCGAACCCTGGACGGTCCAGTCCCGCACTCCCCCATCCCACGAGCTGTGGACGCTCACCGTCGTACCGCGGTCGGGTCGGCGTCGACGTCGGCCGGCGGCGATGCAGCGGGCCGCTTCGGCAGCCTCGTAGCACAGCCCGCCCTCGATCAGCTCGGGAGTGAAGGTGTCGAGCATCTCGTGGTCGGGGCTGATGAGGTGCACGGCCGCCGGTGCGTAGAAGTGGCCATCGATTTCCAAGCGAGCACGTGTACCCGAGATCGACGCCTTCGTCGGAGTGCGGGCGAAGAGCGACGTGTTCAACACGCCGTGCACCCCCGACTCACCCGTGACGATGATCGAGGCCTGCCCGTCGACGCCGGTGAAAGCCTTCGTACCCACGGCAGTAACGGACGCGAAGGGGCGCAGCACCCTGTGGGCGAAGGCAACCGGGTAGACGCCCAGGTCGAGCAGGGCGCCGCCGGCCTGGTCGGGGTCGAAGTGACGGTGCGTCGGGTTCGGCTTCCCGGGCAGAACGTGGTCGGCCATGACCGTCTGCACCTCACCGAGCAGCCCCGACTCGAGGACCTGGCGTACGGCGTCGATGTGCGGTAGGAAGCGCGTCCACATCGCCTCCATGAGGAACACGCCCCGCTCCCGGGCGGCCTCGATCACGTGCGCGGCCTCGCGAGCGTTTCGGGTGAACGCCTTTTCCAGCAGCACGTGTCGGCCGGCCTCGATCGCCTGCAAGGCCTGATCGTGGTGACCGGAATGCGGCGACGCGATGTAGACGATGTCCACGTCGTCGTCGGCGAGAAGTTCCTCGTAGCTGCCGTAGGCCGCCGGGATGCCGTACCGGTCCGCAAAGGTGAGGGCCCGCTCGGCGTCGCGCGACCCGACCGCCACCACCCGCTGCTGGGTTTACGTCTGCAGCGCCTCGACGCAATAGCCTGCGATCCACCCCGGGGCTATCACTCCCCAGTTCAGGGCCGGCGCTTCTTTGGGGGAAGGCGTCCGTGGCGCTCATGAGTCATGAGTAGTTCCCCGCCGACGGACGCGCCCTTTGCCCCGGGCTTGCGCTGCGCGCTCAGAGTGCCGTGAGAACCCAGATCTGGTCCGTGGTCTCCTCCTGCTTCCGCTGAATGAGGACCGATCCGGAGGCGGCCTTGCCGTTTCCGTCGAGGCGCAGGCCCGTGGCGCGGTTGGCGATCGTGAAGAGGCCGTCCCCTACGGATTCGATCGTCCACTGCTGGCTGGCGGCCCCGTTCCAGGCCGCTTGCTTCACGGCGGAGTCGTCGGCTGTGGCGTTCCAGCCGTCGGCGACCATTCCGTTGGCTCGGTTCACGATCTTGTACGCACCGTTGCCGACGGCGACCAGCTGCCACTGCAGGTGGGTGCTGCCGTTCCACGTCCATTGCTTGAGGGAGGAACCGGAGGCCACGACGCCCCCGCTGTCCACCGCCAGGCGGTTGGTGAGGTTCTCGATGCGGAAATAGGCCGTCGGGGAGAACTGCACCTTCAGTGAGGTCACCGTGTCGTTGGTGCCCGTCGTCCTCATGTCGCTGTGATCGATCGTGAAGGTCCACGCCGAGCCCGAGAAGTTGTCACCGGCGTAACCGATGAGACGGTAGCCGCGAGCCAGCCAGAGGGAGGAGAGGCTGGCCGCGGGCAAACCGACGGAAGCCAGCTTCTGTGCCGTGTATTCGCCGACGGCGAGGCCCGCCGGGGTGCCGACATAGCCGGCCTCCTGGAAACCGACGGCTCCGGACATCCGCCTGAGCGGGGGAATGGCACCGGAGAACGTCAGCTTCACCACGTACGCGTTGGCCGTGTACGGCGCGGTGGACGGCAGGGTGACCTTGAGTCCGGAGGCGTCCTGGGTGGGCTTCGCCAGGCTGATGTAGGTGCCTGCGGTCGAGCCGAGCAGCTGTGCCGAGACGAGCGGGGACATGTTGATGCGGTCGGAGTTGAGCGACTTGATGGTGAGTGCCGCGCCCGGCCACCCCAGGACCGTTGCGTAGAGGACGTTGTTCGCCTTGTTCCGGGTGAAGCGGATGTCCTGTGTGGTGCCGGCCGTGGGCGAGGTGAACGTACCGCCGCCCATGAGCGTCGGGCCTTCGCCGTACGCCGTCCAGGCCCTCGTGGCGTACACCGACTCCCCGAAGCGCTTGAGGTGGTCGCCTATGCCGAGCAGGATGTTCTTCTGCCCCTGGGGGATGGTGCCATCGGCCATCGGCGCGATGTTCAGGAGCATGTTGCCGTTCTTGCTGACGCGGTCGAGGAGCGCGTGCAGGACCTGCTTGGTGGTGTAGTAACCGATTCCCTGGGTGTAGCACCAACTGCTGCTGGAGACGCTGTCGTCGGTGAGCCAGTAAGGGGTGGTGATGTCGATCGGGCCTCCGCGCTCGTAGTCGAAGACCGCTCCCCCCTGGTTCAGTCCGTCCTTGTAGGTGGCGACGACCTCACGGCCCCAGCCGGCGGCCTGGTTGTAGTAGTACGACAGGAACTCGAGACGCTTGGTCTCGTCGACCCCGCTGAGCGCGAAGTCCTGCCAGAGGATGTCGGGCTGGGAGCGGTCGATGACCTCCTTGAGCTTGTCGTACCAGAGCTGGTTCTCCTCCGTGGCGCTCAGCCGGCCGTACAACTTCTTCAGGCTGGGGTCCGTCTGCGCGGGGGCGAACTCGAAGAAGCCCCTGTAGTTGTACGCGTGGTGCATGGCGACCAGAAGCTTCAGACCCTTGCCGCGGATCGCCGTGGTGAAGAGGTTCAGGAGGTCGAGCTTCGGCCCCTTGTCCACCGAGTTCCACTCGTTGACCTGGCTGTCCCACATGGAGTAGCCGTCATGGTGCTCGGCGACCGGACCCGCGAACTTGGCGCCGGCGTCGACGAACAGCTGGGCCCACTCATGGGGATCGAACGCGCCTCCCGCCGACTTCAGCTTCGGCGCGAACTGGACATGGTTACCCACCAGGTCCGGCGCCCCGTTGATGAAGTTGTGGTACTGCCACTCCGTCGGGGGCCCGTACTTACCGGCATGGTAGGTGTTGGTCGGGTTGCCGGCCTTGTACATGGTCCGCGGGTACCACTCGCTGCCGTAGGCGGGGACGCTGAAGACACCCCAGTGGAAATAGATGCCGAACTTAGCGTCCTGGAACCACTCCGGAGCCGGCTTGTGCTGACCGACCGAGCTCCAGTCGGGGGTGTAGGTGTTCGCCACCGCCCGAGCGCGGCCGGCGGAGAGCACGCCTCCGGCAAGGGCAGTGGCAGCGACGGCCGTTGCGCCGGCCAGGAACTGACGTCTGTTGACGGAACTCGGCATGAGGCATCCCTGATCTGAAGCACGACGACAATGGACGAGCAGGACGCTGGGCGGATGCCGACCGGGCCCCCAGGGCGCCGGTCGCTCGTGACCGGTCGGCCTCCACACGGTGAGACGGGTACTGACGGGAGGCCGGAGGGACCAGGCATCACCCAGCGTTCGCAAATAATTATCACGAACGCACGAAATTTCACCTTGTCGTGCAAGAGATTTTTCGAAGCGGGGTGCCGGGTGTTCCAGCGATGCACCCTGCAGCTCCCGCCGGATGGGTCAGCGTCGGAAGGCGCCGGTGAGCCTGTCGGGACCGTTGCGGTTCATCCACTCGATGGCGTTCTCCGTCCCTGCGTCCCGCGCCGCGGCCAGGGTCCGGTCGACGAGTTCCTCGAGCAGCGCGACCGGCTGGGATCGGGAGGACCGCCTGGTCGCTGACGGGCGGTGGCTCCGCGACACTCAAGAAGATCGCCTCGTGGGCGGCCATTCTCCTTGCACCCACCCTCGTGGGAACGATCTACGGCATGAACTTCGACCTCATGCCGGAGCTGCACTGGGTGTACGGCTGTCCGTTCGCGATCCTGCTGACGGCGGTGGTGTGTTCGAGCCTGAACGTGGTCTTCAAGAAGCGGGACTGGCTGTAGAAGTCGGGCCGGACGCGCCAACCTGAATTCGCACCGCGAACGCGGCGGAACGGCCGTTCTGGCCCCTTGGGGAGAACGCGCCGCGCGGCTGCCCACGGCGCTTCTCCCCCGCCGGCCCTGTTCTACGTCTACCGGCGCAGCCACCCTCATCGGCACATGACTACGCGACGTAACGAAACTCGGTCAGGCCCTTCTGGTGTCCCGGGGACAGCTGAGTCTCTGTCAGTTCCTACAGGTCAGCGAGCCCTTCCGCGCGGCTTAAGCGGCACTGGAGGCAGCGCAGGAGCAGGCAGCGGAGCGCCGTCGTAGCCCTTCACCTCGCCGAACCGTGTCCCTTCCATCCAGCCCTGACGAGCCTGTACGATCTCCTCCTGCGACCGTCCGATCCAGTTCCAGAACATGATCAGCTCCTCCTCGAACGGTTCGCCGCCCAGGAGCATCAGGCCCGCCTCCGACTCCGCCCGCAGGGGCAGTTCGCTGCGGCCGCAGCCGAGGTAGAGCATGGAGCCGGGCAGGACCGGGACGCCGTCGACGTGGGCCTCGCCGGACATGGACAGGACGGCGTACTCGAAGTCCGGTTCCAGGGGGAGGCGTACGTCCGCCCCTCGCGTCAGGGCCAGGTCGGCGCCGACGATCGGGGTGTACGCGGTGCCGGGTGAGGTCGCGCCGTCGAGGCCGCCGAGGATCAGCGTGGCCGTGACGCCGGGTGCCGTGACGACCGGCAGATCGGCGTGGTGTTCGAAGCGCGGCTCGGTGTGACGGTAACTGTCGGGGAGGGCGACCCAGAGCTGCGCGCCGTGCAGGAAGCGGGCGTGCGAGCGCGGGCTCTCCTCCGAGTGGCTGATGGCCCGGCCGGAGGTCATCAGGCCGAGTTCGCGCGGGCGGATCGTCTGGAGGCTGCCGGTGGAGTCACGGTGCAGCACCTCTCCCTCGTGCAGCCAGCTCACGGTCTGCAGACCCATGTGGGGATGCGGCGGCACCTGCATGCCGGGCTCGTTGGCGATGTCGTCGGGACCGTAGTGGTCGACGAAGCACCAAGCCCCGACCATCCGGCGGCCGAGGTTGGGCAGCAGCCGGCGGACCTCACTGGACTCGCCCAGCCTGACCTGGCGAGGGCTGAGGAGTTCCCGCACCGGCTCCGCCACCACGAAGCCACGGCCACCGCACAAGGAGGGGGCCGCCTCGCGCTCTAGATTGCTCATGGCGCACAACCTAGTGCGGCACAAGGGCTTGCGTCAGCGCCACGTTCGGGTCGCGCCGCAGACCAGCAGAATGGCAGCCATGTACATAGTAGCCATGTACTGTATTTGCTGCGGACCACCGTTCCGAAGGTGCGACGCCCCGGGTTTCTGGTGTGGCGGCTGTCGATGAAGTGGCGGGTCGCGGTCGACCGCGCGGTGGCCCCGCTGGGACCCCCGCGCCCCGCGCGCGGTCCAGCTCGCGCTCACCGAGCAGGGCAGCGAGGTCACCCAGCGGGCGATCACGGTCGTCCACGGGCTTCTCCAGCAGCTCCTCGACCCGCTCGGCGGCCTCGGCAGTGCCCGCGCTCGTGAGTTCACACGCGAACTGACGGCCCTGCTCGACGCGCCTCTCGACCCTTCCCCCGAGAACGAGACGGAGCAGTCATGACCACCACCGCGCCCCTGCTCGACCCGCGTGTCATCGCCCTGGCCCACTACGCGGTGCTCGAGAGTGTGCTGACTGGCACGGGCGTACGGATCACGGACGCCGGGCGGGAGCGGTACGCCACGACCTCCGGCGAGACGGCACCGATCACCGCCCGGATCTACGACGGCATTCCGGCGGAGGATCTCGCCGTCGCCGGCCGGGTGCTGAGACTGATCACCGGGCGGGCGGATGCCGAGCCGGCGGCGCTGCGCGGTGAGCCGGACCGGTAGTGGAATATTGAACCAATGAGTTCGGTTGTCGGCCTCGAAGGAGGCCCCGAGTGAACACCACGCAGGACACGACGTACTACGCCCACGGAACCCCGGCCGAGCGCTGGGAGCGCGCGCAGCTGTTCTTCGACGCCAAGGACTACGCCGCCGCCGCGCGCGTCCTGGCCGGGCTGGTCGAGGAAGTCCCCGAGCAGACCGGGCCCCGGCTGCTCCTGGCGCGCTCGTACTACCACTCGGCCCAACTGCGGCGCGCCGAGGGCGAGTTGCGGATGATCGTCGAGCGGGACCCCGTGGAGCACTACGCCCGCCTGATGCTCGGCCGCACACTCCAGCGGCAGAACCGGCACGAGGAGGCGGAGTCACACCTGCGGATCGCCTCGGCGCTCGCGGGTGACTTCGAGCAGCGCTGACCCACGCCGTACAAGGAAGATGCCCGGCTCCGTGGGGAGCCGGGCATCCGTGTGTCGGCGGGTCCGCTACCCGACCGGCGTCCCGTACGACCGCCGCCCCCGCCGGTGGGCGATCTCCCCCAGCAGGATGTCGACGGCGAGGAAGGCCGCCAGCGGGATGCCGAACAGGGGCAGGAAGTACCCGAGTACGGCGACCCCCGCCAGCAGCGGTACGAGGATCTGCGGCGGGACCTGCTGCCAGGCACCCCGTGGGACCGGGCGGCCGAAGGCGGTGCCGCGGCCGCGCTGCCACCACATGCGGTAGCCCCAGACGATCAGCAGGATCAGGGAGAGCGCGAGCAGCATCAGGGCGATCTGGTTGGCCAGGCCGAAGAGGATGCCGGTGTGCAGGTCGATGCCCCATCGGGTGAGCTTCGCGAGCACGGGATGGTCGGCGAACCGCAGCACGTCCGTGACCTCGCCGCCGGCCGGGTCGATCGCGACGGCGTCCTGCTTCGAGGGCCAGCTGCGCTGCACCTGCCGGACCACGTACGCCGAGTTCGCGTCCGCGGGCGGCACGATCTCCACCGGGTCGCCGAGCCCCTCGGCCCGCGCAGCGGCCAGGACCTTGTCCAGGCCCACGCCGTGCGCGGCATCGCCCGCCTGCCCCGCGGCGGCACCGTGGCCGTCGTGCTCGCCTCCGGCCGCCGCCGACACCGACGGGGTGGCCTGGCCCAACGAGGTCCGCAGCTCGTCGATGCTTGCCCCGGCGTGGGCCGACCAGGTCAGGCCGGTGGCCGAGAGGAAGAAGAACCCGGCCGCCGCCCACACGCCGACACCGCCGTGCAGCCCGAGGGTGCGACGCCGTCCCTTGACCCCCCGCACCTTGCGCAGGGCACGGCGGCGGGAGAACCACAGCACCAGCCCGCCCGCCGAGATGACCCACAGCCAGCTGGCCGCCAGCTCGCTGTACAGCCGCCCCGGCTCACCCAGGCGCAGGTCCCGGTGGAACTCGTCGATCCAGGTGCGCAGCGGCAGCGCGCCGGTCGAGCCGTACTGTTCGAGGGAGCCGCGCACCTGCGCGGTGTACGGGTCGACGAACACGGCGAGCGTGTGGCCCTCGTCGACGCCCGGGACGCCGGACAGCAGCACCCTGGTCGTCGCGTCGGCCTCGGGTGAGGGGCGTACGGCCGAGACCGTGCCCTCGGGGTGGGCCTTGCGGGCGGCGGCCACCTGCTCGCTGATCGGCAGCTTCTCCTCTCCTGCGGGGACGGTCAGTTCGTGGTCGTACACGAGCTTCTCGGCCTGGAAGGAACCGGCGTACAGCAGGCCGGTGACGGCCGCGACGAGGAGGAACGGCGCCACCAGCACCCCGGCGTAGAAGTGCAGGCGGAGGATCAGCGGGCGCAGGGGGGCCCATCTGTTCTTCGACGGTGCCGGGGCGGCTGGCTGCGGGGCCTCGTCCGTGGTGGGCGAGGGAGCGGTGGTCATCGGCGGGCTTCTCCGGGGGACGTCTTCTGGGCCGTTGCGGTGTGGGCGGTGGCCGTTGCGGTGCAGTAGTCGGGGCGGCGGGGCGTTCAGTTCCCGGAAAGCATGTATGACGTGTGCCACACAGGGGTGGGGGGCGCCGTGCCATCCTGACGCGATGGGAACTCCGAGCGATCGCGCACCTCTGGCCGAGCGGGTCGGGCAACTCCTCGACAGGGGCCTGCCGTTGACCATCGTCGCGGCCGGTGACCCGGTGCTGCGGCACGGCACCGAGCCGTACGACGGTCAGCTGGAGCCCGCTCTGCTGGCCCGGTTCGTCGAGGCCCTGCGGGTCACCATGCGCGCGGCGCCCGGAGTCGGCCTGGCGGCGCCGCAGGTCGGTGTGCCGCTCCGGATCGCGGTGATCGAGGATCCGGCGCCGGTCCCGGAAGAGGTGCGCCTCGCGCGCGGGCGGGTGCCGCAGCCGTTCCGCGTGCTGGTCAATCCCGCCTACGAGTCCGTCGGCGAGGGGCGGGCCGCGTTCTTCGAGGGCTGCCTCAGCGTGCCGGGCTGGCAGGCGGTGGTGGCGCGCCACGCCGAGGTGCGGCTGACCGGGCAGGACGAGTACGGGCGGGCCCTGGACGAGGTGTTCACGGGCTGGCCGGCCCGGATCGTGCAGCACGAGACGGACCACCTCGACGGCGTCCTGTATCTGGACCGCGCCGAGCCGCGTTCGCTGTCGTCCAACCAGGCGATGGCGGAGCGCTGGGCCCAGCCGACGCCGTCGAAGGCGGCGCGGGCGCTCGGCTTCGAGCTGCCGTAGCGCTCAGGGCCGTCCGGCCGAAATCCGGAGGCGCCCGGCGAGGCGCCTCCGTTACCGTGACCGCATGTCTACGCCCCGAATCTCCTAGCCGAGGACCCACTCCCACGCCACCCGTGCGCGTCCTCTTGCTTGTTCGGAGCGTTTTCTCATGATCACCGTTCGTGACGTCGACGTGCGCGTGGGCGCGCGTCTGCTGCTGTCCGGCGTCTCCTTCCATGTCTCCCCCGGCGACCGCATCGGCCTGGTCGGCCGCAACGGCGCCGGGAAGACGACCCTATTGCACACTCTGGCGGGCGAACTGCGGCCCGCCGCCGGCTCGGTCGTCCGCTCGGCGGATGTCGGGCATCTCCCCCAGGACGCCCGCGCCGCCGACCAGTCGGTCACCGTCACCGACCGCATCCTGTCCGCGCGGGGCCTGGACCGTGCCGTACGGGCGCTGCGCCACGCGGAGAGCGCGATGGCCGACGGCACGGAGCGGTCGATGAACGCCTATGTGCGGGCCGAGGCCGAGTTCCAGGCCCGCGGCGGTTACGCGGCCGAGGCGGAGGCCGCCCGGGTCGCGGCCGGTCTCGGTCTGCCGGCGGGGCTGATGGAGCGGCGGCTCAGCACACTGTCGGGCGGTCAGCGCCGGCGCGTGGAGCTGGCCCGCATCCTGTTCGCCGGGCACGGCACATTGCTGCTGGACGAGCCGACGAACCATCTGGACGCGGCCTCGATCACCTGGCTGCGCACCTTCCTGACGAGCCATCAGGGATGGTTGGTGATGATCAGTCACGACACCTCCCTGTTGGCAAGCACCGTGAACCGGGTCTTCCACCTGGATCCCGGCCGGGCCGCGCTCGACATCCACAACACCGGCTGGGACACCTACCTCGCGCAGCGGGACGCCGACGAGCGGCGCCGGGTGCGCGAGCGGGCGAACGCCGAGCGCAAGGCGGCGGCGCTGCACGCCCAGGCCGGCAAGATGCGGGCCCGGATGTCGACGGCGGTGGCCGCCCGGAACATGGCCCGCCGCGCCGACCGCCTGCTCGCGGACCTCGAACCGGCCCGGCGCGCCGGGAAGACGGCCAGGATCCGGCTGCCCGAGCCGGCGCCCTGCGGCCGGATCCCGCTCGGCGCCGTGAGCCTGACCAGGTCGTACGGCGGCCGGCACGTCCTGCGAGGTGTCGATCTGGCCGTCGACCGGGGCAGCCGGCTGGTGGTGCTGGGGCCCAACGGTGCCGGGAAGACCACCCTGTTGCGCATCCTCGCCGGGCACGACAGGCCCGACGGTGGCCGGGTGGTCCACGGACACGGTCTGCGCCTGGGCTGTTTCGCGCAGGAACACGACACCCTGGACCCGGAGTCGACGGTCCGCGAGCACCTGGCCGGTGCCGCCCCGCACCTCACCGACGGTGAAGTCCGCCAGGTCCTGGGCGCGTTCCTGTTCACCGGCGACGACACCGGCAAGCGCGTCGGCGTCCTCTCCGGCGGAGAGAAGACCCGGCTCGCGCTGGCGGGCCTGGTCCACTCGGGCGCGAACGTCCTGCTCCTCGACGAGCCCACCAACAACCTGGACCCGGCCTCGCGCGCCGAGGTCCTGGCGGCGGTGGGCACCTACCCGGGCGCGATCGTCATGGTCACGCACGACGAGGGCGCCGTCGACGCGCTGCGCCCGGACCGGGTGCTGCTGCTGCCGGAGGCGGAGGAGGACGTGTGGGACGACGCCTACCGGGATCTGGTGGTGCCCGCGCACGCCTGACCCGGGCCGGGCCTGCCGCGCACGGGGCCCGGGACGAGCCGCGGGTCAGGCGTCCCGGTACGCCTCCAGCAACCGCAGCCACACCTCGCTGATCGTCGGGTAGGACGGGACGGCGTGCCACAGGCGGCTGATCGGGACCTGGCCGGCGACCGCGATGGTCGCGGAGTGGATGAGTTCGCCGACGCCGGGTCCGACGAGGGTGACGCCGCGCAGGATCTCTTCCTCGAGGTCGACCACCATGCGGGCGCGGCCCTGGTAGCCGTCGGCGTACAGGCCGGCTCCGGAGACGGAGGACAGGTCCACATCGACGGCCTTCACCCGGTGCCCCGCCTGCTCGGCCTCGGCGAGGGACAGGCCGACGGCCGCCACCTCCGGGTCGGTGAAGACGACCTGGGGGACGGCCGCGTGGTCGGCGGTCGCGGCGTGGGCGCCCCAGGGCTGGGCGGCGAGGGTCTCCCCGGTGGCCCGCGCGGCGATGGCGGCGCCCGCGACGCGGGCCTGGTACTTGCCCTGGTGGGTGAGGAGGGCGCGGTGGTTGACATCGCCGACCGCGTACAGCCAGTCGTGGCCGGTCACGCGGAGGCTGTCGTCGACCGGCAGCCAGGATCCGGCGTCGAGGCCGACGGTCTCCAGGCCGATGTCGTCGGTGCGCGGGGCACGGCCGGTGGCGAAGAGGATCTCGTCGGCCTCGATGCGGTCGCCCGTGCCGGTGACCGCCACGACCGTCCCGTTCTCACGGGTCACCGACTCCACCGAGGTGCCCGTACGGATGTCCGCTCCGGCCTCCGTGAGCGCCTCGGCGATCAGTTCGCCGGCGAAGGGCTCCATCCGGGGGAGCAGGCCCTCGCCGCGGACCAGCAGGGTGACCTTCGAGCCGAGGGCCTGCCAGACCGTGGCCATCTCGGTGGCGACCACGCCGCCGCCGATCACGATCAGCCGGCCGGGGACGGTCTTGGCGCTGGTGGCCTCCCGGCTGGTCCACGGCTTGACCTCGTCGAGCCCGGGCAGGCCGGGCAGGGCGGCGCGGCTGCCGGTGCAGACGGCGACGGCCTGCCGGGCGGTCAGGACGCGCTCGCCGCCGTCCGGGCCGGTGACCGTCACCGTGCGCGGGCCGGTGAGGCGCCCGTGGCCGCGGTACAGGTCGGCGCCGATCGAGTCGAGCCACCCGACCTGGCCGTCGTCCTTCCAGTGGGAGGTGAAGTAGTCCCGGTGGGCGAGGACCGCGGACGCGTCCAGGGGCCCCTGCACCGACTGGCTCAGGCCCGGCACGCGGCGGGCGTCCGCACGGGCGATGACCGGCCGCAGCAGGGCCTTGCTGGGCATGCACGCCCAGTAGGAGCACTCGCCGCCGACGAGTTCGCTCTCCACGACCGCGGTGGTCAGTCCGGCGGCGCGGGTGCGGTCGGCGACGTTCTCCCCCACGGGCCCGGCCCCGAGCACCACGACGTCGTACGCGTTGGTTTCCGTTTCCGTCATGGGGTCAGTCTGGTGGGTGGTGTGCGCCCTGGCCACATGGGTAGGGGCGCGGAATACGTGTCCGGTCGGCCGTGTTGTGCCGACGGCTTGACCCCACACCAGGAAGAGGGATTTACGCCATGAGCAGCACCGTGGAGCTCACCAAGGAGAACTTCGACCAGACGGTCACGGACAACGAGTTCGTCCTGATCGACTTCTGGGCCGACTGGTGCGGGCCGTGCAAGCAGTTCGCCCCGGTCTACGAGAAGGCGGCGGGAGAGAACCCGGACCTGGTGTTCGGCAAGGTGGACACCGAGGCGCAGCCCGAGCTGGCCGCGGCCTTCGGTATCCAGTCCATCCCCACGCTGATGATCGTCCGTGACCAGGTCGCCGTGTTCGCCCAGCCGGGCGCCCTGCCCGAGGCCGCCCTGACGGACGTCATCGGGCAGGCCCGCGACCTCGACATGGGCGAGGTCCGCAAGGCGATCGCCGAGCAGCAGGCCCAGGAAGGCCAGCAGGCGGGCTAGCGGACGCTCCTAGAAGGGATACGGAGCCACGTCTCCGCGTACCGTCGTCCAGCGCAGTTCGGTGAAGGCCTCCAGATTGGCCTCACCGCCGAAGCGGGCGCCGGTGCCGGAGGCGGCGACTCCGCCGAAGGGCGCCACGGCCTCGTCGTTCACGGTCTGGTCGTTGATGTGGACGATGCCGGTCGGGATGCGCTCGGCGAGGTCCAGGCCGCGGGCCGGGTCCCTGGTGACGATGCCCAGGGAGAGGCCGTACGGGCTCTGCGCGGCCAGGGCCGCCGCCTCGTCGGCGGTGGTGAAGGAGCGGACGGGCGCCACCGGGCCGAAGACCTCCTCCGTGTAGGCGGGGGTGCGGTCGTCGACATGGGCGAGGACCGTCGGCCGGTAGAAGAGCCTGTCGTGGGTGCCGCCGGCGGCGAGCTTGGCGCCCGCGCTGGTGCTGGCCTCGACCAGGCCGCTGATCTTGGTGAGCTGGCCCGAGTCGATGATGGGGCCGAGGTGGACCTGGTCCCGGTACGGGTCGCCGACGGCGAGGGAGTCCGCTTTGGCGGCCAGCCGCTCGACGTACTCGTCGTAGAGGGACACGTGGACCAGATGGCGTCCCGTGGTCATGCAGATCTGACCCTGGTGGAAGAACGAGCCCCAGGCTGCCGTGGAGATCACCGCGTCGAGGTCGGCGTCCTCCAGCACGATCATGGCCGAGTTGCCGCCCAGTTCCAGGTGGGCCCGCTTGAGGTGGCGTCCGGCGGCCTCGCCCACGGCCCGTCCGGCGGCCGTGGAGCCGGTGAAGGAGATGATCGGCACGCGCGGGTCGGCGACCAGAGCCTGTCCGGCGTCCGGTCCGCCGGGCAGCACGTGCAGCAGGTCCTCCGGCAGGCCCGCGGCGGCGAAGACCGCGGCGAGGGACAGCCCTCCGCAGACGGCCGTGCGCGGGTCCGGCTTCAGCAGGACCGCGTTGCCCAGCGCCAGGGCCGGGGCGACGGAGCGGATGGACAGGATCAGCGGCGCGTTGAACGGCGAGATCACGCCCACCACACCGGCCGGGACGCGGCGCGTGTACGACAGGCGTGGCGCCTCGCTGGGCAGGACTTGGCCGGCCGGGCGGGAGGCGAGCGCGGCGGCCTCGTAGCACTCCTGGGCGGCGACGTGCAGTTCGAAGTCGGCCTTGCCGGGTACGGAGCCCGATTCGCGGACCAGCCAGTCACGCAGTTCGGCGGCGTGCTCGGTGAACAGGTCGCCCGCCTTGCGGAGTACGGCGGCACGGGCGAAGTGCGGGGTGCGTGCCCATGCGCGCTGGGCGGTGGCGGCCCGCCCGGCGGCGACCCCGACGTCCTCCGGGGTGGCGAGGGCGAGGGTCCCGAGGGCCTGGCCGGTGGCGGGTTCGGTGACGGTGTACCCGGGCCCCGCGAGGCTGCGGGACTGCCAGCTCCTGGTGTCGAGCAACGACATGACGGCTCTCCGATCGATCGGTCACCGGCTGACGGGGTGGTCGCAACTCCCGTGCGTGCGCGGCCGGTTCGGCGGTCAGATGGCGGGACGTGTCGAGCGGGCGCAGCACTGTGCGCCACGGCCCGCGCAGAAACGCGCCCCCGTTTTGTTGAGCATGCAACATCCTAGCCGTGCCGCGACTGGAAAGCCGGGGAGTGGGCCCGCCCGGGGGTCGGGCCTACGCCGGGGAGTCCGCCCCCTCCCGGGGGCGGGCGCCTGCCGGAGGGCGGGCGCCTGCCGGAGGGCGGGCGCCTGCCGGAGGGCGGGCGCCTGCCGGAGGGCGGGCGCCTGCCGGGACCCCACCCCGGGGGCGGACCCCTGCCTAAAAGTCGGGCCCCCGCCGGGGAGCCGGCCCCGCCCCAGGAATCGCCCCCGCCCGGCGAGCCAGCCTCGCCCCAGGAGTCAGGCCCGCCGGGGAGTCGAGCCTGCCCGAGGGGCCGCGCCCCTGCCGGGGAGTCGCCCCCGCCCCGGGGGGGCAGGCCCCTGCCGGGGGACGGGCCCCGCCCCGCGGCGCACGGCTGCCGGGGCCGCACCGGGGGGCGAGTGGTCTGAGAAACACTGGGCCCATTGGTCAGGGAATCACCCCCGCCCGGGGGTCGGGCCTGCCCGGAGGGTCGGGCCCACCCCAGGAGTCAGGCCCCGCCCGGGAAGTCGGGCCCCTGCCGGGGAGTCGCCCCCCGGGGGGCGAGCCCCTGCCGGGGGCGGGCCCATGCCAGGGAGCCGAGCTCGCCCCGGGAGTCAGCAGGGAGCCGGGTCCGCCCCGGGAGCCAGGCCCCGCCGGGGAGGCGCGCCCGTCGGATCAGCTCGATTCGCGGTGCAGCACCTTCGCACCCAGCACCTTGTGCGTCTCGGGCTCCGTGGTGGGCTTGCGCACCGCGCGGTCGACCAGTTCGGCGAGTTCACGGCCGCAGGGCAGCTCCAGATGGACCGTGCTCAGCCGGGGCCGCAGCAGCCGTCCGAGCATCAGGTCGTCGGCGCCGACCACGGCCGTCTCCTCGGGGATGCGGATGCCCTCGTCCAGCAGGGCCCGCATCAGCAGCATCGCGTACTCGTCGTTGTAGGTGAACACGGCGTCCAGGCCCAGGGTGCGCCAGCGGGCGGCGAGGCGCGCGGCGGCCTGCTCGTCGTAGGCGAGGGGCAGTTCGGTCACCGTGGCGTCCGTGCCGCGCACGGACTGGCGCACGCCGTCGAGGCGGGGTGCGGAGAACGCCTCGAGGCCGGGCTCCTGCGGGACGACGACGCCGATCCGGCGCCGGCCGCGGTCGTAGAGGTGGGCGCCCGCGCTGTGACCGACGACGTCGTGGTCCATGAGCAGCGCGTGTGCGCCCTCGATGGTCTCGGGGCCGAGGGTGACCACGGCCCGCGCCCCCGAGCGCTTGAGCACCGCGACCCCGCGCGGGCCGAGCCCGGAACCGGGCACGAGCACGGCCACGGGCCTCAACTCGGCCCAGGCACGGGCGGCTTCGTCGCCGTGCGGGCCGCCGGTGCCGTACTGCACGACCGTGTAGTCCAGGCCGGCAAGGGATCCCTGGAGTTCGGTGAGGAACCGGCTGTAGAGCGGGCCGACGGGGAAGGTCGGCGCAGGGATCAGGACCATGCGGCTGTGCCCGGCGCGCAGGCTGCGGGCCGCCGCGTGCGGTACGTATCCCAGCTCCTTCGCGGCCTGGTGCACACGGCGGCGGGTCGGTTCACTGATCCGTACGGCGCTGGTGTTGTTGAGGACGTAGGAGACGGTCGCGCGCGAGACGCCGGCCAGGCGGGCCACATCGGCGCTCGTGGGTACGGAGCGCGACGGTGCGGGGGACGGGGGCGCGGGCGTTTTCGGTATCTGCACCATGACGTACGGCATCTTGGCAGAAGCCCCAATGCGCGCTTCGGGCGGGGGAGTTGTGAGGAACCCGTGAGCGCTCACGAGGTGGGGCGCGGGTCGTTCAGCGGACGGCGCCCGCACCCGTCACCCGGTCGACCAGGTCGATCCAGGCGACCTCGAGGCGGGACAGAGGTATGCCGCGCTGCCTGGTCAGGTGATGGATCAGGGCCGGGTCGAGCTGCCCCATCAGCGTGTGGGAGAGCAGTTCGCAGTCCGCTGCGGGGACCGCCTGCCGCAGCAGCATCTCCATGTGGTGCCGCAGCACGCGGCGGGCGGGGACGACGTGGCGGCGGTTCGCGCCGGGCTCGGCCGCCAGTTGCAGCTCCAGTTCGTCGGCCGAGCGCCGCAGCATCCCGCAGCCGAACGCCCGCAGCCGCTCCACGGGCGGCGCTCCGGGCCCGAGCGGCGGCGGGCCGCCGAGGAACGCGGCCTGGAACTTCTTCTCGGAGTGGTCGAGCAGCGCCGTCAGCAGGCCGGTGCGGTCGCCGAATCTGCGGAAGACCGTGCCCTTGCCGACACAGGCCTCGGCGGCCACCGCCTCCATCGTGACGGCCTCCGCGCCGCGCTCCGCCACCAACCGCCCGGCGGCTTCCAGCAGCCGGGCGCGGTTGCGCGCGGCGTCGGCCCGCAGGCACGGCTCGTCGTCCTCCAGGCCGGTGCCGAGCTGCAACAGCTCGGGGTGGTCGACGGGCTCCTGGGGCGTCGGGAAGGGGGGCGGGGCGGCGGACATGAAGCCAGCGTAAAGCATCGGGAACAAAACTGGACCGCGGTCCGGTTAGGATGCTAGAACGTTAAACGGACCCCGGTCCGGATCGTTCAGCAGTGTTTCAGAGCAGTGCCTCATATGTGGGAGTCAGCATGTCCGTTCGTATCCTCGCCCTCGTCGGCAGCCTTCGCGCCGGTTCGCACAACCGCCAGCTCGCCGAGGCGGCCGTCAAGCTCGCCCCCGAAGGCGCCGAGGTGGACCTGTTCGAGGGTCTGGCCGAGATTCCCTTCTACAACGAGGACATCGACGTCGAGGGCGGCGTCCCGGCCGCCGCCGCGCGACTGCGTGACGCCGCGAACGCCGCGGACGGCCTGATCCTCTTCACGCCCGAGTACAACGGGACCATCCCGGCCGTCCTGAAGAACGCCATCGACTGGCTGTCCCGCCCGTACGGTGCCGGTGCCCTCAGCGGCAAGCCGGTCGCCGTGGTCGGCACCGCGTTCGGCCAGTACGGCGGTGTCTGGGCGCACGACGAGACCCGCAAGTCCGTGGGCGTGGCCGGCGGCAAGGTCCTGGAGGACGTCAAGCTTTCCATCCCCGGCTCGCTGACCCGCTTCGCAGAGACCCACCCGGCGGACGACGCCGAGGTCGCCGAGCAGCTGACCGAGGTCATCGCCCGACTGCAGGGTCACGCCTCGGAGCCCGCCGCTGCCTGACCGTCCTCACTCGCGCCCACGGAGGGGCCGCGGCCGGCAACGGCCCCGGCCCCCTCCGGCATGCCGTCGGCAGGGTCTCGTCCCGGGCTGGTCGGGCGCCCGGCGAAATCGCCGTGTGCCTGTTCCGGGGTCGGTCGGGTGTCGGGTCGGGATGCTGGGCGGTCTGCTCGGGGCTGGCCGGGCACCCGGCGAATCGCCGCACGCCCGTCCCGGGCCGATCCGGGGCTTGCCCGGGACGGGCGTGTGTCTGTCCGGATCGGGCCGCGAGTCTGCCCGGGACAGGCGTACACCTTGCCCGGATCGGGCGTGCGCCTCGCCCCGGGACGGGCGTACGCCGTGCCCGGATCGGCCCGCGAGCCTGCCCGGGACAGGCGTGCGCCTTGCCCGGATGGGTTGTGCCCCTTGCCCGGATCGGCCCGCGAGCCTGCCCGGGACAGGCGTGCCCCTTGCCCGGATGGGGCGTGCCCCTTGCCCGGGACGGGCGTGCGCCTGCCCCGGCCGCCGGCCTGCTCCCGGGCGGGTCGGCATACTCAGGCCGGTTGCGGACACGCCTCTCGCCCGCGCCTGTGGATCGGTGTGGCCGAACCGGTGAGCGGTGCCCCCGTGCCGCCGTGTCGTGCCGCGACGATCTCCGCCGCGATGGACACGGCGGTCTCCTCCGGCGTACGGGCTCCCAGGTCGAGGCCGATCGGCGACCTGAGCCGGGCCAGCTCGCGCTCGCTCACGCCCGCCTCGCGCAGCCGCCGGTTGCGGTCCTCGTGGGTGCGGCGGGAGCCCATGGCGCCGACGTAGGCGACGGGCAGCCGCAGCGCCTCCGTCAACAGCGGGATGTCGAACTTCGCGTCGTGGGTGAGCACGCACAGCACCGTGCGCCCGTCGGTCTCGGTGCGCCGGAGGTAGCGGTCGGGCCAGTCGACGACGATCTCGTCGGCCTCCGGAAAGCGGGCCCGGGTGGCGAAGACGGAACGGGCGTCGCACACGGTGACGTGGTAGCCGAGGAACCCGCCCGCCCGGACCAGGGCCGCCGCGAAGTCGATCGCACCGAAGACGATCATGCGGGGCGGCGGGACGGCCGACTCGACGAGCAGGGTGAGTCCGCCCGGGCAGTGCGACCCGTCCTCGGAGAGTTCCACCGTGCCGGTGCGGCCGGTGTCCAGCAGGGCGCGGGCCCGGTCGAGCACCGTGCGATCCAGGTCCGGGACGCCGCCGAGGCCACCGTCGTACGAGCCGTCGGGCCGGGCCAGCAGGGCACGGCCGAGGAGGCCGGCCGGCCCTCGGACCACCCGGGCCAGGGCCACCGGCTCGGCCCGGGCGGCAGCCGCCAGCGCGGCCTCCTCGACCGTACGGCCGCCCGTGAACGGGGTGATCATGACGTCGATGATGCCGCCGCAGGTCAGCCCCACCGCGAAGGCGTCCTCGTCGCTGTAGCCGAACCGTTCGACGCGTGTCTCACCGTCCTGGAGGGCCTGGACGCACAGGTCGTACACCGCTCCCTCCACACAACCCCCGGAGACCGAGCCGATGGCCGCGCCGTCGGCGGAGACGGCGAGCGCGGCACCGGGCGGGCGCGGGGCGCTGCCGCCGACGGCGACGACGGTGGCGACGGCGAAGTCCCGGCCCTCCTCGGTCCACGCGTGCAGGGGCCCCGCGAGATCAAGCATCGCCGCCCGCCAGCAGCACGCGGTCGGGCCGGATCGGCAGATCCCGGTGGCGTACGCCGGTGGCGTGCCACACCGCGTTGGCGACCGCCGCGGCCGCTCCCACGATGCCGACCTCGCCGATGCCCTTGATGCCGACCGGGTCGTCCGGGTCGGGGTCGTCCACCCAGTCGGCCTCGATGTGCGGGACGTCCGCGTGCGCGGCGACGTGGTAGCCCGCGAGGTCGGCGCCGTAGACGCCGCCGGTGGCCCGGTCCCGGACGGCTTCCTCGTGCAGAGCCATGGACAGGCCCCAGATCATGCCGCCGACGAGCTGGTTGCGGGCCGTGAGCGGGTTGACGATCCGGCCGGCCGCGAAGATGCCCAGCATGCGACGCACACGGACCTCTCCGGTGGCGGGGTCGACGGCGACCTCGGCGAACTGCGCCCCGAAGGAGTGCCGTTCCTTCTGCGCGAGGGCGCCGATGGCCTCGGCCGTGTTCGACCGTACGGTGACGCCCTCCGGCGGGATGTCGGCGCCGGGCGCGAGGCTCCGGCGCAGTTCCTCGGCGGCGGCCGTGACGGCCCAGCCCCAGGAGCGGGTGCCCATCGAGCCGCCGGCGATCATCGCGGCGCCGAGGTCGCTGTCCCCGATCCGCACCAGAACGCGGTCCGTCGGCACCTCCAGGGCGTCGGCCGCGACCAGGGTGAGCGCGGTGCGCGCGCCGGTGCCGATGTCCGCGGCGTTGATCCTGACCGTGAAGGTCCCGTCGGCCTCCGCGGTCACGGCCGCCGTGGACGGCATGACCTGCGCGGGGAAGGAGGCGGCCGCGGTGCCCGTGCCGAGCAGCCAGCGCCCCTCCCGGCGGACGCCGGGCCGGGGGTCGCGCTCCGCCCAGCCGAACCTGCGGGCCCCTTCCCGAAAGCAGGCGATCAGGTTGCGGCTGCCGAACGGCAGCCCGGAGACCGGGCCCACCTCGGGTTCGTTGCGCAGGCGCAGCTCGATCGGGTCGATGCCGCACTTCTCGGCGAGTTCGTCGAGCGCCGACTCCAGGGCGAACGAGCCCGGTGCCTCGCCCGGGGCGCGCATCCACGTCGGGGTCGGTACGTCGAGCCGCACGAGGCGGCTGACCGTGTGGTGGGCGTCGGCGGCGTACATCGAGCGGCTCGCCCCCGCGCTCGGCTCGATGAACTCGTGCACGGTCGAGGTCTGGTTCAGGGACCGGTGCTCCAGGGCGCGCAGCCGCCCGTCGGGGTCGGCACCGAGCCTGACCCGCTGGGCGGTGGGGCTGCGGTAGCCGGCGAGCGAGAACATCTGCCGGCGGGTCATGACGACCCGGACCGGGCGCTGCAGGACGGTCGCGGCCATCACGGCGGCGACCTGGTGCGCGCGGACGCCCTTGCTGCCGAAGCCGCCGCCGACGTGCTCGGACCGCACCCGCACGGAGGCCGGGTCGAGGGAGAACAGGCTGGCGAGCTCACCGGCGACCCAGCCGGTGCCCTGGTTGGAGTCGACGACGTCCAGCCGGCCGCCTTCCCACAGGGCCGTCGCCGCGTGCGGCTCCATCGGGTTGTGGTGCTCCTCCGGGGTGGTGTACTCCCGGTCCACCACGACGGCGGACGCTTCGAGTTGGGCCTCCAGGTCGCCCTTCTCCACCACGGCCGGCAGGTGTCCGTCGAGCGGGTACGCCTCGGCGTCGCGCCCGGCGGAGAACGCCACGTCGTGCGGCTCCTGGTCGTAGTGCACCACGAGGGCCTCGGCGGCCTCCCGGGCCTGCTCGGAGGTCTCGGCGACGACCAGGGCCACCGGCCAGCCCGTGTGGAGCACCCGGTCGTGCTGGAAGAGGCCGACGGTCGGGTCCGGCGGGACGCCCATGATGCCGATGTAGCCGGTGTCGACGCGCGGGGCGTTGGGGTGGTGCAGGACGGTGAGGACGCCGGGCATGCCGAGGACGGCCTCGGTGTCGATCGCGCGGACGCGGCCACGGGCGACGGTGGAGAGCACCAGCCAGCCGTGGGCGAGTTCGGCGAAGGGGATCTCGCCGGCGTAGCGGGCCGCTCCGGTGACCTTGTCGCGGCCTTCCACACGCGTGTGCGCGCTGCCGACGGCTCCCCTGGTGGCGGTGGTCATCGGGCGGCCTCCTCGGCGAGTTCGCTGAGGACGGCCACGACGAGGTTGCGCATCAAGGTCACCTTGTATCCGTTGTGGGGCAGGGGCCTGGCGGCCGCCAGTTCGGCGTCCGCGGCGGCCGCGAAGGTCTCGGCGCCGGCCGGTGCGCCGGTCAGGACGCTCTCGGCGGTGCGGGCCCGCCAGGGACGGGAGGCGACGGCGCCGAAGGCCAGGCGGACGTCGTGCACGAGGCCGTCCCGGATGTCGAGCGCGGCGGCGACGGAGCCGATGGCGAAGGCGTACGAAGCGCGCTCGCGCACCTTGCGGTAGCGGGAGTTGGCCGCTGCGGCGGTGGGCGGCAGGGTCACGCCGGTGATGAGCGCGCCCGGCGGCAGGGCGGTCTCCCGCTCGGGAGTCTCCCCCACGGGCAGATAGAAGTCGGCGAGCGGCACCTCGCCCGGCCCGTCGGCCGTCTCGTACGACACCAGGGCGTCGAAGGCGGTCAGCGCCACGCCCATGTCGGACGGATGGGTGGCCACGCAGTGGCCGGAGGCGCCCAGGATGGCGTGATTGTGGTGCTCGCCGGTGAGGGCGGGGCATCCGCTGCCCGGATCGCGTTTGTTGCAGGGCGAGTTGACGTCGGTGAAGTAGCCGCAGCGGGTGCGCTGGAGCAGGTTGCCGCCGACGGTGGCCATGTTGCGCAACTGCCCGGAGGCCCCGGCCAGCACCGCCTGTGCGAGTGCCGGGTAGCGACGCCGGACCTCGGGGTGGGCGGCGAGGTCGCTGTTGGTGACGGTCGCCCCGATGCGCAGCCCGCCGTCCTCGGCCGGCTCGACGCGGTTCAGGGGCAGTTCGCGTATGTCGACGAGCCGGGCGGGGCGCTCGACGCCGGTCTTCATCAGGTCGACGAGGTTGGTGCCGCCGCCCAGGAAACGGGCTTCCCCGTCGCCGTCGAGCAGCGCCACGGCGCCGGGGACGTCGTACGCCCGCTGGTAACCGAACTCCCTCATGCCGCCGCTCCGTTGGTCTGCGCGGCGGCCTGGGCCACGGCCTGGACGATCGACACGTACGCGCCGCAGCGGCACAGGTTGCCGCTCATGCGCTCGCGGATCTCCTCCGGGGTGAGCGGTGGTGGTCCCGCCTCGGGCCGGACGTCGCCGGTGGCCGCGCTCGGCCAGCCGGCCGCGTGCTCCTCGATCACGGCGATGGCCGAGCAGATCTGGCCCGGCGTGCAGTAACCGCACTGGAAGCCGTCCAGGTCGAGGAACGCCTGCTGCACGGGGTGCAGCTGCTCGCCCTCGGCCACGCCTTCGATGGTGGTGATCTCGCGTCCTTCGGCGGCCGTCGCCAGCTGGAGGCAGGAGACGGCCCGGCGGCCGTCGAGCAGGACCGTGCAGGCACCGCACTGGCCCTGGTCGCAGCCCTTCTTGGTGCCGGTCATGTCGAGTCGTTCACGCAGGGCGTCGAGCAGGGTGGTGCGGTGGTCGACGGTCAGCGTGTACTTTTCGCCGTTGACGGACAGGGTGAGGTCGCTGGACGTCGATGGGGGCATGGAAGCCTTCTCTCTCACATCGCGAGGTCGTGGGCGGGGTGTCCCTTGGGGCGGCGCGCCGATACGATGGACCAAGCGGACAGGTGTCCGTTACTCGGGAAAACGTAACGGACACCTGTCCGCTTAGACAAGGGTCTGGTTTCGGCCACGGCTCCGCGAGGAGGGCGAATGCGGGAGAGGAAGGACGCTCCGTTGCGGTCGGACGCGCAGCGCAACCGCGAGCGCATCCTGGAAGTGGCGCTGGACGAACTGACGCGTTCGGCGGACGCCCCGCTGAGCATGATCGCCAAGAAGGCGGGCGTCGGGCAGGGCACCTTCTACCGCCACTTTCCCACCCGTGAGGCACTGGTCCTGGAGATATACCGGCACGAGATGCAGCAGGTCGCCGACACCGCGGCGCCGCTGCTCGAGAGCCGGGAGCCGGACAGGGCCCTGCGCGAGTGGATGGACCGGCTGGCACGGTTCGCCATGGCCAAGGCGGGCCTGGCCGACGCCATCCGCCAGGCCACCAGCGCACCGGGAAAGCCGGCGAAGCCGGGGCACGCCCCGGTGACCGAGGCGGCGGAACTCCTGCTCCGGGCCGCCGAGGAGGCCGGCACCATCCGCCCGGGGATCACCGCGAGCGACCTTTTCCTCGCCATCGGCGGTATCTGGACGCTGGACCCCCGCACCGACTGGCAACCGCGCGCCACCCGCCTGCTGGATCTCGTCATGGACGCACTGCGCGTGGGGGCACCCGGACGGTGACGCGCGGCGCCTTCGATGTGGCCGGGGCGCGCGGGTGGGGCTGCGCAGCGCGGACCTACGGGGCAAGTGCTCGGACCGTCCACGTCCTTCGGGATGAGTGAGGCCTTCGGCCACCCGGGTGCTTCAGGCGACCGCCGTCGGTGCCAGGTTCCGTAGTTCCTCGAGTGCCGCCGCCACCGCCGGTCGGACGTGGACGCCGGCCCGGGTGCAGGTCAGGAGCTTGCGGTGGGGGCTGCCGGTGCAGCGGACCCGGACGATCGGCAGGTGCGGGGTCAGGTGTGCCAGGCGCGGGATGAGGGCGACGCCGAGCCCGTGGGCGACCAAGTGAGCGGTGACGTTCCAGTCGAGGGCGTGATGGACGACCTCGGGGGTGAACCCGGCCGCGCCGCAGGCGGACAGGACGCGGGGGCGGCAGGGACTGTCCTCCACCGGCGCGATCCACGCCTCCCGCGCCGCCTCGGCGAGCTCGACCCGGGCCAGCCCCGCCAGCCGGTGCCCTTCCGGTACGACGAGGTCGAACGGGTCGTCGAGCAGCGGCCGCTGGTCGAACCGCGAGTCGCTCAGCGGCGGGTTGTGCGGGGTCGCTTCGATGACGGCCAGGTCGATGTCACCCTCGAAGAGCAGGTCGAAACTCTCCAGGACACCCGCCTCGGTGATCCGGACGGACAGCCTCGGATGCCGCTCCCCCAGCCGGGCCGCCATCGGCGCCAGCAACACCGAGACGGCCACCGTGAAACCGGTCACCCGCAGCACCCCGGAAGGCGCCCCGCGGTCGGCCCGCAGATCGAGTTCGGCCAGGTCCCAGCGCGTCTGGATGGCGTCGGCGTGCGCGAGCAGGCTCTCGGCGGCCGGGGTGAGCCGTACCCCGCGTCCCTGCGGCTCCAGCAGGTCGACGCCCAGATCCCGGGCGAGCTGCCGGACCTGCTGCGAGGCGGCGGAGGGCGTGAAGTGCAGGGCTCGGGCGGCCGCGGTGACCGTGCCGTAGTGGGCGACCGCCCTCAGGACGTGGAGCCGGCGCAGGTCAATCATGAAGGCCAGGCTTCACAGTGACGTCCACAAAGTCAACCTGGACGTGTACGGATCCCCGCACGCACCCTGGCTGTGTCGCGACGACCGACCAGCCACGACGTACGAGGAGTCAGTCATGCCCAGCGCCGATGCCACCACCTGCCCGCACTGCGGCTGGCCGGACGGGGGCGAGCCGTTCCGGGTGCTGTCCCGGCACACCACCGCGACGGGCCACACGGAGTGGACCCGCTGCGGCTGCGGCTCGCTGCAGGTCCGGGTCGCCGACGGTCGCGGCACGCGCGTCGTCTCGCGCAGCGGGCCGGCTCCCGGGCCGGCTCCGGCCCAGGCGGACACGGCGATCCGCTGCCGCCGCTGACCGCCCGCGCCCCCGCGTGCGCAACCGGCGTGCACAACCGGCTCACCACCACGTTCGCGACCTGCGCGTATCTTGGTGGCGCCGTCGGCTCGCGCCGGGGGCACAGGCGCGTACGGCAGCGCCGAAGGGCCCTCGGGGCGCGCGCTGGTCGTCGTGTGCACCGCGGTGGTCTCACGCGTCACCGCGACGCCACCCGCCGTACGGCGGGCAGCTTCCGCCGCCCGGCGGCGTCCCCGGCCGGGGTACTGGACGGACCATGGCCGCACGAGCCGCCGCGACCTCGCGTGAGGAGACGCCATGACGCACGTTCCGCCCCCGTTCGACCCCGAACTCGCCGCCGCCCTGGAGCTGATCAAGGACATGATCAGCCCGGGGCTCACGCCGGACGAGATCGCCGAGGTGCGCCAGGGCCCGGGCATACAGATGCTGGCCGGGCTGGACCTGACCATGGGCGGGGCGTTCGAGGTGGAGGAACGGCAGGTACCGGGGCCGGAGGGCGAGCCGGACATCTCCCTGCTGATCTGCCGCCCGGCCGCGCCGGAGTCCGCCGGGCCGCGTCCCGTGATCTACCACGTGCACGGCGGCGGCATGATCATCGGGAACAACCGGGTCGGGGTGGACGTCCCGCTGGCGTGGGCACAGGCGCTGGACGCGGTCGTGGTGTCGGTGGAGTACCGGCTGGCGCCCGAGCATCCGCATCCCGCGCCGGTCGAGGACGTGTACGCCGGGCTGCTGTGGACGGCTGACCACGCCGCCGAACTCGGGGCCGACCCCGAGCGGATCGTCATCGCGGGTGCGAGCGCCGGCGGCGGGCTGTGCGCGGCCCTGGCCCTGCTCACCCGGGACCGCAAGGGGCCGCAGCCGATCGGGCAGGTGCTGATGTGCCCGATGCTCGACGACCGCAACGACACGCCCTCGACCTACCAGATGGCGGGTCTCGGGGTGTGGGACCGCACCGCCAACGAGACCGGCTGGAACGCGCTGCTGGGCTCGCGCCGCGGCGGCCCCGACGTACCGGCGTACGCGGCACCGGCCCGGGCCGAGGACCTGACGGGGCTGCCTCCGGCCTTCCTCGACGTCGGCTCGGCGGAGACCTTCCGCGACGAGGTCGTCGCCTACGCGTCGCGCATCTGGCAGGCCGGCGGGGTGGCCGAACTGCATGTGTGGCCGGGCGGCTTCCACGGTTTCGACGGGTTCGCCCCGCAGGCGGCGGTGTCGCAGGCGGCTCGTGGGGCGCATGTGGCCTGGCTGCGGAGGTTGTTGGGGGTGTGAGGGGCCGGGGGCGGCGAGCCCCGGTGAAGCCGTCGAACGCCGACCGCCCGCGAACGGGGCCGCATACCGCACCATGGGCCTATGAAAGAGCTGGCCGGGCGGCTGACCGCCCTCGATCCGGATGCCGGTGCGGCGGTCCGGGTCATCGCCTACTTCGACCGCCTGGCCGAGTCCAGGGCCGGGGTGGAGGCACTCGTGCGCGGTGCCGCGGTCCTGGCCGGCTGCCCGGCCCGGCTGGTGGATCCGGATCGGCGCGTGCACGTCCGGGTGGAGGCCGACGGCATCCGGCGAGACGCCGGGCCCCCGCCGGACCCCGCCTGGCCGTCGGCACCGCTGGACCCCGAGGGTGCCGGGGCGCTGTGGCTGGAGCGGGCCGGGGCAGGGCCGGGCGCGGTCTCCACCCGCGCGGAGCCCACGCGGGTGGGGACCGAGCCCCTCGCAGCCGCGCCCAGCGTGGTCGACGCCGTGCTTCTCGAGCGGGCCGCCGGCGCGCTGCGGGTCGTGCTCGACCGGACCCGCGGCCGGGCCCCGGCCGACGATCCGGCGCTGGTCGAGACGCTGCTCGACGCCACCGCCCCGGAACAGGCCCGTGTGCACGCTGCCCGGCGCCTCGGGCTGGATCCCGCCTCCCCGGCCCGGGCCGTCGCGCCGCTGAACGGGCGGCCGCGGGTGATCTCCGGGGTGGTCCCACCCGGGGGCCCGGCGCGTGCGGATGCCGCTCTCCCGTTCAGCGTTCTGCGCGGCACCGTGGACGCCGGTCCGGGCGGCGCCCCCGCCCGGACCGAGGGCGCGGACCCGGCAGCCGAACAGGCCGGGACCCGCTCCGGCACCGGTCTCCCCGCCGCACGGCTCGGCATCGGACCCGCCGTCCCGGTGCTGGAGTTGCCCCGGTCCTGGGCCGAGGCCCGTACCGCCCTGCGGTTCACCGCCGAGGGCACCGCGCAGGACCCCGGGCCCCGGGTCGTGTACGCCGACGAGCTGGGCGGTATCGCCCTCCTCGCCGATCTCGTCGCGCCGGGCTCCGAGCCGCCGCCCGACGTCCGTGCCCTGGAGACCGCCGCAGCGACCGCCCCGTGGTTGCCGGCCACCCTGCACGCGGTCGCGTCCACGGCGAGCCTGCGGGCGGCCGCCGCCGGGATCAACCTCCACCACTCCACGCTCCAGGACCGCCTCACCCACGCCGAGCACCTCCTCGGCTGGCCGATACGCACCCCGCAGGGCCGGCTCCGGCTGCAACTGGCCCTCGCGATGCGCCGACTGGCCCGGCCATGAACGCCGCACGCCCGACCGCGTCCGCCGCACCCCCGACCATGAACACCGCACGCCCCGCCGCGTCCGCCACGCCCCCGACCATGGCCCGCGTCGCGTCGATGAAAGCCGTACCCCACCGGCACCGCCACCCGCCGAACCGCCCTGCGGCGTGATCCGGATCGCGCCGGTGGCCCGCCCGGCCGTCCTTTCCCTGCGGCAGACTGTCCGAGCGCCCCCCGTACGCGATTCAGGAGCTTGAGGCATGAGCGTGCAGCGGTATCCCCTGGCCGGGGTCACGGTGGTCAGTCTGGAGCAGGCCGTGGCCGCGCCCTATGCCACCCGGCAGCTCGCCGACCTGGGTGCCCGGGTGATCAAGGTGGAACGCCCGGGCGGTGGCGATTTCGCCCGCCGGTACGACACGACCGTGCACGGCCACTCCAGCTACTTCGTCTGGCTCAACCGCTCCAAGGAGTCCCTCACCCTCGACCTGAAGGACCCCCGCGGCCACGAGATCCTGCACGACCTCCTCGACGGCGCCGACGTCTTCGTGCAGAACCTCGCCCCGGGCGCCGCCGCCCGCCTCGGTCTGGACGCCGCGACCGTCACCGGCCGCCGCCCGGGCCTGATCCCGTGCACGATATCCGGCTACGGCACGACCGGACCCTGGGCCGACCGCAAGGCCTACGACCTGCTCGTGCAGTGCCAGACCGGGCTGGTGTCGCTGACCGGAACCCCCGAGGGGACCGCCCGGGCCGGGATCTCGGTGGCCGACATCGCCGCCGGGATGTACGCCTACAGCGGCATCCTCACCGCCCTGTACACGCGTGCCACCACCGGCGAGGCGCATCCCGTGGAGGTGTCTCTGTTCGAGGCGCTCGCGGAGTGGATGGGCCAGCCCGCCTACTACACCCGGCACGGCGGCACCCAGCCCCCGCGTCTCGGCACCCAGCACGCCACCATCGCGCCGTACGGGACGTACACCGCCGGCGACGGCAAGGAGGTGTTGTTCTCCATCCAGAACGAGCGGGAATGGACGGCCCTGTGCGCCGAGTTCCTCGGCCGACCGGAGCTGGCCGACGATCCGCGCTTCGCCACCGGCTCCGACCGCGTCAGCCACCGCGAGGAGCTCAACGCCGTCGTCGCCGAGCGTGTCGCCCGCTCCGGCTCCGACGAGATCCTCAAGGACCTGGAGCGCATCGGCATCGCCTGCGCGGGGGTCAATGACGTCGCCGCCTTCCTGGACCACCCCGTGCTGGCCGCCCGAGGCCGCTGGAGCGAGGTCGAGGTGCCGGGGGCCACCGTGGAGGCTCTGCTTCCGCCCGCCGACCTCGCCGGCGTGCCCGCGCGCATGGACCCGGTCCCGGCGGTGGGCGAGCACACCGAGACGATCCTCACCGAACTGGGCCGCACCACTGAGGAGGTGGCGGCCCTCCGCGCGGACGGCGTCGTCTGACGGCGTGCCCCCCGGGTTAGCGGGACTCCGTGGCCGGCCGGTCCGCCGCCTCGGCCTCCTGCTTCCTCGACGCGCGCAGGCTGGTGAACGTCGTCACGGCCAGGACCAGCACGATGAAGCCCAGCGAGAACGGGATACCGATCTCGGGGACGTGGACGCCCGACTCGTGCAGCGCGTGCAGCACCAGCTTCACACCGATGAAGCCCAGGATGATCGACAGACCGTAGGAGAGGTGGACCAGCTTCTTCAGCAGGCCGCCGATGAGGAAGTACAACTGGCGCAGGCCCATGAGGGCGAAGGCGTTCGCGGTGAACACGATGTACGGGTCCTGCGTCAGGCCGTAGATGGCCGGGATGGAGTCGAGGGCGAACAGCACGTCGGTGGAGCCGATCGCGAGCATCACCACCAGCATCGGGGTCATGATCCGCTTGCCGTTCTCGGTGATGAACAGCTTCGTGCCGTGATAGCGGTCGGCCACGCCGAAGCGCTCCTCCGCCATCTTCAGCAGCTTGTTCTCCTGGTACTCCTCCTCGTGGTCCTGCTTGCGGGCGTCCTGCACCAGCTTCCAGGCGGTCCAGATCAGGAACGCGCCGAAGAGGTAGAACACCCAGGAGAAGGTGGAGATGATCGCCGCGCCGGCCGCGATGAAGACGGCCCGCAGCACCAGGGCCACCAGGACGCCGACCATCAGCACCCGCTGCTGGTACTGCGCGGGCACCGCGAACTTCCCCATGATCAGGACGAAGACGAAGAGGTTGTCGACGCTGAGCGACTTCTCGGTGATGTACCCGGCGAAGAACTCGCCGGTGGGCCCGCTCCCACCGAAGTACCACAGCCCCACGCCGAACAGCACGGCCAGGACGACCCACACCACCGTCCACGTCCCGGCTTCTCGGATGGACACCTCGTGCGGCTTGCGGCCGACGAAGAAGTCGACGGCGACGAGCACGCACAGGGCTGCCACCGTCAGCAGCCACACGGACAACGAGACGTTCACTTGATACTCCTGGTGCAGGTGTGGGGAAGGGACATCGTCGTCCGTGTGGCTTGTTTCCGCCAGTCCTGCCAGGTGAACAATGGATCACAGCTGCACGTGCAGCGCCTCCAGGACGTCCTGGTCCGTCAGCTGGTCGAAGTTCTCGTACCACAGGCCCACGGCCATGAACGCGGCCGGCCGGTGCAGGCAGATCACCTCGTCGGCCTCGGCGCTCATCAGCTCGGCCCCCTCCGGGGAGCACACGGGCGCGGCCAGCAGCACCTTCTCGGGCGCCTGACGGCGTACGAAGCGCAGCGCGGCGCGGGCCGTGGAGCCGGTCGCCAGGCCGTCGTCGACGACGATCACGGTCCGTCCGCGCGGGTCCGGGGCGGGTCGGCCCTGCCGGTACAGCCGCTCCCGGCGGCGTAGTTCGGCGCGCTCCCGCTCGATGACGGGGGCGAGGGCGGCCTCGCCGATACCGAGGTGGCGCAGGGCGTCCTCGTCGAGGAGCGGCACCTCGTCCCCGGCCATCGCGCCCACCCCGAGCTCCTCCTGGTGGGGAGCCCCGATCTTCCGTACGACGAGCACGTCGAGCGGGGCGTCCAGCGCGTCGGCGACCTCGCGTGCCACGGCGACACCGCCGCGGGGCAGGGCGAGGACGAGGGGATCGGGCAGGGCGCCCTCGCGCTGCCGGATGCGCAGTGTTTCGGCCAGTTCCTCACCGGCCTGCCGGCGATCACGGAACCGCATGACGGTCACCTCTGCTTCCCGCACGGGGAGGGGCCCTCGGCCGGCCCGGCTTCCGCGTACCCCGGGGCCCGCCGGACGATGCACGCCGGCCGGTCAGCGGCCCGGGGCGGTCTGTACCTGCTCGTCGCACCACTGCCGGGCGGCCTCGGTGACCTGGTCGAGTGCGCCCGGTTCCTCGAACAGGTGGGTGGCGCCGGGCACCACATGGAGGGCGGTCGGCACGGGCAGGCGCCGGGCCGCCTCCTCGTTGAGCCGCAGCACGTGCGCGTCCCGGCCGCCCACGATCAGCAGCACCGGGGCCCGTACGGCGTCCAGGGCGTCGCCCGCCAAGTCGGGCCGTCCGCCGCGCGAGACGACCGCACGTACCCGGTCGGGGCGTCGCGCGGCGGCGACGAGGGCCGCGCCCGCGCCGGTGCTGGCGCCGAACAGGAGGACGGGCAGGCCCGAGGTGTCCGGCTCCCGCGCCAGCCAGTCGAGGGCGGCCACCAGCCGGCGGCCCAACAGGGGGATGTCGAAGCGGAGTTCGGCGGTGAGAGCGTCCTGCCGTTCCTCCTCCTCGGTGAGCAGGTCGATCAGCAGGGTGCCGAGCCCGGCGGTGCGCAGTCCGGCGGCGACCTCGCGGTTGCGGGGACTGTGCCGGGAGCTGCCGCTGCCGTGCGCGAACAGCACGAGCGCGCGGGCGTCGGGCGGCACGCTCAGGTCGCCGACGAGGCCTGCGCGGCCGGCGGGCAGGGTGACGGTCCGGGAGATCATCGTCGGCCTCCTCTCCCCCGGTTCCCGTGGTACCCACGCGGCGGTGGACGTCCCATGGCGCGATCTGTGGGATGTGTGTCGTTGACGCCATGGCGCGGGTCGTTGGAGCGTGAGGGGCGTGACCGATCGCCGTATCGTCTTCGTCGTCTTCGACGGCTTCCAGCCGCTCGATCTCACCGGACCGCACGAGGTGTTCCACAGCGCGGGCGAGTACGCCTGCGAGGTCGTGGCGGCCCGGGCGGGGCCGGTGCGGTCGGTGAGCGGGCTGCTCGTGCACGCCGGGCACGGCGTCGCGGACCTCGACCCGGCCGGGACGGACACCCTCGTGGTGGTCGGGGGCCGGGGCGTGGACCGGGCCCGGGAGGACGAGGCACTGGTCGCCTGGGTCGCCGCCGCGGCGGCCGGTGCCCGGCGGGTGGCCTCGGTGTGCAGCGGGGTGTTCCTGCTGGCCGCCGCGGGGCTGCTGGACGGGCGGCGGGTCACCACGCACTGGGCCCGGGAGGAGCAGCTGGCCCGGGAGCATCCCGAGGTGCGGGTGGACTGCGACCCGATCTTCGTCCGGGACGGGCGGGTGTGGACGTCGGCCGGAGTGACGGCCGGGATGGATCTGGCGCTCGCCCTGGTGGAGGACGATCTGGGCCGGGACATCGCGCACGAGGTGGCCCGAAGGCTGGTGCTGTTCCTCCGCCGTCCGGGCGGCCAGTCACAGTTCAGCGTGGCGCTGTGGTCGCGGCAGCCGGCGACGGACCCGGTGCGGGCCGCCGTCGCCGCGATCCACGCCGATCCGGGCGCCCGGCACGACATCGCCGGCCTCGCCGCGCACGCCGGGCTGAGCACGCGTCATCTGCAACGCCGCTTCACCGCCGAACTGGGCGCGCCGCCGGCCGCGTACGTCGAACGGGTGCGCGTCGAGGCGGCCCGGCGGGCGCTCACGGACGGGGACGAACCCGTCGAGGCCATCGCCCGCCGCTGCGGCTTCGCCACCGCCGAGACCCTGCGCCGCACGTTCCACCGCCGGCTCGGTGTCGCGCCGTCGGACTACCGCGCCCGGTTCCGCTCCACCGCAGGACCCCTGACAGATTCCGCAGAGGAAGGATGAAGCGCATGACGACGTACGGCCTGCTGGTCTTCGAGGACGCCGAGGAGCTCGACTTCGTGGGGCCCTGGGAGGTGTTCACCGTCTCGGCCCGGCTCCGCGACAGCGCCGACACGGCCGTGCTCGTCTCCGAGCACCCCGGGCCGGTGCGCTGCAACAAGGGCCTGCGCGTCCTGCCCGACCACTGCCTCGACGACCATCCGCCGCTGGACGTGCTGCATGTGCCGGGCGGACGGGGCGCACGTGAGACTCAGCTGCACAACCCGGTGGTCACCGACTGGATCGGGAAGACGGCGGAGCGGGCCGCGTGGGTGCACGGCGTGTGCACCGGCACGTTTCTGCTGCATGCCGCCGGGCCCGCCCGGGGCCGCCGGGTGGCCACGCACTGGAGCCATGAGGACACCTTGGAGGCGCGGGGAGATGTGACGGTGGTCCGGGACGCCCGCTATGTGGTCGACGGCAACCTGGTCACCAGCCAGGGCGTCTCGGCCGGTATCGACAGCGCATTGTGGCTGGTCGGGCGGCTGCACGGCCGTGAGCACGCGCGGGCCGTACGGCGCTGCATCCAGTACGACCCGGCTCCGCCGTATCTCGCGGACGAGCCCGTCTGATCAACGCGTCGGCGCCCAGGCCGCATGGTAGGGCGAGCCTCGGGAAGGCGATGTTCATGGGCGGCGACACGGGCGACGGCGGGCAAGGGCGGCAGCCGGGCGAGTTCGGGCACCGGGCGGTGCCGCATCCTGGCGATATCCGGATCGAGGCGTGGGCGGCGTGCCGGGAGCACTGTCTGGCGGAGGCCGTCCTGGCGATGGTGGAGTGTTTCGCGGACGTCTCCGGGGTGCGGCCCACGGCCGTGGACCGGGTGCGGCTGCCCGAGGCCAGCGACGACGACCTGCTCGCCGCGCTGCTGGACGAGATCATCTTCCGGCTGGAGGCGTACGGGCAGGTGCCCGTGGACGTGGAGGCGGACGAGCTCGACGGCGGCCTGGACGTACGGCTGGCGGTCACCGGTGTCGCGGACGTGGAGATCACGGGAGCGGTTCCGACGGCGGTGGCGTGGAACCGGCTGCGGATCGGGCCGGATCCGTACGGGTGGTCGTGTGCGGTGACGGTCGACGCCTGACCCCGGCCCTGGCGGTGTGAACGTCAGCCCGCCCAGGCCACGAGCCGTTCTCGGGTGTCCGGCTCCCGCAGCCGGGCGAGCGACTCCTTCTCAGGGGAGACATCGTGGGGTTCCTCCCTCTCCCGCCTCGTTCCGGCTCGCCCTGGCGGGTACCCGGGGGAATCGGTCCCGAACCGTGTGCCCCGGGGCCCTCGGGGGTACCCCGGGGCACATGACCGGCATCGAACTCAGCAGCGACGCGTTCAACGACCACTCCTTCATCGCGCGCCGGCACGCGTACGAGGGACCGAACGTCTCTCCCCCGCTGGCCTGGAGCGGTGTACCGGACGACGCGGCCGAACTGGTCCTGCTGTGCGAGGATCCCGACGCCCCGTCGGGCACCTTCGCGCACTGGGTCGTGGTCGGCATCGACCCGCACAGTGACGGCGTCGAGGCCGGGCAGAGCCCGCCGGGCGGCACGGAACTGGTCAACGGCTACGGGCAGCACGGCTGGGGCGGCCCCCATCCCCCGCCGGGTGACGACGCCCACCACTACTTCTTCCGGGTCTACGCCCTGTCCGAACCGTGTGTCCTGCCCGACGCGCCGCGTGCGGACCAGGTGCACGAGGAGGTCGAGAAGCGCCGCATCGCGGACGGAACGCTGGTGGGGCTCTACCAGCGCTGAGCCTTCGCCCGAGCCCACGTCACAACGGTTGGTTGTGGCGTCGATGCCGGATGGTTGTTTGCCCGGCACCTCGGCTTCTCGCTTGGATGACCCCCGGACAACACCGGGTTGTCCGGGAGAGCGGGGAGTGCGCCGGGTATGGCGGGCAGACGGTCGCTGGGGCGGCGGTTTCGGTGGCTGTGGAGCGCGTACGCGGTCAGCACGGCGGGCACATGGCTCGCGTTCGACGCGTTCGCCCTGATCGCGGTCCTGGCACTGGACGCCGGACCGACGCAGGTGTCGCTGCTGGCCGCGGTGGGACCGGCGGTCGGCGCGGCGGTGTCGGTACCCCTCGGGCCGTGGGTGGAGGTCCGCCGCAAACGGCCGGTGATGATGGCGACGGACCTGGTCCGGTGCGCGGTGCTGCTGAGCATCCCCGCGGCCTTCGCCCTGGGCCGGCTGAGCTTCGGCCAGTTGATGCTGGTGTCGGTGGCCGTCGCGGCGGCCGACATCACCTTCAACGCGGCGGCCGGGGCGTTCCTGAAGGACCTGCTGCCGCGGCAGGACCTGCTCGTGGCGAACGGACGGTTCGAGGCGACCACCTGGACCGCCAGCATGGTCGGCCCGCCGCTGGGCGGAGCCGCGATCGGCCTGTTCGGTCCCGTGGCGACGGTGGTGGCCGACGCGGTGAGCTATCTGCTCTCGGCGTTCGGCATCCGCGCGATCGGCGACGCCGAGAAGCACCGTCCGCGACCGGAACCCACGGTGACCCGGGCCGGGGATCTGCTGGAAGGCTGGCGCCACATCCTGGCCGATCCACAGCTGCGCCCGCTGTTCCTCAACACGCTCCTGGTCAACTCCCTGATCATGGCGGCGTCTCCGCCGCTGCTGATCCTGATGGTCGACGACCTGCACTTCGCACCCTGGCAGTACGCCCTCGCCTTCGCGGTGCCCTGCACCGGCGGCCTGCTCGGCTCCCGTCTGGCCCCGCGCCTCGTCGCGCGCCACGGCCGGCACCGGGTCCTGCTCGCGGCGGGGGCGCTCCGGGTCTGCTGGCCGATCGGCCTGGCCTTCACCGGCCCCGGCACGCCCGGCCTGGCCCTGGTCATGCTGGTCGAGTTCGGCCTGATCACCTGCTGCGCCGTCTACAACCCGGTCCTCGCCACGCACCGCCTCGACCGCACCCCCACGGGCCGGGTCACCCGCACCCTGTCCGCCTGGTCGGCCACCAGCAAGGTCACCACCGCGACGATGACCGCCCTGTGGGGCGTACTGGCCGCCCGGACCGGCCCCCGCACGGCCATCGCACTGGCCGGTGTCCTGCTCCTCGCCACGCCGCTGCTGCTTCCCCGCCGGGGTCACGCGCCGGGGGCCGGTCCTGAACGGGCCCCCGTGGCAGTGGAGTCGGACGGCGGCTGACCGCCACGGCCCGCTCGGCCGGTCCGGGACGGAAGCGGCAGTGCCTCCGCCCCGAACCGGCCGGGCTCGGCTCAGACCGCCCCGGGCACGTCCTCGGTGACCCCGTTCAACTCGGAGTCCGGGTCCGTGCCGTACGGGCGGGTGAGGATCTCCAGGCCGTGGCCCGCCGGGTCGAGGAAGTAGACGCCCCGGCCGCCGTCATTGCGGTTGATACGGCCCGGGTGGTTGCCGTGCGGGTCGGCCTGGATGGGGATGCGGGCCTTGACGAGGCGGGCGAGGGCCTCGTCGAACTCGTCCTCGGAGACGAGGAACGCGTAGTGCTGCATGGGGATGTCGGCGTCGATGGTGAGGAAGTCCAGCGTGACGCCGTTGGCGGTCGTCACCGGCAGGAACAGCCCGGCCGGTGCCCCGACCTCCAGTCCCAGGATCTCCGCGAGGAAGTGAGCGGACTTCTCCCGGTCCCGGGACAGGACGATGGTGTGATTGAACTCGACTGACACGGTTGAATGCCTCCACGGGCATCTCCGCGGCGCCTCCATGCCTCACCCGGACGGTGACCGGCACGCGATGCCGCGCGGTGGATCGTAAACAGGGTGCGGGCGGGTCGTCGAGCGATTTTCGGCCGTGTTCGAGGTCCGTCGGCCGGGCTCTCCCGCCCCCGGCGACCCGATCCTCACCTCTGTCTGCGTCCGGGCCACCGACGCACCGTCCCCCGCACACGCCTGCGGCGGGCCACCGCGAGATCGGTGGCCCGCAGACGGGTGGCGTCCGGTGCGGCTCAGTACCAGCCGGTGTTCACCAGGTCGTGGCCGTCGCACGCGAGCAGGGCGCGCGAGACCCGGCCGTTGAGGTTGTTGCCGATCTTCGTGTAGGCGTAGTTGATGCCGGAGTCGACGGTCTCGGAGACCCAGCCGTCGTTGCGGCCCGTGCCGTTGTCGGAACGCTGCAGTACGGCCACGCAGCCGGGCCGGGAGTTCTCGATCCGGGCGAACGAGCCGCACTTGTCGGAGTAGAAGTACTTCAGGGCCATGCCCTCGGCGTACTGGGTGGGCCCGATCTGGCGGAACGTGCCCGTGCAGAACGAGGTGGTCGGGTACTGCCCCTCCATGCCGTAAAGCCCGTAGTTGCCGCCCGAGAAGGGCTCGGCCTGGGCGGTGGCCGGAAGGAGCGCCATCACCACGGCGGCGCCCCCCGCGGCCAGCACGGTCCTGAGTGATCGGCGGCTCATGAGCCCTCTTTCGTGTGTCGGCGGGTGATCCGGTCGTGCGCTGCGGCCGGCCGCAGCTCGCTGGTCGTGACCGTACGGGGCGTCACCCCACCACCGACACCTGACACTTATCAGGGTCGAAGCCGCAGGTCGCCCCGCTCCGCCGGAGCCCTGACATTCGTCAGGACCGCCCGCCGGCCCGGGCTCCTATCGTGGCGCCGCGGGCCAAGGCCCCGTCGGACAACCGGGCGATCCAGGAAGGGCAACCATGCGCATGCTCCTGCGCGGCGCCGCCGCGCTCGCGGCCGTCGTCACGGTCGCGTCACTCACGAGCGGTGCTGCGGCACACCCCCGTGCGGAGAGGGCCGCCGGAACCGTCCAGACCTCCGAAGCCGCCCAGATCCCGGCCGGCGTCACCGCCGGCGTCGCCGTCTTCGACCGCCGGGCCGGCACGTTCACGGAACAGGTCAACGAGAGCGCGCAGTTCCGGTCCGCCTCGGTCGTCAAGCTCCTGCTGACCCTGGACTTCCTGTGGAACCGCGGGCCCGACTACACCATCCCCCCGGCCGACCGCGCCCGGCTGGAGCCGATGCTGCGCGGCAGCGACGACGACGCCGCGGACCACTACTGGTCGACGTACGGAGGCTCGGCGATCATCAACCGGATGACCGCCCGGACCTCGCTCGGACTGCGCGACACGGCGCCACCGCCCGCCGGGTACCCGGGCTTCTGGGGCTACACCGCCGTCTCCGCCCGGGACACGGTGGCGATCTACCGGTACATCCTGGAGAAGGCTCCCGCGCCCGTCCGTGACTTCATCATGGACAACCTGCGTCGCTCCACCCGCTGCTCCTCCACCGACCACTTCGACCAGCACTTCGGCATCGCGGGGTCGTTCGACCGACCCTGGACGGTGAAGCAGGGCTGGTCCGGGAAGTACGGGAAGGGCACCTGCGGCTCCGAGGCGGAGCCCGCGGGAACCCAGGCGGAGCCGGCCGCCGCCGCTCCCCGCGCCGCCGCCGACGTGAACCTCACCCGCCCGGCGCTGCACACCACCGGCACGGTGGGCGCGGACGACCGCACGATCGTGGCCGTACTGACACTGCACCCGGACGGCACGTCGTACGGCAAGGCGTACACCGACATCGGCCGGCTGACCCGCTCGCTGAACGTGCCGGGCGGGGTACGGCCAGCCGGGACCTGGTTCGGCACCTGGGGCGAGCTCGTGAGCGTCCGCAAGGGCCCGACCACGGGCGACGACCGGATCACCCGGCTCCCCGCCGGCGTCGAGGTGCTGGTCGGCTGCCAGACCCGGGGCCAGGTGGTCGACGTGCCGCCCTACACCAACGAGTGGTGGGCCTATCTGCCCCAGTACGGGGGCTACATGTCCAACATCTACATGAGTTCGCCGGACAACCGGCTGCCGAACGTCCCGGAGTGCGGCTCGCCGCGGCCGTGACGGGAACGGGGGACGAGCGGTGGGCGGGGCCGAGGCCCCGCCCACCGCTCGCGTTCGTGCGGCTCAGCCCTCGTACTCGGCGAGGTAGCGCAGCACCCTGTCCACGTGCGGCCGTACCCGCTCCGGTACGCCGCGCTCCTCGATGACCGCGCGGTCACTGGTGCGGTAGCCGGCCGCGACGAGCGCGGGAAGGTCCTTCTTCGGCAGCCCGGCCTGCTTGAAGCGCTGGTCGAGCCAGCACACGTACAGGCTCATGGTGGCGATCGCGTCCGGTGGCGACATGTGGTCCTTGTCGCCGTCGCCGTCCCCGTCGACGGCCCAGGCCCGGAACACCGACGGCGTCCACATGGCGATGCCGTACTCCTCGCTCTCCGGGCGGGAGGCCTTCGCGTCGAAGTCGCTCTCCGCTTTGATCAGCGCGGCGAGCAGGGCGGGCGTGATCTCCTCGTCGGTGCAGCGGTGGGCCGCACGGGCGATGACGGGGCGCAGCGCCTCGGGTACGTCGGAGTTCTCGGGGATCTCACCGGCCGGCGGGCTGGGCGTACCGGTGACGGCGGGGGTGTCGCGGTCTCGGTCGTCGTCCTGGGTGCCGCCGCCTCCGCCGAGCAGGGCCGCCCCGGCGACCGCGGCGGCGGTCAGGACGACGAGCCCGGCCCCGGCAGCGGGCACCAGGCGTCTTCGGCGGCGGTGCGGACCGCCGGTGGCGGCCTCGACCCGGGCGGCGACGTTGTCGGCCGTGTGCGGGAGACGGGCGGCGTGGTCCGGGGCCAGGCAGTCGGCGATCAGCCGGCGCATGTCCTCGTCGAGGCCGGCGTCGAGCCGCAGGGGCGCGGTGCCGCGCGCGTAGGCCTGGGCGGCGAGCGAGCGGGCCCGGGCCGTCGCGCCCGGGAAGGGATGGAGCCCGCCGGTGAGGACCTGGTGGGCGAGGACGCCGAAGGCCCAGATGTCGGCGGTGGGCCGGACGACGGAGCCCTGGGTGCCGGTGCGCTGGGACCACCACTCGGGCGGCAGGTGGTCGAGGGTGCCGAGCGGCGGCAAGTGGGCGTGCGTGCCGTCGAGTTCGGCGGCCAGGCCGAAGTCCGCCAGCCACACCTGACCGCCCGGGCCCAGCAGCACGTTGGCGGGTTTGAGGTCGCCGTGCACCCATCCGGCGTCGTGCATGTGGGCGAGTCCGGCGGCCACCCCGCGCAGCACGCGGCCGGCGTCCGCGATCGGTCCGCCCGTCCCGGCGGCGTCCAGTACGTCCTTCAGGCTTGCCTCGGCCCGGTCCATGACCAGCGCGATCGCGCCGTCCAGGGCGGGCAGTCGTGGTGCCTCGACCGTACACACGGCGTGCGTGCGGACGAGGTGCGGGTGGTCGGCCTCCGCGCTGAAGCGGACCTCGCGCGCCACGAGTTCACCGAGCGCCGCGCGCTGCCCGGGCCCCAGGGCACCGGTCGGGAGCACCTTCACCGCGACGGGCGTGCCGTCGGCGACCGTACGGGCCTCGTACACGGTCCCCCAGCCGCCGGAGCCGATGACCGCGCCCACTTCCCAGCCTTCGATACGGAAGCCCTCCGGGAGGCCGGGCGGGCGGGGCGCTTCCATCTCGTCGTCCCGGTCGTCTGGCATCGTCATGCGCCTGCCTCCTGCGGGTCGGCGAGGCGGCCGGCGCCGCGGGGCGGCAGCAGGCCGAGGTGTTCCTCGCGGACCAGGCCGAAGCGCAGGGCGAGGGAGGCGAGCCGGGTGCGCTTGGCGCCGGTGCGGCCGCCCTCGGCCGTGGTCGTGGCCTCCTCGCCGAGGTCCAGGCGCAGTTTGGCGAAGGCGAGGTAGTCGATGTGGTAGTTGACCGCGGACCGCGTCAGGTCCCGGCAGGACTCCAGCGGCCGCAGCCGCTCCACGATCTGGCCGACGCCGGGCAGTGCCGAGTCGGAGGGGTCGCGCAGGCGGGGTTCGCACAGGGCCACCAGGACGAGGAAGTACTTCGACGTCGGGTCCAGGGCGAAGGGGTGGACGGTCTGTTCGCCACCGCCCGGCACGGAGTGCTCACCGAGGTAGGCATGCTGGGGTGCGAACACCTTGAACGTGGCGGTACCGGACAGCGCGGGCAGCACCACCCGGGAGAACTCGAAGGGCACGGGCGCCCCGAGCCGCCCGGGTGCGACGGTGAGGTACTCGCCTGCCCCCTCCAGGTTCTCCACCACGTACGACACACTGCGGCTGAAGTTGGACAGCCGCCAGTAGTCACCCGCGGCTTCCAGTTGCCCGGCCCGACGGGAGATGCCGGGGTCGGTCAGCACGATGCGCACTCCCGTTCCGCCGCGTCCGAAGTCCGCGATGTCCCCCGGCCCCAGGTGAATCAGTTCGGGACTGCCCGTCTCACCCGCACCCCATGGGCTGGTACCGGGCAACTGCACGATGATCGTTTCCACGCGGACTCCCCCGCTGATGTCGCCCCCGATTTGGTCGCGAGGATTGTACGGTCGGCTTCCGCTTGCCGCGGAGCCGGCGGGGCCGCCTCAGCGGGCGGATTCCGGGCGTCGGGCGACGAACACGAACTCCCGGCCCGGCCGGTCCGGTGCGTCGCGCACGTCCTCCACCTCGAACCCCTGCGCGGCGAGTTCCGCCTCGACCTCCCGCCGCTCACGAAAGCGCAGCGTCGAGTCCGACGTCAGCACCTGCCCGTCCGCGGCGAACACATAGGTCCACCGGAACGTCACCAGCGGTCCACTCACGTCGAGCAGGTCGACCCAGGACTCGACGGCGCCGACGCCGGCTATGTCCGTCACGCCGTACGTGGCCTCGCGGTTCCACTCCTGCCAGGCGCGGCGGGCCGGTATCCGCGTCTCGAACACCAGGCGCCCGCCGGGCCGCAGCGCAGCGCGGACCCCTCCCAGGGTCCTGTGCCAGTCCTCCGGGCCGGCGAGATCGCGACGGCCGGGGTCGAGCGCGTCGTACACCGCGGCGAGGCGGGGGTGCCGGAAGCACTCGTGGGTCATGCGCCCGAAGGTACGAAGGGCGGCTGCGCGCGGCCACCGGTTTTCGGTGGCCGCGGTCCCTCAGCCGAGGCAGATGACGAGCAGGCAGAGTTCCTTCGACTTGGAGTCGGAGGGAGGTGTCTCGGGCGGGGTGGTCGCCGCGGGCGGGGGTGTCGAGGGGGGTGCCGGCTGCTGCGCGTCCGAGCCGGTCCCTGCGGCCGGCGGTGTCGTCGGCTCGGTGACCGTCGACCCGGACGAACCGGAACCGGCGTTGCCGGTGACCGCGTCGACGGTGTTCTGGACGGTCTTGCGCTGCGGCGGGGTCGTCAGCGGCAGCTCGCGAGGCGCGGTGGCGGCGTCGGTGCGGGTGTCCGTCGGCGTGGTGCGGGGGTCGGCGGCCCGGGGCTGCTGGTGGCGCGAGGCCCGGTCGGTGTGCGGCGCGGTGGCGGGCGAGGAGCGCGGGGTGTCGTGCCGGCTCGACGTGGGTTCGGTGTAGGCGGGCAGCTCCCCCGCCGCGCCTCCCATGGTCTTGTCCTCCGGTGTCGTGGCCGCCTGCACGCCGGGCTTCGCGTTCCCGTTCATCGCGGCGACGGTCAGACCGCCCCCGACGAGCGCGACCGCCGTCGCCACCACGGCCCGGCGCTGGTTCTTCTTCCAGCGGGCCATCTGACGCCGCCGGGCCGCCCGTCCCTCCGGCCGGGCTTCATAGCCCTCGGCCGTGTCGGTGTCCGGGGAGTCGTACCCTTCGCTCGAGCCGGAGCCGGGGCTCTGCTGCGGACGCGCGGGGGTCTCGTCCCACACGGTCTCCTCGTGCCAGGTGCCGGTGGCGGCCGGGTACTCCCAGGCGGCCGGTCCCCCGGAGGCCATGGCGAGCGCGGGGGCCGGGCCGGTACGGCCGCCGATGGCGGACGGGTCGATGTCCGGGGCGTAGGCACCGCACCCCGGGCAGACCAAGGCGCCGTTGAGGTGCCGACGGCACGAGGAGCAGTAGTCCATGTGTGGTTTTCCCGATCTGGCTGTTCCGGCGGCTCGCCGGCCGCGCCCTGGTCACGTTCGCACGTGGGATCGAGCCGTAACGCTAACGAGACTTTGGAAGGGCGGTGTGCAGTCTGTGTGACACCCCTGCACAGATCCTCTGGATCTCGCGTGTGCCATAAGTGACTCGCGAGTAAAAGGGTCGAGGAGTGGGAACGCTTGGGCACCCTCGGTCACGGAACGGGGCCCCCGCTCGCATCCGCCCCCAACTCCCCCAATTTTCCTGCGAACTGACGCACAACCCTTTGGGCACCACGACGGTCACACCATGCAGGAGCAACCACCTCGAAGAGTTGCAAGGGGGAAATATGCGATTCACCCGTTCCGTCCTGGCCGCGTCCGCCGTGGCGGCACTGTCCGTGGGGACCATGACCGCCCTGGCGTCACCGGCTTCGGCCGCGCCCAACACCACCCCGCAGAAGGTCTGCGGGAGTGGGTACAAGACGGTCAACTCGGCGTCCGTCGGCTCGCTGGGGACCGTCTACCTGACCTACAACGCCTCCAACGGCCAGAACTGCGTCGCGACCATCCGCAACAACCCGGGCAAGGCCGTGAACATGTCCGCCTGGATCTACGTCCCGGACACCGAGGAGAGCCACTACGACGAGGGCCTGTTCTCGTCGTACGCCGGACCGACGTACGTCTACGGCAAGGGCCACTGCGTGGACTGGGGCGGCAGCATCGCCAACACGTACGTGCAGGTGTACGGCTCCAACTGCGGTTCTCTGAAGGAGCACCGGGTCACCTTCACTCGCTGACCCCCGCTCCAGCCGGGCCCCACGGGCGACCGTGGTGGCCCGGCTTCTCCGTGCCTGCCCTACGCCCAGGCCGTCACCGGCACGAACGAACTGTCCTGCCGGAACAGGTCCGTTGCGTCGGAGCGCTCCACGCGGAGCTGGTAGGCGTAGTGGCGCAGGTAGTACCCCGGGTAGTTGTACGACTCGAAGCGGACCGAGCCCGAGGAGGCGCCGGCGCGGAGGATGAACGTGGCGTCCTTGGCGAAGGTGCTCGTGCCGTTGTTCGGGTCGAACCGGGCGCGGAAGTCCCAGTGGCGCAGGTAGTTGCCGGCCGCGTCCCGGAAGGAGTAACCGCTGCCGTCGGCCAGACCGGCGACGACCGTGAAGGTGGCGGCCTGCTTCTCGGCGGTGGTGCTGGAGGCGCTGACCACGGGCAGGTTGAGCAGCGAGGACTGCTGCTCCCAGTAGCGGGTCGCGTAGTTGGCCGAGCGGAAGGAGCGCGTGATGTTCCGGGCCAGGGTGGGGCCGCCCGTGACCGTCTCCTTGACCACCGTGAAGTGGCGCGCGGTGCCGGAGATCGCGGGCAGCGCGGCCGGCGCCGTCCAGGTGGCGAAGGTGTCGTAACTGTCGCTGTAGTAGTAGTTCCCGTCACCGTAGCCGTCGAAGAAGATCCGCCAGCCGCCGTTGTCGAGCCGCACCAGGGCCGGGCCCTCGCGGTAGCTGCCCCAGCCCGCCCAGTCGCCGGTCCGGCGGATCGTGTACGGGCCGGTGAGGTTCGAGGCGGTGGCGTACTCGATGTACTTCGTCGTCTCGTTCTTCGGGAAGGCGTGGTACGTCGAGCCGATCTTCACGATGAACGTGTCGATGTGGTTGGCTCCGATGCCCGCGAGCGCGACCGGCGAACTCCACGCCGTGAGCGCCGAGTTCGTGGCCCTCAGCAGGTACGGCGTGAAGATCCACTCGTCGTTCGCGGTGGAGCAGGACACGATGACGCTGACGCTGCCGTCGCTGTCGACGAACCACTCGGGTGCCCAGGCGCGGGAGAGGTTCGCGACGGGGACGGTGTAGTCGTACAGGAACGTCCAGTTGACGCGGTCGGAGCTGCGGGCGAAGCCGATGGTCGTGCTGGGGTCCTGCCAGGTGTGGGTGGTGTAGGTGACGTAGTAGAAGCCGTCGGTGTGCCTGATGACGCTCGCGTCACGGATCCGGTTCGCGGGTGGCGTGTACGCGGAGGAGCGCAGCAGCCGGAAGTCGGTGGCGTCGTCCGACTGGTAGACGTTGACCGTGCCGTCGTCGCTGTTGAGGAACGGCACGACGGTGTAGCGGGTGGCCGAGCCGCTCGGGGGTGCGGCGGCCAGGGCACTGCCGAGCAGTCCGGGGGTTTCGCCGAGCAGGATCGCCGAGGCGGGCAGGACGGCCAGGGCGCGCAGCAGCGCGCGGCGGGACGGGGCGGGGTGTGCGGTCACGGGCGGCTCTCCCTGGGACACCAGGATTCGATATACCGAACACGGTTCGGCAAATCGATCAGAAGTAGGGGCTCAGAACGTAAGGGCGAAGCGGAAGGCCGTCAATGGTTTGAACAGGGGCTGATGTGCCCAGTGAGGAAGATGTGGCCGGTGGGTGAACTTCCACTCCTGTCGTCGGCATTCCGTCACCGGCCACCGGACGTTACCGTTCGGTAGACAGCCGCTTCCGGAGGTGTCCGTATGACGCTCGACCGTTCCGAAGGCCTGGCGGAGGCCGCCCGTGCGCTGGCCGCCGGGGAGGTGACGTCGCGGGCGCTGGTCGAGCGGACCCTGGCGCGGATCGAGGCGACGCAGGGCAGTCTCAACGCCTTCCGGATCGTCCGGGCCGAGGCCGCGCTCGCGGAGGCCGACGCCGCGGACCGGGAACTGGCGTCCGAAGGCGCGCCGAGGCCGCTGCTCGGCGTCCCCGTCGCCGTGAAGGACGACATGGACGTGGCCGGTGAGCCGACCGCCTTCGGCTGCTGCGGGGAGTTCCCGCCGGTCACCGAGGACGGCGAGGCGGTGCGGCGGCTGCGCGCGGCCGGGGCCGTGATCATCGGCAAGACCAACACCTGCGAGTTCGGTCAGTGGCCCTTCACCGAGGGTCCCGCCTTCGGAGCGACCCGCAACCCGTGGAGCACGGAGCACACGCCCGGCGGTTCCTCGGGCGGCTCGGCCGCCGCGGTCGCCGCCGGTCTGGTGCCGGCCGCGCTCGGCTCGGACGGTGCCGGTTCGGTGCGGATCCCGGCCGCGTGGACGCACCTGGTCGGCATCAAGCCGCAGCGCGGACGCGTCTCCACCTGGCCGCGCGGCGAGTCCTTCCAGGGCATCACCGTCAACGGCACCCTGGCCCGCACGGTCGCCGACGCGGCCCTGCTGCTGGACGCCGCGAGCGGCAACCACGCCCAGGACCCGCACCGGCCCCCGGCCCTCGACGTGTCCCGGGCCGTCGGCCGCGACCCCGGGCGGCTGCGCATCGCGCTCTCCCTCAAGCCGCCCTTCACGGCGGTGCCCGCCCGGCTCCTGCCCGAGGTGCGGACCCGGGTGGTCGAACTGGCCGAACGGCTGGCCGCGCTCGGGCACTTCGTCGAGGAGGCCGATCCGCCCTACGGGCAGATCGGGCTGACCTTCGTGCCGCGCGCCACGGCCGGGATCGCCGAGCGCGTGGGCGAGGCGCCCTTCCCGGCGCTACTGGACCGGCGCACCCGGGACGCGGCCCGGCTGGGCCGGCTGCTCGCCGGTGCCCCGCTGCGGGCGGCCCGGCGTGCGGAGACCGCGCTGCACCGGCGCATCGGCTCCTTCTTCACCTCCTACGACGTCGTTCTCGCGCCCACAACGGCCGCTCCCCCGCCCCGGATCGGCGCCCTGCTCGAACTGAGCGGGTTCGCCACCGACCGGGCGATGATCGCCGCCTGCCCGTACGCCTGGCCGTGGAACGTGCTGGGCTGGCCGGGCGTCAACGTGCCCGCGGGTTTCACGCCGGACGGCCTGCCGGTCGGCGCGCAGTTGCTGGGCCCGGCGAACAGCGAGCCCCTGCTCGTGCAGGTGGCCGCCCAGTTGGAGGCGGACCTGCGCTGGGCCGAGCAGTGGCCGTCGCCGCCGGTCACGGCACGTTCCGCTGCCGCCTGAGCGACCGTACGCTGTGCTCATGGCGGACGCGTCGATGGTCGGGCTCATGGGGCGGGTCACCGGAACGATCGGGCCCGGGCTGGTCGGTGAGGTGATCGTCCGGGTGCGCGGCGGCGCCGAGCACTTCCTCGCCCACCCCGCCTCCGCGACCGACCGCATCGAGACGGGGACGGTCGTGATGGTGATCGAGTACCTGCCCCCGAGGACGGTCTACGTGGCGGCTGCGTACGACAGTTGAGCCCGTTGCGACGCAGGTGAGAGCCGTACGCGTCAAGCTTCGGCCAAGGATGCGCCGGTGTCTGTACCCGGGCTCCGCGCAGGAGCACACTCCCCTTCGTTCGGTGCCGAGAGGGCACCATGCAGAGGGGGCGAATGCCGATGGTCGTCGGCGTCGTTGCGGGGGTGGCGGTTGCCGCCGTCCTCGTTCTGATCGGTCTGTTCAAGCTCATGTGGCGGGTCGCCGAACCCAACGAGGCACTGATCATCTCGGGGTCCAAGCACCGCACGGAGGGCATCGAGGAGGGCTTGGGGTTCCGCATCGTCACCGGGCGCGGCACGCTCGTGATGCCCGGAGTGCAGGCGGTGCGCAAGCTCTCGCTCGACCTGAACGAGACAGAACTCCAGGTGGACTGCGTGACCCACCAGGGCATCCCGCTGAAGGTGCGGGGCGTGGTCATCTTCAAGGTGGGCGACGACTTCGTGTCGATCGCCAACGCGGCCCGCCGGTTCCTCGACCAGCAGAAGCTGATGTCGGAGCGGGTGCACAACGTCTTCGCCGGTCATCTGCGGTCCATCGTGGGCGGGCTGACGGTCGAGGACATGATCCGGGACCGGGAGAAGCTCACCGGGCAGACCCGTGCCGCGTGCGGCACCGAGATGGAGAAACTGGGCCTGATCGTGGACTCGCTGCAGATCCACGAGATCGAGGACCCGACCGGGTACATCCAGAACCTCGCCATGCCGCACGCGGCGGCCGTGCAACGCGACGCGCGGATCGCGCAGGCGGAGGCCAACCGGCTGGCCACCGAGGCCGAGCAGCAGTCGTTCGCGCGGATGGCGGAGGCGACCCGGGACAGCGAGATCCTCCAGGCCGGTTACCAGGCCGAGCGCGACACGGCGGCCGCCAAGGCCCGGCAGGCCGGGCCGCTCGCCGAGGCCGGCGCCCGGCAGGAGGTCGTCGTCCAGGAGACGCGGGTGGCGGAGCTGGAGGCGCACCGGCGCGAGCAGCAACTCCAGGCGGACGTCCGCAAACCCGCCGACGCGGCGGCCTACGAGACCCGCACCCTGGCCGAGGCCGACCGCGACGCGCGCATCTCGTCGGCCCAGGCGCAGGCGAAGGAGACGGAGCTCGCGGCGGCCGCCGAGGCCACCCGGGTCAAGACGGCCGCGGGCGCCGAGGCCGAGGCGACCAAGGCCCGGGGCGAGGCGGCCGCGCAGGCGACCCGGGCCACCGGTGAGGCCGAGGCGGCGGCGGCACAGGCCAGGGGCCTGGCCGAGGCCGAGGCGGCCAGGGCGAAGGGCCTCGCGGCGGCGGAGGCCATCAAGGCCCGCGCCGCCGCCCTGGCCGAGAACCAGGAGGCGGTCGTCGCCCAGCAACTCGCCGAGAACTGGCCGGAGATCGTGCAGGCCGGCGCGTCCGCCTTCGGCAACGTCGACAACATGGTGCTGCTCAACGGCGCCGACGGCATGGCGGACGTGTTCGCCAAGGCGCTCACCATGGGTGGCACGGGGCTGGGCCTCGCCCGTCAGCTGCTCGCCTCGATGGACCGGAGCGGGCAGGCACCGCAGGACACCTCGCCCCTGAACGGGCAGACGCAGAAGGTGCCGATGGACGACAGGTGACCCGGGCGGCGTGCTCACGGGGGCAGCCTCTAAGGTGCCCCCGTGAGCACGTTTGCCGACGAGAACGTCCCCGGCCGTCACGGCCCCTCCGCCACCGTCCAGGCCGACCCGCGCGAGGTGGGCCGGGTACGGACGGAGTACTCGCCCGCGCACGACGGCGACCCGGACCCCGGGGAGATCGTCTGGACGTGGGTGCCCTACGAGGAGAACGACGGCCGTGGCAAGGACCGCCCGGTGCTGGTGGTCGCCCGCGAGCCGGGCGGCACCTTCCTGGCGGTGCGGTTGTCCAGCAAGCGGCACGACGGCGACCGGGAGTGGGTGCCGATCGGCAGTGGGCCGTGGGACCGGACGGGCCGGGACTCGTGGGTCGACGTGGACCGGGTGCTGCGCCTGCACGAGGACGGTATGCGCCGGGAGGCGTGCGCCCTGGACCGCATGCGCTTCAACCTGGTCAGGCGCCGCCTGCAGGAGCGCTACGGCTGGAGCTGAACGCCTCCTCGAAGGCGCCCGTCACCGCACGGTCCCGCGTCCGGTCAAGGATCCCGAACACGACATGCTCGAAGGCCTCCGCGAAGCGGCCGCCGGGCCCCAGCAGCGCCCGGAACGCCTCCGCCACCTGCGCGGGGTCGTTGCGGAACACCCCGCAGCCCCAGGCGCCGAGGACGAGTCGACGGTAGCCGTGGGCGGCGGCCGTCTCCAGGACGCGTTCGGCCCGGACCGCGAGGGCCCGCGGCAGTTCGGGGGCCCGTTCGGGCGCCGTGCGGAGCACCACGCCCGCGTTGGGCGCGGGCGAGGTCAGGAAGCCGGCGGTGTACGGCTCTGCCAGCAGGCGGCCCCGGTCGTCGCGGAAGACGGGCACGGCCGGTGAGTGGATGACACGGTCCGTGTAGAACGGGTCGCGGTGGGCCCGGTGGTGGTCGTAGAAGGCCCGGGCCTCCAGGAGGCAGGCGTACAGCGCGGAGGCCCGGCACAGGGCCTCTTCCTGGGCCTGGGCGCCGTTCAGATAACCGCCCCCGGGATTGCGGGCCGAGGCGAAGTTCAGCACGGCCACGTGCCCGCTCAGCCGGCGGGTGGCCTCCAGGCTGCTCTCTCCCGTGACCTCGACCAGCGTCTCCCGCGCCCCGGTCACCCGATCGGCGGGCACCGGCACCGGTTGCGGCCCGTACAGGCGCGTACCCTCGCGCGCCGCCCGCAGCTGCGCCGCGATCGAGACCTCGCGCCCGTCCGACGCACGGTAGGCCCCGGCCGCGACGATCTGCTCGGTCTGCCGCGCGATACCGCGCAGGCGCGCGCTCACGGCGCCACCCCCGTGCGCGCCGTGACCGCGTGCCGCGCGGCCCTTCTTGTCGTGCTCACGCAGGCATCGTGGGCGATGCCCGACCCCCGGTGCAACACAGTTTTCGCCATCGGAGAACGCCCGGGAAAGTCCTTGGAAACACCGGGCCGGACCGTATGGCCGCCCGGGAACGCCCCGGTTAGTCCCCTTGTGCCGAGCGGCATGAGCGTCTTGGGTGGGACGGGTGATCCCGGTCCGGGCCACCGGAGAGCCCGGACCAATGGCATGGTGGAATCTCAGGAGGATCCCGACATGTCCGATTCGGTAGGTGGCTGTACCCGGCCACGCACCTCACTGTCCGAAGCCGAGGTCGAGGCTCTGGTCCACGGCATCTGCTTCAAGACCGGCCCGCCACGCCGCCTCGGCGTCGAGGTGGAATGGCTCGTCCACGAGCTGCGCGCACCGCAGCTCCCCGTCACACCCGAACGACTCGAAGCGGCCTACGCCGCACTGCGGCCCCTGCCTCTGAGGTCGGCGCTCACCGTGGAACCCGGCGGCCAGCTGGAGCTGAGCTCGCCCCCCGGCGCCTCGCTCACGGAAGTCATCGGTACCGTCTCCGCCGACCTCGACGCCGTCCGCGCGGTCTTGCGCCAAGACGGCCTCGCCCTCGTCGGCCTCGGCCATGATCCCTGGCACGAACCCCGCCGGTTCCTGCGCGAACCGCGCTACGACGCCATGGAGGCGTGCCTGGACCGCACGGGCCCCGCCGGTCGCGCCATGATGTGCACCTCCGCCTCCGTGCAGGTGTGCCTGGACGCCGGCCACGAGGAGCCCGGGCCGCAGGGCCTGGTGCGGCGCTGGTGGCTGGCCCACCATCTGGGCGCGGTCCTGGTGGCCGCGTTCGCCAACTCCCCGCTCGCCGGGCACCGTCCGACCGGCTGGCTGTCCACCCGGCAGCTGGCGTGGACCAGGATCGGCGCCGGCCGGGCGGGCGGACCGCGCCTGGACACCGACCCGCGCGGCGCCTGGGCCCGGCACGTGCTGGACTCCCCCGTGATGTGCGTCCGGCGGGACGCCGGGCCCTGGGACGTCCCCGAGGGGCTCACCTTCCGGGACTGGATCCGCACGGGCACGCCCCGGCCGCCCACCCGGGAGGATCTCGACTACCACGTCACGACCCTGTTCCCGCCGGTCAGGCCGCGCGGCCATCTCGAACTGCGCATGATCGACGCGCAGCCCGGGGACGACGGCTGGATCGTGCCGCTCGCAGTGACGGCGGCACTGTTCGACGACCAGGAGGCCACCGAGACCGCCTACCGGGCCGTGAAGCCGCTGGCCGAGCGGACGCTGGGGCTGCCAGCGCCGCACAACCCCCTGTGGCTCGACGCGGCCCGTGGCGGACTGGCCGACGCGGAACTGCGCGAGGTGGCCGTCACGTGTTTCACGACCGCGCTGGAGGCCCTGCCCCGGCTCGGCGCCGCCCCCGAGGTCATCGAGGCCGTCACGGCCTACCTGGACCGCTATGTCGTCCTGGGCCGCTGCCCCGCCGACGACCTGCTCGACCGACAGCGCGGCACGGACGGTCGCGCCCACGGGAAGGACCTCCGCCCATGACCGACACCGATCCCGCTGTCGACGCCGGGACCGTCGACCCCGAGGTGCTCCGTGAGCGGGCGGTCGCCTCACTCGTCGTCGCCCGGGACCGCACCACCCTGCTGACAAGCTGCGTGGAGGATCCCGACCTGACCGCCCAGCACTCGCCGCTGATGTCGCCGCTGGTGTGGGACCTCGCGCACATCGGCAACCAGGAGGAGCAGTGGCTGCTGCGGGCCGTCGCCGGGCACGAGGCGATACGCCCCGAGATCGACGGCCTCTACGACGCCTTCGAGCACCCGCGCGCCGAGCGGCCGAAGCTGCCTCTGCTGTCGCCGGCCGAGGCGCGGACGTACGCGGCCGATGTGCGCGGCCGGGCCCTGGACGTGCTGGAACGGGCCGCGTTCCACGGGACGCGGCTGACGGAGGCCGGGTTCGCCTTCGGCATGATCGCGCAGCACGAACAGCAGCACGACGAGACGATGCTGATCACCCATCAGCTGCGCAAGGGGCCGCAGGCGCTGACCGCCCCGGACCCCGAGCCGGCGCCGCTGTTCACCGGTCCGTCCGAAGTCCTCGTCCCGGGCGGCCCGTTCACGATGGGCACCTCCGGTGAGCCGTGGGCGCTGGACAACGAACGCCCCGCGCACCGACGCGAGGTGGCGCCCTTCCACATCGACACCACGCCGGTGACGAACGCCGCCTACCAAGCGTTCATCGAGGACGGCGGCTACGACAATCCGCGGTGGTGGACGGCCGACGGCTGGGCGCACATCCGCAGGCACGGCATCGACGCCCCGCTGTTCTGGCGGCGCGACGGAAAGCAGTTCCTCAGGCGCCGCTTCGGCGTCACCGAGGTCGTCCCGCCGGACGAGCCGGTGCTGCACGTGTGCTGGTACGAGGCCGACGCCTACGCCCGCTGGGCGGGACGCCGGCTCCCGACCGAGGCGGAGTGGGAGAAGGCGGCCCGGCACGACCCGGCCGGCGACCGCTCGACGCGCTACCCGTGGGGCGACGCCGACCCGGGACCCGAACACGCCAACCTCGGCCAGCGCCACCTGCGTCCGGCGCCCGCCGGAAGCTACCCGGCCGGTGAGTCGCCGCTCGGCGTACGGCAGTTGATCGGCGACGTGTGGGAGTGGACGGCCAGCGACTTCCTGCCGTATCCGGGGTTCAAGGCGTTCCCGTACAAGGAGTATTCGGAGGTCTTCTTCGGGCCCGGGCACAAGGTGCTGCGCGGCGGTTCGTTCGCGGTGGACGCGGTGGCCTGCCGGGGCACCTTCCGCAACTGGGACTACCCGATCCGGCGGCAGATCTTCTCCGGGTTCCGCACGGCCCGGTCGGAGGACGCCTGATGTGCCGTCATGTGGCGTATGTGGGGCCACAGGAGTCGCTGGGCCGGCTCCTCGTGGAGCCCCCGCACGGGCTGTACCGGCAGTCGTGGGCGCCCCGGCACCAGCGGTACGGGACGGTCAACGCCGACGGTTTCGGCGTGGGCTGGTACGCCGAGGGCGACCCGGTGCCGGCCCGCTACCGCCGGGCCGGGCCGATCTGGGCGGACCTGTCGTTCACCGATCTCGCCCGGGTCGTACGCTCCACCGCGCTGCTCGCCGCGGTGCGGGACGCGACACTGTCGGGCGCGGACGCGGAGGCCGCGGCGGCGCCGTTCGCCGCGGGGACCTGGCTGTTCAGCCACAACGGGGCGGTCAAGGGCTGGCCCGGCTCGCTCGCGCCGGTGTCCCGCACCCTGTCCCCCGAGGACCTGTTGTCGCTGGAGGCCCGCAACGACTCGGCGCTCGTGTGGGCCCTGGTCCTGGCCCGGCTGAGGAGCGGCGACGAGCAGGGCCAGGCGCTGGCCGACACGGTCTGGGAGGTCGCCGCCGCCGCGCCCGGTTCCCGGCTCAACCTCCTGCTCACCGACGGCGACACCATCACCGCGACCGCCTGGGGCGACACCCTCTGGTATCTCACCCGGCCCGGCGGCGGCACCGTCGTGGCCTCCGAGCCCTACGACGACGATCCGCACTGGCAGGAGGTGCCCGACCGCACCCTGCTCGCGGCGAGCCGCACGGACGTGCTGCTCACGCCGCTGAAGGAGCCGACCGAGGCCTCCGCGCCCGCACCCGTGAAGGAGCCCCGTACGTGAGCCCGTTCCACCTCACCCGCACGCTGCCCGAGGACGCCACGGACGCCGCGCTGCGCGCCGACGTCCACCGGGGGCTGTCCGGCCGCCCCAGGACACTGCCGCCGAAGTGGTTCTACGACGCGCACGGCAGCGACCTGTTCGAGAAGATCACGGAACTGCCGGAGTACTACCCCACGCGCGCGGAGCGGGAGATCCTCCTCGCGCGCTCCGGCGACATCGCCGCGGCGACCCGGGCACGCACCCTGGTCGAGCTCGGCTCCGGCTCCTCGGAGAAGACCCGGCATCTGATCGACGCCCTCACGGAGCTGCACACCTACGTCCCGGTCGACGTCAGCGAGAGCGCCCTCAGCCAGGCCGGGCAGGCGCTCGCCGCCGAGCGGCCGGGGCTCGACGTGCACGCGCTGATCGCCGACTTCACCGCGGAACTGACCCTGCCGGACACGCCGGGGCCCCGCCTGGTGGCGTTCCTGGGCGGCACCGTCGGCAACCTGCTGCCCGCCGAGCGCGCCGCGTTCCTGGCGTCCGTACGCGCCCTGCTCGCCCCGGGTGACGCCCTGCTGCTGGGCACGGACCTGGTCAAGGACGAGGAGGTGCTGGTCCGGGCGTACGACGACGCGGCCGGGGTGACGGCCGCGTTCAACAGGAACGTCCTGAGCGTGATCAACCGCGAGCTGGGCGCCGACTTCGAACCCGCCGCGTTCGACCATGTGGCGGTGTGGGACGCCGGGCACGAGTGGATCGAGATGCGGCTGCGCTCCCGTACGGCGCAGACGGTGAAGGTGCCGGCGCTCGACCTCGCCGTCGACTTCGCGGCGGGCGAGGAGATGCGGACCGAGGTGTCGGCGAAGTTCCGGCAGGAGGGCGTGCGCGCCGAACTGTCCGCCGCGGGACTGGACCTGGCCCACTGGTGGACGGACGGGGCGGGCCGGTTCGCGCTGTCGCTGAGTGTGGCGCGCTGACACCGGTGAGCCCCGGGGCGGCGGCGACGGCGGGAGACGACGTCTCGCGCTTCGCCGCCGCTTGGGGCACGGTGGAGTGAGCGTGACACTCCCGTCACTGGAAGAGGAGCAGCGGCATGTCGAACCACACCTACCGGGTCACGGAGATCGTCGGCACCTCACCGGACGGCGTCGACCAGGCCGTCCGCAACGGCATCGAGCGGGCCTCGCAGACGCTGCACAACCTGGACTGGTTCGAGGTGACGCAGGTGCGCGGCCAGCTCGAGGACGGGCGGATCGCGCACTGGCAGGTGGGCCTGAAGGTGGGCTTCCGGCTGGACGAGTCCGAGTAGACAGGCGGGCTCCGGCTCTCCTCCGTTAGGCGCTCTCAGGTCCGCCCTTCCCGCTCCTGCGCCGACTTCAGCTCGGCGGACCGGGTCACCCAGTCGGCCCGTACGACGGTGAAGCCCGCACGCCGGGCGTCCGCGCAGACCAGTTCGTCGTCGTCCACGAGGACGCGGATCTCGCGGGTGCGGGCGAGGCGCCGCAGGATCTCCAGCTTGGTGAAGCGGGCGGGCCGCCGGTCGGCGTCCCGCCGCATGTGCACGCGCCCTTCGGGCAGCCCCTGGGCGGCTAGCCAGTCCAGCGTGTCGCGCCGGCAGCGCTCGGGCCGCCCGGTGAGGTAGACGATCTCGCACTCCCGCGCGCTCTCCCGGACCAGCGCGATGCCCTCCGGGACCGGCGGGTCCTGCGGCGCCGCCGAGAAGAACCCGTCCCAGTCCTTGGGCCGGCGCTCCAGGAACTTCTGCCGGTGCGTGGTGTCGGCGAGGGTGTTGTCCAGGTCGAACACGGCCAGCGGGGCCTTGCTGCGGTCGTCACTCACGCCGCCCAGACTAAGCGCATGTGAGACAGCCCGCGTGAACAAGCCATGCACGCGGGCTAATTCACCCGCACAGTTGATGGCTCAAGCACAGCACTGACATACTCCGCTTTCAGCCTCGCCACCACCCGCGGCCGAGGCTGGTCGGGGATCTCCACACAGAACCCCGAGGCCGTCCGCGTGCATCCGGAAAAGCGAGTTCTCCGGATGCACGAGCCCCCACAGAGCCCGCACCCCCACCGCGCGTCCGGCACCCCTTCCCCCTGCCCGGAAACCGGACGCGCCCACCGACCCGACGGGGTCGAGTGCGGGGCACGATGCAGCGAAGAAGGTGCGCCTGTGCCCGAATATTCACCGCGGCGGGATGACACTCCCGCATTTCCGCTTCCGCACATCGAACGTACTCCGCCGTCTCGCATATCCGACCATCCCGAATTTCACTCTCTGCGTCGCGCGCAGCGCCGGTTCGGCATCCGGGCGACGATCCTGTCCGTCGGTGGATTCCTGCTGTATGTACTGCTGTCGAGTTTTGCGCCCGCGGTGATGAACCAGCCGCTGTTCGGCCGCCTCACGGTCGGACTCGTCCTCGGGCTCGGGCAGTTCGTCGTCATGGGCGTGACCGCGTGGTGTTATGTCCGGCACATGCGCACCCGGGTCGATCCGCTCGCCCGCGGCCTCAGGTCCCGGCTGCACGAGACCGAGAGCCGCCGCGCCCGTTCGGCGGTGCCTCCACAGGGGGCCGGGCAGCCGCTTCAGCACGGGACGAGGGGGTTCCGCACGTGGTGACCGCCGCCGCCATCGACGACAGCAGTCTGCAGCTGACGTTCGTCCTGTTCCTGACCGTGGTCGTGATCACCCTGTTCACGGCGCTGCTGACGGCTCCTCAGCGCGACGAGATCAGCGAGTTCTACCTCGGCAACCGCGCCATGTCGCCGCTGCGCAACGGCCTCGCCATGTGCGGCGACTACCTGTCCGCCGCCACCCTGCTGGGCAGCACCGGGCTGGTCGCCCTGACCGGGTACGACGGGCTGATGTACCTCGGCGGCACCACGGTCGCCTGGATGATGGTCCTGCTGCTGATCGCTGAACCCCTGCACCGCACGGGCAAGTTCACACTGGGCGACACGGTGGCGCTGCGCCTGCCCCGGCAGCAGCGGCCGGTACGGGTCGCGCTGGCGGTCTGCATCCTGGCCATCGCCACGCTCTACCTGGTGGCCCAACTGGTGGGCAGCGTGGCCCTGCTGACGCAGTTCACCGGTGTGCCGAGCGGCACCACCCGCACCCTGTGCGTGGTCGTGATCGGCGTCTTCGTGATCCTGTACGCCTCCCTCGGCGGCATGCCCGGCGCCACGGTCATCCAGATCATCAAGGCCGTCATGCTGGTGGTGGGCGTGCTGTTCACCGCGGGATGGGTGCTCCACCACTTCGACTGGAACCCCAACGCGCTGCTGGAGAGGGCCTCCGAACGCAGCGGCTCGGGCCTGAGCTTCCTCGAACCGGGGCTGCGCTACGGTGGCACCGTCAGCAACAAGCTGGACTTCCTCAGCCTCGAACTGGCCATCGTGCTCGGCCTCGCCGCCCTCCCGCACGTGCTGATGCGGTTGCTCACCCCGCGCAACAGCGGCGTCCTGCGCTCCTCCGTGCTGTGGGCCATCGGCCTGGTCGGCGCGGTCTGCTTCGGGGCGGGCATCATGGGCCTCGGTGCCACCGCGCTGCTCGGCCGGGACACCATCGAGAGCACGGACCGCACCGGCAACGCCTCCGTCCTGCTGCTCGCCCACGAGCTGGGCGGCAGTGTCCTCACCGCGCTGCTGACCTGCCTGGCCTATCTGACGCTGCTCGCCGTGGCGGTCGGTCTCACCCTGGCCGCGGCGTCCTCCCTCGCGCACGACCTGTACAGCGAGGTGATCCGCAAGGGCCGGGCGAGCGAGACGGAGGAGCTGACCGTGGCCCGGCTGTCCGGGGCGGTCATCGGAGTCCTGGGCATCCTGCTGGCCCTCGTCGCGTGGGGGGCGAACACCGCGACGCTCGCCTTCCTGGCCTTCGCCATCGCGGCGTCCGCGATCCTGCCGACGATCATCTACACCCTCTTCTGGCGGCGCTTCAGCGCGAAGGGCGCCCTGCTCAGCCTCTACGGCGGTCTGCTCTGCTCCGTCCTGCTGGCCACCTTCTCCCCCGTCGTCTCCTCGGCCCCGGGCTCGTTCTACCCCGAGGCCGACTTCGCCTGGTTCCCGCTGCAGAACCCCGGCATCGTCTCCATCCCCATGGGCTTCCTCCTGGGCTGGCTCGGCACGGTGCTGGACAAGAGCCCGGGCGAAGAGGCCGGCGCGCACGAGGAGTTCGAGGTGCGGATGCTCGTGGGCGCGGACGACTGACACGCCTGTCCGGGACAGCGGTGGCCGGGCATCTCGACGCACATTGTTAATGGGATCCATTTTCATGTAGCGTTCTCGGTGCCCGCCCACCGAGGAGGAGTCCCCATGGCTGTCCCCAAGCGGAAGATGTCCCGCAGCAACACCCGTCACCGCCGCGCCCAGTGGAAGGCGGCCACCCCGACGCTGGTCCCCGTCACCGTCGACGGCGTCCGTCACCTCGTCCCGCAGAACCTGGTCAGGGCCTACGAGCGCGGCCTGCTACGCCCCGACGGCTGAGCGGGCCGCCTCCGGGTAGAAGTGCGCCCGGACCCGGTGCAGCCAGGCCTCCACCGGCGCCTCGTCGGGCTCGTCCGGCAGCGCTGTGGGGCCCGCGTCGAAGGCGGCCTCGTAGTGCCTGAGCAGAGGCAGCGCGGCCGACGGGTCGGCGGCGACGCGCTCGCCGAAGGCGTGGTACTCGTCCGGGTTCTCGACACGGATCGTCAGCCGCCCGGTGGTGTACAGCTCCAGGCCCTGGCCGCACAGCCGCTTGAGATGCCGGGCGTGCTTCGCGGTGCGCTTGCGGGTGTCGGCGGAGAACGAACCGTCGCCGCGCGCCTCCAGCCGCCGGAACTGCTGGGTGGCGTACCCGAGATAGGCGTCCCTCACGCGCCGGGCGCTCAGGAACGCCGTACGGATGCCGATGAGCTCGTCGCCGAGCGGGGTGCGCACCTCGTACAGGTCGTCGGGGAGCCACACCAGCTCCATCGCGGTCGGGTTGCCGCCGAGGGCCAGCCGGCACCACTTGGCCGCCTCGTGCAGGGTGTGGTCCGGCGCGGTGCTGACGTGCGACTCCTTCGGCCGGCGCAGACCGTGCAGCTCTCCGGTGGGCGCGGCGAACAGGCCGAGGCGGTCGATGTCCGAACCCGGGCGGGCGAGGCCATAGGCGGTCGATCCGACGATGCCGGAGAGCAGGACGTTGGGGACGGTCACGGTGGGCCGCCTTTCGCTACGGGATATCGGAACATTGTCCTGACGTGGCAGGACGCGGTCACCCGGTTTTCCGGCGGTGGTCCCCTTGGCGGCGCCGGAATACCGGCGGCCCCGTCCGGCGTAGAACCTGGTATGGAACCCGTGCGTCTGTCCGTCCTCGACCGCTCCCGCACCCGCGAGGGGCACACCCACTCCGAGGCGCTGCGCGACACCGTGCGGCTGGCGCGGGAGCTGGAGCGGCTCGGCTACCACCGGCTCTGGGTCTCGGAGCACCACGGCGTGCCCGGGGTCGCCGGTTCCGCGCCGACCGTGCTGGCCGCGGCTGTCGCGGGCGCGACCCGGACGATCCGGGTCGGCACCGGCGGGGTGATGCTGCCCAACCACAGGCCGCTGGTCGTGGCCGAGCAGTTCGGGGTGCTGGAGTCGCTGTTCCCCGGGCGGATCGACATGGGCCTCGGCCGGTCCGTCGGCTTCACGGACGGGGTGCGCAGGGCCCTGGGCCGCGACAAGGGCGACGCCGAGGACTTCGAGGCCCAGCTCGGCGAACTGCTCGGCTGGTTCCGGGGCACCTCCCCCACCGGGGTCCACGCCCGCCCCGCCGAGGGCCTGAGCGTGCCGCCGTTCGTCCTGGCCATGGGCGAGGGCGCCGGCATCGCCGCCCGCGCGGGGCTGCCCATGGTCATCGGCGACCTCAGGAACCGGGACAAGATGCGGCGCGGCATCGACCACTACCGCGACCGTTTCCGCCCCTCCCCCTGGGCCGCGGAGCCCTACGTCGTCATCTCGGGCACGATCGCCGTGGCCGACACCCCCGACGAGGCCCGGCGGCTGCTGATCCCCGAGGCCTGGTCCATGGCGTACTCCCGCACCCACGGCACCTTCCCGCCCCTGCCGCCCGCCGAGCGCGTGGAGGCGCTCACGATGACCGGCAAGGAGCGCGGCTTCTACGAGTCCGGCCTGACCGGCCACATCGCCGGCACCGAGGAGCAGGTGGCGCACGAGCTGGAGACGGTGCTGAAGGAGACGGGCGCGCAGGAGATACTCGTCACGACCAGCACGTACGACCGTGAGGCCCTGCTGGACTCCTACCGGCGGCTGGCCGCGATCACCTCCGGTTAGAGTCGTTTCCCATGCACGACCGCGACCCCCATGACCCGTTCGTCCGTGTCCGCGGCGCCCGCGAGCACAACCTCCAGGGCATCGACGTCGACATCCCGCGGGACGTGCTGGCCGTGTTCACCGGCGTGTCCGGCTCGGGGAAGTCGTCGCTGGCGTTCGGCACGATCTACGCGGAGGCGCAGCGGCGCTACTTCGAGTCGGTCGCGCCGTACGCACGCCGGCTGATCCACCAGGTCGGCGCCCCGAAGGTCGGGGAGATCACCGGTCTGCCCCCGGCCGTCTCGCTCCAGCAGCGCCGCGCGGCGCCCACCTCTCGCTCCTCCGTCGGCACCGTCACCAACCTCTCCAACTCCCTGCGGATGCTGTTCTCCCGCGCCGGCACCTACCCGCCCGGCGCCGAGCGGCTCGACTCCGACGCCTTCTCGCCCAACACGGCCGTGGGGGCCTGCCCGGAGTGCCACGGGCTCGGGCAGGTGCACCGTACGAGCGAGGAGCTGCTGGTCCCCGACCCGTCGCTGTCGATCCGCGACGGGGCGATCGCCGCGTGGCCGGGCGCCTGGCAGGGCAAGAACCTGCGGGACATCCTCGACGCGCTCGGCCACGAGGTGGACCGGCCGTGGCGGGAGCTGCCAGCGGACCGGCGGGAGTGGATCCTGTTCACCGACGAGCAGCCGGTGGTCACCGTGCACCCCGTGCGGGACGCCGACCGGATCCAACGGCCGTACCAGGGCACCTACATGAGCGCCCACCGGTACGTGATGAAGACGTTCTCGGACTCCAAGAGCCCGGCCCTGCGGGCGAAGGCCGAGCGGTTCCTCACCAGCGCCCCCTGCCCGGCGTGCGGCGGCAGCCGGCTGCGCCCCGAGGCCCTGGCCGTGACGTTCGGCGGCCGGACCATCGCCGAACTGGCCGCACTGCCGCTGGTTGAGCTGGCCACCGGTCTCGACGCGACCTCGGAGGCCGCCAGGGTCCTCACCGACGACCTGCGGTCCCGTATCGCGCCGGTCGTCGAGCTGGGTCTCGGCTACCTCAGTCTCAACCGGCCCACACCCACGCTCTCCGCGGGCGAACTGCAGCGCCTGCGTCTGGCCACCCAGCTACGCTCGGGCCTGTTCGGGGTCGTCTACGTCCTCGACGAGCCGTCGGCCGGCCTGCATCCAGCGGACACCGAGGCACTGCTCACGGTGCTGGAGCGGCTGAAGGCGTCCGGGAACTCGGTGTTCGTGGTGGAGCACCACCTCGACGTGGTGCGGGGGGCCGACTGGCTGGTCGAGGTGGGCCCGGACGCCGGTGAACACGGCGGGCGGGTGCTGCACAGCGGTCCGGTGGCCGGGCTGGCCGGTGTCGAGGAGTCGGCGACGGCCCGTTACCTGTTCGACCGCTCCCCCGTCCCGGCCCGGGACGTGCGCGAGGCGACCGGGTGGCTCGAGACCGGCCCGGTCTCGCGGCACAACCTGCGCGGCGTGACAGCAAAGTTCCCGCTCGGCGTGTTCACCGCGGTGACCGGGGTGTCCGGCTCCGGCAAGTCCACGCTCATCGGTGAGATCACGGAGGACTCGGCGGGGGTCGGCCGGCTGGTCTCGGTCGACCAGAAGCCGATCGGCCGCACCCCGCGCTCGAACCTCGCCACCTACACGGGCCTCTTCGACGTCGTACGCAAGGTCTTCGCGGCCACCGACGGGGCCCGCGCACGCGGTTTCGGCGTCGGGCGGTTCTCCTTCAACGTGGCGGGAGGGCGCTGCGAGACCTGCCAGGGTGAGGGGTTCGTCAGCGTGGAGCTGCTGTTCCTGCCGAGCACGTACGCGCCCTGCCCGGACTGCGGCGGGGCCCGCTACAACCCTCGGACGCTGGAGGTGGCATACCGCGGGCGGAACATCGCGCAGGTGCTGGATCTGACAGTGGAGAGCGCGGCGGAGTTCTTCGCGGACACCCCGGCCGTGGCCCGCAGCCTCGGCACCCTGCTCGACGTCGGCCTGGGCTACCTCCGCCTCGGCCAGCCCGCCACCGAGCTCTCCGGCGGCGAGGCCCAGCGGATCAAGCTGGCGAGCGAACTGCAACGCGGCCGGCGCGGCCACACGCTCTACCTCCTCGACGAGCCCACGACCGGCCTCCACCCGGCGGACGTGGACGTCCTGATGCGCCAGTTGCACGGGCTCGTCGACGCCGGGCACACCGTCATCGTCGTCGAGCACGACATGTCCGTCGTCGCACGCGCGGACTGGGTCATCGACCTCGGCCCGGGCGGCGGCGACGAGGGCGGCCGGATCGTGGCGTCGGGGCCGCCCGCGGACGTCGCCCGCTCGACGGAGAGCCGGACGGCACCGTTTCTGGCGCGTACGCGGTCCGGGGGCGGCTGAGGCCCGTCCGGCGTCGGCGAGGACCTCCTGCGTCGTGCACCGGCCGGCGCACGACGAGCCGCCGGCGCTGTCCGCGTCCGGCCGCGGCGAGCAGCTGCCGCCGGTCGGCGAACCGCACGGCCGCGTCCCCGGGGGCGGGCCGCACAGCCCGGACACGCGCACGCTGTCCGGGCACCACTGAGGAACGTCCGGTGCGGGCAGGGACGTCCGGCGCCGTGCACCGGCCGGCGCACTGCGAGCCGCCGGCGCTGTCCGCGTCCGGCCGCGGCGAGCAGCTGCCGCCGGTCGGCGAACCGCACGGCCGTGTCCCCGGGGGCGGGCCGCGCAGCCGGAACCAGCCCTTACGGGGGACGGCCCGGTCGGCGCACTTCCTACGCCACGAGCGCCGTGTGCGTCCACGACGGTGCCGTCGTCTCCGGTGGCTGGGCGGCGCGGGCGAGAGCCCGGCGGTCGGGGCTGCTGCCCGGTGGGACGGGGGCCCGTACCTCGACCTCCGCGATCAGGCCGCGGGCCGTCGCCACCCGCCACAGGGAGGCCAGCAGCGTGTCCTCACCCACGTACGCGGGGGCCGTGGTGGCCGTGCCGCCGCTGAGCCGGTAGCCGATGCGCACCGGCTGGACCGGCACCCCTGCGTCCAGGGCGGCCTGGAAGACGGCCCGGCGGAAGGAGCCCTGGGCCCGGCCGCACCAGGTGCTGCCCTCGGGGAAGGCCGCGACCGCGGCGCCCTCGCGCAGGGCTCCGGCGATCCGGGCGACCGTGTCCGGGAGGGCCCGCAACCGGTCCCGGTCGATGAACAGCGTTCCGCCGCGCGCGGCCAGCGCCCCGGCGACGGGCCAGCTCCGTACCTCGGTCTTGGCCAGCATCCTGGCGGGGCGTACGGCGGCGAGCAGCGGGATGTCCAGCCAGGAGATGTGGTTGGCGACCAGCAGCAGTCCGCCGGTGGGGGCGGCGGCGCCGGTGATACGGACCCGGACCCCTGCCGCCCGCACGATCCACCGGCACCACCGCCGGACCAGCGACGCCGGTATCCGGGCGCCGAAGGGCGTCAGCGCGATCCCCGCGAGGAGGAGCAGCAGGAGCGCGGTGAGCCGCAGCACGGCCCGGGGCACGGCCCGCGCCCGCACGGCCGCGGACCCTTCGACACAGGCCTGCGGCGTGCAGGGCGCGGTGGGCAGCCAGGCACTCATCAGGCCGGTACGAGGGAGAGGAAGTGGCGCAGGTACCGGGCGTTGACGCGGCTCATCGGCAGCAGCACGTACAGGTCGGCGACGCCGAAGTCCGGGTCGTGGGCCGGTTCGCCGCACACCCAGGCGCCCAGGCGCAGGTAGCCGCGCAGCAGGGCGGGGAGTTCGACGCGGGCGGCGGGCGCGCGGCCCGGCGTCCACGGCAGCAGCGGCCGCACCCGGAACTCCTCCGGCGCGAGGTGCCTGTCGCTCACCCGCTCCCAGGTGGCGGACGCGAGGGCGCCGCCGTCGGTGAGCGGGACGGAGCAGCAGCCGGCGAGCCACTCGTGGCCGCGGTCGACCATGTAGCGGGCGATGCCGGCCCAGATGAGGCCGATGACCGCCCCGTCGCGGTGGTCGGGGTGCACGCAGGAGCGGCCCACCTCGACGAGCTGCGGCCGGATCCCGTCGAGCGCGGTCAGATCGAACTCGCCCTCGGAGTACAGCCGCCCGGCGACCGCCGCGCGCTCCGGCGGCAGCAGCCGGTAGGTGCCGACGACCTGGCCGGTCGTCTCCTCCCGGACGAGCAGGTGGTCGCAGTGCGCGTCGAACGGGTCGACGTCGAGGCCCGGCTGCGGACCGGAAAGCAGGGCCCCCAGCTCCCCGGCGAAGACGTCGTGCCGCAGCCGCTGGGCGGCACGCACGTCCTCCTCGGTCCGGGCCAGGGCGACGGTGTAGCGGGTGGGGGCCGTGGGCTGCGCGGGGCGGTCGACGGTCAGTACGCCGGTCATGGCTCTCTCCTGGTCACGGGCCGGTGCGGTGGAGGCGGGGCGGGACGCTGCGCGGTGTCGTGCGAACCTTCACCCCTGTTCTCCCGAGACCGGCTGACCTTCGCGTGTCATGCGCAGAGAAAACGGGTGTGAGGTTGTTGAACGCCTCGCGCCCACGGGCGCGGCCCGGATGGCGCACGCAGACGTGCGTTCTGCTCGGTGAGCGCGTCACGCGCGGCGCGTGAGGACAGCGCCGGGTCCGTCTGCCCCTCTGGTCGACGACGACCGGCGCGCCGAGTTCGTCCGGGCCGTCGGCGAACTGGCCCGCGACGCCCCGTCGCGACGGTGTGGCGGCCCGGTCCTCCACGGGCCGGCAACCGTCGTGCCATGGAGGTCACCGTGTCAGGCCCTTGAATCCCGTACTCCTTCGCCAGGCCGGACCGGGTGGAGTGCGCCGTGCACCGGGAGGTCCGCGCGTGACCGTGCCGGTCACCGGTGGATTCCGACCGCACGGTGGTGCCGTGACCTGGCGGTCCTGGTCCTGACCGTGGGGGCTGCGGCGCGGCGACCTCAACCTGGACCTCGGCCCCCTGGGCCCCCTCCTGGCCGATCCCGGCCCGTGACACGCGCATACGAGACGGGACCGGGATGAGCACCACTCCCGGTCCCGCCCGTCCGCACCTACCGGCGAACGTTCACTGCGACCCCCTGGGGGCGCGGGGAACCGCGCGACCAGCCACGAGCCACCCGCGGCCGCCGGACAACCGCCCCCGCGACGGCGCTACCGCTTCACCTTCCGCGCGGCCCGCAACCACTCCTTGTTCATGCTCGTGATGGACATCAGCGGAATGCCCTTCGGGCAGGCGGTGGCGCATTCCCCGGCGAGCGTGCACCCGCCGAACCCCTCCTCGTCCATCTGCTCCACCATGTCCAGCACCCGCGTCTCCCGCTCGGGCGCCCCCTGCGGCAGCACGTTCAGATGGTTGATCTTCGCCGACGTGAACAGCATGGCCGCCCCGTTGGGACAGGCCGCCACACACGCCCCGCATCCGATGCACTCGGCGTGCTCGAAGGCGAAGTCGGCGTCCGGCTTGGGCACCGGCGTGGCGTGCGCCTCGGGAGCCGCCCCCGTGGGCGCGGTGATGTACCCGCCGGCCTGGATGATCCGGTCGAAGGCCGACCGGTCCACCACGAGGTCCTTGATCACCGGGAACGCCGACGCACGCCACGGCTCCACGTCGATCGTGTCGCCGTCCTTGAACGACCGCATGTGCAGCTGACAGGTCGTCGTCCGCTCGGGCCCGTGCGCGTCGCCGTTGATGACGAGCGAACACGCGCCGCAGATACCCTCACGACAGTCGTGGTCGAAGGCGACGGGGTCCTCGCCCTTGACGATGAGCTCCTCGTTGAGCGTGTCGAGCATCTCCAGGAAGGACATGTCGGGCGAGATCCCGTCCACCTCGTACGTGGACATCGTGCCGTCGGCGTCGGTGTTCTTCTGCCGCCAGACGCGCAGGGTGAGCTTCATGCGTAGCTCCGCTGGGTGGGGTGGACGTACTCGAAGACGAGGTCTTCCTTGTGCAGGACGGGAGCCTCGCCGGTGCCGGTGAACTCCCAGGCGGCCGCGTACCCGAACTCCTCGTCCCTGCGGGCGGCCTCGCCGTCGGGCGTCTGGGACTCCTCACGGAAGTGGCCGCCGCAGGACTCCTCGCGGTGCAGCGCGTCGAGGCACATCAGCTCGGCGAGCTCCAGGTAGTCGACGACGCGGTTGGCCTTCTCCAGCGACTGGTTGAACTCCTCGCCGGTGCCGGGCACCTTCACGCGCCGCCAGAACTCCTCGCGGATCTGCGGGATGCGCTCCAGCGCCTTACGCAGCCCCGAGTCGGTGCGGGCCATGCCGCAGAACTCCCACATGAGTTCGCCGACCTCTCGGTGGAAGGAGTCGGGGGTGCGGTCGCCGTCGACGGACAGCAGCAGGTTGAGCCGGTCCTGGGTGTCGGCCAGCACCTCCTGGACGACGGGGTGTCCGTCGGTCACCGCGTCGTCGTGGGGGTTGCGGGCCAGGTAGTCGTTGATGGTCGAGGGGAGGACGAAGTAGCCGTCCGCGAGTCCCTGCATCAGCGCGGAGGCGCCGAGGCGGTTGGCGCCGTGGTCGGAGAAGTTGGCCTCGCCGATCGCGAACAGCCCGGGGATGGTGGTCTGGAGGTCGTAGTCGACCCACAGTCCGCCCATCGTGTAGTGCACGGCGGGGTAGATCCGCATCGGCACCTGGTACGGATCCTCGTCGGTGATCCGCTGGTACATGTCGAAGAGGTTGCCGTACTTGGCCTCGACGGCGCCCCGGCCCATGCGCGCGATGGCGTCGGCGAAGTCGAGGTAGACGCCCTGCCCGCCCGGCCCCACTCCCCTGCCCTCGTCGCAGACGTTCTTCGCGGCACGGGAGGCGATGTCACGAGGCACGAGATTGCCGAAGGACGGGTAGATGCGCTCCAGGTAGTAGTCGCGCTCGTCCTCGGGGATGTCGTTCGGGGGCCGCTGGTCGCCCTTCGCCCTGGGCACCCAGATGCGCCCGTCGTTGCGCAGCGACTCGCTCATCAGCGTCAGCTTGGACTGGTGGTCGCCGGTGCGCGGGATGCAGGTGGGGTGGATCTGGGTGAAGCAGGGATTGGCGAAGTGCGCTCCGCGCCGGTGGGCCCGCCAGATGGCGGTGGCGTTGGAGTTCATGGCGTTCGTCGACAGGTAGAAGACGTTGCCGTAGCCGCCGGAGGCGAGCACGACGGCGTCCGCGAAGTACGTGTCGATGCGCCCGGTGACGAGGTCCCGCGCCACGATGCCGCGCGCCCGCCCGTCGACGACGATCAGGTCGAGCATCTCGGTGCGCGGGTGCATCTCGATGTTCCCGGCCGCGATCTGCCGGCTGAGGGCCTGGTAGGCGCCGAGGAGGAGCTGCTGGCCGGTCTGGCCGCGGGCGTAGAACGTGCGCGAGACCTGCACGCCGCCGAACGACCGGGTGTCGAGCAGCCCGCCGTACTCCCGGGCGAAGGGCACGCCCTGGGCCACGCACTGGTCGATGATCTCGACGGAGATCTGCGCGAGCCGGTGGACGTTGGACTCGCGGGCCCGGAAGTCGCCACCCTTGACGGTGTCGTAGAACAGGCGGTGGACGGAGTCGCCGTCGTTGCGGTAGTTCTTCGCGGCGTTGATGCCTCCTTGCGCGGCGATGGAGTGGGCGCGGCGCGGGGAGTCCTGGTAGCAGAACTGGACGACGTGGTAGCCCTGTTCGGCGAGGGTGGCCCCGGCGGAGCCGCCGGCGAGGCCGGTGCCGACGACGATCACGGTGTGCTTGCGCCGGTTGGCGGGGTTGACCAGTTTGGCCTCGAAGCGGCGCTTGTCCCAGCGCTCGTTGACCGGCCCGGTGGGGGCCTTGGTGTCGGCGACCGGCTCACCGGTCGCGTAGTCGGCGTAGGAAGTCATCTTCAGCTCACCACTCCGGTCATGACGCCCACGGGTACGGCGATGAAACCGGCCGTGAGCAGCAGTGCGAGGACGTCGGCGACGGTCTTCAGGGCGCGGTCGCGGGTGCGGCTGCCGACGCCGAGGGTCTGGGCGGCGCTCCAGAAGCCGTGCCGGACGTGCAGGCCGAGCGCGAGCATCGCGACGATGTATATGGCGTTGCCGTACCAGGTGGAGAAGGTGTCCAGGACGTTCTGGTACGGGTGGCCGGGCTGGAAGCCGGGGTGCACGGTGCCGGTCGTCAGGTCCAGGACGTGCCAGACGATGAACAGCCCGAGGATGATCCCGCCCCAGCGCATGGTGCGGGTCGCGTAACTGGCCCGCGGCTTCTTGTGCGCGTACTTGCTCGGCCGGGCCCTGATGTCGCGGCGGCTGAGCTGGTACGCCGAGGTGGCGTGCGCGACGACGGCGACGACCAGCACGACCCGGATGAGCCAGAGCGTCCACTCGTAGTGCATGAACGGCTCGCCGACGGTGCGCAGCCAGTGCGCGTAGCGGTCGAACTCGCCCGCCCCGAAGAAGATCTTCAGGTTTCCGATCATGTGGGCGACCAGGTACAGCAGCATGATCAGACCGCTGACCGCCATCACGGTCTTCTTGCCGACGGTGGAGTCCCACACGGTGCGTGCGAAGGACGGCCGTCGGTCCGTCCGCGTTGCCAGAGCCATGCTGAGCACGCTACGGACGGGCGGCCGATCGGTCCAAGACATGGTGCGGCTTGAATCCATAGGCTGGAGCTATCGTAGGAGCATGCAGTTCCAGCAGCTCCAGTACTTCGTGGCCGTCGCCGAGACCCGGCACTTCACCCGGGCCGCCGATCTGGTCCATGTCGCGCAGCCGTCGCTGTCGCAGCAGATCAAGGCGCTGGAGCGGGAGCTGGGCGCGGACCTGTTCCGGCGCGCCCGGGGCAACATCACGCTCACGGACGCCGGGGAGGCGCTTCTCCCGCTGGCCCGGCGCATCCTGGCCGACGCGGACACGGCGCGGCAGGAGGTGCAGGAGCTGGCACAGCTGCGGCGGGGGCGGGTGCGGCTGGGGGCGACGCCGAGTGTGTGCACGGGTCTGCTGCCGGATGTGCTGCGGGCCTTCCACGATCGCTATCCGGGTATCCGGCTGCTGATCGAGGAGGGCGGGTCGCACGATCTGGTGCGGGAGCTGGCGCGTGGCGCGCTGGATCTGGCGCTGGTCGTGCTGCCGCTGCCGACGCCCTCGCCGGCGCTGACCACGGTGGAGCTGCTGCGTGAGGATCTCGTCGTGGTCTCGTCCCCGGACGCGCCGAGTCCCGGCCGGGGGCGGCGTACCGTGCGGGTCTGCGACCTGGAGGGTGAGCGGCTGGTGATGTTCCGGCACGGGTACGACCTGCGGGAGCTGACCGTGGCCGCCTGCCGGGCCGAGGGGTTCGAACCCGACTTCGCGGTGGAGGGCGGGGAGATGGACGCGGTGCTGGGTTTTGTGCGAGCCGGGCTGGGGGTCGCCGTAGTACCCCGGATGGTGGCGGCCAGGTCCGGGCGCGGACTGCGGGTGACTCCGCTGGCCCGGCCCGGACTGCATCGCGTGATCGCGCTGGCGCACCGCAGTGACGTGGCTCCGCCTCGGGCCGCTCGGGAGTTGCAGCGGATGCTGCTCGAGCGGTGAGGCGGATGCGGGAGCGCCGTGGGGTGTAGGCGCCGTTTCGGAGTACGGGTGCGTCGTGGTTGTTCGCGCGGTTCCCCGCGCCCCCAAGGGCGCTACCCCCTAGCCCGTTGCGTCGACCAGGGCCAGTTCGTGCAGCCTCTCCGGGGGGCCCGGCCTTGCGTAGTACCAGCCTTGTGCCGTGTCGCAGCCCAGTATCCGCAACTGCTCGGCCTGCGCACCCGTCTCGACCCCCTCCACCGTCACCGCCAGATCCAGGCTGTGGGCCAGGGAGACGATCCCCTCGACGATCTTGAGGTCGACCGGATCGGCCGGGAACTGCTGCATGCTCTGAGTGAAGGACCGGTCCAGCTTCAGGATGCTGACCGGCAGCCGGCGCAGGTTGGCCAGATTGGAGTAGCCCGTCCCGAAGTCGTCCAGGGCGATGTCGACGCCCATCTCCGCCAGCCGCCGCAGCGGCTTCAGCAGATCGTCGTCGGCACCGATCAGCGCCGACTCGGTGACCTCCAGGCACAACGCGTCCGGCGAGACGCCGGTGCACTCCAGGATGTCGACCGTGTCCTGGACCAGCCCGGGATGCGTCAACTGGCACGGCGACAGGTTCACGTTGATCCGCAGCGGTCCCACCGCCTCGACGCCGCCGTGCAGTTCCCGCCACTCGCGGGCCTGGCGCACCGACTGCTCCAGGACCCAACGGCCCAGGGGCACGATCAGGCCCGTGTGCTCCGCGAGCGGGATGAACCGGTCCGGCCCGAGCACGCCGTGCTGCGGATGCAGCCAGCGCACCAGGGCCTCGGCGCCCCGGACGCTGCCGTCGCCGAGATGCACCAGCGGCTGGTACTCGATGAAGAACTCGCCCCGCTCCAGCGCCGTCGGCAGCGCCGTGGTCAGGCCGTGCCGCGTGATGGCCCGGGCGTCCGCCTCCGGATCGGCGAGTTCGAAGCGGTTGCCGCCCGCCGACTTCGCCCGGTACATGGTGATGTCCGCGCTGCGCAGCACCTCCGCCGGGCTGCGTTCCCCGGCCGGGCCCTCGACGATGCCGATGCTGCCGCGCACGGTCAGCTCCCGGCCGTCGACGCTGATCGGCGCGAGCAGCGCGTTCATGATGCGCCCGGCGAGTTCGTCGACCTCACGCTGGGTGTCGGGCCCGGTGGTCAGCGCCACGAACTCGTCGCCGCCGAGCCGCGCGACCATCTCGCCCGGCGCGGTGGCGCAGGACTGCAGCCGGTCGGCGACCTCCACCAGCAGCCGGTCGCCGGCCGCGTGACCGAGGCTGTCGTTGACGGTCTTGAAGCCGTCCAGGTCCAGGTAACAGAGCCCGAACCGCTGGCCTTCCCCGGCGCCCAGCGCCTTCTCCAGGCGCTCGAAGAAGAACGTGCGGTTCGGCAGCCCGGTCAGCGCGTCGTGCGTGGCCTCGTAGCGCAGCCGCAGGTTGAGCAGCCGCCGCTCGGTGGTGTCCTCCATGAGGGCGAGCTGGTACTGCGGATCGCCGTCTGCGTCCCGCAGCAGGGAGACCGTCAGGTTCGTCCACAGGACGGTTCCGTCAGGGCGGTAGAACGCCTTCTCCAGGTGGTAGTGCTCCCGCTCGCCCCGCACGAGTTCGTCGTAGAGCCGCCAGGTCTGCGGAGCGTCGTCGGGGTGGGTCCAGTCCCGGACGTTGCGGCTGCGCAGCGTCTGGTCGGAGACCCCGAACATGCGCAGCAGCGCGCCGTTGACCTGCAGTATGTTGCCCTCGAGGTCGGCCATGCCGATTCCTATGGCCGCGCCCTCGAAGACGGCGCGGAAACGCGCCTCGCTCGCGTGCAGGGCCTGCGCCACCACGCCCTGCGCCTGGAGGGCGGCCTGTGCGATGGCCTCCTGCTCGGCCAGGGTCCGCCGGCGCAGCGCCCGGGCGAAACCGGCGGCCATCGCGTGCTGCAGCCGCGCGCACCGCGCCCGCAGGTCCTCCTGGTCGCCGTCGCCGCCGCAGTACAGGACCAGATAGGCGTCGACGCAGTCCAGGGTGCGGCTGAGCGCCTCGGGGTCGGTGCAGTGCGCGTCCACGAGGGCGGCGCCGACCTCCCTGCCCGCCTCGGAGTCGAAGGCCCGGGCCAGCAGCGCCTCGCTCAGCCGCCGGGCCAGGGGCAGCAGTTGTCTCTCGAACTCGGGGCGGGTCGACGACGTCGAGGTCACCGGGAAGACGGCCCGGCTCCAGATCGTCGCGAACCGGCGCAGTCTGTCCTCCGGCCCGTCCGGTTCCGCGATCACGCCGTACGCCCCACGCCCGCGAACCCGGAGAACGCATACGGATCCTCGTCCTCCGGTGCGGTGTCGGGCCGCCAGCGCGGCATCGCCACCAGTCCGGGTTCCACCATGTCGTACCCCTCGAAAAACCGCGCGATCTCCTCGCGCGAGCGCATGATCAGCGGGTTGCGGATGCCCTCGTACACGTCCACCGCGCCTCCGGCCCGCTCCGGCGGCAGCGGGATCCCCTCGTAGGAGGCGTGCGTGAGCACGAGCAGGCTGCCGGGCGCGAGCGCCTCGCCCAGTTCGGCCACGGCCCCGTACGGGTCGTCCTCGTCTTCCACGAAGTGCAGTATGGCAACGAGGAGCAGCGCCACTGGCTGATTCAGGTCGATCAGCCGCTCCACCTCGGGGCTGCGCAAAATCTCCTGGGGCTTGAGCAAGTCCGCGGCGACGACGCCCGCGTCGTCGTAGCCCTCCAGGACCGCCTGGCTGTGCGCCACGGCCACCGGGTCGTGGTCGACGTACACCACGTGCGCGCCGGGGCGGGCGGCCTGCGCCACCTCGTGGACGTTGCCGAAGGTGGGGATGCCGGAGCCGATGTCCAGGAACTGGGAGACGCCCTGGTCGGCCGCGTAGCGCACGGCGCGGCGCATGAACGCGCGGTTCGCCTGCATGATCTTGGGGAGTCCCGGCATGAACTCCATGGCCCTGCGGGCCGCTTCCCGGTCGACCTCGAAGTTGTGCGATCCGCCCAGGTAGTAGTCGTACATCCGGGAAACGCTGGGCACCGAGATGTCGATGCTCCGTGGGGCCCAGGCGGGACGCTCCATCTATCTCTCCAAGGCGTAGGCGATCCGGTGTTCGAGCAGAGGCTACTGATCGCCCGCCAATGGAGCGACCCGAAACGGAAATTGACCATCCGTTCCCGGTCACTGCCTGCGGCACGTGCCGAATTGATACCCCTCCGCATGCCCGTCGAACATATGACGAACCGTGCCCGGGGCATTCCGGAGAGTGCCGGTCCGGAAGGAGAAGAGTGTTAAGAATTCAACGAGTTCAGGTGAAGCACGGCAAAACGGTCCGCTCCTCCGTGAGGCACGGAGGAGCGGACCGGGTCTGCGCTTCGGGTGGACGAGATGATCAACCCTGGGGAGGTTTCTCTACTTCTCCGACGCGCCGACCAGCTTTCCGTCGGGCCGGACGGCGTACCAGGTGCCGCCGACGCCCTGGCCGTTGGTGTCACCGGGAGCCTTGTCGCCGGCGAAGGTGTAGATGGGCGAGCAGTTGATCGTCTGCTGCTTGCCCTTGCCGTCGGTCCGGTCGAAGATCATGTAACCCTTCTCCTGGATGCCCTTGGTGTCGGCGTAGTCGACGGGCTCCACGAGCGGCCACTTCTCCAGGCACTCCCCGGAGCAGTTGGAGACCGGCTTGGGCCAGGCCTCGTCCTTCTTGAACCGGTAGACGGTCATGCCGTTCTTGTCGATGACGATCTCGCCGAGCTTGGGGTCGTTGCGCGTGGACAGCCCGGCCTGGACCGCTTCGCCGCCGTCGGCTCCGGCTCCGGCTCCGCCCCCTTGCGCCTTCTTGCCGTCGGGGGCGAGCGCGTACCACTTGCCGCCCACGCCCTGGCCCTTGACGTCACCGGCGTTGACGTCCTTGGCGTAGCGGTAGGCGGGCCAGCCGGCCACCGTGAGCTGCTTGGTGCCGTCGGCCCGGGTGACCGAGCCGAGCAGCGCCTTGTCGATACCCTCGCCGGCCTCGGCGTCGTCGGCCGGGACCGGCGGCCAGGTCTTGGCGCAGTCGCCGTCGCAGTTCGACTTGGGCGGCTGCTCGGTGTCCTGGTCGAACCGGTACAGGGTGAGGCCGAGACTGTCGGTGACCACCTTGCCGACCTTCTCGGCGGTGGAGACGGACAGCTTGCCGGCGGGGTTGGACGGGCTGGAGGGGCTCGGCGCGGCCGGCTGGCCGGTCGCGGTGCCGCCCGCGCCGGTCCCGGTGCCCGCACCGATGCTCCCGTAGTCCCCGGGCGCGGCCGTGGCGCCCACGTTCTGGCTGGCCGCCGGTGGGCTGTCCTGACCGCACGCCGTCGTCAGCGCCAGGACCGCCGCGGCGCTCGCCACGAGTGAGGCGCTCCGCCAGGAGGTCTTCATCGTCAACTCCCCATAATCGCAAGGGTGTTGCAGCGCCCTGCTGCGCCGCCGCACGGTCATGAGTACGCACGGGGGCGGTGATTGTGTTCAACCGTCGCCCACATTTCTTTCCGGCACCTGTGCCGACCCCCCGGCCGCACCGTCGCACACACGTACATATCGAGCCGACTGCGGGCGATCGCCGATCAAACCGATGAGACCCGGATATCCCTCTTTCGGGGCAATCCCCTTGCGGCCCGGCACGTCGGGGCGCAACAGGGCTCATGATCTTCGTCGTGCATGGACCCCTCTCGACTCAATCCGCCCTTGCGGCACGGGCCTTGGCGGCGGCGACGCTGACCTGGGCGCTCGTCGGCGCACCGGCCGGGGTCGCGGTGGCCGACGTCTGCGCGTACGCCTCGACGGGGCCGGACGGCACCGAGGCGGTGGCGTACGCCGGAAGCAGGAAGACCTGGCCGACCAAGCCGCCGTGCCCGCCACCCACGCCGAGCCCCTCCCCCACGCCGACCCCGACTCCGACTCCGCCGCCGAAGCCGACGCCCCCGCCGAAGCCGACCCCGGACCCGCCGCCTCCCCCGAAACCGACGCCCCCGCCCCCGAAACCCACCCCCACGGCCAGGCCCGAGCCGCCGCCTCCACCGCCGCCGCCGCCCGCCCCGCGCCCTGCGCCGCCCCGGCCGGTGCCGGTACCACCGGCGCCCGCTCCCCCGGCACCGGCACCGGCTCCGCCGGCCACCCCCGCGCCGCGTCCGTCCGCGACGCCCGTGCACTACCCGCGCTACCGCGCCTCGTCTCCCCGGCCACGGCCGGCGAAGGGCGCGATGTCCCCGCTCACCTTCGTCCTGCTCGTCACGGTGCCCGCGGTGGTGGCCGTCGCCGCGCTGCGCGCGCGCTGATCCCTGAAGCCCTGGAGGTACCTCTTGCCGGAATGGCTTGTTCTCACCCTCGCGATGCTGGCTGCCTGCGCCGTGGTGGTCGTCATCACCCTTGTGCGGCACCGCAGGGCGCCCGAGGACGAGGACCCCAGTGAGACCCCCGACGTCATCGAGTACATGACGATGTGGATCGGCGTGGTCTACGCCATCGTCCTCGGTCTGGCGATCGCCGGTGTCTGGGAGGCGCGCAACGCCGCCCAGGACCACGTCCAGGCCGAGGCCACCGCGCTGCACGAGATCTCGGAGCGGGTACGGGTCTACCCGGCCGATGCACGCGACCGCATCCGGGAGGACATCCGGACGTACGTCGGCCACGTCGTCACCACCGAGTGGGACACCATGGCCGACAAGGGCGAGGTCACCGAGCGCGGCAGCCGGCTCTTCGAACGGATCCGCCAGGACGTCACCGACTACGAGCCGGGGACGGACTTCGAGGCCCAGGCCTACCAGCCGCTCATGGACCAGGTGACCGCGGCGAGCCAGGCCCGGATCGCCCGGGCGGAGTCGACCGGGGAGACCATGCCCGGAGTGGTGTGGTTCGGGCTCATCACCGGAGCCGTCGTCACCATCGGAATGATCTTCGCCCTGCAGATCCGCAGAACGACCCGCGAACTGATCCTCGCCGGGGTGTTCTCGGCGCTGATCGCCTTCCTGCTGTTCCTGATCTGGGACTTCGACGCCCCCTTCAGCAGGGGTGTGTCCGCCTCGACGGACCCGTTCCTGAACCTCTTCCCGGGCGTCGGGGACTGACGGCGCCTCGCACCACGGATCCCGGCCGGGGGGCGCGCGACACACCGTCGCCGTCCCCCGGCCGCGTCAACGGCGTTCCCCCGGGCGGCCCACACCCGTGCCCCATTCGCACTACTGCGATCGCGCCACCACGCGCGCGTTCTTAGCGTTTCGGACATCGAGGTGCATGTGTGTCGTGAGCGGAACAGGTCCGCGGCTGCTCCTCGGGGACCCGGAGGATTCACCATGCGCGCGATATGCGTCGCTTCGGCCGTACTGCTGGGCGCCGGCGCCCTCGCCTCCTGCGTGCCCGCCGCCGACGCGGCGGTCCACACCGGTTTCGGCTTCAGCGTCGAGCCCTCCACCGTCGCAGCCGGGGGTGAGGTCACTCTGCGGGTGGTGCGCAACGAGGCGTGCCGGGGGGAGGCGGCGGTCAACTCACCGGTTTTCGACGTGGTCACCATCCCGCCGGAGGAGTCCTGGGCGACGGCCGTCGTCGACTGGGACGCCAAGCCCGGTGCCGTTTACGACGTCGAGTTCCAATGTGACAAGTCGAGCGGCACCGCGCGTCTGACGATCGCGGGCGGCCGTCCGACGCACCACCCCACGCACCACTCGACGCACCACTCGACGCGCCACCCCCACAAGGGTGTGCATGCCGGTGAGGGCGGCACCGTCGCCGGCTTCGACCTCAAGGAGATCGGCCTCGGCGCCGCACTGATCGCCGGATCGCTTGGCGTCGCCTACCACTTCTCGCGCCGCCGCACCGACGAGGACGCCGGCTGACCCGTCCCGCGGCCGCAGGTCTTCGCCCCGGCTCCCCTGGTGAGGCAGCAGCCGGGGCGAAGGCCGTTCACGTGCGAGGCGACGAATCGTCCAAGAAGCGCGGAGCGAGGCGTCAGATGCGGCGCTCGGCCCGGCGGCGCATCCAGAACACGCCGCCGCCGCCGACCGCCGCGGCCACGAGACCGCCGCCGATGGCCATGTCGGTCGGTGTCGCACCGGTGGTGCTGCTGCCGCCGATGCCGCCGCGGACACCGCCGATGACGGTGAAGGCCTGCGGCTTGGTCATCCGCTTGCCGGAGCAGTTGACGGTGATGTCGTACGGCCCCGGGCGGGCGTTGCTGTTGATGGTGGCGGTGCCCCTCGCCGTCTCGCGAGAACTGCCGTGGACAGGCGAGAGCTTGGTCGGCGAGAACGCGTTGGACGTCGCCGTACCGCCGTGGCGGCAGCCGTCCACCGTGATGGTCAGCTGGCCGCCGCGGGCGATCACGCTGGGCAGGACGACGATGTTGCTGGGCGTGTCCCACGCGACGGCCGCTGGGGCGGAGAGCCCGAGAGCGGCGACCGCTGCGCCGGCGACCGCCAGGGCACGAGTGTTACGCATGTGAACCTCCGCGGAAGACGCCCCGGGACCCGTCCCCGGTCGATCGGCGAGAAAGCGCCTCCCAGAAAGACAGTCAGTTGCCGTGCCGCGAGCCGCATTTCGGGAATGGTCCGTCCTGGTGAGAGAAGGCGGTGCGGGAAAACCGCACAATCGGATATCGCCGCAGGTCACGGACCATCAGAAATTTCCTCGGCGCGGCAACTCGGATGGCGCACCTCACCTCCGCGGACCGCCCCTTTTCACCCTCGGGCCACCCGTTCGCCCCCGCCCCGTCGCCGGTTTCGCGCGTGCCGTTTAGCGTGCTGATATGCGCGATTGACACGGCGACGGCCGCGTCGAGAGGGGATGGCGAATGTCTGCGTCCGAGCTGGCCGAGGCGGAAGAGGAGGCGCGGCGGAAGAAGCGCGCCCCGTGGGGCGTGATAGCGCTGGTTCTGCTGACCGGCCTCGCGCTCATCCGGAATGGTTCGGGGGAGTTCGACGAGGGCCCGCCCCAGCCGGCGACGGCGGCCGCGGCGGACAGCCGGGTACCCGGGGGCACCTTCGCCGGGACCGTACGGCCCTTGCCCTACGCCCTCCCGGACCGGGTCAGGATCCCGGCGATCCAGGTCGACGCACCGATCATCCCCGTGGGCCTGGACGCGGACGGCTGGGTCGGCGCGCCACCGCCGGAGGACCCCAACCTGGCCGGCTGGTTCACCGGCGCCGTCACCCCCGGCGAGAAGGGCACCGCGGTCGTGGTCGGCCATGTCGACAACCAGCAGGGCCCCGCCGTGTTCTACGGACTCGGGGCCCTGAGGAAGGGACATCGCGTCGAGGTCGCCCGGCAGGACGGAAAGACCGCCGTGTTCGAGATCTACGGCATCGAGGTGTTCGAGAAGAACAACTTCCCCGGCGACCGCGTCTACGCCTCCAAGGGCGCGGCGGAACTGCGGGTCATCACCTGCGGCGGCGGTTTCTCCCAGCAGGAAGGCTATGCGGGGAACGTCGTCGCCTTCGCCCGCCTGGCCGAGGTGCGCTGAGCGTTCCCGGCCGGGCGGGCGAAAGCCCGACGCCTGTTACGCGTAATGCCGCCGGGGCACGGTGACGTGATAGCCGGAATCCAGTAGTTCGGGCAGATAGCGCCGCAGGGCCCGCACACTCTGCGAGCGGTCGCCCCCGGCGTCGTGCGAGAGCACCACGACGCCGGGGGCGGCGCCGCGTTCGACCCTCTTCGCGATGGACCGGATCCCGGGGGTGGTCCAGTCGAGGGTGTCGACCGTCCAGCCGAGCGGTTCCATGCCGAGTTCGGCGCCGAGCTGGAAGGCGGCGCGGTTCCAGGCGCCGTAGGGCGCGCGGAACCACTCGGGGCGCTCGCCGTAGGCGTCCTCGATGACGTCGCAGGTGCGTTCCATCTGGGAGCGGATCTGCCTGCGGCTGAGGCGGGTCAGCAACGGATGGGACCACGTGTGGTTCCCCACGACGTGGCCCTCGTCGGCCATCCGGGCCAGCAGGTTCCTGCTGCCGGCGACCATCTCCCCGCACACGAAGAACATCGCGCGCACGTCGTACTCGGCCAGGGTGTCCAGGATGTCCGGGGTGTAGCGGGGATCGGGGCCGTCGTCGAAGGTCAGCACCATGGTGCGGCCCCGGCCGGACACGCGCAGCAGCGGTTCGCGGCGGACCAGGGTCCGCCGGGGCGCGGCGCGCGGCGGGCCGTAGCCGGTCAGGGGCTGCAGCCGGTACGCGGAGGACTTGACGAGGCGGCGTGCCTGGGAGCCCGCGGCCGGGGCGGAGGTGACGGGGCCGTCCCCGGTGACAGCCGTGACCACTCCGGCCGTCGCGGCCGCTCCCACGGCGCCGGCCCCCGCGATCAACACCCGGCGCCGGGTGAGCAGCCGGGTGAGCAACTGATCCTTCTTCATGACTCATCAGTCGCCCGGCGGCAGGCCGACGCACACGAGCAACACCGGTGTGGCGGCACACATTCACCCGTTCGGCCCACGCAGGTGGGTCAGCGGCGGCGCACCAGGGGGAAGGGCAGGGTCTCGCGGATCGTCAGTCCGGTGAGGAACATGACCAGCCGGTCGACGCCGATGCCGAGGCCGCCTGTGGGTGGCATGGCGTATTCGAGGGCGTCGAGGAAGTCCTCGTCGAGTTCCATCGCCTCGGGGTCGCCCCCGGCGGCGAGCAGGGACTGGGCGGTGAGGCGGCGGCGCTGCTCCACGGGGTCGGTGAGCTCCGAGTAGGCGGTGCCGAGCTCGGTGCCGAAGGCGACGAGGTCCCAGCGTTCGGCGAGGCGCGGGTCGGTGCGGTGCTGCCGGGTGAGAGGGGAGACGTCCGTCGGGAAGTCCTTGTAGAAGGTGGGCAGCTGGGTCCTCTCCTCGACGAGCCGCTCGTACATCTCCAGGACGACGTCGCCATGGCCGTCGTCGGCGGTGTACGGCACACCGGCGCGGTCGCAGAGGCGGAGCAGCTCGGGCAGCTCGGTGCCGGGGTGGATCTCCTCGCCGAGGGCCTCGCCGATGGCGCCGTAGACGGTCTTGACGGGCCATTGGCCGGAGATGTCGTACTCCTTGCCGTCCTTGTGGGCGACGGGCCTGCCGAAGGCGGCGGTCGCGGCGCCCTGGACGAGTTCGCGGACGAGGTCGAGCATCACGTCGTAGTCGGCGAAGGCCTGGTAGGCCTCCAGCATCGTGAACTCGGGGTTGTGCTTGTAGGAGACGCCCTCGTTGCGGAAGGTGCGGCCCAGCTCGAAGACCTTCTCCAGACCGCCGACGCACAGCCGCTTCAGATACAGCTCGGGTGCGATGCGCAGGTAGAGGTCGAGGTCGTAGGCGTTGATGTGGGTGGTGAAGGGGCGGGCGTTGGCGCCGCCGTGGATCTGCTGGAGCATCGGCGTCTCGACCTCGAGGTAGCCGCGTTCCAGCAGGCCCTGGCGCAGGGCCTGGACGGCGGTGGAGCGGGCGCGGATCACCTCGCGGGCGTCGGGGCTCGCGACCAGGTCGAGGTAGCGGCGGCGGATCTTGGCCTCGGGGTCGGCGAGGCCCCGGCGCTTGTCGGGCAGGGGGCGCAGGCACTTGCCGGTGAGCTGCCAGGAGGTGACGAAGACGGTCGGTTCGCCCTTGTCGCTGACGCCCGCCCGGCCGGTGGCGGTGATGTGGTCGCCGATGTCGGTGTCGGCGGTGAAGCGGTCCAGGGCGGGGCCGGAGCGGTCGCGGGTGAGGGCGAGTTGGTGGTCGCCGGACCAGTCGCGCAGGACGGCGAAGACGATGCCGCCGAAGTCGCGGACCAGCATGATCCGGCCGGCGACGGTGACCTGCTGGCCCGGCCGTACCTCGGCGAGGGTGTGGGTGCGGGCCGGGATGCCCACCGGGTAGGGGTCGGTGCCGTCGGCGCGCAGCCGGTCGAGCTTGTGGTGCCGGACGCGGACCTGGTCGGACAGGCCGGAGAGGGGGTCGGCGGGCTCGGTCCCGTCCCCTCCGGCGAGGCCGAGCGCCGCCAACGACGGCAGCCCCTCCGTGGTGGCGGGCCGCTGCCCGCCCTTCGGGTGCCCTTTTCCCCAGAGTTTGCGCATGGACGGTACGGAGACGAAGCCCTCGGCGATGCCGGAGGCGAGGCCGACCCGGGCGAGGGAGGCGGCCTCGGCGTAGCAGAGGAAGCGGGGGTACCACTCGGGGTGGTACTTGGCGTTGGAGCGGTACAGGGCCTCCAGTTGCCACCACTTGGAGAAGAACAGCAGCAGGCGGCGCCAGAGACGGAGCACCGGTCCCGCGCCGATGCGTGCGCCCTCCTCGAACACGGAGCGGAACACGGCGAAGTTCAGCGAGACCTTGCGCACGCCCAGTTTCGGGGCGGCGGCGCACAGTTCGGCGACCATGAACTCCATGACGCCGTTGGGAGCGGTGCGGTCACGGCGCATCAGGTCCAGGGAGACACCGTCCTTGCCCCAGGGCACGAAGGACTGGATGGCGAGGAGCCGGCCGTCCTGGTCGAGGGCCTCGGCGAGGAGGCAGTCGCCGTCGGCGGGGTCGCCGAGACGGTCCAGGGCCATGGAGAAGCCGCGCTCGGTCTCGGTGTCGCGCCAGGCGTCGGCCCGTTCGACGAGCTGCCGCATCTCCTCCTCGGAGAGGGTGGAGTGGCGGCGGACGCGGCAGGTGCCGCCGGTGCGGCGGACCCGGTTGACGGCCTGGCGGGTGACGCGCATGTCGCGGCCGTCGAGGTCGAAGTCGAGGACGTGCAGGATCGCCTCGTCGCCGAGCTGGAGCGCGCCGAGCCCGGCGCGGACGAAGGCCCGGGCGCCCTCCTCGGAGGCGCCCATCACGGCCGGGACCCAGGCGTGGCGGCGGGCCACGTCCTGCCAGGCGGCGATCGCGTGCGGCCAGGCCTCCCGGTCGCCCACCGGGTCGCCGCTGGCCAGGCACACCCCGGCCTCGACGCGGTAGGTGACGGCGGCCTTGCCGCTGGGTGAGAAGACGGCGGCCTTGTCGCGGCGGGTGGCGAAGTAGCCGAGCGAGTCCTGGTCGCCGTAGCGGCCGAGGAGGGCGCGGATGCGGGCCTCCTCGTCGTCGTGCAGGGCGGCTTCCAGGCGCTGGGAGCGGAACAGGGTGGCGGCGGCGTTGAGCAGGGCGAGCGCGCCGAACAGGCCGAGCAGGAAGAACAGGGCGTGCGGCGGGCGGCCGTCGAAGCTCCCGGCGGGGACGAGACCGCCGCAGACCCGGTTCGCCGCCCAGGCCAGCCGTTCGCCGCTGGGCAGGGTGCCCGGGAAGGCCTCCACCAGGGCCCATCCGGCCAGGATCGCGACGACCAGGCCGGCCACCAGGACGGCGAGGGCCCGGCGTACGGCGGCCCGGCGGGATGCGGCGTAGAACTCCTTGCGGGCGATGATCATCAGGACCAGGGCGAGGCCGCACACCACGAAGGAGGGGACGGACTCGGCGAACTCGCCGACGGCCATGCCGAGGATGTCGGTCAGGACCAGCAGGCCCAGGTAGACGACGACCAGCCACCAGGCGATCTTCTTGCGGGCGCCGGTCGCGGCGGCGAGCAGGAACAGGAAGACGGCGTAGGCGAGGTTGGCGCTGACCGGGACGAGCAGCAGGTCCAGGAAGCGGACGAGGGGGCGCAGCCCGGTGCGCAGCGGAGGGATCAGCGCCAGCAGGGCGCAGAGCAGACCGAGGGCCCCGAAGAAGACGGCGAATCCCTCGGGTACCCGGCTGAGCAAACCGTGCGCCCGGTGGGGCGGCCGTATCGCGCCTGAGGTGTCCTCGGCCCTCTCGGTGTCCGCGATGACGCTCATGCTTTCGACTCTAGGAACACCCGCGCCTCCTCGCCCGTCGAGCGCTCCCGCCCGGCGGGCGGGCGGGCCAGGGGGTTCAGATAGCCTCGCGGCGTGACGGAACAGCACGCCCATCGGTTCGAGCGGGGCACTGACGGGCCCAAGGTGATCGTGGTCGGGGTGGACGGCTCCGACTCCTCCCTGCGGGCGGCGGCCTACGCCGGTGGCCTGGCCCGGCGGCAGCACGCGCTGCTCGCCGTGGTGTACGTGCAGCCGGTGCTGGCGGCGGGCGCGGCGCTGGGGGCGCCGGTGGCCGAGACGACGGACGAGATCGCCGAGGACCTGGTGGCGCAGATCCGGGACGCGGCCGAGCGGCTCAAGGGGATATTCGAGGTCCGCTGGGAGTTCCACACGTTCCGCGGCGACCCGTACAACGGCCTGGTGACGGCGGCCGACGAACTCAGGGCGGACGCGGTGGTCGTGGGCGCCTCGGAGCAGGCGGGCCACCGCATCGTCGGCTCGGTGGCGGTCCGCCTGGTGAAGGCGGGGCGCTGGCCGGTGACGGTGGTGCCGTAGGGGAGCCAGGTCTCCGGTCGGCACGGTGGTGCCGCAGGGGACCCAGGACTCCGGTCGGCACGGTGGTGCCGTAGGGGAGCCAGGTCTCCGGTCGGCACGGTGGTGCCGCAGGGGACCTAGGTCTCCGGTCGGTGGGCACGGGGTTCGCCAGTGCCCGAGGATGCTGCGGTGACTTCTGACGCCTTCGATGTGGACGCCTTCCTGCGCCGGCCGCTCACCGCGCGCCTGGCCACGAACGGGCCGACGGTCCGGCCCGTGTGGTTCCTCTGGGAGGAGGGTGCCTTCTGGGTCCTGACCGGGCCCTGGGCACGCCTCCTGGACCGGGTGCGGGCCGATCCCGAGGTCGCGCTGGTCGTGGACGAGTGCGAGCCGGCGACCGGGCTGGTGCGGCAGGTGATCGCCCGGGGCCGTGCCGAGCTGCTGCCGTTCGACGTGGCGCGGGGGCGGCGCAAGCTCGTCCGCTACCTGGGGGCGGACGAGGAGCGGTGGGACGAGCGGTTCGTGCGCTACCTCCACGACGACCCGGCGCGGCGCGGGACGGTGTGGCTTCGGATGGAGCCGGTGTCGCTCGTGGCGCACGACCTGAGTTACACCGTGGCCCCCTGAGAGGCCACCGGTCCGCGCCGGGGCCGTGACAGCATCGCGGGTGCCGTCGCCGCCCTGCCCCGCGCCGAGTTCGCCGGGCTCGTCCCGAGGGCGGCAGGCGCTACTCCCCCATCACCAGTCCGTCCCCGGCCGCGCCGCGGCTGAGCACGACGTCGCGGATGCGGTCGCGGACGGCCCGCACGTCGGCGCCCTGGGCGATGGCCCGGTTGAGGTTCACGACCCGGCCGGCGTCGACGTCGAACAGCTGCGGGACGAACTCCGCCTTCGTCACCTCCCAGCGGCCGCCCGGGCGTGCGGGCGGGGCGAAGGTGAAGCGGCCGAGGGTGGACTGGTTGCCCCGCGGGTCCTTGGCGCCCTCGTGGTTGGTCATCAAGCCGGCGATCTGGTCGCCCATGCCGTAGACGACCCAGGTGCCGTTGACCTTCTCGTAGGCCTGCGGGACGTGCGCGTGGGTGCCGAGGACGAGGTCGATGTCGGGTCGGCCCTCGGTGCGTGCGGCGGTGAGGGTCCGGGCCAGGGTCAACTGCCGGTCGTCGGGGGCGTCCTGCCACTCGGTGCCCCAGTGCACGGAGACCACGACCACGTCGGCGCCCGCCCGGCGCGCGGCCCGGGCGTCCTCGAGGATCCTGGCCTCGTCGATGAGGTTGACGGCCCAGGGCTGCCCGTCCGGGAGCGGGAAGCCGTTGGTGTCGTAGGTGTAGGCGAGGTGGGCGACCTCGGCCGGGCCCGCCCGGAGGACCGTCGTCGTGCGGGCCTCCTGCTCGGTGCGTGCCGATCCGGCGTGCCGGACGCCCGCGCGGTCGAGGGCGTCGAGGGTGCGGCGGATGCCGTCGGCGCCGTCGTCCAGGGTGTGGTTGGAGGCGGTGGAGCAGCCGTCGTAGCCGGTGGCGGCGAGGGCCCGGGCCACCTCGGGCGGGGACTTGAAGGTGGGGTAGCCGGTGTAGACGCCGTCCGCGCCGTAGACGGTCTCCATGTGGCACAGGGACACGTCGGCGCGGGAGACGACGGAGCGGATCCCGGCGAGCATCGGCCGGAAGTCGTAGCCGGTGCCACCGGCGTCGAAGCGGGCCCGGTCGATGATCGTGCTGTGCGGGAGGACGTCGCCGGAGGCGACCAGTGTGAACCCGCGGGGCCCGGCGGCGGCCGGTGCCGGGCGTCCACGGTCGGGCTTCTCGTGGCCGCGGGCCTGGCAGGCGGCGCCTGCGGCGAGGACGACGGTCAGGGCCAGGGCGATCTGTCGACTGCGTGCGAGCATGCATTCACCCCACTGTGGGCGTTGTGGTCGTATTTACGCACAATCAGGAAAGAAGGCTCGCGGCGCCCCACGCGGCTCCGACACGCTCATCAGCCCCTCCGGCACCCACATGGCCGGGCACCCGACCGTTCGTCGAACCGTTCGTCGACGCGATCGACCGTCCGCCGCACAGCCGGGTGCGTGCCCTGTGCCCGGGCCGCGCCCTGCGGTGGCATACGGCCATGACGGCCGGATCCACTCTCACGAACGGAACCACCGCCGAGCACGAGCTCGCCGCACTGCAGCGGGAGCACGGCCGGCCCCTCTTCGCGTTGCTGCTCCGGCTCTGCGACGGCGACCGGCAGCGCGCGGAGGACCTGGTCCAGGAGACCCTGGTGCGCGCCTGGCAGCATCCCGAGGCTCTGCGCGCCGACGACTTCGACTCCGTACGGCCCTGGCTGATGACCGTCGCGCGGCGGCTCGCGATCGACGCACGGCGTGCCCGCCAGGCCCGTCCGGCCGAGGTCGGCGACGCGGTGCTGGAGAGCGCGCGGGTCATCTCCGACCACGCCGAGCGGGCCGCGGCGATGCTCGACGTCCGCCAGGCTGTGAAGACACTCACTCCCCAGCACCGTGAAGTCCTGGTGCTCGTGTACTTCCAGGGGGCGAGTGTGGCGGAAGCCGCGGCGGCCCTCGGGATCCCGCCCGGTACCGTGAAGTCCCGCGCGTACTACGCGCTGCGTGCCCTGCGCAGGGTGCTTCCGGGATACGCCACCGACCTGCGGTGAAACCCATGGATGGGTCAAGCCTCCGTAAAGCGCCTTGCCGATGACCCCGGTTGAGTAATCGGCTGTTCTCATCCGTGTTCCGGAGGGGGCCGTCAGCGTCCCCGGGGGCCCGGTGTCGGGCAACGCGCGCGTACCGGAGGAAGGCAGGAAGGGATGCTGGACGAAGAGCAGGGGAGCACGGACGGTGCCGACGGCGAACTGACCGTCCCCATGGCGTGGTTGTACGCCGAGTACATCGCCGACGAGCTGTTGCGGACCGGCGATCTGATGCCGCCGACGTCCTTCGAGTTCCGCGCCGGGCGGGATGCCCTGGCGCTGACCATCTTCCTCTCCGACACCGACGGGGAGCTGTCCGGCATCCGGGTCGTCACCCAGCTGGAGACGTGGCTGTCGCTGACCGCGTACGACCAGCCGTGGCAGGAGTGGGTGCGCGAGCGGCTGGCCGAGGTGGCCGCCGGCGCCGCGCGGTCGGGCCGGCCCGCGCCGGACCTGGCCCTCGCGGACGAGGCCTGGCGCTGGCTGCAGGAGACGGAGCTGCTCGCGCCCGATCTGAACGCGGTGCCGGGGGGCGCTCCGGTGGTCGGGGAGGACGAGGGGCCGAAGGTCTGGACGCCCGCCTGGCAGCTCGGACTGCCGCTGGGACACCTCGCGATCCATCTTTTTTAGATTTCCGCGGCCCCCGACCAATCCGGGGGCCGGAGGGCTCCGAATCCTTTGGTTGCGATTGTGTCACCGGCTTGAGTGATTCAGCTGCCTGGTCCGTACCGGTGGGAGCAAGGAGTAACCCCACCCGCACCCAACGGCACGAGGATTCGGCATGAGGTCCCTGGAGAGGCATCGCGACGTCGCGGCCTACGCGCTCGGCGTGCTGGACGAGGCGGAGGCCTTCCGCTTCGAGGACCACCTCATGGAGTGCCCTCGGTGCGCCGCAGAGGTGACGGAATTCGGCCCGACCGCACGGCAGTTGATGCTGTACCGGCGATCGACGCCCCGGTTCGTGCACCCGATGGCGCAGCCCGGGCCGCGCATGCTGGACGGGCTGCTGGCCGAGGTGGCGGCCCGGCGCCGGACCGGACGCAGGCGTCTGCTGTTCGCCTTGGCCGCCTCGGTGGTCTTCGCGGCGTCCGTACCGGGCATCGCGATGATGGCCGAGGGCAGCGCCGAGGGGCCGCTGACGGTCGCGGCGACCGACACGCGCACGGGCGTGTGGGCGCAGGTCACGACGGAGGACGAGGCCTCGGGCAGCCAGGTCGAGCTGAAGGTGAAGGACGCCTCGGCTCCGCGCGCCTGCCACCTGGTGATCGTCGGACGCGACGGCACCGAGGAGACCGCGACCAGCTGGCACGGGCCCGGTCACGACGACCACCCCGACACGATGATGGCCAGCTCCTCCATGCATCCGGAGGAGATCGCCCGCTACGAGATCCGCTCCGCGGCCGGCGAGGTCCTGTGGAGACTCCAGCCGAGCTGACCATCCGTGTGCCCCTGCCGCCGGGCGCCGGCAGCGCCCCGGTGTGAGACTGCTGGACGACGCACCCGGACAGCACGCGAGGGGAGACGAAGTGGCGACGGCGGAGACCGGCGACGGTCGTCTGGAGGAGTTCCTCGCCGACCCGGGGACCGCGGCGCTGGACCTGACCACCGCCGCGGCCTGCTGCACCAAGGCCCTGGGGATCCCGCACTCCGTGGTCTACCTGGCCGACATCCAGCAACGCCGGCTCGTGCCGCTCACCGACGTCACCTCGTCCCTCCTCGTCGACGACTCACTCGCGGGCTGGACCTACCGCACCCAGTCGCTGCGCGTGGCGGAGTCCGAGTCCGGCGGCATGACCGCCTGGCTGCCCCTGGTGGACGGCGCGGAACGCCTCGGCGTCCTCGCCGTGCACGCGCCCGCGCTGACGCCGGCCGTCCTGCACAGCGGCCGGGCCCTCGCCACGCTGATCGCGATGATGATCACGTCCAGCCGGGCGTACGAGGACTCCTTCGTCCGGCGCACGCGCATGCACCGGATGCGCCTGCCGGCCGAGATGCTGCGCGCCTTCCTGCCGCCCCGCACGATCGGCACCGCCCACGTCGTGTCCACGGCCGTGCTGGAACCGGCCTACGAGATCGGCGGGGACGCCTTCGACCACTCACTGACCGAGACGACCCTGCACGCCACGGTCCTCGACGCCATGGGCCACGACCTGGCCTCCGGGCTCACCACGGCCGTGTCGCTGGCGGCGTGCCGCAACGCCCGGCGGACCGGCGCGGATTTGCCGGAGCTGGTGCAGGGCGTCGACGACGCGCTGGCGCAGTGGCTTCCCGACCAGTTCTGCACGGGCGTCCTGGCCCAGCTGGACCTGGTCTCGGGAGTGCTGCGATGGACCAACTGCGGTCATCCGACCCCGCTCGTGATCCGTGACCGGCGGCTGCTCGTCGACGCCATGCTGCGCGAGCCGGACCCGCCGATGGGCCTGCCGTCCCTGCTCGCCGGACGCAGGCGGCCGGTGCACGAGATCGCGTTGAAGCCCGGCGACCGGGTGCTGATGTACACCGACGGGGTCACCGAGGCGCGGTCCGAGGACGGCGGGGAGTTCGGCCTGGAGCAGTTCGCCGACTACATCATCCGGGCGACGGCCGCCGGTGAGCTGGCGTCCGAGACACTGCGGCGCCTCATCCACTCCATCCTCGACTCCTCCACCAGCCGGCTGCGGGACGACGCGACCATCCTGATGTTCGAGTGGACACCGCCCCCACGGTGACGCGGGTCCGGGTCACTTCAGCAGCCGGGACATCCTGCGGTCCGCCAGCGGCTTGCCGCCCGTCTGGCAGGTCGGGCAGTACTGGAGCGAGGAGTCGGCGAAGGACACCTCGCGGACGGTGTCGCCGCACACCGGGCAGGGCTCGCCGGTGCGGCCGTGGACGCGCAGTCCGCTCTTCTTCTCGGCCTTCAGCCGCCCGGCCGCCACGCCGCGGGAGCGTTCGACCGCCTCGGTGAGCGTGTCGCGCAGGGCCGCGTACAGCCGCCCGGTCTCCTCCTCGCTCAGGGACGCCGCCAGCTTGAAGGGCGACATCCTCGCCGCGTGCAGGATCTCGTCGCTGTAGGCGTTGCCCACGCCTGCGATCAGGCTCTGGTCCCGCAACGCGCCCTTGAGCTGCCGCCGTTCACCGGCCAGGAGTTCCGCGAGGCGCCGCTCGTCGAAGTCGTCGGCGAGCGGGTCCGGGCCGAGCCGGGCCACGCCCGGGACCTCTCGCGGATCGCCCACGACGTACACCGCGAGCCGCTTCTGGGTGCCGGCCTCGGTCAGGTCGAAACCGGCGCCGGTCTCCAGGGCCACCCGCAGCGCGAGGGGGCCCTTGCCGGGGCGGGGCGGGCCGTCGGGAAGGCGGTCCTTCCAGTGCAGCCAGCCCGCGCGGGCCAGGTGCGCCACGAGATGCGGGCCGTCCGCGGTCTCCAGGTCGAGGAACTTGCCGTACCGGCGTACGGCGGCGACCTCGTGGCCCTCCAGCGCGGACAGGGGCGGTTCGTACGTCTTCAGGACGCTGATCGCGACGGGCAGCACCCGTACGATCTCGTGGCCGACGAGGTGCTCGGTCAGGAAGTCCTTGAGCGCCTCGACCTCGGGGAGTTCCGGCATAGGTCCAGAGTGCCACGCGCGGTCAGCCGCGGCCGGGCACCACGAACTCGCACCACACGGCCTTGCCACCGCCCCGGGCCTCCACGCCCCATACGTCGGTGAGCAGCTCGACCAGGAGCAGGCCCCGCCCGGAGACGCCCGAGTCGCCCGCCTCGCGGCGGCGCGGCAGGGCGCTGGAGGAGTCCTCGACCTCGACGCGCAGCCGGCGCTCGGAGCCGGTGAAGGCCCGCAGGGTGAGGACGGCGGAGCCCTCGGTGTGCATCAGGGCGTTCGTGATCAGCTCGTCGGCGACCAGTTCGATCTCGTCGGCGCGGTCGCCCGCTCCCCAGCCGGCGACCGCGGTGCGGATCATGTGCCGGGCCTCGGCGAGGGCCCCGGGGTCACCGGGGGCCACGTGCCGCTGGAGCCGGCGGCCGGACTGCGGGCCGTCGGGACCGCGCCGGCGCAGCAGGAGCAGCGCCACGTCGTCGTCGCCGCCGCGCTCGGCGGCCACGTCGATGAGCCGGTCGGCGAGGTCCCGTACGTCGTCGGGGCCGGTGTCGACGAGCGCGGTGAGGGTGCGCATGCCGTCGTCGAGATCGGCGCCGGGCTGCTCGACCAGGCCGTCGGTGCACAGCAGCAGGGTGTCGCCGGGGTCGAGCTCCATGGTGCCCACCGGGTAGTCGAGCCGGCCGAACTCGGCGGACAGGCCGAGCGGCAGACCGCCCGGGACGGTGACCCGGCGGCAGGAGCCGTCGGGGTGCCGCACGAGCGGGTCGATGTGGCCGGCCCGGACCATCTGGAGCACGCCGGTGGACAGGTCGGCCTCGGCGTAGAGGCAGGTCGCGGAGCGGTCGGTGTCGAGTTCGTGCAGGAAGACGGAGGCCCGGGCCATGACGGTGGCCGGGGGGTGCCCCTCGGCGGCGTAGGCGCGCAGGACGATGCGCAACTGGCCCATGACGGCGGCCGCGTGGGTGTCGTGGCCCTGGACGTCGCCGATGACGGCGCCGACGCGGCCGCCGGGCAGCGGGATCAGGTCGTACCAGTCGCCGCCGATGTCCCGGCCGACAGTGCCCCCGATGGTGGCGGCGCGGTAGCGCACGGCGACGTCGGCGCCGGGCACGCTCGGGATGGTCCGGGGCAGCATGGCCTGCTGGAGGCCCTGCGCGAGGTCCATCTCCTGCTCGTAGAACATGGCCCGCTGCAGGCTCTGCGCGATGCTGCTGCCGAGGGCGACGAGGATGTTGCGCTCCTCGGGCGTGAACCCGTGCCGGTCGCTGTAGAGCAGACCCATCGCGCCGATCGGCCTGGCCTGGACGATGAGCGGCAGATAGGCGGCCGAGGTGATGTCGAGGTCGGTGATGTGCGGCCACAGGATCGGGTAGCGCTCGGCGAACTCCTGCGGTGACTCGATGAAGCACGGGCCGAGGGTCCGTACCGCCTCGCTCATCGGGTAGGGCTCGTCGATCCGTGTGACGCGGGTGCCGGGCACGAAGCTGTCCGAGGGGCCCTCGGCGACCAGGCGGATACGGCCGGCCTCGACCAGGCCCATGACGAGGCTGGTGGCGCCCAGGTGGACCAGGCCGTGGGTGTCCTTGAGGACGTCGATGACGTCCTGGACGGTGCGGGCGTGGGCGAGCGCGGCCGTGGTGAGTTCGACGACGCTGGTCTGCTCCCGGCGGGCCTCGTCCTTGGCGGCCTGGTCGCGGCGGGCGTCGCTCTCGCCGAGTTCCCGGGTGGCGTCCCGGATGATGCCGATGATGCGGCGGGGGCGTCCGGTGTCGTCGCGCCGGATGTAGCCCTGAGTGTGGGTCCAGCGCAGGGTGCCGTCGCGGCGGCGGATGCGGAAGTAGGCGCCGTAGTTCTCGCTGCCGTCCTTCAGGGCCTGGGAGACCGCGGTGTCCAGGCGCCGGGACTCGTCGGGCGGGACGCGCTTGGCGAGGGTCTCGGGGTGGTCGTCGTACTCGTCGGGACGCATGTCGAAGACTTCGTGGGCCTGGGCGTCCATCTGCATCAGGCCGGTGTCCAGATCCCAGTCGAAGCTGCCCATCCGGTTGAGCGCGAGGATCGGGTCCGGGTGGGCGGGCCAGTCGTCCGGGAGGGACAGGGCGCTCGCTCCCCGATCAGCCATGGGCCCACCTTGCCAGGATTCGTCCGATTCTTCGACCAGATGTGCCGAGTGTACGAGCCGCTCCGCCGGATCGGCCCTCAGTTGATGAAGACGCCTGTGGGGCTGCCGGGGATGCGGTCGGCGGCCCGGTCATCGGGAATCAGCCCGGCTCCGTCGGGCGGATCGGGGTTGTCCGGGACGGTGCCGGGGCCGACCTCGTCCGGGCCGCCGGGCTCCTCCTCGGGGGCGGCCGGCTGGTCGGGGAGCGGGGCCGTCTCGTCGGCCGGGGGCAGGGCCGGGTCCGCGCCCGGGTCCGTGCCCGTGTCCGTGTCCTGGAGATCCACGTCGGCCGGGGCGTCCCAGGGCTGGGCGGTGCCCGGGTCCGGGAGCGGGACGGCAGGGGTCTGCCGCAGGGGCGGGGACGGCGGCCGGGACGGCTCGGGGGGTGCGGTCGTCCAGACCGGAGGAGGCAGGGCCCGGTCGTGGCGTACGTCGTGGCCGGGGCGGCGTTCGATCCAGGTCCGGGTGGTGAGGTCGATGATCGTGAAGTCGGTGACGCCCCGCGGTGCGGGGGTCACGACGATCACCTCGCCGGGGCGGTAGCCGGGCCAGGGGGTGCCTCGGGTGACCGGGGTGCCGCGCAGCGCCGCCGGCGGGCGGAGCGGGTTGCCGCAGGCGCAGCGGACACGCGGCATGCCCCGGTCGTCGACCAGGACGGCGGTTCCGGCCTGGAGGACGGACTGGTAGTGGGTGATCCGTCCGGCCCGGAAGCCGTGGCCGGTGACGCGGGTGTCGGCGCGCAGCACGACAGGGGTCAGTGCGCGCACGTGGTCGGGGACGGACGCCGGGGAGATGCCCGCGACCCTGGCGAAGGCGCGGCCCCTGGCCGGGTCGCGGGTGAGATGGCCGATCTGCCGGCCGATGTCACAGCTGCCGGTCCGCTCGGTGCCGCCGTACAGGCCGGGCGTTCCGCCGGAGAGGGAGCGCGGCCCGCGCGAGGCGGGGAAGGCCCGGTCGGTGCCACCCGGCGTTCGCGGGGCGAGGGACGGGGTAGCCGCCGTGAGGGCAGTGGAGTCCGTGAAGGGGTCGGGGCCCGGGGCGGCGGCGGGCTGGAGGAAGAGTTCTCCCCGGGTGCCGGCGTCGTCGCCGTGGCCGGTCGTGCCGCCGCCGCAGCCCGAGAGGAGGAGCGCCGCCGAAAGGACGCAGGCCAGGACGAAGGTTCCGGTGGGTGTCCGCACCTCGTCCTCCCGCTCACCTCGGCCCGTTGCGGGCAACTCGTCACTATTGTTTGCTTCGCTCACCTGGGTCACGCAACCGGAGCGGCGGTACACGGAGCGTGACAACCGGGTCGGGCGCCGACCGGGAGGAGGACCGCACGGCCGTGGAGTGGTTCACCGCATCCGACTACTGGCTGACCCGCCTGGTCTTCCAGCGGGCGCTGGCCGCCATGTATCTGGTGGCGTTCCTGACGGCGGCGCTCCAGTTCCGCGCGCTGATCGGGCGGCGCGGCATGCTGCCGGTGCCGCGTTTCGTGGAGCGGGTGCCGTTCAGGCGGGCGCCGAGCCTGTTCCAGCTGCATTACTCGGATCGCTTCTTCGCGCTCTGCGCCTGGGCGGGCTGCGCGGTCTCGGCGGCGCTGCTGGCCGGGCTGGACTCGCTGCTGCCGCTGTGGGGCGGCATGCTGCTGTGGCTGGTGCCCTGGATGCTCTACCTGTCGATCGTCAACGTCGGGCAGACCTGGTACTCGTTCGGCTGGGAGTCACTGCTGCTGGAGGTCGGTTTCCTCGCCGTGTTCCTCGGCAACGACGAGGTGGGGCCGCCGGTCGTGGTGCTGTTCCTGCTGCGGTGGATCCTGTTCCGCGTGGAGTTCGGCGCGGGGCTGATCAAGATGCGCGGCGACGCGTGCTGGCGGAAGCTCACCTGTCTGGACCACCATCACGAGACCCAGCCGATGCCGGGCCCGCTGAGCTGGTTCTTCCACCATCTGCCCAGGCCCCTGCACCGCGTCGAGGTGGCCGCGAACCATGTCACCCAGCTCGTGGTGCCGTTCCTGCTGTTCGCCCCGCAGCCCGTCGCCACGGCCGCAGCGTCGCTGATGATCGTCACCCAGCTGTGGCTGGTGCTGTCGGGCAACTTCTCCTGGCTGAACTGGATCACGATCGTGCTGGCGCTGTCGGCGCTGCGCTTCCCGGCCGATGCGCCGGACGTGCCCGACGCCCCGCTCTGGTACGTCGTGGTGGTGCTGGCGGTGTCCGCGCTGCTGGTGGGCCTCGGTTACCGGCCGGTCCGCAACATGCTCTCCCGCCGCCAGGTCATGAACCGCTCCTTCGACCCGCTCCACCTGGTCAACACCTACGGGGCGTTCGGCAGTGTGAGCCGGGTGCGGTACGAGGTGGTGGTGGAGGGCACCTCGGACGACGTACCGCGTGCCGACTCGGGCTGGCGGGAGTACGAGTTCAAGGGCAAGCCGGGCGATCCCCGGCGCTGGCCGCGTCAGTTCGCGCCCTACCATCTGCGGCTCGACTGGCTGATGTGGTTCGCGGCCCTCTCCCCCGCCTACGCCGAACCCTGGTTCGGCACGCTGGTGGAGCGGCTGCTGGAGAACGACCGGGACACCCTGAAGCTGCTGCGCCGCTCGCCGTTCCCGCCGGACGAACCCCCGCGGTACGTGCGCGCCCGTCTGTTCCGCTACCGCTACACGACGTGGCGCGAGCTACGGGAGACGGGCGCGTGCTGGGAGCGGACGTTCGTACGGGAGTACCTGCCGCCGACGCGGCTGGCGGAGCCGGTTCAGAGGCCGTAGACGCGGGTGGCGGTGGTTGTGAAGATCTGCGCGTGATCGTGCGGGTCGGTCAGCCGGCGCGTGGACCGCAGGATGTCGCCGTACGTCGCGCCGAGGGTGGACACCGGCCAGTCCGAGCCGTACATCAGCCGGCCGGGCCCGAAGGCCTCCAGGGCCACGTCGGCGTAGGGGCGCAGGTCCTCGACGGTCCAGGAGGCGAGGTCGGCCTCGGTGACCAGGCCGGACAGTTTGGCGACCGTGTTGGGCAGGGCGGCGAGGGCGCGCAGGCCGGACGCCCAGGGTTCGAGGGCGCCGGAGGCGACGGGCGGTTTGCCCAGGTGGTCGAGGACGAAGGTGAGGCCGGGCAGGGAGGCGGCGGCCTTGACGCAGGCGGGCAGTTGGTGCGGGACTACCACCAGGTCGTAGACGAGTCCGGCGTCGGCGACGGCGGCCAGTCCGCGGTGTACGTCCGGGCGGAGCAGCCAGTCCGGGTCGGGTTCGCCCTGTACCTGGTGGCGGATGCCCTTGAGGTACCGGCCGCCGGGAAGTTCCCGCAGCCGGGCGAGGTCGTCGGCGATGTCGGGGCGGGTGAGGTCGGTCCAGCCGACGACGCCCGCGATCAGGTCGTGTGCGTCGGCCAGGGCCAGGAACTCGGGGGTCTCCTCGGGCACGGTGACCGTCTGGACGAGGACCGTGCGGGTCACTCCGGCGGCTCTTGCCTCGGGTTCGAGGTCCCTCATGGTGAAGTCGCGGCGCAGCGGGGCGAGTTCCGGGCCGGTGATCCAGTCCTGGTCGCGGACGGACAGGTTCCACAGGTGGTGGTGGGCGTCGACGACGGTCATGACGGCAGCTCCCAGACGACGGGCAGGCCGGCGTCCGCGCCTTCGCCGGAGTAGTCGTGCACGGCGTCCAGCAGCTCGGCCATGCGGGCCTGCCAGGCGACGTTGACCGGCAGCTTCTCCAGTTCGGCCAGGAGACGGGCGTAGTCGTCGCACTCCAGGACGTGGAACAGATCCGTCCCACTGCGCCAGATCGTCCAGGAGACGGCGCCGGCGGCGCGGATGGCGTGGACGAGCTCCTCGGGGACCTCGCGGTGGGCGGCCTCGTACGCGGCGATGCGGTCGGCGCGGACCTTGGTGTGCAGGGCGACCCTCATGACGGCTCCTTCGGCGCCTCGCCGGGAACGGGTGCCTCGGTGGGCAGCAGACCCTTCGCCCGCAGGTCCTGCCAGAACGCGGCGGGCATCCGGGCGGCGAACTGGTGGGCGCAGTCGCGCACTTCGTGCGCCGAGCGGGCCCCGACGAGGACGCTGGCTACGGCCGGGTGGGCGGCGCAGAAGGCCAGGGCGGCGGCACGCAGCGTGGTGCCGTGACGGTCGGCGACGGACTTCAGTCGCAGGGCACGGTCGACCAGTTCGGAGGGGGCGACGGTGTAGTTGTACCTCGCCCCGGGCTCGGGGTTGGCCAGCAGACCGGAGTTGAAGGCGCCGCCGATGACGACGGACGTGCCGCGTTCGTGGGCCGCGGGCAGCAGGTCGGCGAGGGCGCTCTGGTCGAGCAGGGTGTAGCGGCCGGCGCACAGCACCACGTCGACGTCGGTGTCCCGGACGAAGCGGGTGAGCATCTCCGCCTGGTTCATCCCGGCGCCGATCGCGCCGACCACACCCTCGGAACGGAGCTTCTCCAGCGCCGGGTATCCCTCCCTGAAGGCCGCTTCGGCGTGCTCGTCGGGGTCGTGGAGGTAGACGACGTCGACCCGGTCGAGGCCGAGGCGTTCCAGGCTGGACTCCAGGGTGCGGCGGATGCCGTCGGCGCTGAAGTCCCACACCCGGCGGTGGGTCGCGGGCACGGCGAAGCCGCCCGCCAGGTCGTCGCCGGTGCCGTCCGTGGGTTCCAGGCGGCGGCCCACCTTGGTGGAGACGGTGTACCGGTCGCGGGGCCGGTCGCGCAGGGCGGCGCCGAGGCGGCGTTCGGACAGGCCGAGGCCGTAGTGCGGGGCGGTGTCGAAGTAACGGATGCCCCGCTGCCAGGCGGCCTCCACGGCCTCGTGCGCCTGTTCCTCGCCGACCTCCGTGTACAGGTTGCCGATGGCGGCGGCGCCGAAGGACAGGGCGCTGACCTCGACGGCGCTGCGGCCGAGCCGGTTCACCGGGCCACCGGGCGCAGCCGCAGGCCCTGCATGCCGCCGTCGACGGCGAGCGCGGTGCCGGTGGTGGCACCGGCCAGGGGGCTCGCCAGGTAGGCGATGGCACCCGCGACCTCGGCCGGGGAGACCAGTCGGCCGGTGGGCTGGCGGGCTTCCAGGGCGGCGCGTTCGGCGGCCGGGTCGGGCGCGGCGTCCAGGAGGCGGCCGACCCACGGGGTGTCGACGGTGCCCGGGTTGACGCAGTTGACGCGGATGCCCTCGCGGACGTGGTCGGCGGCCATGGCGAGGGTGAGGGAGTACACCGCGCCCTTCGTGGCGCTGTACAGGGTGCGCTGCGGCAGGCCCGCGGTGGCGGCGATGGAGCAGGTGTTGACGATCGCCGCGTGCGCGGAGGCGCGCAGGTGGGGCAGGCAGGCGCGGGTGGTGCGGACCATGCCGACGACGTTGACGTCGTAGACGCGGTGCCATTCGTCGTCGGGGTTGTCCTCGACGGTGCCCTGGGCGCCGATACCGGCGTTGTTGATCAGAACGTCCAGACCGCCCAGGTCGGCGACCGCCGCCGCGACCGCCTCACGCACGGACGCGTCGTCGGTGACGTCCGCGCGGTGGCCGAGGAGTGGCTTGTCGACCGGCGACGGGTCCAGGTCGAGGACGGCGACCCGGGCGCCGCGCTCGGCCAGGAGGTCGGCGGTGGCCCGGCCGATGCCGGAGGCGCCGCCCGTCACCAGGGCCTTCAGACCCTTGAAGTCGCTCATGAAACCTGCCCCTTCCGGAGGTCGGCGGCCCAGAACTCGCCGCCCGGGTAGGTGTACCGCGCCAGCGACTCGGGCCGCATGGCCGCCGAGAAGCCCGGCGCGGTGGGTGCCGTGTAGTGACCTTCACGGATCACCACCGGGTCGAGGAAGTGGTCGTGCAGATGGTCGACGTACTCGATGACGCGGTCCTCGGTGGTGCCGGTGAGGGCCACGTAGTCGAACATCGACAGGTGCTGGACGAGTTCGCACAGGCCGACGCCGCCCGCGTGTGGGCAGACCGGTACGCCGAACTTGGCGGCGAGCAGCAGGATCGCGAGGTTCTCGGGGACGCCGCCGACGCGGGCCGCGTCGATCTGGACGATGTCGAGTGCGCCCGCCTGGAGGAGCTGCTTGAAGACGATCCGGTTCTGCGCGTGCTCGCCCGTGGCGACCTTCACGGGGGCGACGGCCCGCCGGATCGCCGCGTGGCCGAGGATGTCGTCGGGGCTGGTGGGCTCCTCGATCCAGTACGGGTCGAACTCGGCGAGGGCCTTGGTCCAGCGGATCGCCTCGTCGACGTCCCAGCGCTGGTTGGCGTCGACGGCCATGCGGAGGTCGGGGCCGATGACCGAACGCGCCACGCGGCAGCGGCGGATGTCGTCGTCGAGGTCGGCGCCGACCTTGAGTTTGATCTGCCGGAAGCCGTCGGCGACGGCCTCGGCCGCGAGCCGGGTCAGTTTCTCGTCGTCGTAGCCGAGCCAGCCGGGCGAGGTGGTGTAAGCGGGGTAGCCGCGCTCCATCAGGCGGGCGGTGCGCTCCTCGGCGCCCTTCCGGCCCTGGCGCAGCAGGGTCAGGGCCTCCTCGGGGGTGAGGGCGTCGGTGAGGTAGCGGAAGTCGACCTGGCGTACGAGCCATTCGGGTTCGGCCTCGGCGAGCAGCCGCCACAGCGGCAGGCCGGCGCGCTTGGCGGCCAGGTCCCACACGGCGTTGACGACGGCGCCGATCGCCATGTGCATCACGCCCTTCTCGGGTCCGAGCCAGCGCAGCTGACTGTCGCCGATCAGGTCGCGGTTGAGGAGGGAGGGGTCGGCGCACAGCTCGTCCAGGTCACGGCCGACCAGGTGTCCGCGCAGCGCGTCGATCGCGGCGACCTGCACCTCGTTGCCCCGCCCGATGGTGAAGGCGAATCCGTGCCCCTCGTGCCCGTCGGCCGCGTCCGTGCGCAGGACGACGTAGGCCGCCGAGTAGTCGGGGTCCGGGTTCATCGCGTCGGAGCCGTCGAGCTCGCGCGAGGTGGGGAAACGGATGTCGTGGGTGTCGACCGCGGTGATGCGGGCGGGCGTCGGGGACACGGAGGTCCTTTCGGGTCGGGTGCGGGGGCGGGGACGTCAGTCCTGGGCGCGGCCGGTGGTGACCCGGGCGATCATGAGGGCGACCAGGATGATCCCGCCGTAGATGGCCTGGATCCAGAACGACGGCACCTGCGCGAGGGTGAGCAGGTTCTGCACGACCCCCAGCAGCAGTACGCCGGTGAGGGCGCCGAACATGGTGCCTTTGCCGCCGTCGAGGGCGATGCCGCCGATCACCGCGGCCGCGAACACCGTGAAGATCATGTTCTGGCCCTGGTTGGCGCTGATCGCGCCGACGTAGCCGGTCTGCATGATGCCGCCGACCGCGGCGAGGACGCCCGCGACGACGAACACGCCGAGCATGACGCGCTCCACGCGGATGCCCGCCGCCCGGGCCGCGTCCGCGTTGCCGCCGATGGCGTACAGGGCGCGTCCGACCCTGTGGTACTTCAGGACCAGCCCGGCGACCGCGAAGGCGATCGCGGCCAGCCACACCGACAGCGGCACCGTGAGGAAGGTGGTGGTGGCCAGCGAGTAGAAGCTGTCGGGCATGCCGAAGAGCGTCTTGCCCTTGGTCGCGCCGACCAGCAGGCCGCGCAGCACGATCAGCATCGCCAGCGTCACGATGAACGCGTTGAGCTTGAACTTCACGACCAGGACGCCGTTGAAGGCGCCGATGGTCGCGCCCGCGACCAGGACCGCCAGCAGGGCGAACGCGGCGGGGAATTCGGTGCCCCAGCCGGACTGGGCGGCCGGCAGCACGAGCAGCGCCCCGACGGCGGGCGCGATGCCGACCACCGATTCCAGGGACAGGTCGAACTTGCCGGTGATGAGGACGAGCGACTCGGCGAGCACGACCATCGCGAGGGCGGCGGAGGCGCCGAGGATCGAGATCAGGTTGCGCTCGGTGAGGAACGAGTCGTTGACGATCGTGCCGAGCACCATGAGCAGCAACAAGGCCGGTACGAGGGCCAGTTCGCGAGCCCTGCGCAACAGTACGGTCCTCGCCGACCCGGTGCCGGTCACGAGCACCGGCTTCACCGGCGGGGCCTTGGTGTCAGCCATGGTCCACTCCTTCGATGGAGGCGATGAGCTCGTGGTCGCGCCAGCCCGAACGGTGCTCGGCGACGACACGGCCGTGGAAGAGGACGAGGACCCGGTCGCAGCGTCTGAGGTCGTCGAGTTCGTCGGAGACGACGAGCACGGCGGTGCCGTCCTCGCGGGCGCTGTCGACGCGGGCGAGCAGGGATTCCTTGGACTTCACGTCGACGCCCGCGGTCGGGTTGACGAGGACCAGGAGCCGCGGGTCGGAGGCGAGGGCCCGGGCCATGACCACCTTCTGCGCGTTGCCGCCGGACAGGTCCGAGACGGGCTGCTCGGGGCCCTCGGCGTGGATGTCGAGCCGTTCGATCAGCGCGGTGGCGACGCCGCGTTTGCGGTCGGTGCCGACGAAGCCGAAGCGGCCGAGCCGTTCCAGCACGCTGAGGGTGGCGTTGTCGCCGATGGACATGCCGAAGACCAGGCCCTGCTCGTGCCGGTCGCGGGGCACGAAGCCGACTCCCGCTTCGAGGGCCCCCCGGACGTCGCCGAACGGCAGTGGCGCTCCCTCCAGCCGGGCCGTCCCGCTGGTGGGTGTGTGCAGTCCCGTGAAGGTCTCGGCCAGCTCGTTCTTGCCGCTGGCGCTGGACCCGGCGAGTCCGACGACCTCTCCGCGGCGCACGGTGAGGTCGACGTTCTCGTAGGCCGTCGAACGCAGGCCGCGGACGTCGAGGAGCACGGGGCCCGCGGCCTCGACGGTCCGCTGCCGCTCGGCCTGTTCGGTGATCGTCTCCCCCGCCATGGCCTCCACCAGCGCCTGGCGCGGGAGGTCGGCGACCGGTGCGGTGGTGATCCAGCGGGCGTCGCGCAGGACCGTGACGGTCTGGCAGACCTCGTACACCTCCTGGAGGTGGTGCGAGATGAACAGGAAGGTGACGCCGGAGTTCTGCAGGGCCCGCATCCGGGTGAAGAGGCGCTCTATCTCCCGGTTGTCGAGCTGCGCGGTGGGTTCGTCGAGGACGATGAAGCGGGCGCCGAAGCTCAGGGCCCGGGCGATCTCCACCATCTGCCGGTCCTCGACCCTGAGGTCGGCGGTGCGGGCCTCGGGGTCGACGCGCACGTCCCAGGTGGCGAGCAGGGCGGCGGCTTCGGACCGCAGCCGGCGCCAGCTGATGAAGCCCCGGCGCAGCGGCTGCCGGTTGATGAACAGGTTCTCGGCGACGGTCAGTTCGGGGACGACCGTCGGGTGCTGGTAGACGCAGGCGACCTTGCGGCGCCAGGCGTCCCGGTCGGTGAGCGGGGGCGCGGGTTCGCCGTCGAAGCTGACGGTGCCCTCGTCGGGGGCCTGGAGCCCGGTGAGGATGCGGACCAGGGTCGACTTGCCCGCTCCGTTGCGGCCGACCAGGGCGTGGGACTCGCCGGGCAGGACGGTGAGCCGGCCGTCGGCGAGGGCGGTGGTGGGGCCGTAGCGCTTGACGACGCCCCGCGCTTCCACGAGTGACGTCGTCATTGGACCGTGTTGCCCCAGAGCTCGGGGTCGTCGACGTTGTCCTTGGTGACCAGCGGCGCGGGCAGCTGGTCCTCCAGGATGCCGCTGGGCAGCTTGACGATGGTCGAGTCGTGGTCCGTCGGGCCCGGCTTGAACGTCTTCCCCCGCATCGCCGCCTTGATGTAGTACATGCCGTACTTGGCGTAGGCGTCGGCGGGCTGCGAGACGGTCGCGTCGATCTCGCCCTTGCGGATCGCGTCGAACTCCTGCGGGATGCCGTCGTTGGAGACGATGGCGATGTGGCCCTGCTGCCCGGCCTTCTTCAGCATGCCCTTGGACTTGAGGGTCTGGAGGGTGGGCGCGAGGTAGACGCCGCCCGCCTGCAGGTAGATGCCCTTGATGTCGGGGTTGGCGTTGAGGAGGGTGTCGAGCTTGGAGGCCGCCGTGTCGGACTCCCACTTGGCCGGGATCTCCAGCACCTTCAGCTTCGGGAAGTTCTTCTTCACACAGGCGCGGAACGCCTCGGAGCGGTCGCGGCCGTTGACCGAGGCGAGGTCGCCCATGATCTGCACGACCTTGCCGGAGGTGAGGTGCTCGCCGAGGTACTGGCAGGCCTTCTCGCCGTAGGCGACGTTGTTCGCCCGGACCACCATGGCGACCTTGCCCTTGTCGGGCGCCACGTCCACGGCGACGACCGGCACGCCCTTGCGTTCGGCCTGGTCGAGACCGGCCTCGATGGCGGCGCTGTCCAGCGGGGCGACGACCAAGCCCTTGACGCCCTGGTTCAGCTGGTTGTTGATGTCGGTGATCTGCTGCGAGGGGTCGCTGTTGGAGTTGACGGTCTTCATCGCGTCCACGCCCTCGGACTTCGCCATCTTGGGCACGTAGTCGTTGTACGACTGCCAGAACGGCGAGGTCAGCAGGGGCAGCACCACCCCGACCTTGCCGGTGCCGTCACCGCCTCCGGCCCCGGAGGCGCCGGTGTCCTCGGTGCTGCCGCAGGCGGCGAGCACCAGGGAGGCTCCGGCGGCCAGGGCCACCGCGCCGAGGATCCGGGACGTGGTCCGCTTGCGCACTGTGCTTCCGGGCATATCAGGGGGCTCCCATCGACCGGTCTTCCAGCAGATGCCCGCATATTTATCAGACCACTTCCCCGCCAGAACACCCTCTGACGCGGATTTTCGCGCTTCTGGGACCATAGTGGTCCGACCACCCTGCTGGTTAGACTGCGCCGGAGCACGGTGATCGGAGGAATGGCGTGGACGACGAGACAGCCCCGCAGAAGGGCACCGTGACGCAGCGCGCCATCGACCGGATCAAGGCGATGATCGGCGAGGGCCGGCTGGAGCCGGGCCAGCGGTTGCCGACCGAGCGCGATCTGGCCGTCCAGCTCGGCATCTCCCGCAGTTCGATGCGGGAGGCGATCCGCGCGCTCACGGTGCTGGGCGTGCTGGAGGCCCGGCACGGCTCGGGCATCTACGTGACGCAGCTGGAGGCCGGCGACCTGCTGGAGACCTTCGGGGTCGTGGCCGATCTGTCGCGCGGCCCGCAGCTGGTGGAGCTGCTGGAGATCCGGCGGATCCTGGAGTCGACGGCGACGGCACTGGCCGCCGCGCGGATCACCGCGGACCAGCTGGCCGAGGTGGAGAAGCACCTGGCGGCGATGAACGCCACGGACGATCCGGAGGAGATCCTCGCCCACGACCTGGCCTTCCACCGGGAGATCGCGGCGGCCGCGGGCAACGAGACCATGGCCGCGATCCTGGAGGGCCTGTCCTCGCGGACGTTCCGCGCCCGTGTCTGGCGCGGCTACCAGGAAGAGGGCGCCTTCGCCCGCACCCGCCGCGAGCACGCCGCGATCCATCGGGCCCTGGCGGCCCACGACCCGGAGGCGGCCCGCGCGGCGGCGGCCGCGCACGTGGGCGAGGTGGAGCAGTGGCTCCGGGCACAGCTCGGGCCCTAGGAGCATCCCAGGGCCCGGTACCGCGTGGTTACTTGAACTGACCCGGCTGGTAGTCCCCGGCCGGCTGCTCAAGCATCACGTTCAGCCGGTTCGCGGTGTTCATGAAGGCGATCAGGGTCACCAGCGCCATGAGCCCGTCCTCGTCGTAGTGCTTGGCGGCCCGCTCCCACACGTCGTCCGGCACCCCGCCGGCGCTGTCCGCGATCCGGGTCCCCTGCTCGGCCAGCTCCAGCGCGGCGCGCTCGGCCTCCGTGAAGACCGTGGCCTCCCGCCACGCCGCGACCAGGTGAAGACGTACGGCGCTCTCCCCCGCGGCGGTGGCCTCCTTGGTGTGCATGTCGATGCACACCGCGCATCCGTTGATCTGGCTCACCCGCAGCGAGACCAGCTCCCGTGTGGCGGCCGGCAGCGGTGACTCCACCACCAGCCGTCCCACGGCGGTGAACTGCTTGACGAGCTTGCTCGCGCTCGGGGAGGCGAAGATGTCCAGTCGTGCGCTCATGGTGAGCTCCTCTGCCGTTGTCGGTGCGTACACCCCTATGAGGCAGCGGCCCATCACGATGTGACACGCACGAATGTGACCTGCGTCTCCCGCTGCCCTCCGGCGGGACGCGGTCCCGGTCAGAGCTACCCTCCCGTGGTCGACGGGGTCACACTGGACCGTATGCGGCTTCGGGGCACCGCCTGCGCGGCCGCCGGACTGCTGCTGGCCCTCGCGACGGGCTGCACCGGCGGTGCGGAGGGCAGCGCGCCCGAGACCTCTGTGACGTCGGCCCGCGCCACCGGCGAGAGCCCGCGCCGCACGCCCTCCCCCACCCCGGCCGACCCCGTCTCCCTCCGGGCTCTGATGCAGCGCGAGCACACCGGCTCCGGCCTGCGCCTCGGCGCGGTGCTCGACCGCACCTCCGCCTACACCCGCTACGCCGTCACCTACGAGGCGAACGGCCTGACGATCTCGGGGATCATGAACATCCCGCAGGGCGAGGGCCCCTTCCCGGCGCTGGTGCTGGCGCATGGCCACATCGACCCGGACGTCTACTTCAGCGGCCAGGGCATGCCCCGCGAGCAGGACCGTCTGGCCCGCAGCGGCTACGTCGTCCTGCACACCGACTACCGCAACCACGCCCGCTCCGACAAGGACCCGGACAACGACGTGAACCTGCGGCTCGGCTACACCGAGGACGTCATCGGCGCCGCCCTGGCCCTGCGCGACTCCGGGCGCCCCGAGATCGACAGCGACCGCATCGGGCTGTTCGGGCGGTCCATGGGCGGCGGGGTCGTGTACAACACACTGGTCGTGGCGCCCGGTCTGTTCGACGCGGCGGTCGCGTACGCCCCGGTCAGCGCGCGGCCGCAGGAGAACATCGACCACTTCCAGCGGCCTGACGGTGACCCGCTCGTCACCGAGATCGAGGACAGGCACGGCACGCCCGAGGAGAACCCGGCGTTCTGGCGCGGCGTCTCCCCCCTCACCCACGCCGACCGCATGACCGAGCCCCTGCTGATCCAGCACGGCACCGCGGACGACACCTGCCCCCGCGCTGGTCACGCGAGGCCGCCGCGGTGTTCGAGAAGGCGGGCAAGGACGTCGAGCTCCGCACCGTCACCGGCGAGGGGCACACGTTCGGGCCGAAGTGGGCGGCCTCGATGGACGTCACCGAAACCTTCCTCGAGCGCCATCTGCGCTGAACCGGCCGCGGCAGGGCCCCCGCCCTCGGCATCGGCCCGGCCCCGGCATGGCCGGCGACCTCGACGCACGGCCTTCACCGGGTGCACAGTTCTCCCTACGTACTCGTCAGTAAGTCCGCCCTCTCCCCTCCGAGGAGCCGCTGTGACCACCTGGGCCGCCCGCACCGCCGCCGAGATATCCGCCGCCGTACGCGACAAGCGGGTGACGCCTCGCGAGGTGGTCGCCGAGCACCTGGCCCGGATCGAGCGGCTCGACGCCCGGGTCGGGGCCTTCCGCGCGGTGCGGGCCGATGCGGCCCTGGCCGAGGCCGACGAGGTGGCGGCACGCGGCGACTTCGCCGAGCTGCCGCTGGCCGGGGTGCCCGTGGCCGTCAAGGACAACCTCGCCGTGCGCGGTGAGTCCCGGCGGGTCGGCTCGGCCGCGACACCGGACACGCCGGCCGCGCGGGACCATGTGACGGTGGCCAGGCTGCGGGCGGCGGGCGCGGTGGTCGTAGGCCTGACGAACGTCCCCGAACTGTGCGTCTTCGGCACCACGGACGGTGTGCTGGGCATCGCCCGCAACCCCTGGGACCCCTCGCGTTCGGTGGGCGGTTCGTCGGGCGGCAGCGCGGCCGCCGTCGCCGCCGGGATGGTTCCGATCGCCCTCGGCAACGACGGCATGGGCTCGTTGCGCATACCGGCCGCCAACTGCGGCCTGGTCACCATCAAGCCGGGGCAGGGGGTGGTCCCGACCGGTGAAGGGGACAGCACCTGGTTCGGCATGTCGGAGAACGGGCCGCTCGCCACGACCGTCGAGGACGCCCGCCTGATGTTCTCGGTCCTCGCCGGCGTCGAACCCGGCCCCGTGTCCGCGCCGGGCGTCCTGCGGGTCGCGGTGTCGCTGCGCAGTCCGCTGGCCGGTGTCGCCATCAGCCGCCCGTACGCGGCGGCCGCCCGGGACGCGGCCGGGCTGCTGATGAGGGCGGGCCATCAGGTCCGGCGCGCCGACCCGCCCTACCCGCTGTCCCTCGCCACGACCTCCCTGGCTCACTGGACGGCGGGCACCGCCGCGGACGCCCGGCCCCTCGACCCCGGCTGCTGACCCGGCGTACCCGCGTCCACGCCAGGCTCGGCCGCCCGTTCCTGCGCACCGTGAGCTCGGGGGCGGGCCGGGAGCAGCTGCGCCGGCGGCTGGAGCCGTTCTTCGCCGAGCACGACGTGCTGCTCACGCCCGCGCTGGCCCGGCGCTCCCCGAAGGCCGGGCCGTGGCACGAGCGGGGCTGGCTGAGCAATGTGCTGGCGAACACGAACTACTCGCCCCTGACGCCTCCGTGGAACCTGACCGGCTGGCCGGCCATGTCCGTCCCCTGCGGGACTCTCCCCTCCGGCGCCCCGTGTGCCGTGCAGTTGGTGGGCCGCCCCGGCACGGAGTCCCAACTCCTGGATCTGGCCGGGCAGCTGGAGGAACGAAATCCGTGGCAGCGTACGGCGCCGATGGACTAAGGTCGGCCGGGTGACTGCCGGGTCGGCCATAGGCCATGTACGAGTGAGGCGCCCGGCCTCGACGTGAGCGCGGCGGGGGTGACCCCGCCCGGGCCCGTCCGAGAGCCGGAGAGGGCACGCGCCCCGCCTCTCGTCCTTGGTGTCTTGCACCCCTCGCGCCTCAGTGGCGCTTCACCACGGACCCCACGACCCGGAGACGAACTCACCCATGTCCCACACCCAGCACGCTCCCGAACCGCCGACCACGGTCGCCCACCTGAACCACACCGCCGTCTACGCCTCCGACCGCCACCTGTCCGCGGAGTTCCTGGCGGCCGTCCTGGGCCTGCGGATCGGCGCCCCCTTCGGCCCGTTCCTGCCCGTCGACCTGGGCAACGGCGTGACCCTCGACTACTACGAGAAGACCGACGAGCCGATCCAGTCGCAGCACTACGCCTTCCTCGTGCCCGAGGAGCAGTTCGACGGCATGATCGGCCGTCTGGAGGCGATCGGCGTCACCTACTACGCCGACCCGAGCCACACGCGGCCCGGCCGGGTCAACGACCTCTTCGGCGGTCGTGGCGCCTACTTCGACGACCCGGACGGCCACAACATGGAGATCATGACCCGGCCGTACGCCCGGCCCTGACAGCCGCGACGGCCCGGTCGGTCTACAACGCCCGGTACATGATGTGCAGCCCCACCCGGCCGTGCCGGGGGTGGTCGAACGCGTCGGGCACCGTGCCGAGGATCGTGAAGCCGAGGGACGTCCACAGTGTCACGGCCGGGTTGGTCTCGACGACGGCGTTGAACACCATGCCCCGGTAGCCGGCGGCCCGGGCTTCGGCCAGGAGGTGTTCGGCGAGGGCCCGGCCGTAGCCCCGGCCGCCCTGACCGGGGTCGACCATGAAGCCGGCGTTGGCGATACCGGCGGCCGGGCCACCGTAGTTGGGGGTGAGGTAGGCGGAGGCGACGACACCCCCGCTGTCGTCCTCGACGACGTAGACGCTTTTCGCCGGGTTCATCCACAGGACCCGGGCCTCCTCCTCGGAGGTGCCCGGGTCCCATGCGTAGGTCTCGCCCGCGGCGACGATGCGGTGCCAGAACGGCCAGATGCGAGGCCAGTCGTCAGCCGTTGCTTGCCTGATCAGCATGGTCGTGAGTCTGGCACGCCCATGAGCTGCGATCGCGGTGGGGGCTGCCCGCTGTCAGTCGACGCTGGGCAGGATGTGGGGCTCTGCGAGGTCCTCCTCGTAGCCCGCGAGGCGGATCGGGGCCGAACGGGCCCACACGTCGAGGCTGCCGAGCTCGTCGACCCGTCGGCCGGCGCGCTCGCCGCGTTCCTTGGGGCGCTGATCGCGATTCGTCTTCTCCGGTGTCACCGCGCACTCCTTATGTGTCGGTCACCCTCGGGACGCACGCGCCGGTCCTGCTGCGCCTGACGCCCGCTCGGGCCTCTATGTCAAAAGCAGTTCGGACGCGGTGGCGCCGGTCGACTCACGGGAGAGCAGGCCGTGGTGAACCGGCTGGTCCCATGACGGACCATGGGTGTGGGTAGGACCCCGTGCTGCTGTCCGTCCGCATCAGACTAACCAAATGAGCGGGGCCCCGCTCGATGGGGCTGAAAACAACCGGTAACGATCGCGCGTCACCAGTCGGTCAACTCGCGTTTACGTACGGTTTTGTAGACAGAAGGGCGTTTTGCGAATCACTCGAACGGCGTACGTCGGTGACGGCGCTTTCCAGCCGGTCGCGCGGTTGAGGTGCCGTTGGCCGTGTCGCAGGCTCGCGGACGCCCCGGTCCGGGCCCGGCCTCCTCGCCCTGCGCCAGGCATCCGAGGAGGGCCGCACCGCCGGTTTCGACGCCGGGGCCCCGGATGACCAGCGCAGGGCCTCTGACTGCCCGCGGCGCGCAACTCCCGCCTCGCAGCCGTCGAACGCCTCGTCACGGGAAACGCGCGACTACCACTTCCCGGGCGCGTAGTCCTTCAGGAAGACCCCGTACAGATCCTCTCCCACCTCGCCCCGCACGATCGGGTCGTAGACCCGGGCCGCACCGTCGACCAGGTCGAGCGGCGCGTGGAACCCGGCCTCGGCAAGCCGCAGCTTGTCGTAGTGCGGCCGCTCGTCCGTGATCCACCCCGTGTCCACCGAGGTCATCAGAATGCCGTCGGTCTGGAACATCTCCTGCGCGCTGGTCCGCGTCACCATGTTCATCGCGGCCTTCGCGGCATTGGTGTTCGGATGCCCCGCGCCCTTGTACCCGCGCCCGAAGACCCCCTCCATCGCGGAGACGTTCACGACGTACGCGCGCCCGCTCTCCGCCTTCTTCGCGGCCTCGGCCATGGCCGGCCGCAACTTGCTGATCAGGATGAACGGCGCCGTGTAGTTGCACAGCTGCGTCTCCAGCAGCTCGACGGGCGAGATCTGCTCGATCGTCTGCACCCAGGTGTTGGAGTCGACCACGTCGGGCACGAGCCCGCCCGCGTCGATCGCCGTGCCGTCCAGGTGCCGCTCGACGCTGGCGTTGCCCGCGACCAGGGCGAGGTCGGCGACCTGCTGGGCGTCGAGCCCGCTCGTACCGAGGGGCAGGGCGGCGATACCGTCGACCGCGCCGGAGTTGAAGGCGCCGATGACGTGGTGGGCGGGCAGCTCACCGGCGGGCAGCGGGGCGCTCTCGCCCTCGACCAGCGCGGCGTAGGCGGAGGGCAGGCGGCGCACGGTCTGCGTCGCGTTGTTGACGAGGATGTCGAGCGGGCCCGCCTCGGCGACCTGGTCGGCGAGGGCCACGGCCTGGGCCGGGTCGCGCAGGTCGATGCCGACGACCTCCAGGCGGTGCATCCAGTCCGCGGAGTCGTCCATCGCCTTGAAGCGGCGGATGGCGTCCTTCGGGAAACGCGTGGTGATCGTGGTGTGCGCGCCGTCGCGCAGCAGCCTCAGCGCGATGTACATGCCGATCTTGGCCCGGCCGCCGGTGAGCAGCGCGCGCTTGCCGGTGAGGTCGGCGCGGACGTCGCGCTTCTCGCGGTTCTGGCGGGCGCAGTCCGGACAGAGCTGGTGGTAGAAGTAGTCGACTTCCACGTACCGGGCCTTGCAGGTGTAGCAGGAACGCGGGCGCTGGAGTATCCCGGCGACCCTGCCCTCCTCGGTGTGCGAGGAAGGCAGCAGGCCTTCGGTCTCGTCGTCGATGCGCCGGGCGGAGCCGGTCGCCGTGGCCTCCGTGACCGCCTTGTCGTGGGCGGTCTTGGCGGCCCGGCGCTCCTGGCGCCGGCGCTGCTTGACCGTGCGGTAGACGCCGGCCGTGGCCCGGCGCACCGCGATGGCGTCCGGGTGGTCGACCTCCAGCTTGTCGAGTTCCTCGAGCACGCTGAGGCAGACGGCCAGCCGCTCCGGGTCGATGCCGGGTCCGTACGAGAGCGCGCTCGCCTCGTCCATGGCCTGCGGGCCGTCCTCTGTCACCGTCATCGCCGCTGTCGTTCCCTGCTCTGCCGTCGCGGCGCGCCGGTCGCGCCCGCTTTCGAAGGGCGAATTTTACGGAGCGCGGGCCGCGCCGCCAAACTCGCCTTGATCACGACCGGCAGGCCTTGATCAGCGTCGCCACCTCCTTCGAGACGGCCGTGGCGAACAGGTCGAGGTCGGGGACCGCCTCACCGTCGGCGACGAGGCCGTAGTGCACGCTGCCCCGGTACGTGGAGACCGCGACCGCCAGGGAGTGCCCGGGGGCCAGCGGGGCCAAGGGGAAGACAGCCGTGAGCGGGTGGCCGCCGAGCTTCAGGCCGAGACTGGGCAGGGGCACGCTGGTCACCAGGATGTCGAACCAGAGCCGGGCCGCCTGGCCGACCAGAGGGCCGCCGAGCCGGTGGGCGAGGGCGGGGACGTGGTCGGCGAGCAGGGCGACGGCGCCCGCGCCCCGGTTGGGGCCGGCGTCCTTGTTGCGGTCCATGGCGTCCCGGACCGAGGCGAGGCGGGCCAGCGGGTCGGGGTCGTCCACCGGAAGCCGTATCAGGTACCCGGAGAGCCGGTTGCCCTGCGGGTACGCGGTGCGCGGGCGGCGCTTGGAGACGGGGATCAGAGCGCGGGGCGCGACGTCCTCGCTGCCGTCGCCGCGCTCGTCGAGCCAGCGTCGCAGGGCGCCCGCGACGACGGCGATGAGGACGTCGTTGACGGTGCCGCCGACGGTCTTGCGGACGCGGTGCACGTCGTCGAGGTCGAGCACCACTCCGGCGGTGCGGCGGGTGCCGCTCGGCTCGCAGGTGAGCGCGGGGGTGGAGCGCACGTCGAGGGAGGAGCGGGCGACGGAGGCGCCGATGTCCAGCGCGCGGCTCATGTCGGACAGGGCGCCGCGCATCATGCCGGGCAGATCGCGCACGTCCGGCAGGGCGCCGCGCGGGGCCTCGGCGGGGCGGGGCCGGGGAGCTGGCATGTCCATCGGGTCCATGACGCCGGCGGCGAGGGTCAGCGCCCGCAGCCCGTCCGCCAGGGCGTGGTGGAACTTGAACAGCACGGCGAAGCAGACCCCGTCCTCGCCCGGCAGCACATGAGCCTCCCAGGGCGGCCGATAGCGCTCCAGGGGGCGCCCCATGAGCCGGCCCGCCACCGCGTGGAAGTCGGCGGTCGGGGCGTGCAGCCGCACATGGTTCAGGGGGTCGAAGTCCCGGTCCGCCTCACGGGCCGCGCCGCCGAAGGCGAGAGGCCGGCGCAGGGCGGAGGGCAGTGGCTGCCACACGTCGCGGATGCGCATCCGCAGGCCTGGGACACCGGCGGCCCGGGCCGCGAGCAGGTCCGCCGCGTGGGCGCCCGCGGCGGGCGAGTGAGCCGAGAAGATCCCGAGCGCGCCGAGGTGCATCGGGTGGTCGGCGGACTCGATGTTCCAGAACGCCAGGTCGAGAGGAGCGAGCAGGTCAGCAGTCAAGGGCTTGCCTCGCGTCGACGACGGGTGGGTCAGCAGTCAACCGCCCCCAACCGATTACGGTCAAGTACGATCAGGCTACGTACAGTTAACATCGGATTAAGTCCCGCCCCGATGAGAGGGGCGGGACTTATGGTGCATGTGCGGTCAGTCCAGCACAGGTCGCGCCGCCGGGCACTCCGTGGGAGTCACCCGGGAGGCGTCACGGATCAGCGCCTCGTGCGCGGCTTTCAGCTTGGCCGTGTCGGGTTTCAGCACCGTGCGGTCGTACGTGAGGAAGCCGTTCAGCTCACCCTCGACGTCCGCGATCTGGGTGTACACGGCACCGTTGCCGCCCTCGCAGACCAGCGCCCGGACCTCGTCCAGCTTCGTCAGGTAGTCCTCGGTGTAGGTCGCGGGGTCGACGTCGACGTACGACTGCTGCACCGGCCAGGCGTGGCCGGGTACCGCGAGCCCCAGGCCGCCGTACTCGCCGCTGACCAGGGCGCGCTTCCCGTCGGGGCGGGGCGGCAGGGCCGGGCTGGGGTAGCCGTGCTCGTCCATGAGGTCGCCGGTGCCGCCGTCGGCGCCGAGGTTCAGCCCCGACTGGCCGTTGACCAGCCGGGTCGGGTCCCAGGCCTTGGCCTGCTCGGCGACCCGGCCCACGTCGTACTGGCCCCAGCCTTCGTTGAAGGTCACCCACATGACGACCGACGGGCTGCTGATGTGCTCGTCGATCATCTCTTTCATCTCACGCTCGTAGCGGGCACGGGACGTGCCACTCGGGTTCACCCCGGCCGTCATCGCCGGCATGTCCTGCCACACCAGCAGCCCGAGCTTGTCGGCCCAGTAGAACCAGCGGTCCGGTTCGACCTTGATGTGCTTGCGCACGGAGTTGAAGCCGAGCCGCTTGTGCACCTTCAGGTCGTGGGCCAGGGCCTCGTCGGTGGGCGCGGTGTGCAGGCCGTCCGGCCAGAAGCCCTGGTCGAGGGTGGCCATCATGAAGACCGGCTCGCCGTTGAGGACCGTGCGCGGCACGCCGTCGATCTTCTCGACGGCGATGGACCGCATCCCGAAGTAGCCGCCCACCCGGTCGGCGCCGACCTTGACCTTGAGCTGGTAGAGGAAGGGGTCGTCGGGCGACCAGAGGCGCGGGTCGTGGACGGTCAGGGTCAGCGGGGCTCCGGTGCGCCCGCTCGCCGTGGCCACCTTGCGCCCGCCCTCGTACGCCGTCGCCGTGACCGGGACGCCGTCGCGGACGCCTCGGGCCTCCACGGTGACCTTCTCGCCGGCCACGTCGGGGGTGATCTTGAGGGAGTCCACGTGGTCGCGGGCCACCGGCTCCATCCAGACCGTCTGCCAGATGCCGGAGGACGCGGTGTACCAGATGCCGCTGGGATCCAGGCGCTGCTTGCCGAGCGGCGGGTTCTCCCCGGAGGCCGCGTCGGTCGGGTCGTAGACGCCGACGATCAGCTCCTGGGTGCGGCCGGGCTTCAGCGCGTCGGTGATGTCGGCGCCGAACTTGTCGTAGCCGCCCTCGTGTGTGGCGACCTTCGTGCCGTTGACGTACACCTCGGAGCGCCAGTCGACGGCCCCGAAGTTGAGCTTGAGCCGCTTGCCGGAGCCGATGTGCCAGTCGGCGGGGACGGTGAAGGTGCGGCGGTACCACATGCGGTCCTCGTGCCGTTCGATGCCGGAGAGCTGGGACTCCACCGGGTACGGGACGAGGATGCGCTCCTTCAGGGTCCTGCCGACGGGCGGCTGCTCGCCCGGCTCGGCGGCGGCGAACTGCCAGCGGCCGTTGAGGCTCCGCCAGGCGTCCCGGGTCAGTTGCGGGCGGGGGTATTCCGGGTGGGCGTTGCCCGGTCCGACCTCGTCGGCCCAGCGGGTGCTCAGTTGGTACTTGGAGTGGTTGGGGCCGCTGCTCCAGAACTCCTTGACAACGTTGCCGTCGGTGCCGGAGAGGCCGCCCTCGCCGTCGTAGCGGATGTCGGCAGTGCCGCGGGCCGTGCCGGTCTTGTTGCCGACGACCGGTTCCTCGAGGGTGACCAGGAGGGACGTGGGGTCGGCGGGGTCGAGGCGCGCCCCGCCCAGGGGCCAGGCGGCACCGCCGATCACCGCGTCCAGGTGGTCGGTGAAGCCGGCCGGGGGTGCGGTGACGGGCTGGGCGAAGTCGAGCTTCAGGGTGCGGCCGGTGGCCTGGACGGTGGCCGCGAGGGCTCCGTCGTAGTCGAAGCCGTCGGGGAGACGAAACGCCGACTGCGGGACGGGTTCCTTCGCGGCGCCGGGCCGGGTCCAGCGGAGGTGGAGGTTGGAGCCGCCGTAGTGCTCGAAGTACTCGACCTTGAGGTCGTAGGCCCGGCCTGCGGTGAGGTCGAGGGGCTGGGAGGTCTGTTCGCGGTCCCAGTCGTCGATCCAGTGGTCGATGGCGAGCTTGCCGTCGATCCAGAGGCGGAAGCCGTTGTCGCCGGTGATCGAGAAGGTGTGAGGGCCGGTCTTCTCAGGGACGAGCTTTCCGGTCCAGCGGACGCTGACGTCGTCGGACCGTCCGGTGGTGAAGTTCAGGCGCGGCTCCAGGTTGTCGAAGTCGAGGTCCTGGTCGAAGGCCGTCGCCTTGAGGGTGTGGAAGTCGAAGGCGCCGGGGGCGGAGTGGGTGTAGTACTCGCCCTTGAGGCCGTGGATCTCGGCGGGGTCGTCCGCGAGGGCGGGGGCCGCGGTCAGGCCGGTGAGGGCGAGGAGGGCGGCGAGCAGTAACGCGGGCCGGTTTCTGAGGCGTCCGGTACGCACGGAACCTCCATAACAACGTTGTCATGTACAGGAGATGGCATGACAACACGGATTCCGTTCTTCGTCCAGAGGCAGGACAAAGTCGCGCGGCCGGACTGCCTCAGGTGACCAGCTGGCCCTTTCCGAGCGCGATGACCCCGCCCTTGGACACCGTGTACAACTCCGCGTCCCGCTCCGGATTGACGCCGATGGTCGCGCCCGGCGGCACCTCGACGTTCTTGTCGAGGACGGCGCCGCGCACCACCGCGCCCCGGCCGATGTGCACGTTGTCGTGCAGCACCGAGCCCTGCACCACGGCCCCCGGGTCGACCACCACACCCGGCGACAGCACGGACCGGGTGACCTGCCCGCGCACCAGGCAGCCCGCGCTGATGATGGACTCGCTGGCGATACCGCCCGCGTTGAAGCGGGCCGGCGAGAGCTGGTACGAGTGCGTGTAGATCGGCCAGCTGCGGTTGTACAGGTTGAAGGCGGGGCGCTCGGCGATCAGGTCCATGTGGGCCTCGTAATAGGCGTCCAGCGTCCCGACGTCCCGCCAGTAGCCCTGGTCACGAGTGGTCTCGCCGGGCACGTGGTTGGCGCTGAAGTCGTACAGCGCGGCCTCGCCCCGCTCGGTGAGCTGGGGCAGGATCGAACCGCCCATGTCGTGCACGGAGGACTCGTCCTCGGCGTCCCGCCTGAGCGCCTCGATGAGGGCCTTGGTCGTGAAGATGTAGTTGCCCATCGAGGCGAAGACACAGGCGGGGTCGTCCGCGAGCCCCGGCGGGTCGGCCGGCTTCTCCAGGAAGCGGTCCACCGTCTGCCCGTCCGAGCCCGGCGTGATCACCCCGAAGGACGAGGACTCCGTGCGCGGCACCCGGATCCCGGCCACCGTCACGCCCGCCCCGCTCTCGATGTGCTGGGCGAGCATCTGACGCGGGTCCATGCGGTACACGTGGTCGGCGCCGAACACGGCGACGTACTCGGGGCGCTCGTCGTAGATCAGGTTCAGCGACTGCAGGATCGCGTCGGCGCTGCCCAGGTACCAGCGCGGGCCGAGGCGCTGCTGGGCGGGCACGGGCGTGACGTAGTTCCCGAGCAGGTTGGACATCCGCCAGGTCATGGTGATGTGCCGGTCCAGCGAGTGCGACTTGTACTGCGTCAGGACGCAGATGCGCAGCACGTCGGCGTTGACGAGGTTGGACAGGACGAAGTCGACCAGCCGGTACGTGCCACCGAAGGTCACCGCCGGTTTGGCACGGTCCGCGGTCAGGGGCATCAGCCGCTTGCCCTCACCGCCCGCCAGCACGATCCCCAGGACCGAAGGACCACCACCACGCATGGCCGCTCCCCTCACGCCGATTTCCCGATGCCTGCCCCTGAGCAGGACGGACTAAGCCTGTTTGACGATCTCCTCGTAGAGCCGGACCGTGCGGCGGGCCACGGCGTCCCAGCCGAATTCGCCGACCGCCCGCTCCCGCCCGGCCTCGCCCATCCGCCGTGCGGCCTCCGGATCGCCCAGGACGCTGTCCATGGCCCGGGCGAGGCCCGCCTCGAAACCGTCACCGGCCGGGACGAGCAGGCCGGTCCTGCCGTCGTCCACGACCTCGGGGATGCCGCCGACCGCCGAGGCCACCACCGGCGTGCCGCAGGCCATCGCCTCCAGGTTCACGATGCCGAGCGGCTCGTACACCGAGGGGCAGACGAACAGCGCGGCATGGGTCAGAAGCTGGATCACCTCCGGGCGCGGCAGCATCTTCGGAATCCAGAACACACCGTCGCGGACCCCGCTCAGCTCCCCGAACAGCTCCCGGAACTCCTGGTCGATCTCGGGGGTGTCCGGGGCGCCCGCGCACAGCACCACCTGCGCGGCCGGGTCGATGTCCCGCACGGCGCGCAGCAGGTGGGGCACGCCCTTCTGGCGGGTGATCCGGCCGACGAACAGCACATACGGGCGGGAGCGGTCCAAGCCGATCCGGTCCAGGGCGTCCGTGCCGTGGTCGGGCCGGTACAGGCTCGTGTCGATGCCGTTGTGCACGACGTGGACCTTCCCCGGGTCCAGCGCCGGGTAGCAGCCGAGGATGTCCTCGCGCATGGCCCCGGAGACCGCGATCACCGCGTCGGCGGCCTCGATCGCGGTGCGCTCGGCCCAGCTGGACAGCTCGTAGCCACCGCCGAGCTGCTCGGCCTTCCAGGGGCGCAGGGGCTCCAGGGAGTGCGCGGTCATCACGTGCGGGATGCCGTACAGCAGCTTGGCGAGGTGACCGCCCAGGTTGGCGTACCAGGTGTGGGAGTGGACCAGTTCGCGGCCTTCGAGGGCGGCGGCCATGGCGAGGTCGACGGAGAAGGTGCGCAGCGCGTCGTTGGCACCGTCCAGCGCGGACCAGGGCCGGTGGCGCAGCACGCCGTCGGCGCGGCCCTCGCCCCAGCAGTGCACGTCCAGGTCGATGAGCGGTCTGAGCTCGCGGGCGAGGAACTCCACATGGACGCCTGCACCGCCGTACACATCCGGCGGGTACTCCCGCGTCAGCAGTCCCACTCGCACCCGCAACTCCCTGCTCTCAGCGGCCGTTCCCTTTCATGGTCACCCAGAAGGGGCGCGTGGGGAAGAGCGAGGCGGCCGTGTGAAGCAACAGTCCCCGCAGACGCCCCCGCCGGGCACCCGGTAGTACAGGCAGCAGCTGCGGCGGCGGAAGGCGGTGCCAGTGAGGGTTCCGGCGCCGGTGAGCAGGGGGTGGGCCAGGAGTTCCGCGGTCAGCGACCGGCCCCGGGCGGCGACGTCCGTACGGCCGTGCCGCCCGGCCCAGCGCTCCAGTTCCCGGGCGGCGCCGGCCAGCGCGGAGGCGGCGTTGCCCCGCAGCAGGCCCGGGGCGAGGCGGTGGTGGGCGCGCAGGGCCGCCGCCAGCGGGACGAGGTGGCCGTGCAGGACGACGTCCGCGAGGGTCGCCGCGTCTCCGGGGAGCGGCGTCACCTGCGGGAGCCACAGGTCGTCGGGGGCGCTGCCGTCGGCGTCCCAGCGCAGCAGCCGGGCGTCGAGGCCGGGGACGGAGCCGTACAGTGCGGCACAGCCGAGGGCGATCGACCAGAGCCGGGCCGCGAGTCCCTGGTGGGTCACGGAGGCGGCGACGCGCAACTCCGGGGCGCGCAGGGCGGTCGCGACCTTCCGCACGCGAAAAATCAGGGGATTTCCCGACACATCCGGTGACGTGGCGGCATAGGCCTGTGCGAGAGTGGGAAGGGACCCGGCCGATGCTCCTTCCGTGCGCAGCACGAAGAAGCCGGCGAGCGGGCGGAGCGCGGCAAGGTCGGGGTCGAGGTCCACGAAGAGCAGTAGTACCAAGGCCCCTAGGGGATGCGACCCGGTGGCCCCCGACCGGAGGCGCCCACCCTGGGGATGACGGTGCTCCCCTCGTACTCCATCGGCAGTAGGACCCAATGAGTGCTCAGGGACGACGACGGGAAGACCTGGACACGGCAGGGTGTTGGTCATGAAAGCCCACCTTTCGCCGCGCCGGGCCGATGGCCCCCGCCTGACGCAGAGGAGCAGCCGATGAGCGCCCTCGCGTTGTCCGTCCTGCTGTCCCTCGTCTCCGCGTTCGCCTACGCGGGCGGGGCGATCGTGCAGGAGCGGGTGGCGGAGTCCTCGCCGGGCGAGCAGTACGCGCCGCTGCGGCGGCCGGGCTGGTGGGCGGCGGTCGCGCTGAACGGCCTCGGTGGGCTGCTGCACGTGGTGGCGCTGGCCTACGGGCCGCTGAGCCTGGTGCAGCCGCTCGGCGCGCTGACCATCGTGGTGGCCCTGCCCATGGCGGCGCTCTTCGTCGGCCGCAAGGCCGGTGCCACGGCCTGGCGGGGCGCGATCATGGCGACGGTGGGGCTCGCCGGTCTGCTGTCCCTGGTCGCCGCGTCCGACGCGCAGTCGCTGAACGCGGCGGAGCGGGTGGCCGTCGCCGTCGTCACGGCCGGTGTGGTCGTGGCGCTGATGATCGCCGCCCGGGCGGCGCACCGGCACCCGGCGGTCCGCAGCATGCTGCTGGCGACGGCCTCCGGTATCGCCTTCGGCATGTCCTCGGTGTTCACCAAGACCGTGGCGGTCGACTGGACCGGTGGCGTGACGGCGGGGGACGCGCCGTCCCTCGCCGTGATCGGCGTCCTGGCCACGTCCGGCATGCTGCTGTCGCAGGCCTCCTACCGGGGCGCCGGCCTCGCGGCCCCGCTGGCCACGCTGACGGTCGTGAACCCGGTGGTGGCGGCCGCGGTCGGCATCACGATGTTCGGAGAAACCTTCCGCTACGGCACGACGGGCACGGCACTCGCGCTGAGCTGTGGTGTGGTGGCGGCGGGCGGCCTGATCCTGCTGACGACGGAGCGGCTGGCGCACGGGCAGCCGGATGCCGTGCCCGGACCCGCGAAGGAGCCGAGCGGGGTGGGCGTGCGGGACCTGCCGGCCGCAGGCCTGCGTCGAGTGCCGGAGAGGGTGGGCCGGGGTGCTCTGCCCGAGCCGGTGGGTGAGCCGGAGAGCCCGCGCGGCGTGCCCGAGCCGGTCCATGCCGGGGCGGAGGCCGGGCCCGCGGGTGGGCGGCTGCTCGTGGAGGACGTGCTCGGGGCCGGAGCGAGGGGCGCCGCGGCGGTGCGGGTACCTGAGCCGGTGGCAATGGCGGCAGTGCGGGTACCTGAGCCGGTGACCACGGCGGCGGTGCTCGTGCCCGGGCCGGATATGCCGGCCGCGGTACTCGTGCCAGGGCCGGAGGAAGCGGCGGCGGTGCGGATACCGGAGCCGGTGGCTATGGCGGCGGCTCCCGTACCGGGGCCGGTGACCACGGCGGCGGCTCGCATACCGGAGCCGGTGACCACGGTGGCAGTGCTCGTGCCAGGGCCGGACACATCAGCCGTGGCACTCGTGACCAGACGGGACACACCGGCCGCGGTGCTCGTACCAAGGCCGGAGGAAGCGGCAGCGGTGCGCGTGCCAGCGCCGGACACGCCGGCCGCGGTGATCTTGCCCGGGCCCGCGGAAGCGGCCGCGGTGCGCGTGCCGGGGCCGGCGGGGCCTGCCGGGCAGGACACCGGGCAGGATGGCTCGTACGAGAGCGGGGAGCCGTCGGTGGCGGTGGCCTCCGACGACGAACGCCCGCTCCCCTACGCGCCCTTCTACGGCATCCCGTACGTCCCGTTGCCCACGGTCGACCGGCACCGCATGCGTGTCAGATCCTGACGCCGCCGGCCCGGAGGTACGCCACCGGGTCGACGTCCGAGCCGAACCCGGGCCCCGTCCGCACCTCGAAGTGCAGATGCGGGCCCGAGCTGTTGCCGGTGGAGCCGGAGCGGCCGATGCGCTGGCCGGCGCTCACCGACTGACCGTCCCTGACGGAGATCGCGGACAGATGGGCGTACTGGCTGTAGCGGCCGTCGGTGTGCCGGACCACGACCTGGTAGCCGAACGAGCCGCCCCACCCGGCGCTGACGACGCTGCCCGCCGCGACCGACGTGACCGACGTTCCCGTGGGCACGGGGAAGTCGATGCCGGTGTGGTAGCCCTTCGACCAGGAGGAGCCCGCCTTGCGGTAGGGCGTCCCGAGGGAGGCGTCGACGGGGGCGACAAGGCCCTGCCGGGTGGCCGTGGACCGGCCGGCGCGCTCCTTGTTCTCGTTCTTGGACCGCTCCTTCGACCGTTCCTTGGACGGCTCCTTGGACCGCTCCTTGGCGCGTTCCTGGGTCGGCTTCTTCGGTGACGGCTCGGCCGACGGGGCCGGCCTGGGCGCGGGGCGCGTCTTCGTGGCACCCTCGCCGCGCAGCGCGAGGCGCTGGCCGGGCACGATCAGATCGGGGTCGGACCCTATGGCCGAGCGGTTGGCGGTGTACAGGCCCCGCCAGCCGCCCCGGACGTCCTGGTCGTCCGCGATGCCGGAGAGGGTGTCGCCGCGGACCACGGTGTACATCTCGGCGTTGCCCGCCCGGGACTGCGGCGTGGATTGCGGCCGTACGTCCTCGATGGAGGTCTTGGCCTGCTTCTTGCTGTCCTTCTTCGTGTTCTGCGCGGCCGGCCGGATGTCGGGCTCGCCGCCACCCCGGGTCAGTCCGGCCCGTACGGAACAGACCGGCCAGGCGCCCGGCCCCTGCCCGTCGAGGACCTTCTCCGCGACGGCGATCTGCTGGTCCTTGCTCGCCAGGTCCGCGCGGGCCGCGTAGGCCCGGCCACCGTAGGCCTCCCAGGTGGACTGGGTGAACTGCAGTCCACCGTAGAAGCCGTTGCCGGTGTTGATGTTCCAGTTGCTGGTGGACTCGCAGGCGGCGACCTTGTTCCAGGTGTCCACGTCCGCCGCCTGGGCGGCGCCGGTGCCCATGAACGGCAGCGCCATGCCCGCGCCGCCCGCCGTGACGGTGAGTGAGGCGCGGTTGATCCTGTTCGGCTGATACCGGCGGTGCCGGCCGCGTACGGCCATCGAAAGCCCCCCTAGACATGCGTCAGGAGGGGCAAAAGTAAGCGCTGCGAACCGGCCAGAACAAGACGGCTATCGGCCGCCCGGAAGTCCAAATGGCCGGTATGAGGCCCCTGTTGCGCGACGTGCGCCACGGCGGTGCACCGTGTACGGCACACCGTGCGCGGGTGCGCCGTGCGCGGGGACGCGTACGTCGGCTGAGTGCGACGGGGCTCTCGTCCGTATCAGCCTGCGCGATGCCGTGCGCCCCGCGCGTGCGGACGAAGTAGCGGCACGTCAGGATGGTCGGCGGGGGCTGCCCGTGGGCGCCCCCCACCGGCAGCACCGATACCGAGGTCTTTAGGAGCGAACCGAATGAGCAGTACAGCGCAGATCGGCGTCACGGGTCTCGCGGTCATGGGCCGCAACCTCGCCCGCAACTTCGCCCGCAACGGCTACACGGTCGCGGTGCACAACCGGACGCCCGCGCGCATGCACGCGCTGGTGGAGGAGTTCGGCGGCGAAGGGGAATTCGTCGCGTGCGAGAGCGCGAAGGACTTCGTGGCGGCGCTGGAGCGGCCGCGGCGTCTGGTCGTGATGGTGAAGGCCGGTGAGCCGACGGACGCGGTGATCCAGGAGTTCGCGCCGCTGCTGGAGCCCGGCGACATGATCATCGACGGCGGCAACGCCCACTTCGCCGACACCCGGCGCCGGGAGCGCGACCTGCGCGAGCAGGGCATCCACTTCGTGGGCATGGGCGTCTCCGGGGGTGAGGAGGGCGCGCTGAACGGCCCGAGCATCATGCCGGGAGGCCCGAAGGAGTCCTACGACTCGCTGGGCCCGATGCTGGAGAAGATCTCGGCGAAGGCGGCGGACGGCTCGCCCTGCGTCTCCCATGTCGGTCCGGACGGTGCCGGGCACTTCGTGAAGATGGTGCACAACGGCATCGAGTACGCGGACATGCAGCTCATCGGCGAGGCGTACCAGCTGCTGCGGGACGTCGCCGGATACTCCCCCGCCGAGATCGCGGAGATCTTCCGGACCTGGAACCGGGGCCGTCTCGACTCGTACCTGATCGAGATCACGGCCGAGGTGCTGTCCCACGTGGACGCGGAGACGGACAAGCCGTTCGTGGACGTGGTGGTGGACCAGGCCGAGCAGAAGGGCACCGGCCGCTGGACCGTGCAGATCGCGCTGGACCTGGGTGTGCCGGTGTCGGGTATCGCCGAAGCGGTGTTCGCGCGCTCGCTGTCGGGCCACGCGGAGCTGCGGGAGGCCTCGCGCGGGCTGGCCGGCCCGAAGGCCCAGCCGCTGAGCGAGGCGGAGGCCCGGACGTTCGCGGACCGCGTGGAGCAGGCGCTGTACGCGTCGAAGATCGTGTCGTACACGCAGGGCTTCCACGAGATCGACGCGGCGCGCGGCGAGTACGGCTGGGACATCGACCTCGGTGCGGTGTCCGCGCTGTGGCGGGGCGGCTGCATCATCCGCGCGGCGTTCCTGGACCGGATCCGCGCCGCCTACGACGCCCGGCCCGACCTGCCGAGCCTGCTGTCGGACGCGACGTTCGCGCAGGAGATCGCGGACGCCCAGGACGACTGGCGTGAGGTGCTGGTCGCCGCGACCCGCCAGGGTGTGCCGACGCCCGGTTTCGCGGCTGCTCTCGCCTACTACGACGCCCTGCGCGCGGAGCGGCTGCCGGCGGCGCTGACGCAGGGGCAGCGGGACTACTTCGGTGCGCACACCTACCGCAGGGTGGACCGGGACGGTTCGTTCCACACGCTGTGGGGCCAGGACCGGTCGGAGACGTCCGCGTAGGCGCTGCCGCCGAGGGACGTGTGCGGGGCGGTGGACGGGCAGGAGATGCCGTCCACCGCCCCGTTCGCGTACCGGGTCAGGACAGTGGCGGGCCCGGCTCCGGGTTCGGCACGGGGTCCGGCCCCGGGGGGATCGGGGACGGGTCGGGGCCCGGCACGGGGTCGGGGCCCGGGGGCGCCGGCGGGGTCGGGCCCGGCGGCGGGGTGGGCGCCGGCGGAGGCGGGGTCGGCTCCGGGCCCGGCGGGGGCTGCGGGTTCGGCACCGGATCGGGGCGCGGTGGCTCCGGTTGCTGGGGATCCGGGCCCGGTGTCGGCGCCGGCGGCACGGGGTCGGGAATCGGGTTCGTCATCAGGTCCTCCAGCCAGTGGGACGACTCCGGCTCTGGACTACTCCCCCGCCTACCCGGCACCCGCCCCGGCAGTCACTCCCCCGCAGGACGAGGAGGGGACCAGGTGGGGGTAACGGGGCCGGGGCCGGGCGCCCGGCGGGGACGGGGTCGTCGTCAGAAGCGGCCGGGATGGGCCCTCAGCCAGTCCTTCGCCGCCGCCAGTAGAGCCTCGTCGGCCGACTGTGCCTCGTCGGGGTGGCGTTCGGCCCACTTGGTGATGTAGGGGCAGAGCGAGGCGACCGCACTGTTCTCACGGCCGGCGAGGGCGTAGAGCTCGCGGGCGAGTGAGCCCGCGATGCCCTGGCCCTCGTGGGCCGGCTCGACGATCGTGTGGACGGGCACGAGTGCGCGCTCGGGGCTTTCGAGCACGAAGTACTCGATGCGGCCGACGACTTCACCATCGGTCACGGCCTCCAGGCGGCCCGCCGCCCGGTCGTCACGAATCTCCGGGTCGCTCATGGACACGCTCCTCCTCTGCTCCGGACGCTTCCGTCAGGCCCGGACGGCCTGCGGGCTGCGCTGCTGGTCCGAGTCCGGCACCGGCTCGGACGGGTCGGCGCCCAGGGCCACGATCCGGTTGTCGCGGTCCACGTGCACGACCCGGGGGGCGAGTGCCCGCGCCTCGGCGTCCGTCACCTGCGCGTAGCTGATGATGATCACGAGATCGCCGGGGTGGACGAGGTGGGCGGCGGCCCCGTTGATCCCGATCACGCCGGATCCACGCTCGCCCTCGATGACGTACGTCTCCAGCCGGGCGCCGTTGGTGACGTCCACGATGTGCACGAGCTCGCCGGGCAGCAGATCGGCGGCGTCGAGCAGGTCGGCGTCGATGGTCACGGATCCCACGTAGTGCAGGTCGGCCTGGGTGACGGTGGCTCGGTGGATCTTGGACTTGAACATGGTTCGCAGCATGTTGAACTCCTGGAAGGCGGCTCCCTGCCTGCTTTGTGCAGGTCAAGGGCGATCCTCACTTTACAACTGGCACACGCCTGACTCGAAGATTGTGAGGAACATCGCTTCACCCTGAAAAAGGCGCCCTGCCTGCATTTCCGCAGGTACCAGGCCCGTTGCGACGCCACCCACCAGGCATCTGCTCGGGCAGCCGTCTCGGAGTGTGTCGGGGGCGATGCTGACCATTCGCGCTGGTCAGGTAGTTCTGGAAGGAAGTCGGTCGGCGGGGCGTGGAGGCGCCTCCATGTCCTTCACCAAGGCACCCTGTCGGGTTTGGGATAATTCGGACTGGGAACCGACCTCGCCGGTTTCACCCACAGCCATTGCATGCTACCGAAAGACGTCCCGATCAGCCGCTCTGGCCCGGCCGTGTCCGCGTAGCCCACGACGAGAACCTGAGGTCCGGCAAGTAAACGAAGCGAGAACGTCAGCTATCGCTCCGTGATCTCGACGTCCATGGTCATCGTGAATTTTACTTGGGGTGCCACCTCATCGAACCTGCTACGTCGGCGGAATGGTGCCACCTGTCGATTCCGGAGCGTTTCCATTCACTATATCGCCGTGGGTTACCGGCGGTCCGAGATCATCGACTGCCCCGCCCATTGCCTTGACCCCGCACTCCCTCGTGCGCTGTCCGACAATTTGTCCTTACTCACCGACTGTGACGGCGGTGAGGGCCGCCCCTCTTTCTAGCGTTCCCACCGCCTCGCCTGACAGCTGGACTTTGGCACTATGGGGCGGATCAATAAAATCCACTAGCCGCTCATAGCGGTTGATCCAGTCCAGGATCACAGGTGCTGCAATCATGTTGGAGCCAGCATTTGAGTCGATGCTGAAATGCTGGCCAGTGCGCACCACGCCCGCCACGCAGCGAACGATGCAAGTCGCTGCCGTCGCAGTGCTTTCCTCAACCTCATAGATCTGCAACTTCCCCGCAGTACTGTCAGCCATGCCTGTAGGCCTCCGCCACAAATTGTTTGATCTGTTCAGGTGCTAGTTTCGGTATGTCCCATTCCAAGGCATCGCTGATTCCTTCGTAAGTATTGATTCGAGGAACGTGGATCCCCATACCCTTAAGGATACTATGAGCGGTGCTAACAGGAAGCTCTACTGCAGCTCGGCGAGTCAGCTCAGAAGCAGATAGGTTCACGCCGACTTCTGCCTCTGCCCGGATGTAACCTCTCGCGGTGTCAACCCCTTCGAGCGCACTCCGAGGAATTACCTGGACCACGGACTCCCCGAATTGTTCTGAGTGTCTGGCAAACGCGGTTGCTACCCCTGGGTCCGTTGATGTGGGAGTGAACCCTGACGTCTGTGTACCCGCGCTGGCCTCAAATCCCTTTGTGGTTCCTCGGAAGAGGTGGTCCTCTTCGGGACATCCGACTGGCGCCAGGCCGAAAGGGTCAGCCCATGTGTGTGGATTGTGGACGTAGGCAGCTGCGTTGGGTGCGGGTGCCAGACCGAGAGGATCAGGAGTTAGGTAGCGCGCCGTTTCCGGGTCGTAGTGGCGGAAGTAGTTGTAATGCAGACCCGTTTCCGGGTCGTAGTACTGGCCGGGGAAGCGGAGGGGTGTGTAGGTGGTGCTGTTCGCGGCCCATGAGGTGGTACCCCACAGGGTGCTGCGTGTTCGCCAGGCCAAGTCTCCGTGTTCGTCGACCAGCTCGGTCGGCGTGCCGATCAGGTCGGTGACGATGGAGAAGAAGCGGGAGTCGATCTCCTCCTCTGGTGCGTCTGCGGCCGTGATGCGCTCGGTCTGGGCGACGGGGTGCAGGCCCCGGTGGTCCCACGTCACGGTGACTGGGTTGGGTAGGTCGATGGACGTGGTGGTCTGTTCGCACAGGGTCGTGCCATCCCAGGTGAAGTTCACGCGCTCGACGACCGTTTCGGCGTCTTCCGCCAGGCGGAGTTTCGCCGTGCGGCGGCCCAGGGGGTCGTACGTGTAGCGCCAGCGCGTGCCGTCCGGGGTCGTCACCGACGTGAGGCGATCCTCCGCGTCCCATTCGTAGCGCCAGGTGTCCGGCTTGCGGGACAGGCGGGTCTTCTGGCGCAGGGTGATGCGGCCGAGGGCGTCGTGTTCGTAGCGGACGTTGCCGGCTCGGGTGATGCGGGTGCCCTCGTAGTCGCGCGTGCCGGTTACATCCCCGCCCGGGTGTGAGGACGGCCAGTGCGCGGTCGTCTGGTTGCCGGCCGCGTCGTATGCGTACGTCTCCGACCAGTTCGCCGCGTGGACCGCCGTCACCCGGCCCGTCGCGTCCAGGTCGAAACGGCGGGAGCCCGAGAGGCGGTCGTCGATGCCGATAAGGTTGCCGTCGGCGCGGTAGGTGTAGGAGCGGTGTTGCACGGCACGGTCGCCGGTGCCCGTCACCGACTGGGTGGTCAGACGGCCCAGGGGGTCGAAGGTGTGCTCCAGGGTGACCGTCTCGCCGATGCAGCGGGTCAGTTCGCGGCCTGCCGGGTCGTAGGTGATGTCGATCGAGCGGCCTGAGGCCACCATGCCGGTGCGGCGGCCCGCGGCGTCGTACGACCATGTCGTCGTCGCGCCGGTCGGGGTCGTACGGCCCGTGCGGCGGCTCATCTCGTCGTACGTGTAGGTCAGCGTGCGGCCGTCGACCGTCTCCGAGCGCAGGCGGCCGAAGCGGTCGCGCAGGAGGGTCAGACGTGTGTCGTCCGGGCCGATGGCCTCCGCCAGTTGGTCCGTCATGTCGTACGCGTACGTCGTGATCCGGCCCGCCGCCTCCTTGCGGATCACCTGGCCGAGCTCGTTGCGCTCGAACCGCGTCTCCTCGCCGAGCGCGTTCCTCCGGGAGGTCAGGCGGTCGGCCGGGTCATACGTGTAGGTGAGTGTGCGGTCGTCGAAGTCCGTCTCTGTGATGAGGCGTCCGGCCGAGTCGTACTTGTAGTCCCACGTCAGGCCTTGTGGGTTTATGACCCTCGTCAGCCGAAGTTCCAGGTCGTGGTCGAACTCGTAGCGCACGCCGTCCGGACCCGTGCGGGCGGTCAACAGGTCGAAATGCGTGTACTCGAAGCGGGAGACCCCGCCGATCGGGTCCGTATGGGTGGTGCAGTTGCCCTCGCCGTCGTATGTCCATGACTCGGTCGAGCCGTCTGCTGCCGTACGGCGGGCCAGGTGGCCCTCCACCGTCCACTCCAGGCGGGTCACGGCGCCCGTGGGGTCGGTGACGGTGACCGGGCGGCCGAAGGCGTCGCGTTCGTAGCGGGTGGTCGCGCCGAGCGGGTCCGTGATCTCCAGGGGGAGGCCTGCGCGGTCGCACAGGATAGTCGTCGTGTGGCCCAGCGGGTCGGTCACGGAGGTGACATGGCCCGCCTCGTCGTGGGTGAAGTGCGTGGTCCGGCCCGACGGGGCGGTCACCGACGTCCGGTTGCCCCGGTCGTCGTACGTCTGGCGGACCACCGTGCCGTCCGCGTTCACCACCTTCACCGGCAGGCCGAGCTCGTTGTACTCGGCTCTTGCTTCGCGGCCGTCGGGGCGGGTCAGGGTGAGGAGGTGGCCCGACTCGTCGTAGTGGAACGTCGTGCGGTGGCCGAGGGGGTCGGTGCGGGAGAGGAGGCGGTGGTAACGGTCGCGTTCGAAGCGGGTGACCGCGCCGAGGGGGTCGGTCTCGGCGACGATCTGGCAGGCGTCGTTCACGACGTAGCGCCGGGTGTGACCTTCGGCGGTGGTCGTGGTCGTCACACGCAGGCCGGTGTCCGGGTCCCTGTCGTCGTAGGAGAGTCGCAGGGTCATGTGGCCGTGCGTGCCGCCCTCGGCGACGCAGCGGTTTTGGTCGTCGTACTCGTACGTGTAGCCGCGGTTGTTCGTGTCCGTCCAGGAGGTGATGCGGCCGGACTCGTCGTAGGTGAAGCGGAGAGGTCGGCCTGAGGAGTTGATGACCTCGGTGAGGTGGCCGTCCGTGTAGGCGTAGCGCTTCAGCTCCTCGCCCGTGGCGGCGAGCTGGAGGGCCGTCACGCGGCTCGCCTCCGTGGTGACACGGACGTGGTAGCCGCTGCTGGAGATCACGGCCAGCGGGGTGCCCTCCGCGTCGTACTCGAACGTGATCCAGTTGCCGTTGCGGTCGTCGATCTGTTCCAGGACCGCCAGGTCGTCGGTGCGGTCGGCGAAGTGCCAGACGCGGTGGGTGGTGGGGTCAGTGACCGTGTAGCCGCCGTTCTCGCGGTCCAGCGGCCAGCGCGGGCCGTGGGAGGGAAGCGTGGGGAGGCCCGGGGCCGGGTGCGGGTAGGTGAGGAGAAGGCCGTCCTCGGTGACGAGGACGACGCCCTCTGCGTCGATCTCCAGGCGCTGGTCCAGGGTGGAGGACCAGGAGGGGCCGAACCACCTGCCGTAGTGGTACCCCGACTCCACCCGCCGTCTGAAGACGAGGGGGAGGGCGCCGGGCAACGCCACGTCGGTCTGCGGCAGGTACATCTTGCCGGTGGTGAGGTCGACCGGGTCTGTGGGATCGCGCTCGACCTTCTCCCGCGGGTTCGGGGTGTCGTGCTGCTCCGGGTGCTTTCTGGCGGCGTCCGCGGCGCCCTTGGCTTCTCTGCTCGCTGCCCCCTCCATCCCCTCCTTCACCGCGGTCCGCAGCCCGCCCCGGGCCAGCCCCAGTCCCTTGGTGCCGATCAGCTCGGGGATCAGGCGGCCGATACCCTCGGACGGATCCTTCTTGAAGCCCTCCCACGCGGACTTCACCACGCGCTCGGGATGCGCGGCAGTGGAGACGAGACCGGAGAGCGTCATGCTGACGTTCTGGAGGTACTGGGCGGGGTGGGTGATGTTGTATCCGTCGAGGGGGTTGAGGCCTCGGGCGAAGTTGACCAGGCCCGCCCCGCCTTTGACCACACCACCGGCGACGTGGAGGATCTCGGTGTTGACCGCCACGTACCCGTCCTCGGCGTTGGCCCGGAGGCGGTCCAGGGCGGGCGGTTCTGCGGGTGCGTGGGCGAGTGCGGCCTGGACCGACGTGGCGGCGGTACGGCCGGCGTCGTTGCGCTGGCGGCGGGCCTCGGCGAGGATCTCGTGGGCGCGCTTGATGTCGGCGGTGCCCGGATCCTTGAAGGGCTCGGGACGCGGGCCCGGGTCCTCGTTCGTCTTCAGCTTGGCGTTGTAGGCGTCGACGCGCTTGTTGTACGAGTCGACCGCGGCGTCGGAGGCCTTCTTGCCCTTCTTGTACAGGTCGATGGCGTCCTGGGCCTGGGCCTGCGCCCACTTGACCGTGTCGGCGAAGTCCTCCAGCGCCTTGGCCGCCTTGTCACACGCGTCGGCAGCGTGCAGCCACTTGCTGGGGTGCATGGCGAACTTCTCACGGAAGGTGTCGGCGGCTTCACCCTTCCAGTGCGAGGAGTCCAGCTTCCGCATCCCGTCGCCGACCTTGTCGAAGGCCTTCCGGAAGTCCTTCAGGTGCGCGGCGGACGCCCGGATGGTGCCCGGGTTTCCGTGGATCAGCTCGTTCGCCTGCTCGGTCTGCCCGAGCTGCTGCTCGCCCGGCGTGGCACCGAGGTCCGAGGCCAGTTCGTCACCGAAGTCCTCGACCTTGTCGGCCCAGCCCTCGGCCCCGACCTTCTCCAGACCCGCACCGACGAGGTCGGTACCCTTGTCGATGCCCTCGCCGACAAGCTTCTTACCCGCGTCCCAGCCGTCCTCGAGCTTGCCCAGTCCGTCGTTGACGAGATCGCCGAAGCCCATCAGCGGCTCTCCTCCCCTGCTGGGGCTGTGGCTGCTGGGCCCGTTCCTCGGCCGACGGCCCGAAGGTCGCGTCCAGGAAGGTCTCGTACTGCTCGTCACTCACGCCCGTTGCCTGCTGGACGTTCAGCGGACTGGGGATCGGGCCGGACATCGCCTGCGAGGTCATCATGTCGCGGCTCGCGTCCATCCAGCCCTGCTTGCTGTTGTCCCACGCCTGGTCGAAGGACTCCTCGCTGTAGTCCGGGTTCCTGAGGGAGTCCATACCGGTGCCGGCGATCTGGCGCCAGCCCATCTGTGTGACCTCATCCTCGGAGGCGTAGGGGTTGCCCATCAGGGAGTTGGCGCCGATCTTCAGGGCGCCCTCCACGTACTGGTCCGTCTCGTGCAACGTGCCCGCCGACAGGCCCACGTTCTGCGCGAAGAGGTTGCCCTCGATCACGAGGTCGCGCACGCCCCACTCCCAGCGCTCGCAGAACGACTTGAACGTCGACGTGAGCCCGTCGTGCCCCAACTCGAGCCCCGACAGGGCGAGCGCCTCGAAACCACGGCCGGAACCGGCCATGCTGTCCATGCCGAGCTCCTTCAACTCGGTCAGCGTCAGTGTGATGCCCTGCGCAATGGCGTCGAGGCCGACCGCCTGAAGATCCTCGCCGCCTTGGCCTCTTTCACCGCTCACTGCGACTCCTCCCCGTTCACTGCCTGCGCGTCCACGGCTGTGGCGTCCGCCACGATCCCCGTCACCGGCGGGAACAACACGCCGTCCCCGTCACTCCCCACGTCCAACGCCACCCCGGTCGGCACCCCCGTCGCCGGAACACCGGCATCCAGCAACCGCGCCCCCAGCACATGCCGGTACTCCCACTCCCGCGAGCCTTCACCCCTCGCGATCGCGAACCGGGCCAGCGCCGACTCGTCCGAGAAGGCGTAGATCCAGCGAATGCCGCCGTAGTCCCCGACCAGCGGGGCTTCATCCTCGTCCAACGGCACGAGTACGGCCGTACGGCGGAACTCCCCGAGCAGGGCGGCGAACTCGCGGCGGGCACGGGCAATGTCGTCCGTGCTGCCCGGAGAGGGGGCCGCGGCGGTCGGCGATATTGCAGCTCTCGTCAGGGGGTCAGGCGATGGCGATTCAACGCTGTCCCGCGGCGCCTGCCCGGCCTTGTCGTCCGCGTCAGCGTTCTCCAGGTAGTCGTACAGCCTGGACCTGGGTATCTCCGGGCCCTCGCCCCCTCCTTCAGCCATGCCCGGGATCATCACATCCGCATATTGTCGAGCGCAACGCGGACCACCGGCCCCGTGGCGGGATTTGGCTGTCAAGTCGGCGCCGACTTCCCCGATTCCTACTGTGCGCGGAGGGCTCGGTACAGCCGTGAGGGGATCAAGGGGATGGCAGTGAGCCTCTGCCAGTAACGGAATATAACTTTGGTGATCGCTCCAGACGAATCATCAGGGATGGGTTCGTCGCTCACAATTGGGTGGGTCTCAGGGCCTGCTCAATCGCGACGGCAAAGCGCTGCTGCCGGCCGCCGGAGAGCTCCCACCGCGAGCATAGTTCCTTGCTCAGCCGGGAGCTTGATGTGGCGGGAAAGGCCTGAGTATGCCGAGGCGCTGCAGTTCGACGATGTGCTCTGCCGTGCGCCGCGGTGCTTCACCGCCTGTCACCAGCACACCCGCCTCGATGTTGCGCCGAGCAGCGGACTCGGTCAGGTTGGCGCTGCCGAGCAAGAGAGTGCGACGGTCGGCGACCGCCAGCTTGGCGTGCTGGCGTGAGCGGCCACTTTCGGCCGGGTCCCGTGCCCAGACCCACAGCAGCAGGCCGGGCACGGACGCGAACGCTTCGGCCGGTTCCCTCCCCGAGAGCAGGCCACCTGCGCCGGCCAGGGTCTCGACCACGACGTGCGTCCGTACGCCCCTGCCCGCAGCCTCTGTCAGGGCACGCGTCAGGGCGGGATACGGACGAGCGGCGTACGTCATTGCCAGCAGTTCGTGCTGCGCCTCGTTGATGACCTCTACCAGCACCTGGGCGGTGGCGCGCACCGGTACCGCCGGTGTCGAAGGACCGCTCCACACGGTGCGGACCTGCACCGTGTCCCGGGCCTGCCGCCGGGCGGCGACATAGCCGCGCACATAGGCAGCCGCCTCGGAGGCGGGCACCGACTCCGACTCCATGGCGTCGTGCAGCGCCGCGACAGCCTCGCTGACTCCGGGTGTCGCCAGTTCGGTCAGTATCCGTTCCCTGGTACGTCCCTGGGCGAGCAAGCCGGCGAGGTCCTTGCTGCGGGAGAGACCGAGGGCCACGACGGCGGCCTCGGCAGCGCCCTCGAAGGCGGGCCGGCTCACGGCAGCAGACCGACCGGGGTCAGCACAGGATCCTGGTCCCCGGTCAGCGGCACGAGGAACCGACGGTCAAGGAACCGGTTGCCGCGTTCGCACGTGGTTTCCGACACGAACAGGCAGACATGGCAGGCGGCTCCGTGGAGGAAGTCGGCCGGGTCCTGCGGCAGGCGCTCGGCGCACAGCGGGTCGGCCGAGCAGTGGCGCGCGTCGGTCAGGGCCCGACGCACGATCCGGTCGAACTCCCGCTCCTCGGCGAGGGACACCAGACCTCCCAAGGTGCCCTCGGAATCCGGGACGGCGGTGTAGATGAGGATGCCCGTCCTCGGATTCTGGTCGTCACCCGCGTAGATCCGCTCGGCGAGCGAGGCGGAGTTGTAGCCGCACTCCAGGGCGATGGTGCGGATCAGCAGGTGGGAGAGGGTGTGCAGGGCGATGTACCGCGCTCCGGGCCAGCCGTAGTAGGGGTCGAAGTCACTGGTCTTGCGGTCCGACTTCCGGTTGGCGCGGAACCGTGCGTACGCCTGTCTGTGCGCCTCCATCTGCGGTGACTTCTCCATACGAGCGACCCACTCGGCCATCAGACCGTCCCGCACGCGGAGGAAGACGCCCTCACCGCGCACCTCACTGGCCGGTACCCAGTTCCGGATCCCGCGGGACAGCTCGACGCGCGTGGCGATCTCCGGTGATTCGGGGTCGGGCGCGTCGAGCCGGGTGAACCCGATCAGCGCCCGCGCCTCACGCAGCCGCTCGACCTGTCTGATGTCGGCGAAGAACTCGCTCAGACGGGCCGGCACGGGCATCTGCCGGAGTGCGAAGTCGTCGCTGGGGGTGGGAACGGGACCGGAGAGCGCGTCCCATTCAGGTCCGAAGAGGTCGGCCTGGACGTCGGGGGCGGAGGGGGCCGACCCGGCCGTTCCCTGCTTGCGGGCCGTGATCGCCGCGACCACCGCGTCGGCGTCGAACTCCTTGAGAAAGGTGAACTTGGGCATGCGCGCCATGAAGTCGAACTGCCCTCGGTCCTCGATCAGTTCGAGGTCGGGCCAGTGGTCGTCCAGGAGCTTGCCGATGTCTCCGCCCTGCGCCTTGGGAAGTGCCAGGGCACTGAGGGTGAGCGGGAACCACTGGTTGGACGCGCCCGCCACCATCAGGACCGGTTCCTGGTCGCAGCCGTTCGTCTCGTAGGTGCCGAGATGCGGATGCCTTCCACGGCACCGGGGCAGGTTGCGCCGGCCTCGTTCGCCCATGGCTTCCCGGATGTTGCGCTTCACGCCGCAGGCGACACACTCGATGGTGACGTTGGCGGCCTGGTTGCCGCCATGGTCCTTCATGCGCAGCTTCGGGCGCGGCGTCTTGCCGCAGGCCTGCCCACGGTGCACGTACGGGGTGTAGGGGAACTCGTCGAGATGGCCGGCGGTGCACACGAGGGTGAATCGGGCCGCCACGGCCAGCGGCTTGCCCCGCTTGCAGTCGTGGACGAACTTCGCCTCGTGCGGTGTCCGTGGGTTGGCGTTGACGAAGGCGAACTCACCCGAGTCGATCGCGGCCAGCACATTGCACGCGGTGCAGCGCAGCCACTGCGGGAACGGCGTGACGGGCACTCCGACCCCCTGTGCCGCCCAGCCCTTCGGGTCCGCGTCGGCGCCCTCCAGCCAGGGAGCGGCACGCAACTGCTCGACCTGGCCACGTCCATAGCGCTGGAGCGACCGGTTGACGGCGGCGCGCAGCCGGGGTTCGTCGATGTCGTAGTCGGTGACACCGGAGTGACTCCAGGAGTCGATTCCCCGGATCAGGACGGAGAAGTTGGGCAGGTCGACGAGGGCCCCGACCCCTGCGGTGAACATGAGGTGGCTGGGCCGTACGGCGCCGACCCTGCGGTTGCTGCCCTGACTGCTCATCGCTGTGCCTTCCTGACCGTGTCGGCCGTGACGGGCCCGTACTCGTCGCTGTCCACGGTGCTCGCCGTGTCCGGGTCGGTGCCGGAGTCGGTCCCTGAGGCGCCGAACGTCCAGTCGGGTCCGTCGCCCGAGGGTTCTTCCAGGAAGGCGCCGCCGCCGGGGAGAAGCAGGTTGATCTCGTTCTCCGTCTCGCGCATCGACATGCCGACGGTCAGTTCGGTCCACCGGGATCCGTCCGCCCGTCGCAGCAGGCCGTTCACGACGGTCGTCTTGTGCTTCTCCTTGCGGTAGGCGAGGGCCGAACTGCTCTCGTCGCGTTTGCGGCGCCATTCGTCCTTGAGCCGGTCCAGACGTTCGCTCAGGTACTGGCGGGGCCGGTCGCCTCCCACCCGTTCGGCGCGTTCGAGGAGCCGCCGTTCGACGTCCTGGGCGAGTGGTCCGTCGAGGTCGACGTGATGGGCGTCGAGGTTGCGGGAGGAGTCGTAGGTCGCGTGGCGCAGCGCGGCGACGTAGGTGGCGGCGACACCGCGGTCGAGCGCGCGGCGCGTGTACGGGGTGACGGACAGGGCTTCCACCTGGCGGTAGAACGTCGCGTGATAGTGCTCGAAGTCCTCGTAGTGGGCGAGGTCGCGAGGGCGTGACCAGTTGTAGAGGGTCACCACCAGGCCCGGACGGGCGGCGTCGCGGCCGACCCGTGAGGACGCCTGGATGTACTCGGCCGTGTTCTTGGGCTGGCCCACGACAAGCATCAGGCCGAAGCGGGAGACGTCGACGCCGACCTGCAGCATGGAGGTCGCGAGGACGACGTCGACGGCCTGTCGAACAAACGGCGTCATGGACGCTCGGGGTTCGCGCTTGTCTTTCATGGCGGCGGCGTACTCGCGCAGGAAAGCACGCCTGCGCACCGAAGTGTCCCGCTCGGGGTCGAACTCGATCTCCAGCCGCTTCAGGGCCGCGCCGATGTCCGAGGAAGAGATGCGTGAGGTCAGTTCCTGAATGCTGAGCATCCCTGCTCTGCTCACAATGCGGTCCGACAGCGTGTCCTGACCCTTGCGGCTGCCGTTGGACCGCACCCGGGTGGTGATGTCGTCGTCCATGTACCGCCGCATGCCGGCGAGTTCACGGGTCGCATTGAAGTAGCCGACGAGAGTCATGTACGGGTCCGCCGGCCTGCCGTAGTCGTCGAAGAGCTGCTGCGCCGCGAGCAACAGGATCTCCGCGACGCGGATCTCGGCGGCCTTGAGGCGAGTGCCGTGCGCACAGACGCCGAGGTAGCGGCGGCCGGGATTCTCCCGGCTCAGTTCCACCTGCCGGGAGAAGAACGTGTCGCCGACGTCCAGCACCTGGGGCGGGAAGACGGCGACCTTGCGGCCGAAGACGCCGAGCACCTGGTCGGCGGCCCGCTTGGTGGTCGCGGTGGAAGCGACGATCTTGGGGCCGACTTCGTGACGTCCTCCGTGAACGTCGGTGAAGCTCCACGTGCACAACTGGTCGACGGCCGCTTCGAAAAGACCCACGGTGGTGCCGAGGGCTCCGGAGATCAGGTGAAGCTCGTCCTGGATGATCAGGTCCGGAGGTCGCAGGCGGGTGACGGGCTGGGCGGTGACTCCGGGCAGGTCGCCCCTGGCGTTGTGGCGGCCACCGCAGCCGGTCTTGGCGTCCAGGTCGTCGTGGCGGTAGCCGTGGCGGGGGCACAGCTCGGTGACCCTGCCGAACAGCAGGCCGGAGTAGCCGTTCCAGGGGAGCTGGGCGAACTTGTCGACCGTGGCGATCAGCAGCGAGGGCGCGAGCCGGTAGATCTCTTCGTCGACGGTGAGCACGGGGATGCCTTCGCCGAGTGCTTCGCGACGGGAGAAGGGGCAGCGGTCCTCCCCCTCTGCGCGAGGGCAGTACAACAGGACTCTGCGGCGGCCTTCGTCGTACTCCATGTTCGAGCGGGCGGTCAGCCCGCTGCCGCACCAGGGGCAGGTGAGGACCTGCAGGACGCGAGCGTGCTTGTCGCTGGCGTTCTCCTTGGCTTCGGCGATCTGTTCCTTCGCCTCGTCGAACCAGTTCGGTGAGACGGAGGTGCCCACCCAGAGCCCGATTCGGAACGGGGTGGGCCCCCAGCGCCGGTCTCGCGCGAACTCCTCGCGGCGCAGGACTTCGCAGGCGCTCACCAGAGCGGCGGCGCGCTGGAACTGCTGGGCGGTCAGCAGCCTCAGGGTGTAGCGCATGAGCACGCCTACGCCCGCCTCACCGCTGCGGGCCTCCGCACCCGAGCCGAGGGTGCCCTGGAGGCGCCTCAAGGCGAAGGTATAAGCGGCGAGTCCGAGGTATGCCTCGGTCTTGCCGCCACCGGTGGGGAAGAACAGCAGATCGACGAGGGCTTCACGGCCGGTACCACGGTGCGGGTGTCCGGGCTGGGTGAGCGAGTCGATGTTCAGCAGGACGAAGGCGAGCTGGAACGGACGCCAGCTGGCCGCCGCCTTGCCCTTGCCGTGTACCTCGTCGTAGGCCTCCTGGTAGGACCGGGAATCGTTCTCGCGGCCGGCACGGGCGGCCGCGATGGCTGTGTTGCGGCGCTGCAGGGCCATGGCCCTGTTGGCGAACCGGAAGGCCAGCAGGGCCGTCTCGTCGGCCACGAGCCGGTCGATGCCGAGGGTGACGCGGTCGCAGACCTCAAGTGCCTGTTCGATCGCGGTCATGGCCGCTTCTCGCAGGTCCTCGGGGAGTGAGGCGGCACTGCGGCGCTGCTGCTCCAGCCACGTGCCGTACCCGTCGGCCAACGGGGCGAGAACGGCGCTCAGTTCGGCCCGGCGGTCGGGCACGGCGAGTGCCGCCAGCTCGTCCATGCCCAGCTCCAGCCCCTGGAGGAGGTCCTGCTCCTCAAGTGCCGGCGCGGTGGTCGCCCTGACGTCGTACTCGGGAAGCCAGACGGTGGTCAGGCGGTGGGCGTTGCGCTCCCCGTCGCGGACGTGCGCGTGAACCGCGACGTTGCGACCCTTGGCGTGGCTGAGGCTGTCCCGGTAGAGGAGGCGCAGTCGCCGTTCCTCGGCGTCCTCGGGCGCGTTGTCGTGGCTCGCCGGGTCGAGGGGGTCGTCGACCGGCAGGAAAACGGCCGCCTGGTCGTCGGGAAAGGCGGTGACGTCGATCTCGGTCTGGAAGAGCCAGTGCGCGTCGCGCGCGTCCGCGCTGTCCGGCTGCCGGTTCACCAGGGCCAGCTCGACTATGCGCAGATCCTCGGCGCCCGTTCGGCCGGTGTGCCGGCGTACCTGCACGTCGAGGACGACGGCATCGCCGTCGAGTTGAACGGTGCGGTCGGCCCCGTCGGTCACGTCGATGTCCACCAGGCGCTCGACGGGCTCACGTGACCAGACCCTGCGCGTCGTCCCTCGCTCGGTGGCCTCGTCCGACTGGGTGTAGCGACCCCAGCGGACGGTGGCGCTGAGCGTGCCGACCGAAGCCGGCGCGGTGAAGGACAGCCCCATGGAGGATGCCCAGATGTGTCCGGCGGCCTGGGGGCTCAACCGGTCCTGCAGGTCGCTGTCGTCACCTTCCTGCTCGTCACCCGACTCCCCATCCGCGCCCTGGGCGGCCGCACGGGCGATGCGATCGGCGGTGACGGCCTGGGGGCGCGGACCGAGCATGCCGACCAGGTACCGGTCACGGGGGCCGGAGGAGGCGCTCGGCAGCGTTTCCGTCTCACCGTCCCAGGGGCCCAGCAGATCCCGGCGGATGTAGTGCACGAGTGCGTCGCGCACCGCGTAGGAGTCCCCGGCACGGAACGTCTGAGGAACTTCGTCGAGCGGGTGCGGAACAGCGGCCTGGGCAGGCTGGGCCGGCATGCGGTGGGTCCCTTCGGACAGGGCCGTTGGAGCACGGATGTGCACCGGTGGTGTGACAGCACGAGAAATATAGACTCGTTGACTCAGTTCACACAACGAATACGGGGGGTCCGTCGCTCTGCATTCCGTCAGTCTCTAGGCTGGTGCCCGCCACCGCCCGTCCGCGACCCGAGGACTCCCATGCCCCGTCTCGCCCTCTCCGACGACTTCGTCGCGGATCTGATCTCCCTGCAGAGACCTGTCCAGAAGGAGGTCAACGACGCAATCCAGATGTTCCGGAGCCTGACCGTGCCTCAGCTCCATGCCAGCAAGGGAATGCATCTGGAGAAGCTCGAGCGGGCGCGCGACCCCCGGATCCGTACGATCCGGGTCACCAGGTTCTACCGGGGCGTTCTCCTCGCCCCGGACGACGGCAGTGAGTTGTTCACCCTCCTCAGAGTGGCACCCCACGACGAGGCGATCAACTGGGCCTGCAAGCGCACCTATTCGGTCAACGGCGCCACCGGCGGGCTGGAGGTACGCAATGTCGAGGCACTCGAGCAGATGGAGACCTACTTCGAGACGAAGGCGGTCCAGACCCCGGCCCGGCTCTTCGCGCACCACTCCGACACCGTGCTGCGTGACCTCGGCATCGACGAGCAGGTCCTGCGACTGGCGCGCGTGTGCGTCACGGCCGACGACCTGACGGTCATGGCGCCCCCTATGATGCCTGCCGATCAGTACGAGGTACTGGAATACCTGGCGGCCGGCTACTCGCCCCAGGACGTCTGGGAGCAACTGATCGCCTCGCGCGGACAAACGGTGCGCACGGCGGAAGACCGGCCGGCCGTCACGCTCAGCGAGGCGATCCTCAACACGCCCAACCGCATCGTGGAGGTCACCGGCCCCGGTGAGCTGGAGCGGATCCTCACCGAGGACTTCATCCGCTGGCGCGTCTTCCTGCACCCCGCCCAGCGCCGGCACGCCTACCACGCGGGCTTCAACGGGCCGGCTCAGGTGACGGGCGGCCCCGGCACCGGCAAGACGGTCGTCGCCCTGCACCGGGTACGGCACCTGCTGCGCACCGGCCGCGAGGGCGACCGGATTCTGCTCACCACCTTCACCAACGCCATGGCGGCCGCCCTGCGGGACAGCCTGGCCCTCCTGCTCGGCGATGCAGACGCGCATCTGCTCGAGCGTGTCGACGTCACGACGGTGGACTCGCTGGCCGCCAGGGTCATCCGGGAAGCCAGGGGCAGCTCGCCGAAACCGCTGTCGGCGGCATCGGAGAAGAGCGCGTGGGTCCGTGCCGCCGCGCGCGAAGACCTTCCTTGGTCGGAACGCTTCCTGTCCCAGGAGTTCCGCAACGTCGTCCTGGCTCAGGGGCTCCGGACGCCTGAGGAGTACCTGAGATGTGTGCGCAGAGGGCGCGGCACACAGGTGGGGCGAGTGCAACGGGCCCGGCTGTGGCGGGTCATGGAGCGATTCACGGCAGACCTGAGTTCCCGTGACTCCGCGACGTACACCATGGTGTGCGACCAGGCCGCCCGGATTCTGGCCGAGCAGGGGCCGCGCTACCGTCACGTCGTGGTGGACGAGGCCCAGGACCTGCATCCGGCCCAGTGGCGGGTGCTGCGTGCCTGCGTGGCCGAGCAGGCGGATGACCTTTTCCTCGTCGGCGATCCGCATCAGCGCATCTACGACTCCCGGGTGTCGCTGCGATCACTGGGCGTCAACGTGCGTGGACGTTCGTCCCGGCTGCGCCTCAACTACCGCAGCACGGAGGAGATCCTGCGCTGGTCCGCGTCCCTCCTGGACGGTCAGCCGGTGGGCCGACTCGGTGAGGACGACGAGGACGACGGCGGCCGGGACTCGCTGCGCGGCTACCGTTCCGAGCTGCACGGCCGCGTCCCGGTGGCTCGTGGTCATGGCAACCAGGACGACGAACTGCGCGCGCTGGTGGAGCAGATCCGCACATGGATCGACCAGGACGGTGTGAAGCCGTCCGAAGTGGCGGTGTGCGCCCGATTCAACACACTGGTCGACGCGGTCATCGCCCGCCTGCGCCGGGAGGGCGTCCCCGCCGTCGCGGTCAAGGACGACCCGGGGCCGACGGTTTCGGGTGTGCGCGTGGCGACCATGCACGCCATGAAGGGGCTGGAGTTCCGCTGTGTGGCCGTCGTCGGCGTGACGTCCAACGTTCTGCCGTTCGCGCCGCAGGTGACGCCGGCCGACGAGGACGCCGTGCAGCACCGTTCGGATCTTCTGGCCGAGCACTGTCTGCTCTTCGTGGCCTGTACGCGGGCGCGCGACGCCCTGGCGATCTCCTGGAGCGGTGAGCGGAGCCGCATGCTGGACCCTGTCACCGGCTGAGCCGCATCGGGCCGTGCCCCGCAGCCCGAAGGGTGGGTCCGCGGGGCAGGGCCCGTCTTGTCGCAGTGCCGTGGCCGCGATCAGACGCGGATCTCCCGCACGACGACCGTGCGCGACCTGCCCTGGGACGCGTCGTACGAGATCTCGCGTCCTGTCGGCTGCCAGGTCAGCGCGTGGCCGAGAGGAGAGGACGGAGAGACGATGTCCGCCTCCTCGGTGGGCAGTTCGGCGATCGTGTACAGCGTGTCCTCATCCAGCTGTCCGTCGAACTCCAGGCGGAGCAGAGCGCCTGGAATCACGACGTCGGGGATGGCTCCTTCCCGCCCGACGCCGACGGAGTCGAGGAAGGTCCGCAGGAAGGCGAGGCGCTTGGTGCGCCGGTCGCGCTGCTCGGCCTGGGTCTTCCTGAGGAAGACAAGCTGGGCCGCGTCCGCTCCTTCGGGGGGCTCGCAGGGAGCGTCGACCGCCGCCTGGAGTTGCTGCAGCTCACGCACCAGCCGCTGGAAGGCCGCGGCGGGGATCTCCCGGACGGGCAGAGGACTCGGTGCGGCCGGGGTGGGCACCGCCGACCGGGCCGGGCCAGTCGGTCGTACGGCAGACGCTGCCTCAGGAACCGTCGCTCCAGTGGCCCGTGTGGGAGCGGCCCCGTTGCCGGCGGTCATGGCACGCGGCCTCGTCGGAGCAGACGTCGCCCACAGGGCCTGACCACGAAGGGACTCGCGCGGGTCCGTGCCCCTGGGCGCGGGCACCGCCCCGAGGGCGGCCGCCGCTCCCGTCGGCGCTTGTGCTCGCGCCGTGTCCCGACCCCCCGCCTCATGGCTCGACGCGCCCCGCTGCTCGGACGGCCCGCCGTCACCGACCACGGCAGCATCACCGGCCCCTGCCCAGGCCACATCAGCAGTCTCGGCCACGTGCCAGGTCACGGCCACGTCACGGTCGGCCGCCGCCTCACCGCCGGCCGCCGCCTCAACGGTCGGCTCCGCCCCGTCGGTCGCGGCGTCATCTGCGGCGCCGGATTCTTCCGGCTCCGGCGCGACCGGTTCGATGCCCAGCCGTTCCAGTTCGGCCCACAGCGGGGCCAGCGCCTGCTCGCGGTCGAGGTGGAAGCGACTGCCCCGGATCCGGATGAACGTCCAGTCGACGCGTTCCAGGTCGCGCTGTCTGGCGGCCGCGGTGGAGGCGTCCTCACCCTCGGCGAAGGCATCACCGTCGCAGGCGACCGCGAGGCGACGCGTTCCGCCCTCCACGACCAGGTCGATCGTGTGGCGGCCCACCTTGTATCCCGGACGGACCCGGTGGCCCCGTGCCGTCAGTTCCAGGTACACCTTCTGCTGGAACAGGCTGTCGAAGGCTTCGTGCCGGACATCGGGCAGGACCTCGCCCTCGACCACGACGAGGTCCTCCTCCGCGGGACGGGTGAGGTGATCGAGCCACCGCCTGCGCAGGTCGTTCTCGTGGAACTGTTCGGCCCGCGCGCTGTGGAACACCCACACCTGGTCCTGGGCACGTGAGGCAGCCACGTTGATGCGCTGCTCGTAGGTCTTGCCGTTGAAGCCGCCCGGGACCGATCCGGCGGCAGTGGTCGCCGAGTTGACGAACGAGATGAACATGATGTGCCGCTCGTCGCCCTGGAAGTCCTCGGCGTCACCGACGCGAATGCGCCGCTCCTCGCGCTGTTCGTAGTCGAGGCGCTCGGCGAGCAGGTTCTCCAGCTCAGTGAGGTGCCCCTTGCTCGCGCGGAGGCTGACGACGCCCATGGTCTTCCCGTCGTAGGCGGGGTCGGCGCAGCAGCGGACGATCGCGTCGACGAGTGCCTCCGCCTCGGCGACGTTGGTCAGCCGGGTGTTGGCGCCGACGGCTTCGCCGGTCTCGACGTACACCGTGCGGATCGGGGGCAGCCGGTCGACGCCGTACTGCCGCAGGGGCAGCAGATCACGGTTGTAGCAGAGGTCGTTGGAGAAGGAGATGATCTCCGGCATGCACCGGAAGTGTTCCTTGAGCATGAGCGTGCCGCGGCCCGCCGAGAGCGCTTCCGTGAGGTCGAAGAAGCTGGACTCGGGGCCGAACAGGCTGCGGACGTCCGGTTCCAGCGCGGTGAGCAGACGATCCCTGAGGTGGAAGTACTCGTCCTGCTTGAGGCCGACGTTGGACGGACTGACCTGCTTGCTGTCGCCGACGACGACCATCCGGTCGGCGAGCCAGCTCAGCAGCATGGCCTCCAGGCCGGACTGGCTGGCCTCGTCGACGATGACGACGTCGAACAGGCCCGGTCTGTCCATGGGTACGGTCTCGGCGACCTGGTGCAGGGGCATGATCCAAGCCGGCACCGCCGTCTGCGCCTTGCGCAGAGCGGCCTGTGCGTCACGCCGGTAGCGGTGCTGGTACTTGCCCTTGATGCGCCGTGCGGCCTGCTGGTAGGCGCTGAGTGCCCGGGACTGATCTCCGGTGAGCAGTCCGAGGCAGCGGTGCCAGGCGCGGGCGGCGGCGAGCCGCGCGAGCATGATGCGGGCCTCGTCGTCGGCTTCCGTCAGCCGTCGGCGCAGAGTTCGCTCGGCCTCGGGGTGGGTCAGCCGCTCCATGCGGTCGCGCCACGCGGACCAGGTCCAGGCCTCCGCGAGCGAGGGCAGGCGGACGTCCCAGACGCTGTCCTCGTGTGTGCTGGTGATCCGGTCGGCGAGGGCGGGGAACGCCTCGCGGACACGAGCGAGGGCCGCGTCCTGTTCGGCCCGTAGCCGGGCGGCCTCACGCACCTCGGCCATCTCGTCGCTGAAGGCGCGGTAGCCATCGGGGTCACGGTCGCGGACCGTGCCGAGTGCGCGCACGACGGTGGGCGACACACCGGGCCGGTCGCCCCAGGCCCGCAGCATTTCCTCGGCGTCCGCGATGGCCTTGCGTGACTGTTCGGCCGCACGCAGGGTGGTCGACGCGCGCAGCAGGGTGCGTACGGCGTTCTCGACGGACAGGTCGTGCCACGCGGCGACCGCGAGTGCCGGGGAGGTGGCCGCGGCGGTCAGGACGTCGGTGCGGGTGGCGGCGACGGCGAGCAGCGCGTCCAGCACCTCCGCGTCCTGCCGCAGTCGCGCGAGGCGCGGTCCGTGTCCCTGCCAGGCGGCGACGGGCGTGCCCCACTCGGACTCCACCTGGGCCAGGCGCAGTTCCAGCTGGACGCGAGCGAGGACGATGGCCGAGGTCGGGACGTCCTCCGATACCCGCCCGTCGACCCGTACGTTCTCCGCGAACGCGCCGGCCGTCTTCGCCAGTTTAGAGCGCATACCGAGGGGGCCGCGCAGCTTCTGTCCCTGCCCGAGGCCGTCGTGCAGTGCGGTGACCTGGGCGAGCGCCGTGGCCGGGTCGTACTGCTCCAGGCCGCTGACCATGGCCGTGCCCAGCGTGGCGAGCGAGCCGTCGACGGCCGCCAGGGTTTCGGTGACGGCGGCCCGCCGACTGCGTGTCTGCCAGTCCTGTCCTTCCATCACCTGCCTGAGGAGCGTCGCGGCCCAGTCACCGACGGAGGCGGCGAGAGCCGCGGCGCGGGCGCGGGTGGTGGAGAAGGCGTCGAGCGCCGAGGACAGCCGCTGCTGTTCGCTCTCGCCGAGACTCCTCACGGCCGTGTCGTACTCCGCGCACAGGGCGTCCTCGCGCGCGGCCGCGTGTGCGTCCTCAGCCGACCGTACGATCCGTACGGCCTCCTCGAAGTCCCCGGGGCCTGGGAACTCGGAGGGGCCGGGCACCTCGGCCGCGAGGGCCTGGTGGTGCGGGGTGTACCCACGGGTGGCGTGCAGCAGCCGCAGGGCGTCGTCGGCGCTCAGGGCGGGCTGTTCCTGCGGGACCGGGCCGAGCCAGTCGTACCGTCCCGCCTCCGTGGTGAGGCGCTCGGCGATCTCCTGCAGGCTGCCGCTGTAGTCGCCGATCTCCGCCTCGAAGCGGTGGGTCTCCTGTTCGCGCAGTACGGCGAGGTCGCGCAGCATGGCCTGCTGAGCGGCACGGGCCTGGGCGAGGCGCGTCTGGAGGGTACGGATTCCCTTGCGGGAGGCCTTCTCGTCGTAGCCCGCGTACTCGCCGAGGATCCGCTGCACGGACCCCTCCAGCTCCCGCTGGGCGGCCGCGCCGTCCTCGGTGCGGCTCACGCACAGGTCGCGGACGGACTCCGGCAGCTTGTCCCGCAGCACGCGCAGGGCGCGCGGGGTGTGGCTGGTGATGAGGACCCGCTTGCCCTGGGCGAGCAGGTCGGTGACCAGGTTGGCGATGGTGTGCGTCTTGCCGGTGCCGGGCGGTCCCTGGACGACGACGAGCCGGTTGGAGCGCAGGCGTTCGGCGATCGTGCGCTGCTCCTCGTTGGCGGGCAGTGCGAAGTACATCTCGTCGCTACCCTGCGCCGTTCCGTCGTCCTCCGCCGCCGCGAGGTCCGCCGCGGTCAGCGCGCCGTCCCGGCCCGCGATGTAGCTGAGCAGTGCGGTGGGCGGTGTGCCCGCGTCGATCTGCCGGGCGATGGCCTTGAGCGCGTCCATGGTGGAGCGGCGGCTGCGCTCACGCAGGACGAGTGCGGGGGTGAGTCCCACCTGCGGGACGTCGAGGCTGCGCGGCTTGGCGCGCTCGACGGTCGGCGCATAACTTCCGGCGCTGTGCGCGGCGTTGACCCAGCTGCGCAGGGCGGTGTGTACGGCGTCGAGCTGTTCGGGGTCGGTCACGTCCAAGGCGCCTTCCAGCTCCTCGACGATCGTCTCGCGCACGGCGCCCGGCACGTGCTGAGCCCCTTCGAGCATTCCTTCTTCGAGTTCCAGGCCCGCGCCGGTGGGGTCGGGAGCGGCGGTGAGCGTGCCGGTGGACGGGTCGAGCCGGAGGGTGGCGCGGTGCGTGATGAGGTGTCGTTCCACCCGCTGCCCGGTGGTCGTCTGCCAGGTGAGTCGGCCGAGCCCGAGCACGAGTTCATACGCCTCGCCGAGGCCCGCGGCGTCCTCGTGCATCTTGTGCAGCCTGTCGTACAGCAGGACCAGGGGATCGATCGCACGGCGCCGTTCCGCCCAGGCGAGCCATTCCTGTTCCCAGGCGCCGTACAGCTTCTCGATCTTCTCGCGCTGGGGGTGCTCGTCCAACTCGTGGTAGGTCTTGTCGAGCGGGATGCCCCGGGACCAGTCGGGGAAGTCGGGTTCGATACGCCGGCGCAGGTGCGGGGCGCGAGGCTCCTTGAAGTCACGGATACGGGTCTCGTCCACCCAGGGCGCGAGCAGCGTCTTCGGGTGTGGGGCGTCCTCGCGTTCGGGGCGGGCGACGGTCAGCCAGGCCGGGTCGTCCCCTGCGAGAGTGCCGTCGATCATCACCTCGACGCCGTCGTCGTCCGGCAACTCGTCGAACCACACGGCGCCGGCCGCGCCGTCGAGGGTGCGCACGGGGCGCGTCTTCGACTCCTCGGCCTCGGCGAGGAACCGGAAGATCTGCCGGACGCGAGCGGCGTCCAGGCCGTCGGCGGAGACCTCCGGGACGGGCGTCCGTGCGGCCTGTCGCGCGGGGCCGGCCGACTGGGCCGGGACGGCGTCGAGCACGGCGGGTACGGTCGCTCGCTGCCCACCTGCGGCCGAGTACGTGTCCCCGTTCGTGGTCCCGGGCTTCGGGGCGTCATCCAGGTCCGCGAACAACGACTGCTGACGCTCACCGAACAGCACGGACTGGTCGAACGTCACTCGTACGGGGCGCTCCCCGACCACCGTGGCGGCGGCCGACGCCGTGCTGAACGTGACGCTCCCCCGGTCGCGTGCCGGGAAGCGGACCTCGATGTCCAGGTCGCCGGCGGTACCGGCCGGAATGCTGTAGGCCCAGGTGACGGAGACCCTGCGCCCGGTACGCAGAGTGCCCTCGAGCGCGTCGTCGATGACATCACTGCTGTACTCGTGCACCTGACGGCCCGTCTTACCGTACGGCCCTCCCCGGACCAGCAGGGTGACGCCGTCGAGGTCGAACGGCCGCCCGGTGCCATTGCTCAGGTGCAGGGTGCAGCGCACCAGGTCGTCACCCTGCCGGTAGCCGTGACCGTCCTCAGGGTCTGCCAGCACGTGAGGCACGACGTCGTCCACCCGCACGTACAGACCGTCGTCGTACTGGTAAACGGAACCGACGGACCGCAGACCGTCGCCCAGCCCGCGCTCATCCTGACTCACACGCCCACCCCATCACTGCTCCTGTGGGCCATCCGGTGACCCGCCCGGTCATCCCGCCCCGACCACCACGAGCCCGGTCACAAGACGCCCCCGGCGCGCGGACTCGACTGTGAACTGAGCACACAATTCGAGCGTAGCAGCAAACCTGGACACCCACCCCCGTCCACAACGCTCACCCCGCACAAATCGCCACAGGCGAGTGACTACCGAGAACCCGCATCAGTCTCGACAGCATCTTCGAACCCGGCCTTCATGCGATATTGGCGTTGACTTAGTTCACAATCCAAGACAAGCTGTCGCGGACGTCACCCCCAGAGGAAGGCAAAGGTCCCCAATGCACATTCAAGTGGTCGACGTGTCACCCCAGTTGGCAGCGCAGTGGCTCACCCGCAACACCAACAACAGGCCGCTCAGCAAGAGCACGGTGCAGCAGCTGGCCGGCCAGATCCAGCGTGGGGAATGGCAGCTGACGCACCAGGGCATCGCCTTCGACGAGGACGACGTTCTCATCGACGGACAGCACCGCCTGGCCGCCATCGTAAAGGCGGGCGTCACCGTGCCCCTGACCGTCACGCACGGCGTGCCACGCACCGCGTTCACCGTGATGGACACGGGCCGCAAGCGCACCGGCCGGGACGCGTTGGCCCTCGCGGGGGAGGCCAACGCGACCCACCTGGCGGCCGCCCTGCGAGGACTGCACCTTTACCGCAGTGCCCCCAACTCCGCGTGGAGCGGCGGATCGTCGGTCACGAGCAACGACCAGCTTCTGAACCTGCTCGGCGAACACCCCGGTGTCCGCGACGCCCTGCACCACGGCATCGCACTGAACCGGGGGTGCCGTATCACCGTCACGGCCGCGACGATCGGCTGGTACGTCACCAGCGAGGCCCGGCCCGACATCGACCAGTCCGACTGGGAGGCGGGGGTCGTCACCGGCGCCCGCCTGGAGCCGGGCGATCCACGTCTGACGTTGCGCAACACCATGCTCAACCTGGCCCTGGGCAACGCGCACCGGCGCCGCGACGACTCGCGCGAGCACCTGCTCTACTACCTCAAAGCCTGGAACGCGTGGGTCGAGGGCCGCACCATCAAACTGTTGCGCCGCTCCCCCAACGAGACGATGCCGCGCATCTCCAGCCGTTCGTCCTTGGTTCCGGCGGACAGCGACGCCGGCGAAGGATAGATTCATCGGACAACTGCCTCTGGGTCGTGAGACATCGGACATGAACGGCTCGACCCTGTACACCCGTCTGGGTGCCGTAGGAAAGGGAGGCGCATGCGCGCCCAGGAGATCACCTTCCTGAAGCTCGTCCAAGGGGACAAGCAGTTCCAGGTGCCGCTCTACCAGCGCACGTACAGCTGGGGCAGGGAGCAGCTTCAGCGGCTGTGGGAGGACGTCGGCGAACTCGTCGACCAGCACCTGGCCGGGGAGCCGGCCGCGCCACACTTCCTCGGCTCGGTGGTGCTCGCACCCGGTCAGATCCAAGCGGGTGGGGTGCAGCGATGGCTGGTGGTGGACGGACAACAGCGGTTGACCACGCTGATGCTGGCCTTCACCGCGCTGCGCGACCATCTGAAGGAGATGGGTGACGCGCGCGGAGTCGACCGGGTACACCGCCAGATACTGGTCAACGAGTTCCACGAGGGCGCGGACCACTATCGGTTGCTGCCCACGCAGGCGGACCGGGAGGCGTACACCGCCTGTGTCCAGTCCCGGGCGGACGCCGGCGGAGGCGACAACATCGGGGCTGCCTACCGGTTCTTCCGCGGTGCGCTCACCGAGGGCCACGAGGCGGGCGACGCGCAGTGGGCCGCCACGGTCGAGACGGCGCTCAAGGACCTGCTCTCCATCGTGGAGATCACCGCCGAGCCGGGCGACAACGTGTACCGGATCTTCGAGTCGATCAACAACACGGGGGTCGGGCTCAGTCAGAGCGACCTGCTGCGCAACTACGTGTTCATGCTGCTGCCCAAGCGTGGCGAGCGGATTTACCAGGAACTGTGGCTGCCCATGCAGCGGAGTCTCGGTCCGAAGAACCTCGAACTCCTGGTCTGGCTCGACCTGGTGGTACGTGGCCACTACAAGACCAAGCAGAGTGAGATCTACCGCGAGCAGCAGAAACGACTCCAGCCGCTGACCGGCGATGAGGACGCGCTGCAGCGCGAGATCGAGCAACTTGCCCAGCGAGCCAGGCGATTCCTGCGGATCATCGATCCCGCGCGTGAGCGGTCTCCCGCCCTTCGGGCGGTCCTGGAGCGTCTGGCCGCCTGGGGTGGCCAGACCCACTACCCGCTCACGCTGCACCTGCTGGACCTTCTCGACGCCGGCAGGACGACCCCGGACGACGCCGCCCAGGCGCTGGGCTACGTCGAGTCCTATCTGGTGCGCCGCCTGATCTGTCAGACGCCGACCACCAACCTCAACCGTATCTTCATGGAGGCGCCGAAGGAGCTCGAGACCGACCGACCGGCCGCCGAGGCGGTGAAGCGGTTCCTGTCCGGCCGGCGACGGCGTTGGCCGAGCGACGAGGAACTGCGCGAGGCGGTCCGCACGAAACCGTTCTACTGGTCTGGGCGCCCTCCCCAGCGCAGCTACATCCTGCGCCGCCTGGAGGAGAGCTACGCCGCCTCCGAGCCCGTGGATTTCGCCAAGGCGGCCCTCAGTGTGGAGCACGTCCTGCCGCAACGCCCCGCTCCCGCCTGGTTCGACCTGCTCGCCGAGGAAACGGAGCCGAACCAGACTCCGCAGGAACTGCACGACCTTCTGGTGCACACGCTCGGCAACCTGACGCTGACCGGCGACAACGCCAAGCTCTCCAATCACCCCTTCGAACGCAAGCAGCAGATCCTCGACTCCAGTGCCCTGCGCATGAACCTCGAGATCTCCTCGGCAGAGCGCTGGGGCAAAACACAGATCCTGGAACGTGCCGACCGCCTGGCCGACCGTGCCGTGGAGCTGTGGCCCGGTCCGATCGGCGGAGTCAAGCCGACCGGTGAGGAATCGCCGGGCTGGGTCGAGCTACGTGCCGCTCTCGTGGCGATGCCGAGCGGCACCTGGACGACGTACGGCGATGTCGCCGAGCTGATCGGCAGCCACCCGATGCCCGTCGGGGCCTACCTGGGCGCCAACACGAGCGTGATCGGCGCCTACCGGGTGCTCACCGTGGAGGGCAGGATCTCCCAGCAGTTCCGCTGGGCGGACGGCAGTGACCGGCCGCCGCCGCAGGAACTGCTGGCGAGCGAAGGAGTGCGCTTCGACTCCCTCGGGCGGGCCCACCCTTCCCAGCGCCTGTCGGCCGCCGAGCTGGCCACCCTGCTGGGCAGGGACGTGGCACAGCCCGCCGCCCACGACCCACTCCCCGAGGGGGAGGATGCGGCGGCGGCCGAGCGGTTCCGCGCGCAGTTGCGGGAGAACTCGCCTGACGCGTACGCCGGAGTCGTGGCGGCCCTCGACTTCTGGCGCCGCCAGGGCGGCCACGTGACCTACGGCCGCTACGAGGAGACGAGTTGCTTCCCCATGCTGGACCTCGGGACCAGTCGTCGACCGCACCTGATGTGGCCGGTCGGGATCTACCCCGTCAGCGGAACGGTCGAGGTGGTCTTCCAGTACCTGAAGACCCGCAGCCCCTTCGACGACACGGAGCAGCGCCGAGAACTCCTGAACCGCCTGAACAAGATCGACGGCATCGACCTGCCCGAGGCGAAACTGGAGCTGCGTCCGTCCTTCCCGGTCAGGGTCTTCGCGGAGCACAGTGACGAGATCTGCGAGGTGCTGGACTGGTTCGTGGGGGTGGCGGCGCTGGATCTGGCGCGGCGGGGCTGACGGTCAACAGTCAGTTCGTGACGCGGTCTGGGACACCGTCGGCACCAGCCTGGGTGGCAGCGGGCGGGGCGGGTTCGCGTAGGTGGCGTGCGCGCGTTCCTGCTCGTGGCGCCAGATCTTCAGCAGTGCCTTGTCGGTCTGCGGGACAGCCAGGCCCGCGGCTTTGAGAATGTCGCAGAAGGAGGGCACAGGACCGCCCGCCCTCCCTGCGACGACGGCGGAGAGCATCGGCTCCTCGCTACCGGTTGCTCGCTCGACGTCACCCAGCATGCGACGGGCGCCCTGACTCTTCGCGTCGGTCTTCAGGTGTTCGTTCTCGATCGCGTACATGGCCGAGTTCGCGGGGTCGAAGACCGGGGACGTAAGCGGTGGCCGGCCACGGGGTCGCCGCGTCCGTGTCGGCAGCGAGCAACGAAATCATGTCCCGGGACAGCGGGCTCGGGGTGAGGACCCCTGAACGGGTGGCGCCAGCAGGTTAGTTGGTTAACACGAACCCGACACGTTTGATCACCATTGGCCCACCCGTGACAGACTTGACTGCTTGGACAGGCACATATGCTCAGGCAATGTCACAACCGAACGGGGGCGGTCAGAGTGTCATGGGAAGAAGAGTGGGCTCAGCTCAAGACGGATGCCTTGGCACGGCAGCAGCATTCGGCCCACACGCAGCTGAACCAGCTGCCGGTTGACGGAGGGGGATCCTCTGACAGTCCGGGCGCACTCCGAGACGGGTTTTCCGTGAACGCGGAGTCTGTTGACGGAAGTTCACATCTGCTCATCGAGGTCGCAGGAGTTCTCTACGAGGGGCGGATGGACGCGGAGAACGCTACGGTGTGCCGTGTTCCCCGGTCCCATCCCGATGTGGCCGCGAAAGTCGACACCTTCGCCCGGTACGCCAAGGACCAGTACGACGACGCGGTCGTGCTGCTCGCGGCGCTGGCCGGCCATCTGAAGTCAGCGAACAACGCGTACACCGAGTACGACCAGCACGTCCGCGATCGGCTGCGCTCCGTCCTCGCGGGCGGCAGCTACGTCGAAGCCAAGGACCGGTGATCCGCTGTGGCCTATCGCAAGGACGTCGAGTTCCTGGAGGACTCGAACCCGGCACTCATCGAGCGCAACGCAGCGGAGTTCAACCGCCTGCACAAGCTGATCGACACCACCGACGACGCATTCCGCAAGGCGGGCAAGGTGGACTGGCAGAGCGAAGCCCGTGACCTGTACGTCAAACGCCTGGGCGAGGCCAGGAAGCTCACCGACGCCTTGTCGGAGGCATTCAGTAGGGCGGGTAAGGCGCTCTCGTCGTACGCGGAGGCGGTCACCACCGCCAAGAGCCACTTCAAGAGTGGGCAGCAGACCGAGGGCAAGTTGGCGGAGGTGATGGGCCGGGAGGCCTCCGCGATCACCCCGACCGCGCGCGCTGCGGAGCCCCTGCGGCAGTGGGAGGACCTGCGGGACACCACGGGTGTGCTGGACTGGTTCGCCGAGCTGAGTGTCGACCTGGACGCCATCCGCGAGGACGCCGAGCGCTACTACAACCAGACCAAGGACCACTACGGCGACGCCTTGCGCGTGGAGTCCGAGGCACGCGAGACGTGCATGGCGGTGGTTCAGGCCGCTTACCGTTCCCTGCCCGACTTCCGCAGCACCATCGGCGACCCGGAACAGTTCTTGCAGAACCTGGGCCCGCTGCGCGCCGAGGCACGGCAGGCCGGCGACAACCCCTACGCCCAGCTTCCGGGCTCCGGTCCCAAGGTGGACGCGTTCCCCACGATGGGGGACCACGTTGTGATCTCCGAGCCGCTGTACCGCATCAAGATGCGCGTTGACGGCCTGCCCGACGCCCAGGGCAACAACTACTGGTTGTGGTCCAACTCGGACGAGGGCCGCCGCGAGTACGTCTCTGCCAACAAGGAGCTCATCAAAGCCGCCGCCCAGGACGCCGGACTGCCGCCCGAGATGGTCGCCGGTATCGCCTGGCAGGAGGTGGAGGGCGACCCCGGCTGGCTCGACGACGCGGCGTATGGAGCACGAAGGAACGTTCCCGGTCTCGAGGACGCCGACCAGACGTCGATGGGCCCGATCGCGATCCAGGTCCGCCGGGCCGCCGAAGTACTCGGGTACGACCCGCACAACCTCACCGACATGCAGCGGGACGCCATCGTGGAAGCGACCAAGGACCCGGCCCAGAACACCTTCATCGCGTCCGAGTACTTGGCCCAGCTCAAGGCGGAGAGCAGCTTCGCGGACGTACCGCCGAGCCAGATGACCCGCGCCCAGATGCAGGAACTGGCGGCCCGCTACAACGGCGGCCCCTACTACGAAAGCAGCGACGCCCAGGCATATGGTCGGGGTTTCGACCGGAAACTGGATGATGCGAGAGAGGCACTGAGGTGAGCTTCACCCCGACAGCCGGTGTGCGCGAGAGCCGGCAGCCGAGGTCCCCCAGCCGGGTCGCCACCGCCGTGTGCGCGCTCGTGCTGGCTCTGGCGATGCTGGTGACGGGCTATGTCGTGCTCACCGCCTACATGGTCGAGCCAGACGGCCCCTGGGACAAGCAAGCCGTGGCCAATTCCGGCGTCGCAGCCAGTGTCGGCCTGGCCTTCTCCGGCGTCATGGCCCTGCTGACGTGGCTGTTCTCAAAGGCCAGGTGGCTGGGCAAGTGGTGGTACGCCATCCCCGCAGTGCTGGCTGTCGCAGCGCTGCTGCGGCTGACCCTGCTCGCCCCCGAACTCTGAGTATCTCCAGGTCGACGGGGGATCAGAGTCTGCCTGCCTTTCGTCCGCCAGTCGGACACTTGGGGCGCGAACGCCCCTTCATCGACGACAACCTCACGAAGGAGGCCAGGCTCGGCACCCACGGAGCTCCCAGCCGAACAGTGATCTCGGTGGACATGGTTCCAGCAGGGAGCTCCGCCCCTGTTCAGGCGGCTTGACACAGCCGCTCCACACCTGACTGCACGGCACGGGAACCAGCCTCCGCACGGGCCCGGTTGGTTCTCGTCCCCCGCGGCCGCCCTCTTCGGCCCCGGGTCGGGGTCAGGGCACCTCGTACCGTACGAGTGCCCTGGCGAAGGGCTCGCCGCTGCGCCGGGCGTACGTCATCCGCTCGCGAACCTCGCTCAGGGAGCGGGGACGGTAGCCGGGCCCGCCGCAGCAGCTCTTGTGGAAGCGGACGCCCGCGTGCAGCAGCACGGACAGCGTCCGCCAGGCCGCTGTGTCCCGGCGGCGGGGTGTGGCGAAGGCGGAGCCCACATGGATCAGTGGCTGCGTGCAGCGGGGGCAGCTCCGCTGCCTGTCCCTGTCGTAGGGCTGCTTGTACGAGGCCCGGCAGGGCAGACAGACATACGAGGTCTTCGCGTGGGCCATGCAAGCAGGGTAGGCGCCGCCCGAGCGGAACTCGACGGGATTTCGGCACCGTGGGTGCCCGCAGGTCAGCTCGCCCTACGAGCCGGGCTCACTTGCACCCGTGGAGAGCGAGATCTGCTTGACCTTTCCGCTGTAGTCCCCCACGGCTCCGTCCTGGGTCGCTCCGTCGGAGTAGTGCAGGGCGGACGCCCAGGTCTCGGCATCCTTCGCCAGCCTGCCTTGGTCGTGCGTCGGTCGGAGGGCCGGCCGGAGTCAGCGGTCCCGCCGGGCTCGCCATTCCAGCAGCGCGTCCCTGGCCGTCTCGAAATTCATGGGGCCTTTCTCGATGCGGAGGTCCCGCATGTATTCATAGGCTCTTCCAAGCTCGGCCCCGGGACGGATGCCGAGAACCTCCATGATCTGGTGGCCGTTGAGGTCCGGACGGGCGGACTGCCGTTCGTCCTCGACAGCCAGGTGCTCGATGCGCTCTTCCAGGGAGTCGTAGGCACGCGCGAGGGCATTCGCCTTCCGTTGGTTGCGCGTGGTGCAGTCGGCGCGGGTCAGCTGGTGCAGCCGGCCGAGCAGCGGGCCTGCGTCGCGAACGTAACGACGCACAGCGGGGTCGGTCCACCGCCCGTCGACATAGCCGTGGAACCGGAGATGCAGCTCCACCAACCGGGCGACATCCTCGATCAGTTGCCCCGGATACGCCAGGGCACGAAGACGTTTGCGGGCCATATTGCGCCCCACTACCTCGTGGTGGTGGAAGGAGACACGACCGTCCCGGCCGGTCCGGCGGGTGCGTGGCGTACCGATGTCGTGGAGCAACGCCGCCAACCGCAGTGTCAGGTCGGGCCCGTCCGTCTCCAGGGCGATGGCCTGGTCGAGGACCTTCAGTGTGTGCTCGTAGATGTCCTTGTGACGGTGATGTTCGGCGCTTTCGAACCGCAGGGCCGGCAGCTCCGGCAGGACGTGTTCGGCGAGTCGCGTGTCGACCAACAGGCGCAGACCGGTACTGGGCCGGGCCGCGAGCATGGTAGCCGTGAGCTCCTCCCGCACGTGTTCAGCTGGGACCTCGGTGACTCGTCGCGCCATGGTGTGCATCGCGTCCCTCAGCTCCGATACCGGTTCGAAGCCAAGTCGGGCCGCACCGCGAACCACTCGAAGCATCAGCGGCGGGTCGTTGGCGATCGACGCCGTAGGCGCGCGCGGCGTGCGCAGTACGCGCCGCTCCAGGTCCCGAAGGCCGCCGAAGAGATCCGTCAGGGTCACGCGCGACAGTCCGAGGGCCATGGCGTCGATGGTGAAATCCCTGCGCCGCAGGTATGCCTCCAACGCCTTCTCGTGTACCGCACGTCGGGATCTGGGGGAACGGTCGTGCGGCGGTGTCGGACATGCGCTGATCCGCAGGCTGTAGTTGTCGGTGTCCGACTGCTTGCGCAGGCTCACGACACCGGGTGTGTGTTCTCGGTGAACCCGGACCTCGTCTCCCCAGCCGTGAATGATCTGTCGTATCTGCTGCACGTCGGATTCCGTGACGAAGTCGAGTTCGTGACCGACGTTCCCCTCCAGCGCCTGGCGCACCGAGGTGCCGACCAGCGTGAGGCCCAACCCCGCGGCCGTGAAACGATGCAGGAGATCGTCGACGACCGGCGGGAGCCCTGCCCGCGCCGCCTCCACCCGGGGATCGACAGTTTCCTGGAGTGCGGCCCCGGCCGTCTGGTGTGGTGGGGAATCCGTCGCCCACGGCTGCTTCTCCCGCCCGCGCACCTTGTCCCGTTCGGTTGCCTGTCGCCGTGGCTGAGGCGCCGACGTCGCAGCCCCCTCCGCTGTCTTGAGACGCAGAACGTCGCCCTCCGAAGCCACTTCGAGGGACGGCGTCACGAGTCCCAGGTCGCTCAGGCGGCACCGTTCGAGAATCGTCCACTGAACCGTGTGATCAGGCGACTGCGTACCGATCGACACCTCTCGCGTGCCGTCACGCGTCTCGCACCGGAAGCGCAGCGCGTATCCGGCGGCCTGTACCTCGTAGGGGGAGAGTTCGCTCTCCGGCCCGTATGTGCGAATCATTGGGCGCTTGCCGGGCGCGGCTTGGAGCCTTCTGCTGTCGTCCTTCCACTCGGAGAAGGAGCGGCGGACCATCTGTACGTGCAGAAGGCGGCGTCGCCCTTTCGGCCCGAACCGGATCTCTATCGAGTCGCTGCGGGCATGGGCCTGCTGGACGTACGCGACCGTGATGTTCGGTTGGCCCTGCCCGCGCAGCCAGAGGACGAGGGCCTCTCCGATGTACAGGTGGTCCGCGCTGTTCTCCCCCACGGCGGTGCGGCGGCACCGTACGGGCGGGCGGTGGGCGAAGTGGGATTTCCTGTTACCGCAGGCGCGCAGGGTCAGCACCTGGCCGCAGCCTCCGAGGAGGGCACCACAGCTGAACGCATCGGCACCGTGGAGCTGCCGGAGACGCTGGGCATCCTCTTTCTCGAAGGGAAGGAAGACGGGCTGATGCCCCTGGGATCCGCCCAGGACGGCGGTCTGTACCTTGCGGTTGTCCTCTTCGGTCACGGCCCAAGCCATCTCTGCGCCCCCTCATGTCGCACGCGGAAGTCACCAGAGGGTCACCTGCTGCCCGTCTGCCCAGGTGGACTCCGACGAGTCCCCCGTCGCCCTGGAATCGCCCACGAAGGCACCCTCCGGCATCCATTGCCTCCCCGGAGCGAGGACGCCTCCGGGCGCGGGAACGCCGCATGCAAGTCAGTATCACCTCCATGCACTTAGTTCACAAGAGACGAATCCATGGATCTAGGTCATCGACCTGGCGGGTTCGTTCATGGAACGAGTCAACCGACGAGCTCGCGCGGTAGGGCAGGGGGCCCCTCACACTCTCAGCGATCGTGTCGCGCCCTCTTCTGGAAGTGCTTGGATGACCGCGCCGGGCGACACACGACCACGATGCGGCGGAACTCATCGAAGCGCCCCTACGGTGATCCGATACGCTGCACAGGCCGGATCCGGTGCTGCTGCTTTCAGCCGCCAGCGCTGACCTCGGTCCTGCACTCACGGACTGCCGAGGACGTGCCGCCAACTCGCCTCGTTCGGCGCTCACTCAGCCTTGCCCGTCCCCTTCCACCTCGCTCCCACGCCGACGGCGCGCTCGCTCGGCGATCCCGCCGACGACTTTTTCCTTTGCCGAGCTGGCCCGGTCGAGGGTCACCTTGCCGCGGCTTCTGGCGGCGTCGACGCCCTTCGCTCCTGTCTCGAGCGCCTTGTCCCTCACCTCGGCGGCCGCGTCCACCCATCGTCTCGCCTCCGACGACCGGCGACCGGACTCGATCCCGAGCCTCTCGTGGAAGTCATGGACGCCGATCGCGACTTGGTTGCTCGACTGGACCGCAGCCGGGGACTTGGCCGGGTGCAGCAGCACCTTCGCGTTGGCCGTGCCGGCGACCGCGTCCATCCGCGCCACCAGACGCTCGGTGCTCCGCGAGATGAGTTCCTGCCGGTCCTGCCGGGCAGCCTTCAGTCCAAGGCGATGACCGTCCAATTCCTCCGGGGACGCGTCCAGCACCCGGTCGAGTTCGAGCACGGCGATCGCGTCCTGCAGTTGGAAGCAGCGAGCCAGAACGGCGAGCCACTCCCGAACCGGGGACTCGGCTTCCCTGACCGTCACGGCGAGATCACCGATCTTGGACTGCCGATCCATCTTTTCCGCGACCGCGTCGAGTTGACGCAAGGCGTACACCTGGGTCTCCGCGATCGCCGTCGGCGCGTCCTGCACCTTCGACCACATGGTCTCGTCGACCCTGCCCCTCGCCTCGCGGATGGTCATGGTCTCGTCGATGACGATGCCCACTCCGATCATGCGGGACAGCACAGTGTCCTTCTGGGCGCGCAACACGTCCTCGACCTTCGCGTCGATCGCGGCGAGATAGTCGGTGATCTCGTCCATGCTCTGTTGCATCGCGACCTGCGACATGAGCTTCGCGGCATTGGCGAGATTCGCCGGGTTGGTCAGAAACGATCGGGGTCCCTTCACGAACTCCACGAATCCCCTGATCTGGCCCTTCTGCCCCTTCACCACGCCCGTGCTGAAACCGGTCTTCGCGCTTTCCCTCAGCCCGTACTTCTTGACGAGCTGTGCCGACTTCGGAGTCAGCTTTACCCAGCTACCGGATTCCGCGGCGAACTCCGAACCTGCCTGCGCGACCGCGGCCCCTGCGCCGAAGACGGACTTGAGCCATTGCGGTCCGAGAGCCTTCGACGACGACAGCCCCTCCGAGATGAGGAAGCGGTCGACATCCGCCGCGTTCCCGATGACCATCAGTCCGTCATCGTCACTGATCAGCTGGATCTCGTTGTCCATCGCCCGCTCCTGAAGTCGCTTGTCGCAGTTGTGGGTGGTCGGAAGTGCGTGCGGCGATCGCCGGGCACGGCCGAGGTCTTCCGATGACGGGAGGGCGAGGCACCGGCCCGGGTAGGGCAGGGCGTGCTTCCCTTGCGCCGACGTGGAGTCGGCGTCCGGGCAGACACCAGTTCCTCATGGTTCGGGGCATGTTCGAGCCGGCCCGTCGTCGGGCTGGCAGCAACTCGGGCACGACCCAGTCTTCCTGGTCTGCTGCGTCGTGGCGCCCGACCACCGGTGCCAACGCTGCGGAACTGGAAGCGCACACGCTGCCTGGCCGCGCCCACCTGTTCACGCATTCCCCCGGCCATGCGCGCCTGCCCGCCGAGAGGGCGGGCGGCGGTTGATCGCCATCAGTATGGGACCCATGCACTCAGTTCACAAGGCCAAGCATGTTCAATAAGCGCGTTCGAACAGCGCTCCCACCATCGGTGGCATAGGTTCGACAGTCGTCGGAATCCGAGGTCGGGAGGGGCACATGCAGAAGGGCACTCTTGAGTACGAGCAGGCGCTGGACGCCGTGATCGAGATCCTGCGTTCGCGGGCACGTCAGGGCGCGGCGCCTATTCCGTACGGTGATCTGAGCAGCGAACTGGCACGACTCGGTCATCACGTCCCCGCCCACGAGGGCCCTATGCCTTACCTGTTGGAGGACGCCTCGGTCAGGGAAAGCCCGGACGGATCGCTGCCCCTGCTGTCGGCACTCGTGGTGCTGAAGGACAGTGGCTGGCCGTCCGGTGGGTTCTTCAAGCTGGCCCGGCGGGCACCGTACAAGCGGCCGGGCGACGACGTATTGCTGTGGACCCGGGAGATCGAGAAGCTGGCGGAACACTACGCCGATCACTGAGGGTCTGCTTCGTCGGTGGTGCGGCGGCTTTCGCTGGGCCTTTCCCCGACGAGGGGTAGGCGTCATGAGGCCGTAGTGCGGAGCTGCACCTCCACCCAGACCATCTTCGTGTACGTGTCGCGAACCATGTATCCCCACCGGTCCGCGTACGCCTGGACGAGAAGCAGTCCGCGGCCTGAGGTCCCGTCGGCGGGCTGCGAGGGCACGGGCGGCGGGAGGCGCTCGGGGCGAGTGTCCGTCACCTCGATTCGGAAGCCGTGGGGCAGGAGCAGCAGCGTCAGGCGGAAGTCCCGACCGGGGAGGCTGCCGTGGCGGACCGCGTTCGACGCCAGCTCGGCGGTGACGAGGGCGACGGCGCGGGCCGGGTCGGAGTCGTACGAGAGGCCCGTCCACTCGGTGAGCTGCTGGACGGCGAGCCGGCGGGCGAGGCGGGCGCCGCGTCTGGTGCCGCTGAAGCGCAGGGTCAGTTGGCGGGTGGGAGCGTGAGGCGGCTTTGCCTCGTCGGTGAGCTGATGGTGGGTCACAGTGCCAGCGTGGTGGGGTGGACGGCCTGCTGACCAGGTACGACGGCCGTACGTCGTCCTTGTCGTACGGAGTGGGCGGCGTGCTGCGGGGTTGGTTGTACGGGGCTTGTACGGGCGTTGTACGGGTCCGGCGCGTGTCCCGGTCGCCGCGCGTCGCGTTGGACATGGACCGGTGGCGAGCGCGGCCGTGGGCGGGGCGCGGAGCAGGATGGAAGGGCGTGGGACTGTGAGGACGGTACGGGACGTACGGGACACGCGGACGAGGCGGGGCGCGAAGACGAAGGACGAGGGGCCCGATGTGCCGGGCGAGTGGTCGGCGTACGGGGTGCTGTTGCAGTACCTGCGCAAGCGGGCCGGGCTGAACCAGCAGCAACTCGGGGACGCGATCGGCTACTCCCTGGAGCAGGTGGCCTCAGTCGAGCAGGGGCGGCGGCCGGCGAAGGTCGCGTTCACGGCGGCGGCGGAGCGGGCGCTGGAGGCTGGCGGGGTTTTGGAGGCACTCCAGGGAGAGGTGGATCGGGCGAAGTTGCCGAGGTTCTTGAGGAACTTCGCGCTCTTCGAGGCGGAGGCGGTGAGCCGCTTCTCGTACGATCCGCTGCTGGTACCCGGGCTGTTGCAGACGGAGGCGTATGCGAGGGCGGTGTTCGCCGGGCACTGTCCGCCGCTCAGCGAGGAGATCATCGACCAGCACACGGAAGCGCGACTGAGTCGGCAGAAGCTGCTCACGCGAGTGCCGCTCGCCGAGTTGTCCTTCATCATCAGCGAGGAGGCATTGCGCGATCCGGTGGGCAGCCCGGAGGTGATGCGTGCACAGTGGCAACGGGTACTGGAGGTGGCCGCGTTGCGGAACGTGGAAGTCCAAGTCATGCCCGTTCGGCGGGGCTTCCACCCGGGCAAGAACGGCCCGTTTGTGGTGGTGGAGACGCACGAGCACAAGCAACTTGGGTACTTCGAGTCCCAAGGCGTTGGGTGCATCGTCTCAGAGCCCGCCGAGGTCAGTGCCTTCGCCTTGCGGTATGGCAAGCTGCGATCGCAGGCCTTGAACGTCGAGGAGTCTGCGCGACTCATCGAACGGATGGTTGGAGAGACATGAGCGTGGAGCGGATGGCCGAGCACGTGGACGGGCTGCACTGGTTCAAGAGCAGCTACAGCGGATCGGACGGCGGCGACTGCGTGGAGGTGGCCGCCGGCATGGGCGCCGTGTACGTACGGGACTCGAAGGTTGTGGGTGGCGGGCCGATGCTGCGGATCGGCCGGGGCGAGTGGGCGGCGTTCGTGGCGCTCGCGGTGGAGTAGGGCCGAGTACGGCTTCTGAGCGGAACAACGGGCTCGCTCACGTCACTTGGGGTGACGTGAGCGAGCCCGTTGTCATGCCGACGGCTCAGAACAGGGCGCCCTCAGCGCCCTCTCCGAAATCCGACCCACCTCGCGCGGCAAGCTGCTCCTTTCGCTTCCGAATGGCCTCGGGCGACGGCGGGGGCAGGTCGGGATACTTCTCCCTCGCCTTCTTCTCCGTCACGCCCTTATGCAAGCCGAGGTGAACCTCGTCGGCGTATGCCTGGTGGTTCAGCTGGCGCAAGCGGTCGATGATCTCGGTTCGGGCGAGGAGGCCGATGGTGTAACGGGTGCCTTGGTCGGTCTCGTGGAAGCTGTGGTCGAGCGGGTAGGTCTCGTGGGTCGGATGAACGGGTGCTGTCTCCCCATCGTTGTCCAGTAGGTCATGCCAGCCGTACGCCTCGATGGCGGCAACGTCGACCTCTTTATGAATTTGGCGAAGTTCGACAACATCCCCGTCCTGACAGTCGCTTCTATGAAACAAGTTGTAAATCTCAGTGAGGCCAACATTGCGCGATCTCATCAATTCGCGACGATAGGCGTCGAGATGGATCCCAGCAACACGAAGACGAGAGGTGAACGGAGGGCGCGCAAGGGTCTCAAAAACGTCAGTTGGAGTATAGCGAAGGTCACCTTTCATAGTGGAGGCGCGATCGATTGCCCACCAATAGTGAGGAGCACTACTCAGCAAAGCCAAGAGCTCATAGCTATTGGAAGCAAAGACAACCGTGGCCTCGCTGAACACTGGGCCCGTAGGAACCATTACCGGCATTACCGTATGAGTGTGTCGCGTCATGACGATGCAACGCTCATTCACCGCGAGCCGCTGATACAACTCCGGTCGCCTTCGTTCGTAAAGCCACCACTGCTCACGTGCCGACTTGCTAAACTTAACTTTCAACCGTTCTGGTTTCACGTCACGCAGAACCTTGCCGTAAGCCAACGCATACTCCCCTGCGCGACTCTCCGACCAGTCGTGAAAGTTAATCACCCATCGCACTGTTCCATGCTCCGGATGACCGTTCACATCTTGACCGTTGAGATAGGGGAACAGGATTTCTCCATAACGTTGATCCTGCTCAATCCAAGCATGGGCTTCACTCTCGGGCATAGTGAACCCAAGCCCAAGAACGATTGAGCCCTGAAAGCAAAGGCCTCCATTACTCAAAAGAGGCTCACCCCAAAATCGTTCCCGCGTAGCCGGAGTTAGCGAGGTTGAGATTCCCTTAGGTGCAACGGACTTCCCCAACACGCACGTCGCGTTATCAGCAATCACCGCTCCACTAGTCCACACCGCGCAGTACTCCAGCACTGCTGAACTTGACGGCCACGGAGCACTCTTGATTGCCCGCCGGATCACCACCCCAGCAAGGTCAAGCTGGTCGAGCCCAACCTCACGTGTGTCTCCCTGGGCCAGGGTATTGGTGGCGATGAGTCCCGTCTGCCCGCTTCCGTTCAGCAGCTCATGCGCCCGCAGTTCGAAATACGCTACCAGGTCGGCACTCCCTCGCTTGCCGCCCGCCAGGTAGTCGACCATGTACTCCCGGTATGCGTCACCCATTGCGCCAGTGAGTTTCTGGCCACCCAAGAACGGCGGGTTACCCACAATCGCGTCGAACCCGCCCCCGCGCGAAAACACCTCCGGAAACACCAACGGCCAATGCACCGGCCGCCGCTCCAAGGCCCCCTCCGGCAGCTCCGCCCCCAGCCACTCCTCCGCCGTAGCCCGGGCCGCCCGCACCACCTCGGAGTCGTCCTCAACCCCGTCCTCCATGATCCGCTGCACGATCCACGCAGCGCGCGGGAACAGATCCCGCACCCGCTCCCCGCCCTCCTCCTCGTACCAAGGCACCCGCCCCGAAGCACAAGTAGCCAGCGCGGCCCCCGCGATGAGGTCCCCCACCAACCGCAGTCGCCGCGAATGCCGGTTGACCTCCTCCAGCCGCTCCCGCTTCTCCTGGAGCGCCGGCAAGTCCACGCCCTTGATGGCTGTGATGGCCAACCGCTCCCGCGTCAGCTGGTCCACCAGCTGCCGGGCCTGCTCGGCCAGGATGTCGGTCTGCTGGTCTGGCTTCATGTGCACCGACTGGATCTGCTCCATGTCGTGCACGCCCAGCAGCGAGTCGCCCGCCACCAACCGGTCGTCCAGGAACGTGAACGGCCGCCCCGGGTCCATCGACACCAGCCACAGCGACAGCTTGGCCATCTCCACGGCCATCGGGTTGATGTCGACGCCGTACAGGCAGTGCTCGATGATCTGGCGTCGCGCCTCGACGACCACCGGGTCCTGCTCCGCGTCCGCCGCCGTCAGGGCGTCCACGGCCCGGCCCGCCCGGTACGCCATCGCGTCCGCGCGGCCCTCGGACTCCCACGCCTCGATCAGGCGGTCACCCAGGTAACGGCAGGCCGCGACCAGGAACGCCGCCGAGCCCATCGCGATGTCCGCGACCTTCAGGTCGAGGATCTGGTCCGCCGACTTCAGGCGCCACTCCCCCGTATCCGCCGTCTGGAGCGGGCCGGGCTCGTACACCAGCGGCTCCAGCGCGTGCAGCACGACCTCCTCCGCCAGGAAGCGGGGCGTGTAGTGCGTGCCCGTGTTCTTCCTCAGGGAGGACTCCGTGACGTACAGCGCGCCGTTCGGGATGACCGTCGGCAGGCCCCGCAGGTCGTCACGGAGGATGCCGACGAACGGCAGCAGCCGCTCCGTCAGCGCCGGGTCCTTCGTCACCGCGTTCAGCCGGCGCCGGGCCTCCGCCGCGTCCTCCGTGCCCAGCGGGGCGAGCTTCTTCTCCAACTGGCCAGCCGTCGCCGGGGGCTTCGGGTCCTTCCACTTCTCGTGGATGGACGTGGCGAGGGTCTTCACGGAACCGCCGGCCTTCGCCGCCAGCGCCTCCAACTCCCGCAGGGTGACCTCGTGTTCCAGGCCCTCGGGGCCGATCAGCCCCACCATGTGCTCAGTCGCCCGGCGCCCGTCGAAGGACAGCAGACCCTCGTACACGTAACCGATCTGCTCGACGTCCAGCGCGCGGAAGCTGAGCGTGCGGACCTCGCGGTCCTTGCCCTTGCCGACGCGGACCTCCTGGACCGCCTGGAGCATGTGCAGGACCGTGCGGTCGTCGATGGGGAGGAGCGGGGTGGTGCGCTCCAGCCACGGGTACTTGTCGGGGTCGAAGATCGAGCCGTCGTAGGCCGGGAGGTGGAAGCCCGAACCCGGGTGGTCCACTCCCCCATGTACGGCGTGGAAGAGGGCGATCAGGCGGTGCCACGCGGACGTCGTGTGCTCCAGCGACGTCTCGCCCTCCTCGTCCGCCCGCGCCTTCAGCTCGTCGCGCAGGAAGCGGGCGGAGTAGGAGCGGGCGTACACCTCGTTGTCCGCCGGGAGCAGACCCCGCTCCTCCGCGAACAGCAGGAAGACGACGCGCATCATGACCGCGACCGCGCCGCGGTAGACCTCACCCGCGCTGACACCGGACGCGTGCAGGCCCGGCGCCCCGTGCTCGACCGCCCGCACATCGGCGCGCCCTATGGCGTCCACGAGGAGTTCGACGGCCTGGCGGACCTGGACGCCCAGCGCCTCGGTGACGTCCTCGCCCGCCGCGACGCTCGCCTTCAGCAGGCCGACCAGCGTCTCGGCGTCGTCGTACTCGAAGAATCGGCGGCGGCGCAGCAGGGACACGAACGCGCGGACGACGTTGCGCTCGGCCCGCTCGTTCCAGCCGATGGAGTCGAAGACGGCCGTGGTCGTGACGCCGCCGAGCGGGGCCCAGACCAGGCACCACCAGCGGCCGTCGGTGACCAGGCCGAGCGGTACGCCGTGGTGGCGCAGGAGGCGGGCCAGGCGGTCGGCGGGGGCCGCGGACCAGTCGCCGCCACCGCCGACGCGGGCCGTGGGCGCCGTGCCGGACGGGACCGTCATGCCGAGCAGGCGTACGCGCTTGGCGGCGGACTCCGCGTCCGGTTCGACCGCGAGGTCCGTGTCCGGTTCGACCAGCGCGAAGTCGGGCCGCACCTCAGTGTTGTGCTCCGCGACGCGCAGGGTGAGGCGGTCGAGGCCGTGGTGCTCGGAGTCGCCCTGGCGGAACGCCAACGCGTCGTCCCAGCACAGCAGGCGGCCGAGCACGTAGGCCACCCACTCGTCGCGGCCCGCCGTCGTGTCCGTCTGCCAGTCGGCGTGGCGGGCGCGGAGGCGGGCGCGCTCGTCCTCCTCCAGGGCGTCGAGCTGGGGCCAGGCGCGCAGGAGGACGGGCATGGTCAGGAAGGGGCCGGAGACCTCGGTGAGGTCGAGCCACTCCTGGTGCTGCCGGCGGCCGTCGGCGGCCTGGGCCTTGGCTGCGGCTACTCCGGCGCTCATGGGGCGGCGGGGGCTCATCGGCGGGCTTCCTTTGCGGGGATCACGAAGACGACGGCGGCGGGGAAGAGGTGGGAGCGGGGCTCGCGGTAGCGGGCGGCGATGGCGGCGAGTTCGCGTTCGCGTTCGGCGGGGAGCCCTTCGAGGCGTTCCTGCCAGCGGCGGCGGTCGTCCTCGAACTGGCGGCGCTCGTGGCCGGTCAGCTCGTGGGTGGACAGCAGCGCGAGCTGTTCGCCCTCCCCTTCGCCCTCCTCCTTGAGCTTGGCGCGCAGGGTGGCCTCGAAGCGGTCGAGGGTCGCGGTGATACGGCGTTCCTCCTCCGCCCGGCGGTCGGCGAGTCTGCTCTCCAGCTGGCGGCCGAGTTCGCCGGCGCGGGCCTCCAGGGACCGGTAGAGCGGGTCGCGGAGTTTCGGCCAGGCCTCGGTGAGTTCCTTGCGCAGGTGCAGGGCCGCCTCGATGCCCTCGGTGAGTGCGTGGGAGAGGACCCTGCCCTGTTCGTTCACCGACTCCCAGCGGCGGAAGCGTCCGGTGTCGCCGAACCAGCCGCCCGAGTACAGCACTTCCTCGTGCAGGCGGGTGCCGTCGGTGCCGACGAGGACATACCGGGCGTAGGCGGAGACGAGGGTCGTGGTCACGGCGGGGTCGTCGGAGACGACGGCGGTGACGCGGTGGAGGTCGATCAGGTCCGCGTTCCAGACGGCGGCGGTCAGCAGGCGCGTGGAGAGGGCGACGAGCGGGTGCTTGAGGTGGGCGAGGACCACGTCGTCCCTGCCCTGGGCGGCCACCGCCGGGGAGAAGGTGAGCGGGCGTTGCTCGCCCTCGCGGAGCTTGTGCGCGAGACCGCGGGTGGCCCGCTCCCAACTGCCGGACAGGGGCTGCACGTCGAAGAGGTCGCCCGGCTCGAAGTCCTCCGCCCGCAGCGTGGACGGCAGCAGCGGCGGCTGGTTGTCCAGCGCCAGCGCGGTGTCCACGACGCGCTTGACGTTGCCCGGGGTGAGGCCGAGCGCGCTCACCGTCTCGTCGTACTGGTCGGCGAGCCGCTTCGTCTGCGCGGTGACGTTCTGCTCCGGGGCGACCTCGCCGCCCGTGCGGCGGCCTTTGATCGGCTTGGGCTTGGCGTTCTCGATGTCGACCGGTGCGGTGTCGCCGGTCATCCGGCGCTGGACGGCGTCGGCGAGGACGGCGTTGACGGAGCCGAGGTCGTGCTCCATACGCGCGACCTTCTTGGCGACCCGGGAGAGGAACTCCAGGTCGGCCTCGTACGAGCCGGCCTGCGCCTGCTGCCAGCCGGAGCCGATGAAGTGGGTGATTTCCGGGTCGTGCTTCTGACCCCAGCGGTCGATACGGCCGATGCGCTGTTCGAGCTTGTTGGGGTTGAAGGGGATGTCGTAGTTGATCAGGCGGTGGCAGTGGTTCTGGAGGTCGATGCCCTCGCCGGCGGCGTCGGTGGCCAGGAGGATGCGGACCCTGCCCTCCGCGCGGGACGGATCGGTTTGGAAGCCGAGGCGGATGCGCTCGCGCTCCTCGGCGGACAGGCCGCCGTGCAGGCGCTCGACGCGGCCCCCGTCGGTGAGTTCCTCCTGTTGGAGGAGGTCGTGGAGCCACTTCTGGGTGTCGCGGTACTCGGTGAAGACCACGACCCGTTCGTTGGTCCACTTCTTGCCGTCGGGCCGGCAGACGGCCTTGAGTTCGGCGATCAGCGCCTCGGCCTTGGAGTCGGGCGCGGCCTCGTGGGTGAGGGCCCAGCGCTCCATCTCCTGGAGCAGGTCCAGTTCCTGGCCGTCCTCCGCCGGGGTGAGCGAGGTGGAGCGGGTAAGGGCGTCGTCCTCGGCGTCGACCAGTCCCGTGTCGTCGAGGTCGGCGACGAGGTCGGCGAACTCCTCCAGCCACTCGGGGACTTCGGCGGCTGCCGTACGGCCGCGCGCGGGGCCGGTGTCCTCCAGGTGGGAGAGGTAGACCTGGACGGTGTGGAGGAAGGCCGCCGGGGAGGAGAACAGCCGCTTCTTCAGCAGCAGGGTCACCAGGTCGGCGGCGCGGCGGCCGCCCCGGGCCTTCGGGGTCAGCTTTCTGCGGCGCAACTCGGCGAAGGAGCTGAGCAGTTGGTGGATTTCACGTTCCTGCTGGGTGTAGTCGACGGAGAGGTCGTGCATCCGGCGGTTCCGGAAGCGGCGGGTCACGCCGTCCCGTTCCGTGATGGACGACTTCAGGCGTCGTACGACCGTGTCCCTGAGGGCTTCCTTGTCGGGGTCGACGCCGCGTGCAAAGCGCTGGTCGTCGATGAGTTCGAGGAGCGCCGTGTACGACTCGGGATAACCGTTGTGCGGGGTCGCGGAGAGGAAGAGCCGGTGCTCGAAGTGCGGGACGAGGCGCCGGATCAGCTTGGTCTGCTGGGAGTCGACCGCGTACACCTGCTTGGGGGCGGCGGGCGCGACGTGGTGCGCCTCGTCGAGGACCAGCAGGTCGAAGAAGCGCTTGTGCTCGCCGTCCGTGCTCTCCTCGGGGGCGCCGATGACCTCGTCGAGGAGGCGCTGGGCCTTCTGGCCGCGCAGCCAGGGCAGGGAGACGATGGTCAGCGGGTGCACCCGGAAGGGGTTGGCGGCGGTGCCGTGGGTGCGGCGCAGGCGGGCGCAGTGCTCGGAGTCGACGATGGTGAACTCCAGGCCGAACTTCTCGGCCATCTCGTCGCGCCACTTGAGGGTGAGGCCGGCGGGGCAGACGACCATGGTGCGGCGGGCCCGGCCGCGCAACATGAGTTCCTGCACGACGAGGCCGGCCTCGATGGTCTTGCCGAGGCCGACGTCGTCGGCGAGGAGGAGGTTGACGCGGGGTGCGCCGACCGCCCGGGAGACCGGCTCCAGCTGGTACGGCTCGACGGCGACGCCGGAGCGGAACGGGGCCTGGAGGGTCCTGCCGTCGGCGGAGGCGACGGCGGACCAGCGGACGGCGTCGAGGAACGCGGCGAGGCGGTTCGGGGAGTCGTAGGAGCCCGTGGAGGCGTCGGGCAGGGAGCCGGCGGGCAGGACGCGGCGGCCGGGCTCGACCTCCCAGATCACGGAGAGGGTGTCGCCGAAGCGGCCGTCGGCGACGGACTGGAGGTGGACCAGAGTCGCGGGGCGCCGGTTCTCCTCGCCGTCGGGGGCGGCCGGGGACGGCTCGACGCGGGCGACCACCCAGGACTGGCCGCGCACCTCGACCAGATTCCCCTCTTCGGGGAGCGGCTGCGCCCCCGTCCGCTCGGTCTCGCGCTGAGCTGCTGGCGTCATGGGCGCTGTTTCCCCTCGGTGTTCACCTGCCGTCGTCCGTAGACAGTGTCCCGTGTCCTGTCTCCCCTCCGGAAACGACGTGACGGCAGGCTAACACGAGCCGTCACCTGTGAACAGAGATTACAAATCTTTGAGTCGGTGTTCGGATCACGGCCGCCCTCAGCCCATGCGGCGCAGCCGCTCCAGCAGCTTCCGGCTCCGTCCGTGCCCGGCGTCGGACTCGGGCAGGACCGTCTCCTCCTCGTCGGCGAGACGGCGCAGCAGCTCCTCGGCGGCGTGCCGTTCCCCGGTGCGGATCAGCAGGACGGCAATCTCGTAGCGGGTGTCCAGCACTGCGGGGTGGCCCGGCCCGAGCAGGCTGCGCTGTTCGGCGAGGACGGACTTCAGTTCGTCCAGGGCCTCGCGGGTGCGGCCGAGCGCCCCCGCGCACAGGGCGGCTCCGGCCCGGGCGGCGAGCATGCCCGCGCGGTCCAGGCCGGGGGCGGCCATCAGCTCGTGGTACTCCTCCAGGGCGCGGGCGGGATGTCCCGCACGGCGCAGGGCGGCCAGCTCGGCCAGCCGCGGGTGAGCGGACGTGGTCCCGGCGGCGGGAGCCGGTCGGGGCGCCCAGGCGGCGAGCAGGGCGGCCACCTCCTCGGCGGAGGCGGGCCGGTCCTCGGGCTTCTTCTCCAGCAGCCGCTCGACCAGCATGCGCAGGCCGTCCGGTACGCCGGGGCGACGGTCGGCGAGCGGCGGGACGGGGTCGTTGGCGTGCCGGTGGTACAGCATGAAGGGACTGCCGTCGGTGAAGGGGGGCTTACCGGTGAGCAGTTCGTACAGGACGCAGCCCAGCGAGTACAGGTCGCTCGCGGGCACGGTCCGTCCGACGGCCTGTTCGGGCGCCATGTAGACGACCGTGCCGGGAGTGGCGTTGGCTGCGGTGAAACGGGTCTCGCCGGGCTGGGGCTCCAGAGCCGCCGCGACCCCGAAGTCCAGGACCTTGATCTCCCCGTCGGGGGTCAGCATCAGGTTCGACGGCTTCAGGTCGCGATGCACGACCCCCTGACCGTGGGCGTAGGACAGCACCTCGGACGCGCGGCGGGCCACGTCCGCCGCCTCCTCGACGCGCAGGGGGCCGTCGTTCTTGAGGACGGCGTCCAGGGCCCGGCCCGGGACGAGATCCATGACCAGATACAACTCGCCCTCGTGGTTGCCGTGGTCGTGGACGGCGGGGACGCCCGGGTGCCGCAGGCGACCGGTCAGGCGTATCTCGCGCAGGAACCGGCGCTCCAGCGTGCTCGGTTCGGCACCGTGGCCGCGGGTCGCGAGGAGTTTGACGGCGACCTCGCGATCATGGTCGCGGTCGTGGGCCGCCCAGACGACGCCCATCCCGCCCCGGCCCAGTTCGTGCGTCAGCTCGTACCGTCCAAGCCTCCGCCGCATCGCACCCCGCCCCCAGTTCCGGCGCCTGCCGTGCCCGCCGCCTCCCGCGGCCGGGAGCCTCACGGCACCCCTGCCGACCGGGCCATTGTGTCACCGGTCACGAGACTCCTGTGCCGCACGTGACCAAAAAGTGCGGCCTACAACGATCGGAGCGCCCTCGCCGGAACCTGGTGACACTGTCGTTATAGGGGCATCGGGCCCTGGGGGACCAGGAAGGGGCGGCGCGGGTCCTCGGGCGGAGTCCGCCTGACTGCCAGCCCGGGATCCGGCTCCGGCAGGTGGGGAGCCAGGGCGGCGTAGACCTCGGCCGCCGACGCGGGACGGTCGTCCGGCCTCTTGGCGAGCAGGGCCGTGATCAGGTTCTGGAGATCCCCGGGCACGCGTACGCCCGCGTCCGCGACGAGGGGCGCGGGCGACGCGAGATGGTGGGAGGCCAGAAGCGCCGGCTGATCCGTGGAGAAGGGCGTCTCCCCGGTGAGCATGTGGTGCAGCAGGCAGCCCACGGCGTACAGGTCGCTGCGGCCGTCGATGCGGTCCCGGCCTGCCAGCAGCTCGGGAGAGGCGCAGATGAGGTTGCCGACGCCCTCGCCGGTCATGGTGAGCCGCGGGTCGGTGTCACTGAGCAGCTTGACCAGGCCGAAGTCGAGGATCTTCACGACGCCGTCGCGGCGGACCATGACGTTCTGCGTCTTGAGGTCGCGATGTACCAGGTCGGCGGCGTGGACCGCGGACAGCCCCGCGCACAGCTGGGCCGCGACGGCGGCAGCAGAAAAGACGTCGAACCGGCCGTCCTCCTGCTGGTCGAAGAGGTACTCAAGTGTGGTGCCGTCGATCAGCTCCATCACCAGACAGCACGTGTCGTCCGTGATCGAGGCGTCGAAGACCGCGGCGACGTTCGCGTGGTCGAGGCGCGCGGCCGCCCGCGCCTCCCTGCCGAACCGCGTGAGTGCGGCGTCGCGGCTGCTCGCCACGGCCAGCAGTTCCGTAACGACGGTCTTCACTGCGACGGGCCGGTCAAGAGGCAGGTCGCGGCCCTGCCACACCTGCCCCATCACTCCCCGACCCAGCACGGACTCCAGCCGATAGCGGTCATGGATCACCATTCCCGGCGCGAGACTCCACATATCTAACGACCTCCACATTCCCTGCACAACCAGATGGAACGTACACGCTGTGAACAAAGTCAATGAGGGTAGTAGCCTGCCCCGTATGAACGGCCGCCGGGAACGCCGACCAGCATGCCGCCAAGTACCTCGGAGACTGAACCATGAGTGCCCATGACGCCGTCCCCGTCAGCCTGGCCGAGATCGCCCGGATCGCCGGCGTCGGGCGAGCCGCCGTGAGCAACTGGCGCCGCCGCCACGACTCCTTCCCCACCCGCATCGGGGGCACCGACGTCAGTCCGCAGTTCTCGCTGGCCGAGGTCGAGCAGTGGCTGCGGGACAACGGCAAGCTCGCAGACATCGGCGGCCGGGAACTCCTCTGGCCGCGCTTCGAGGCGCTGGGCAGCCGTAACGAGTCGGGGCTGGCCATCGCCGAGGCGGCTCGTCGGATGCGTTCCTCCAGGGCACGGATCGCCCATCCCGAGCTCTCCCCGCAAGCCCGTGACCTGGTGGCCGAAGCGGCGAGGGTGGGGCGGGAAGAGGGACCACGCGAGACCTTCGAGTTCCTGCTGCAACGGTGGCTGGAAACCCATGTCCGACAGCTCAGTACCACACCGCCGCAGCTCGCCGCCCTGATGGCTCGGATCGCCCTGGCCGTCCGCCTCGGCCCGGCACAGGGCGGACTGACCCTCCTCGATCCGGCGTGCGGTACAGGACACCTGGCCGCCGCTGCCGTACAGGAGTACGACAGCCCCGGGCTGGAGGTACTCGCGTGCGAAAGGGACCCGGCGCTGGCCGCGTTGACGGCCGGCCGTCTCGATTTCCTCGCGGAGGACCGCGGCATCCGGACTCGGATCGCCACCGCCGACACACTGCGAGACGACCCCTTCGCCGGAGCGAAAGTCGATATCGCACTGTGCAACCCCCCCTTCAACGAACGCGACTGGGGCTACGAGGAGCTCGCCACCGACCAGCGCTGGACGCACGGCCTGCCCCCTCGCACCGAGCCCGAACTGGCCTGGGTGCAGCACCTGCTCTCCCACCTCAAGCCGGGCGGGACCGCCGTGGTCGTCCTTCCGCCGGCCGTCGCGTCACGCAAGGCGGGCCGCCGTATCCGCGGCTCGCTGCTGCGCACCGGAGCGCTCCGCGCAGTCGTGTCCCTGCCCCCTGGCAGCGCACAACCGCACAGCGTGTCACTGCAATTGTGGATCCTCCGCACGGCGCCGGACGGCGGCCCCGCGGCCGCTCCCCCGAGCCAGAACGCCCTCCTGGTGGACGCCACACGTTTCGCGAGGTCGGGAACGCGCGAACCGAGCCCCGACTGGGACGGCCTCGGTTCGTTCGTACTCACCGCGATGGCGGCCCTCGACCAAGTGGACCAGGAGCCTCCGCAGGGCGCCGTGCGTGTCCCCCTGCTCGACCTTCTCGACGACGAGGTGGACGTCACTCCGGGGCGCTACGCAGCGGCGGCGGCCGAGCCGTCCCGTAAGGAACTCGCTGGCAAGTGGGACGGGTTCGGGTCATTGCTGACCGATCTGGCCGATCATGCGCAGCGTCTGTCCGCGCTCGACTTCGAGGCCGGGACTTCACAGACCACAACGACGGTGGGGGACCTCGTCAAGGCCGGAGCGCTGACACTGCGCGCCGGCCAGCAGCAGCCGGACCCGGCCGCAACGGCTCGCGGGGCCGCCGTTCCGCTCCTCACCATCGCCGACCTTCTCCACGACGGCACTCCCAGCGGGGTGGTCCCCACCGGCTCGGCCCCAGCCGTCGCCGAGGAGGGCGACGTCGTGGTCGCCGGAGTGGCTCGAGCCTTCAAGGCGTGGGTCCACGAAGGACCGCCGACGGCCTTGGGCCCTCAGCTCTACATCCTGCGGGTGGATGCGGAGAAGCTGGACGCCCACTTCCTCGCCGGCTGTCTGTGCGCGCCGGCCAACGGGCGCCAGGCAGGCACCCATGCCTCCAGCTCGTCGAGGGTCGACATCCGACGTCTCCAGGTACTCCAACTTCCTCTGGAGAGGCAGACGGTGTACGCCGAGACGTTTCGTCGTCTGCGGGCCTTCGAAGAGCTGCTCACCGCAAGTGACAGCGCGGGCAAGGGGTTGGTGAGCGACATGAGTGATCGACTGGCGGCAGGCGGGCTGACCACCTGATCGCCTCCTGCCCGGTCGGCGATCCACACCACCGTTCCGGCTTCCCCCGGGGCTGTCCGCAGGACGACCGCTCCTTCCAGCATCAGGGCGGAGCAACGGTCTCAGAAAGCCGGCCCAGCCGGGTGAGTCACTGAAGTCATGGCCCAGCCGGCAGGGGTGGTTCGACCGTGTCAGTCCACCATGCGGTGAACCGTCACCCGAGGTCCTCCAGCAGCAGATCGAGCGCGGCCTCCTCATGCAGGGCGATCCCCAGGGCATTCATGGCGGGTGCCAGTTCCGCGTCCCACACGGCCTCGGCCGACGGTCCGGTGAGGGCGATCTGCGGTGTGCCGCGCACCTGCGTGCGGGTCGCGAGGTACTCGTAGTCGGCCGCTCGCATACGCCACGGCTCGGCTCCGTACCGATGCATGATCCGGTTGGCCAGCGTGATGCCGGGCCAGTCGAAGTCACCGTGGTAGGCGAAGGTGCAACCGGACGCCGCCAACACGTCCAGGAGGGTGAGAACGACCGTCGTCGCGCTCCCGGACGTGCAGACCATGGGCGCCGTACGGCCGGTGTCGGCCGCGGCTTCGACCACGTGTGGGTTCTCGCAGACGTGGACGTGGGTGCCAGGCGGCATCTTTGGCCTCAGTGTGCGTAGCTCGCGCAGGGTCACATGAGTTTCCATGTGGTGGTCGGCTCGCTCGCGCAGGGCCGCCTCCCGCCACGTGCCGCCGGTGGGGCGCAGGGCGTATGTGAGCACCGTGCTGGACACCTCGTCCGGGGTGACCGAGGCCGTGCGCCACAGGGCCCGGCGCGCGGGCGCATCTGCGGGGAGCTGGACACCGTGCGCCAGCGCGATGCCGCGGAGGACCAGCCGGGACAGCAGCGTGCCGTCGTCCAGGCCGTGGGCCGAGCCGGTGGCGCGGGTGGCCAGTTCGCCGCGGCCCCAGGTGGCCGCCCTGGAGCGTGGGGCCGTGCCGGGGAAGAGCATCGCCAGTGTCCGGACGGCCTGGGTGATGACGGTCGCCGCGGTGTTCGGATCCTGGCGGGCGAGTGTGCCGCCGCGTCGTATCTCCTGCAGCCACTGTGCTGTCCAGGGCTGGGCCGACAGAGACGTGACTTCCACCTCCGTCTGAGCCGCTGACCACACGCGGGCTCGTTCGGCCGCCGCCGCGTCGCGGACCGCCCGGCGGTTGGTCAGGGACGGCCCCAGTTCCTCCAGTGTGGAGGCCAGGCCCCGTCCGACCGCGCTGGTGCGCAGGCGGGTGTCCAGGTCCGGCAGGCGGATCGTGGTGGTGGTGTCGGTGATCGGTCGAGCCAAGAGGAGGGACAGTGCCTCGCGCTCCTGTGCGTCCAGGTGCTCCAGTCTGATGCTTCCGGCCGGTTGGAGGCCGTTGCGTTCGAGCCGGGTCCGTGCCGCCGTCCAGAGACGGGTGAGGCCCGGCCGGGTGAGAAACGCGAGGGTTTCGGTGGCCGGAGGTTGTTCGTCGGCACTTTCACGTCCCGTCATACCGACATCAGCCTCCGCTGTCGCCCGTTCCACGTGTAGTGGAGCGTGGCCACACCCCGCACATGCGGGTCCCGCAGGCACTCGTAGATGTGGAGGGACGGTACGTCGGGCCAGTTGCCGATCAGTCGCTCGCTGGTGAGAACGAAGTCGAGGTCGAGGTCGACCAGAATGCGGCCGAGGCGGGCGTGCGTGGGCTCGTCCACCTTGGCGAACGCGTCATCGAGGAGAATCAGGCGGGGTGTTTGCGGGGCGGTGTCGGCGAGACTGGTGAAGTGGGCTGCCGCCGCGGCGAAGAGGACCAGGTAGGAGAGGACCCGCTGTTCGCCTTGGCTCAGACCGGTGCGGCCGGAGAGTTTACGGCGGCTGCCCGGTGCCGCGTCGTTCACCACCCAGGGGGTGAAGGCGAACCAGCCGCGGTAGTCCAGGGCGGTGCGCAGGTGGGCGGCATAGCCGGCGGCCGGGTCGGCGCGGCGGGCGTCCTCGATACGGCGCTGGAGGACGTCGCGGAGTTGCTCGGACTGCTCACGGGTGCGCAGCCCGGAGGGGCTGCGCAGGAGGTCGACGGCCGCCTTGACGTCGGCTTCGACACCGTCCGCCAGCTTCCAGTCGAGGGTGACGCCCAGGCCGTGTGAGGTACGAACCGTGGCGAGGGTGCTGTTGAGGGCGGCGACCAGGGCGCCTGCGGCCAGCACCTGCGAGGACAGGTGGTCACCCAGCTCTCCCGTCAGGAAGCGCTGGAAGACCTCGCGTTCGCGCTCCGTCAGACGGTCACGAGCCTCGGCGGCCTCGGCCGCGATGCGCTCGCCGACCACAGCGATGTCGTGCGGGCCGTGGTCGTCGACGAGTCGGCACAGCTTGATGCCGTCGTGTTCCTCGATCGTCGCGTCGTAGCCGCCGGAGAGCTGGTCGCGCAGGTCGGTGTGACAGTTGAGGAGGGTGGTGTCCGAGATGTCACGGCGTTCGGCGTCCAGGCCGCGACGCACGGCGTCTCCCAGCAGACGCAGCGCTGCGATGCGTTCCCGCACCTCGTGGTGGACGGGGTCCGGGGACTTCAGGGCACCGTCGTCCGCGTCGGTGTCGAGACCCGCTCCTCTCAGCACGCCCGGCAGTGAGAGGGCCGTACGCAGCCTCCTGCCGCAAGCCAGCACCTCGGCTTCCTGGCCGGCGAGTGTCTCGCGCTGCACCCTCTCGTCCTCTTCCGCCCGTACGCGCAGGTCGTGCACCTCGGCCAGGTCCCTTCGCGTGTGCGGGAGTTGGCGCCCCACGGCCTCCAGACGGCGCGTCGCCGCGGCCTCCCGGGCGAGGATCTCCTGCTCCGTGGCTCCGAGGGCCTCTTCCATGGCCTGGACCGTTCGGCGGGCGGTCTCCAAGCGTCCGAGCGGCTCGGCGTAGTCCGACTCGGCATCCCGGCGGGCAGACTCGGCGCGCTCGTAGTCCGTCCGGCCGCCGCGGTGGTCGTCGGCCGCGGACAGGATCGTGCGCACGCGCCGACGAAGCCGCTGCGTACCCTGCCCGAGGCGGTCCAGGGCCAGACGGACCGTTTCCAGTGCGGCCGGGTCCGCCGGGAGGTCCTGGGCACTCGCCGTCGCCTCCGTCTCGCGCCGGGCGGCGACCGCGCGGGCACGTGCCTGCTCCGCTTCGCGGGCGGCCGCGGACGCCTGCGAGGCGAGGGATTCTGCGGTGCGCTCAGCCTCGGTCGTGCGAGCCCACGCGTCCGTCAGCCCACGTGCCGGGGGCGGACGGCGCAGGGTGTCGCCGATCCGGTCGCGGTGCTCTGTGAGGTGCCGCAGACCATGCCGGCGTTCCGCCAACTCGCATCCCAGGTCGGCCAGTCCTCGGTCGAGTTCCGCCAGCGCCCGACGGCGTGTCTCCGCACGTACCTCCGCGCCGACGTACTCGGCGGCCTCCTTGGTGTGGCGGCCGTGGGCGATGCCGAGCCTCCAGGAGCCGTCGGTACCGATCACGGTATGCGGCCCCGCCTCTGTCGCCTCGTCCACCCGGCCGGCATCGCCGGCGTGGACCCCGGCCCCGGCCCCGGCCAGAGCCACCGCCCCGAGTACGCGCTCGATTCGCTCCGCCGTCACTCCACTGTCGGGGGCGGCAACCGCCCGCAACACCCGAGCGAGCGTCAGCCCGGTCACAGGTGCTCCCGGGACCAGGAGGGTGTCATGGGTGGTCGGGTCGAGGACCGCGCCGTCTGCGCGCACCCAGGCGTCGAGCAGGCCGCTCGCTTCCAGCGCGGCCTCCAGGCCTGCCCGCGCGTCCGGCTCCAGGTCGTGGGCGAAGTCCACCAGCCGGTACAGGGGCGCTCCGGTGCCGGACACGCGGGGGGCCGTGCGGTGGGGCGGGGGCGGGGGCTCGGGGTCGGTGCGGCGATCCCATTCCTCGCGCCGTCGCCGGAGGCGGACCTGTTCTGCCTCCAGTTCGCGGACGGCCAGGGCGACGTCGTCGCGCTCCGCGCCCAGTTCCGCCAACCACGGGTCGACGGCCGACCGGGCTGCTTCGGCCACCTCGTCGGGGGTTTGCGCGGGCAGCGGACCGTCGGCCGGGTCCTGCGCGACAAGGGCGTACACGGTGTCCAGGGGCGCCCCTGTGGAAGTCCGCAGCCGCTCGCTCCAGTCTCTGACCGCGATGGCGTACACCTCCGACTCACGCGCGGTTTCCTGTCGGCGACCGTCGGCCCGGGACCGCGCATGGTCCGCCTGTTCCTCCAGACGTTCACGGGCGGCGTCGGCCTCGTCCGCCTGCCTCTGAGCCTCACTCGACCGCTCGATGAGAGCGCCTAGTTCCGTGACGAACCTGACGCGGTTCCTGATCACCGGCTGCGCGACGTCGAGTCGGGCGTCCCATGCCTGCAGCGCGGTCGTGCATGTCTCGGTGTCGACCGCCAGCACCTGGCTGAGTCGTACCAGGTGGAAGTCGCCGTCGGGTGCGGTCAGTTCGGCTGTGGTGGCGGGCGTGACCGGTGCGACGGGTGTCGCCACGGGCTCCCCCAGGTGCACGGGGTCGATCCCGGACCGCTCGGCTTCGCGCACCAACTCGCCGTGCGTGGTGCCCAGCTCGACCAGCTCTCCACCGAGTCGTCGGGCCTCGGCGGTGAGACGCCGCCCCGCCTCCTCCTGGTTGCTGTGCGCCTGGCGGACGGCCTTGAAGGCGGTGGCAGCCGCGCTGTGCAGGGCGGTGACCGTGGTGCGTTTCTCTCCGAGTTCCTGCAGGCTGCGGTATCCGGTGCTGGCGTGCAGGGCGGCCAGGTCCGTCTCGGCGGCACTTGACTCGCTCGTGAGGGTTTCGATGCGGGCGTCGAGTTCCTGCTCGCGCTCGCGGAGCCCCTCCGCCCTGCGCGCCGCGTCACCCGCGGACCTGCGGTGCTCCATCAGTTGCTCCAGCTCACCGGTCACCTGATCCGTGCGGCGGCGCAGGGCGCTGTGCAGGTAGCCGCGGTAGTTGGTGAGGAAGGTGCGCAGCGCCTGGTCGGTGCGTTCGAGGCGTCCGAGGTAGGCCCTCACGGAGTCCAGGTCGTCCAGATTGCGGGCCACCTTCTCCACGACCTCGTCGTCGAGGGCGGGCAGGGTTTCGGCGAGGACCGAGACCAGTCCGCCCGAGTCGATGCGGTCACCGATGGTGGGACGGCGCAGACGGTGCAGTAGGTGGAGCAGGTTGCGGTAGCGCGCCGGGTCGGTGAGGCCGAACAGTTCGCGGGCCACCCTGGCCCGGTGTTCGACGGCGCGGTCGGTGACGTTCTCCGAGCCGACGAGCGACTTGAGCTGGTCGACGGGAAGGGGGCGCCCGGCGGGGGCAAGGCCGAGGTCCTCACCGATTCGCAGTCGAGTGGTGAAGAAGAACGGCTTCGCCGTCTTGGTCGACTGGGACCCGCGGATGGCCGCGCCGATGGTCAGGTGGTGGTCGTTCCCGTGCTCGTCCGTCCGCACGAACTCCAGCCACAGATAGCCCAGCCGGTTGGTCTGCTCGAAACCGTCGAGCATCAGCCAGACCAGCGTGGTGCGTCCGGTTCCCGTGGCGTCCAGCGCACGGGCGTCGCCGTCGAGGAGGTAGGGCAGCAGCATCTCCAGGGCCTTGGACTTGCCGGCGCCGTTCTTGCCGCGCAGCAGCAGGCGGCCCTCGCCGAAGGCGAACTCCTGCTCGTCGTACTGCCAGACGTTCCGGATGCCCGCGCGGTGCAGTCGGTAGCGGTGCAGGGTCGGCGGGCGGTTCATCGGGTCGACTCCTCGGAGACATCGTCCGCTGGGGACCGGTCGGTACGGGGCCTGACCGCCACCGTGGTGGCGTACCGGGCGGCTGCGGCAAGCAGAATCCAGCTTCCGTCCGGACGGTCCTGGCCCCGCGCCTGAGAGACATCGGTGACGGAGCGCCCGTCGGCCACCGTCTGCTCGTATCCCTCAGGCAGGCAGTGGCCGTCCGCGCGCACGGGCCCGGCGGGAGCCATCAGCCGCATCCGGCCGAGGAGGTCGAGTACGGCCGCGAGGAATCCGTCCCGGTCCTCCAGGTGGCCGCGCTGCCAGTTGGCGCGCCTGCCGTACTCCTCGATCAGTTCGTCGAGCAGGTCGGGGAGCAGCCCGTCCGGGACGGGTACGCCGATGACCAGTCGTCCGCCGATCGCCGGGTGGCCCGGGTCTTCGGGACGCAGTCGGGCGACCAGCCGCTCCACGAGGAGCAGCGCGGCTTGAGCCACCGTGCCTGTGCCCGGCAGGTGCAGGTCGGTGAGTTCGTCAGCAGTGTCGACCAGGGCGATCCCCTCGGCGCGGATCTCGGCTTCCAGGCCGAGCAGTTCGGAGAACGCCTGAGCCTCGCGTCGCTGCCGGGTGCGCAGCCATTCGCGCTCGGCGTCCGTGAGGTCGTCGAGGTGGACGACGGGGGTTTCGACGAGACGTCTGCGCACGTATGTACGTGGCCCGCCGAAACCGGGGTCGGCGGCGCGGCGCACGAGGTCCGCGCCGTCGCGGCTCTGGGCGAGGGGGCCGGCGACCACGGCTCGCGCGATCTCGCGGTCCACGGTCAGCAACGCCTCACCGGCCCGCTCCTCGGCGACGGCCCCGACATGACCCTCGGTCTCGACCAGAACGCCCCAGTCGACTAGTTGCCGCAGGGCGGCCGCGAGGGTCCTCCGCTCGGCCTGCCGCCCGGTGTCGGCGATCTCGATGCCGGCGTCGACGGCCGCGGCCTTCAGGTCGGCGACGAGTTGGGAAAGCAGGAGCTGTTCCGGTGCGGTGACGAGGACGGACAGCGCGAGGGCCAGATAGGCGTACGTCCGCGGGCTGAACGGCGTTCCGGTCGAGGGTCGTTCCAGACGGTGGCCCGAGCCCGGGCCGAGGCCCGCCTTGAACAGCCGGGCGTAGGAGGCCTCCACCAGCAGGCGGTATCCGAACACCTGCTGGAAACGCTGGGCCAGCCAGTCGGCGTGGCGCCGGATCAGTGGAAAGGTGTCGCTGTGCGGTCCGGTGCTGGTGACCAGGGGGTGGGCCAGCAGGAGCCGGGCAGCGGTGCGGCGCTCGGCCGCGAGGGCGACATCGTGCGCGGAGGGCAGGGGCATCAGGCGCTCGCCTCCCCCATCGCCGGTGCGGAGGTGCTCTCGATGGCGGGGCTTTCGGCAGCCAGCGTGAGATCGTCCGCCGTCAGGTCGCCCTCCACCGACCGCAGGACGGTGGACCGGCCGGGGGTGCGCCACGCGTTCAGTCGGATACCGAGGTCCACGTCGTCCGCCTGCGCGCCGTCGAGCAGGAAGTCGCGGGCGTCCTTGCTCAGCCGGGCGTTGCCGAGGGCGGTCGTCAGGAGCTCCAGGAGCAGTCGCATGGCCGGGGCGCTGAGGCGCACCTGATCGAACCTGCCGGAGGCGCTGCGCAGTTCGTCGGCGGCCGCCTGCCGGGCCTCGGCCTGCTGCCGCGCCTGCTCCATGAGGTGGCGCTTCTGCTCGGAGTGGTCTTCGGCGGCCGCGGCCCGTCCGCGCGGAGTTCTGCTGCCGCGCTCGCGCAGCGCCACCGGCACGTCCACCACAGGTCCCGTCCACCAGCTCACGTACGCCGGCACGGACCGGTCGGGGTCCGGTGCCACCCCCAAGTGGCGTGCGCCGTAGAGCCCGAAGGCGGCGACCGCCAGGTCGTGGGCCTCTTCCGGCTCCGCCGCGTCGAACCAGGCCGCGAGCCGCAGCAGGTCCTTGCGACGGGACATCTCACCGGACGCCGAACGCAGCATCCGCTTGGCGTTGGCGAGCAGCGACTGCAGGGCCCGCAGGGTGGCGTCCCGGAGCTGATCCACCTGGCTGGAGTGGCCTCCGGTGTCGGTGAACCACTCGCGCAGCCCCTCCCAGTCCGCGATGTCCCGTCCACGGCTGCGCTGCACCCGCGTCTCGGTCAGCCCGTCGGCGAGTGCTCCCATGCCCGCCGCGTGTGCGTCGATGCGGGCGAGCAGCATGGGCAGGTGCGGCCAGGCGACGTCCAGGTGAGCGGCAATACGCGGGGCCCGGAAGGAGACGTCCTCGGTGATGGCCTCCACGTAGTCGAGCAGCAGTTCCTTGAACCCCTGGTACTCGGCCGAGTCGAGGTCATAGCGCGCCAGTACCTGGCCCAGGTAGGCGTAGAAGTCCCGGACGGACTCGGCGAATTCGGCGAACTGCACAAAGAGCGTGCTGATCCGCTCCAGCGCCTTTTGCGGATCGGCACCACCCGGCGCCGCGGCCATGGCGGCGATCTCACGCAGTCCGCGGTCGACGAGTACCAGCAGTTCGCTGCTCACCTCGCGTGCTGCGTCCGCCCCGGCCAGTACCTCGTCCGCGCTCCGCTGCACGCGCTCCCCCAGCTTGGACAGCTGGTAGCGGGACCGTGAGCGCTGGTACTCGGTGATGCTGGTCGCTTTGACGGTGTGCGTGCTGCGCAGCAGATTGCCCCAACGTACGAGCTCTTCGAGCCTGCGGGTGAGCGTTTCCGCGTCCAGCGACGCACCCGGGGCATCCTTCTCGGCCAGCTTGGCCAGGAGGTCGGATACGGACAGGTCGGCGAGCAGCGTGCCGCAGAACACCCGCATCACCGCGATGTACTCCAGGCGCTCGGGCGCGCTGAGGTACGCATAGGCACTCAGCCGCTGCCAGGCCTCGGCGTCGGCTTCCTCCCCGTGTGGGACTTTCTGCTCGTTCCCGGCCATGCCGTCGAGGGTACGGACCGCCACTGACACTCCGGAGGAGTGTTGCGAAAAACCGGCTGTTCACGTATCGGAGCCCTGCACCGCTGCGTGGGCCGAAGCGCATGGCTCCCAGGCACAGGGGGAGACCACCGCTCCAATACCGCTGGATCGAAGCAGTCCGTCCATCACTCCCTGCCCGGGCTTGCGTGCGAAGCGGGCTGTTGTGGCGTCGCCGGCATAACGACATCGGATCGCCCGCAAAGGGCATCGAGTCCGGCCTTCGTCGGCATAGCCGCAGCCCTCTTCCGCCTCGGCGGTAAGCTGCGGAGGAATCTCGGTTCAATTCGGGAGTCCCGATAGCCGGACGGCCAAGCCTCAGTCGGGGGTGAAGTCCGCGATGCAAGGGGAGTTGACATGAGTGACAGCATCGAGTGGCTTGGTGAGTACTGTTTCGAGGAACCCATGGGGGGTCCCGGAATGCGTGGCGGGGTGTCGCTGACCGCGGTGCGTGGTCTGGCGGTGGAGGACCTGTTGCGGCGCGTGGGTGCCCGGGATGGCCAGATCGGCACATGTTCCCATTACCGTGATCTCGATCCTCTCTCCGTGGACGCCCCGTGGACTCCCTGCGTGTACGGCACGTCCGGAGAGTGGTCGTACGTCCTGGAGGATTCCGGAGTTTGTGCCTGGTATCAGCATTGGGCTGACGACAACAGTTCTGTGATGCCTCGTGACGGCGAGGAGTTCGTGTGCCTGTACGCGAACGTCGCGGTGCAGCCGTCGTGGCTTTTCTATTCACCCGGTGACGGGGACCTGCTACGGGCGGAGTTCCGGCACAGCCTGACGGGTCCTGCTGCGGAGAGCGAGTCCGGTAGGGCTCACCTGCTGGACAGCCGGATGCGGAGCAACGGCGCCGTGTGGCCGGACCCGGACGGTTTCTCGTCTCCCGCGGAGTGGCGTGCTTTTGTGGAGGACCGTTCCGCTGGGCTTCATGCCGCGGTGTGGAGGTCGGTCGGCGAGCACACCGGTCTGAGGATCCCCAGAGGGGCCGTCGAGTCGGGTGATCTCCCCGTGGCATTGCTGGTGGATCCGTTCATGTGACATGCGACGTTCATGTGACATGCGCGTTCATGTGACATGCGCGTTCATGTGACATGCGCGTTCATGTGACATGCGAAGGGCGGCTGGTGGACCAGCCGCCCTCGCTGTTTCTCCGGTACCTAGTTCGTGGTCATGGTGCAGTGCATGAAGGTTCCGGTTCCAGTGGCACAGTCACCCTTGATGTTGGTGTTCAGCCAGTAGGCGTCCCTGTCCATGAGGCGCATGTTCTTGGCGAATCCCGAGGAGAAGGCTGCCATGGATCCGCTGTTCTGGACTCCTGAGATGGACGACCTTCCACATACCTCCCTGAAACTCGGCATCGTTCCGGGAAGATTTCTGAGATGGACGGCTCCGTTGTCCATCTGCGCGTAGGTCTGCATGCACTCTGCGCCGGTGGAGACGGGATTGAGTCCGTCGAGGTCGGCCGGCTGTCCTCCGCTGTTGTAGGAGGCGTTGAAGGAGAACTCGTCGCAGTTCGGAGCGTCGGTGCTGCTGTTCATGGCTGCCGGGTCGTAGGTGGTCCGTGCCCATCCGTCCACGTCGCAGATGACGGCACGGTTCGCTCCGTTGCGTCCGCCCGGCAGGTAGTACAGGGGGGTGTTCGCGCTTTCCAGCCCCGGGCTCTTCGGACTGCCGTGCTGGATGAGCCATGCGTGGGCTGCCGCCTGCGGATACTTGGCGGCGTTGAAGGTGTAGGTGGGTGCGTAGTTGTGGAAGACGCATCCTCCGGTCGAGGTTATTTTGGTGTCGCAGCGGATTTCGTCGAGGTCGGTCTTGCGGACCTGGCTCTTGGACCACTGGTAGCCGGTGTGGGTGGGGGCGATGCTGCTGTCGGAGGGGTAGATGTCTCCGTCGATCTGGACGTCCGGGTGGAAAAGGAATTCCTTACCGGCGACCGAGTTGTCCCAGGTGTAGGTGGTGGTGAGGTTCGCCGCGTGGGTGTCTCCCGGTGTCCAGTTGGGTGCTCCGTTCCAGGCGCTGTTTCCCGGTTCGTCGGGTGTGCAGCCGGTGTCGCACAGATGCTTGTTGATGGCGAGCATGACATCGGCGATGTCGAGAGGGACGGAGTCCGGCGCGATGCTGAGATGCTCGGTGAAGGAGTTCGTTCCGTCCAGTTCCAGTACGCGCTGGATTTGGAACATGATCGTTCCGCTGGCACCTTCCGAGGTGATGTAGTAGTACGGCATGGCCCGGTTCTCGCAGGTGATGGTGCGGGTGGCGCGGGCGATGATCTTCCCGTCGTCGCACCAGGTCGCGAGGCCCTGGGTCGAGACGCTGGTCGCCAGCGAGCCGTCAGGGCCGGGGTTGGACGCGTCCTTGCCGAGCGCCGCTGTGGCCTTGTCGTCCGGGGACTGGATGGCCTGGTTGGGGTTGGGGCTGCTGCTGTCGTTCGCCGGCAGGGCGAGGTCGACGGCGTAGTCCTTCGGGATGCCGTAGTCGCCGGGGATGAAGGCCATGGCGTCCCAGGCGATGTCGTCGTCGCCGGATCCTGTGTAGGTGGTGTTGGAGAGCCTGACTTCGGGCGCCTTGTCGTTGAAGCGGAAAGCGCCGAGGTAGACCCAGGTGTTGCTCTCGTTCGCGTCCTGGTTGACCACGACCTTGGCGGTGCCGAGGGCGGTGGGTATGTCGTAGAACGCTTTGGTGGTCTGGGCTCCGGTGTCGGGGATGTGGACGTAGATGGCGGCTTGTTCCTCGGGGACGGCGCCGGGGAGTTTCCAGTCGCCCTGGATCGTCATGCGACCGCTGTCGCCGCCGAGGTGGGCCGGATCACGGGTGTGTGCGTACCAGAAATGGCCCTGGTAGCCGCCGCCGATCTGATGGAGGTCGGCTTTGGCGTCGTACTGGCCGAGGCCGGGCCCGGTGGCGTTGGGATCAGGGTAGAACGTGAACTGGAACGAGCCGTCGGTTGTCGTCGTTCCGCAGTCGCTCCAGGTGGGTGTTCCCGCCGGAACGGATGCGACGATCTTCGCTCCTGACGGAAGGTTCCCGGTATCGCACTGCGGTGTGCCGTACTGAAGGCGGTATCCGCGACCGGGCTCGCTGATCAGCGTCGCATATTTGATCTTCTCGTTGCCGCAGGTGGAAGAACAGTCGTCCTTCCATGTGGCATTGGCCGCGTTCCACCAGTACTGGGTGTAGCAGCCGGCGTCCGGGCAGTCCGGCGGGTTGGCGGCGTCACAGTTGTTGGCCGCATTGCAGAACGTGTCGAGTGGTGGCTTGATGGCGGTGCGCTCGGCGGTGCTGTTCCACCAGGACGGGTAGAAGCCGGCGGAGCTGTAGCCGGATTCGCCGGGCCAGTCCTGGCGTCCGGAGGTCGCGTAGGAGTGGCCGGTGTCGATGGACCAGGCGGCCCACCCCATGACCTTCTCCTCATACGGCCAGTACTGCGGATGGGCGGCGTCCCAGGGCCAGTTGGCCGGGTCGGCGTCCATGTCCATGAAGGGGTCACGGTCGGCCGGGTAGACCGGGTTGGCGGGATTGTTGAACCAGCCGAGCCCCCAGTTCCCGTTCTCGGCTTCCTTGGACCTGGGGTTGAAGCCGAGGTTGTAGTTCCAGACTGCGGTGAACCAGTTCTCCGGCTTGGCCGGGTCGTCGTTGTTGACGGTGATGGTCTGGTCGGCCTCGTGAACCTCGTTCCACTTGTCCGCGAGGATGTAGAGCGAAGAGGCGATGTTCATCGTGTAGTCGAGGGCGACGGCGCGCTGGAGGCTGGGGTCGAGAGCGGTTTCGTCGTCCTTCTCGAAGCCGGCTTTGCGCATGCCGTCGGTGACCTGGCCGACGCCGTAGCCGCAGTCGGACAGGTCCCAGTGGATGGTCCAGTAGTCCGCGAGGCTGCCGCCGGTCTGGTGTCCGTAGTAACCGTCCACGGAGGCCAGCGGGCTGCCCATCTGGCCGGGAATGGCGCCGGATTCGGCCTGCCACAGGTTGGATTCCTGGGCGAGGATGCCGAGTTCGACCTGCGCGGGGATGCGGCCGCCGCCGTTGAGCGTGGGGGCGGGCCAGGTGCCCTGGGGGTCGATGGTGGCCAGTCCGGTCTGGGTGCGCCAGCCGCCCTGCTTGATGTAGCCGGAGGTGAGGTCTCCGCGCACGGCCATGTCGACGGCCCACTCCACCTGGTTCGGGGTGGGTTGGAGGGCCTGGGTGTTGACGTCGTTGCGGGGCACGGAGCACCAGGCATCGGTGTCCACGGGGTCGTGCGCGCGCGGGTCGTCGGTGGCCGTGGTCATGAGGCTCATCGTGGACATCTGCGGCCGGCTGTCACCGGTCAGGGCCGGCGAGGTGGTGCCGCCCGCTGTGGCGTCAGGCTCGTCGGCTGTGAGCGTCGTGCGCTGTCCGGTGACGGTGGAAGTCGCGGTGATGTCGAGGAGGTGACTGACGCTTCCGGCGCCCTGCCCGGTGGCCGGCTCCTTCGCGGTGTGCGAGAGGTCCTTGCCGACGCCCTTGATGGTGGCGACGCCGCGCTCCACGGCGTCGGAGACGACGGGGTCGACGGCGAGGCGTCCGCGGGTGGACAGCTGCGCTTCGTGAGGGACGTTCTTCTCGGTGATGCCGCTGTGGCCGAACGCCGCGTCGTGGGTGGCCTGGCCGAGCAGGTAGACCTTGCCGGTGGCGTCCTGGGCGAGGCCCATCGCCGTGGTCTCGCCGTGGGCGACGGTGGTCTTCGTGCCGTGTGCGTACGTCTGCACGCGGGCTCGCGTGTCACCGGTGCGGTCGATGTAGGTGACCGTTCCGTCTTTCCCCGCGGTGATGTCGTACGGGGCGTGCTTCGTCGCGGTGAGCGTCGCCTGCTTGCCCTTGCGACTGATGTGGACGAGCCGGTTCCCGGCCGCGCCGATCAGGCCGTCCTTGGTGGGGACGGCGGAGGTGATCTCACCGCGGGCGGTGACGTCCGCGTCGGTGTCGCCGTGCGTGTCGACGGTGATCAGGCGCGTCTTGTCGTCCCGCAGGGCGGTGAACGCCGCGCTGTGGGTGTGCGCGTCGCAGGTCGGGTCGAAGTAGGCGAGGGACGCGGTGAACGGCATCTTGGTGACGTCGCCACTGTCCAGGTCGACGACGGCCGTCAGGGCGCCGCCCATCATCAGGTCGGGTTTGTTGGTGAAGGTGCGGGGGGCGTAGACGACGGCCGCGTGGTGATCGTCCATGAGGCAGCTGTTGCCGATCCAGGTGTCGGCCGGCAGCTGGGGTTCGGACAGGACGGTGGCGGTCTTCCAGTGGTAGCCGGTTTTCGCGTCGGCGACGAGGAGGTGCAGTCCGTCGCTGTCGGCGGCGGTGGTCACGGCCCGGTCGCCGGAGGTCTTCCAGTTCTTGCCGAGGACGCTGTCACGGTCCTCAGCGGGAATCGCCAGAGGGTGCTTTCTCTTGGCCGGTCTGGCGTGTCCGGTCTTCTTCGGCGGTGTCGAATCCGCTGCTTGCGCTGTACTCGCCATGGTGAAGGTCATCGCGGCGACCGCGGTCGCCGAGATGACAGCCATGGCACGCTCTTTGTGCCGTCTTCGCATGGTGGTCTCCTTTCTTTCGGTCAGACACGTCCGTGGCCCTGACGCATCGTTACGTCGAGGTCGTCCAGGCCACGGTGTGCATGCTGGATTCCCGGGGCCCCGCTGCCGAGGACGGAACCGGTCGCCTCAGGCGACCATGAGACCGACGTCGGTACGATAGAGCCGCGGGAGAGAGGGGTGTCCGCGCTCCGTCCCGGCACCACACCCCCGCACAGTGCGGCCGCGAGCGCATCGCCCACCGCGACCGGGGCTCGGTTACGCCCCCCGCAACGCTCATCCGCCCTGCTGGGCCCGGGCCGCCGACAGCGCCTTGCCGTGGCCTGAGGCGATCGCCTCCAGCTTGGCCTTGTTGGCGGCGATCTGCTTGTTCTCGATCTTTCTCTCGGTGTCGAACCAGATCTTCACCAGGTTGGTCTGCTGCTTGCACGCCACATCGTCGACAGCGAGGTCGATGCTGTCCTGGCTCTTCGAGGCACGGCCTTCGGTGACGCCCTGTGCCATCGCCTGGTACGGGTCGGCGAGGTTCTTGTGGCCTTTGGCGTCCATGCAGGACGACCAGGCGCTGATCGCCTTCTTCACCACTCGCTTCCGCTGCGAGGCGGTCAGGCTCTTTCCGGCGAGTTGGGAGACGAACAGCGCGTCGGAGTCGTCGAGCTTGATCTGTTCCTTGCTCCAGCCGACACAGCCGCCTTTCTTCAGCGCCTTGCCGTGGTAGGAGGCGCGTGCCGGCCTGACGCTGTCGGGGGTGATGTAGAAACCGCCCTTGCCGTTCTTGGAGTGGGTGGTGACCGGCTTGGTGTGCCCGGTCAGTACCTCCACTTGCACGCCGGGGAGGTCGGGGACGCTCTGGCTGGTGCGCCCCCGGAACTTCGGTGCCGGCTCATAGCCGTACCTTGCGGCATCATCCGGGTCGGTGATGCCGTAGCGGCGTTCCATAGTGGCGTCGTCGGTACTGGGGGGCGGATTCGCTCCGGCCTTGGGAAGGGCGACGTGGAAGCCGTAGCCGGCCATGCACTTCTGCTGAAGGCCGGTCGTCGCCTGATCGAGGGTGACCCGGTCGGCGTAGGAAAGCATGTACTTCTCCAGGGGAAGCACCATGTTCTCGGCCAGTCCCTGTCGGGGGGCCTTTGCGGGCCGGTTGTCCTTGTTCACGACCGGTTTGTCGGCCGGGGTGTTCCCGGCGCTGGTGCTGTTGCCGCCGCACCCGGTCATGAGCGTCGCTGCGGCGACGGCGGCGATGGCCGCCACCGAGGCCGTGGTACGGCGCATGCTCATCATGGGCTCCTTGAAGGGGGGTGGTCCGAACGCAGAGACGAGGGGGACTTGACGTTCCGCCAGGCCCCATTGCGGCAGTAATCCGCTCAGCTCATGACCGGACCGCGCGTGGAGGTTTCCCTTTGCTACTTCCGGTCGACGAGGGGAGTGAACTCATCGACGTAGATCTTCGGTACCTGTGGAGCCGGACCCATGTCTCCCGAGCCGATCACCGCCTCGTCCCGCCCGGTTTTCCCCGGAGGGACGTCCTGCAGCCAGAACCGGTTGTACGCGGTCCAGCCCTTACCGTCGGCGATGCTGATCTGGACGGAATACGTCGCATCCCGCTGGTTGGTGTTGGCCACTTCGATCTCGGTACGCACACCACTGCTTTCCGGTGTGGCACGCACGGTCAGGTCTCCGTACTCCAGGACACGCGTACGGCCTTCGGAGTGCACCGAGGCCACAGGCGACGGCGACGGCGACGGGCGCACTTGCGGACTGCTCTGCTCCGCGCTCGGAGTCGCCGGCCGCTGCGGCGCGGGGGCGGCCTTGTCGGCGCCGCCGTCCGTACACCCGGCGGCCAGCACACACGCCGCCATCAGCCACAGTGCCCGGGTCATGCGCGGTCCGGGCCCTACCGCACCGGTCCTCACTGGACGGAAGCCGCCATCTGGTTGCGCGCGGCGGCCCTTTCCTTGTCGTGCTGCTCCTTGATGCCGGTCAGCCGGCTCTTGTTGTCGGCGATCTGCCGGTCCTGGATCACGGACTCCACACCGGACCAGACCTTCACCAGGTCCGTCTGCTCCTTGCAGTCGATGTCGTCGACCGCCAGAGCGATGGACTGCGGCGACGGCTGCCCGTTGTTCGTGACGCCCTGGTCCATCGCCTTGTACGGATCGGCGAGTCCCTTGTGCGCCTTGCCGTCCATGCAAGAGGACCAGGCGGCCAGGACCTTGATGACCTTGTCGTCCTTCAGCGACAGCACCAGGCTGTCCCCGGCGAGCTGCGCCACGAAGGCGGGGTCGGCCTCCTTGAGGCCGAGTTGCTGCTCGGACCAGCCGACACAGCCGCCTGCCTTCAACTTCTTTCCGTTGTACTCCGCCCGAGCGGGCTTCGTGCTCCTGCCGGGCGCGGCCAACGGCTCTGCGGCCTTGTCTCCCGTGGGGGGTCTGAGCGGCTCGGGCTTGGTGTGGCCGGTCAGGACCTCCACCTCGACACCGGACAGATCACGCATGGTCTGCCTGGTGTACTCCTGCAGCGCCGGAGGGAGCTCGTAGCCGTACTTCTCGGCCTCGGCCCGGTCGGTGATGCCGTAACGGCGTTCGATGTTGGCGTCGTTGTCACTGGGAGGCGGGTTGGCGCCCGCTCGCGGCAGCGTCAGGTCGATGCCGTAGTCCTTCATACAGGACTGCTGGAGATCGTTGGCGGCCTGCTCAACGGTGACCTGGTCCTCGTAGGAGGGCATGTACGCCTCCAGTGGGAGGCTCAGACCCTTGGTCAGGCCGCTGGTGGGGATTCTCTTGGGCCAGTTTTCCTTGTTCACGACGGGTCTGCTGTCGGCCGCGTTCTTCGTGGTGTCCGATGTCGTGCCGGAGGAACAGGCGCTGACCAGGAGAGCCGAAGCGGTCAAGGCCACTGCGGCGGCTGTCTGCTTGATGTACTTCACGGGGAGTTCCTTCATGTGCTTTATGCGAAGTGAGAGGAGGCGTTGTTGTTCTTCAGAGCGGAGATCAGGTCGGTGATGTTGCAGTCTCCGTAAGGGCCGTTCTTCGCGAAGTACTGGGATGTGCCGCCGTAGCCGGAGTTGTAATACACGCGGTAGTTGTCGTCCGAGGCGCAGTTCTGCACGGACGCCGCGTTGTTCTTCATGTACTGGCCGTTGCCGTAGCCGCCGTTGCCGAACACGTACCGGTAGGTCGACAGTGACGAGCCCTCGTACTGACTGGTTCCCCAGTGGTCGGACACATTGCCGTAGAACGTCGTGAAGGCCGACTTGTAGTAGCCGTCCTGGACGGCGATGTCCTTCGAGTTGTAGAACAGCCACAGGTCACCGTAGGAGCAGCTGATCCACGGAACGTCGCAGTTGTCCATGACCGTGTACTCCGCCGCGTTCACCGGACCGGCGGTTGCCAGGACAGCGGCCACTGCCGCGACTGACATGGCGCAGGCGGCTGCCTTCTTCTTGACGCGGATCCTTTTCATGACATCTCCGTCGATAGATCATTTGTGCGACAAGGACCTTCGCACCAGGTGAGTGTCATGGCCATGCTTTTTGCGTGATCAGGGCCTGCCTGAGGAACAACCTTGACCAGCCCGCCGTGAGGGCGATGGAACGGGGCCGGCCGGCACCGGGCCAGGGGCGGCCGACAGCGCGGAGACCCGGGTCGCGGACGGCTCCGCCAGAAAGTTCGTCACGGCTACCAACGGGACGCGTCAGACGCTCGGCGCCTGATCGTGTGCTGGGCAACGCGCGCTATCTGGTGATCCGTCGGGGTACGGCCACCACACGGGCCGACTGCCCGGCCTGAGTACGGACCCGGCCGGAGAGCAGGCGCCGCAGTTCGGTTTCGGGCAGTTGGATCGCGGGGCTGTCGTCCCGCTCCGCGTCCACCGACGGGCCCTGCCGCCCGTGAGCCGTGGCCAGCCTGCGAGAACCCCGTCGAGTTCCACCCGGGTGCCGCCTACCCTGACGGCATGGGACATGCGAAGACCTCCTACGTCTGCCTGCCCTGCCGGGCTTCGTACAAGCAGCCGTACGACACCGACAGGCAGCGCGTCTGCCCCCGCTGCGCGCAGCGGCTGATCCACGTGGGCTCGGCCTTCGCGGCACCCCGCCGCCGGGACAGCGCGGCCTGGCGGACACTGTCCGTGCTGCTGCACGCGGGCGTCCGCTTCCACAAGAGCTGCTGCGGCGGGCCCGGCTACCGTCCCCGCTCCCTGAGCGAGGTTCGCGAGCGGATGACGTACGCCCGGCGCAGCGGCGAGCCCTTCGCCAGGGCACTCGTACGGTACGAGGTGCCCTGACCCCGACCCGGGGCCGAGGAAGGGCCGACCCAGACCAGGCCGAGCGCGCCCTGGCCGGCTTCCTCGGTCCGGCCGCCGTCCGGGCCGCCCGGCACCTGCCCGAGCACGCCACGTCCGTCAAGGCCGCCCTCGCTCGCGCGCCGGCCCCGTCTGTTCCGGACGTTCGGCGGGGACCGGTCGTACGGCCCGGGCCTTCCGGAACGCGGGTCGCCTGCCGGCACCCTCACTCCGCCCAACCGCACGCCGCTGTTCGACACTTGGGCCGCTCGTTAAGGGTAGGCTAACCTAGCCTCTTGCTGGGCGTCGAGGCCGTGTCGATGGATGAGGGGAAGGCCCTGCGGGCTTGCCGGCCGTCGACACGGGAGCGTGGTCGCCCGAGATGCAGGTCCGGGCCCTGCCCGGCCTCGTGGGGAAACGGAGTGACCGCGTGACCGTGACAGCCGCCCGAGAAGGGGATCCGTCCGCCCGGGCGCTTTCCTGGCCCGAGGAACTGCGGGGCAGTGTGGTCGTCGTCAAGTTCGGTGGCAACGCCATGGTGGACGCGAGGCTTCAACTGACCTTCGCCCAGGACGTCGTGGAGCTGTGGCACGCGGGTCTGCGCCCGGTCGTCGTGCACGGCGGCGGGCCGCAGATCAGCGCGATGCTGGACCGGCTCGGCCTGGAGACGCGCTTCGAGGCGGGGCTGCGGGTGACCACACCCGAGACCCTGGACGTGGTGCGCATGGTGCTGACGGGGCGCGTCCAGCGGGAACTGGTCGGTCACATCAACGCCCACGGCCCCTTCGCGGTGGGCCTGACCGGGGAGGACGCGCACACGATGACGGCGGTGCGGCGGCCGGCCCGGGTGGACGGCCGGGCGGTGGACATCGGTCTCGTCGGCGACGTCGTGGACGTCAACCCGGCCATGGTGCGCGCGCTGTTGGAGCAGGACCACATCCCCGTCGTCTCCCCCGTGGCACGCGGCGCGGACGGGCAGGTCTACAACGTCAACGCCGATCTCGCGGCGGCGGCCCTCGCCGTCGCACTCGACGCCGAGCGGCTGGTGATGCTCACCGACGTCGAGGGGCTGTACGCGGACTGGCCGCACAGTACCGAGGTCATCGGGCGTCTGACAGCTCGTGCGCTGGACGGGCTGCTGCCCGGGCTGGCGAGCGGGATGCTGCCGAAGATGGAGGGCTGTCTGCGGGCCGTCCGCGGCGGGGTGCGCAAGGCGCATGTGGTGGACGGGCGCGTGCCGCACGCGGTGCTGCGAAGTGTGCTCGCCGAGACCAGCCCGGGCACCACCGTGGTTCCCGACGTGGTCACCCGTCCTGACCAGACGCGCGAGTGACTCGGTCACCCAGTCCTGTTCAGACGCGCGACCGACGGGGTCACCCAGTCCTGACCAGACGCGCACGACCGGCGTGGTCACGCCCTCCTGACCAGGACGCGCACGACCGACATGGTCACCCCCTTCTGACCAGGACGCGCGCGTTGCGCCGCGGGTCCAGGGACTCCGCCCAGGGCCGCGGCGCGCGGTGCGCGGTCGTGGGTGTGAAGCCGTGGCGGAGGAACAGTCCGGCGCCTCCGGTGGTCGCCGTGAACAGGGCGCCGAGGGACTGCGCGCGTGCCGTGGCGAGCACCGCGCGTAACAGCCCGGCTCCCGCTCCGCTCCCCTGCCGGTGCTCGGCCACACAGAAGTTGTAGACGACGCCCGCGAGTTCACGGCCCTCCCCCGCCTCCGCAGGGTAGGCGCGCAGGCCCACGCAGCCGTCGAGAGTGCCGTCGGGGGCCTCCAGCACCAGGAAGTCGGCCGCGTGGGCGGCGTAGAGGGAGAGGGGGCGTTCGCGCAGCGCGCCCGAGTGCGCGAAGGGCTGGGACAGGGTGGCGAGGGCGGCGGCCTCGTCCGGGCGGGCGGTGCGCACGATGGGCGTCGGTACGACGAGGGCGCGCGGCAGCGCGGGAGGGCGCGGCGTGGCCGTGGTCAAGGGGTTCCTTCCTCGGTCTTGGACCGGGGATCAAGTGCGCGGGCGGCTCGGGCGGCCGTCGACGTAGGTCTCCACCACCTCGATGTCGCCGATGCGCGAGGTGTCGACGCGCCGGGGGTCGTCGCCGAGGACGACCAGGTCGGCGTGTTTGCCCGGGGTGAGGCTGCCCAGGCGGTCCTCCCAGTGGCAGGCCCGGGCGCCGGCGAGGGTGTAGGCGTGCAGGGCCTGGTCGACGGTGACGGCCTCGTCCCGGCCGATGAGCTGCCCGGAGGTGGAGGCGCGCTCGGCCATGAACTGGACGGCGCGCAGGGGCGATCCGTCGGCGACCGGCCGGTCGGAGCTGCCCACGAGGGGAATGCCGTGGTCCAGGAAGGCCCGGCCCCGGTACATCCAGGGCGCCCGTTCCTCGCCCATGATCGAGGCGTAGTCGTCGCCGAAGTAGCGCAGGAAGCTGGGCTGGACGACCGCGCTGATGCCGAGTCGCGCCATACGGGGGAGCTGGTCGGGGCGGATCAGCCCGGCGTGTTCGATGCGGTGGCGTGCCTCGGGGCGGGGGCGCAGGCGCTGGGCGCGTTCGAGGGCGTCCAGGGAGACGTCGGCCGCGCGGTCGCCGATCGCGTGCACGGCGAGCTGCCAGCCGGCGAGGTGGCCGTCCACGATGAGGCCGGTGAGCACCTCCGGGTCGTCCTGCAACTGCCCGGCGTGGCCGAGCCCTTCGTATGGGCTGGTCAGTGCGGCCGTACGGGCCATCATGCCGCCGTCGGTGTAGACCTTCAGCGCGCCCACGGAGAGCCGGTCGTCGCCGAACCCGGTGCGCAGGCCGAGGTCGAGGGCGCGCGGGATGCCGTCGGCCTCGTGGGCGGCGACCGGGCGCAGCCGGTCCGCGGACACCATGAGCTGTACGCGCAGCGGCAGCAGGCCCTTGTCCCGGGCGAGTTGGTAGGCGCCGAGTTCGACGGGGCTGTGGCCGAAGAGGGTGCCGCCGATGCCCGCTTCGGCGCAGGCGGTGACGCCCTCGGCCAGGCAGGTGCGGGCCGCGCGGCCGATCGCCCCGGCCAGGTCCTCCTGGGAGTGCGGCAGGCGCAGGGCGCGGGCGGCGCCCATGGCCTGCTCGGCGAGGAAGCCGTTGTCGTGCGGGATGCCGGCGGGGAGCAGGTCCAGGACGGCGGTGTTGACGACGCAGCCGTGCCCGGAGTCGTGCAGCAGGTAGAGCTTGCGTCCGGCGCTGACCCGGTCGAGGTCGGCGGCGGTGAGATGGCGGCCCAGGGCCCGCTGGTCGTAGCCGGCGATGCTCACCCAGTCGCCGGGTGCGTGCGTGCGGGCGACGGCCTCGGCCACGACCGCGAGGACGTCGTCGACGCGGGTGCGTCCCGCGATGCTCGGGGTGTTCTGCTTGAACCCGGTCCAGGCGAGGTGGACATGGGCGTCGATGAACCCCGGCAGGACCGTGGCGCCCTGCAGGTCGACGACCTCCCGGGCGGGCAGGGAGGTCACGGCCTCGTCGAGGCCCGCGATCCTGCCCTGCCAGATGCCCAGGTCATGAGCGACCGGATGGTCCGGATCCATGGTGAGGAAGCGGGCGTTGGTCAGCCTGGTGCACAGCATCGGCGGAGTCAGGCGTCCTGGGCCGTGGCGAGGGACTTCGGGCGCAGGTCGGTCCAGTGGGTCTCGACGTACTCCAGGCATGCCTCGCGGGTGTTCTCGGCGAAGGCGATCGTCCATCCCCCGGGCACCTCGGCGAAGGAGGGCCAGAGGGAGTGCTGGCCCTCGTCGTTCACCAGGACCAGGAAACGGCCTTCGTTGTCGTCGAAGGGGTTGGTGCTCATGCGCGGTGCCTCCTCGGAAGGCCAAGATTAGGTTAGGCTCGCCTAATTGACGAAGCTTAGCCTTCGGCCCTTCCCTCTCACAAGGAGACGTTCATGCGCTTGGCCGCGGCCGACAGGGAGGACGCGTTCACCGGGTTCGGGCTGCCCGGGGCGCCCGGCACCGGGGAGTTCTGGGCCGGGGTCGGTGCCCCGGCGGCCGTGCCCGACGGCGACGGCGGCTGGATCACGCTGTTCCTGTGGCGTGGGTCGTCGCCGGCCAGGATCGAGTTCGAAAGCTGGTCGGAGGCGGTGCCGTTGCGTCGCTGGGCCGACTCGGACTGCTGGTACGCCGAGGTACGCATGCCCGCGCGGCTGCGGGTGACGTATCAATTCGTGACGGGGGACGCGTCCCAGTCCGACCCGTTCAACCCGGCCGGGGCGGGCGGCGACCGGTCCATCGCCGCGACCCCGGACGCCCCGGAGCAGCCGCACTGGCCCCTCGTCGGGGCCGACGCGGTGCTGCCCGTGCCGCGGGCACGGATCCGCTGGGCGAGTGAGCGGCTGGGCGGGCGGCGTACGGTGCGGGTGCATCCGGCGGGGGGCGGCGGGCCGGTGGTGCTGCTGCTCGACGGGGACGACTGGCTGTATCTGCATCCGGCGATCACCGCGTTCGACTCGGCCGTGGCGGCCGGTGAGTTGCCGCCGGTCACTCTTGTCTTCCTGCCTGCCAAGGACCGGGCCGCCGAGTTCACCTGCCGGCCCGAGCTGTGGGAGGCGGTGCGGGACGAACTGCTGCCGCTGGTGGCGGAGTCGGGCGTCAACGCCGATCCGGAGCGGCTCGTGGTTGCCGGGCAGAGCCTCGGAGGGCTGAGCGCGGTGTACGCGGCGCTGGAGTTTCCCGAGCTGGTGTCGCGGGTTGCCTGTCAGTCGGGGTCGTTCTGGTGGACGCCGGATGCCATGCGGCTGGCCGATCCGTTGGGGGGGCCGCTCGGGGGTGTGATCGCTGAGCGGCTGCTGGAGAGTGTCGATCTGTCGGGGCTGCGGGTCGCGTTCGACGTCGGGGAGCACGAGGACCGGATGTTGCCTCACTGTGAGGTGACCGAGGGCTTGGTGCGGCGGGCCGGGGCGACCGTGCGGGTGTCCCGGTCCGCGTCGGGGCATGACCGCGCCGGGTGGCGCCATGCCCTGCTCAGGGATGTCGGCTGGGCCCTCGGTGAGTAGTCGTGTGCGGGCTGGTGGGGGTTGATCGCGCAGTTCCCCGCGCCCCCAAGAGGGACGCCGGCTGGGCCCTCGGTGAATAGTCGTCTGCGGGCCGGTGGGGGTTGATCGCGCAGTTCCCCGCGCCCCCAAGAGGGACGCCGGCTGGGCCCTCGGTGAATAGTCGTCTGCGGGCCGGTGGGGGCTGATCGCGCCCACGCGGCGGAGCCGCACATCGACTCAGCCCCGCGCCCCAGAAGGCATGTCCCCCAGCTCCCTTGAAACTCACCGTGCGACCGCCAGGCAGTAGGCCTCGTCGTTGGCCAGGAGGTTGCGGTGGGTGTCCTCCCTCGTGATGACTCCGTCGTCCAGGACCAGCACTCGGTCCGCCGCATCCAGGAACGCCGGGCTGCTGGTGATGACGATCGTCGTGCGGCCACGGCGCAGCTTCGCCACGTTGCGGGCGATGAGTTGCTCGGTGACCGCGTCCACCGCTGTCGTCGGGTCGTGCAGGACGAGGACGTCGGTGTCGGCGGCCAGGGCACGGGCCAGGGAGAGGCGTTGGCGCTGGCCTCCGGAGAGGTTGGCGCCCCGGTCGCGGACCCCGTAGTCGAGGCCTTCGCGGTGCAGGGCGACGACGTCGGTCAGCATGGAGGCCTCGACGGCGTCGGGGACCGTCCGGCTGGTGCCCGACGGGTCGATGTTCGTACGGAGGGTGCCGGCGAAGATCTCCCCGTCGTACGGGTTGACCAGGATGTGCTCGCGGACCGCCTCGACGGAGAGGTCCGCCAGCTCCCGGCCGCCGATCCGTACCGTCCCCTCGTACGCGGCGGGCGGGACGCGCACGGCCAGGACGGCGGCGAGGTCGGCCGCAGCGCGGGGCTGGTAGGGGGCGATGGCGACGAACTCGCCCGCCTCCACCTGGAACTTGAGGTTTGCCAGGGTGCCGTGGCGGACGCAGTCGATCTCCAGGTCGCCGCCCGCGGACGGGCGTTCGGCGCCCGGGGTCATCACCGGCGGGGCCGACAGCACCAGCGCCATTCGCTCGGCCGAGGCGCGCGCGATCATCACGTACTTGGGCATCTCCGAGAACAGCTTGAGCGGCTCCATGATGAACTGCGCCAGGCCCACGGCCATGACGAGTTCCCCGATGTTGATCCGGCCCTCGAACGCCAGCCAGCCCGCCGTCAGGGTCACGGCGCCGGCGAGGACCGCGTTCAGGGCCAGGGCGGTACCCGCGTAGGCGCCGTTCACCTTGGCGACGGTGATGGACTGGTGCTTCGCCTCCGTGCTGACCTTCCGGTAGGACCGGAACGCCGCGTGGTTGCCGCCGAAGCCGTGCAGCGGGCGCAGGCCGGTGATCAGGTCGGCGACCTTCGCACCCGCCCGCGCCACCCGGGCCTGCTGCTCCTGGGTGCTGGAGCCGATCCGCCTGGACATCACGCTGAGGATCGACAGGATCGCGACGGTGCCCACGATCACCAGAAGTCCGAGCCGGATGTCGGCCAGACCCAGGGCGACCGCCGCGACCAGCACCGCGACGAGCGAGCTGATCAGCAGCGGCACCACCTCGATGATGTCGGCGGTCTGGTCGGCGTCCTCGGTGGCGATGGTCAGCACCTCGCCGGACTTGAGGTCGACGTCCCTGGCCACGGGTTGCAGGCCGCAGGCCGCGACCTTCACCCGCCAGCGGTGCGCCTCGGTCGTATTGGCCTTCTGCAGGATCCGCATGCCGAACCGCCACGACAGCGACACCGTCGTGATGATCACGGCGAGCGCGCCGATCGACAGGGCGAGCGCCTGGAGGCTGCGGCCTTCGCGCATCGTGTGCTCGACGATCAGGCCGAGCGCGATGGGGAAGGCCGTCTCACCGGCCTGGTAGAGGCCCATGAGGAGGGTGCCCCAGGCCATGGCGCCGATGTTGCGGCGCAGGGCGGTCCGGAGGATGGCGGCCCCTTCGCGGGGCCGCTGCGTGTCAGTTGTCATCGAGATGGCGGGCAATCGCTTCCGGGGTTCGCAGGGTGAACAGATCGCGGATCGTGATCACGGGACCGTACTCGCGGCGGAGCAGCCCGACGAGCCGTACCGCCAGCATGGAGTGTCCCCCGAGGGACACGAAGTCGCTCACCGCGCTCACCTCGTCGTCGTCAAGATCAAGTGCCTCGGCGAAGTACTCGCACACCGCGGTCTCGGTCTCGGTCTGCGGGCCGCGCTCCCCCACCGTGGTCAGCGCGCCCAGCGGCTTGGCCTCGGGCAGCGCCTTGGTGTCGGCCTTCCCGTTCACCGTCAGTGGGATGCTGTCGACCTGTGCGTAGTGCGTGGGCCGCAGGAAGTCCGGCAGTGCGGCGCCCACTTCGGCGGCGACGGCCGCCAGCTCAGCGCCCTCCAGCACCAGGTAGGCGGCCAGCCGGTGGGCGCCGTCGACCTGCGGGTCGGGCTGGGCGACCGCGGCGGCGAACCGCACGGCCGGGTGCGCCGCGAACACCGCCTCGACCTCGCCGAGTTCGACCCGGTGGCCGCGGATCTTGACCTGCTGGTCGGTGCGGCCCAGGTACATCAGGTTGCCGTCCGGCCGGCGGACCACCAGGTCGCCGGTGCGGTACATGCGCTCGCCGGGCTCGCCGAACGGGCAGGCGACGAAGCGGTGCGCGGTCTGGGCGGGCTGCCCGAGGTAGCCGCGCGCGATGCCGATGCCCGACACGTACAGCTCGCCGGGGACGCCGTCCGGAAGGGGCCGCAGCCAGGGGTCCAGGACGTACACGTCCGTGTTGTCGATGGCCACGCCCACCACCGGGTCCGCGCACTCGAACGTGCCGACGCCGAGGGTGTTGATGGTGTACTCGGTGGGCCCGTACAGGTTGTAGCCGACCGTGCCCTCGGTGTCGGAGAGGCGCTGCCACAGCGTCGGCGTGACGGCTTCACCGCCGAGCAGCACCAGCGCGGGCCGCCGTGCCGGGTTGTCGAGCAGGCCCTCGGCCACCAGCTGCTGCGCGTAGGTCGGGGTCACATTGACGACGTCGATGCCGTGCTCCAGGCAGTACTCGACCAGCCGGGGCGCGTCGCGGCGCAACTCCTCGTCGCAGATGTGCACTTCGTGGCCGTCGGCGAGCCACAGCAGCTCCTCCCACGACATGTCGAACGCGAACGACACGGTGTGCGCGATCCGGAAGACCCGGTGGCCGTGCTGCGCCAGCACCGGCTCGAAGATCCGGCGCTGATGGTTGACCAGCATGTTGGTGAGACCGGCGTACTCGGTCACCACGCCTTTGGGCTTCCCGGTCGAGCCGGAGGTGTAGATCGTGTACGCGGGGTGGCCCAGCCGGTCCGGGTCCTCCGGCGCGAACGTCACGAACGGCTCGGCCTCGGGGAGCGGCCGGTCGAGTTCGATCAGCTCGCCGGTCAGCCGGGGTGACACGGTGCTCACGGTGAGGATCAGGTCCGGCCCGGCGTCCTCGACGATGGCGGCGATCCGCTCGTCCGGGTGGTCCAGCTCCAGCGGCACGTACGCGGCACCGACGCGCAGGACGGCGAACAGCGCCACGATCCAGTCGAGGGAGCGCGGGATCGCCAGGCCCACGGTCGTCTCGGGGCCGATGCCGCGCGCGGCGAGCACACCCGCCACGGCCCGGCTGTGGTCCCGCAGTTCGCCGAAGGTCATCGTCGAGCCGTGGGCGACGAGCGCCACCCGCTGCGGGTCGCGGTCCGCCGCCCGGTCGAACCGGTCGACGACGGTGTCCGTGCCGACGTCCGTGCGCGTGGCCGGCTCGGGCATCGGACCCAGGCCCCGCAGCGCGCCGACCGGCCCGGTCGCCCGGGCCAGGTCCTCGAGCAGGCTCAGGTAGTCGTCGAGGAGACGGCGGGCGTTCCCGGTGTCGCCGTCGCGGTACTCCAGTTTGACCGTGAGCCGGTCGCCGGGGGTGACGACCCAGGTGAAGGGATAGTGGGTGGAGTCATCGGCCTTGACCGAGGTGATGCCGTGCCGGGTGTTCATCTCGGCGAACGCGTCCATGTCCAGGAAGTTCTGGAGCACGAACAGATTGTCGAACAGGGTGTCGTGACCGCTGGCGCGCTGGATCTCGCCGAGCCCGAGGTGCTCGTGCTCCATCGCCTCGACCCGGGCAGCCTGGACGGCCGACAGGTAGGCGCGGACCGTGTCGTCCGGGCGGGGCCGGGTCCACATCGGCACGGTGTTGAGCAGCACGCCGACGATGTCGGACAGCCCCTCCCCGTCGCGGCCGGAGACGGTCACACCGAACACGGCTTCGCTGCGGCCGGTGTGCGCGCCGAGCAGCAGGCCGAACGCGCCCGTCAGCACCGAGTTCAGGGTGACGCCGTGCACCCGGGCCGCTTCCCGCACCAGGTCGGACTGCTCGGCGGACAGGGTGTGCACGAGGGCCTGCGGCAGGTCGTCCGAGAACGACGGCGCCGGTCCGGCGAGCAGCGTCGGGCCGGGCAGAGCGGCCAGCTGGTCCGCCCAGAAGCGCTCCGACCCGGCCGGGTCCTTGGCGGCGAGCGCCCGGGCGTACTCCTCGAAGCTCGGCGTGGCCGGCGTCGGGTCGAGCGGCTCGCCCGCGAGAAGGGCGCGGTAGGCGTCGAACAGGTCGCGCAGGACGATCTCGCGGGACCAGCCGTCCCACAGCAGCAGGTGGTAGCTGAGCAGCAGGCCGTCCCGGTCGCCGGGCAGTCGCACGACGGTCAGCCGGATCAGCGGCGGCTCGCCCGGGTCGAAGCCTGTGTCACGGTCCCGGGCGCGCAGCGCGTCGACCTCCGCGTCCGTCGTCAGGGCCACCGTACGGACGTCGACCCGTCGGCCGGCCTTGAGGACCTGCACCGGGTTGCCGTCGTCGTCGGTGCCGAAGCCGGCGCCGACGACCGGGTGCCGCGCGATCACGTGGGCCATGGCCTCGGTCAGCGCGTCGCTGTCCAGGCGCCGGTCGAAGGTGAACCAGTTCTGCGCGACGTAGTGTCCGGCCGAGCCCGCCATCTGGGCCTGGAAGAACAGGCCGCGCTGGAGCGGGGTGACCGGCGCGGTGCGCTCGGCTGTCGTCGCGGCGTCCGCCAGGTGCTGGAGCGCGCTGCGCCAGTGCTCGGTGATCTCGTCGGGGATGCCCTCGGCGAGGACGAACTCGGCGAGCAGGCTTCCCGTGGCCTCGTCGGTCCACGCGTTGACCTCGACGGCGTACGGACTGCCCTGGTCGCCGCCGGTGAGGTGCAGCGCCTGGGACTCGCTGCCCCGGCCGAGGTAGTTGAACAGTACCTGCGGGCTGGCGGTCAGCAGCGGGGCCGTCTGCGGGTTGAGGTAGCGGAGCCGGCCGTAGGCGACGTGTCCGTCCTCGTCCGGCTGGCGCTCGACGACCTCGCGAGCGGCGGCGACGGGGTCGGTGTGCGGGGTGAGCCGTACGGGCGCGATGGAGGTGAACCAGCCGACCGTACGGGTGTAGTCGTGCTGTGCGAGGACCGGGACCCGGCCGTGCCGCTCCAGGTCGATCGCGAGGTCGGTGGGCGCCGGCTGGATCCGGGTCAGCGCGGTGCGCAGGGCGCCGCACAGCAGCTCGGTGAGGCCGACGCCGAGTGCGGCGGGCGCGGTGCGGGTGAGGCGGTCGCTCACGTCGGGGGCGAGGACGACGGTGGTCTCGCGCAGTGCGCCGGGGGCGGGCAGCAGTTCGGGGGCCTGGAGCGTGGTGATCCATGGGCCGAGGTCGTCGACGGTACGGGCCGACCGGAGGGTCAGGGCTTCGGCGTACTCGGCGTAGGAGGTGGTCGGCGGGGCCAGGGCCTCGCCGCGCAGGGCCGCTGTCAGGTCGTCGAGCAGGATCAGCCAGGACACCGAGTCGACGGCCAGGTGGTGCACGGTGACGACGAGGGTGTGGCTCGCCTCCAGCCATGCGAAGGCGATGGACTCACCGGACTGGGGGTCGAGTTGTCCGGCGGCCTCGTCAGCGACAGCTGTCGCATCGGTGGTGTCCGGGCGAGCGACGGTGATCTCGCGGGCGGGGTCGGTGCGGAGGGTCCACACGCCGTGCTCTGTCCGGAGCCTCAGCCGCAGGACCGGGTGGGCGGTGACCACGGCGTTCGCGGCGCGTACGGCGTCGGCGTAGCCGGTGCCTTCGGGGGCCTGGAGGGTCCTGGCCTGGGCGAAGCGGGTGAGGGAGCCGCCGAGTTCGCGTTGGCGGAGAACGATCGGAGTGGGGGGCAGTGGGCCGTCCTCGCGGTGGGCTGCCGCCGGTGCGGGGCGGTGTGTGTTCGTACCCAGGTGTTCCGCCAGGGCGCGGGGCGTCTTGAACAGAAAGACGTCCCTGGGGGTGAGGGGCAGGCCCAGTGTCCGGGCCCTGTTCACCACCGTGATGGCGATGATGCTGTCGCCTCCGGCGCGGAAGAAGTCGGTGTCGGCGGTTACGTCTGAGCCGGGCAGTGTGTGAGTGAAGATCTCGACCAGCGTGGCAAGTGCTGTGTCTTCACCTGCGGACGCGTCGTGGCTTGTCGCGCAGTTCCCCGCGCCCCCAAGGGGACGTCCAGCCAGGGCCTTTCGATCCAGCTTGCCGTTGATCGTCAGCGGTAGGGCCTCGATGGTGAGGATCTGGCCCGGGACCATGTGGACGGGCAGCTTGGACGACAGGCGGGCGCTCAGGTCGGTCGGCACGCTGCCCACCACGTGTGCGATCAGGTGGTCGCCGGTGTCCGCCACCGTCACCGCCGCGTCGGTCACGCCGTCGAAGTCTCTGATCGCGGTCTCCACCTCGCCCAACTCGATCCGGAACCCCTTGAGTTGGACCTGGTCGTCGGCGCGGCCGGTGAAGACCAGCTCGCCGTCGAGGGTGCGGATGGCGAGGTCGCCCGTGTGGTACATGCGGGAGCCGTCGGCCGCGAAGGGGTTCGCCACGAAGCGGCCCGCCGTGAGGCCGGGCCTGCCCAGGTAGCCGAGTGACACCTGGTCGCCGGCGACGTAGATGGCGCCCTCCCGGCCCGGCGGCACCGGGCGGAGACGGTCGTCGAGGAGGTAGGTGACCAGGCCGGGGACCGGGCCGCCGATGGGGCTGACGTCGTCGCCGGGACGGAAGTCGTCGTCGGTCAGCACCCGGTGGGTGACGTGGACGGTGGTCTCGGTGATGCCATACATGTTGACCAGCTCAGGGGCGGCCGTGCCGTGCCGCTCGACCCAGCCGCGCAGGCGTCCGAGGTCCAGGGCTTCGCCGCCGAAGATGATCCGGCGCAGTGCGGGCAGTGGTTCGCCGGCGAGCCGGTCGGCCTCGATGAACTGGTAGAAGGCCGACGGGGTCTGGTTGAGCACGGTCACGCCCCGCTCGCGGACCAGCCGGTGGAAGTCGACCGGGGAGCGCGTCAGCCCGTACTCGGGCACCAGCAGCTCGCCGCCGTGCGCGAGCGCGCCCCACAGCTCCCAGACGGCGAAGTCGAAGGAGAAGGAGTGGAACTGGACCCAGACGTCGTCGGGGCCGAAGTCCATGCCGGGCTGCGTGTGGGCGAGGAGCGACACCACGCTGGAGTGCGGGACGACGACGCCCTTGGGGCGGCCCGTGGATCCGGAGGTGTAGATCACGTAGGCCGGGGTGTGCCAGTCGGGCTCGACACTGGGGACCGTGAGGGCGGCCGGGGGCTCTTCGCCCCGCACCAGCACACGGGCGGCCACTCCCGCCCGGGCCAAAAGTTGCGTGCAGCGGTCGCGCTGGTCACGGTCGACGAGGACGACCTGCGGGGCCGCGTCGGCGAGGATGTACTCCAGCCGTTCGTCCGGGTACGCCAGGTCCAGCGGGACGTACGCGCCGCCCGCACTGACGATCGCGACGAGGGCGACGACCTGCTCCAGGGAGCGCGGGACGGCCACGGCGACCCGCTTGCCCGGGCCGACTCCGGCCGCGCGCAGGGCGGAGGCCAGGGCGTCCTTCGCGGCGGTCAGTTCGCCGTAGGTGAGGGAACGGGCGGCCCCGTCGAGGCCGCACTGGGTGACGGCGGTGGCCGCCGGGTCGCGGCGGGCGGCGGCGTCGAACAGTCCGCCCAGGGTGGTCGGGGTGATCGGGGCGGGGCGTCGTTCGGCTCCCGTTGCCAGGTCGTCGACCAGGGTGTCCGGGTGCGCGAGCAGGCCGGTCAGGGTCCGGGTGAACGTGCGCAGGATCGCCCGGGCGGTGGTCTCGCGCAGGAGTTCGCCGTCGTAGATGAGGTTGAAGCGCGGGCGGCCGTCGAGTGCGCGCTCGACCACCAGCGTCAGCGGATAGTGCGGGGCGCCCTCGTTGACGAGGTCCGTGATGGTCAGTGTGTCGCCCGGCCTCCGCAGGGACGTCACGTCGGTGGCTACGTCGAACACCACGAGGGTGTCGAAGAGGGAGCCGGAGCCCGCTTGGCGGCCGATGCGCGCGAGGGAGACGTGCTGGTGCGGCAGGACCGCGCTCTGGTGGTCGCGCACCGAGGAGAGCAGGTCGGCCGCCGTGGTGCCGGGGACCCAACGGGCGCGTACCGGGATGGTGTTGATGAACAGGCCCACCATGTCCTCGATGCCGGGCACCTCGGCGTCGCGGCCGGAGACCGTGGAGCCGAACACCACGTCCCGGCCCCGGAGGATGCCGCCCAGAGTGAGGCCCCAGGCGCTGTGCACGGCGACGCTCAGCGGCACGCCGGCCTCGCGGACGGCGGAGTCGATGTCGCCCTCGGGCTCCACGGCGGTGTCGGCGAAGCGGTCGGAGGGGGTGTGGCCCTCGGCGATCAGCGAGGGGCCGGGCAGTGCGGCGAGTTCCTCGCGCCAGACGCGGTCGCTCTCGTCGGCGTCGCGGGCGGCGAGCCAGTGCACGTAGTCCGCGAAGCCGCCGATGGGGTGGACGGTGCCGGGGGCGTGGTACTCGGCGAGCAGCGCGCGGAGCATGGGCGGCACGGACCAGCCGTCGGCGATGATGTGGTGCACGGTCTGCACCAGGACGTTCCGCCCGGAGCCGGTGCGGATGAGCGTGTACCGCATGAGGGGGCCGGTGGCCAGGTCGAAGCCGGCGCGGCGGTCCCGTTCGGCGAGGTCGCGTATCTCCTCGTCGGTGATGCCGGGGCGGTCCAGCGTGGTGAAGGGGGCCTCGACTCCGTTCTCCAGGACGGAGACCACACGGCCGTCGGGGAGGGCCGTGAAGCGCGCGGCCAGGTTCGGGAACAGGGTGAGCAGCCGGGTGGCCGCCGCCGTGAGCCGGTCGGCGTCCATCTCGCCGTCCAGCGTGAGGAGTTGCTGCTCGACGTAGGCGCCCGCGGAGTCGTCGTCGAAGACCGAGTGGAAGTAGAGGCCTTCCTGGAGCGGTGTCAGCGGCAGGACGTCCCGCAGCGACGGGCCGTCCAGGGCGTCGACGTCGGTCTGGGTGAGCGGTACCAGGGGGAAGTCGCTGGGCGAGTGGCCGCCCTGGTCGAGTGCGGCGAGTCCGGCCAGGGCCGTGCGGAAGTAGTCGCCGAGTGTCGTGATGTCGGCGTCGGTGAACATGCCGTCGGGCCAGGAGATGGTGGTGACCAGTTCGTACGCGCCGGTGGCGGCGGGTTCGGCGATCGCGTTGAACTCCAGGGCGCGCGGCAGGCGCATCCGCGGGTCGCGCTTCTCGCCCAGCTGGCCGGTGCTGCCCGCGAGTTGCCAGTCGCCGGAGGCACCGGCGGCGAAGCGGCCGAGGTAGTTGAAGAGCACCTGGGGGGCAGGGGCGTCGAACTCGCTGTGGGTGAGGTAGCGCAGGGCGCCGTAGGAGATGCCGTTGTCCGGTACCCGGGCGAGGTCCTCCTTGACCGCCTTGAGCGCGGCGGCCAGGTAGGCGGGGGCGGTGAAGTCGGCCGCCGTGCCGGGGTCGACGGTCACCGGGAAGAGGGTGGTGAACCAGCCCACGGTGCGCGACAGTTCCGGCTCGAAGCCGGCGGAGCCCGCCACGAACCCGGCTTCGCGGCCGTGGCCTTCGAGTTCGATGTGGGCGAAGGTCTGGTCCTGGCCGAGGTCGCGGCGCCGTCGGGCGAGGGCGACGGCGAGCGCGGTGAGCAGGACGTCGTTGACGCCGGTGTGGAACTTCGCGGGGATCTCGTTCAGCAGCGCGGCCGTGACCTCGGGGCCGACCGAGACGGTCCGCAGGCGTTCGTTCGCGACGGTGTCCGTCTCGGACAGGGCGCGGTGGGCCAGCGGCTGGTCCTCGCCGGGCAGGGGGCGCCGGTAGCAGGAGCTGTCGGCGTCGAAGGCGGCGCGTTCCAGCAGTTGGGTCCAGCGCCGGAAGGACGTGCCCACCGGGGGGAGTTCGATGGGGTCACCCGAGGTGAACCGGTGCCAGGCGGTGGCCAGGTCCTCCATCAGGACGCGCCAGGAGACGCCGTCGATGACCACGTGGTGGGCGACGAGGACGAGTTGGCGTGCCGTGGGGCGCCAGACGGCGCGGAGCATCACGCCGCCCTCGGGGTCCAGTCCGGTGGTGGCGAGGGCGATGCACTCGTCGAGCGGCAGGTCGCTCTGCTGCCATCCCGGCCCGGCCGGGTCCGCCTCGGGGATGTCGAAGCTCCAGCGGCTGCCGCGCACCAGCTTGGCGCGGAGCATGTCGTGCCGGGCGACGAGGGCGGTGAGGATCGCGTCGAGGGCGTCCGCGGTCAGGTCTGCGGGGGTGGTGAGCACCACCGACTGGACGAAGCCGTCGACGGCGTCCGTGGTCTCGCCGAGCCACTGCACGATGGGTGAGCCCACGACGGTGCCGGTGGCGACGTCGGCGTGGTCGACGGTGGAGACGTCCTCGTGGCTCGCGACCGCTGCCAGCGCGCCCACGGTGCTGTGGGTGAAGATCTGCCGTGCCGTGACGTGCAGGCCCTGTTCGCGCAGTGCGCTCAGCAGGGAGATGGCGAGGATGCTGTCGCCGCCGAGCTGGAAGAAGTCCTGGTCGACGCCGACTTCTTCGAGGCGCAGCACCTCCGCGACCGCGGCGCACACCGCGCGTTCGTCGTCGGTGGCGGGGCGGACGAGCGAGCCCGTTCCGAGAGTGGGCTCGGGCAGCGCGTTCCGGTCGAGCTTGCCGTTGGCGGTGAGCGGGAACTCCTCCATCACCACGATGTGGGCGGGCACCATGTACTCGACCATGTGCGCGCCGGCCCACGCCTTGACCTCGTCGGCCCGCAGGTCCTCGCTGCCGGCGGCGGGTATGACGTAGCCGATGAGGTAGGTGCCGCCGGCCGCGTTCTTCTTGGCGACGACGCAGGTGTGCCGTACGCGGGGGTGTTCGGCGAGACCGGCCTCGACGTCCTCGATCTCCAGTCGCATGCCGCGGATCTTGATCTGGTTGTCGGCGCGGCCGAGGAAGTCCAGCGATCCGTCGGGGGCGAAGCGGGCGAGGTCGCCGGTGCGGTAGAGGCGGGAGCCGTCGTTCGCGAAGGGGTTGGCGACGAAGCGGGAGGCGGTCAGGCCGGGTGCGCCCACGTAGCCGCGGCCCAGGAGGAAGCCGCCGACGTACAGTTCGCCGCCGACGCCGACCGGGACCGGGCGCAGTTCGTCGTCCAGGACGTAGAGCTGGGTGTTGGGGTTGGCCTTGCCGATGGATGTCGACAGGCGTTCCGCGGCGCCCCGGTAGATGACGTGCGAGACGCCGATGGTCGTCTCTGCGGGGCCGTAGCCGTGGTACATGGGGACGTTGTCGAGCTTGGTGCGGAACCGCTCGTACAGCTCGGGGGTGAGCACCTCCCCGCCGCACCACACATGCCGCAGGCTGTCCAGGCGGCCGGTGTCGCCGGCCATCTCCAGCAGCACGTCCAGCATGGAGGACACCAGATACGTGAAGGTGACGCGCTGTTCGGCGATGACGCTCAGCAGGTGGTGCGGGTCGCGTTCGCCGCCGGGCCGCAGGACGACGAGCCGGCCGCCGCAGACCAGGGGCAGGAAGATCTCGTTGATGGAGATGTCGAAGGACAGCGGCGCCTTGAACAGGGAGGCGTCGTCGTGGCCGAAGCCGAGGATCTCGTTCACCTGCCACAGCAGGCGTTCGCTGATCGCCTCGTGACGGATCATCGCGCCCTTGGGCCGCCCGGTCGAACCGGACGTGAAGATCACGTAGGCCAGTGCGTCGCCGAGGACCGTGACGCCGGTCCCGTCCTTCGGGTTGGAGCCGTACCGCCAGTCACCGAGGTCGACGGCCACGGCGTCCGGTTCGGCCGGGTCGTGCTCGCCCGAGGCGTTGAGCTGGACGACGACCCGGGCGTCGGCGATGACGACGGCCCGGCGCGCGGCGGGCCACTGCGGATCGAGCGGTACGAAGGCGCACCCGGCCTGGAGCACGGCGAGCAGCCCGATGACCATGTCGGCGGAGCGGGTCAGGGAGATTCCCACGACCTGCTCGGAGCCGAGTCCGCGGGCGAGCAGGTGATGGGCCAACTGGCTGGAGAGCTCGGCCGCTTCACGGTAGGTCAGTGACCGGTGCTCGTCGACGACCGCCACGGCGTCCGGCCGGGCACGCGCCTGCTCGTGGAACATCTCCACGATGGTGGGGCGGGCCCGGTCGGCCCGGTTGTCGTTCCACCCGGCCAGGGTCCGCAGCCTGGCCTCGACGCTGGACGGACCGATGGTGCCGAGCGGCCGGTCCGGGAACTCGGCCAGGTCGTCCAGCGCGAGCTGCGCGTCCTCGGGCGTGACGTCGTCGGGGACGGTGATGCCGCGGCCGTCCGGGGAGATCTCCCAACCGCCGGGCGCGCCGCCGCCGTTGTCGACCCAGCCGAGGACGTCGGCGAAGAGCGTGCCGGGGGCGAGGTCGATGCCCTCGGGGCTTCGGCCCGTCGCCCAGTACGACAGGGCGATGGCGCAGGCCTCGGTGATGGTCCTGTCCGGGTAGTCGCCGATCCGCCGGCGCACGTCGGCCAGGCGTGTGGGGGAAATCAGTGCGAGACGAGCGCGCGGTTGCATCATCGAAGACTCAGCGTCCCTTCCAGAATGTGGAGTTAGGCTAACCTAAATAAGGCTTGCCTAACTACCCTCTCGCCAGGCCCGCCACAGTCGTGCGTACCGGCCGCCCAGAGCCACCAGTTCCTCGTGCGTCCCCTGCTCCACGACGCGGCCCGCGTCGAGCACGGCGATCCGGTCCGCGGCCATCGCCTGGGTCAGCCGGTGCGCCACGAACAGCGTGGTCCGGCCCGCACAGGCGGCCAGCACGGCCCGCTCCAGCTCGGCGGCGCCCTCGCTGCCGGCCTCCGCGGTCGACTCGTCGAGCACCACGACCGGAGCCCGGCCCAGCACCAGCCGCGCCAGGGCGATCTGGGCGACCTTGGTGACGTCCAGGCGCTCACCGCCCTCGCCGACCGGGGTGTTCAGCCCGTCGGGCAGCGAGCGGACCCAGCCCTCGGCGCCGACGGTCCGCAACGCGTCCAGCAGCTCGGCGTCGCTCGCCCCCGGCGCGGACAGCCGCAGGTCGTCGGCGAGCGGGCCGGAGAACACGTGCGTCTCCTGCGTCAGGATGCTCACCAGGGCCCGCGCCCCGGCCTCGTCCAGGCCGGAGAGGTCCGTCGTCCCGATGCGCACCGACCCGGCCTCCGGGGTGCCGATACCGGCGATCAGGGCGGCCAGAGTCGTCTTGCCCGCGCCCGTGGCGCCCACCAGGGCGAGCGACCCGCCGGCCGGGATCGTCAGGTCGACGTCCCGCAGCACCGGCTCCTCGGAGCCGGGGTAACGGAACGTCAGTCCCTCGACGGTCACCGGATACGCCCCGGCCCGGGCCGCCGGGACGGACTCGTCGCCGACCAGCCGCTCCTCGGCGGACTCCCCGAGCACCCCGACCAGGCGGGTCAGGCTCGCGCCCGACTTCTGGGCCTCGTCGAAGGTGAACATGATGGCGCCCAGCGGGGTGAACAGCCGGTGGAACAGCAGCGGGGCCGCCGACACCTCGCCCAGCGTGGCGGCGTCGGCCTCCAGCAGGGCGTACCCGACCACGAGGATCAGGACCAGCCCGATGAACTCGGCGCGGTTCTCCCGGCCGACGAACCGGCCGAAGAACCGGAACACCTCGATACCGAGCTCGCGCACCCGCCACGACTCGGTGGTGACCTTCTCGCGGAAGGCACCCTCCAGACGGTAGGCGCGGACCGTGTCGATGCCGTTCAGGCCGCTGATGAACGCCTGGGCCCGGTCGGCCTGGGCCACGCGCTGCTTGCGGTAGAGCGGTGCGGAACGGGGCAGGTACCAGCGCAGCGCCAGCGCGTACGCGGGCAGCGCGCCCGCGCCGGCCAGGCCCAGCCGCCAGTCCAGCCCGAACATGCCGAGGGTCGCGATAATGACCAGCACGCCCGCCGAGAACACCGTGGGGACGGCCGTGCGGATGCCCTTGGAGATGACGGCCACGTCGTCCCCGACCCGGGAGAGCACGTCTCCCCGGCCGACCTGCTCGATCCGCGCGCTCGGCATGCCGAGCACCGCCCGGACGGCGCCTTCGCGCAGCCGCGCGAGCAGATCCGCGCCCAGCCGTCCGATCAGGTAGGTGGACACCGCGGTGGCCGCCGCGCCGAGCAGCGCGGCGGCACCGATCAGCACCCCGATCGTGACCAGGACCGAACGGTCCTCGCCCCCGACGACCCCGTCGACCACCCGGCCGAGCAGGAGCACCGGGAGCACCTGGAGCGCCGCCCCCGCGACCGTGGTGAGCACGGTCGCGGTGGTCAGCCCGGGCATCTCGCGGCAGTGCGCCGCGACCCAGCGGCCGGCTTCGCGTCCGGTTGTCGTGCGCAGGGTCGCCGGCGCGACGCGCGTGTCGGTGGTGCTCACTTCCTACTCGACCGACTTGACGAGCTCGTCGATCGCGTACGGCATGGACAGCAGGGTGCCCTGGGAGATGGCCGCGCCGACCGCCGGCCCCTCGCTGTCGAGCAGGTAGGACACGTTGCCCTTCTTCACGGCGTCGAGGTTGGCGAACAGCTTGAACTTCTTGAGCGCCTCGGTGTCGGCCTTGTCGTTGATGACGAAGATGCGGTCCACGTCGACTAGGTCGATGCGCTCCGGCGAGAGCTGGGTGTAGAAGCTGCCGCCCGCGACCTTGTCGATCTCCGTCTGGTACTGGAAGCCGATGCCCGTGACGAGCCGGCCGCGTACGTCGGTGGAGGTGAAGGGGGCCACGGAGTCCTTGTACCAGGACAGCGCGACGGCGGTCTCCTTGCCGAGCTCGGGGTGCGCCTTCTTGGCCGCGTCCAGTTGGCCCTGGATGCCGTCGACCATCTTCTGGCCCTCATCGGCCTTGCCGAGGGCCTTGGCGATGTGCAGGGCGTTGTCCTGCCAGGGGGCGCTGAAGGGCTCCTTCTCGGCCTTGGTGCGGGCCACCGTCGGGGCGATCTTGGAGAGCTTGTCGTAGCCGGCCTGGTCGATCTCCGAGTAGACCGCGACGATCAGGTCGGGGCGAAGGGCCGCGATCTTCTCGTAGTTGGGGCCGGAGTCGCCGTTCTTCATGATGACCTCGGGCTTGGTGTCACCCCACTTGTCCTTCACCCAGGGCCACTGGGTGTTGATGTCGGGGGACTTGCCCGGCGGGTTGGGGTACTGGTCGACCATGCCGACGGGCTTGATGCCGAACGCCAGGATGGTCTGGTCGTCGGTGTAGCCGACGGAGACGACCCGCTGGGGCGCCTTCTCGACCTTCGTGGATCCGAACGCGTGCTCCACGGTGACCGGGAACGCGCCGGCTGCCGCGGCCTGGGTGCCCTCGTTCTTGTTGTCCGCCGTGTCCGCCGAGTCCGAGCCGCATCCCGCGAGGAGACCGACGCCGAGGGCGGCCGCGGACACGACCGCCGCCAGCCGCCGCCATGGCTTCCGGGACGTCGTTCGATGGAGGAGCATCCAAAACCCCTTGCTTTCGCGCTAGTTCGCTGCACCCTCGCCTAAGGGCAGGCAAACCTTATCGCGCTCGAATGAGGTTAGCCTAGCCTTACCTCTACTCCTTTATCGGGATGTGTCCCGGGTGCACATGAGTGCGCCCGATCGGCACGATGAGCGGCCGGTCACCGACCGGGTCGTCGATCACCTGAGCGCGCAACCCGAAGGCCTCGTGCAGCAGTTCGGCGGTGACGACGTCCCGCGGATGCCCCTGCGCCAGGATCGACCCCTCCCGCATCACCACGAGGTGGTCGCTGTAGCGCACGGCCAGGTTGAGATCGTGCAGCACCATGACGACGGTGCAGCCCGACTCGTGCAGGTCGTCGACCAGGTCGAGGACGTCGACCGCGTGCGCCAGGTCCAGATAGGTCGTCGGCTCGTCCAGGAGCAGCAGGTCGGTGCCCTGAGCCAGCGTCATGGAGATCCAGACGCGCTGTCGCTGCCCGCCGGACAGCGCGTCGACCGGGCGGTCGGCCAGGTCGGACACGCCGGTCATGGCGAGTGCGCGTTCCACCACGTCGGCGTCGTCGGACGACCACTGGCGCAGCCAGCTCTGGTGCGGGTGACGGCCCCTGGCCACCAGGTCGGCCACGGTCAGCCCCTCCGGCGCGACCGGCGCCTGCGGCAGCAGACCGAGCTTCTTCGCCACGTCCCGCGTCCTGAGCCCGCCGATGTCCTCGCCGTCCAGGACGACCGTCCCCCTGGCCGGCTTGAGCAGCCGCGACAGCGTCCGCAACAGGGTCGACTTCCCACAGCCGTTGGGGCCGATGATCGTGGTGATCACGCCGGGCGGTATCGCCACGTCGAGGCCGTCGATGACGACCCGGCCGCCGTAGCCGACCGTGACGCCTCGGGCTGCCAGCCGCGAGGCGTCGCCGACCGCGGCCTCGGTGACGGACTGTGCGACCACGGGTCCCCCCTTGCTTAGGTTCACCTGACTCTTGTACATCTACCGGAGGTTCGCGCGCACCAGCAGGTAGACGAGGAAGGGCCCGCCGATCGCGGCGGTGACCACGCCGACCGGGAGCGAGACCGGCAGGACCGCCCGCGCGAGCAGGTCCGAGCCGATCAGAAGCAACGCGCCCACCAGGCCCGAGGCCACCATCGGCGGTGTGGGGCAGCGGGCCAGACGCATCGCCACCTGCGGAGCGACCAGTGCGACGAACGGGACCGGGCCCGCCGCGCTCACCGCCACACCGGCCAGCAGTACGGCGCACAGCAGCAACACCGCCCGCACGGCCGTGTACCGCACACCCAGGCCGGCGGCGACCTCGTCGCCGAAGTGCATCGGCTTGAACTGGAACGCGACGGCGGCCACGACGACCAGCAGGACGAGCGTGCCCCACAGGGCCACCTCGACCTCGCCCCACGAGCGGTCGTCCAGCGAGCCGACCAGCCAGGCCTGCGCCTGGGCCACGTCCCTGATGTCGGCCGTGACGAGCAGCCAGGTCGTGAGGGCCTCCATCACCGCGCTCACCGAGATGCCGATGAGGATGAGCCGGAAGCCGTCGATCCCGCGCCGCCAGGCCAGGAAGTACACCAGCAGTCCCGTGGTGAGACCGCCGGCGAGCGCCGCCACCGACAGGCCCACGGTGTCGACCACGGCCGCGGCGGCCCCGCCCGACACCGTCACCAGGAACACCGCGACCGCACTGGCGCCCGAGGTGATGCCAAGGACGTCCGGGCTGGCCAGGGGATTCCGGGCGATGGACTGAGTGATCGCCCCCGACACCCCCAGCGCGATCCCCACGACGAGCCCGGCCAGGGCGCGCGGCATCCGCAGGTCCATGATGACGAACTCGTCGACCTGCTCGCCCCGCCCGAGGAGCGTACGGATCACCTGCGGCAGGCCGATGGGGAAGTCCCCGACGCCGATGGACACGCAGAACACCAGGAAGGCCGCCGCCGCCAGCAGCAGCGAGACGCTCACCAGCCAGGGCCGCCAGACGAACGACACCCGGCCCAGCCGCACGCCCGGCGGCAGCGACGGCTTCACATCGGTCACGTTCATGCGCTCCTGAACTTTCCGCGCCAGACGAGCACCGCGAAGAAGGGAGCGCCGAGAAGAGCCACGACGACACCGGCGTCCAACTCGCCCGGCCTGACCACCAGTCGGCCGACCATGTCGCAGACCAGCAGGACGACGGCGCCGAGCAGTCCGGCGTAGGGCACCAGCCAGCGGTAGTCCGGGCCGGTCAGGTAGCGGGCCACGTGGGCCACCATGAGGCCCAGGAAGGCGATGGGGCCGCACGCGGCCGTCGCCGCCCCCGCCAGCAGCGTGATGGCGGTGATGCCGACGGTCCGGCTCAGCGCGATGTTCACGCCGAGCCCCCGCGCCACGTCGTCGCCCAGGTTGAGCAGGTTGAGGGAGGGCAGCGTGGTCAGGGCCAGCACCACACCGACGGCGACGAACACGGTCACCGGCCGGATGACGTCGAATCCGACGCCGGCCACGGAGCCCGCGTTCCAGAACCGCAGCGCGTTCAGCGAGGCCTGGTTCGACAGCGCGACCGCCGTGGTCATCGCCATGAGGAACACCGTGATCCCCTGCCCGGCCAGTGCCAGCGTGAGCGGATTGCCGGCCCCCCGGCCGATGGTCGCGAGGCCGAACACCACGACACCGGCGACCGCCGCCCCGAGAAAGGCGAACCAGACGTACTGGAACGGGTTGGAGAACCCGAACACGGCGATCACCGACACCACGGCGAACGAGGCGCCGGTGTTCACCCCGAGCAGGCCGGTGTCGGCGATCGGGTTGCGGGTGTACCCCTGGATCAGCGCCCCGCCGATCCCCAGGGCGATGCCCGCCACGATCGCGAGAACCGTACGAGGCACCCGTACGGTCTCCACGATGAGCCGGATCTCCGTGAGCCGCTGGTCGGACGTCGGGGCTCCGAAGAGCCCGTGCCACACCTCGGCGGGGCTCAGCGCCCGCGCGCCGACGGCGAGCGACAGTGCCGCGGCGACCACGAGGACGGCCAGAAGGATGCCCAGACCCACGACCCGTCGCCGACGGGCCTTGGCCATGCCCCCGGGCGCGGGGCGCTCCACCACAGCAGTCGTGCCCATGTGGACGTACGTTATCCCTTGCGCCGGAGGTGAGTTGATCGTGCGCGGTGTCTACTGACGGGCCGTGCTTCCCGTGCCGTCGGCGAGTGTCCGCGTGCGGTCCGAGGCGGGCCCGGTCCCGCGGCCGAGGAGCGAGTCCAGGATCTCGCCCACCCTGATGGCGGTGTTGGAGAGCAGGGACGAGGTGATGCCGTGCGTGTGCTCCGTGCCGCCCTGCAGGTAGATGCCGCACCGCAGGGCGGGGTCGGTCGCGATGCGCCAGTCGCGCTCGACGCGGACACGGCCCTCGTCGTCGCGGAGGCAGCGGTCGGCGACCTCGCCGAGCAGGCTCGTGGGGTCGGCCTGGCTGTAGCCGGTGGCGAAGACCACGACGTCCGCGTCCAGGTCGGTCTCCTCGCCGGTGACGAGGGACGTCACGGTGGCCAGGGCGCTGGTGGGCGTCTCCTTCACGGCGGTGAGCCGGGAGACGTTGAGGAATCGCAGGCGCTCGGTGCCGAGGACCTTCTCCTGGTACGACTGCCGGTAGAGGTCGTCGATCAGGTCGATGTCCACCACGGAGTAGTTGGTGTTGCCGTGGTAGTCCATCAGCCGGCGCTTGACGTCCTCGGGCGCCGCGAAGTACTCGTCGACCGCCTGGGGGTCGAAGATCCGGTTGGCGAAGCTGCTGTCGTCGGCGGGGCTGTAGCCGTAGCGGGAGAAGACGGCGCAGACCTCGGCCTCGGGGAAGCGGCGGTGCAGGTAGGCGACGTTCTCGGCGGCGCTCTGCCCGGCGCCGACGACGACGAGCCGGGAGGGTGAGGTGCCCTCCAACTCGTCGACCCTGGCGAGCAGTTCGGAGTTGTGCCAGACGCGTTCGCCGCGCTCCACGCCCTCGGGCATGAGGGGGCGCAGGCCGGTGCCGATGACGAGGTTGCGGGCCCGGTGGACCTCGAGGCCGCCACCCGACCGGACGGTCACCTCCAGGTACTCCACGACGCCGTCCCGGGTCACGGGCGCGACGCCGACGACCTCGTGGCCATAGGAGACCATGTCGTCGACCTGGGCCGCGGCCCACTCGAAGTAGTCGTGGAACTCCACGCGCAGCGGGAACAGGTTCTTGTGGTTGATGAAGTCGATGAGCCGGCCCTTGCTCTGCAGGTAGCAGAGGAAGCTGTACTCACTGGCCGGGTTCCGCAGCGTCACCAGGTCCTTGAGGAAGGAGACCTGCATGGTGGCGTCGTCGATGAGCATGCCGCGGTGCCAGCCGAAGCGGGGCTGCTGCTCGAAGAAGTGAGCGGTGACCGCCTCCTGCCTGCCGACGCGGGTGTTGTGCTCGCGGAGCGCGATCGCCATGGCCACATTGGACGGCCCGAAGCCGATACCGATCAGGTCGTGGACCGGTGATGCGTCACCAGGAAGAACCTGCGACATGTCACTCCCATCGTGCGGGGCAGCCGCGTGTCAGGTGTGGAGGGAAGGAAAGGCGGGCATGCCAACGAAGCGACCCACCGAGGAACTTAGGTGAGCCTAAGCTAAACCCGTTGAGGTGTCGACAGGGCAAAACGGACCACTCCGTGAATCGGTCCCGTCAACTGGGCCATCGTGCGCACCCGTTGCGAACTAAGGTAAGCCTTGCTTTACTGGCCTCGCCAACACCTTGCTCTGAGGAGGAACCCCATGCGGGTCGTCATGTTCGGTTACCAGACCTGGGGACACCGCACCCTGCAAGCCCTCCTGGAGTCCGAGCACGACGTGGTGCTGGTCGTGACCCACCCCAAGAGCGAGCACGCCTACGAGAAGATCTGGAGCGACTCCGTCGCCGACCTCGCCGAGGAGCACGGCGTCCCGGTGCTGATCCGCAACCGTCCTGACGACGAGGAACTGTTCGAGCGCCTCAAGGAGGCCGACCCGGACATCATCGTGGCCAACAACTGGCGCACCTGGATCCCCCCGCGCATCTTCGGCCTGCCGCGCCACGGCACGCTGAACGTGCACGACTCGCTGCTGCCGAAGTACGCCGGGTTCTCCCCGCTGATCTGGGCGCTCATCAACGGCGAGTCCGAAGTGGGCGTCACCGCGCACATGATGAACGACGAGCTCGACGCCGGCGACATCGTCCGGCAGGAGGCCGTGCCGGTGGGCCCGACGGACACCGCGACCGACCTCTTCCACAAGACCGTCGACCTCATCGCCCCCGTCACCATCGGCGCGCTCGGCCTGATCGCCTCGGGGCAGACGGAGTTCACCCGGCAGGACCGCTCCCAGGCGTCCTTCTTCCACAAGCGGGCCGACGAGGACAGCCGCATCGACTGGACCTGGCCGGCGGAGGATCTGGAGCGCCTGGTGCGCGCCCAGTCCGAGCCGTACCCCAGCGCCTACACCTTCCACAAGGGCAAGCGGCTCGACGTACTGGCCTCGTTCGTGTCCGAGGGCCGCTACGGCGGCACGCCCGGCCGCGTCTTCTACCGCGAGGGCGAGGGCGTGGTGATCGTCGCCGGCGCCGACGCCCGCACCGGACGCAACCACGGCCTGGCCATCACGCGCGTACGGACCGAGGACGGCCGGGAGCTGCCCGCGGCCGACTACTTCACCTCCATGGGCGGCTACCTCACCAACCGCCCCTGACGCGCGGCCCGGCAGCCCTCAAGGGGCCGGTTCCCGAACGGCGTTCACAGAAAGGGCACAGCCGGGCTAACGTTCACGCATGACGCCGCCCAGCGTGCTGAACCTCAGCGCGTACCTGATGTACGCGACGGGAAAGGCCGCCCGCCGCACCCTGTCGGAGAAGCTCACCGCCAGAGGGCTGCGGTTGTGGCACCTGACCGTGCTGACCCTGGTCGCCGACCTCGGTCCGCAACCCAAGGGCGTGCTGGCCGCCCGGCTGGACATGAACGCCAGTGACCTCGCGAAGATCGTGAAGGACCTGGCCGACGCGGGGCAGGTCGAGTGCGTCCGCAGCCTCACCGACCGCCGCCGCGTCGACGTCCGCATCACCCCGGAGGGCAGGACCGCCCTCGACCATCTCAGCGCCGACATCGCGTCCGCGGACGACGACCTCCTGACGCCGCTGAGCGAGGCCGAACGGGAGCAACTCGCCTCCCTGCTGCGGCGCGTGCAGGCCCACCACGAGGAAACGGGCCCCGCGGCGGGGCTGCGGGTGGCGGCTCAGGCCCGCCAGCCGTAGCGGCGTTCCGGCCGGCCGGCGGCGCCGTAGCGCAGGGACACCTCCGCGCTGCCCGTGCCGTGGAAGTACTCCAGGTAGCGGCGGGCGCTGACCCGGGACACGCCGGTGACGGCCGCGCACTCGGTGGCGGACAGGGTGCCGTCCGCCTCGCGCAGGGCCCGCTCGACGAGTTCGGCGGTCTCCACGCTCATGCCCTTGGGCAGGGTGTGGGCCGGTGCGGGGACGAAGGCGCCTGCCAGGACGCGGTCCACGTCCGCCTGGCCCCGGACCACCGTCGTGAGCAGCCGGCCCCGCTGGGCGGCGTAGCGCTCCAGGCGAGGACGCAGATCGTCGAACTCGAAGGGCTTGAGCAGATAGTCGACCACACCGCGGCGGACCGCGCCGCGTACGGTGTCGGCCTCCGTCGCCGCACTGATGACCATGACGTCGCAGTCGTGGCCGGCGGTGCGCAGCCGGGGAATGACGTCGAGCCCGAAGAGGTCGGGGAGGTACAGGTCGAGCAGGACGAGGTCGGGGCGCAGTTCGTCGACCGTCTCGATGGCCTGTGCGCCCGTGTGGGCCGTACCGACGACGCGGAACGGCTCGACGCGTTCGACGAACGCGCGGTGGACCCTGGCCACCATGAAGTCGTCGTCGACCACGAGGACGTCGATCGTGCCCGCCTTGTCGCTTGCCGCGGTCATGGGGCCGCTCCTTCCGCCACCGTGCCGGTGAGGTGGCTGACGGTCATGCGTGCGGTGAACACGGCCCCTTCGGGGGTGTTGGCCACCGAGATCTCTCCCCCGTGCCGTTCGCAGACCAGCTTGGTCAGGGCCAGTCCGATGCCGCGCTCGCCCTCGCGGGCGGCCTTGGTGGTGAAGCCGTGGGAGAAGACCTCGCGGGCCAGTTCGGGAGCCACGCCCGGCCCGGAGTCGCGGACCGCGATCTCCACGCTGGAGGCGTCCTGCCGCAGCGCGACCTCCACCCAGGCGTCGTCCCGGGCGGCAGCGGCGTCGACGGCGTTGTCCACCAGGTTGCCCACCACGGTCGCCACGTCGGCGGCGTCCTCCGGGGCGAGGCGCTCCAGCGCGGTGTCGTCCGAGATCCGCAGGCTGACCTTCCGTTCCGCCGCGAGGGACGCCTTCGCCATCAGCAGGGCGGCCACCGCGGTGTCCCGGACCCGGCGGCTGAGGGTGACGTCCAGGGACTGGCGGTGCCGACTCAACGCGCGGATGTAGCGCACGACTTCGTCCTGCTCGCCGATCTGGATCAGCCCCGAGATGGTGTGCAGCTGGTTGGCGAATTCATGCGCCTGCGCGCGCAGCAGTTCGGAGGAGCTGCGGAAGGAGCCGATCTCCTGCTCCAGTCGGGCCAGTTCGGTGCGGTCGCGCAGGGTGGTGACCGAGCCGAGGGACCGGCCGTCCTTGGTGACGGTCATCCGGTTCATCACCAGGACCCGGCCGTGGCGGACGACGACCTCGTCGCGCTCGCCGGCCGCCGTGCCGGACAGCACGTCACGCAGCCGCCCGTCGATGCCGAGCCCCTCCAGGCTCTGGCCGACGCAGTCCTCGGGCAGGTCGAGCAGCCGGCGGCCCATGTCGTTGACGAGGGTGAGCCGGTGCTGCGGGTCCAGGGCGATCACGCCCTCGGCGATCCCGTACAGCATCGCCTCCCGGTGCTCGGCGAGCCCGGCGATCTCGCCCGGCTCCAGCCCGAGGGTCTGCCGTTTCACCCGCCGCGCCAGCAGCCAGGAACCGGCCACGCCGAGTCCGCTGGCGATGCCCAGATAGGCGAGCAGGTAGGAGGAGGCGCCGTTGAGCCGCTGCCACACGGTCGGATCGGCCTCGCCGATCATCACCGTGCCGAGGATCCGGCCCAGGTTCTCCTCGGTGGCTCCGAAGACGGGCACCTGGGCGGCCAGCTCGCGGTTGCCGTCCAGGGTGGACTGCCCGGACCAGCCCCGCCCCCGGGCGCTGCCCGGCCCGAGCCGCATCCGCTCGCCGATCACCGTCGGGTCGGTGGAGCTGACGATCCGCCCGGCCCCGTCGGCCACTGTCACCGACGTCACCCCCGACTGCGCCTGCGTGGCGAGCACCAGCGGGGCGAGCGCCTCCCCCGGCGCGGGACGCACCAGCTGGCTGCGCACCAGCGGGTTGGCGGCCAGCTGCTCGGCGAGCGCGCTCACCCGGCGGCCCTCGACGCGGTTGAAGGTGGCCTGGGACTGGGCGAGGGAGACCGCGGCGACAGCCAGCAGCACCACCACGACGATGGCGAGCTGGAGCACCAGCATCTCGCCCGCGAGCGAATGGCGACGAAAGGTGGCGACCACGACGAACTCAATCTCCGAGGCCGCCGAGGGGGCGGCTCATGTGCCGAGCCGCACCATCATGACGCCCACCAGCTGAAATCGAAAGGGAGCTGTCACTCCTCGCCCGGTTCGGGGCCGATGCCCCGCAGCTCCCTGATCGTGCCGCCGAGCTTCGCGCGGAAGGACTCCAGCAGCGCCGGCTTCCCGCTGACCACCCAGCGCATGCCGACGAGGTAGGTGCCCCCGTACACGCGGGCCGCTTCCAGCCAGGTCTCCTTGAGCTTCTCCTCGGGGAACGTGGTGATGAGGTAGTCGCCCTTCTCGGTGTGGCACACGCCCTCGCGCAGCTCGTCCGCCTCGGTGCGGATCTTCGCCTTGCAGCCGGTCAGACCGGCGATCACCTCCACCTTGGCCGGCGCGACGACCCCGGCGGCGGCAGCGGCGGACGTGCTCGGCTTCGCCGCCGCCTCGCCGTCGCCGGCCGGCGGGCCGTCGTCACCGCCGCCGCAGGCCGTGACGAGGGGAAGCACGACCAGGACCCCGGCCGCCGCCGCGACGGTGCGCAGCCGTCGGGCGCGGGACGGGGTCCGGCGGTCGGATCGTACGAGCGGTTGCTGCTGGGACACGTCGCCTCTCCGGGTGCGGACGGTGCGGAAGTACTCGAGAGGAGTACGGACCGGTCCGGGGAGGCGTTCACCCCGCTACGCCGCCTCCTCCACCTCGGGGGCCCGCGCCGTGTCGAACTGGGTGCGGTACAGCTCCGCGTACCGCTGCCCCGCCGCCAGGAGTTCCTCGTGCGTGCCCCGTTCCACGATCCGGCCGGCCTCGACGACCAGGATCTGATCCGCCGCGCGGACGGTGGACAGGCGGTGGGCGATCACGACGGCCGTGCGGCCTTCGAGGGCTTCGGTGAGGGCTTCCTGGACGGCGGCCTCGGAGGTGTTGTCGAGGTGGGCGGTGGCCTCGTCGAGGATCACGACGCGCTGGCGGGCCAGCAGCAGCCGGGCGATGGTCATGCGCTGGCGTTCGCCGCCGGAGAGGCGGTAGCCGCGTTCGCCGACGACGGTGTCGAGGCCGTCGGGCAGGGACCGTACGAGGGTGTCGAGGCGGGCCCGGCCCAGGGCGTCCCACAGCTCGTCCTCCGTGGCCTCGGGGCGGGCGAGCAGGAGGTTGGCGCGGACGGTGTCGTGGAAGAGGTGGCCGTCCTGGGTGACCATGCCCAGGGTCTGCCGCAGTGACCGCGCCGTGAGGTCGCGGACGTCGACGCCGCCGATGCGCACGGCCCCCTCGTCGGTGTCGTACAGGCGCGGCATCAGCTGCGCGATGGTCGACTTGCCCGCGCCGGAGGAGCCGACGAGTGCCACGGTCTGGCCGGGTTCGGCACGGAAGGACAGGCCGTGCAGGACCTCGTCGCCGCCTCGCTTGTCCAGGGACGCGACCTCCTCCAGGGAGGCCAGGGAGACCTTGTCGGCGGCAGGGTAGCCGAAGCGGACCCCGTCGAACTCGACCGCCACGGGCCCCTCGGGCACCGGGCGCGCGTCCGGCTTCTCCTCGATGAGCGGCCTGAGATCGAGCACCTCGAAGACCCGCTCGAAGCTGACCAGCGCGCTCATCATCTCGACGCGTGCCCCCGCGAGCGCGGTCAGCGGCGCGTAGAGCCGGGTCAGGAGCAGCGCGAGCGCCACGACCGCGCCCGGTTCCAGGGCACCGCGCAGGGCGAACCAGCCGCCGAGGCCGTAGACCAGGGCCAGGGCAAGGGCCGAGACCAGGGTGAGGGCGGTGATGAAGGCCGCCTGGGCGGTCGCCGTCCGTATCCCGATGTCCGCGACCCGACGGGCCCGCTCGGCGAACTCCCGCGACTCCTCCTCCGGCCGCCCGAAGAGCTTGACCAGCGTGGCACCGGGGGCGGAGAACCGCTCGGTCATGCGGGTGCCCATCGCCGCGTTCAGCGTCGCCGCCTCACGCTGCATCCGGGCCATCCGGCTGCCCATGCGCCGCGCCGGGATCACGAACACCGGCAGCAGCACCAGCGCCAGCAGGGTGATCTGCCAGGACAGCGTGAGCATCACCGCGAGGGTGAGCAGGAGGGTGACGACGTTGCTGACCACCCCGGAGAGGGTGTTGCTGAACGCGCGCTGGGCGCCGATGACGTCGTTGTTGAGCCGGGAGACGAGGGCGCCCGTACGAGTACGTGTGAAGAACGCGACCGGCATGCGCTGCACATGGTCGAAGACGGCCGTGCGCAGATCGAGGATGAGGTGTTCGCCCAGCGTCGCCGACAGCCTCCGGCCGAGGATGCCCAGCGTCGCCTCCGCCACCGCGATCAGCGCGATGAGCAGGGCGAGGCGTACGACCCTGCCCTCGTCACCGTCCGAGACGATCGTGTCCACGACCCACCCGGCCAGCACGGGCGTCGCCACGGCCAGCAGGGCGGTGCCCACGCCCAGCAGGACGAAGAGGGCGATGCGGCGCCGGTGCGGGCGGGCGAACGCGCCGATGCGGCGCAGGGTCGCCGCGGCGAAGGGACGGCGTTCCTGTTCGGCGTTCATGACGCTGTGCAGCTGTGTCCACGCTGTGGTCTCCATACTCATGGAGACGACCGTAGAACCTCAATCAATCTTGAGGTCAAGAAGCTCGCACATTGTCCCGACATCCCGCACAATCGGCCCGATCCCCCTCTTCCCCGTCCCTCCGCGCAAAGGCCCCGATGACGCTCCCCACGCAGCCGCTTCCCGCGCGCAATCCCCAGTCCCCGCTCCCGCAACCCGCAGTTGGCCCGTCCTGGACAGCCTCGGGAGATGTGACAGCGGTACAACTCCCCGAACTCCGCCCGGGACGACTCCCCCGTCGCGTCCCGGTCCGCCGCCTGCGGCAGATCCTGTGTCTGCTCCCGCTCCTGCTCGTCACCGTGGTCGCGGTGCGACACCGGTCGGTGCTGGCCGCCGGTTTCGCGCATCTCGGCACCGCCGAGTGGCCCTGGCTGCTGGCCGCGGCCGGAGCGACCTGTCTGACCTGGGTCGCCGCCGCCTGCACCCGGCAGGGCGCGGTCGTCGAGCGGCTGCCCCGACGACGGCTGCTGGCCACGCAGTTCGCGGCGGGAGCGGCCAACCACCTGCTGCCGACCGGGCTGGGCGCGAGCGCGGTCAACCTGCGGTTCATGACGGTGTGCGGGCTGCCGCTCGCCCGCTCCTCGGCCGCCCTCGCGCTGTATCTGCTGGCGGAGAGCGTCGGCCGGGTGGCCCTGCTCGGTGTCCTGCTCATCGCGTTCCCCGACGCCCTGAGCCTCGGCGCGCTGGTGCCGGAGACGGCGTTCGGGCCGCTGCTGGCCGGCGTCGCGGTGGTGCTCGTGATCGCAGCGGCCGTGCTCGCCCTCGTACGGCGGCTGCGCTCGGCTCTGGTGTCCTTCCTGCGGACGGCGCTCGGCGAGGCACGCTCGGTGCACACGCGTCCGGCGCGGGCCCTGGCGCTGTGGGGCGGGGCCTTCGCCTTCCCGGCGCTGCAGGCGTCCGTACTGGTGCTGGTGGGGCGGGCGCTGGGGCTGGACGTCCCGGTGGCGCACATGGCGGTGGCCTACCTGGCGGCGACGGTCGCCGTCGCGCTGGTGCCCACGCCGGGCGGGATCGGCTCGGTGGAGGCGGCGCTGGTCGTGGCGCTGGTGGCGGCGGGCGGCCCGGCCGCGGTGGCCACGGCGGTGGTCCTGGCCTTCCGGGTGATCACCGTCTGGCTCCCGCTGGTGCCGGGCGCGCTGACGCTGGGGGCGCTGGTGCGGCTGAAGGTGATCTGACCCGGGCGTGACAGTGCGTCATGTGCAGTAACTCACCCTGCGCTCACCCCCGTCCGCGGTACGGAACCCCGTTCGGGATACGGCAGGATGAACGATCGCGCCGACCGCGGGTCAGGGTGGTCGGGCACCTTCGAGCATCCCGGAAGACGAGCAGGTGACGACGTGACGAGACTTCACATCCGGCCGTTGGTGGCGGCGTTCGCCGCGGTTCCCCGCCCCGGGGGTGACCGGTGAACCGGGCGCTCACCGTGGACGATCTGCTGTTCGCCGGCATCGCCCTCGCCTCGGGTCTGCTGGCGGCGTTCGCGCTGCGTGTCCTGCTGCGCTGGCTGGGCGGGCACGCCGACCGCACCCGCTGGACCGGCGATGACGTGATCGTGCACGCGCTGCGGGCCGTGGTGCCCTGGGCCGCGGTCGTGGGCGGCGTGGCGGGTGCGGCTGCGGTGCTGCCGCTGACCCGCACGGTGCAGCACACCACCAACCAGGTGCTCACCGTGCTGCTCATCTTCGTGGCGACGGTGTCGGCGGCGAGGGTGGTCACCGGACTGGTGCGCACCGTCACCCAGTCCCGTTCCGGTGTCGCCGGATCGGCCACGATCTTCGTCAACATCACCCGGATCCTGGTCCTGTCGATCGGCTTCCTGGTGGTGCTGCAGACGCTGGGGATCTCCATAGCCCCGATGCTCACCGCCCTGGGTGTCGGCGGCCTGGCGGTCGCGCTGGCGTTGCAGGACACCCTCGCCAACCTCTTCGCGGGCATCCACATCCTCGCCTCCAAGACCGTCCAGCCCGGTGACTACATCAAGCTCAGCAGCGGCGAGGAGGGCTACGTCGAGGACATCAACTGGCGGCAGACGACGATCCGCAACCTGTCCAACAACCTCGTCGTGCTCCCCAACGGTCAGCTCGCGCAGGCGAACATGACCAACTTCATGCGCCCCGAGGAACAGCTGACCATCCTGGTCCAGGTCGGGGTGGCCTACGACAGCGACCTGGAGCACGTGGAGCGGGTGACCAACGAGGTCATCGCGGAGACGATGACCGAGGTGGACGGCGCCGTGCCGGACCATGAGCCCATCATCCGGTTCCACACCTTCGGCGATTCCCGCATCGGCTTCACCGTCATCCTGGGCGTCGGCGAGTTCAGCGACCAGTACCGGATCAAGCACGAGTTCATCAAGCGCCTGCACAAGCGGTACCGCCTGGAGGGCATCCGCATCCCCGCCCCGGCCCGCACGGTGGCGCTCCAGCAGGGCGGGGTCGTCATCCCGCAGCAGCGGACCGGCGAGATCGAGCCGGGCGGACTGAGCGCCCGGCTCGACTGAGGCGCGCCGGCTTCCTACAGCGTCGCGGAGTTCTCGTGATGGTGGCTGTCCCTCCGGTCGCGCGGCGCCGAGAGGGACGCCTTCACCGGCGTCACCGTCCAGTCCGGGTGACCCGGCATCCGCGGCGTCTTCGTGCCGTACAGCCACTCCCGCAGGAAGCCGGAGAGGTCCTGACCGGAGACCTCCGAGGCGACGGCGATGTAGTCCTGCGTGGAGGCGGCGGAGTCGCGGTACCGCTCCAGGAACACACGCTCCAGGGCCGTGAAGGCCGCCTCGCCGACCTGCTGCCGCAGCGCGTACAGCACGAGCACGCCGCCCAGGTAGCGCTGGCCGTCGAACAGATTGGCCGCGTTGGGCGCCGCGACCGGCCCCGAGTCGCGACGCCACTGGTCGCCCTGGGCGTAGGTGTGCTTCATGCGGGCTTCCAGCGAGGTCATGCCCAGGGAGTCGGGCCAGCCGCGCTCGTAGCGGTAGAGCAGCCCGTAGAAGTCGGCGTGGCCCTCGTTCAGCCACAGGTCGGCCCAGGTGGCGGGGCTGACGCTGTTGCCGAAGTACGAGTGGACCAGCTCGTGCATCATGTGCGAGCCGATCTTGCTCTCCTCCTGGAGGAGGTAGTTCGGCTTGTAGATCGTGAGTGTCTGGGTCTCCAGGCCCGTGAAGTCGAAGGCGTCCGGGGCGTCGTTGTTGCAGGGCAGCAGGCCGTACGTCTCGAAGGGGTACGCGCCGAGCCGCTGCTCGACCCAGGACACCAGGGCCGGGGTGAGCGCCAGGGCGGGCTCCAGGGCGGCGGCCCGGGCGACGGGGACGACATCGCGCAGCGGCAGCCCGTGCGGGCCCTGCCGGTCCTTGATCACGTAGTCGCCGACGGTGATCTGCACGACCTCGGTGGCGATCGGCGAACCGGAGCGGTACGTGTACGCGGTCCGGTCGCCTGCCAGCTGCTCGGTGCGCACCAGCCGGCCGCTGGCGACGCCCCGCAGTCCGGCGGGCACGGTGAGGCGGAAGGTGAAGTCGGCCTTGTCGGAGGGGTGGTCGTTGCAGGGGAAGACGGTGTGCGCCAGGTCCGGCTGGCAGCACACCGCGAACCCGTCCGGGGTGGCCACCCAGCCGCCGGCGGGCGGCGGGGTCCGGCGCGGGTCGGCGCCGTAGGCCACGGACACGGTGACGCGGGTTTTCGCCGGGAGCTTTCGGGCGGGGGTGATCCGCAGCTTCTCGGCCACCTGCTCGAAGGCGGCGGTGCGGCCGTCGACCCGGACGGAGCGGACGTCCAGGCCGCGCGCGTCCAGGGAGAAGCGGCTCAGGGCCTGGGTGGTGCGGATGGCCAGGGTCGCGGTGGCCTCGACGAGCCTGGTCGTGGCGTCGTACGCGAAGTCGAGGTGGTAGGCCGAGACGCGGTATCCGTCGTTGCCGAGGGCGGGGTAGACGGGGTCGCCGAGGGTCTCCGGGCCCGGGGTGGCGCCGGTCCTGCCGGCCGCCTGGGCCGGGATCCCCGTGGTCAGCGCCGCCGCCGTGCCGATCAGGACGGTCGCGGGGGCCGTCACTCTGGTGCGATATCTCATGGTCCGCTTTCGCTCGGGCGGCCGGGTGGTCAGGTCCGGCCGTGGCTTGGAGTGAGTGATCTCTCTCCAGGACACGGGAACGCGGAGATCGGTTGCACGAAACTGGTCGCGGACCCCTGTCGAGCCGAGGCCGGTCACGAGATATCTTGATGTCGAGCAATGTTGCAGACGTGGAGCGGAGCACCCGGTGACTGACTCGACCATCATCTATACGCACACTGACGAGGCCCCCGCCCTGGCGACGTATTCCTTCCTGCCGGTGGTCCGGGCGTACGCGTCACAGGCGGGTGTTCCCGTGGAGACGCGCGACATCTCGCTGGCCGGACGCATCATCGCCCTGTTCCCGGAGTACCTGACCGAGGACCAGCGCATCCCGGACGCCCTCGCGGAGCTCGGTGAGCTGGCCAAGACGCCCGCCGCCAACATCATCAAGCTGCCGAACATCTCGGCGTCCATCCCGCAGCTCAAGGCCGCCCTGGCCGAGCTGCAGGGCCAGGGCTACGCGCTGCCGGACTACCCGGACGACCCGAAGACCGACGAGGAGCGCGAGATCCGCGCCCGCTACGACAAGGTCAAGGGTTCCGCCGTGAACCCGGTCCTGCGTGAGGGCAACTCCGACCGGCGCGCCCCCGCCTCGGTCAAGAACTACGCCAAGTCCCACCCGCACCGCATGGGCGCCTGGACCGCCGAGTCCAAGACCAACGTGGCGACCATGGGCCAGAACGACTTCCGCTCCACCGAGAAGTCCGTCGTGATCGCCGAGGACGGCGCGCTGCGCATCGAGCTCGTCGGCGACGACGGCACCACCACGGTGCTGCGCGAGTCCGTACCCGTGCTCGCCGGTGAGGTCGTCGACGCCTCCGTGATGCGCGTCGCCGCGCTGCGCGAGTTCCTGACCGCGCAGGTCGCCGAGGCCAAGGCGCAGGGCGTGCTGTTCTCGGTGCACCTGAAGGCGACGATGATGAAGGTCTCCGACCCGATCGTCTTCGGCCACGTGGTGCGCGCCTTCTTCCCGAAGACGTTCGCGCGGTACGGCGACAAGCTCGCCGCGGCCGGCCTCACCCCGAACGACGGTCTGGGCGGCATCTACAAGGGCCTGGAGGCCCTGCCGGAAGGCGCCGAGATCAAGGCCTCCTTCGACGCCGAGCTCGCCGAGGGCCCGGAGCTGGCGATGGTCGACTCCGACAAGGGCATCACGAACCTGCACGTCCCCTCGGACGTCATCGTCGACGCCTCCATGCCGGCCATGATCCGCACCTCCGGCCACATGTGGGGCCCGGACGGCCAGGAGGCCGACACCCTCGCGGTCCTGCCGGACTCCTCCTACTCGGGCGTCTACCAGGCCGTCATCGACGACTGCCGGGCCAACGGCGCCTACGACCCGTCCACCATGGGCTCGGTGCCGAACGTCGGTCTGATGGCGCAGAAGGCCGAGGAGTACGGCAGCCACGACAAGACCTTCGAGGTCCCCACCACGGGCACCGTCCGCCTGGTCGACGGCAACGGCACCGCGCTCATCGAGCAGGCCGTCTCGGCCGGCGACATCTTCCGCGCCTGCCAGACCAAGGACGCGCCGATCAGGGACTGGGTGAAGCTGGCCGTCACCCGCGCCCGCGCCACCGGCGACCCGGCGGTGTTCTGGCTGGACGAGACCCGTGCGCACGACGCCAACCTGATCGCCAAGGTCAACACCTACCTCGCCGAGCACGACACCGAGGGCCTGGACATCCGGATCCTCAACCCGGTCGAGGCGACGAAGCTGTCGGTGGAGCGCATCCGCCGCGGCGAGAACACGATCTCGGTCACCGGCAACGTGCTGCGTGACTACCTCACCGACCTGTTCCCGATCCTGGAGCTGGGCACCAGCGCCAAGATGCTGTCGGTCGTCCCGCTGATGGCGGGCGGTGGCCTGTTCGAGACGGGCGCGGGCGGCTCGGCGCCCAAGCACGTGCAGCAGCTGGTCAAGGAGAACTACCTGCGCTGGGACTCCCTGGGTGAGTTCTTCGCCCTGGTCCCGTCCTTCGAGCAGTTCGCGAAGGTCACGGGCAACGCCCGCGCCCAGGTCCTGGCCGACACCCTGGACCGCGCCACGGCGACCTTCCTCAACGAGGACAAGTCCCCGACCCGCCGCGTCGGCGGCATCGACAACCGCGGCAGCCACTTCTACCTGTCCCTGTACTGGGCGCAGGAGCTGGCCGGGCAGACCGACGACGCGGACCTGGCGAAGGCCTTCGCCCCGCTCGCCGAGACGCTCGCCGCGAACGAGCAGAAGATCGTCGAGGAGCTGATCTCCGCCCAGGGCAAGCCGGTCGACATCGGCGGCTACTACCAGCCCGACCCGGAGAAGGCCGCGGCGGCCATGCGCCCGTCCACCACGTGGAACGAGACCCTGGCGTCCCTGAGCTGACGCCCCGGGCCTCCACGCTCCACCGACTCCGCCCCGGCCGGCACAGCGCCCGGCCGGGGCGGAGCCCTGTGCGCCCCCGGCCTTGTGCACTCTCCCCGGCCCTCACCACTCCCGCGTGGCGATCAGCTCCTCCACGTCCGCGTCCGGGAAGCCGTAGGCACGCGCCAGGAAGTCGAAGTCCCCGGCTATCTCCTCCCGGGCCAACGTCTCGATCTCGCTGCCCGCCGCCTCGAACGCGGCCTCCAGGTCGTTGAACTCCTCCGTGGCCGCGTGGGTCAGCGCGTACAGCGCGGCGAGGCCGGCCGGCCGCTCCCGCTCGATGCGCTCGCACAGGGCGAGCAGGATCGCGCGGCCGCGGTCCACGACGTGGTCCGGGTAGTAGGCGTCGTCGTACAGCCCCCGGAGAAACGGATGGGTGCTCACCTGCTCGTTGCTGATCGGCATGACGTCCTCGGCCTCGATGGTCGGCGATGTGGCACCTTGATCCTGCCGGACACCACTGACAACGCCCCCGGAGTCGCCCCCGTGACCGACGCACCGCCGCCCTTCGAGCTGCTGCCGGGGGCCACGGACTCCCCCGTGATCCTCCATGTGCCGCACTCCGCGCGGGAGATACCGCACGCCGTGCGGGCGGGGATCGTGCTCGGGAACCAGGAGCTGGCGCGGGAGCTGGACCACATCACGGACGCGCACACGGACCGGATCGCCGAGCTCGCGGCCGGACCCGCCGGCGTCACCCCATGGCGGTTTGTCAACCGGCTGTCCCGGCTCGTCGTCGACCCGGAGCGGTTCCCGGACGAGCGGGAGGAGATGCTGGCCGTCGGGATGGGGGCGGTGTACACGCGGACCACGCACGGCGGGGTGCTGCGGCCCGAGGGCGTCGATGCCGCGCCGCTCGTCGAGCGGTACTTCGAGCCGTATGCGCGAGCGATGTCGCAGGCCGTGGCGGACCGGCTTGCGGCCGCCGGGCGGGCCGTGATCATCGACGTGCACTCCTACCCGAGCCGGAGACTGCCGTACGAGCTGCACGGGGAGGGGCCCCGCCCCGCGGTCTGCCTCGGTACCGACCCCTTTCACACCCCTCCCGCGCTGCTGGACGCCGCCCGGGAGGCGTTCGGGGAGACGGAGGTCGACACACCGTTCAGCGGGACCTACGTCCCCCTGGAGTTCTACGGGAGGCGGCCCGAGGTGAGCGCGCTCATGGTGGAGATCCGCCGGGACACCTATATGTCCGAGCCGGGCGGTTCCGCCGGGCCCGGGCTGGAGCGGCTCGCGGGCGCGCTGGCCGGGCTGGTCGACGCCGTGTCCCGCTGAACCGTCACCGCCCCGTCACCGTCACCGGCTGGAGCACTCCCGCGCGACAAGCGGGCGGGGGCGCGGGGAGGGTGGGTGCATGACGGAGGAGACCACCACGCTGACCGGCCAGGCCCCGCCCCCGGTACGGGACTGGCCCGCCCTCGACCTGGACGGTACGGAGTTCGACCCGGTCCTCGCCGAGCTGATGCGCGAGGGGCCGCTGACCCGGATCCGGCTGCCGTTCGGCGAGGGGTGGGCGTGGCTGGCCACCCGCCACGACGACGTGAAGCTGATCACCAACGACGCGCGGTTCAGCCGGGCGGAGGTGACCGGTCGTCAAGTGACGCGCATGGCACCACACTTCAAGCCGCGTCCCGGTTCGCTCGCCTTCGCCGACCAGCCCGACCACAACCGGCTGCGCAAGGCGGTCGCCGGGGCCTTCACCGTCGGCGCGATGAAGCGGCTGCGGCCCCGCGCGCAGGAGATGATCGACGAGCTGGTGGACGGGGTGGTACGGGACGGGCCGCCGGCCGAGCTGATCGAGCGGGTCCTCGAACCGTTCCCGATCGCCCTGGTCAGCGAGGTCATGGGCGTGCCCGCCGCCGAGCGGGAAGCGGTGCACACCTGGACCCGGCAGATCATCTCCACGTCCGGCGGGGCCGAGGCCGCCGACCGGGCCAAGAACCGTCTGTACGGCTGGATCACGGAGACGATCCGCTCCCTGGCGCACAGCACCGGTGAGGACGTGTACTCCCTGCTGGGCGCCGCCGTGGCCCGTGACGACATCAGCGAGTCGGAGGCGGCCGGCCTCGCCGGTCCGCTCCAGATCGGCGGCGAGGCCGTCACCCACAACTGCGGGCAGATGCTGTATCTGCTGCTGACCCGGCCGGAGTTGCGGCAGTGGTGGCAGGAGCGGCCCGAGGCGCGGGACGCGCTGCTGGACGAGTTGCTGCGGTACATCCCGCACCGCAGCTCGGTCGGCCTGGCGCGGATCGCCCTGGAGGACGTCGACCTGCACGGGCACCGCATCCGAGCGGGCGACGCGGTGTACGTCTCGTACCTCGCCGCCAACCGCGACCCGGACGTCTTCCCCGAGCCCGACCGGATCGACCCCGGCCGGGCCTGCGCCCCGCACCTCGCGCTGGGCAACGGGCCGCACTACTGCACCGGCGCCGTCCTCGCCCGCCTCCAGACCGAGCTGCTGCTCACCACCCTGCTGGACCGGCTGCCGGGCCTGCGGCTCGCCGTCCCCGCCGACCAGGTCGCCTGGCGGCGCAAGACGATGATCCGGGGACCGCGGACGCTGCCCTGCACCTGGTGAGGGGCGTACGGGCTGGTGCCCGGCTCACTACCGGGTGACTAGGCCCGCAGCCACTCCGTCACCACCACGTCCCCACCGGTCCGCAACCGCAGGGCGAACGGCCCGGACAGCGGTACGTCGCCGGTGAAGCGGCCCAGGGCGTCGGCCGTGAGCGGGGAGCCGGGCCGCGGCCCGCCGAGGACCTCGATCCGGGCCGGCTGCGGCGGCAGCACCTGCCCCATCAGCCCGTGCGCGCTCACCTCGACGTCGACGGTCACCTCACCCGCCCGGAAGGTCAGCATCCGGGGCACGTCGGTGGCGCCCCTGACCGGGAGGGCGTCGACCAGCGAGTCGAAGGTCAGCTCGGCCACGCGCGCGTCGAGGTCGTGCAGCGCGTAGGCGTCGACGGCGAGCTGCTGGAGCTCCGCCGGCACCGGGTCGAGGACGGCGGCGGCCTGCCGCAGCTCCTCCTCCAGCATCCCGGCGTCGAACTCCTCGTCGCCCCATTCCTCTTCGCCGAAGAGGTCGTCGTCGTGCCGGTCGCCGTTCATGCCGCTCACATCGCCCCCCGTGCCTCGAGCCGGGCCCGCAGGCGCCGCAGACAGCGCTGGCGCAGCGGCCCGATGCTGCCCACCGCGATCCCGAGCGCGGCGGACACGTCCTGGTAGCTGGGCGGCGGCGTGGCCATCAGCACGCGCAGCAACTGCCTGCACCGCTCGCCCAGTTCCTCGAACTCCTGCCACAGCCGCCGTACGCGTTCGCTCTGCGCGGCGGCCTCCTCGGAGTCGAGCAGCGACTGTTCCGGCGTGCGGTCCTCGCTGACCCGGTCCAGCAGCCGCGGATCGTCCGTCAGGGTGAGCCGCTGCGAACTCTTGATGACCTTCAGGCACTCGTGGCGCGCGGTGCTCGCCAGCCACGCGCCCGCCTTGCCGGGCTCGCGGATCCGCCCGAGGTGCCGGGCGAAGCGGAACCAGGCCGTCTGATAGACCTCGTGGGCGTCCGCGTCGGAGAGCCGGTGGGCCCGGACGACGGACCAGACCAGGGGGCTCAGCCCTTCCACGAGCGCCTTCCAGGCCGCCGCGTCACCGTCGGCGGCTGCCTGGACGAGTGCGCCGGCATCAGTACGGTCCACGGCAGCCCCACCCCTCGAGTACGGCACGTCATCGTACGCCGTGGAGGGGGCGGCTTCGGCCCTCACAGCCCGGGGCCGAGACGCACGACCGGGACCGGGCGCCAGGTGGGCGGACGCAGGGCCGGGACGCGCGCACCCCGTACTTCCGCCGATTCCGCGTTGGATGCGAGGAGTTGCTGGCGGGCCGCGCGCGGGTCGGTCTCCTTGTGCGCTGTCATGTGGGCGGCGACCAGGCCCGCGGTCACGGGGGCGGCGAAGGAGGTGCCGCTCCACTGCGCGTACCCCTCGAACATCACCTGGTCCGGCTTGGCGGCGTTGCCCTCGTCGCTCAGCACGCCGCTGTGGCGGGGGTGCCGGCAGGTGCAGCCGTAGGAGAAGGCGTAGCGACAGGCGTCGTACGTGGAGTGCTGGTACACGTACGGGACGGGCGAGTCGAAGCCGGTGAGGACGCTGGTGAGGCGTTCGCCGGGGGCGTAGACCTTCACCCAGGGGCCGTGGTTGGTGAAGCAGGCGCCGGACTCACCGTCGCTGCGCAGGGCGCCGACCGACAGCACGGAGTCCTCCCAGCCGGGCAGACCGGCGTAGGCGGCGGGCCAGAACGGCGCGGCACCGGCGTTGTTCCCGGCGGCGGCGACCAGCAGGGTGCGCTGCTCGCGCAGTTCCCGCATGAAGTTCTCGACGCCGAGCAGGCCGTCGGTGCGGCCGTTGGAGGTGCCGGCCGAGAGGCTGAGCACGTCGGGCCAGCCACCGGCGTCGACGGCCTCGAAGAGCCTCTCGCCGAACTCGGACTCCAGGATGGCGCCCGCGTCGTTGAGGCTGCCGCGGACGGTGATGTCGGTGTTGGGCGCGACGGCGGCGACGAGCCCGGCGATGAACGTGCCGTGTCCGACGTACTGCCGCAGGATCCCCTGGTCGTCGCACTCCTGGACCTGGGCGTCGCCGTCGGTGTGGGCGAGCAGGCCGCAGGAGCGATAGTCGTGCATGAGGCCGGTGTCGACGACGAGGACGCCGACTGCGGTGTCCGGGTCGTGGGGTGTGTCGGCGGCGGCCGGGTTGGGCGGCTCGCTGAGCGGGGCGGGGACGGGTTCGTCGCCGGGGCAGGCGTTGACCGCGATGTGCACGACATGGTTGCGGGCGACCATCCGGTGCCCCGCCCGCGACTCGTGCTCCCGAACGGAGCGCAGGGCGTGGGCGACGGAGCGGTCGGTGTCCCGGCCGCCCTCGCCGGGGTCGCCTACGCGGATCCGGGTGATGCCGCTGCGGTTGGTCTGCGGGCCCGCCCGGCGGATCTGCTCCTGGTCGAGGTCGGGTGCCGCCGTGAAGTGCGCCCGTACCGTGTCCTCGACGACTTGGGCCTCCTCGCCGTCGCGGACGAGGACCACGCCCTTCTCGTACATGAACTCCGCCGAGTCGTCCGGGCCCATCGCCAGGGGGACGTCCGGCATCGAACGCTGGATCTGGTCGAACTGCTCGTGGAATCGCTGAGGTGCCATGGCGGGTCCTCCCGTTGGTGCGACGGCGTCGGTCGGTGCCGCTGAGCGGTCGACAACAAGAGCCGCCGGGCCTTTCCTTGATACAGCTCGACACCTGTGTGGCGCGCTCCGGGGCCACTACCATCCGAGGAGTGACAGCGGGAAGCGACTCGGTTACGGAACTGCTGCCGATGGTGTTCGCCGACCCGGGCGAGGCTCTCGCGAGGGCCCGGGCGCTGCTCGACGCCGATCCGTCCCCGTCGGCCGCCTCCGTGGCGCACCAGGTGATCGGCATCTGGCAGCGGGACTTCGGCGATCTGCGGCTCGCGCTGCATCATCTGCGGCGGGCCCGGGAGTGCGCGGCGCGCGCGGACTCAGCCGACCGGGAGGCGGACGTGCTGGCCACGCTGGGCGTGGCGCTGGTGCACGCGGGCCGCACCCGGGAGGGCCTGGCGGCGTTCGAGCGGGGTGTGGCGCGGGGCGGCGGGCACACCAGGGCGCGGGTGCTGTACCGGCGGGCGTATGTGTGGTGGGTGCTCGGTCACCATCGTGAGGCGCTGGAGGACGTGCGCCGGGCGGTGCCCGTGCTGCGGCAGGCGGACGACGTGATCTGGACGGCGCGGGCGCTGACCCTGCGGGCCACCGTGCATCTGGCGCTGGGGGCGGTGGAGCGAGCGGAGGCGGACTTCACCGCGGCCGAGGCGCTGTGGGACACCACCGGCCAGGAGCACGACAAGGCCGACGCGGTGGAGAGCCGGGGGCTGGCCGCGTTCCGGTCGGGGGACGTGCCGGCCGCGCTGCGGCTGCTGGACGAGGCGGAGGAGCGGTACGCCCGGCTCGGCACGCCGACGTTCATGCTGAACATCCGGCGCTGCGAGGTGCTGATGGCCGCCGGTCTCGCCCCGGAGGCGCTGGCCGAGGCGGACGCGGCGATCGGGAAGCTGGACGGGATCGGCGGGCAGTCCACCCGCAAGGCGGAGCTGCTGCTGGCTGCCGCCCGCGCCGCCCGGCCCGCCGGGGACCCGCACACCGCCATCGCGCGTGCCGCCCTCGCCGTACGGCTGTTCGCCGGGCAGCGGCGCACCTGGTGGGAGACGCACGCCCGGCTGGTGCTGATCGAGGCGCGGCACGCGGCCGGGCGCGGCTCGGGGCGGCTGGTCGCCGACGCGGCCACGGTGGCCGGGAAGCTGGCCTCTTTCGGCGCCCCGGCCGCGCCGGAGGCGTCGCTGCTCGCGGGCCGGATCGCGCTGGGTCTGGGCTGGACGGCGGACGCGGAGCGGCACCTGACCGTGGCCGCGCGCAGCCGGCGCAGCGGTCCGCCGCTGGCGCGGATGACGGGCTGGGCGGCGCAGGCGCTGCGGGCGCAGGCCGCCGGGTCGACCCGGGGTGTGCTGGAGGCCTGCCGGCGGGGCCTGGACGTGCTGGACGACCACCGGATGACGTTGGGGGCCTCGGAGTTGCGGGCCCGTGCGACCGAACAGGGTGCTGAGCTGGCGGCGTTGGCGCAGCGGGCAAGTCTGGTCTCCGGCGGGCCGCGGCGGCTGCTGGTGTGGAGCGAGCGCTGGCGGGCCACCGTGCTGTCCACGCCGCCGACCAGGCCGCCCGCCGACCCGGAGCTGCTCAGCGGCATGACCGCCTTCCGCGAGATCGCCTCCCGGGCGGAAGCCGCCCGGATGGAGGGCCGGCCGGTCCCGGCGCTGGAGCGCGAACAGCGGCGCCTGGAGCGGGAGATCCGCTCCCGGACCCTGCACATGAGGGGTGAGGCGCCCGGGGGCGGAGACCGGTTCGACGTCGGCCGGCTGCTGGAGCGACTGGGCGACGAGGTGCTGCTGGTGGAACTCGCCGTGCTCGACGGCCGGGTGCAGGTACTGCTGTGCGGGCGGGGGCGGGTGCGCCGGTTCGAGGCCGGGCTGCTCGCCGAGGCGGAGACCGAGGCCGAGCACGTACAGGCCGGGCTGCGGCGGCTGGCCCACCCCGGGGCGGAGGCCCGGCTGCCGGTGGTGGAGGCGGCGGGGCGGCGGCTGGAGGAACTGCTCCTGGGACCGGCCGCGGCGCACCTGGGCGGCGGCCCGGTGGTGATCGTGCCGCCGGGGCGGCTGCACCGGGTGCCGTGGGCGCTGCTGCCCTCGCTGCGGGAACGGGTGCTCAGCGTCTCGCCGTCGGCGGGCAGCTGGCTGCGGGCCCGGGAGACCCCGCCGCCGCCGGACGGCTGCCATGTGCTGGTGCGCGGCCCGGGCCTGGCGACGGGCGGCGCCGAGGTGCCCGAGCTGGCCGGCCGGTACGAATGTGCGACGGTCCTGGAGGACGACGAGGCGCGGGTGCCGCGTGTGCTGGAGGAACTGGACGGCGCCGCGCTGGCGCACATCGCGGCGCACGGCACGTTCCGCGCGGACAGCCCGCTGTTCTCCTCCCTGCGGATGGCCGACGGGCCGATCGTCGTGCACGACTTCGAGCGGCTGGACCGCAGCCCCTACCGGATCATCCTGTCCTGCTGCGACACCGCCCGCCTCGCCTCGGTCGGTGCCGACGAACTGCTCGGTCTGGTCACGGCGTTGCTGCCGCTCGGCACGGCCGGGGTGGTGGCGTGCAGCGCGCCCGTCAACGACGCCGCGGTGGTGCCGCTGATGCTCGCGCTGCACAAGGGCCTCGATGCCGGCCTGTCCCTGGCGGAGGCGCTGCGCGACGCCCGGGCCGCCCAGCCGGGCGATGCGCTGCACCAGGCCACGGGGTGGGCGTTCTCGGCGTTCGGGGCGGCCTGACCCGTCCCCTGTTCGGGTCAGGCCGCCGGTTCTGGTACCGGCTCAGGCCGGTTGGGCCTCCGGCTGAGCCAGCCACGGCAGGGCGCCGCGGTCGCTCGCGCCGAGCCGGGCGTAGGCGCTGTAGAGGTGGTTGCCGACGGTGCGGACCGACAAGGTGAGGCGTTCGGCGATCTGCCGGTTGGTCAGCCCCGCCGCGGCGAGGGTGACGATCTGCCGCTGCCGGGTGGTGAGTTCGCCGAGGACCAGCCCGGACAGGGCGGGAGTGCGGGCGCCCTGGCAGCGCCGGGCCAGGGCGACGGCCCGGGTGCGCGAGTGCCGGGCGGCGCGCGGATCGCGGTGGGCGCGTACGGCCTGGGCATGCGCTTCGGCGGCGAACAGCAGGTAGCCCCGCCGCTCCAGTTCCCAGGCCACCTCGTCCAGGTCGGGGCCGTCGGCACGGGTGAGGGCGTCGGCGTGCCGGGCGAAGACGCCGCCGAGCCGGTCGACGGCCTTCTCGGGGGCGCCGAGGCGGACGGCGTCGTAGGGGTCGGTGAGCGCCTCCAGGTCCGGGTCCGGGTCGCCCATGCTGTCCAGCGTCGCGCGGGCGCGGTCGAGTTCCGTCCGGCAGGACGCGTCCCGGGGATCGCTGCGCAGGCCTTCCCGCGCCCAGGCCGCCGCCTCCCTCACCTCCCCGCGCAGTCGCGCGAACCGGGCGCGTACCGCGGCGTACCCGACCGGCAGCGGGCCGCCCTCGGCGACAAGCCACTCCCCCACCGGCGTGGCCGTCGCCCGTACGTCGGCCCGGTCGATCCGGCGGGCCAGGGCCGCCGACTCGGCGTCGAGAGCGGCTGCGTACGCCTGCGGGGTCCGGGCCAGGCGGCGCGCCCGCAGCCGGCCCGCCGCGGCCCGGAGCACCGGCCCGTGCAGGGGGTGGGCGAGACGGACGGCACCTCGGTCGTCGACCTCGACCAGGCCGTCGGACTCCAGCACTTCGAGAGCGCCGAGGTCCAGCTCGTCCGGGTCCGACGGCAGGGGTTCGGCGAAGGCGAGGCGGTCGAGGGTCTCGCGTTCGAGAGGGCAGGTCCGGCCGAGCACGGGGGCGGTGCGTTCCCGTACGGCCGTGGTCAGCGGGACCGGGCCCCGCCATGCCCGCTCGCCGGTGTCCGGGACGGGGGTCAGCAGCCCGCGCACCGCCCCCAGGAGGTCGCGCAGCAGCCGCAGGTCGCCCTGGCTCAGGCGGTGCAGCCGGTTCACGGTGAGCGCGTCGAGAGGGCCGGCGCCGGCCGTGAGCAGCCGGGCGGTCTCCTCCCCGGGCAGCGGCTCCAGCGCGAGGCGCGGCAGGAGTTCACCGGTCCACAGCCGGGAGATCGCGCAGGGCACGGGGGCGCCGTCCGCGGCGACGACCAGCAGCCGGGTGCGCCCGTGCACGGCGAGCTGGTGGACCAGGGCGGCGGAGGCGTCGTCGAGAAGGTGCGCGTCGTCCACCAGCAGCGTGCGGATGCCGGACAGCGACTGGACCGCGCGGTGCAGCGTGACCGACTCGGGCAGCAGATGGGCGAACGCGGCGAACGGGATGGTCCGGCTCTCGGGCGTGCCGGCCGCCCGGGCGCAGTCGGTGCCGCGGACCGCCTCGGTGACGAGACGGGTCTTCCCGCAGCCCGCCTGGCCCGTCACCACGATGCCGCGCCGTACGCCGGTCAGGGACCGGCGGACCAGCTCCAGTTCGTCCTCCCGCCCGGCGAACGGCCAGGGCGGCTCCAGCGTCGTCGCGTCCCTCTCGTAAGTCATCACACAGACATGAGCGCGACTACTCACCTTTGATACAGGGCGACTTGAGTAGCCCCCGACTCAGGCGCCCGGGGCGGGCCGCGGGGCAGGCTGTGGCCCATGACCGCACGCTACTGCTCGCTGGCACAGGCGCCGGCGCCCGCCTTCGCACCGGGGCTGGCGGCCGAGCGGCTGAGCGCACTCGCGAGCGGGCGGCGGATGTGGGTCAACGGCACCGTGGTGCACTACTGGTTCTTCGACGGCGACACCGACGCGTCCGTCATCCCCGTGCCGGGGAGGGGGATGACGCGACGGGTCTCGTGGGCCGGCGCCGAGGAGCAGCGGGACGTGGTGCGCGCGGGCTTCCGGGAGTGGCAGGACCTCGGTATCGGGATCACCTTCACCGAGGTCGGCGACCGCTCGGAGGCCGAACTGCGCATCGGTTTCCAGGCGGGCGACGGCTCCTGGTCGGCGGTGGGCCGGGACGCGCTGCTGGCCGGCCGGCAGGAACGCACCATGAACTTCGGCTGGGACCTGACCGCGCCCGGGGAGCGCGGGACGGTCCTGCACCAGGTCGGGCACGCGCTCGGCATGCTGCACGAGCACCAGAGCCCGTTCGCGGGCATCCACTGGGACGACGAGGCCGTGTACGCCGAGCTGGCGGGCGCGCCGCACCACTGGAGCCGGGAGCGGACGCACTACAACATCCTGCGCAAGCTCGGCCCGGACGAGGTCGACGGCCCCGTCTGGGACCCGCAGTCGATCATGGAGTTCCCGTTCCCGCCGGGGCTGATCCTGGAGCCGGAGCAGTACCGCGGGGGCCTGAACCCGCCCGGCACACTGTCCGCCGCCGACAAGGAGTCCGTGCTGCGCTGGTATCCGCCGGCGCATCCGCGGGGTTCGCCGGCGCTGGTGCCGTTCCGCTCGGCGCCGCTCGGCCTCGGGCCGGGCGAACAGGCGGACTTCGTGATCGACCCGCCGGAAACCCGCACGTACACGCTGGGCACCTTCGGCGACTGCGACGCCGTCGTGGTGCTCTTCGAGGAGCGGGACGGGGAACCCCGCTACCTCGCCGGCCGGGACGACGGGGGAACTGTGCACAACGCCACGATCGGCGCCCGGCTCGTCAAGGGCCGCCGCTATCTCGTCCGCGTACGCCTGTACTCCGCCTGGGGATCGGGCGGGACAGCGGTGATGTGCTGGTGACGGCACGGATCCGCCGCGCGGACACCTGAACCACAGTCCGGCACCGGGGGGAGCGGTCGAGGACGTCGCCCATGGGGGTGGGTGACGTCCTCGACCACGCCACACGAGCGGGCGTGCCGGGAGCCGAGAGCATGGCCCCGCAGCCGGATCACCCCCGGGCCTCGCTGCACACCCTGAGGCCCGCGATGCCCTTGTCCTCCTCCTGGTCCGTCACATCCTGGACTTTCTGGACGCCGCCCAGGATGTCTCCGAAGTCCCCGTCGGACAACCCGCCCTTGACCACGGCGGCGACGGTCCGCAGCACCGCCTCGTGGAACGCGTCCCGCACGGCGGGCCGCATGACGTCGGAGGCGTCGAGGCAGCGCGGCACCTCGGTCTGAAGGAACTTTCCGTAGATCGCGCGTGCGGTGCCGTCCACCTCGCCGTGGTCGGCGATCTCCGTCATGACCGGGAGCATCGCCGAGTACATGGTGCCCTGGCCCGCCCACCTCTGCTGCCCTTCCTCGGAGAAGAGGGCGCGCAGCGCCTTGCGGGCCGGTTTCCTGTCATTGAAGAGGGCGGCGAAATCGCCGGACACCTCGTAGGCCCGTGTCCGGTAGGGTCCGCCCGGCAGCAGTGGGGCGGCGTCGGTGAGGCGGGCGTCGTCGTCACCCTTCGCGAAGGAGCCCTGGTGTTCGAGGGCGCAGCGGGGGGCGGCCTCGCGGAAGGCGGTGTCGTTGCGCGGTTTCAGAGCACCGGGGCCACGCCAGTCGGTGATCAGCGCCTGCCCTGCCCGCTTGCCGTCCGTGGCGAGGAACCCGGCCCACTGCCCCCATGCCTCCCTGACCGGTCCCTTCGTCCACGCCGTGGAGGCGCCCTCACCGGTGCCGAGAGCCCAGTCGGCGTAGACCTTCGGTCCTGACCGCTGCAACACGATGTCCTCGATCCAGTCGGTGCCGGGCCAGCCGGCGGCGCCGTCCTCGCCCATGCCGAGGCACCAGGAGGACGGGGCGTCGGGGCGGCCGACGACATCGCGGGAGCGCCACACGATGCTCTTGAGGTTGGCGTTGACCGGCCACCAATAGGTGTGCCCCTTGCCGTCCGGGCGCCAGGGGCCCGCGTATCGCAGGCCCTTGACCAGTTCGTCGAGCGGCTTCAGGTGATTCTCGGAGCGGTACTCGGCCAGCTCCCCGATGCCGGGCATGATCGCGATGTCGGGCGGGTCGCCGGCCTGTACCCGCGAGAGCAGCACCTCGCGCTGGGCGGGGGTGCCTTGGTAGCTGATACGGATACCGGCGCCTTCCATCAGGTCGCGGAAGCGCTGTTCCTCCTTGCCCGTCCACGGGCCGAGTACCGTGACGACGGGGTCGCGCTCCAGGAGTTGCGGGCTGGCGATCGCCGCCAAGACGGCCAACGCGGCTGCCGCGGCGATCCAGCGGCGCCCCTTCGTGCGGGTCGCTCGGTTCCACGAGCGGCGCGCCCACGACCAGTCGACCGGGCGCTCCGGATAGTCGGTGGTGAGCCGGGCGACGAGGCCGGCGACGGCGGCGCAGGTGCCGGCCAGACCCACGACGACGTAGGCGCCGTTCCACCAGCCGAACGCGGACAGGTCGGGCAGGCCGGTGGCGGCGACCCGCTGCTGTGCGGCGGCGAGGGCCTTGGCGTTTCCGGGGAGCGAGTCCGGCAGGGCGATGTGCAGGATGTCCGCGAGATGGGAACGGGCGGTGTTCAGACCCTGGGCGGTACGCCACGCCAGGAAGGCCGGCACGGTGGCCAGGGCCAGTGGAGCGGTGGCGCCGGCCAGGATCCAGGGGGCCAGCAGCCGGCCGCAGCGCCGGCTGATGGCGCGGCACGCGAGGCCCGCCACGGTGGCAGCGGCGGCCAGCGCGGCGGCCACCGCCACCCAGGACGCCGTCAACAGCAGGCCCGGGTCGGCCAGTTCGTCAGCCCGGCGCTGTTCGGCGATGGCTACCTTGTCGAGGCGGTCGAGCAGACCGGTGGCCGGGCGCTCCAGCAGGGCTTTCGCTTCGGCGAGTTTCTCGTTCCGCATCTCGCTGTCCGCCTGGTATTTGACCGTGGCGAGCGTGATGGCGTTGTTGTAGGCGGCGAGCAGGCCGTTGGCCGCGGAGATGTCCTGGTCCATGTCGCTGCCGACGTGGTCCGCGAGCTGGGTGAGGCCCTGGTCCGCGGCGGCGAGCTGGCTCTGGGCCGTCTCGCCCGCCCCGACCGTACGGGCGACCTCTCGCTCGATCGAGTACCGGGCCGCCGCGTCGGCACGCAGCACGGCGAGCCTGACGGCTGCCGCCCCCTGGACGGACGGCGCGACATCGTCGCGCAACTCCCTGACTCTGGCGTCGAGTCGTGGTACAGCCACGGCGGTGAGCAGGGTGACGCCGACGGCGGCGCAGCCGAGGAAGCCCCACAGGTGCCGCAGCAGCAGCCGTCGTGTGCTCACGCCGTGCCGCTGCTCACGCCCTCGCCTCACGACAACTCCTCTCCGCAGCGCACGCAGTAGAGGGCACCGGGGACGGCCGGCTCCCGGCAGTCCGGGCGGGGGCAGGCGGTGTGCTGTCGGCCTGCCGTGCGACTCGTGCCCTCGTTCGCCGACCGGGCGCCGAGGCGCATCAGCGTGACGCTGACCCGGTGGGCGTCGGCGGGCAGGCTCACGCTCACGGATCCGGCGGCGGCGTCGTGGATGTCGCCCCAGACCTCGATCTCGTCGAGGACCCAGCGCGCCCGCAGCCGGTGGGCCACCGCGGCGGCCTGACCCAGGTGCCGTTCCGCATCCGCTCTTCGGCCGGCTTCCAGGCAGGTGAGGCCCTTCTTGAGATGGGCGATCATCCGGTTCCGCGAGTCGAGGAAGCGGCTGCTCCCGCCGGTCGTCTCGTCGCTCGCGCTCGAGGCGGTTCGTGCGGGTGGGAGTCCGGGATCACGCCAGCGGGCGGTGACGGCCTCGTGCTGGGGTCCCAGCGAGACCATGGCGAACTGGAGCACCTCGCCGAGCGGATCGCCGGCGCCGTCGACGCGCAGGTCGAGCAGAAAATCACTGCCGGTGCCCTCCGGGTCCCACGGCAGGGCGTGGAACACGTGACGGAGCGGTCCGGACAGCGGGTCGGCGGCGAGTTCCAGGTGCTGGGGCTTGAACTGGACGAAGGACTCGATGCGCACGCCGGGACGCACGGTGACCTCCAGCGGCAGCGCGGGGACGGCCCGGCGGCAGGCCCGGCGGACCGCCTCGGCGAGCTCGGCGGCGAAGTCCGGTCCCGCGTGGTCAGCCGTCCCCCGCAGACGGCTGACGATCCGCTCCAGTGGCTGGTAGTCCCAGCCCGTGCCGACGGCCACGACCTCGCAGGTGAAGCTGGTTCCGCACGCCGCCAGTTCCTCGGTGAGCGAGGCGTCCTCGTAGCCGGTGCCTGCGTCGGTGACGAGCAGCAGTCGGCGCAGCGGCCGGTCGCATCCCGCAAACATCCGCCGAGCCTCGCCCAGCCATCCTTCGTAGCCGGAGGATTTCGGTGCGCCGTCGGCTGCCAGCGGGGCCGCGCCCATCGCGAAGGCCGCGTTGACCCGGTGCTGCCGGTCGGCCGGCGTCCATGCTCCGGGTTCCGCCGGGTAGTAGCGCATGGGCCCGTTCCCGTTCCCGCGCCCGCCGGCCGCGGTGACCACGGCGAACCACGCGCCTGAGGGCATGGCCGCGAGCGCTGCCCGCATCGCTGTCACCATGCGCTCTCTGCGGTGTTCGGCGAGGTCGAGCGCGATGAGCAGGGCGAGCTGCCCGGGGTCGGCGTGATCGCCCTGCGCCCGGTCGAGGACGGCCACCCTCACCTGCGCGAGGAGCCTGACCGACTCGCCCGGTACCCGCGGCACGAGCTCGGGCTCGTCGACGTCGACGACGAGCGTGGTGGCGTAGGGCACCACGGTTTCGCCGCCGCCCCCGGGCGGCGGCATCGGGGCCTGCTCGGCGGGACATCTCATCAGAGCCTCCTGACAGGTGCTGCGGTACGGCGACACCGACACCGTCGGCGTCTCATGTCAACGTCGTCGGACGGACGGCATGGGCGCGCTCCACCAGGGCCTCGCTGAGGTCCGGGTCGGTGGCGGCGAGTTCCAGGTAGTCGCGCTCCAGCAGGACGCGGACCTCCATCGCCCGGCATTCGTCGGGGGTCGGTTCGCGCGCGGGGCGCCACCAGCGGCGCAGGCGGCGCAGGCGGCGCCTCAAGGTGGCCTCGCCCGCGTCGGTGATGCCGTGGTTCAGGTGCAGCGCGGCGAGCTGCCATTCGTTGACCTCTATGCGCAGCCGGAGTTCGTCGAGCGGGGCGAGGACCAGCTCCCGTTCCTGTGAGGAGCGGTTCCGGTCCGCGACGTGTGCGGCGAGCACGGCTTCGGCGGCTTCCGGCGAGGGCAGGTCCTCGGGGCCGTGGCCCAGGCAGGCGGCCCGGATCCGGGTGGCGGCCCGCTGGGCGAGGGTGCGGCCCCGGGTGCCACGCGGTACCCGTTCGAGGGCGGCCAGCGCCTTGTCGCGGTCGTGCTCGTCGAGGGCGAGGCGGGCCAGGCCCAGGGCAGCGCCGCAGTGCGCCGGGTTGCGCAGATGCACCGCGTGGAACAGTTCGCGGGCCCGGGCGCGTGCCCCGGCGGCGTCCGGTGGCTGTGGTTCCGCGTGGGCGGCGCACTCGTAGGCGTAGGCGAGGGCCAGTTTCGGCGCGTACTCCCCCGGCAGATCGGCGCGGACCAGCTCGAAGCTCCGGCAGGCCTCGGCCAGGTCCGCCGCCAGGCCCGCGGGCCGCCCCGAGGCGCCCGTGCCGAACCGGGCGAGCGCGATCAGCCCTCGGTGCCACTCCAGGCGCCAGCGCCGCACTTCCTCGGGGCCCGGAATGCCCTCGGCCAGGGCCAGCTCCGCCTCCGCCGCATCGACGTCGGGCGGTGCTGGATCAACGGCGAGGGCGACGCGGATGTTGTGCAGGCAGATTTCGGCGGAGGGCTCGTCGTCGGGGGCCTGCTGGAGCCGCACCGTGCGGGCATAGCCCCCGCTGACGCCGAATTCCGGGGTCCGCGGGTCTTTGGAGAACGGCTTGGGGACGGGGAGCCGTCGGGCGATCTCGACGGGCGTGGGCCGCCCGGGGTCCAGGACCCGCAGGACGGGCGGGGCGCCGCGAAGCGGGCGGTCCTCACCGGGGCGCGCGAGGTCGGACGTCGCGGGCACGTCGCCCAGCCGTTCACCCAGCCAGTCCGACGACGGGTCGAAGTAGCCGGACGCCTCGGGTGAGCCACCCTTGCCGCGCAGCGCCCTGATCTCACGCAGTGCGCCCCGCAGTTGGTCGGCCATCTCCTCCGCGTCCTTGAACCGCGGCCCTTCCTCCACTGTGCGCGTGGCGCGGTCGATGACGGCGTCGAGCGAGCCCGTGCCGAGGCCCGGCACGTCGTCGCGGAGGGCGGGGGCGGCGAGGCAGCGCAGGGTCACGCCGACGGTGTGCAGGTCGTTGGGGAGAGTGAGTTCACCGGCCAGTTCCGGCGCGTGGAAGCCGGGCGTCACATGGGGCGGCGGCTCGGTCTGGTGGAGTTTGCGGACACTGCCCATGTCGATCACCTTGACGTGGTCATCGACATGGACGACGTTCGACGGCTTCATGTCTCCGTACAGCAGATCCTGCTGGTGCAGGTGGGAGAGCGCCGTGAGGATCTGGATGCCGTACGTGGCGACATGCTCGATGTCGAGCGTCTCGCGTCCGCGGCGGACCTCGTCGATGACGGACTGAAGGGTGTGGTCACCGACGTCCTCCATGACGATGTGACCGCCCCTGACGCGGAGTTCGGGCTCCGGGGCACTGTCCTCGCCGGATGCGGGCGCCTCGTAGGGGAGGAAGTCGCGGATCCGCACGATGTACGGGTGCCGGCTGGCCACGAGGGTGCGCCGCTCGAGGTCGGCGAGGGCGGCGCCGTGCGCGCCGTAGCGGTCTCGCAACGTCTTCACGGCGACGAGGTCGTCGAGGTGGGTGTCCTCGGCGAGATACACCCAGCCCTGACCGCCACGGGCGACGGGGCCCTTGATGTGGTACTGGTCGCTGAGCGTCGCGCCCTGCGCGAAGTCGGGCCGCATGGCGTGCGGTTTGCCGCAGCGCGGGCAGTACTGCGGGTCGGGACGGTCGGCGAGGACGGGGATCGTGGCACCGCAGTCCGGTCTGCGGCAGCGCTGCGGCTGGTCCGCGATGTGGGCGCCGCCGGCGAGCCGCTCCTCGGGCGAGCGCGGCGTGCGGGGTGGCAGTTTCAGCAGCTGCCGGGGGCCCCGCGGCCCGTCGCCCGGCTCCGGCAGCGGCAGCGCGTCCCGCCGCCGGCCGCACCGGCCGCAGTACCCGGTCGGCAGGATCTCCCCGCCGCAGGGCCCTCCACTGAGCCGTCGCTGACGGCACGGCTCCGTACTCACGCGCATGCTCCTCCCCCGTCTTGACTCACGGCCTGCCACGACGGCGGGTCGCACAGCTCACCCGCGCCCCGTCTCGGGGCACGCCGCTCGCTGCGCACCGGCCGGCTTCCCCGAACCCGGCGGTACGCCCTTCCGGCAGAACCCGCCGCGCCGCCCCCACACCCCCACTCACCCGGCTCCCGGATACGCCGTCCGCAGCCCGTCCGCGAACTCCCTCAAGGCGAGCAGCCGTTCCGCCGGATCTGCCAGGGCCGTGATCGCCTCACGGCGGATCAGCAGGTCCGCGGTCGCGGCGGCCGCGTGGCGCAGGGACTCCGCGTCGACCATTCCGGCCTCTCGCGCCCGGCGGGCTTCCCACACCTTCCCTCGGGCCAGCAGGTCATCGACGTAGGCGAGGAGGCCGGGCTCCAGCACCAGGTCGCGCACGTCCCGCCATCCCGGGCCGCCGCTGTCATGGAAGACCAGCAGCAGCCGCACGCCGCACCCGGCGAGCCGGGCGAGCAGCGCGGCCAGGCGGGCGGGGCTACGGGCCTCGTCCACGCCGTCGACGAGGACGGTGATGTCGGGTTCGGCGGCGTACGGGGAGTCACCGGCCGGGCGCACTCCCCGGCCCAGCAGCCACTCCCGGCACGCGGGGTAGCCGCCGGGCGCGAAGGCGAGGGCCCGGCCCAGGAGCCGGTCGACCAGCTCGGCCCGGGAAGCGTCGGCCGGCCGGTGCACGTAGCCGGCGAGGTGTTCCAGGTGGCGCAGGCTCCGCTCCCGGCCGCCCCCGCGCTCCACCACGCTGACTTTGACCGGGGGGCCGGACGGGTCGGCCAGCCAGCGCCGCGCCCGCTCGTCGAAGTCCCGGTCCCAGGCATCGGGACGGGCCAGCTCACGTACGACGGGGGAGAGTTCCGCCATGCGCGCGACAGGGATCAGGTACGAGTACGCCAGCACGTTGTCCTGCGGCAGCGGCTCGTCCAGGTCGCCCCGCCAGCTGACCACGATTCCCACCACGACCGGTTCTCCGTCCGCGGACACGGCCCATGCCCCCGCCCCGCTGAACCCGCGGCGCACCACTTCCCTGCGGTGCCGCGCATCGAACTGCACCCGGTGTCCCCTCAGGCCACGCACGGTCCCGGTGAGCACCATGCCGTCGTCGAAGCGCTCCGCGTACCCGGTGACGGTGACCGCGAGACCCGCGGTGAGCTGCGTGGACAGGGTGGCCGGGCGGGCCTGCGGACGCGGGCTGTCCAGGCACAGAACCGCGAGGTCCTCGCCGTGGCCGTCCAGCAGGTCCGGCAGCCAACCGCCGTCGGCGACGCGCGCGGCCACCGGCTCGACGCGCGGGTTCTCCACGAACTCGACCCACATCACCGCGTCCCGGTCCCGGACCACATGTGCGCACGTGAGGACGGTCCGCGCATCGATGAGGATGCCGGCGCCCCGTACCTCGCCCGCCGCTCCTCCCCAACGCAGGCGCACCCGCCAGTCCGCAGCCAGTTCCCCCATCCTCATCACGCTACGCATCAGGACCCGCCGGGACTAGACTCGTGCCCTTGCCGGATAAGCCAAGTGCCGTGCGGGGGGCATGACATGACGCAAAATCAGTCCGAACCGATCGGTCTCGCGCAGGCGATCGACTCGATCCGCACGGAACTGGCTCAGGCGGAGCGGGACGGCGCGGGCAGTGACTGGCGGTTCACCGTCGAACAGGTGAGTGTGGAGTTCTCGGTGCAGTTCCACCGGGCCGGTGAGGGCGGCGCGGGGTTGCGCCTGGGCATCGTGGAGGCGCGTCTGGGCGGCGCGGTGAGTCACGACTCGGTGCATCGGGTACAGGTGGACCTCAAGCCGGCGCCGACACAGGGTGGCATCGAGCGGGTGGTGGGCCGGTGATCCGGCCCGGGCCGTGACCGGCCCGTACTTCACACGTCGGGACGACAGGATGCGAACCTGCAGAACCAGGATGCGCAACGTGCGTCCCGGCGAACGCGCGCCTCGCCTACCAGGCGTACGAGGTGATCTTCTCGTCCGACCGCTGGTTGGAGCCCGAGGCCGTTCGCATGATCACCGCTGCGGACGTCCGCGACGCCGCCGACATCCTGCGCCCCGTGTATCAAGCCCGACGGCATCGTGCTGTCCGGCTTCGACCCCAAGTCGACCGCGCAGCGGCACCACGCGTCTTGATCATGGCGGACGAGGTCGGCCGGTGATGGGCGGACATCACCAGAAGAACGGCCAAGGGCCGGTTTCGGATTTCTCCGAAACCGGCCCTGCCCAGCGACTCTCACACGTCGGGACGACAGGATTTGAACCTGCGACCCCTTGACCCCCAGTCAAGTGCGCTACCAAGCTGCGCCACGTCCCGATGCGTCTCGCGCGGGTGAACCGCGTGATCACGCAGGTCAACCCTACCGCATGTGAAGGGCCGAACTCAGCCTCGCGGCCCCTGTGGCGGCAGGCGCTCGGGGTGTGGGGCGCGGAGCGGGTACGCGCCGGGGATCTGCTCGCCGTGGTCCGTGGAGTCGTCCCGTGGCCGTCGCCCACGACCGAGGTGGGCGCCGGTCCAGCCGACGAGGCCCGCTGTCGAGACGGCGACGGCGAGAACGGCCCACCAGGGGAGACCCGCCGTGGTGGCATGGCCCGCGAAGGCCGCGACGGCCAGGAGGGCCGTGCCGGCACCTCCGGCCAGCTCGGCTCGCCGGACGGGCCGGTGCCGCGTCTCGTCCACGTGCTGTCCCCCTTCGCCTGCGCGATGGCACACCCGGCACATCGCAACTCCCGGGCATATGCCGCAAACAATACGCGAGTCGGCGGGAACTCCCGACCAGGGCATAGGGGTTGAGACGGACACCAGGAGCCCTGCCCGTGTGCGGTCGGTCAAGCCGCCGGTGCCGCGCCGAGGGCCGGCTGGGCGACGGAGTGTCCGGCCGGCCCCACCGGCACCCCACACTCTGTCGAGGCCGCTGCCCCGCTCACCGGGGCTAGGGTCGCCGCATGACGCACAGCTTCGTACTGCACATCCCCGACGCCGAGCTCGAGCCCGAGCCCCTCGCGCCCGAGCAGATCGTCTCCGGGACGCCCGAGGTGACCGGGAAGGTGGTCTGGGAGTCGGAGGACGGCCGTCAGGTGCGGGGCGTCTGGCAGATCACGCCCGGCGTGGTCACCGACACCGAGGCCGACGAACTGTTCGTCGTGATCAGCGGGTCGGCGACGATCGAGGTCGAGGGCGGGCCGACGCTCACGGTCGGGCCCGGCGACCTGGCCGTGCTCCGCGAGGGCGACCGTACGACGTGGACGGTGCACGAGACCCTGCGCAAGGCGTACGCGATCAACCTCTGAGCGAGGCCCGCGATCAGGGCGCCGGCGCCGTCGATCCCCGGATCTCCAGGGTGGGCGTGGCCAGTTGCACCCGGCCCGCTCCGCCCGCGCCCTCGAAGCGCTCCAGGAGGCACCGGGCCGCACGCCGGCCGACCTCGTGACTGGAGTTGTCGGCCGTCGTGAGCCACACGTGCCGCAGCCGGGCGATGCTCGTGTTGTCGTAGCCGACGACGGACAGGTCGCGCGGGACGCGCAGCCCCAGTTCCTCGGCCGCCGAGAGCACACCGATGGCGGCGATGTCGTTGACGGCGAAGACGGCCGTGGGCCGTTCGGGGCGGCTGAGCAGCCGGACGGTCGTGCGGTAGCCGCCCTCCTCGGTCATGTCGCTCGGCTCGACCACCGCCTGCTCCGCGAGCCCGTGCCGGCGCATGGCCGCCTCGAAGCTCCGGCGCCGCAGCTCGCCCACCGTGCCGTAGCCCGCGATGTGCGCGATGCGGCGGTGCCCGAGGCCGATCAGGTGCTCGGCGACCAGCCGGGCGCCCCGCTCGTCGTCGCCCGCCACGACGTCGACGCCCGGCGGTGCCGGTTCGCGGGAGCCGGCCAGCACGACCGGGATCCGCTCGGCCACCCCGCCGAGGGCCGCCGGGTCGGGCAGCGTGCCGACCACGACCAGGCCGTCGACGCGCAGGTCCAGCAGCGGGTCGGCCGGGTCCTGGCCGGTGCGGCGGTTGAGGCGGGCGTCGGCGAGCAGCATCTGCAGGCCGTGGGCGTGCAGCAGGGAGTTCAGGCCGTCGAGGAGGTCGACGAACCAGGGGTTGCGCAGGTCGTTCAGGAGCACACCGACCGTGCGGGTGCGCTGCTCGCTGAGACTGCGGGCGGCGGCGTTGGGCCGGTAGCCGAGTTCACGGGCGGCCCGCAGGACTGCGTCCCGCTTCTCGGGACGGACCTGCTCGGAGCCGCGCAGCACGAGGGAGACCAGCGACTTGGAGACACCGGCCCGTTCGGCCACGTCCCGGATCGTCGGCGGTCTCATGGGATGGACCGTTCCATGGGGCGCCACGGCTTGTCAAAGGGTTGACAGCGTCGACAGACCCCGCTCAGGGTGGCCTCGACAGGTTCTGGAACGGTCCAAGAAGGGCACTCATGGTGGACACGCTCGGCGTCGCCGTCATCGGATTCGGCTGGATGGGGCGGGTGCACACCCAGGCGTACGCGCGCGTGCGGCACCACTTTCCGCAGCTGCCCCTCGTTCCGGAGCTGGTGACGGTCGCGGAGGAGGTGCCGGGCCGGGCGGAGGAGGCCGCCGCGCAGTTCGGGTTCGCCTCGACGACCCGCGACTGGCGCGAGGTGGCCGCCGACCCCCGGGTACGGGCGGTCAGCATCACCGCGCCCAACTTCCTGCACCGCGAGATCGGCGTCGCCATGGCCGAGGCGGGCAAGCACATCTGGATCGAGAAGCCGGTGGGCCTGACCGCCGAGGACGCCGGGGCGGTCGCGGACGCGGTGGCCGAGGCGGGCGTGCAGGCCACCGTGGGCTTCAACTACCGCAACGCACCCGCCGTCGAGGCGGCCCGCGAGCTGATCGCCTCCGGCGAGATCGGCGCGGTCACGCATGTCCGCGTCCGGCTGTTCAGCGACTACGCGGCCCATCCCGAGGGCGCGCTGACGTGGCGGTACGAGCGGGAGCGGGGCGGCAGCGGGGTGCTGGGCGACCTGGCCTCGCACGGCGTGGACCTGGCCCGTCATCTGCTCGGCGACATCACGTCACTGATCGCCGACACGGCGATCTTCCTCCCGGAGCGGGCCCGCCCGGCCGGCGCCACGGCCGGCCACAGCCGCGCCGCAGGAGGTGAACTCGGCCCGGTCGAGAACGAGGACTACGTCAGCTGCCTGCTGCGCTTCGCCTCCGGGGCGCGCGGTGTCCTGGAGGCCTGCCGGGTCTCGGTCGGCGAGCAGAACAACTACGGCTTCGAGGTGCACGGCACCAAGGGCGCCGTGTTCTGGGACTTCCGCCGCATGAACGAGCTGGGGATCAGCCGCGGCACGACATATCAGGACCAGGCCGTCACCACGGTCTACGTCGGCCCGGGCCACGGAGAGTTCGCCGCGTTCCAGCCGGGCGCGGCGAACGCCATGGGGTACGACGACCTGAAGGTCATCGAGGCGTACCGCTTCCTGCGGTCGGTCGCCGAGGGCACCGCGCACGGGGCGACGCTCACGGATGCCGTGCACAGCGCGGCCGCGCTGGACGCCATGGCGCGGTCGGCGCGGAGCGGTGCGTGGGCGGAGGTGGCCGGACCGGCGTGATGCGGCTGCCTCAGCTCGTGGCCTGGAGCCGCCGCCCCAGGTAGGCCTTCGTCGGGACGAGGACCAGCCACAGCCACATGATCCAGGGGCCGGTCACGAAGACGAGCGGGACGGTGACGAGGAAGACCACCACGATGGTGGCACTGTCGAGCAGGTAGAGCGGGGTCGTCGCCTCGGTGGGCGTGTCGTGGCGCAGCCAGGGGCGTTTGGCCAGGACGGCGGCCACCGCCAGATGGCAGGCGCCGAGCGCGGCGACGGCCCCCGCGTAGACGGCGACCGACACCGGCCGGTCGCCGTACTCGGCGAGCAGCCGGGTCGGGAACGGCACCAGCGCCGCGACGCCGAGGCCGAGGACGGAGAGGCTGGTCACCTGTCCGTCGACCTCCCGCACCCCGCGGAAGATCCTGCGGTGGTCGCGCCAGTAGCTGCCGAGCACCGCGACGCTGAGCGCGTAGGCCCCGAGGTCGGGGAGCACCCGGCGCAGGGCCTCCCGGTACTGGTCGGGCTCCAGGCCCCGCGGCACGTAGAGGTCCAGGACGAGCAGCGTGATGGCGATGGCGAACACGCCGTCGGCGAGCGTCAGCAACCGGTCCGGCCCGCCGTCCGGGCGTGAGGTCCACATGGGCCCGACGGTAGGGGCAGCGCAAGCTCCACCTTTCGATCCACGCCCGGTCGTGCCGCCCGGATCACACGGCCGCCTGCGGCGGCATGTTGTACGGCGTCACCACCTGGATCGCCGACGGCAGGGTCGGGCCGGCGGGTGGAAGGGCGCCGTGGGCGCGCATGACGGTGTGGCAGGCCTCGCGCACGTCCTGGCGGAGGTCGTGGTGGAGCACGGCGGACAGGCGGTGCTCGCGCAGCAGGCGGGTGTTGTCGTGGTCGAGGTCGTGCGCGACGAACACCGCGCAGTCGCGGCCGAGGTCGTCGAAGGCCCGCAGCGTGGCGATGTTGCCGCCGCCGATCGAGTACACCGCGCGGATGTCCGGGTCGCGTTCCAGAGCGGCCCGGACGAGGTCGTACTGGGTGGCGTCCAGGCCCTGTCCCTCGGCGATCTCGACCAGCGTGCGCGCGGGGTACCGGGCGCGCATCGCGCTGCGGAAGCCCATCTCGCGCTCCTCCTCGTTGCGGAAGAAGCCGCTGCTGAGGCTGGTGAGGATGTTGCCCGGGCGCTCCCCCAGCCACTGGCCCATCAGGTAGGCGGCCGTCGCGCCCGCCGCCCGGTCGTCTATGCCGACGTAGGCGAGCCGGGCGCTGGCGGGCAGGTCGGTCACCAGCGTCACGACCGGCACGCCGGCGGCTTCGAGCCGGCCGACCGCGGCGGTGACCTCGGGGACGTCCGGGGCCTTGAGGATCACGCCCTGTGAGCCGCGCCGGGCGATCCGGTCCAGGATCCGCACCAGTTCCCCGCCCGGGCCGGTCTCGCGGAAGTGGAAGCGGGAGCGCAGCACCGCCGGATGCAGGGACGGCAGCTCGGCCTCCAGGGCGGCGCGGATCGCCGTGGTGAACCGTTCGGGTGCCTGCATCACGATGTCGACCATGAACGTCCGGCCGACGAGCCGGACCTGTGTGCGCTGCCGGTCGAGATCGGCGATGGCCTGACGGACCTCCCGTGCGGTGCTCTCGCGCACGCCTCCCCTGCCGTTGAGCACCCGGTCGACGGTCGCCTCGCTCAGGCCCGCCTGGCGTGCGATCTCCCGGATCGGGAACGGGTGGCCCATGCGCCGGCTCCTTGAGGGGTTTTTGATGGCTCGCTGCTGGTTGTTCGAGGGGTTTGTACTGACAAGAATGACAGGGCTGCGTCGCTCCGTGACCCCGAAGGGACGACGATGTCCTTCACTTCCGTCCACCACCGTGCCTGGCTGTCCGAGCAGGACTGCGATCTCGACGCGTTCCGCGCGCTGGTCGAGCAGGCCACCGACCCCGCCGACTATCCGCACGCCTCCGCCGTGGAGCGGAACGTGCCCGTCTACGACTGCGGCCTGCTCGAAGGCGACCGGGTGGTCCAGGCCGAGCTGGTGCGGGCGCTCGCCGACGGGCCCGGCATCGTGGTCTTCCGCGGCGCCTTTCCCGACCCTCAGGTCGTGGACCGGGCCACCGGCGTGTTCGAGGCGCTGATCGCCGAGCAGCGCGCCTCGGGTGCGGCGGCCGGTGACCACTTCGCCGCGCCGGGCGCCAACGACCGGGTGTGGAACGCGCTGGAGAAGGCGGCCCTGTACGACCCGGAGGCGTTCGCCGACTACTACGCGAACGAGATCCTGGCCCTGGTGGCCACCGCCTGGCTGGGCCCGGGCTACCAGGTCACCTCCCAGCTCAACGTGGTCAACCCGGGCGGCGCCGCGCAGAGCGTGCACCGCGACTACCACCTGGGCTTCCTGACGAACGAGGTCGCCGCCGCCTACCCGGCGCACGTGCACCGCCTCTCCCCCGTGCTGACGCTCCAGGGCGCGGTCGCGCACTGCGACATGCCGGTGGAGTCCGGGCCGACGATGTACCTGCCGCACTCGCAGAAGTACCCGCCGGGCTATCTCGCCTGGCGGCTGCCGGAGTTCCGGGCGTACTTCGAGACGCACCAGGTGCAGTTGCCGCTCGCCAAGGGCGACGCCGTGTTCTTCAACCCGGCCCTCTTCCACGCGGCCGGCACCAACCGCTCGGCGGACATCCGGCGCATGGCCAACCTGCTCCAGGTGTCGTCCGCGTTCGGCCGGGCGATGGAGACGGTGGACCGTGAGGCGGTGGCCAACGCCGTGTACCCGGCTCTCCTCAGGCGCAAGGCCGAAGGCGCCGACCAGGCGTGGCTGGATCACGTGGTCGCGGCGAGCGCCGAGGGCTACCCCTTTCCCACCAACCTCGACAGCGACCCGCCGGTCGACGGGCTGGCCCCGCCCTCCCAGGCGGATCTGATGCGGCGGGCGCTGCGCGAGGAGTGGACGCCGGAAGCGCTCCGGGCGGAGCTGCGGGCCGGTACCGAACGGCGAGAGAGCTGAGGAACGCGATGGGACTTCTCGACGACAAGGTCGTCCTGGTCAACGGCGGCAGCCAGGGGGTCGGCGCGGCCATCGCGCGGGCCGCGGTCCGCGAGGGTGCGGTCGTCGCCGTCACCGGGCGGCGCCCCGAGCCGGGCGAGGCCCTGGTGCGGGAGCTGACCGCCGCCGGCGGCAAGGCCCTGTACGTACAGGCCGACCTGTCGGACGCCGAGCAGGCGAAGGCGTCCGTGACGCGCGTCGTGCAGACGTACGGCCGGGTCGACTGCCTCGTGAACTCGGCCGGGCTGACCTCCCGGGGGACGCTGCTCGACACCACGCCCGAGCTGTTCGACCAGCACATCGGGATCAACCTCAAGGGCCCGTTCTTCGCGATGCAGGCGGTGGTGGCGGACATGGTGGGGCGTGAGGAGTCCGGCACGATCGTCAACATCATCACGTCGTCGGCCCACGGTGGGCAGCCGTTCCTCGCGCCGTACGTCGCCGCCAAGGCGGGGCTGATCGGCCTGACCCGCAACGCCGCGCACGCCCACCGCTGGGACCGGGTCCGGATCAACGGCCTGAACATCGGCTGGACGGCGACGGAGGGCGAGGACGCCACGCAGAAGGCCTTCCACGGGGCCGGGGACGACTGGCGCGAGGAGGCCGCCGCGAAGCTGCCCATGGGCAAGCTGGGCCAGCCGGACGAGATCGCCGACTTCGTGGTCTTCCTGCTGTCGGACCGGTCCGGGGTGGTCACCGGGTCGGTCATCGACTGGGACCAGAACGTTCTGGGGGGACTCGACTAAGGATGTGCCGCGCCTTGCCGTCGGTTGTGTGAGGCGCCGTTGTGGCTGGTCGCGCCCACGCGGCGGAGCCGCATATCAGGACAGCCCCGCGCCCCTGAGGGCATAGAACCACTCCCCGTTTGCAGCTAGGAGCAACACTCATGCGTATCGGAATCCTCGGCCTCGGCCGCATCGGCGCCTTCCACGCCGAGACCCTCTCCGGACTCGACGCCGTCGACTCCCTGGTCGTCACCGACCCGTTCGCGGACGCCGCCAAGGCCGCGGCCGAGCGGTTCGGGGCCGATGTCGTGGACTCGCCGGAGGCGCTGCTGGCCGCCGGAGTCGACGGGATCGTCGTCGCGGCCGCCACCGACGCCCACCCCGCGCTGATCCTCGCCGGGGTCGAGGCCGGGGTCCCGGTCTTCTGCGAGAAGCCCGTCGCCAGGACCATGGCCGAGGGTGTCGAGGTGCTCAAGGCCGTCCGCGGCCGGGACGTGCCGATCCAGATCGGCTACAACCGCCGTTTCGACGCCGGGTTCGTCAACGCCCGTGCCGCCGTGCTCAGCGGTGAGCTCGGCCCGCTGCACACGGTCCGCTCGACCACGCTGGACCCGGCGCCGCCGCCGGCCGCGTACATCGCCGCTTCCGGCGGCATCTTCCGCGACTGCTCGGTGCACGACTTCGACATCATCCGCTGGGTGACCGGCCGCGAGGTGACCGAGGTGTACGCCGTGGGCGGCAACCGCGGCGCCGACTTCATCAAGGAGGCGGGCGACGCCGACACCACCGGCGCGATCCTCACCCTCGACGACGGCACCCTCGCTGTGGTCTCCAACTCCCGTCACAACGCGCGGGGTTACGACGTCCGCATGGAGATCCACGGCTTTACGGACTCCATCGCCGTCGGCCTGGAGGACAAGCTGCCGCTGCGCTCGGTCGAGCCGGGCGTGACCTTCCCGGCGGGCACGCCGCACGACTTCTTCATGGACCGCTTCACCGACGCCTACCGGGCGGAACTGACCGCGTTCACCGAGGTCGTCGCCGGCACCCGCCCCTCCCCCTGCACGATCGAGGACGCCCTGGAGGCGGGCTGGATCGCCGACGCGTGCACGCTGTCGCTGCGGGAGCACCGTCCCGTGACGATCGAGGAGGTACGGCAGGCATGAGCGAGAAGGGCCGGGAACCCCTGCGCATAGGTGTGCTGGGAGCCGCGCGGATCACCGAACGCTCCCTGATCGGCCCGGCCCGGGCGACCGGCCACCGCCTCGTCGCGGTGGCCGCCCGCGACCGTGCCCGCGCCGAGGCGTTCGCCGCCGGGCACGGCGTGGAGCGGGTGGCGGGCTCGTACGCCGAGCTGATCGCCGACCCCGAAGTCGACGTCGTCTACAACCCGCTCGCCAACGGCCTGCACGGCCCGTGGAACCTGGCCGCCCTCGCGGCCGGCAAGCACGTGCTGTCGGAGAAACCGTCGGCGAGCAACGCGCAGGAGGCGGCGGAGGTACGGCAGGCCGCCGGGAAGTCGGGGACGGTCTTCATGGAGGCCTTCCACTACCTCTTCCACCCCGTCACCCGGCGCCTGCACGAGCTGCTCGCCTCGGGCGAACTGGGCGAACTGCGGCACGTCGAGGCGATGGTCGCCATCGCCGCGCCGCCGGACACGGACCCGCGCTGGTCGCTGCCGCTGGCCGGCGGCGCCCTGATGGACCTCGGCTGCTACAGCCTGCACGCCCTGCGGATGCTCGCCCCCTGGGCGGGCGGTGCCCCGCGCCTGACCGGGGCCCGGGCCGGTGAACGCGCGGGCGCGCCCGGGGTCGACGAATGGCTCGACGCCGACGTGGAGTATCCCAACGGCGCGACAGGCTCCGCCCGCTGCCACATGGCCCACGACGGCCTGGACATGAGCATCAGGATCGTCGGCTCACGGGGCGAGGCGACAGCCCCGAACTTCGTCCTGCCCCAACTGGACGACCGGCTCGTGATCCGCACCGCGGAGGGCGAGCGCACGGAGCATCTCGGGACCCGCTCGTCGTACACGTACCAGCTGGAGGCGTTCGCGGCCCGGGTCCGGAAGGGCGTGCCGCTGCCGCTGGACGCGGACGACGCGGTGACGACGATGGAGCTCATCGACGCGTGTTACCGGCGGGCCGGGTTCGAGCCGCGGCCGCGTACCGCGATCTGACCGCACGGCCGGACAGACAGGGCCCGGGGACCTGCCCCGGGCCCTGTCTCACGCGTACAGCGCGGGCTTCTCCACCAGGTCGACCTCCACCCGGCCGCCGTCCTTCAGTGCCCGGACCCCCGCCTCGCACACCGCCGCCGCCGCGTAGCCGTCCCAGGTGCTCGGGCCGGTGGTCCAGCCGCGGCGGGTGGCGTCGATCCAGGTCTGGATCTCGTGGTCGTAGGCCGTCTCGAAGCGTTCGGTCCAGTCCTGGGCGATGGTGCCGCCCCAGCGGCCGGCCATGTTGGTGACCAGGGCGTGGCCGTCGCCGATGCGGGCGGTGCCGCGTTCGCAGACGACTTCGGCCTGGACCTGGTAGCCGAAACCGCAGTTGACGAAGATCTCGACGTCGCTGAGGGCGCCGCCGTCGGTCTCGAAGACGACGAACTGGGGGTCCTGCAGGGCGTCCGGGGCACTGGCCGACGGGGTGGGGCGCAGCACCGTGACCGCCGTGATCTCGTGGCCCAGCAGCCAGCGGGTCGCGTCGGCCTCGTGGGCGACGGAGTCGCTGATGAGCATGGAGCTGGTGAAGAAGGGCGGGCTGGCGACGTTGCGGTGCCGGTTGTGCAGCATCAGCGGACGGCCCAGCTGGCCCGTCGCCAGCAGGGCCTTCAGCTTCGCGTACTCGGGGTCGTAGCGGCGCATGAAGCCGACCTGGACCCGGCGGTGGCCGAGGCGCAGTTCGGCTTCGAGGACGCGCAGGGCGGAGGCCGCGTCGGGGGTGAGCGGTTTCTCGCACAGGACGGGCAGATCGTGCTCGAAGGCGGCGAGGAGGGTGGCCTCGTGGGCCGGGCCCGGGGAGGCGATCAGGACGGCGTCGACGTCGGCCGCCGCCATCGCGGCCGCCGGGTCGGTGTAGGCGGTGCAGCCGTCGACACGGGCGGCGACGGCCTTCGCGCGCTCCGCTTCGACGTCCACGACGGCCGCCACCCGGGCCCCGCTGGTGACGTGTTGGATGCGGCGCACGTGGTCGGCGCCCATCCTTCCGGTACCGATGACCGCGACTCCCAGAGTGGCGCGCTCCGTCATGGCCGTCCTTTCGGGTCGTCAGGCGCCGCAGGACCTCAGGAACTTGCGGGTGCGCACCGCGATCGGCAGCGGCTTGTCCGGCTCGCAGGGGTACATGTCCTGCTCGACGATGGCGAAGAGGTCCACGCCCAGCTTCTGGGCCGCCGTGAGGACGGGGCCCAGCTCCGGGACACCGGCGGGCGGTTCGCACATCACACCGCGCGCGACGGCCGGGCCGAACGGGATCTCGTTCTTGACGACGTCGGCGAGGATCTCCGGGTCGACCTGCTTGAGGTGGAGGTAGCCGATGCGCTCGCCGTACGTCTCGATCAGCTTGACGCTGTCGCCGCCGCAGTAGGCGTAGTGCCCGGTGTCCAGGCAGAGGTTGACGGCGTCGGAGTCGGTCGAGTCGAGGAACTGCTCGACGTGCTCCTCGGTGTCGATGTGGGTGTCGGCGTGCGGGTGGACGACGATGTCCAGGCCGTAGGTGTCCTTCACCTCACGGCCGAGGCGCTCCATGCCCGTGGTGAGGTGGCGCCACTGCTCGGTGGTGAGCTCCGGCGGCTCCAGGATCTCGGCGGTCTTGTCGTCCCGCCAGAAGGACGGGATGACGACCAGGTGCTTGGCGTCCATGGCCTGGGTGAGGGCGGCGACCCGGCTGACCTGCTCCCACGTGGAGTCCCACTCGGAGGGGCCGCGGTGCAGTCCGCAGAAGATCGTGCCGGCGGAGACCTTGAGGTTCCGCTTGGTCACCTCGTCGGTGAGCCGGGCCGGGTCGGTGGGCAGGTAGCCGTAGGGGCCGAGTTCGATCCAGGAGTAGCCGGCCTCGGTGACCTCGTCGAGGAAGCGTTCCCAGGGCACCTGCTGGGGGTCGTCGGGGAACCAGACGCCCCAGGAGTCGGGGGCGGAGCCGACCCGGATGCGGTCGAGCGCGAAGGCCATGTCAGGACTTTCCTTCCGAAGACGTGGCTACGGGAGCGGTGAGGTCCCCCTCCTCGGGGAGCTCCTCGACGTCGACGCCGCGGACCTGCGCCAACTCGTGCTTGAGAGAGGCGAGTTCGGTGCCGCCGGCCATGTGGTTGGTCAGCTCTTCGAGGCTGACGTCGCTGCGGGAGGCGGACAGTTCCATGGTGCCGAGGCGCAGCACGCTGAAGTGGTCGCCGACCATGTAGGCGTGGTGCGGGTTGTGGGTGATGAAGATGACGCCCAGGCCCTTCTCGCGGGCGGCGGCGATGTACTTCAGCACCACACCGGACTGCTTGACGCCGAGGGCGGCGGTCGGCTCGTCCAGGATGAGGACGCGGGCGCCGAAGTAGACGGCGCGGGCGATGGCGACGCACTGGCGCTGGCCGCCGGAGAGCGTGCCGATGGGCTGCTCCATGTCGTCCAGGACGATGCCCATGTTGCGCAGCTCTTCGTCCGCTGTCTTCTTCATCTTCTCGATGTCGAGACGGCGTACGGGCCAGGGGCCCTTGGTCAGCTCGGAGCCGAGGAAGAAGTTGCGCCACACCGGCATCAGCGGGACGACCGCGAGGTCCTGGTAGACCGTGGCGATGCCCTTGTCGAGGGCCTCGCGCGGGGTGGAGAACCGCACCGGTTCGCCGTCGACGAGGAACTCGCCCTCGGTGTGCTGGTGCAGACCCGAGATGATCTTGATGAGGGTGGACTTGCCGGCGCCGTTGTCGCCGAGGACGCAGGTCACCTTGCCGGGGTGGACGGTGAGGTCGACGCCGTGCAGCGCCCGGATGTTGCCGTACGCCTTGCCCGCGTTGCGCAGTTCGACGAGGGGACGCTCGCCGGCGGGCGGGGTGTCCTTCAGGACGGCACCGTGGGTGCCGGTTTCGTTGCTGGTCATCGCGGTCACCTCCGGGTCGCCGTGCGCTGGACCCACAGATTGATGAGAACGGCGCCAAGGAGCATCACGCCGAGGAAGGCCTTGAACCAGTCGGGGTTCCAGCCGGCGTAGACGATGCCCTGCTGCACCATGCCGAACATGAAGGCGCCGAAGACCGGGCCGATCGCCGAGCCGTAGCCGCCGGTGAGCAGACAGCCGCCGATGACGGCCGCGGCGATGTAGATGAGCTCCTGGCCCACGCCCTCGCCGGACTGCACGGTGTTGAAGGAGAACAGCTGGTGCATACCGACGAACCAGGCGCCGAAGCCGACCAGCATGAACAACGAGATCTTGGTGAAGGTCACGGGCACACCGACGGCCCGCGCGGAGTCCTTGTTGCCGCCGACGGCGAAGATCCAGTTGCCGTACTTGGTGCGCAGCAGCACCCAGGTCGCCAGGGCCGCGAAGGCCAGCCACCACACGACGGTGATCTTGACGTTGACCCCGCCGACGGTGAAGGTCGAGGCGAAGAGCTTCTGCGCCTGGCCGAAGCCGTCCATGTCGCTGATGTCGTCGGTGGCGACGTTGCCGGTGACCAGCTTGGTGATCGCGAGGTTCACGCCCTGGAGGATCAGGAAGGTGCCCAGGGTGACCAGGAAGCTCGGCAGGCCGGTCTTGACCAGCAGCCAGCCGTTGAAGGCGCCGATGGCGAGCGACACGAGCAGGGCGACGATCACGCCGACCCAGACGTTCATGGTCAGCTGGTAGCTGAGCATGGACGCGGTCAGCGCCGAGGTGATCACGGCGACACCGGCGGACAGGTCGAACTCGCCGCCGATCATCAGCAGGGCCACGGGCAGCGCCATGATCCCGATGGTCGACGACTGGTACAGGATGTTCGCCATCGAGCTGCCGTCGCGCACCGGCGGCGCGGCGAACAGGAAGAACACGAGCACGGCGACGGCCCCGAGGAAGACGCCGACCTCGGGCCGGGCCAGCAGCCGCAGCGCCAGCGGGCGCTGCCGCGTCCGGCCGTCGGACTGCTTGGGGCCGGGGGCCGGCGGTGTGTCAACCGCCGGCGCAGCCTGTTGGGTCATGCTCATCACCGGGTGCCCTTCGCGGCGAACTCCCCGATCTTGTCGACGTTGGACTTGTCGACGAAGGCCGGGCCGGTCAGCACAGGCTGCTCGCCGCCGCCGCTGTAGTTGCCGTTGTTCTTGTAGAGCCACAGGCCGTCGACGGCCAGGTAGCCCTGGAGGTAGGGCTGCTGATCGACGGCGAACTGGATGTCGCCGGCTTTGATGGACTTGATCAGGTCCTTGTTGAGGTCGAAGGTGGCGACCTTCGCCTTGCTGCCGGCGTCGCCGACCGACTGCACCGCCGTCAGCGCGAAGGGGGCGCCGAGGGTGACGACGTAGTCGATGGACGGGTCCTGCTTCAGCTTGGCGGTGATCGTCGACTTCACGGACGGCATGTCGGTGCCGTTGACGTTCTGCGGGTCGACCTTGCCGTCGAAGGTCTTCGCCACGCCGTCGCAGCGCTGGGTGAGGCCGACGTTGCCCTGCTCCTGCATGACGCAGAGGACCTTCTTGGCGCCGACCTCGTTGAGCTTCTTGCCGAAGGCCTCGCCCGCCACGGACTCGTCCTGGCCGAAGAACTCCAGCAGGTTGAGGTTCTTCCAGTCGCTCAGGCCGGAGTTGAGTCCGACCACGGGTATGCCGGACTTCTCGGCCTTGCCTATGACGCCCTTGAGGGCGTCCGGCTTGGCGAGGGTGACGGCGATGCCGTCGACCTTCTGGTCGATCGCGTTCTGGATCAGGTTGGCCTGGTTGCCCGCGTTCGGGTCGGCCGAGTAGATGAGCTTGATGTTGTCCTTGGCGGCGGCGGCCTCGGCGCCCTTGCGGACGGTGTCCCAGAACGTGTCGCCGGGCGCCTGGTGGGTGACCAGCGCGACGGTCATGCGGGGCGTGGTCGCCTTGCCGGCGGACGCGTCCGCGGCGCCTTCCTCGGACTTCTTGCCTCCGGAACTGCTGGAGCAGCCGGCGAGGGTCAGGGCCGCTGCCGCGGCCACGGCGACGACGGGCGCGAACCTGCGAGAGCGGGGGTGGGAAGAGCGGTCCATCTTTCCTGGCACCTCACTGTGCTACTGCGGGGGAAAGGAGGGGATCACGAAGGGATCCGTGGTCCCGGAGCCTTACGGAGTCCGGATCATGATGCCGCAAACCGACTGTTGCGATGGCACGGGATACAAGTCCCTGCCGCGCCCGCTGTCAATACTTTGTTAGGACATCATTTCACGAGCAGGTCCGAATGTAAGTACAAACTATTGACAGCGCCGCCCTCCGAGACCTACACCTGGGGGGCGGCAGGTCCCGTGGATCCACGCCCCCCACCGTGGCAGGGCGCCCCAGGACCCGCATCCCCAGCTTCCCGAGGAGGTCGCGCATGGCCGAGCCAGCCCAGTATTTCGATGTGATCACGATGGGCCGCATCGGGGTCGACCTCTACCCCCTGCAGACCGGCGTCCCCCTGGAGCGAGTGGAGACGTTCGGGAAATTCCTGGGAGGTTCCGCGGCCAATGTGGCGGTCGCCGCGGCCCGCCTGGGACGCCGTACGGCGGTGATCACGCGCACCGGCGACGACCCCTTCGGCACGTACCTGCACGAGGAGCTGAAGGGCTTCGGCGTCGACGACCGCTGGGTCACCCCGGTCGGCGCGTACCCGACGCCGGTCACGTTCTGCGAGATCTTCCCGCCGGACGACTTCCCGCTGTACTTCTACCGCCGTCCCAAGGCGCCGGACCTGGAGATCCACACCGACGAGCTGGACTTCTTCGCCATCCGCGGGGCCAGCATCTTCTGGATCACCGGCACCGGCCTGAGCGAGGAGCCCAGCCGCTCCGCCACGCTCGCCGCCCTCAAGGCCCGCGACAAGTCGGGCACCACCGTCTTCGACCTCGACTGGCGGCCGATGTTCTGGCGCGACCCCGAGGAGGCCCGCCCGTACTACCGCGAGGCCCTGCGGCACGCCACGGTCGCCGTCGGCAACCTCGACGAGTGCGAGATCGCCACCGGTGTGCGCGAGCCGCAGGCCTGCGCGGAGGCGCTGCTGGAGGCCGGTGTGGAGCTGGCCGTCGTCAAGCAGGGCCCCAAGGGTGTGCTGGCGGTGCACCGCGACGGCGCCCGGGCCGAGGTGCCGCCGGTGCCGGTCGAGGTGGTCAACGGCCTGGGCGCGGGCGACGCCTTCGGCGGCTCGCTCTGCCACGGCCTGCTCGCCGGCTGGGACCTGGAGCGGATCATGCGCCACGCCAACGCCGCCGGCGCCCTCGTCGCCTCCCGCCTCGCCTGCTCCTCCGCGATGCCCACCGAGTCCGAGGTCGAGGACCTCCTCGCCGGGGTGCCGTCGCCGAGCACCAGCCACTGAAACGGAGCCTTCCTTGAACATCGGCATCCCCGACCTCACCACGGTCCGAGCCCGCAACCCCGAGGCCGTCGCCGAGGCGGCGGCCCGCCGGGTGCGGCGCCCGCTGCTCGGTACAAGCGGGCGTCTGATGATCGTGGCCGCCGACCACCCGGCGCGCGGCGCCCTCGGGGTCGGCGACCGGCGCCTGGCCATGGCCAACCGCGCGGACCTGCTTCAGCGGCTGTGCATCGCGCTGTCGCGGCCCGGCGTCGACGGGGTGCTCGCCACCGCCGACATCCTGGAGGACCTGCTCCTGCTCGGGGTGCTGGAGAACAAGGTCGTCATGGGCTCGATGAACCGCGGAGGCCTGGCCGGCGCCGCCTTCGAGATGGACGACCGCTTCACCGGCCACCGCGCCGAGGACATCGCCCGGCTCCGCTTCGACGCCGGCAAGCTGCTGGTCCGCATCGACTACGACGACCCGGGCTCGCTGACCACACTGGAGTCCACCGCGCGGGCGATCGACGCCATGGCGGCCCACCGGCTGCCCCTGTTCGTCGAGCCGTTCCTCTCCCGGCGCGTCGACGGCAAGGTCCGCAACGACCTGTCCGCCGAGGCCGTCACCCGGTCCATCGCGATCGCCTCGGGCCTGGGCGGCACCTCCGCCTACACCTGGCTGAAGCTGCCCGTCACCGACGACCCGGACGACATGGCCGAGGTCCTTGAGACCTCCACACTGCCCGTCGTCCTGCTCGGCGGCGAGGTCGGCGACGACCAGGAGGGCGCCTACGAACGCTGGCGCAAGGCCCTGCGGCTGCCCGCCGTCCAGGGCATGGTCGTCGGACGGTCGCTGCTCTACCCGGCCGGGGGCAGCGTGGAAGAGGCCGTGGACACGGCCGTCGGTCTGCTGTGATCCGGAGGATGCAATGACGTACCACCTTCCCGCCGGCAAGGCCCTCGGCGGCCCCTACGCCGTCGACGTCACGCCCGAGAAGGCGGGCTGGGGCCATTCCAGCCTGCGGATCCTGGAGTTGCCGCCGGGCGGCGCGCACTCCTTCGACACCGGTGACAGCGAGTGGATCGTCGTGCCGCTGAGCGGCGGCTGCACGGTCGCCGCGGCGGACGACTTCGGCCAGGAGACCTTCGAACTCCAGGGCCGCGCCGACGTGTTCAGCGGCGTCAGCGACTTCGCGTACCTCCCGCGCGACGCCCGCGCGAGCGTGACGTCCGCCGGGGGCGGCCGGTTCGCGCTGACCGGCGCGCGCTGCACCCGCCGGCTGCCCGCCCGCTACGGCCCGGCCTCCGAGGTACCGGTGGAGCTGCGGGGCACCGGGAACTGCTCCCGGCAGGTCAACAACTTCGGCGCGGCCGGGGTCTTCGAGTGCGACAAGCTCATCGCGGTCGAGGTGATCACCCCGGGCGGCAACTGGTCGTCGTTCCCGCCGCACAAGCACGACGAGCACCGGCCGGGCGAGGAGTCCGTGCTGGAGGAGATCTACTACTTCGAGTTCGCCGGCCACGACGGCATCCCCGGCCTCGGCTACCAGCGCGTCTCCCCGTCCGGCCCGGGCCGCGACACCGACGTGCTGGCCGAGGTCCGCGACGGTGACGTCGTCCTGATCCCGGACGGCTGGCACGGGCCGTCGATGGCCACGCCCGGCCACCACATGTACTACCTCAACGTCATGGCGGGCCCGCAGGCCGAGCGCGCCTGGCTGATCTGCGACCACCCCGACCACGCCTGGGTCCGCGACACCTGGCCGAACCAGCCGGTCGACCCCCGGCTCCCCCTCTACACCGCCCCGGAGACCTCCGTATGAGCGCCCCCACCCGCCGACTGACGACCGCCCAGGCCCTGGTGCGGTTCCTGTCCGCCCAGTACACCGAGCGGGACGGCGTGCGCCGTCGGCTGATCGCCGGGACCTGGGGCATCTTCGGCCACGGCAACGTCGCCGGGGTCGGCCAGGCGCTCCTGGAGGCGGGTGAGGCGGCCATGCCGTTCCACCAGGGCCGCAACGAGCAGTCCATGGTGCACGCGGCCGTCGGCTACGCCCGGCAGCTCAACCGCCTGTCCGCGCAGGCGGTGACGACCTCGATCGGCCCGGGCGCCACCAACCTGGTCACCGGCGCGGCCCTGGCGACGATCAACCGGCTGCCGGTGCTGCTCCTGCCCGGCGACTACTTCGCCTCGCACGCCCCCGACCCGCTGCTCCAGCAGCTGGAGCACCCCGTCGAGGCCGACGTGTCGGTCAACGACACCCTGCGCCCGGTGTCGAGGTACTTCGACCGCGTCACCCGCCCCGAGGCGCTGATCCCCTCGGCGCTCCAGGCGATGCGCGTGCTGGCCGACCCGGCCGAGACCGGCGCCGTCACCCTCGCCCTGCCGCAGGACGTGCAGGCGGAGGCGTACGACTGGCCGGAGGAGTTCTTCGCCGAGCGCGTCTGGTACGTACGGCGCCCCGCGCCGGACCCGGTCGAGCTGGCCGCCGCCGTCGAGGCGATCCGGTCGGCCGAGCGGCCGCTGATCGTGGCGGGCGGCGGCGTCCACCACAGCGAGGCCGAGGACGCGCTGAAGGCGTTCGTGGAGGCCACCGGCGTCCCGGTCGCCTCCACCCAGGCCGGCAAGGGCTCCCTGCGCCACGACCACCCCGCCGACCTCGGCGGCATCGGCCACACCGGCACGGCGGTCAGCGACGCACTCGCCCGCACCGCCGACCTGGTGATCGGCGTCGGCACCCGCTACACCGACTTCACCACCGCCTCCGGCACGCTCTTCCAGAACCCGGAGGTGCGGTTCCTCAACCTCAACATCACCGGCTTCGACGCGCACAAGCTCTCCGCGCGCACGCTGGTCTGCGACGCGCGGGCAGGGCTGGAGAAGCTGGCCGAGGGGCTGTCCGGACACCGCGTGTCCGAGGCGTACGAGGCCGAGTACCGCGGCGGCAAGGAGCGCTGGGACGAGGTCGTCGAGGCCGCCTACCGGGCCGCCGACGAGAACGCGGTCCCGACCCAGACGCAGGTGCTCGGCGCGCTGGACGCCGCCGTAGGCGACGACGACGTGGTGATCAACGCGGCCGGCTCGCTCCCCGGCGACCTGCACAAGCTGTGGCGCTCGCGCAGCCCGCGCCAGTACCACCTGGAGTACGGCTACTCCTGCATGGGCTACGAGATCCCGGCCGGCATCGGCGTCCAGCAGGCCGCCCCGGGCACCCCGGTGTGGGCGCTGGTCGGCGACGGCACCTACCTGATGATGCCGACGGAGATCGTCACGGCCGTCCAGGAGCGCCTGCCGGTCAACATCGTCCTCCTCCAGAACCACGGCTACGCCTCCATCGGCGGTCTGTCGGAGGAGACCGGCGGCGAGCGGTTCGGCACCGCCTACCGCTTCCGCGCCGCCGACGGCACGTTCACCGGCGCCCCGCTCCCGGTCGACCTCGCCGCCAACGCGGCCAGCCTCGGCATGGACGTCCTGCGCGCCAAGACCGTGCGCGAGCTGCGCGAGGCCCTGGCCGCGGCCCGCGCCTCCGACCGGCCGACGTGCGTGTACGTCGAGACCGACCCGGCCCCGACCGCTCCCCCGGCCGAGGCCTGGTGGGACGTACCGGTGGCCGAGACCGCCTCCCGCGAGGCGGCCGTCGCGGCCCGCGAGCGCTACGACCGCCAGGTGGCCGGACGCCGCCGCCACCTCTGACCCTCCCCGCCGCTGCTGAACTCAGGCTTCACGAAAGGCCCTTGCGCACCATGAAGACCATCACCCACTGGATCGACGGCAAGCCCGTCGAGAGCACCTCCGGCCGGTTCGGCCCCGTCTACAACCCGGCGACCGGCGCCCAGGACAAGCAGGTCGCGTTCGCGTCCGTCGACGAGGTCGATGCCGCGGTCGCCTCCGCCAAGGCCGCCTTCGACAGCTGGGGCCAGTCCTCCCTGGCCAAGCGCACGGCGATCCTGTTCAAGTACCGCGAGCTGCTGGACGCCCACCGCGACGAGATCGCCGAACTGATCACCGCCGAGCACGGCAAGGTGCACTCCGACGCGCTCGGCGAGGTCGCGCGCGGCATGGAGATCGTGGAACTCGCGTGCGGCATCTCCGTCCAGCTCAAGGGCGAGCTGTCCACCCAGGTCTCCACCCGGGTCGACGTCGCCTCGATCCGCCAGCCGCTGGGCGTCGTCGCGGGCATCACGCCGTTCAACTTCCCGGCGATGGTGCCGATGTGGATGTTCCCGCTGGCCATCGCCTGCGGCAACACGTTCGTGCTGAAGCCGTCGGAGAAGGACCCGTCGGCCTCCCTGCGCCTGGCCGAGCTGGCCACCGAGGCTGGCCTGCCGGAGGGCGTCCTGAACATCGTGCAGGGCGACAAGACGGCCGTGGACCGCATCCTGGAGCACCCCGACATCGAGGCGGTGTCCTTCGTCGGCTCGACGCCGATCGCCAAGTACATCCAGCGAGCGGCCGTCGAGCACGGCAAGCGGGTGCAGGCCCTGGGCGGCGCCAAGAACCACATGCTGGTGCTGCCCGACGCCGACCTGGAACTCGCCGCCGACCAGGCGATCAACGCCGCGTACGGCTCGGCGGGCGAGCGCTGCATGGCCGTGTCGGTGGTCGTGGCCGTCGGCGACATCGGTGACGAGCTGGTCGGAAAGATCGCCGAGCGCGCGAAGAACCTGAAGATCGGCCCCGGCAACGACCCGACGTCCGAGATGGGCCCGCTGATCACCCGCGAGCACCGCGACAAGGTGGCGTCGTACGTGTCCTCGGCCGCCGAGCAGGGCGCCGAGGTCGTCGTCGACGGCACGGGCTTCTCGGTCGACGGCCACGAGAACGGCTTCTTCCTCGGCGTCTCCCTGCTGGACCGGGTGCCGCTGACGGCGGACGCCTACCAGGACGAGATCTTCGGCCCGGTGCTGGCGGTCGTACGGACGGAGACGTACGAGGAGGCCATCCAGCTGATCAACTCCTCCCGCTGGGGCAACGGCACCGCGATCTTCACCCGGGACGGCGGCGCGGCCCGCCGCTTCCAGCTGGAGGTCAAGGCGGGCATGGTCGGCGTCAACGTGCCGATCCCGGTCCCGGTCGGCTACCACTCCTTCGGCGGCTGGAAGGACTCCCTCTTCGGCGACCTGCACGTCTACGGCAACGACGGCATCGCCTTCTACACCCAGGGCAAGGTCATCACCACGCGCTGGCCGGACCCGGCCGACGGCGGCATCAACCTCGGTTTCCCGAGCAACTCCTGACATCCAGAGGGGGGTCATCCATGGCGAAGACCGCCGGCCGGGCCCGTACCACGGCCGCCTCCGCGCTCGGCTCGCTGGACTTCGCCCTGGACCGGGGCAGTCCGGTGCCGCTGTACCACCAGCTCGCACAGCAGCTGGAGGCGGCGATCGGGCGCGGGGTCCTCGCCCCGGGGAACCTCCTGGGCAACGAGGTCGACCTGTCCGTGCGCCTCGGCCTGTCCCGCCCCACCGTCCGCCAGGCCATCCAGTCCCTCGTCGACAAGGGGCTGCTGGTCCGGCGGCGCGGGGTGGGCACGCAGGTGGTGCACAGCCAGGTCAGGCGCCCCCTGGAACTGAGCAGCCTCTACGACGACCTCGAGGCGGCCGGGCAGGCACCGGCCACCGAGGTCGTGCGCCACGAGGTCGTCGCCGCGGCCTGCGACGTGGCCGCCGCCCTCGGCGTGCCGGAGGGCAGCGAGGTGACCGTCCTGGACCGGCTGCGCCGCACACACGGCCGGCCGGTGGCGCTGCTGTGCAACTACCTGCCGGTGTCGCTGCTGGACCTGGACAGCGCCCGCCTGGAGTCGACCGGCCTGTACCGCATGATGCGCTCGGCGGGCATCACCCTGCACAGCGCCCGCCAGACCATCGGCGCCCGCGCTGCGACCGCCGGGGAGGCGTCGCGCCTGGACGAGCGGGAGGGGGCGGCGCTGCTCACGATGCGGCGCACGGCGTACGACGACACGGGGCGTCCGGTCGAGTACGGAACGCACATCTACCGGGCCTCGCTCTACACGTTCGACTTCCAGTTGCTGGTCCGGCCCTGACCCGACCCGAAGGTTGGGTGCCGAGTCGTACATATACACCGTAAACATACGGTTTCCAACGACACCCGACGCGGGAGTCCAGGCATGGCCCGCAGGAACCAGTTGCCGGCCTCTCGAGGAACCGGATCCTCGTGGGCACCCTCGACGGTCCTCGTCACCGGCGGGGCCGGTTTCATCGGCAGCCACACCTGCGTGGAACTGCTGGACCACGGCTACGAAGTGATCGTGGTCGACGACTACTCCAACAGCAAACCGCAGGTCTTCGCCCGGGTGGAACGGATCGCCGGCCGCTTCGTCGGCGCCGTCTACGAGCTGGACATCCGTGATCGGCACGCCCTCTCGGCCGTCTTCGACCGACACTCCGTGGACGCCGTCGTGCACTCATGCAGGTGTACAACCTGGGTGTGGGCGCGGGCAGTTCGGTCCTCGACGTCATCGGCGCGTTCCCCCAGGCCTGCGGCAGGCCCATCCCGTACGCCGTCGAGGCTCGCCGCCCCGGGGACGTCGCCGAGCTGGTCGCCGACGCCGCGGCCGTGGAGCGCGCCTGGGGCTGGCACCCCACCAGGGATCTCGCCGAGGTGTGCCGGGACGCCTGGCGCTTCCAGCGGCTCAACCCGCACGGTTCGCGGTACCGCACGGTCGAAGTGGCGGGGCCCGGGGCAGCACAGGTGCGCGTTGCCGCTGCTCGCCACGCGTCTGCCGGCGGTCCCGCTGGCCCAGCGGCCCGCCGCGGTCCTGCGCGTCACGAAAGGGTGCTGACCCTGCTGCGCGGCGCCGGTTTCGACGAGGCGGCCACGGCCGACGTGTTCCGCGCCTTCACGGCCTGGCTGCTGGGCTACGTGTCCGTGGAGCTGCGCCCGGTGGTGGACCAACCCGACCGAGACCGACCCGGCCTTCCGCCTCGGGCTGCACCGGCTGTCCGCGAAGGAGCTGCCGATGCTGCGCAAGACGGCGGCGGCGCTCGCCGAGCGGGGCGGCCCGGAGGGCCTCGCGGCCGGGCCGGGCGCCCTGCTCGACGGCTTCTCTAGCCGCCTTTCCGCAGCATCCGGCTGAACGGCGTGTCCGGCCGCTCCAGGCGCTCGCCGTCCAGCGTGATGTCGACGACCTCGTTGAAGAAGGCGACGCGTCCCTGGATCGCCGCCACCGCGGGCAGCGGCTCGGGATAGGTCCACACGAGGTTGGGCGGCACGCCGGCCCCTCCGCGCCAGGACCAGTACGCGGCGGTGCCCTTGTAGGGGCAGCCGGTGTGGTGGTCGGTGGCGTCGAACAGGTCCAGCCGGACGTCCTCGCGGGGGAGGTAGTACCGGGCGGGCAGGGAGGTCTCGAAGAGCAGGACGGGGGCGTGGCTGTCCGCGACGACCTGCCCGTCGATCTCGACCTGCACGTGCCGGCTGCTCGGCAGCGCGTCGACGCGTTTGTGCGGGTCACGGGGGTGGATGAAGATCTCCTCGTCCTCCTCGTACCAGTGGTCGAGGCCCGTGTCGGTGCGCAGGAACCACGCGAAGGCGATGTGGCCGGCCAGGTCGTCGGCGGGGAACGTCCAGGCCGCGTTCTCGCGCACCTCGCCGCCGGCGTCGAGGTCGTAGAAGATCCGGGAGCCGGTGTGGGGGCCCGTGGGCGGGCTCTTGGCCGGGCGGAGGAGGTCGGTGCGGACGTCCTCGCGCGGGAAGACGTACTGCGGCACGGGCAGGTGGGGTTCCCAGACGAGCACCGGGTGGCGGCTGTCGACGACGGTGACGTCGCCCTTGCGGCCGCGCACCCAGCGTTCGCTGGGCTCCCACATGAGACCTTCCGGGGTGGTTCTGATCGAGCGGGCGGCGGGGTGGGCCGGGTGGGTGGTCATGGCCGGTGCTCCTTCCGGAGGTCCGGATGCCGTCCCCTCCACGGTCCCACGGTGTCAGTGCGCCGCGTCCAGCCGGGCGCGCTGCTCCGATGTCAGTTCCAGGTCCACCGCGGCCAGGTTCTCCTCCAGCTGGGCCGGTGAGGAGACCCCGGCCAGCGGCAGGACGGGCGGTTCGCCGCCGATCTGCCAGGCGAGCACGACCTGGTTGACGGTCGCGCCGGTCTCCCGGGCCACGTCCCGCAGTACCGCCAGCCGGGCCGGGGTGCCGGGGTGGTCGAAGCCGGCGGGCAGCCGCTCCGGGCGGCTGTAGGCGCCCTTCAGCAGCGGGGAGTACGCGACCAGGGTCAGGCCGGGCTCGGCCCTCAGGTAGCCGAGCAGGTCGGGGCCGGCGTGTCCGAGGCTGCCGTCCGGGAAGAGGGCGCCGGGGACGTCGGTGCGGGGGCGCAGGTGGGTGTGCGCGTACTGGAGGACCTCGTAGCCGGGCAGTCCGGCCGCGGCGGCGAGGGCCCGGGCCCGCTCCACACGCCAGACGGCGTGGTTGCTCACGCCGAGCAGTCCGACGGTGCCCTCGGCGACCAGGGCGGCGAAGGCCTCGACGGTCTCCTGGAGGGGGACGGTGTGGTCCTCGATGTGCGCGTACAGCAGGTCCAGTTTCGTCAGGCCGAGCCGTTCGCGGCTGCGTTCGGCGGACTCGCGGATCACCTTCGCGGACAGGCCCTCGGGGTTGTCGGTGTAGCTGGTGCCGGGAGCAAGGGGGCGGGCGCCGAGCTTGGTCGCGATGACGATCTCGTCGCCGACGCCGCGGCTGCGCCGCCAGCGGCCGAGGAGCTCCTCGCTCTGGCCGCCCTGGCCGCCGTCGGCCCAGAAGGCGTAGTTGTCGGAGGTGTCGATGAGGTTCCCGCCGGCTTCGACGTAGCGGTCGAGCAGGGCGAAGGACGTCGCCTCGTCCGTCACCGAGCCGAACAGCATCGCGCCGAGCGCGAGGACACTCACCTCGCGGCGGGTCGTGGGGTCCGTGCCGATCGTGCGGTACTTCATGGCTGTCGCTCCCTCCGGCGGGCCCCGGGGTTCGGGGTACGGAGGGAGTCTTCAGCTTGGAGTGCTCTCGAGGTCAAGGGCACCGCCTCGCTGTCAGGCTCCCCGCGCCTCGGCGCCACCACCTTGCCGACTCCTCCCAGCGCCTGGGCAGCCCTGTGGGAGATGCGCCAAAGCTGCCCCTGAGGGTTGCTGACGTAGATCCTGGCCGTTGGGGAGGTCCAGGGCGAGGCCCTCGCAGCTCCCGAGACCGGTGGCCACGACGCGCTGCGCGCCGTCGGTCAGGGTGACCTCGTACAGGCGCCCGCCCGAGTGGTCGATGGTGTATGCCTTGCCGGTGCCGTCGAGTAACAGGCGCGCGGTGCTCGCCCCGGCGAAGCCGGCCACCACGCGGTGGGTTCCGTCGGCGAGATCCACCTCGAACACCTGGCCGCCGCCTTCCCGCCGGCCGACGTACGCCTTGCCCGCGCCGTCCAGCGCCACCCCGGAGATACCGCCCGGGAGGCCGGTGGCGACCGTCTTCTTGTCTCCGGTACGCAGATCGACCGCGAACAGCCGCCCGTCGATCCAGTTGGCGACGTACGCCGTGCCCGCGCCGTCCAGCGCGACACCGTACGCGCCCGGGACGCCGGCGAGCGGGCAGCCGCCCCGGGAATGGCCAGAGGCCGTGCCGGTTGGTACCGACACGGCCTCTGGCCTACTGCTTCACCGTCGGGACGACAGGATTTGAACCTGCGACCCCTTGACCCCCAGTCAAGTGCGCTACCAAGCTGCGCCACGTCCCGGTGCGCGCCACCCGCGGTGAACCGCGTGATCGCGCGAACAGCACTTTACCCCACACCCCCGGCCGCGCCGAAAGCGGGCCGGGCGGGACAATCGGCGTATGGGCAGCACAGGAGAGACCTACCCGGGCCGGCCGGGCGACGCACGGGACCGCGACAGTGAGGGGCGGGCGCGCAACGCCCGGCCCCGGGACGGTCTCGGGCGGCCCCTGCCGTACGGCGCGGACGGCGTGCCCCGGCAGCCCGAGGGCGTCGTCCGTACCCCGGAGGAGACCGTCGCGGAGGCGCAGCGGCTGCTGGACGAGGGCAAGCCGTTCCACGCGCACGAGGTCTTCGAGGACGCGTGGAAGTCGGGGCCCGACCAGGAGCGCGAGCTGTGGCGCGGCCTCGCGCAGCTCGCCGTGGGGCTCACGCACGCCGCTCGCGGCAATCTGGCGGGCGGGGCCCGGCTCCTGCGGCGCGGGGCGGGCGCGGCCGAGGCCTGGGTGTCCGGCGCCGGGCGGGCAGTGCCGCACGGGATCGACATCGCGGGCGTGTCCGCGTGGGCGCGGGAGCTGGCCGGGGAAGTGGAGCGCAGCGGCCGGCCGGTGGACGCGGGGGCGCGGGCGCCGCGGCTGCGGGGCCCGGCAGCGGGGCGCTGAGCCGGGACACGGTGCCCCAGCCGTTCACCGCTACGGCAAGCGGTGCCGGGCGCTCCCCCGAGACGCCCGGGGTCCGGCGGTCCGGCCTCGATGCACGCCCGGGACCGCCCGGAACCGTCCCGCCACCGCCCCAGGACGAGGCGCCGGGCCGTCGACCGCCGACCGCCGACGCGGCCAGCGCTCCCCCACCCGACCGCGGTGAACCCGCCCGGACCCCCGTGCGGCAGACTCGGGGCGTGCGAAAGATTCATGTCATCGGTATCGGCGCGGGCGACCCCGACCAGCTCACCCTCCAGGCCGTCAGGGCGCTACGGAGCACGGACGTGTTCTTCATCCTGGAGAAGGGCGAGGTGAAGGCGGATCTCACCGGGCTGCGCCGGGACTTGCTCGACGCGCACGTACCGCAGGGGACGTACCGCGTCGTCGAGGCGCGTGACCCGGAGCGGGACCGCAGTGCCGGCGGCGCGGCGTACTCCCCGGCCGTCGGTGACTGGCGCAGCGCCCGGGCCGAGATCTACGAGCGGCTGATCGCGGAGGAGCTGGGCGAGGAGCAGACCGGCGCGTTCCTGGTGTGGGGCGACCCGTCGCTGTACGACAGCACGCTGGGGATCCTGGAGGAGGTGCTGGAGCGGGGCGCCGTGGCGTTCGAGTACGACGTCGTGCCCGGCATCAGCAGCGTCTCGGCGCTCGTCGCCCGGCACCGCACGGGCCTCAACCGCGTAGCGCGGCCGGTGCAGATCACCACCGGCCGGCGGCTGGCGGAGGGGTTCCCGGAGGGCGTGGACGACGTGGTGGTGATGCTCGACGCCCACCAGACCTTCCGGCAGTACGCGCAGGAGGACGTCGACATCTACTGGGGCGCCTACATCGGCACCCCGGACGAGATCCTCGTCTCCGGCCCGATCGCCGAGGCCGCCCCCCGCATCGAGCGGTTGCGGGCCGAGGCCCGCGAGCGCAAGGGCTGGATCATGGACACGTATCTGCTGCGGCGGCACCCCCGCAACTGAGGGGACTGGTGGGCACATCGCCGGGCACCCGTGCGGACGTTCTGGCATGCGCACGTAGCCCACAGCTGTGAAGGTGACGACGTGACCGTCGTGGAGGAAACCGCCCCGCCCGCCTCCCAGCCGCCGGTGCTGGACTCCCGTCGACGCAACGTCGTCTTCGTGACGATCATGCTGGGCATGCTGCTCGCGGCCCTCGACCAGACCATCGTCGGCACCGCCCTGCCGACCATCGTGTCGGACCTGGGCGGGGCCGAGCACATGTCGTGGGTGGTCACGTCGTACCTCCTCGCGGAGACCGTCGCGACCGTGCTGGTCGGCAAGTTCGGCGACCTGTTCGGCCGCAAGGCGGTCTTCCAGGTCTCGGCCGTCGTGTTCATCACGGGTTCGTTCCTGTGCGGCCTGGCCACCGACATGTCGCTGCTGATCACCTGGCGGGCGATGCAGGGCATCGGCGCGGGCGGGCTGATGGTCACCTCGATGGCGCTGATCGCCGACGTGATCCCGCTGCGCGAGCGCGGCAAGTACCAGGGCGCGATCGGCGCGGTGTTCGGGGTGGCCACCGTCATCGGGCCGCTGCTGGGCGGGTTGTTCACCGACCATCTGACGTGGCGGTGGGCGTTCTACGTCAACGTCCCCATCGCGATCGTGGTCGTCGTGGCGGCGGCCAGGACCATCCCGGTGGTGAAGTCGGCCGCCCGGCCCGTCATCGACTACCTGGGGATCGCGCTCGTCGCCGTCGGCGCCAGCGCCCTGATCCTGGCGACGAGTTGGGGCGGCAACGAGTACGCGTGGGGCTCGGGGGTGATCATCGGGCTGTTCGTGGGCGGCGTCCTCGCGCTCGCGCTGTTCTGCCGGGTGGAGATGCGGGCACGCGAACCGATGCTGCCCATGCGGCTGTTCGCGAACCCGGTGTTCACCGTCTGCTCGGTGCTGAGCTTCATCGTCGGCTTCGCGATGCTCGGCGCCTTGACGTACCTGCCGACCTATCTCCAGTACGTCGACGGCGACTCGGCCACGATCTCGGGTGTGCGGACGCTGCCGATGGTGGCGGGGCTGCTCATCGCGTCGGTCTTCAGCGGCAACGTGGTCAGCAAGACCGGGCGGTACCGGATCTTCCCGATCGTCGGCGCGCTGGTGATGGGGGCCGGCCTGTTCCTGATGTCCCTCATGGGGCCGGGCACGGGCTCGTGGCTGGAGTCCCTGTACATGTTCGTGCTGGGCAGCGGTATCGGCCTGTGCATGCAGGTGCTGACGATCGCGGTGCAGAACACCGTCGACTACGCCGACCTGGGCACCGCGACCTCCGGCGTGACCTTCTTCCGCACGCTGGGCAGCTCGTTCGGCACGGCCGTGTTCGGCACGATCTACACCCACGCGCTGGCGCCCAACCTGAGCGACGGGGTGGCGCAGGCGGCGCGGACGGGTGATCTGGATCCGGCCACCCTCAGCCGGGCGGCGACGAGTCCGGAAGGCGTGCACGAGCTGCCGTCGGCCGTGGCCGCCCCGATCGTCGGCGCCTACGCCGACACGATCCAGACCGTGTTCCTGTGGACGGTGCCGGTCGCCGCACTGGGCTTCCTGGTAGCCCTGTTCCTCAAGCAGGTCCGGCTGCGCGACACGGCGCGGACGGGGTCGACCGACATGGGCGAGGGGTTCGGCTCGCCGAGCGGCGCGGACTCCCGGCGGGTGCTGGAGGCCGCCGTCGGCAAGATCATCGGCGGTACGGATCTGGACACCGCGCGGCGGATCGTCCTGGAGTCGGACACTCGGCTCGACGTGGCCGGAGCGTGGGCGGTGATGCAGGTCGAGCTGTTCACGCGCATGGTCGGTCATGCGAGCCTCGGGCTGATCGCCGCGCGGCGGCGGTTGCCTCCGGAGGTACTGCTGCCGGTCTTCGAGCGGATGGTCGAGGAAGGGTTCCTGGCCCGCGACGGCTCCCTGCTCTCCCACACCGAGGCGGGCGCACGCGAGGCCGCGGTCCTCACCCGGGCCTGGGCCGACTGGCTGGAGGACCGGCTGGGGCCGGACATCGGCCGCCCCTCGGACAGCGACCTGCGCGTGGCGGTCGACGCGATCGCGAAACGGCTGCTGGTGGAGGACCTGAGCCATGGGCTGCCGGGCAGTCCGGCGAAGTCCCTCACGGCCGGCTCGGTGTGAGCGCCCTACCCGAGCCCCAGCCGTTCCAGCACGCCCTCCACATCCGCTACCGCCGTCACGCCGTCCGGCAGCGGCGGCCGCCGTACGACCACGACGGGCAGTCCGAGGCCCCGGGCCGCGGTCAGTTTGGCCGCCGTCGCCGCTCCCCCGCTGTCCTTGGTCACCAGGACGTCGACACGGTGCTCGCGCAGCAGGGCCGTCTCGCCGGGGACGGTGAACGGGCCGCGGGCGAGCAGTACATGGGTGTCGGGCGGCATCGGCGGCTCGGGGGGATCCACCGACCGCACGACGAAGTGGAGGCGCGTCAGGTGGGCGAAGGAGGCCAGGCCGAGGCGCCCGGTGGTGAGGAGCACCCGACGGCCGAGACGCGGAAGCAGATCGGCGGCCGCGTCCAGTGAGGGGGCCGGGTGCCAGTGGTCCCCGGGGCCGGGCCGCCACCCGGGGCGGCGGAGCACCACCGCGGGTACGCCGGTCTCGGTCGCGGCGCGGGCCGCGTTGGCCGTGACCGACTCGGCGAAGGGGTGCGTGGCGTCGACGAGCGCGTCCACGCCCTCCTCCCGCAGCCACCGGGCCAGTCCCCCGGCCCCGCCGAAGCCCCCGACGCGCACGTCCCCGTCGAGCGCCCCCGGCTTGGCCACGCGGCCCGCGAGGGACGTCGTGACGCGGACACCGGGGCGCCCGGACAGCGCGGCGGCCAGGGCACGGGCCTCGGTCGTGCCGCCGAGGATCAGAACGTGAGGGGACACGACGCAGAGCGTACGAGGTCCGTACGGCGCGCGCCGGAACGGGTACCGACCGGCAAGCGGCCCCCCGGGCTCCCTGTCGGCGCGCGACGGGACGGGTACCGACGGGAAGCGCGGCTCCCGTACGACGACTCCCGTACGACGACTCCCGTACGACCGATGCGAAGGGGTCCGACCGGCGAGCGCGGCTCCCTGGGCTCCCTATCGGCGCCAGACGGCTACAGGTACCCGACCGGCCAGCGCGGCTCCCCTACTACCGACTCCCGGACGACCGATGCCGGGAGGGGTCCGACCGGCGAGCGCGGCTCCCTGGGCCCCCTACGGCCGACGCCGGGACGTTGCCGACCGGCGAGCGCCGCTCGCGATGGCTATCGTCCTGGCATGGAGTCCGTGCGTGCCGTGCTCGTGGACATCGACGGGGTGCTCACCGTCTCGTGGCGGCCGTTGCCCGGGGCCGTCGAGGCGTTGCGGGAGGTCCGGGAGGCCGGGTTCGCCGTCCTGCTGGTCACCAACACCACCTCCCGCACCCGGGCGTCGATCGCCGGGACGCTGGCGGAGGAGGGGTTCCCGGTGTCCGCCGAGGACATCCTGACCGCGCCCGCCGCCACCGCCGCCTACCTCGCCGAGCACTGCCCCGGAGCCCGGTGCGCCCTGCTGAACAGCGGCGACATCGCGGAGGACCTCGACGGTGTCACCGTCGTGGAGGCGGGCGACACCGGACGCGTGCCGGATGTCGTCCTGGTCGGCGGGGCCGGCCCCGAGTTCGGTTACGCGGCACTCGACCGGGCCTTCGGGCATCTGCAGCGCGGGGCCCGGCTGGTGGCGATGCACCGCAACCTGTACTGGCGTACGGCCGAGGGGCTGCGGCTGGACTCCGGGGCGTTCCTGGCCGGGCTGGAGCGGGCCGCGCGGGTGGAGGCGGAGATCACCGGGAAACCGGCGCGGGCGTTCTTCGAGTCGGCGCTCGCCCGCCTGGGCGTCGGTGCGGACGAGGCGGTGATGGTCGGGGACGACGTCGAGTCCGACGTGCTGGCGGCGCAATGGGCCGGCGTCACCGGGGTGCTCGTGCGGACCGGGAAGTTCCAGCCGGAGACGCTGCGGGCCGCCGACGGCACGCCCGACCACGTGATCGACTCCTTCGCGGACCTGCCGGCGCTGCTGCGGGAGTCAGCGCAGCAGTAGTTGCAGGCCGCCCACGACGGTCGCCGCGATGACGAGCCGCTCGAACAGCCGCTGGTTGATCCTGTGCACGGCCCACTTGCCGAACAGCGCGCCGGGCACGACGAACGCCACGAGCGCCAGGTCGAGGAGCAGCGAGCGGCCGTCGATCAGGCCGAGGCCCGCGCTGAAGGGCAGCTTGGAGACGTTGACGATCAGGAAGAAGAAGGCCGAGGTGCCGAGGAAGCCGAGCTTGCGGAAGCCCGCGGACAGCAGGTACATCGACATCACGGGGCCGCCCGCGTTGGCGACCATGGTGGTGAAGCCGCCGAGGACGCCGTAGGAGCGGGCTTTGAGGCGGCCCGGGCGGGTGGTGACCGACTCCGGCTCCTCCCCCGTCTCGGCCGTCCGCCTGCGCCACACCGTCACGGCCGCCATCAGCAGCAGGATCGCGCCGATCGAGGTCCGTACGATCGCGTCGTCCGCCCAGACCAGGAACACCGTGCCGACGACGACGCCCGCGGCGACCGCCGGGAACAGCCGCCACAGTGTGGGCCAGTGGGCGTGCCGCCGGTAGGTGGCGACGGCCAGGAGGTCTCCGGCGATCAGGATCGGCAGCAGCACGCCGGTGGAGGCGCGGGCGGGCAGCACCGCCGCGAAGATGGCGAGACTGACCGTGTTGGCCCCGCTCACCGCGGTCTTCGAGAAACCGACGAGCAGGGCCGCGAAGGCGAGGGCGGCGAACTCCCAGCCGGTGATGTGCCAGAGCGTCATGGTGTTCATGCGAACACTGATGCTATGTGCAACGAACGGGTGCTCGTAAGCGCCGTCTCGCCTGGTGGGCCCGCCGATGCCGCCAGGTCGGCTGGGCCCGGCCCGCCAGGTCGGCTGAGTCCGTCAGGGCCGTTCGACGAGAACCGCGCTCCCCTGTCCCACCCCGACGCACATCGTGGCGAGCCCCCGCCCCGCGCCCGTGCGCCGCATCCGGTGGAGCAGCGTGGTCAGGATGCGGGCGCCGGAGCAGCCCAGGGGGTGGCCGAGGGCGATGGCGCCGCCGCTGGGGTTGACCAGGTCGGGGTCGATGCCGAGCTGGTCCACGCAGGCCAGGGCCTGGGCGGCGAAGGCCTCGTTGAACTCGGCCTCCTCCAGGTCGCCGACGCTCCAGCCGGCGCGGGTCAGCACCTTGCGGGTGGCGGGGACGGGGCCGACGCCCATGACGTCGGGGTGGACGCCGGCGGAGGCGCCGGCGACGTAACGGCCCAGCGACTCCAGGCCCAGGTCGTTCAGGGCCTCCTCGCTGACGAGGAGGAGGCCGGCGGCCCCGTCGTTCATCGGCGAGGCGTTGCCCGCGGTGACCGTGCCGCCGTCGCGGAAGACCGGCTTCAGCCGGGACAGCTTCTCGTGCGAGGTGTCCTCGCGGACGCATTCGTCGGTGTCGACGACCACGCCGTCGGGGCGCTCCACGGGCAGGAGTTCGTCGTCGAAGTGGCCGTATCTGCGGGCCAGGGCGGCACGCTGGTGGCTGCGCAGGGCGAAGTCGTCCTGGCGTTCGCGCGAGATGCCGTACCGCGTGGCGACCTCCTCGGCCGTCTCGCCCATGGCCAGCAGCCCGTGCAGCTCGCGCATCGCCGGGTTGACCAGGCGCCAGCCGAGGCGGGTGTCGGCGGTCTCCATGCGGTGCGGCAGGGCCTCGTCGGGGCGGGGCAGGACGAAGGGGGCGCGGCTCATCGACTCGGAGCCGCCCGCGATCACGATGTCGGCCTCGCCGGCGGCGATGGTGCGGGCGGCGGTGGTCACGGCCTCCAGGCCCGAGGCGCAGAGGCGGTTGACGGTGGCGCCGGGCACCGAGTCGGGGAGGCCGGCGAGCAGCGCGGCCATGCGGGCGACGTTGCGGTTGTCCTCGCCGGCCTGGTTGGCGGCGCCCCAGTAGACGTCGTCGATCCGGGCGGGGTCCAGCGCGGGCACGCCGGTGACCAGGGCGCGGACGACGGTCGCCGCGAGGTCGTCGGGCCGTATCGAGGAGAGGGATCCCCGCAGTTTGCCGATGGGGGTGCGGCGGGCGGCCGCGAAGTGGACGGGACGCACGAGAGGCTCCTCACACCGCGGATAATTAGCACTGCTAGTTTCGGACTATAGACCCCCGCCGTGCCACCTGTGAAGATTCTGCGTCTTCCGGGACTCTCCACAGGTCATATCGCAGGCCGGACGACCCTCATGCGACGCGTTTGCACCAGGGCGCCCAGGGCACCCGCGCGTTCATGGAGTGGTTGCGGAGCGCCGCCTGCGTGGACGAGGACCCCGAGCTGTTCTTTCCCGTCGGCACCGCCGGCCCCGCCCTGCGTGACGTGAGCGCCGCGAAGCGGATCTGCGCGCGCTGCCCGGTGACCGACCAGTGCCTGAGCTTCGCGCTGGGCAGCGGTCAGGCCTCGGGCGTGTGGGGCGGCACCGGCGAGGAGGAGCGCGACGCACTGCTCCGGACGACCAGGAACGACGCGAGAAGGAGAAGTGCCCTATGACGGCTGTGAGGAGCACACTGCCCGACGACGCCCGCAAGGTCTCCTGCGAGGCACTCCAGGACACCCTGGTGGATCTGCTCGGGCTCTCGCTGGTCGGGAAGCAGGCGCACTGGAACGTCGTCGGACCCCGGTTCCGGTCCATCCACCTCCAGCTCGACGAGGTGGTCACGGCGACGCGGGACTTCGCCGACACGGTCGCGGAGCGGTCCGCGGCGCTCGGCGTCCCGCCGGACGGCCGGCCGGAGACCATCGCCAAGGCCTTCACGCTGCCCGCCCCGCAGGAGGGCTGGGTGCGCGACTCCGACGCCGTGCAGGTGATGGTGGACGCGCTGCAGGAAGCGGTGGGCCGACTGCGCGAGCGCATCGACGCGACGGAGAAGGCGGACCCGGTCACCCAGGACCTGCTGATCAGCATCACCGCGGAGCTGGAGAAGCAGCGGTGGATGTTCGACGCGGAGAACTTCCCCCGCTGACCCGCGAGGGAACGGCGCAGAGCATCCGACGTACGTACGGAAGGGGCAGACGATGACCGACGCCCTCGAACTCGACGCGCTGTGGGAGGACTTCCACCGCGTGGTGAACATGACCTCGCAGGAACTCGCGGCCTGGCTGCGGGTCCGCGACGCCGACGAGGCCACCGAGCCGCTGCCGGACCAGGCGGGCTCGGCCACCGGGCAGCACGTCCTGGCGATCCTCCAGAAGCGGCGCACCGACCTGACCGAGGACGACCTGCGCGTGATGCGGAAGGTCGTGGACACGGTCACCGACCAGGTGGACCTGGAGAACGAGCCCGAGCCCGAGGTGACGGCCGAGGACACCCGACGCCGGCACCGGCTGATGACGGTCGGGCACGACCCGCTGAAGGGGTAGGCCGTGGACCGCCCGGAGCGCGTCGTACGGGAACTCGTCGGCGCGCACGGCCGGACGTACGCCGAGGAGGCGGGCATCGGGCTGAAGGACACCCCACAGCCGCTGTACCGGCTGCTGGTGCTGTCCCATCTGCTCAGTGCCCGCATCCGCGGCTCGGTCGCGCTGGCCACCGCCCGTGCCCTGCACGAGGCGGGGCTGCGCGATCCGCACCGCATGGCACGGGCCGGCCGGCAGCAGCGGGTCGACGCGCTCGGCCGGGGCGGCTACCGCCGCTATGACGAACGTACGGCCACGCAACTCGGCGACGCCGCCGAGCTCCTGAACGAACGGTGGGGCGGCGATCTGCGGCGGCTGCGCCGGGAGGCGGACGGCAAGGTCTCCGAACTGCGCCGTCTCCTCCAGGAGTTCCCCGGGATGGGTCCTGCCGGAGCCGGCATCTTCCTGCGCGAGGCGCAGGGCGTCTGGCCGGAGGCGGCCCCCTGCCTCGACGCCAAGGCCCTCCAGGGCGCCGAGCGGCTGGACCTGCCGCAGGACCCCGAGCGCCTCACCGCACTGGCCGGGGACACCGACCCGGCCGTCCTCGCCGCCGCGCTGGTGCGGGCGGCGGTGGACAAGAACGTCGTGGAGGACACGCTGCGGCGTGCCGGGTGACCGGCCGTCTCCCGGCGGTGGCCCAGCGGTCGCGGCCCGTCGGCGATCACCGCGCCGACGTGGACGCCGTGCTGACCGCGGAGGACTCCGACGAGGAGGACCGCCGCATCGCCCCGCACAGCGCCGGCAGGACCACCACCCGCCCGACCCGCCTGGTCTAGGACCTCCTGCCCACGGCCCGCCACAGCGCCCCGCCCTGGCCGACGCGGACGTCGACCGCCCGCCTGCCCCGCCTGGTCGAGGACCTCCTGCCCACCCGCCGTGGCGAGTCCACGCTCCAGCGCGACGGGCTCGCACTGCGCCTGGCGGTGCTGTCGGCGCTGCGCGCCCTCGTGCCCGCCACAGCGCCCCGCCCTGGCCGACGCGGACGTCGATCTGGCGGCGGCGGCCGCCCAGGCCTGCGAGAAGTTCGCCCCCCTCGCCGTCGAAGACCGGCATGCAGGACGTGAGGATTCCGGCCCTGGCCCGGGGCCTGGCCCCCGCACCGCGGCCTCACCCCCTCACCCCCGGCCTCACCGTCATCGGCGACCACGACGCGCTGCGCCGGGCTGTCGGCGACCGGCTCTCCGACGCCGTACGGAGGGCCCGCCGGGGCCGAGTGGTGCGGCCTCCGTCGGCCGGCTGATCGCTCGCCCGATCGCTCACCCGAGCAACCAGCCTCCGTCCACCGGCAGTTCGACCGCGTTGACCGACCGGTTGCGCAGCAGGAAGTCCACCGCGTCCACCACGTCCGCCATCGCGGCGAGCCGCCCCGTGGGTGTCTCGGTACGCAGCGCGGCGAGCACCTTCTCCGGTTTGGCCTGCCAGTACGGGCTGTCGCCCACGACACCGGGATGCACGGCGTTGACCCGGACGGGGGCGAGCTCGACGGCGAGGGAGTTCATCAGGCCCCGCACCCCCGCGTTGACCGTCGCCACCGTCGTCGCGCCCGGGTAGGGACGTTCCTTGGCCTGGCCGCCGAACAGCACGATGGCGCTGTCCTCGTGCAGCCGGCCGCGCAGCGTGTGCACGACCTCGGTGTAGCCGACGAGCTTGAGGGTGACCAGGCGCAGGGCGGCGTCGATGTCGTACTCGGTCACCTTGTTGTCGTCCCGGGAGACGCCCGCGATCACCAGATGGTCGACACGCCCCATATCGGCCAGGGCCGCCGCGATCTCCAGCGGCCGGGCCAGGTCGAGGGCGAGTCCGCGGGCGCCGACCTCCTTCGCGACCGCTTCGGCCCGCTGGGTGTCGCGGCTGGTGAGAACGACGTCGTCTCCTTGCCCGGCCCGTGCTCGGGCGAACTCGAGCCCGATCCCGGACGTGCCGCCGACGACGAGCACACTGCTCATGACTTCTCCTCCAGTGCCGCGCGCAGGTAGTCCCAGTCCCGCGTGAACCGGTACGAATGCCGCGACGGCGGTTGTGGTGCCTGTGTCTCCAGCCAGCGCAGCGACCCAGGCCCGGCGTTGACGAAACCGTGCACACACCCGGCGCCCGCCCAGGCCAGATCGCCGGGCTCCAGCCGGTACCGCTCGCCGTCGAGGGTGGCTTCAGCCACACCCTCCAGGATCAGATACGTCTCCTCGAAGGGGTGGTCGTGGGTGCCGATGACCCCGTCGGACGCGTACCGCACCATGAACATCGTCGAGGCGACCGCGCCCAGATCGCCGTCGATCATCATCTTCACCGTGATCCCGCTGTAGACCAGCAGCGCGGTCCGCATGCTCGCCGTGGCGGCCAGCAGATCCTGCGACTGCTTGCCGGGATCCATCTGGGCGGGCTCGAAGTGGCCGAAGGAACGCGTACGCGGGTCGCGGACGTCCACCCGGGCCGGCTCACGCGCGGGCAGGTCCGGTACGGCCTGGGTGTCGTGTCCGTAGCGGGCGCGCGGCACCGGGGCCAGCATGTCCGCCCAGCGGCCGCCGGTGCCCCCGGCCCCGCGCCAGGCGTGCGGAACGCCGATCGGCAGCAGACCGTAGTCGCCCTCCTCCAGCAGGTACGAGCCATCCAGCAGGTCGAGGATCACGGCCCCGTCGAGGATGTGGAAGGTCTCCTCGTACGAGTGCACATGGGCGGGCACCCGGCCGTCCGGGAGCAGTTCGCACAGGCCGAAGCCGGTGTGGACGCTGCCGTCCTCCTCGCCGACCAGCGCCCGGCGCCGGTGACCGTGGCGGTCGTAGGCCGGCTCGGGCAGGCCGGCGGCGTGGTGCACCAGGTGATTCGTCATGCCGGTGCCTTCGCCCCCTTGGCCTCCTTCGCCGCGAGGAGCCGGTCGCGGGACTCGCCGACGAGCCGCAGGGCGCGTGCCGTGTCGCCGAGGAGCCTGCCGTCGCGCTTGCGGATCACGCCGTCGACGAGGACGGTGTCCACGTTGGAGACGTCGGCGCACAGCGTCACCGCGGCAGCCGCGTCGTGCACGGGGGCGACGTTCAGGGCGGTCGCGTCGATCGCGACGATGTCGGCGCGCTTTCCGGGGGTCAGGGAGCCGGTACGGTCCTCCAGCCCGGCGACGTGGGCGCCGTTGACCGTGGCGATCTCCAGCATCTGACGTGCGGTCAGCATGGTGTCGGGGACCGGCATGTTGGCCTGCCAGCAGTCGGCGTTGACGCGGGCGCGTTCGGCGCCGAAGGCCGCGCGGATCTGGGTGAACATGTCGCCGGGCACGGTGGTGACGACGTCGATGCTGAGCGACGGCCGCAGACCGTGCTCGATGGCCTGCATCACGGGCGGCCAGCCGTGCCCCATCTGGAGCTCCACCTGCGGCGCGATCGACACCGTGCCGCCGCTGTCGGCGACCATCCGCCACTCCTCCCCGCTGAGGTAGCAGCTGTGGACGTAGGTGGTGTCCGGGCCGAGCAGTCCCAGGCCGTGAAGCTGCTTGACCATGCCGAAGCGGCCGGCCAGCCGCCCCATGGCCACGTGCACGGTGATCGGGAGGCCCAGCTCACGCGCCATGGCCCACTCGGCGGTGACGACCTCGTCGAGGCAGAAGCCGGGGCCGCGGGTGGCGAGGCCCATGGTCAGCAGGCCGTCGTCGGAGGCGAAGTAGGTCGACCGGATCCGCCGTACGTCGTCCGCCGGGATCGCGATCCTGCTCTCGAACCAGTACTCCGCGAGCGAGGTGTTGGCGCTGCCGTACGCGTACCGCGCGCGGATGCCGGAATCGGCCAGGCCCTGGATCGCCGCGTCCGGGTGCTCGGGGGTGTTGTTGATGTGCGACCAGTCGACGAGCGTGGTGATGCCGGCGTTGACGCACTCCAGCGCGCCCGCGAGGTTGCCGGCGTACACGTCCTGCGGGGTGTACAGCGGCGCGAAGGTGTCGAGGATGTCGACGAAGTAGTCGTCGAGGGTGGCGTCGGGGGCGACGCCCCGGATGGGAGCCTCCCAGGTGTGGCGGTGGGTGTCGACGAAGCCGGGGATCACGAGGTGGCCGGTCATGTCGAGGATCTCGGCGTCGGCGCTGATCTCGGGCTCGACGGCCGCGATCCTGCCGTCCTCGACGAGGACGTCCCCCTGGGGCAGGTCTCCGATGTCCGGATCCATCGAGATCACGTGACCGGAGCGCAGCAGTGTCCTGGTGGTCATCGCGCTTCCTCCCATGGGGTGTGCGGTGGCGGGTGTGCGGCTCAGTACGCGGCGAGCCTGCGGACCTCCGTGACGACCTTGTCGACGGTGGGGATGACCTGTTCCTCCAGCACGTCGGCGAACGGCAGCGGGACGCACTCCCCCGCCACCCGCCGCACGGGCGCGTCCAGCAGGCCGAATCCCTCGTCGGCGACGATGGAGACGACGGTGGCGCCCCAGCCGCCCTGGTACGGGTTCTCCTCGACGGTGAGCAGCCGGGAGGTCTTGCGCAGCGAGTCGAGAACGGTCGCGGCGTCCAGCGGAACCAGGCAGCGCAGGTCGACCACCTCGGCGTCGATGCCCTCCCCGGCCAGTACGTCGGCGGCCCTCAGGGCCAGGGGAACCATGGAGGCGAGCGCGACGAGCGTGACGTCGCCGCCCTCCCGGACGACGGCGGCCCGGCCCAGCTCGACGAGGTGATCGGGCGGGGGCGGCGGGCCCTTGGTCGCGAGCAGCCCCTTGTGTTCGAAGAAGACCACCGGGTCGTCGCTGCGGATCGCCGCCGCCAGCATGCCGATGACGTCGGCCGGTGTCGCCGGTGCCGCGATCTTCAGGCCGGGGACGGTCAGGGTCCAGTTCTCGGTGGCCTGGGAGTGCTGCGCGCCGAAGCCGAGCCCGCCGCCGTTGGCGGTGCGTACGACGAGGGGCACGGTCACCTGGCCGCCGGTCATGTAGCGGACCTTGGGGATCTCGTTGGCGAGGTAATCCCAGCAGCAGGCCAGGAAGTCGGAGAACATGATCTCCACGACGGGCCGCATCCCGGTCATGGCGGCGCCCATCGCCGCGCCCACGATGGCCTGTTCGGAGATGGGCGTGTCCCACACCCGCTCGGGTCCGAACTCCTCGTGCAGCCCCGTGGTCGTCTTGAACACCCCGCCGGCCACGCCGATGTCCTCCCCGAGGCACACCACCGACGTGTCCCGGCGCATCTCGCGCGCGATGCCCTCGGCGACCGCGTCCCGGTAGGTGATCACGTCCGCCATGCGGCACCTCCGTCCGCCCACACGTCGGTCAGGGCCTCGCGCGGATCGGGCGGAGGCGCGGCCTTCGCCGCCTCCACGGCCCGCTCCACGACGGCCCGGGCCCGCTCGTCGGCCTCGGCGACCGTCTCCTCGCCCACCCCCCGTTCGGCCAGGCGCCCCCGTGCGAGGTCCAACGGGTCGTGCTTCAGCCACCGTTCGACCTCCTCGGCCGGGCGGTAGGTCGCCGGGTCGGCGCGGCTGTGCCCGAAGTGGCGGTAGGTCTCGGCCTCCAGCACGGCGGGCCCGTCTCCGGCCCGGGCCCGCCGCGCGAGCCGTCCCACCGCCTCCTCGACCGCCACGACGTCGTTGCCGTCGACGACCTCGCCGGGGATGCCGTGGGCGGGGGCCCGGTCGGCGGCGGGGCGGGGCACGGCCGTGACGTCGGCGATCGGCGTGTACTCCATGTACAGGTTGTTCTCGCACACGAACAGCACCGGCAGTTTCCACACGGCGGCCAGGTTGAGCGACTCGTGGAAGGCGCCGATGTTGGTCGCGCCGTCGCCGAAGAAGGCGACCGCGAGCTGCTCGGTGCCGCGCAGCCGGGCCGACCAGGCCGCGCCCACCGCCATCGGGAGATGGGAACCGACGATGGCGTACGAGCCGAGCATGCCGGTGGCGGCCTTGGTCAGGTGCATGGAGCCGCCCTTGGCCTTGCACAGCCCGGTCGCCCGGCTCATCAGCTCGGCGAGGCACTCCTCGGGGGTGGCGCCCCGGGCGAGGGCATGGTGGTGGCCCCTGTAGGTGGCGAACACATAGTCGTCCGGGCGCAGGGCGGCGCTCGCGCCCACGGCGATCGCCTCCTGCCCGGCGGCCAGATGCGTCGTGCCCTTGACCAGGCCTTGCAGGAACAGGTCGTGGGCGGCCTTCTCCGTCCGGCGGATGACGGCCATCCGCTCGTAGCAGGCGAGGAGTCCGGCGCCGTCCATCAGTCCGCCCCGTCGTCACGTGAGGTGTTGAGGTGGGACTGCGCCTCGCGCCGGGTGTTCAGCTCGCCGCCCACCGTCCAGTACTTGCGCCCGGCCACCAGCAGTTCCTCGGCGGGGAACTTGGTGATGACCTCGCAGCCGTCGGCGGTGACGACCAGTTCCTCCTCGATGCGGGCGGCGGACCAGCCGTCGGCGGCCGGCCAGTACGTCTCCAGGGCGAACACCATGCCCTCTTCGAGGACTTCGGGGTGGTCGAGGGAGACCAGACGGCTGAAGATCGGCTTCTCCCAGATCGACAGGCCGACGCCGTGGCCGTACTGGAGGGCGAAGGCGGCGGTCTCGTCGGCGAAGCCGAACTCCTCGGCGCGCGGCCAGACCCGCACGATGTCGGCGGTGGTCGCGCCCGGCCGGACCAGGGAGATCGCCTCGTCCATGTACTCCCGGCAGCGCACGTACGCGTCCCGCTGCGCACCGGAGGCGCTGCCCACGGCGAACGTGCGGTAGTAGCAGGTGCGGTAGCCGAGATGGCTGTGCAGGATGTCGAAGAAGGCCGGGTCGCCGGGGCGGATCAACCGGTCGCTGTAGACGTGGGGATGCGGTGAACAGCGTTCTCCCGAGATGGCGTTGACGCCTTCGACGTACTCGCTGCCGAGGTCGTACAGCACCTTGCTGACCAGGCCGACGCACTCGTTCTCGCGCACTCCCGGGCGCAGGTGGCCGTACAGCTCCTCGTAGGCGGCGTCGACCATGGCGCAGGCCTGGGTGAGCAGGGCGATCTCGTCGCCGGTCTTGATGCGGCGGGCCTCCAGGAAGACCTGCTGCCCGTCGGCGACGTCGATGCCCTCGGCGCGCAGCGCGGCGAGGACCGGCATCTCGGCGACGTCGATACCGAGGGGTTCACCGGCCAGGCCGTGCTCGCGCAGCTCGGTGGCGATCTTGGCGGCCACGTCCTCGGCGATCCCGGCGTCCGGGTGGAAGGCACCGCGCAGGGTGGAGATGCCGGCCCGCGCGCCGGTGGGCGGGCCGCCCTTGCCGTCGCTGTAGTCGAGCCACGGGTTGTACAGCTGGTGGTGGCGGGCGGCGGAGCCGAAGTCCCAGACGACCGGTTCGCCGTCGCGCACCAGCAGGGCGAAGCGGATCAGCTTGTCCATCGCCCAGGTGCCGATGTGGGTGGCCGTCATATAGCGGATGTTGGCGAAGTCGAAGCTGAGCACCGCGCCGAGCTCGGAGCGGTTCAGGGACTCGTGCAGCCGGGCCAGCCGCTGCCCGCGCAGCCGGTCCAGGTCGATGCGCTCTTCCCAGTCGACGGCGTTGGGTCCATATGTGCGGATCGCCATGGCGACCACCCCCACTTCGGAGTGAACGCCCGAGTGCGGTGGGTGTCAAGTGTCACTGAACATCGCCGGACACGAACCAGACGCCCACAGCCGGTACCTCTCCATCGTTGCGGTAACGGTGGGGTGTCGTCGACTCGAAGCAGACGGAGTCGCCCGGCCGCAGCGTGTACTCCTCGAAACCGAGGGTGAGGATCAGCTCGCCGGAGGTCAGATGGCCGTACTCGGTGCCGGGGTGCCGCATCAGCGCGCCGGAGCCGGAGGACGAGCCGCCGGGCCGGTACGTCACCAGCAGGAAGTCGGTCTCCGCGCCCGGCACCCGCCCGAGGCGCTCCCACACGACCCCCGAGTCCAGCTCCAGCGTCTCGCGCCCCTCCGCGCCGACCAGCGGCCCGATCCGCCGCCCCGGATCGGCGGCGAGGGCGGCGAGGGCGTGCGGCACGGTGGCGGGGGTCGCGCCGGGCGGGCTCGCGACGGCGCTCTCCCGGACGTCGAAGAGGGACTCGACGGAGATCCCCAGGGCTGTCGTGATCGCGTACAGCGTGCTGACCGACGGCTGGCTCTTGCCGGTCTCGATCTGCGACACGAGGCTCGCGGACATACCGATCTCCCGGGCCAGCGCGCGCAGGCTCGTACCGCGCTCCAGGCGCGCCTGCCGGATGCGCGCGCCGACGGGCGGCACGACGGCGGGTGACACGGGCGGCTCCTCTGCTCGGGCGGCTTGTGCAGTCTCATTGAACAGCGCGCGGGAGCCCTGACGCCAGGAGTCGTGCGGTCCCCCGCTCCCCCGGCGGCGCTCACCCGAACGGTCCGGTGCCGGTGGTGGGCCGTCGGCGGCGGTGGTGCGCTGTGGGCACGCGTCACGTTCCCAGGAGGCACCCCAGATGACCCGTCGTCGTCCGTCCCGGCCCGTCCGCGTTCTCTCCTGCGCCCTGGCGGCGGGCACGCTGCTCTCCACCGCCGCCTGCTCGGACGACGGCGGCACGGACGGCACGCGCGTCTCGGGCGTCACCGCCTCCCAGGTCGCCGGGGAGCGGCAGACCCCCTCCCCCACCGCCACGCTCTCCACGGACGGCGCACGGACCGCGCTGATCACCGAGGCGGACATCGAGGACGACTGGACACAGGTCAGGGACACGGAGGCCGACAACTGGCACGACAGCCTGCTCATCGGCACCGTGGACGTCTCCGACTTCCTCACCGCCAAGGCCCAGGCGTCCGACTGTCAGCGGCTCCTCGACTCGCTGTTCGACGACGATCTGCTGGGCAGGCCCTCGGGCGCTTCCGAACTGCGCGGCTTCGAGGAGGGCGACTCCCGCCTGCTGTACCAGGTCGCCTCCTACGACCGGACCGACCCGCAGGACTCCCTGAACTGGATGGGCACCCTGCCGGACAAGTGCGACCAGTTCACCGTGACCGACGGCAATGAGCAGCGGACCGTCCAGGTCATCGAGATCCCGCTGCCCAAGGCGGGCGACGCCCGCCGGGGTCTGCGCGTGGCGGTGCAGGGCTCGGCCGGCGGCGACGCCGCCACGCTGACCCTGGACGTCGCCGCCGTACGGGTCGGGGACGACGCGATCACCGTCACGGCGGGCGGGCTCGACGGAGACGAGAACGACTCGGCCGAGCAGGCGGTGCAGGAGGGCACCCAGCGCCTGAAGGACGTCCTGGCCGGGAAGTCGCCCGCCGCGAGCCCCAACTAGGCCGGCCCGCACGGCGAACAGCTCCTCCCACCCCCTGCCCCGCCCCAACCCCCGTGCCCGCTCCGCCGATTCCCGGGACAGCGTGATCACCGGAGCGGCACAATGGCGGCGATGACCGGTTTCGGTCGTTCGTGCGAGTGCGAGGAGAGGACGAGTCGTGAGCGATGGCCACACCCCTTCGGGAGGGTCGGCGAGGCTGAACACCGGTGTGGCGCACAACGCGCGCGTGTGGAACTACTGGATCGGCGGCAAGGACAACTACGAGGTCGACCAGCAGATCGGCGAGCACGTCGCCGGCATGTTCCCGGTCATCCGGGACATCGCCCGGGCGGACCGGGACTTCCTCGGCCGGGCCGTGTCGTTCCTCGCCGGTGAGCGCAAGGTGCGGCAGTTCCTCGACATCGGCACAGGGCTGCCGACGGCGGACAACACCCACGAGATCGCCCAGCGCCTCGCTCCCGACTCGCGCATCGTCTATGTCGACAACGACCCGATCGTGCTGGTGCACGCCCGTACCCTGCTGACCGGCACCCACGACGGCGTCACCGCCTACATCGACGCCGATGTGCACGACCCGGACGCCATCCTCGAACGGGCGGGGCACACCCTGGACTTCACGCAGCCCGTCGCCGTGATGATGCTGGGCATCCTCAACTTCGTCCTGGACGTCGACAAGGCCCGGGACATCGTGCGCCGTGTGATGGCCACGATGCCGTCCAGCAGCTTCCTGGTCCTCACCCACCCGACCTTCGACGACGAGCTCGGCGGCGCGGGCCAGGTCCCGGCCATGAAGTTCTGGAACGAGAACGCCACTCCCCCGATCACCGCCCGCAGCGGCGCGGACATCGCCGCGTTCTTCGAGGGGCTGGAGGTGCTGGAACCGGGCATGGTGTCGTGCGGACAGTGGCGTGCCGAGCCCGGGTCGGCCGTGCTGGTGCCGCAGTACGGCGCGGTGGCCGTGAAGCCCTGACGCGCGGCGCCGAGGCCGCCGCGCAGGACCGTGGAGGACCGTGGAGGACGTATGACCACCCTGGCCGATCCCGTGCCCGGCGGCCGTCCCGGCGATGTCGAGCGGGCCACCGCGCTGAGCGGCGAGCTCGCCGGCCGGGGCGTGCACGGTGTCGTGCTGGCCTACGTCGACACCGCGGGCATCGGCCGGGTGAAGACCGTCCCGACGGCCCGGCTCGCCTCCGCGGCGGCCTGGGGCGTCGGCATGTCGCCGGTGTTCGACACGTTCCTCGCGGACGACTCCATCGTCACCACCGACGCCCTCGGCTCCCCCGACGGCGATCTGCGCCTCTACCCGGACCTGGACCGGCTCGTCGTCCTGGCCGGGCAGCCCGGCTGGGCCTGGGCGCCGGTGGACCGTGTCACGCAGGACGGCGAACGGCATCCCGGCTGCACCCGCACGTTCCTGCGCCGGATCGTCACCGAGGCGGCCGAGCGGCACGGCCTCACCTTCAGAGCGGCCGTCGAGGTGGAGTGGACCGCGTCCCGGGGCGACGCCCCCGGCGACGCGTTCGTCCCGGCGACGGCCGGGCCGGCGTACGGGGCGACCCGGCAGGTCGAGCTGAGTGACTGCACCGCCGACCTGCTGGCGGCGTGCGCGGCCCAGGGCATCGACGTCGAGCAGGTCCATCCCGAGTACGCGGCCGGGCAGTTCGAGATCTCGGTGGGTGCCGTCGATCCGGTGGCGGCGGCCGACCGCAGCGTGCTGGTCCGGCAGACCGTCCGGGCGGTGGCCGGGCGGCACGGTCTGCGGGTCTCCTTCGCCCCGGCCGTCGTGGGCCAGGGCGTCGGCAACGGCGGGCACATCCACCTGTCCGCCTGGCGTGACGGGGCCAATCTGCACTCCGGGGGCGAGGGCCGGTACGGCATGACGGCCGAGGCGGAGTCGTTCACGGCCGGCATCCTCGCCCATCTGCCCGGTCTCACGGCCGTCACCGCCCCGAGTCCCGCCGGCTACCTGAGGCTCAGACCCTCCCAGTGGGCCGGGGTGTTCACCGCCTGGGGCCGGGAGACCCGGGAGACCGCGCTGCGGGTCATCACCGGCACCGCGGGCCTGCGCGACCAGGCGGCCAACCTGGAGATCAAGCCCGTCGACCTGGCCGCCAACCCCTACCTCGCCATCGGCTCCCTGATCGCCGCCGGGCTGGACGGCCTGACGAGGTCCGCCGCCCTGCCCGACGAGACCACCGGCGACCCGGCCCGCCTGGCCGAGGCCGAGGCGGCGGCCCGGGGCGTGCGGCGGCTTCCGGTCACGCTGGAGCGGGCCGTCGAGGAGTTCCGCGCGGACGAAGTCCTGCGGGCGGCCCTGGGCCCGGTTCTCGCCGACGCGGTGATCGCCGTACGCCGGGGAGAAGTGGCGTCCGTCGCCGGGCTGGACGACGGCCAGGTGGCAGCGGCGTACCGCTGGAAGTACTGACGTGAGCGCGGTGCGCGAGGCGCTGGACTCCGTGCGGCTGGTCGACCACCACTGCCACGGCACCGTCACGGCCGACCTCGGCCGGGAGGCCTTCGAGTCGCTCATCACGGAGGGCGAGGCGTGGCCGGGCGTCTCGCCGTTCGACAGCCCCGTGGGCGTGGCCGTACGCCGGCACTGCGCGCCCCTGCTCGGCCTGCCCCGGCACGCTCCCGCCGGGGAGTATCTCGCCCGCCGCTCGGACCTCGGATGGCGCGAGGTGCAGCGCCGCTTCCTGCGCGCCGCGGGCACGGACGTCTTCTGCGTCGACACCGGCTACGCCCCCGACCGCCTCACCACACCACGGGAGATCGCCGAGGCCGCCGGCGGGACCTCGTACGAGGTCGTACGGCTCGAGGGTGTCGCGGAGGCGGTGCGGGCCGCGGGGCTCGAACCGGACGCGTACGCGGACGCCTTCCGCACGGCCGCGCTGGACGCCGTGCGGCGGCCCGGCGTGGTGGCCGTGAAGTCGGTGGCGGCCTACCGCACCGGCTTCGGCCTGGATCCGGCCCGCCCCTCGGACGCGGCGGTCACCGAAGCGGCCCGGCGCTGGCTCGTCAGGGGCGGACGTCTCGACGACCCGGTCCTCGTACGGCACCTGCTGTGGACCGCCGTCGACCTCGGCCTGCCCCTCCAGCTGCACACCGGGTTCGGAGACAACGACATCCGGCTGCACCGCGTCGACCCCGCCCGCCTCACGGACTGGCTGCACCTCACCGCCGGGACGATTCCCGTCCTGCTCCTGCACTGCTGGCCCTACCAGCGGCAGGCGGCCTACCTGGCGGCGGTCTTCGAGCGGGTGTACCTCGACGTCGGCCTCACCCTTCACTACGTCGGCCCCGCCCGGGCCGGTGCGGTCCTCGCGGAGGCCCTGGAGATCACACCGTTCCGCAAACTGCTGTACAGCTCCGACGCCTACGGTGTGCCCGAGTTCCACCACCTCGGGGCGCTGGCGTTCCGGCACGGACTGGCGGGGCTGCTCCAGGAGCGGGTGGACGCCGACGAGCTGGCCCTGCCGGACGCGCTGCGGATCGCGCGGTGGGCCGGGCGGGACAATGCCCTGCGGGTCTACCGGTTGCAGGCCGACGGGCCGCAGGACGATTGAACAGGCGTGTGGCCGGTCACAGTTCTCATGGAGCGGCTACCCAGGAAGTCCGAACGGCTGAAAGTATGATCAAGCAATGTCTGACATGACCGAAACCACGCCCGGCTGGCTGTCCTCCGACGAACTGGAGATGACACGCGCTCGCATGCCGATCCTGTACGTCGAGGCCGTCCCGGTCCGCGTCGACGACAGCGGCGAAGTCACCAGTGTCGGCGTGCTGCTGCGCATGGGCCCCGAGGGTACGGTCAGCCGGACGCTGGTCTCCGGCCGCGTGCTGCACCACGAACGCGTCCGCGATGCCCTCCTGCGCCACCTGGAGAAGGACCTCGGCCCCGTCGCGCTGCCCCGCGTCCCCACGTCGCTCCAGCCGTTCACGGTCGCGGAGTACTTCCCGACCCAGGGCATCACGCCGTTCCACGACCCCCGCCAGCACGCGGTGTCCCTCGCCTACATCGTGCCCGTGACGGGCGACTGCCGGCCCCGGCAGGACGCGCTCGACCTGGTGTGGTTCAGCCCGCAGGAGGCCGTCTCGGAGGCGGTGCAGAGCGAGATGCCGGGCGGGCACGGGGTGCTGCTGAAGCAGGCGCTGGCGCATGCCGGCTGCGTGATCTGACCCGCCCGGGCAGGTCAGGAAAGGACCTCTGCCGATGCAGCTTCCCGACATGCCGTTGCACGACCCGTTCGTCGTCGCCGACGACAGGACCCGCACCTACCACCTGTACACGTCCAACGTCCCCTCCGTGTCGGGCGTGGACGGCACCGGCACGATGGTCTACCGCAGCCGCGACCTGCGCGACTGGGCGCCGCCCGTGGTGGTCTTCCGGACCGCCGGGCAGGAGGGCATCTGGGCCACGGACGGGGCGTGGGCGCCGGAGGTGCACGCGTGGGGCGGCAGGTACTACCTGTTCACGACGCTGCACAACGCGGACCGGCCGCTTCCGGCCCTGCCGCCGCCGAACCAGTGGGCTGTGCCCTTTCGGACCCCGACCCACATGCGCGGCACGGTCACGGCGGTCTCCGACTCCCTGCTCGGCCCCTTCACGGTGCTCGACCCGTCCCGGCCCGTCCCGCCCGAGCACCTGATGACCCTGGACGGCACGCTGTACGTCGACCCGTCCGGGCAGCCGTGGATGGTGTACGCGCACGAGTGGCTGCAGACCATCGACGGAACGATGGAGGCGGTCCGCCTGACCCCCGACCTGTCCAGGACAACCGGCGATCCGGTGTTCCTCTTCAAGGCCTCGGACGCGCCGTGGACCGCCGAGCAGATCCCCGCCGGCGTTCCGCACCAGCTCCCGCCGTACATCACCGACGGCCCCCAGCTGTACCGCACCCCCGACGGATCCCTGCTCATGCTGTGGTCGACGTACGAGAAGAACGTGGCCGGTCAGGACGGCACGGTCAGCGGCGGCTATGTGCAGACCTACGCCGTGTCCGGATCAGGGAACCTCGAGGGACCATGGGAGCAGCGCCGTCCGCTGGTCCGCGACGACAGCGGCCACGGCATGCTCTTCCACACCTTCGACGGCCGGCTGATGATGATCCTCCACCGGCCCTTCGAGAACGCCCGCGGCAAGCTGTACGAGATGCGGCTCGACGGCCACGAGCTGGAGATCGTGCGCCGACGCGAGGACCTGGACGGCGGCGGCTGACCCCGCCCGGCGACTCCCCCGAACACGATCAGCGGGTCTGCCGATATCGGCAGACCCGCTGATCGATTCTGTCGGGCCGACAGCATCCCCCCAGGCGAAGACGTCCGGCTCGGGACGCTCGCTCTTCTACCGGCCCGGGGGAAGTGGCGGCCCGACCCGTCCTCCGTGCTCAGCCGACGCCACGGGGGGTGGCTTGCCTGGCCACGTTGGCCGCCGTTCCGATCGTGGCGGCGATCCAGATACGGACGGGACGCTCGATGGCCGCCACGGACACGGAGCGCCACGAACGCGACCACGAGGCCACCGGGCAGGTCATCGAGTACCTTCAGGCCCAGCCGGTGCTGCGCGCCGGCGGCCGGACCGCCGCACGCTTCCGGCTTCTCGACGACTCGTTGCGAGAAGTCCAGCGCGCCTCCCGCCGAACCGCCCTGTCGGCGCTGCCCGGCGTGGTGGGTCTGGCACTGGCGGTGCAGACGATGTTCACCGTCGTGCTGGCCCTGGGCGCCTACCTCGTACTCGGCGGGAACATCGGTGCGGCGGAGCTCCTGGCCATCCTGGTGCTGGCCTCCCGCTGCGCGGATCCGCTGCTGTCGCTGTCGGACATCGGCGGCCAACTCCGTGGAGCGCGTCACCAGTTGGCGCGGCTCGACACGGTACTGCGCACCGAGCCGCTGCCGGAACCAGCCGACCCGGTCCAACCGGTACGCCATGACCTGGAGTTCGAGTCCGTCGCCTTCCGGCAGGGCGACCGCACGGTGATCGACAACGCGTCGTTGTCCGTGCCGGAGGGACAGTGGCTTGCCGTTGTCGGACCGTCGGGCGCGGGCAAAAGCACACTGCTGCACTTGATCGCGCGGTTCTACGACGTGAACGCGGGCGCTTGCGCGTGGGAGGGGTGGACGTGCGCGCTGTGAACACGGAGGTGTTGATGGCGCGGATCGCCATCGTCTTCCAGAACGTCCATCTCTTCGACGGCACGATCGAGGAGAACGTACGCCTCGGCCGTCCCGACGCCGACGAAGCCGAGGTGCGGGCGGCAGCGACCGCGGCGCGGCTGGACGAGGTGATCGAGCGGCTGCCCGGCGGGTGGGCGGCGAATGTCGGCGAGGGCGGCGCGCTGCTGTCGGGCGGTGAACGCCAGCGTGTCTCGATCGCGCGAGCCCTGTTGAAGAACGCGCCCATCGTGCTGCTGGACGAGGTGGCCTCCGCACTGGACCCGGTGAACGAGGCGGCCGTCCCACGAGGGCATCGAACGCCTGATGGCCGGCCGGACGGTGGTGATCGTCGCGCACCGGATGCGGACCGTCCAACGCGCCGATCACGTCGTCTTTCTGGACGGCGGCCGGATCATGGAGCAGGGCACCCACGACGAGCTGCTGTACCGCGGCGGCCGCTACGCCGATTTCTGGAACGCGGGCGCTGATGTGGGATCACCTCGCCGGCCAGATGCGAAGGGCAGCGACGTGGAGCATGGCAAGGGGGACGGCTCGGTCGCGTCGGAGCTGGTCCCCGATCGATCCCCAGAAACAATCAAGAGGTCGTGTCGGATTCCTCCGATACGACCTCTGACCTGCGACTCTTACGAGTCGGGACGACAGGATTTGAACCTGCGACCCCTTGACCCCCAGTCAAGTGCGCTACCAAGCTGCGCCACGTCCCGTTGCCCGTCTGACCTGGGGATTTCCCCGGCCGAACACGCAGGGAAACAATACCGCACTCGCGCCGGTGATCGCGCACCCCTTTCCGGGACGCCACCGCTTGACCTCAAGGTTGGTTGAGGTTGCACGCTCGTCGTCATGACCAACGCGACGTACACGTACACGTATGCCGACCTGCCGGGGCTGATGGGCCTGATGACCGGCGACGAGAAGCACGGCCCGGCCGCGACGTCCACGCTGGACGTGCTGTGGGTGCTCTACGACCGGGTGCTGCGGGTGAGCCCGGAGGGCAGGACCGACCCGGGGCGGGACCGGTTCCTACTGTCGAAGGGACACGGGCCGATGGCGTACTACGCCGTGCTGGCCGCCAAGGGCTTCGTGCCGGTGGAGTGGCTGCCGGGCTTCGGCTCCTACGACTCCCCGCTCGGCCACCACCCCGACCGGACGCTCGTACCGGGGGCCGAGATCGGCAGCGGATCGCTGGGACACGGGCTGCCGATCGCCGTCGGTACGGCGCTGGGGCTGCGCGCCCAGGGGCTCGACGAGCCGCGGGTGTGGGCGCTGGTCGGGGACGCCGAGCTGGACGAGGGCAGCAACCACGAGGCGATCGCCTTCGCCGGGCCCGCGGGACTCGAGCGGCTGCACACCGTCGTCGTCGACAACTCCTCCGCGACATACGCGCGGCCCGGCGGGATCGCCGCCCGCTTCGAGGCGGCGGGCTGGTCCGTGCTGACCGTCGACGGCCGTGACCACGACGCCCTGTACGCCGCCTTCACCGCGCCGCACCCGGGCCGCCCGCACGTGGTCGTGGCCCGGGTCGAGCCGAAGTCCGCCTGACCTCCCGCACCGGAAGGAACCTCATCTCCATGGACACCATGCGTGACCGTTTCGCCCCTGTCGCCTCCCGGCTGCTCGACGAGGACCCCCGGGTCGCCGTGGTCCTCGCCGCGATCGGCACGGACGGCTTCGCCGGGGCCGCCCGCCGCCATCCCGGCCGGGTCGTCGACGTCGGCATCCGCGAGCAGCTCCTGGTCGGGGCGGCGGCGGGGCTGGCCCTGACCGGGCTGCGGCCCGTCGTACACACCTTCGCCAGCTTCCTCGTCGAGCGGCCCTTCGAGCAGATCAAGCTGGACCTCGGGCATCAGGACGCGGGCGCGGTGCTGGTGAGCGCCGCCGCCTCCTTCGACTGGCCGGCCGGAGGCTACACCCACATGTCGCCGGGCGATGTGGCGCTGCTCGACACCCTGGACGGCTGGACCGTCCATGTGCCCGGGCACCCGGACGAGGCCGAGACGCTGCTGCGGCACGCGGTCGCCGCGGGTGACGACAAGGTGTACGTCCGGCTGTCCCTGCAGTCCAACCAGCGGGCGCTGTCGGTCGACGGGGAGCGCTTCCGCACGGTCCGCGAGGGGCGCTCCGGTGTGGTGGTCGCCGTCGGACCGATGCTCGACGCCGTGCTCGCCGCCACCGAGGGGCTGGACGTCACCGTCCTGTACGCCACCACCGTCCGCCCCTTCGACGCGGCCGCCCTGCGCCGGGCCACCGAGGCGGCCGGGACGGACGTCGTCCTCGCCGAGCCCTACCTGGCGGGGACGTCGACGGCCGCCGCGAACGACGCGCTGTCGGATGTGCCGCACCGGGTCCTCGGGCTGGGCGTGGGCCGTCGCGAACTGCGCCGCTACGGGCAGTTGGAGGAGCATGTCGCCGCCCACGCTCTCGACGCCCGGTCACTGCGGGAGCGCATCGGGAGCTTCGTCGGGGCGGCGGTCCGAGTGTGAGACCGGCAGGACGTCACTGCGCGGGGCGGCCGAGCGGGGGATGGGCCTCCAGCAGCCGGGGCGGGGCCGCCTGACGCCAGGAGTCGGCGAGGATGTCCCGCAGCTCGGCCTCGTCCTCGATGGCGTCGAGCCGGGCCCGCACCCAGGCGAACTGGGACTCGTGGTCGGCGATCCAGAACTTTCCCGGCTCGGCGAGCACCAGTTCGTCGCGCTCCTCCTTGGGGCAGCGGACGGCGATGGAGGTCTCGTCCTCCGGCAGCGTGGCGAACATCTTTCCCGCGACCCGGAACGTGGGCATGCTCCAGGCGATCTTCTCCGTCGTGTCCGGCAGGGACAGGGCGATCCGTCGTACGTCTTCGGCATCCTGCATGGCAGGCACCGTATCGGCTCGCACTGACAATCACCTGGTGAGAGCGGTTGCCGGTACGCGCTTGTAGTAGATCGTCGTCGGCCGCAGCACTCCGCCGGGGTCGGCCGCGTAGTCGGGGATCGCACCGATCGCGGTCCAGCCGGCGGACCGGTACAGACGCTCGGCGGGGCCGGCGGTCTCGGTGTCCAGGTGCAGGAGGGTGACACCGGCCGCCGCGGCCGCTTCCTCCGCCGTGGCCAGGAGCCCGCGGCCGAGGCCGCGCCCACGGGCGTCCGGGTGCACCATCAGCTTCACGAGCTCGGCACGGTGACTGCTGTTGGCCTTGTCGGGGAAGGCCAGGCTCACGGTGCCGAGCACCCGGTCCCCGTCGTGCGCCGCCCATACGGCGAGCCGGCCCGCGGCCACGTCGGCGGCCCGCCCCTCCCACCAGGCCAGAGCCTCCGCATGACGGAGCGGGGCGAGGAAGCCGACCGAGGCGCCCCCGTTCACGGTGGCTGCCAGCAGATCCGCCAACTGGGATGCGCGGGCGAGCAGCAGGGTGCCGTCCAGGCGGATCACGGCCGCACCACCGCCAGCAGATAACGGACGCCCTCGGGGGCCGTGCACCGGAACCGGGTCGGGCCCCACACTCGCAGCCGCAGGCAGTCGCCGGTGCCGAGGTGGTGTTCGGTGTCCTGTGCGGTCACCTCCAGCGCACCCTCCAGGATCCAGATGTGCTGCTCCAGTCCGGTCACGGGCGGACGGTCGTAGGCGATGTCGGCGCCGGGCGAGAGACGGGCCTCGACGAGTTCGCCGCGCAGGGCGGCATGCGGGGGTGACACGGAGCGTCGTACGAAGCCGGAGGCCCGGTCCTGCCACACGGGCTGGCCGGTGGAGCGGACGACGGCCTCCGGTTCGGCCTCGACCTCGCTGAGCAGCTGGGACATGGTGCGCCCGTAGACGGCGCACAGGCGGTTCAGCAGTGCGGCCGTGGGACTGATCTCCGCCCGTTCGGCCCGGGACAGGGTCGACCGGCTCACCCCGCTGCGGTCCGCCAACTCGCCCAGGGACCAGCCGTGTTCGGCCCGCAGCTCGGCCAGGCGTGCGCCCAGCCGGGCGTCGACGGGGTCCACCTCGTTGCTTCTCATATCCGGGATGCTATCCCGGATATGAGACATGCGGGTTACGGGCCGCTCACACCCGGGCCGCCGCGCCGAGCGCGTCCAGCACCGGGCGGATCAGGGGGTGCTCCTCGGCTCCCCTGCGTACGGCGGCGAAGACCCTGCGGGTGGGGGCCGTCCCGTCGACGGGGCGTACGACCACCCCGGTGAGGTCCATGCCGCGCAGCGCCGAGCGCGGCACCAGGGCGACGCCCGCGTCGGCCGAGGCGAGGGCGACGACCGCGCGGAAGTCGTCCGAGGAGTGCTCCATGCGGGGCTGGAAACCGGCGCTCTCGCAGGCCAGGATCACCACGTCGTGGCAGGGGTTGCCGGGGTACGGGCCGATCCACGGGTCCTTGGCCAGTTCGGCGAGGGGCACCTCGGCCGCGTCGGCCAGGCGGTGGGTGACCGGGACGACCGCGTCGAAGGGCTCGGCGTACAGCGGTACGTGGGCCAGTCGCGGGTCGTCGGCGGGCGGCGCCCCGCGGTACTCGACGGCGACGGCGACATCGACCTGCCGGTCCAGCACCATCAGCAGGCTGGCGTCGCCCTCGGCGTCCTGGACGCGGATGCGGATCCCGGGCGCCGACCGGGCGAGACCGGCCACGGCGGGCGCGACGACCAGGGCAATGCCGGTGGCGAAGGAGGCGACCGTGACGGTGCCGGCCGCGCCGGAGCTGTACGCGGCCAGCTCGGCCTCGGCCCGCTCCAGCTGGGCGAGGACGGCGTTGGTGTGGTTGAGCAGGATCTCGCCGGCGGGGGTGAGCCGTACTCCCTTGGCGCCGCGCTCGACGAGCCGGTGGCCGGTCTCCTGCTCCAGGGCGGCGAGCTGCTGGGAGACGGCCGACGGGGTGAGATACAGCGCGGCGGCAGCCGCCGTCACCGTACGGTGGTCGGCCACCGCCCGGAGGATGTGGAGCCGCCGCGCTTCGATCATGCGATCGATTGTCTCAAATCCGACCTGTGCTGTCTGTCAGCCCTACAGCTCCGCCCGTGCCGCGACGAACGCGTCGACCGCGCGGTTGACGTCGTCCGTGGAGTGGGCGGCCGACAGCTGGACGCGAATGCGGGCCTGGTCCTGCGGCACCACCGGGTACGAGAAGCCGATGACGTAGACGCCGCGCTCCAGCAGCAGCTCCGCCATGCGCCCGGCGACCGCCGCGTCGCCGATCATCACCGGGGCGATCGCGTGGTCGCCGGGAAGGACGTCGAAGCCCTCCTCGGTCATGCGGCCGCGGAACAGGGCCGTGTTCTCGGCCAGCCGGACGCGCAGGTCGTCCGCCGCCTCCAACAGGTCGAGGACCTTCAGGGAGGCCGCCGCGATCACCGGGGCGAGGGTGTTGGAGAACAGGTACGGCCGGGAGCGCTGGCGCAGCAGGGCGACGATCTCGGCACGGGCCGCGACGTAGCCGCCGGAGGCGCCGCCGAGGGCCTTGCCGAGGGTGCCGGTGATGATGTCGACGCGGTCCATGACGCCGTGCAGCTCGGGCGTCCCGCGGCCGCCAGGGCCGACGAAGCCGACCGCGTGGGAGTCGTCGACCATGACCATCGCGTCGTAGCGGTCGGCGAGGTCGCAGATCTCGCGCAGCGGGGCCACGTAGCCGTCCATGGAGAAGACGCCGTCGGTGACGATCAGGCGGCGGCGCGCGTCGGAGGCCTCCTTCAGACGGGCTTCCAGTTCGGCGATGTCACGGTTGGCGTACCGGAGGCGGCGGGCCTTGGACAGGCGGATGCCGTCGATGATGGAGGCGTGGTTGAGCGCGTCGGAGATGACCGCGTCCTCCGGGCCGAGCAGCGTCTCGAACACGCCGCCGTTGGCGTCGAAGCAGGAGGAGTAGAGGATCGTGTCCTCCTGGCCGAGGAAGGCGGACAGGCGTGCCTCCAGCTCCTTGTGCACCTCCTGGGTGCCGCAGATGAAGCGGACGGAGGCCATGCCGTAGCCCCAGCGGTCCAGGGCCTCGTGGGCGGCGGCGACGACCTCGGGGTGGTCGGCCAGGCCGAGGTAGTTGTTGGCACAGAAGTTCAGGACCTCGCCGGGGCGGCCGCCCGCGGTGACGTTCACGGTCGCGGACTGCGGGCTGCCGATCACCCGCTCGGGCTTGTGCAGGCCGGCGGCGCGGATCTCGTCGAGGGTGGCGCGCAGGTCGTCGCGCACGGAGTCGAACATCGGGAAGCTCCTGAGGTGCTTGCGGGGAAGGGGAGTTACGCGGTCCAGTCGAGGATGACCTTGCCACCGCGGCCGCTCGCCGCGTCCTCGAACGCCGCCTCGTAGTCGCGGTGGCCGTAGCGGCCGGTGATGACGGGCGCGAGGTCCAGCCCGGCTTCGAGCAGGACCGACATGGCGTACCAGGTCTCGAACATCTCGCGGCCGTAGATGCCCTTGATGGTGATCATCGAGGTGACGACGCGGGACCAGTCGACGGGGAACTCCTGCGCGGGCAGGCCGAGCATCGCGATCCGCCCGCCGTGCGTCATGTTGGCGATCATGTCGCGCATGGCCTCGGGCCGCCCGGACATCTCAAGGCCGATGTCGAAGCCCTCGCGCAGTCCGAGGGTGCGCTGCCCGTCGGCGATGGTGGAGCCGGAGACGTCGAGCGCGAGGCTGACGCCGATCTTGCGGGCCAGCTCCAGCCGCTCCTGGCTGACGTCGGTGATCACGACGTTGCGGGCGCCGGCGTGCTTGGCCACGGCGGCCGCCATCAGGCCGATGGGGCCCGCACCGGTGATCAGGACGTCCTCGCCGACGAGCGGGAACGACAGCGCGGTGTGCACGGCGTTGCCGAACGGGTCGAAGATCGCGGCCACGTCGAGGTCGACGGGGACCCGGTGCACCCAGACGTTGGCGGCGGGCAGGGCGACGTACTCGGCGAACGCCCCGTCCCGGCCCACCCCGAGACCCACGGTGGCCCGGCACAGGTGCCGGCGGCCGGCCAGGCAGTTGCGGCACTTGCCGCACACCAGGTGGCCCTCGCCGCTCACCCGGTCGCCGATGCCGATGTCGGTGACGTCCCGCCCGGTCTGGACGACCTCGCCGACGAACTCGTGTCCGACCACGAGCGGGGTGCTGATCGCCTGCTGGGCCCAGCCGTCCCAGGCCCGGATGTGCAGGTCGGTGCCGCAGATGCCGGTGCGCAGCACCTTGATGAGTACGTCGCCGGGCCCGACGGCGGGCTCCGGGACGTCCGCGAGCCACAGCCCGGGTTCCGCCTTCTGTTTGACCAGCGCCTTCACCGCTACGGCTCCTGAGGGTGAGTCCCGGCTCCGGGTATGCCGAAGGAACCCCTGGACCGGGAGAGGAGTGGGATCGCACAGCAATCTGCCGTACGGCGACCACGCCGGTCCATCGAGGTTTTCTTAAGCGCCGCCTCAGCTCTCCTTCACACCCTCGCGAGGCCCACGGCTGCAAGGGGCTTCAGTAGGGCGGCAGGCCGCCCCGGCTCTCCAGCTCCACGACGAGCTGCGCGGCGTGGTCCTTGATCGCCGTCAGGCCCGGCTTGCCCCACGGCCGCGGTTCGACGTCCGCGACGCTGACCGTGCCCAGCACCAGGCCCGTGGCGTCGATGAGCGGTGCCCCCAGGTAGGAACGGATGCCGAACTCGTCGACGACCGGATTGCCGGCGAACCGCGGATAGTCGCCGACGTCCTCCAAGGCGAGGGCCTTGCGGCGTGCCACGACATGGGGGCAGAAGCCGTGGTCGCGGGGCAGGGCGCGGCTGAGGCGCGGGCTGGTGCCGTCGCTGCGCACCACCGGCGTGACAGCCGGCACGTACAGGCCGGCGTAGAACTGCCCTTGTTCGTCGGGGAGGTTGACCATGGCGTACGGCGCCCCGGTGAGCTCGGCGAGGCGGTGCGCGAAGGCGTCGAGTGCGGGTTCGGGACGCTCCCCCAGGCCCAGTCGGCGCAGTCGGCGGGTGCGGGCGGGGGCCTCCTTGTCCTCGGGTGTGAGCAGCAGACGACCGGCCGGGCGCGGCGGGTCGTAGGTCATGGGCGAGCTCCTGGGCTGTGGGCTTGCGTCATATATGAACTCCGTGGCGGTGTGAGGGGGTCACATGTGGGCGCCATAGCCCGTCGCGGGGGCCGGCGTGTGGGCGATGAGATGGCGCACCAGGGTCAGCAGGGTCTGCACCCCGGAGCTGGAGATGCGCGCGTCGCAGCAGACGACGGGGACGTCGTCGGACAGGTCCAGGGCACCGCGCACCTCATCGGGGTCGTAGCGGTAGGCGCCGTCGAACTCGTTGACGGCGATGATGAAACCGAGGCCGCGCTGTTCGAAGAAGTCGACGGCGGCGAAGCACTCCTGCAGCCGGCGGGTGTCGGCGAGGATGACCGCGCCGAGCGCGCCCTCGCACAACTCGTCCCACATGAACCAGAACCGCTCCTGGCCGGGCGTGCCGAACAGGTACAGCACATGTTCCGGGTCGAGGGTGATGCGGCCGAAGTCCATGGCCACGGTCGTCTCGACCTTGTTCTCGATGCCGTCGAGGTTGTCGGTCGCGGCACTGACGGTGGTGAGCAGTTCCTCCGTGCTGAGCGGCGCGATCTCGCTGACCGCGCCGACGAAGGTCGTTTTGCCCACGCCGAACCCGCCCGCGACCAGGATCTTCAGCGCGGTGGGGAACGGGTCGGCGCCGTGGCCCGGTCCGTCGGTGTAGTCAGAGCTGTCGTCGTAGTCCATCGAGCACTGCCTCCAGAAGGGCCCGGTCCGTCGGGTTGTGGTGGAACGCGGGGGGCTTGGTGGTCAGCGCCCCGCAGTCGACGAGGTCCGCCAGCAGCACCTTGGTGACGGCCACCGGCAGTTTGAGATGGGCGGCGACCTCGGCGACGGCGACGGGCACGCGGCACCGTTCGAGGGCCTGCGCGTGTTCGGGGCCGAGATAGCCGAGGGGGGTCGCCCCGGTGGCCATCACCTGCGACACGAGGTCGAGCGCGACGGTCGGACGGGTGCGGCCGTTGCTGACCGTGAACGGCCGCACCAGCCGCCCGGCCGCGTCGTCGAGCCAGGGCCCGTCACCGGCCGCCGTCACGCTCAAGGCCTCATCGCCGGGGATTCGACGGATTGCCGGGGAGCGGTCACCAGGTAGGGGCGGACGCTCTTGACCAGCATGGCCATCTCGTAGCCCAGCACGGCCGCGTCGGCCTCGCGGCCGGCGAGCACGGCCAGGCAGGTGCCGGAGCCGGCGGTGGTGACGAACAGCAGGGTCGAGGCGAGTTCGACGACGACCTGCCGGACGTCGCCGCCGTCGCCGAAGCGGACACCGGCGCTGCGGCCGAGGGAGTACAGGCCGGAGGCCAGGGCGGCCATGTGGTCGGCGCTGTCCGGGTCGAGGCCGTGCACGGACTTCACGAGCCCGTCGCAGGACAGGAGCACCGCGGCACTCGTGTGCGGCACGCGCTGCACGAGGCCGCTCATCAGCCAGTCGAGATCGGAAACATGGGCGGTCGGCGCATCGCTCGCCATGGTGGATCGACTCCTTGGGGTACGAAGGTCTGCGGGAGCGCTGGGGGTGGGGGTGGGAAGGGGGGTGGTCATCCGGCGGGTGCGCTCCCGTCCTGCCGGGTGGTGGTCGTGCGGTGGTCGGAACGGGACCCGGGCGTCGGCCTGTTCGAGGGGGACAGCTCCGAGGGGAGCGCCTCGAGGTGAACCGGCCGCACGGGCATCGGGTCCCTGAGGGCGGGCCCGCTGGGTGTCGGGTCCGTGTGGGCGGGGTCCATGTGGGCGGGGTCCATGTGGGCGGGGTCCATGTGGGCGGGGTCCATGTGGGCGGAGTCCGCGTGGCCCGCGTCCATGTCGCCCCAGTCCGTGTTCCCGGCCTCCATGCTCTGCTGGGCCTCGGCGAGGCTGATGCCGCGCTGGAAGGCCGCCATGAGACCGGGGTCGTGACCCACGACATGCTCGGGGTCCTGGCGTGGCGTCGGGCCGTCACGCAGCTGGGGTGCGATGTGCTCCTGGGCGCGGCGACGAGGCAGTTGGGGCTTGCCCATGGTGCCGCGCACCGTGCCGTTGCGCGGGGTGGGAGGCGCGGTGACGTTCTCGGCGAGGACGCGCCGGTCGTCGGGGCTGATACCGGGCCGTGCCTCGGCCGGGGTAGGACGCTCCCGGCGGGCCCCCCGCATGGGCAGGGGCGCGGGCCGGCCGCTCTGCGCGATCCCGCCCGGGGCAGGTTCGGCTTCCTGCTCGTGCCCCCGGGATGCGGCGGGTGCGGAGAGCGGGACCGACGGCCCTGAGCCGGACGCGGGCAGCGGCACGGACGAGACGCCGAAGTCAGCGTCCCCGACGAGGGACAGCCCCCTGGACGCACCACCGGCACCGGCAGCATCGGCCTGCCCGTTCTGCCCAGGCCGCGCCGTCTGCCCGCCCTGCCCGGTCCGGCCGGTCTGCCCGTCCGGCCGTCCCGGCGCAGCCGGCCGGGCAGTACCGGCCGCCGCACCCTCCGGCTGCCCCGCTCCACCGGCCGTCCCGGCCCCCGCCTCCGCTCCCAGCAGCGCCTGCGGTACGACCAGCACCGCCTGCACTCCGCCGTAGATGTTGCTTTGGAGGCGGACGGTGATGCCGTGCCGCCGGGCGAGCTGGGAGACGACGAACAACCCGATGCGGCCGTCCGCGAGGAGCCTGGCGACGTTCACCTGGTCGGGGTCGGCGAGCAGCGCGTTCATCCGCGTCTGCTCCTCCAGGGGCATGCCGAGACCGCGGTCCTCGACCTCGACGGCGAGTCCGGAGGTGACGAGGTTGGCGCGCAGCAGCACCTGGGTGTGCGGGGCGGAGAACACCGTGGCGTTCTCGACGAGTTCGGCCAGGAGATGGATGACATCGGCGACGGCGTGGCCGCGCAGCTGCCCGTCGATCGGCGGCACGAGCTTGACCCGCGAGTACTGCTCGACCTCGGCGATGGCCGAGCGCAGCACCTCGGTCATGGGGACCGGGTTGCTCCACTGGCGGCGGGAGACGGCTCCGCCGAGCACGGCGAGGTTCTCGGCGTGGCGGCGGATGCGGGTGGCGAGGTGGTCGACGTGGAAGAGCCCCTTGAGCAGGTCGGGGTCCTCCATCTCGTTCTCCAGCTCGTCGAGGATGGAGATCTCGCGGTGCACCAGGGACTGCAGGCGCCGGGCGAGGTTGACGAACACCTCGAGCTTCTGTTCGCTGCCGGCCTGGCTGGAGAGCTGGGAGGCCTGCACGACGGCGGTGACGGCGCCGTCGTGCGCGCGGGACAGGTCGGCGGTGAGGAGGTCGAAGTCGTCGGCGTCCTCGGCGGGGCCGCCGTGCCGGCTCTGCGGTGCGAGTGGGGGCGGGCCGTCGCCGCGGCGCAGCGCCTCGACGAGGGTGCGCAGGTCCGCCTCGCGCCGAGCGGTGCTGCGACGCAGCCCGCCGATGCGGTCGTGCACGGACCGGGCGGCCCGGTCGGCGGCGACCGCGGCGACGGCGATGCCGACGAGGGCCACGAAGACCGCGCCGCCGAGCACGGCCCACAGTGTGAGACCCGGCCGCGCTCCGGTGGACCGGACGGTGAAGAGGACGGCGGCGCAGCCGCTGAGGGCGACGGCGACGGGCGGCAGCACCGCGAGGCGCAGCAGCTGGGACCGTATATGGGTCTCGGGCAGCGCGGGTGCGGTGCGGACGGCAGGCCGCCCGTGCCGCCCGCCCTCACGGCGGTCTGCGCGTGCGGCCGGGGCGCGGAGGTGAGACATCGGTGTCCTCGTACTGGTCCGTCGGGCCGGGGTGCCGGGGGAGCTCGCGGGGGTACGTCCGGGTTCGCGTGGCCGCTTGCGCGCGCCCCGGGCCGTGCGCCCGGCCTCTCCCCGCTTCCGTACGGCACCGGCGCCGCCGGGGCCCGCATGCCGACCCGGACCGAAAACCCCGGCGACACCCGCGTCGACCCCGGCCGCACCCGCACCGGCCCCGGCAGCACCCGCGCTGCCGACGGCGGCAGCGGCGCCGCCGGCGCCGGTGCCCGTGCCGTCGACCGCACCCGGGCCGGCATCGGTGGTACGCGGGCAGCGGGGATCCCCGTCGCGTCGACTCCCTCGTCCGCCCTGCGCCTGCACGTGCCGGCCCCCGCTCCCTGATCCGCCTTGTTTTCCCGACGGCCACTGACAGTAGTCGCCACCGCATCATGTGCGGTGGGCAGTTGACAAACTCATACGGTGAGCGTCCCGCTCTGGTATGAGGCCTCGTACGACAGACCGATAACACCTCCAAACATCGGACCGCGAACGAAACGGGTTCGATCCGACCTGGTCAGAAGCGGTCACACAGGGACGGCGAGGGCCGGGGAGCCTCTCGCTCCCCGGCCCTCGCCGTTGGTCTGACGTATGTCCCGGGTCGGCCCGCCGGGAGCGTCTTGGGGTCCTCGGTGCCCTTGTCGGCCCGATGACCGTCGTCACTCACCGTGTCGGCCTGGGCCACGGCTGCCGCGTCCGACGCGGTCTTGATGCCGGCTCCGGCGAGGGCCTCCGCGGCCGGAGGCCCACCCTTCGGGGCGAGCGCCACCCCACGCCACCACGGCTCGGACGGGACGGTTTCCGCCGTGGGCTCGAAGGGCTCACCGGGGTGGGGCAGGGCGACACCGGCGCCCACCGCGCGGACGGCCGCGAGCGGCCCCTCGTCGGGGTCCGCCCAGGGATGCGTCGCCAGAATCATGCAGCAGCCCGGTACCAGACGTGTTCCGGTGACGGTACTGATCACCTGCAACCCGCCCGCCGCAAACAGCGGGTCCATGGTCAGCAGCCCGTGGAGGAAGCTGCCGAGCGGGTCGTCAGGGCGTGGTGGACGGTCGTCTCCGGGATCGATGTCATTGCAGGCGGCCAGGGCCAACACCGCAGTACCGACGTCGTCCGGCGTCCGCTCGCCATCGAGGGCCGCGTGAGATGACCTCTAAGGGCTGTCCCGTAACGGCTGATCTTGGTGTCATGATCTTGCCATGCCTGGGCTGATCACGTCGTCGGAACCATCCTGGATAGCCCCGTTCACGGGCTGAACCCGCGACAGTTCGGCAAGCTGGTCACTGCGATGCGGAGCGCAAGTACGGACCAGGTGCGCAAGGGTCGACCGTGGAGCCTGACTCTGGAGGACCGGATCCTGCTCGTAGCGGCTTACTGGCGTACGAACTTGACGCTGCGGCAGCTCGCCCCGCTGTTCGGGGTGTCGAAGGCCGCCGGCGGCCGGGCCACAGTCATCGCGGACGGCGGCTATCGGGGCACCGGCCTGCTCATCCCGCACCGCCGTGAACGCGGCCAGACCGAACTGCCCCCTTCGTGACTGCCGTCTGAAAGGCGACGGCGTTGACCCCGCCATGCTCGGCATCGCCCGGCTGCACAACCTCGCCCTCACCGGTAACTCCCGCCCCATACGAGGACCAGAGAGCCTCAGGGGAGGCGGTTCCCTGCCTCCCCGGCTCGGAGAATGCTCAGTCGATACAGAATTCGTTGCCCTCGATGTCGAGCATTGGGATGCATGACTCGTTTTCCTCATCGGCATACAGCGTTTGCACGTGGGTCGCACCGAGCGCAACCAGTCGTGCGCACTCAGCTTCGAGCGTGGCGAGGCGCTCGTCCCCCACGAGCCCGGTGCCGACCCGGACATCGAGATGCACCCGGTTCTTGACGATCTTGCCTTCGGGGACGCGCTGGAAGTACAGGCGCGGGCCCACACCTGAGGGATCACTGCAGGCGAACCACGAACCCTGCTTCTCAGGGGGCAGGGTGCGGTTGAAATCCTCCCAGGTGGTGAATCCCTCCGGTGGCGACGGTGTGACGTACCCCAACACCTCGCACCAGAAGCGAGCGAGGCGCTCGGGTTCTGCGCAGTCAAAGGTGACTTGGAACTTCTTGATCGCTGACATCGGCGCACCGTACCGCGTACAAGGGGGACCCTGCCGCTCATTTCCCCAGGCGGATCCGCCCGCCACCCGTCGCACCCAGGGGCGCCTTGGACACCCAAGTGATCAAACCGGACAGTCCACGAGAACGACGAGACCCTGGCGGCGGAGCGCCCCCGTGGGCCCCGGTATCCACTCCTGACCGACCACCTTCATGTCATGATCAGTTGCGGGACCACCCTTGGCTCAGCGCTCCAAGATGCGTGTTCGGACGACAACCCGAGGCGAGCCTTCCAGGGACGGCAAGGGCCTGAATCGCAGAGCTCGTCCCCCACGTCACCGCTCACCGGCGAGGTCGAGATCCCCCTTGCTCGGCTCGGCCGCACCCTCAACGACTTGCGGACGACGCCACGGGCACGCGATCGGCTGCGACACCGCCCGCCACCACGCCTCCACCGGCAGCTTCCCCGCCGGCTCGAACGGCTCGCCCGGCCGCGGGAACGCCACCGCCTGGCCTGCCTCCTCAGCCGCGTCCTTCATCCACTCCCCCGGCTCCGCCCACGCGTGCGGCGCCAGGTTGAAGGTGCCCCAGTGGATCGGCAACAGCACCCCGCCCGGGCTGCCTCCCTGCAGGTCAAGGTGGGTCTGCACCCCCTGGGCAGGCGTCATGTGGATGTCGGGCCAGAAGTCGGAGTACGCGCCGACCTGGATCATCGTGGCGTCGAACGGCCCGTGCTCGGCGCCTATCTCCTTGAAACCGTCGAAGTAGCCGGTGTCGCCGCTGTGGTAGATCCGGTGCTCCTCACCGGCGACGACCCAGGAGGCCCACAGGGTGTGCTGGGTGTTGCGCAGCCCGCGGCCGCAGAAGTGCCGGGCCGGGGTGGCAGTGAGGCTGAGCCCGCCGACCTTGGTGGTCTCGTGCCAGTCCAGCTCGCGCAGCCGGCCGGCGGACACGCCCCAGTGCTCCAGGTGCGCGCCGACGCCGAGGGGCACGGCGAACAGTGTGTCGGTGCCGGCGAGCGCCTTGATGGTGGGCATGTCCAGATGGTCGTAGTGGTCGTGCGAGATGACCACGACGTCGACCGGGCCGAGCGCGGCCAGCGGCAGGGGCACGGGGTGCAGCCGCTTGGGCCCGGCGAAGGGGAAGGGGGAGCAGCGCTCGCCCCACACCGGGTCGAACAGCACGCGCCGTCCGTCCATCTCCGCGAGGACGCTGGAGTGTCCCATCCAGGTCAGCCGCAGGCCGGTGGCAGGGGGCCGGGCGATGTCGGCGAGGGTGGTGGAGTGCACCGGAACGGTGCCGTTCGGGGTGCGGCGGGGACGGGTGTCCTTGTCGAAGAAGACCTTCGCGAAGTCCAGGGTGGAGCCCGAGGGCCGGGTCCGCGCGGAGCCGCCGGGGTTCTGGAAGACCCCGTCCGCGAAGTGGGGCGATCTGCGGATGCGCGCCATGCGCTCACCGCTCGGGTCCGCGCCGAACGCCCCGGGCTGCAGCGCGCGGAGCCCGGAGCTCAGGGTACGGAAACCGGCCACGGTACCTCCAGGTGGAGTCGGTCAGGCTTTCCATTATGGTCGGCCCCTCCGACAACACTGGCGTACAGGGGTCCCACCAGAAGTGGATACTGACCGGTGATTCAGTATCCCGGCGGCGAAGGAGCCCGTATGGCCACCCCCCTGCTGTCCCTGACCTGGACCGATCACCTCACGGAACGGCAGGGCTTCCTGGTCGTAGACCGGCTGGTGCGCGGGGTCGCCAGCGGTGGTCTGCGGATGCGCGCGGGCTGCACCCTGGACGAGGTCGCCGGCCTGGCCCGCGGCATGACCGTGAAGGAGGCCCTGCACTACGACCCGGCGAGCCGCTATGTCCCGCTCGGCGGCGCCAAGGGCGGCATCGACTGCGATCCCCGGGATCCTCAGGCGTACCCGCTGCTGGTGCGCTACCTGCGCGCGATGCGGCCGTACATAGAGAGCTGCTGGACGACGGGTGAGGACCTGGGGCTCACCCAGGACCTGGTCGACCGGGCCGCCGCCGAGGCGGGGCTGGTCTCCTCGATCCAGGCCGTGTATCCGCTGCTGGACGACGAGGCCGGGGCCCGGCTGCGGCTGCGGGACGCGTTCGCGGTCGAGGTCGACGGCATCGGTCTGGACGAGCTGGTCGGCGGCTGCGGTGTGGCCGAGGCGGCCCTGGCCGCACTGGACCGGGCCGGTGTGCCGTACGCCGGGACGCGGGTCGCCCTCCAGGGGCTGGGCACCATGGGCGGAGCCACCGCGCGCTTCCTCACGCGCGCGGGGCTGACGGTCGTGGCCGTCGCCGACCTCAAGGGCACGATCGCCAACCGCGCGGGCCTCGACGTCGAGGCGCTGCTCGCCGCGCGGGATGCCCACGGCACGGTGGACCGCTGCGTGCTGCGCCCCGGCGACCGCGAACTGCCGGGCGACGCCTGGCTTGCGGCCGACGCGGACATGCTGGTGCCGGCCGCCGTGTCGTACGCGGTCGACGCCGGGAACCAGGAGCGGATCACCGCCCGCTGGGTGGTGGAGGCGGCCAACATGCCCGTACGGCCGGAGGCGGAGCTGCTGCTGGCCGCGCGCGGTGTGACCGTACTGCCGGACGTCGTGGTCAACTCCGGGACGAACGCCTGGTGGTGGTGGACGCTGTTCGGGGACATCGGCGCCGACGCCGAGGAGGCGTTCGCGTACACCCGCCGCTCGATGCGGGTCCTGGTCGAGCGGATGCTGGTCCGCGCGCAGGCTGACGGGACGACACCGCGGGCCGCCGCCCACGCGATCGCGGCGGACCGGCTGCCGCTGATCGCGGAGCGGTTCGGCTGGTTCCGGTGAGGCGCCCGCCGCTTCGCCGACGGCCGTCGCGGGCCGCGCCGGACAGGCTGAAACGCCCCGTCAGGGGACATGAGGCGGGTGGGTAGGGTGACGGCGTGACGAGAGTCCGGTTGAGTGTGGCCGAGCGGCGAGGGGATCTGCTGCGGGCCGCCATCGAGCAGATCGAGGCGAGGGGTGTGGCGGCGGTCAGGATCGCCGACGTGGCCTCGGCGCTGGGCGTGAGCAACGCACTGGTCCTCTACCACTTCTCGACGAAGGAGCAGCTGGTCGCCGCCGCCTTCCGGCATGCGGCAGAGGGCGACCTGGCGCATCTGCGCAAGCTGCTCGGCCGCCGTTCACCGGCGCTGCGCCGGCTGCGGTCGGCCGTACGGTGGTACGCCCCGACCGGACAGGCCAAGGGCTGGCGGCTGTGGATCGAGAGCTGGGCGGCGGCGCTGCGCGACCCCACGCTGCGGGAGGTCGCCCAGGACCTCGACCGGCAGTGGAAGGCCGCCCTCGCCGAGGTCATCGCGGAGGGCGTGGCCGCCGGCGAGTTCCGCTGCCCGGACCCGCAGGGCACGGCCCTCCGCCTCACCGCCCTCCTCGACGGCCTCGCCGTCCAGCTGACGTCCTACGCCGGCGCGGTGCCGCGAGCGCGGGCCCAGGAGTGGGTGGAGGAGGCACTGGTCCGTGAGCTGGGCCTGGCGCATGAAGAGCGGCTGACGCCCTAGACGCCACGGCTCCCGCACGTGCGGGCCGCGCCGGTTCCCGGCCGGCACGGCCCGCACGCGCGGGAGCCGCTCTCACGCCACCGATGCGATCCGCATCCTGATGTCGTCCGGCGACAGCGCCCCCTTGGCCGTCACATGGTCGCCCGACGACTCCCCGCGCAGCCGGCGCCCGATCCACGGCACCAGGAACTCGCGTGCCCAGGCGACGTTGTCCCGCCGCATGTCGAGCGCGCCGCGCGGGGGCAGCGGAGGCCACGCCTGCTCGGGGTCGGCCGGCACGTCGAGGCCGAGCACCTGGCCCGCGCGGAGCGCCACGCGCGTGTGCCCCTCGGGCGACAGGTGCAGCCGGTCGGCGTCCCAGGCCCTGCGGTCCCGCACACTGCGCAGGGACCACAGATCGAGCACCGGGCAGCCGTACCGGTCGGCGATGGCCCGGACATGTCCGTTGTACGTGGCGATCTTGCCGCGCAGGTGCTTGAGCACGGGCACGCCACGGGTGTCGAAACCGGTCGTCACCATGACCGTGCCGGACACGGCGGTGAGCTGGACCAGGGCCCGCTCGAAGCGTTCGGCCACCTCGTCCGGGTCGGTGCCGGGCCGGATGATGTCGTTGCCCCCGGCGCAGAACGAGACGAGGTCCGGGGTCATGTCGACGGCCCGCGGAACCTGGTCCGCCACGATCTGGTCGAGGAGCTTTCCGCGTACGGCGAGATTGGTGTACCGGAAGTCGCCCTCGGGCCTGCGGTCGGCGAGAAGCACGGCGAACCGGTCGGCCCAACCGACGAACGCCCCGTCGGGGCCGGGATCACCGACGCCCTCGGTGAAGCTGTCCCCCACCGCCACGTACGACCCGATCACTGCTCTGCTGTCACTCTTCGAATCGTCTGCCACAACAGCTCATGATTCACCTTCGAATGTGACCTACGCGACCGTAGGAAGGGATTGACGGGCGGTGAGATAAGCCACTCCTAAAGTGTTCGCCAACTCCGGAATACACCGCTCGTCAGGGATGTTTCGGGGTGAGCCACCAGACCCGGAACCCACTGATCCGGAAATGGCTCCAGACGGTCCGGAAGGCGAAGTGCCCGCTCGTGTACGGCTGCGGATCGGTGTGGTCGAAGACGAGCCGTCCGTTGTTCCACCATTGGACCGTCGAGCCGTCGGAGACGATCCGGACCCGGTTCGGCTCGCCCGGGACCAGCAGCGGCTCGGTGTAGTCGAAGACCAGGGGACGGACGCCGGGCTCGCCGACGTAACGTCGCAGCCGGGTCGTGGTGTTGTAGTTGGCGCCGTAGCCCGCATAGTACGTCGTGAGGTGGTCGTACTCGTCGAGGGCGCCGCCACGCGCAGTCGCGAAGAGGTCGTCCGGGGAGCGGACGTCGGTCGCGTTCCAGAAGGTGTTGAGGTCCGAGACCCGGTCGTTGGCCCCGCCCTCGGAGACGGGAGTGGCGGTGTACTGAAGGACGTACGGCCCTGTGAGCCGCCGCCTGAACCACACGGTCGCGCCGCTCGGTACGTCGATCTCCAGGATGCCGCGGGAGGCGGTGACGGTGCCGCCGTCCTGGAGTTCGGTCGTCCATTGCCCGAGGCCGTGGCAGAAGTCGTCGTGGGCGATGAGGCGGCGAGGGCGGGGCGCGGCGTGCGCGGTGGCCGCCGGGGAGAGGGCCGCCAGGGCGGCTCCGGCGGACAGGGCTCCGAACGCTCTGCGGGTGGTCGGCACGGGACACAGCTCCTCGGGATCCGCCGGGAAAGCTCTGGAAAGCGCTTGCGCTCCGGACGGGATCACTCTGTCCCAACTGCCGCCGCCTGTCGATCCCTTGAGGCGATCAGTCCCTCCCCGGCCATCCGGCCCCGGCGGCCGCCCAGCAGGGAGCGGCACGCGCACACACCGAAGGCCGGACCCGGGGATCGGGGTCCGGCCTTCGGTCGCGTGTCAGGCAGGTGGTCGTGCGGTCGGTCAGCCGACGGAGACGCCGTGCGAGCGCAGGAAGGCGACCGGGTCCACGTCCGAGCCGTAGTCCGGCGTGGTGCGGATCTCGAAGTGCAGGTGCGGTCCGGTCACGTTGCCGGTCGCACCCGACAGGCCGACCTGCTGCCCGGCGGTCACGGTCTGGCCGGCCGAGACGGAGAGCTGGGACAGGTGGGCGTACTGGGCGTAGTTGCCGTCGTTCAGCTTGATGACGACCTGGTTGCCGTACGCGCCGCCCCAGCCGGCGGAGACGACCGTGCCCGCGCCGACGGCCTTGAGGGAGGTGCCGGTCGGGACGACGAAGTCGACACCGGTGTGGTAGCCGCTGGACCACATGCTGCCGGACATGTGGTATGGGGTGCCGACCGTGGCGCCGGCCACCGGGAGGGTGTAGCCACCGGAGTTGCTCTCGGCGGCGGGCTGGGCGGCGGCCGGCTTCGCGGCGGTCTCCGCCTTCGGGGCCGACTCGGCGGCGGACGGCTTGGAGGCCGAGGCCTTCGGCGCGGACGGGGCCGAGGACTTCGGAGCAGTCGCCGCCTTCTTGCCGATCGACAACTTCAGGCCCGGGTGGATCAGCGACGGGTCGGAGCCGACGGCGTCACGGTTGTCCGCGTAGAGCGTCTTCCAGCCGCCGCTGACGTTCTGGTCGTCGGCGATCTTGGCGAGGTAGTCGCCGGCCTGCACGGTGTACGTGCGGGCGCCGGTGGCCTTTTCGGCGGCCTTCTTCTCGGCGGCCGGAGCGGACTGGACGGCCTTCTCCGGAGCCGACTGCGGGGTGGCGGCGTGGGCGCCGGCGGCCCCCATGAGCGGCAGGGCGAGTGCGGCCCCGCCGGTTCCGGCGACGGCGATGGAGCGGGTGAAACGCTGGGTCTTGGGGCGGCGGTGCTTACCCTTCGCGGGCATGGCGAATTCCTCTCCGTCGCCTGCGAGGTGAGCTGTCGGGTGCGGGCTGGAGATGCCCGGCCGCGCCGGGGCGCGGCTTAACCCCAAGCCGTTCCGGGAACCGGAACAGGCGTCTTACCTGTGGGTCCCCCGCTCCTGCCGTACGTCGGGTCAGTGTGTGGGGCTCCGGGCGGCGGCAGGATTAGGCGTCCGTCCGGATTGATGTGGAACGTAAGCGACCAAGACGCAAGGGGACAAGCTTGCGGTTGCCCGTGACGGTGTTTTTCTTGACGCGTCGGCACATGTGCCGTCACCGAGCGTGGATTACCGGTCTCCCGCTTTCCTCAATGGCCCTGAATAACGCCAGAATTACGTGAACATGGCGACAACACATCGTCACGAATATGACGATGGTCACGCACCCCCTCCACATCTCCCTTACGATCGGGGCACGTTATCTCTTAGCGGCCGAAGCGCTTTATTCGGACAGAACGGCTACTTCCGCTTAAGGCGGACGACCGTGGCATCCAGATCCCCCCGCAGGCCGACCCGCAGTCCGTGATGAAGCAGTACGGCCCCTCGGTGAACTTCGCCCGTTTCGAGGCATTCGTACGATGCGGTCGAGTCGAGGGCGCGCAGCCGGAGCGCCGGCACGGGCTCGCCGTAGCGCTGCGCCTGGAGCCAGGCGAGGACGACGGTCTCGTCGCCGAGGGTGTACTGCACGGCGCTCATGCCGCCCTCCGGGGGCCGCAGCCGGTACAGGTCGCCGCGCTGCACCACGGGCCGGATCTCCTTGTAGAGCGCCACCCACTCTCCCGCCTCGGCGAGCTCCTGCGGCGTCCACTTCGTGAGGTCGCCGCCGACCCCGAGCACCCCGGCCATGGCGCTGACGAACCGGAACCGCAGGGAGCTGGCCCGGTGGTTGAGCATGGCGTTCGGGCTGTCGGTGACCCAGGCGGCCATGACCCGGGCCGGATGGACCTGGCTGAAACCGTGCTGGATGGCGAGCCGGTCGAGCGGGTCGGTGTTGTCGGAGGTCCACACCTGGTCCGTGCGGCTCAGCACACCGAGGTCGATCCGGCCGCCGCCGCCCGAGCAGGACTCGAAGGCCACGCCCGGGTGGGCGGCCCGCAGTCGGTCCAGCAGGACGTACAGGCCGTGCACGTGGTCGACCCACAGCCGCTGCGGGTAGGGGTCGTCCGGCCAGCCGGCGTCGGTGAAGCAGCGGTTGAAATCCCACTTGACGTAGTCGATCGGCGCACTGGAGAGGAGCCCGTCGAGCCCCTCCCACAGGTACTCCCGGACGTCCTCGCGGGCGAGGTTCAGTACGAGCTGATTACGGAACTCCGTCCGCTTTCGTCCCGTTTGGTACTGCACCCAGTCGGGGTGCGCGCGGTACAGGTCGCTGTCCGGGTTGACCATCTCGGGCTCGACCCAGATCCCGAACCGCATGCCGAGGCCGTGCACCTGGTCGGCGAGCGGCTTCAGCCCGCCCGGGAAGCGGTCGGGGTTCGGGGTCCAGTCGCCGAGCCCGGCCCGGTCGCTGGTGCGCGCCCCGAACCAGCCGTCGTCGACCACGAACAGCTCGACGCCCAGGGCGGCGGCCCGTTCGGCGAGCGCCCGCTGCTGTTCCTCGGAGATGTCGAACTCGGTGGCCTCCCAGGAGTTGAACAGCACGGGCCGGTCCTGTCCGGCGTCCGGGATCACGTACGCCCGCTGGTAGGCGTGCCAGGCGCGGCTCGCCCCGCCGAAGCCGCCGTCGCTCCAGAGGCCGGCGAAGAGGGGGGTGGTGTACGACTCCCCCGTGCCCAGTGTCAGCAGGCCCGAGTCGTCGTAGCCGGCGCCGCCGGTGATCTGCACGCGCGCGTCCGGGAGCTGGGCCACGGCGATGCGCCAGGAGCCGGACCAGCCGAGGGCGCAGCCGTAGACCTCGCCGCGCTCCTCGGTGGCGTCGGTGTCCAGGGCGACCCACGGCAGGTGCTGGTGGGAGGTGTGGCCGCGGCGACTGCCGATGACCTTCTCGCCGTGGGTGAGGGCGGAGCGCGTCAGCCGGGACTCGGCGCCCCAGCGGCCGTGCAGCTGGGACAGCCGCCAGGCGTCACGGTCGGGCAGGGTCCAGGTCGCGGAGTCGGCGCGCAGCAGCTCGACGGCGGGCCCCCGGTTGTCCAGGGTCACCCAGCGCTCGACGACATCCGTCGAGGAACGCATCCGGTAGTGCAGCGTCACGGCCAGGTCGCCGTCGCGGAACCGGAGCCGCAGTTCGTCGTCCTGGGTGTCGTGCCCCTCGTAGACCCACTCGGTGCCGCGCCGCTCGGCCGTGCGCACGGACAGGGCGGGGCGGACGAAGCGGGGGCCGCCCTCGACCGGGTACTCCTCGCGTCCGTCGAGCGGGGACTCGAAGGGCCAGTACTCCGGCAGCGGCCGGACGGCGAGGGCCTCGGCGTCGGCGAGGCCGATCCGGGGGCCCCAGTGCAGGTGCACCAGCTCGTCCCGGTCGGTGACATGGACGGCGTAGCTGCTGGCCGGGCCGGAGAGCACCCACGTACGACCGTCTTCGGAGATGTCCAGCATCATGCCCTCACAGATTCGAACAAGCCCGACCAGGTGCGACCAGGCGGCAACATCATCAAGGGCCGCGGGGGCATCGGGCAACGCTTGTGGACAACTCATTGCCCCAGGCAGGCATGTCGTATCGTCGAGTGATGCCCGTCGACGAGCCGCGCCGGCGGCGCCGAAGGGGAGGAGCCCTCGTGACACAGCAGGTCCCGTCGACCGAGCCCGAGCTGGCCGGAGTGCGCAACTTCCGTGATGTGGGCGGACTTCCGACCGTGGACGGACGGCGGCTGCGCCAGGGAGTGCTGTTTCGCAGCGGTCACCTCGCCCACGCGACCGGGGAGGACGCCGCGTTCCTGACCACCCTGGGCCTGCACACGATCTTCGACTTCCGCAACGCGGCCGACCAGAAGCTCGAGGGGCCGGACGTCGCGCTGCCCGGCGTGCGCAATGTGAACCTGCCGCTGAGCGACCCCGCCGACGGCGCCGAATTCTGGAAGATGGTCCGCGACGGAGACCTGGACCAGCTCCGCGCGATCCTCGCGGACGGCAAGGGCGCGGACCGGATGATCGCCTCGTACCGCATGATCATCAGGGACCGCACGGCTGAGCACTCCCGGGTGCTGCACGCGCTCGCGGAAGACAGCGTCCCCGCGCTGATGCACTGCGCGGCGGGCAAGGACCGCGCGGGTCTGTCCGTCGCGGCGACGCTGCTCGCGGTGGGCGTCGAGCGCGAGGCGATCGTCGACGACTACCTGAAGTCGAACGCCAAGCACCGCCGTTACAAGGTGCACCGCAGCAGCTCCGCCGCCTCGGCCTACTCCCCCGAGGTCATGGAGCTGCTCAGCCCCCTCTTCGACGCGCGCGCCGAGTACCTGACCGCAGCCTTCGACACCATCGAGGAGACCTGGGGCGGCGTCGACGCCTACCTGGAGAAGGGGCTGAAGCTCACCCCGGAGACCCGGGAGCGGCTGCGCGAGCGGCTCCTCGACTGAGGCGCCCGGGCAGCTACTTCGCGCCGACCGCGAACAGCAGGTACACGAACGCGGCGAAGACGTGTCCGAGGACGAGATAGATGAGCAGCCTCACCCACAGGCCCCGGGGGAGCCTCTCCTCCATGTCCCTCATGACATGCCTCCGGGGGTGGGGCCCAGGCACAGGGCGGCCGTGGGGCTCTGCAGCAGGGTGTGGACGAAGAGCAGCTCGACGCCGTCGTGGTCCTCGGCGGCGATCCGGTGCGGGGTGAGCGAGTCGAAGTGGGCGCTGTCGCCGGCCGCGAGCCGGTGCGTGGTGTCCCCGAGGCGCAGCCGCAGCCGGCCGCGCAGCACATGCAGCCACTCCTCGCCGGGGTGGACGCGCACGATGTCGCCCTGGGAGCCATGGGGGACGTGGACGCGCAGGGCCTGCATCCCGCGGCCGGGCGCGCCGGCCTGCCAGTAGGTCCAGCCGCCCGCCGCGGTGGGTTCCATGTCGGCCGCGCGGATGACGGAGTCCCGTTCGGCGACCGTCTCGCCGAGCAGTTCGGAGACCGTCGTACCGTAGACGCGGGCGAGTGCGAGCAGCATCGGCAGCGAGGGCTGGCGCTGCCCGGTCTCCAGTCGGGAGAGGTGGGCGGGCGACAGTCCGGCGGCGCGGGCCGCGGCCTCCAGCGTCAGGGAGGCCTGGCGCCGCAGCGCCCGCAGCTGGGGCGCGACGGTGGGCAGCGCACCGGCCGCCGGTTCGGCCGACGAGTCGGTCCCTGAGGGCCGCTCGGTCTCGGAGGAGCTCATGCCTCCATTCAGCCGGAGGCTTGCCTCAGCGGCAAATTTCTTGCCTCACAGGCAAAAAGCCCGGGGTCGGGGTCTCAGCGGTTGGCGACCGCCTGCTTGACGAGCGTCTTGCCGAAGTCCCACACCAGCCCGCCGTTGTGCGCGTCGTCCATCACGGCCGTGAAGGCGTCGACGAACCGGTCCACCTCCCGCTCGCCGATGATCAGCGGCGGGATCAGCTTGATCACCTCCATGTGGTCGCCGGAGACCTGGGTGAGGATCCGGTGCCGCCGCAGCAGCGGCACGACGACCATCTGCGCGAAGAGCCCCTTGCGGGCGGCCTGGAGCATGGCCCAGCGGCTGCGCAGCTTCAGCGACCTGGGCCGGCCGAACTCGATGCCGATCATCAGGCCCCGGCCGCGCACCTCGGCGAGCATCTCGTACTGGTCCGTGAGCGCGGCCAGCCGCGTCCGGAGCCGCTCCCCGGTGGCACGGACCTTGGCGACGATCTGCTCGTTCTCCATCACCGACAGCACCGCGAGGCCCGCCGCCATGGCCTGCGCGTTGGACCCGAAGCTCGCCGAGTGGACCAGCACCCGGTCCATGGACGAGTAGACCTTCTTGAAGATCCAGTCCTTGCCGATCGTGGCGCCGACCGGCACATAGCCGCCGGAGAGCGCCTTGGCCACACACACCAGGTCGGGTTCCACACCGTCCTCGTGCTGGTAGGCGTAGAAGTCGCCGGTCCGGCCGAGGCCCGTCTGCACCTCGTCGGCGATGAGCAGCGCCTTGTGCCGGTGCAGCAGCTCCTGCGCGGCCCGCAGCCAGCCGGGCGGGCCCTGCAGGACGCCCTTGCCCTGGATCGGCTCGACGATCAGCGCGGCGACGTCGCCCTTCTTCAGCTGCCGTTCGAGTGCGTCGAGGTCGCCGAGGGGGACGGCCGTGTCGGGCAGCAGCGGGGCGAAGCCGTCCCGGAAGCCGGACTCGCCGTTCACGGAGAGGGCGCCGGTGGTCAGGCCGTGGAAGGCGTGCGCGCAGTACAGGACCCGGGGCCTGCCGGTGACGAACCGGGCGAACTTCAACGCTCCCTCCACCGCCTCCGTGCCGCTGTTGCCGAAGAACACCCGGTCCAGATGCGGGCTGTGCGCGAGCAGCTTCTCGGCCAGCAGGCCCGGCAGCGGCTGGCAGTCGAACCGGGTGAGATCGGCGAGAGAGGCGTCCAGCACGTCGTGCAGTGCCTTGCGTACGACGGGGTGGTGGCGGCCGAGGCCCATCACCCCGAAACCGGCGAGCATGTCCAGGTAGTCGTTGCCGTCCGCGTCGTAGAAGTAGGCGCCCTCGGCGCGCTCGTAGACCTTGTCGAAGCCGATGGTGTGCAGCATCCGCGGGAGCTGGTGGTTGAGATGCCGGGTGTGCAGCTCGTAGCGCTCGGCTCCGCGCTCGGCCAGCAGCTTGCCGAGGTCGAACTCCCCGGCCTGCGACGACTGAGACGCGGACTCGGCGGTTGTCATTCCTGTGGCTCCTTGGACATCTCTTCCTTGACGGTCAGGCTCGCGCTGATCCGTCCGGCGACCTCGACGGGTGTCAGGCCGATGTCGGCGAGCACCTCGCCGCGCTTGGCGTGCGCGAGGAACTGCTCGGGGATGCCGAATCGCCGTACCGGCACGTCGACGTCGGCGTCGCCCAGCGCCAGCGCCACGGCCGAACCGACTCCGGCCGCACGGCTGTTGTCCTCGACGACGGCGACCAGGCGGTGCTCGGCGGCGAGGCCGGGGAGCGCCGGGTCGACGGGCTTGACCCAGCGGGGGTCTACGACGGTGCAGCCGATGCCGCGCGCTTCGAGCAACTCGGCGGCCCGGAGGCAGACGGGCGCCATCACACCGACGGCCACCAGGAGAGCCTGCGGCTGGGAGGAACGGTGCAGCACGTCCAGTCCGCCCACCCGGTCCACGGCCGGGATCGCCGGGCCGACGGACTCCTTCGGGAACCGCAGCAGCGTCGGCGCGTCGTCGACGGCGACCGCCTCGCGCAGCTGCGCGCGCAGCTGGTCGGCGTCCCGCGGCGCGGCGATCCTCAATCCCGGCACGACCTGGAGGACGGACATGTCCCACATGCCGTTGTGGGAGGCCCCGTCGACACCCGTCACCCCGGCCCGGTCCAGGACGAAGGTCACCCCGCAGCGGTGCAGGGCCACGTCCATGAGGACCTGGTCGAAGGCGCGGTTGAGGAAGGTGGCGTAGACGGCGACGACCGGGTGCAGGCCGCCCGTCGCCAGGCCGGCCGCGGACACGGCCGCGTGCTGCTCGGCGATGCCGACGTCCCACACCCGGTCGGGGAAACGCTCGGCGAAGGCGCCGAGACCGACCGGATGCAGCATGGCGGCGGTTATCGCCACCACGTCCTGGCGCTCCTCCCCGATCCGGACGATCTCCTCGCCGAACACCGAGGTCCAGGACGGGCCGCCCGACGGGGACAGCGGTGCGCAGGTCAGCGGGTCCATCACGCCGACGGTGTGGAAGTGGTCCTCCTCGTGGGCGAGGGCTGGCTCGTAGCCGCGGCCCTTCTCCGTGAGGCAGTGGACGAGCACCGGCCCGTGGAAGCGTTTCGCGCGCCGCAGCGCGGACTCCACCGCCCCGATGTCGTGCCCGTCGATCGGCCCCACGTACTTCAGTCCCAGGTCCTCGAAGAGGCCCTGCGGGGCGAACGCGTCCTTGAAGCCCTTCTTCGCGCCGTGCAGGGCCTCGTAGAGGGTGTTGCCGACCAGGGGCGTGCCCTGGAGCACATCCTTGCCCCAGGCCAGGACCCGCTCGTAGCCGTCGGTCGTGCGCAGTGTGGCGAGGTGGTCGGCGAGACCGCCGATGGTGGGGGCGTAGGACCGTTCGTTGTCGTTGACGACGATGATCAGCGGGCGGTTCTTGGCGGCCGCGATGTTGTTCAGGGCCTCCCAGGCCATCCCGCCGGTGAGCGCCCCGTCGCCGATGACCGCGACGACATGGCCCTTCTCCCCCTGCACCTGGCGGGCTTTGGCGAGCCCGTCGGCCCAGCCGAGTGCCGTGGAGGCGTGGCTGTTCTCGATGACGTCGTGCTCGGACTCCGCGCGTGAGGGGTAGCCGGACAGGCCGCCCTTGCCGCGCAGCTTGGAGAAGTCCTGGCGTCCGGTGAGCAGTTTGTGGACGTAGCTCTGGTGGCCGGTGTCCCACAGGATGCGGTCGACCGGCGACTCGAAGACCCGGTGCAGCGCGATGGTCAGCTCCACCACGCCCAGGTTGGGTCCCAGATGACCGCCGGTCCTGGCGACCGCGTGCACCAGGAACTCCCGGATCTCTTCGGACAGTTCCCCCAGTTCCGCCTCGGACAGCGCCTTCAGGTCGCGTGGTCCCCGGATGTTCTCCAGCATCGTCACGCTCGGGCCCCCTTCGGATTCCGTGCTGTTCAGCTCACGGTGACGGCCGGCTCCCCCGACCCCACGCCGTCCTGCTCCATCTGCTCGGCGATCTTCATCGCCTCTTCGATCAGCGTCTCGACGATCTTCGACTCGGGGACGGTCTTGACGACCTCGCCCTTGACGAAGATCTGCCCCTTGCCGTTGCCGGAGGCCACTCCCAGATCGGCCTCCCGCGCCTCGCCGGGCCCGTTGACCACACACCCCATGACGGCGACGCGCAGCGGCACCTCCATGCCGTCGAGTCCGGCCGTGACCTCCTCGGCCAGCTTGTAGACGTCGACCTGGGCGCGCCCGCAGGACGGGCACGACACGATCTCCAGCCGGCGCTCCTTGAGCCCCAGGGACTGAAGGATCTGGATGCCGACCTTGACCTCCTCGGCCGGCGGCGCCGACAGCGACACCCGGATCGTGTCGCCGATGCCCCGCGACAGCAGCGCCCCGAACGCCACGGCCGACTTGATGGTGCCCTGGAACGCCGGCCCGGCCTCCGTCACGCCGAGGTGCAGCGGGTAGTCGCACCTCTCGGCGAGCTGCCGGTAGGCCTCGATCATCACGACCGGGTCGTTGTGCTTGACGGAGATCTTGATGTCCCGGAAGTCGTGCTCCTCGAACAGGGACGCCTCCCACAGGGCGCTCTCCACGAGCGCCTCGGGAGTGGCCTTGCCGTACTTCTGGAGCAGCCTGCGGTCCAGCGACCCGGCGTTGACACCGATCCGGATCGGCGTGCCGTGGTCCTTCGCCGCCTGGGCGATCTCCTTGACCCGGTCGTCGAACTGCTTGATGTTGCCGGGGTTGACGCGGACGGCCGCACAGCCCGCCTCGATGGCCGCGAAGACGTACTTGGGCTGGAAATGGATGTCCGCGATCACCGGGATCTGCGACTTGCGCGCGATGGTGGCGAGCGCGTCCGCGTCGTCCTGGGTCGGGCAGGCGACCCGGACGATCTGGCAGCCGGACGCGGTCAGTTCGGCGATCTGCTGCAAGGTGGCGCCGATGTCCGACGTACGGGTCGTCGTCATCGACTGCACCGACACCGGGGCCCCGCCCCCGACCGGCACCGGTCCGACCTGGATCCGGCGCGAGGCGCGGCGCTCGGCGACCGGCCGGACCGGCATCCCGGGAACACCCAGCGAGACAGCGGTCATGAGCTCACTCCCGGTTTCCGGAGACCGTCTCGCGCAGGGCGCGCAGGGACTCCTTCAGCGATCCCATGGTGGCCAGGACGGCGGTGGGCTCGTACCCGCAGTGCGCCATGCAGTTGGCGCAGCGCGGGTCCTTGCCGCGGCCGTACTTGTCCCAGTCGGTGTCCTCGACCAGCTCCCGGTACGTCGGCACGTACCCGTCGCTCATCAGGTAGCAGGGGCGCTGCCAGCCGAAGAGCGAGTAGTTCGGGATCGCCCACGCGGTGCAGGGGAAGTCGACCTTGCCCTCCAGGAAGTCCAGGAAGAGCGGCGAGTGGTTGAGCCGCCAGCGCCGCCGGTTGCCGCCGGAGAAGGCCTTCTTGAACAGCTCGCGGGTCTGCTCCACACCGAGGAAGTGCTCCTGGTCGGGGGCCTTCTCGTAGGCGTAGGCGGGCGAGATCATCATCTCGTCGACCTGGAGGTCGTCGTTGAGGAAGTTCAGCACCTCGATGATGGTCTGCGGGGTGTCGGTGTTGAAGAAGGTCGAGTTGGTGGTGACCCGGAAGCCGCGCCGCTTGGCCTCCTTGATCGCCTCCACGGCCTCGTCGAACACGCCCTCCTTCGCCACCGACTCGTCGTGCCGCTCGCGCAGCCCGTCGATGTGCACCGCGAAGGCGAAGTAGGGGGAGGGCGTGAAGTGGTCCATCTTCTTGCGCAGCAGCATCGCGTTGGTGCACAGGAAGACGTACTTCCGCTTGGCCACCAGCTGACGGACGATCTCGTCGATCTGCGGGTGCATCAGCGGCTCGCCGCCGGCGATGGACACCATCGGGGCGCCGGACTCCATGACCGCCCCCACGGCCTGGGCGACCGGCATGCGCTGCTTGAGCACCCCGGCCGGATGCTGGATCTTGCCGCACCCCTCGCACTTGAGGTTGCAGGCGAACAGCGGCTCCAACTCGACGATCAGCGGAAACTTGTCCCGTCGGCGGATCTTCTGTTCAGCCAAGTATGTAGCGACCTTGATGGACTGTCGGAGCGGCATGGCCATCTGGCTCACCTCCTGGGGAGCAGCAAGGAACGGTGCCAATCGAAGAAAGCGGGAAGGACGGAGCGAAGGACACGGAAAGCTGATATTCCACCGCGCACCGTGCCGATCCGGACGAGTTCATGTTCAGGAGCGTCCACGACCACCCGGACGGCCGCAACCGGGCGCTCGCCCGCACGCACGGCGCTCAGGAGCGTGACGGCGGACTCCATGTCGACCGCGATTGCGCCGGTCGCGCGCAGAGCGGACCGTTCGGGGCCGCGCACGACGTGGTCGGAGCCGGTGAGCGGCCCGGTGTGCACGGTCCGTCCGGGCAGCGCCCGGGCCAGCTCCTTGACCAGCAGCTCGGTCCCCACGCAGGGGGTCGTGCCGCGCGGGTCGCGGGTCTCCTCGGCGACGACCAGGTCGCCGGGGTGCATGCCCGGCGCGAGGCCCGCGCAGAAGCCGGTGGCCAGGACGGCGGCGTCGCGCAGGGCCGGGTCGGCCAGCACGCGGGTGACGGCCCGCTCGGCAGCGGCCGGCCCCATGCCGGTCCGCAGCACCGTGACCGGCCCGTCGGCCCCGCCCCGGCCGCCCGCGCGCAGCGCGAACTGCTCGATGCCGAGCGCGCAGGCGATCAGCAGCGGGACCGGGGCGGGCTGTGCGCTCATCCGCTCCCCTTGGCCTCGGCGAGCGGCTTCCCGGCCCGGCTCCCCCGGAACCCCTCGGTCTCCCCGCTTCCCCGGAGCCGTTCGGCATCCCCGCTCCCCTGGAGCTTCTCGGCGAAGGGCTCTCCGTGCAGATAGCGGCCGAGCGCGGTGAGCGGGAACACCTGCCGGTAGAGGTGGTAGTTGATCGAGAAGTCCCACGGGAAGCCCGTCCCCGTGAAGTACGGCTCGTCCCAGGAGCCGTCCTGCCGCTGGGTGGCGGCGAGCCACGCGACACCGCGTTCGACGGCCTTGGAGTCCCGTTCCCCGGCCGCGAGCAGGGCCATCAGCGCCCACGCCGTCTGTGAGGCGGTCGAGGCGCCCCGGCCGCTCCACTCCCTGACGTATTTGTAGGAGCGCAGGTCCTCGCCCCAGCCGCCGTCGTCGTTCTGGACCGACTCCAGCCACGCGACGGCCCGCCGGATCGCGGGGTGCGCGGCGGGGATGCCGGCGGCGGTCAGGGCGGGGACGACGGACCCGGTGCCGTAGACGTAGTTGACGCCCCAGCGCCCGAACCACGAACCGTCCGGTTCCTGTTCGGCCAGCAGCCACTCGATGCCGCGCCGGGTGCGCGGGTCGTGGGCGAGGCCCTCCACCGCGAGCATCTCGACGACGTGTGCGGTGACGTCCGCGGAGGGCGGGTCGATGACCTCGCCGAAGTCGCAGAACGGCAGCCGGTTCGGGAAGGGGCTGGTGTTGTCGACGTCGAAGGCGGCCCAGGCGCCGTTCTTTGACTGCATGCCTAGCGTCCAGCGCATGCCACGCCCGATGGCCCCATCGACGCGCTCCGGGTCGTGGTGGGTGATCCGGCGCAGCGCGAGGATCACCTCGGCGGTGTCGTCGATGTCGGGGTAGTTGTCGTTGTGGAACTCGAACGCCCAGCCCCCGGGCGGCAGCTGGGGACGCTTCACGGACCAGTCGCCGGGCCGGACGATCTCCTCGCCCAGCATCCAGTCGGCCGCCTTCACCAACTGCGGGTGATCGGCGGGCAGTCCGGCGTCGGCGAGGGCGATGGCCGCCAGGCAGGTGTCCCACACGGGTGACTGGCAGGCCTCGATCATCCGGGCACCGTCCTCGCGCCACACGGCGAACCGGTCCAGGGACGCCAGCCCCTCGCGCATCACGGGGTGTTCGAGGTCGTAGCCGAGCAGATGCAGGGCGATGATGGAGTACACGGCTGGGGGCTGGATGCCGCCCCAGCAGCCGTCGTTCTCCTGCCGCTCGATGATCCAGCGGGCGGCGCTGTTCATGGCGGCTCTGCGCAGTCTGCGCGGGGCGACCTTCCGCAGGGCGTGCAGGCCCTTGTCCATCCGCTGGAAGGCACCGTCCCAACTGAACGGCGGGGCGAGGGGCTTGACCGGGTTGGGGTGGTCCGGGTCGGTGTGCAGCTCGTCGAGGGGGAAGGGCGCGGGGCGTACCGGCCGCTTCGCGGAGACGATCGTCAGCGGAACGATGGTCTGCCGGGCCCAGCAGCCGAAGTCGTAGATGTTGAGCGGGACCCACTTCGGGAAGAAGACGAGCTCCGGGGGGAGTTCGGGCAGGTCCTCCCACTTCCACCAGCCGAACAGGGCCAGCCAGATCCGGGTGAAGACCCGGGCGGCGGCGATGCCACCCTGTGCACGGATCCAGGCGGAGGCCTTCGCCATGTGCGGGGCGTCGGGCGCGTCACCGGCCAGGCGGAGGGCGACGTACGCCTCGATGGTGGCGGACAGTTCGCTCGGTCCGCCGTAGAAGGTGGACCAGGTGCCGTCCTCGCCCTGCTCGCCGCGGATGAAGAGGGCGGCGGCCTGGGTGGTCTTCTCGTCGCGGATGTCGAGGAACTGACGGAGCAGCAGGTCCTCGGCGTCCATCGTGACGTTGGTCTCGAGGTCGCCCTTCCACCAGCCCTGGGCGTCCTGGCGGGAGAGCAGGAAGTCGGTGGCGCGCCGGGCGGCGCGGGCGGCGGCTTCCGGTACCCCGGCCGCCCCGGGGGTGTGCGTGTCGGTGTCGCTGGCCGCGGCGGCGCGGGGTGGCAGGGCCCCGGTGCTTCCGTCGGTCGTCGCTGTCATGGCTTCCCCTTCGTGCAGTGGTGCAAGGTGTGCATCTGCTGTGGGTCCGCCGTCGGCCGGTGCTCCGTGATGACTCGCGGGCACCGGCCGGCGACTACGCGAGGGCTATTCGACCGATAGTGATCATCTCTTTCGTACGACGACGAAGTCCGCGAGCGCCGTGAACTGTGCCCGCACCCGGTCGGGCATGTCCACGGCGTCGAGGGCCTCGATGGCGATGGTGTGCTGACGGCGTGCTTCGCCGGCGGTCCACTCGCGGCCGCCGGCCTCCTCGATGAGGGCGGCGCGGGCCGCGAACTCCTCCTCGGAGAAGTTCTCGACGTCGCTGTTCTTGGCGTCGGCGGCGAGGATCTCGCCGAGCCGCTCGGAGGCGGAGCCGCCCGCCGCGAGGGCCGCGACGACCGGCAGGGACTTCTTGCGCTGGCGCAGGTCGCTCCAGGTCTGCTTGCCGGTGGAGACCGGGTCGCCCCAGATGCCGAGGAGGTCGTCGACGGCCTGGAAGGCGAGGCCCAGGTGGTAGCCGTACTTCTCGAGGGTGTCGGCGGTGCGGTCGTCGGCGCCGCCGAGGACCGCACCGATGGAGCTGGCGCAGGCCAGCAGGGCGCCGGTCTTGTTGCCCTCCATCTCCAGGCATTCCTCGACGCTGACACGGTCGCGGTGCTCGTAGGAGATGTCCTGGGCCTGGCCGTCGATCAGGGCGCGGGTGGCGGTGGTCAGACGGCGGGTGGCACGGCCGGCCTCGACGGTGCCGAGTTCGAGGAGCACCTCGTTGGCGAGGGCGAACAGGGCGTCGCCGACCAGGATGGCCTGGGCGGGGCCGTGCACCTTCCAGACCGTGTCGCGGTGGCGGCGCTGCTCGTCACCGTCCATGAGGTCGTCGTGGAGGAGGGAGAAGTTGTGGACGAGTTCCACGGCGACGGCGCCGGGGATGCCGGTCTCGGGGGCGGCCGACATGACCTCGGCTGACAGCACCGCGAGGGCGGGGCGCACGGCCTTGCCGCCGTCCCCCTCCGCGGGCCTGCCCTGGGCGTCGATCCAGCCGAAGTGGTAGGCGGCAACAGTGTCCATGGGAGGTGCCAGGCGGTCGACGGCCGCCCGCAGTACCGGTGTGGCCAGGGTTCGGCCGCGCTCCAGCAGCGCGGTCACGTCCACCGCCTCGGCAGTCTTCGAGGCCGGGGGCACAGTGGGCACAGTCTCTCCTCTTGTTGCGGTACCGGGGGTGCGGGGGCCGCCTGCCGCGCCGGCCTGAGCCGGCATCATGCCGCCTCCTCGAAGTCGAAGAGGGCTTGCGGACGGGGCCGGCCCAGGGCGCCCAGCACGGCGTCCGCCGCGCTCACACCACTGCGGACCGCACTCTCCATGGTCGCGGGCCACCCGGTGGCGGTCCACGCTCCGGCCAGACAGAGGCCGGATGCCTTGGTGCGGGCGCCGGGCCTGAGGCGCCCGACGCCGGGGGTGGGAGCGAACGTCGCGGTGCGCTCCCGGGTGACGAAGAAATCCCTCACTTGGGCGCCGCGGGTCAGCGGCAGCAGTCGCTCCAGCTCGGGCAGGTACCGCTCGCGCAGCACGGCCACGGGCTCGTCGATCTCGTCCTGCGCCGCCGACTGCGACACGGCGAGGTACTGCCCCTCGCGCAGTCCCGATGCGTCGGTCCGGTCGAAGACCCACTGCACGGGGCTGCCGAGGGCGGTGAAGAACGGCTGACCGAGGACCTTCCGGTCGTACACCACATGGACGTTGAGGATGGGCGCGGTGCCGATCTCCAGGAGCCGTTCAGGCGCGTCGAGGGCGCCCGCGGGCAACAGGTCGTACGCCTCACGCTGCGGTACGGCGAGGACCACCGCGTCGGCCTCCAGCGTCTCGCCCGGAACGTCGACGGTCCACTGCCCGTTCCCGTTCGAGGAAACGGAGGTGACGCGGGTACGGACCTCGGTGCGCACGCCCGCGGAGTCGAGCGCCTTGCGGGCCAGCCGGTCGTGCAGTTCGCCGAGCGGGACACTCGCCCAGCCGATGTCGGCCGCGCCCGGGTCGGACAGCAGGCCCGTCTTGAACACCATCGCGGCAAGCCCCAGGGAGGCGTCGCCGGCGACCGCGTTGAGGGTGGCGACCCCGACCAGGTCCCACAGGGCCTCGACGGCGCGCGCCGACTGGCCGTGCTCGGTCAGCCAGCTGCCGAAGTCCTGGGTGTCCAGCGCCGGGTCGGTGAGGTCGAGTCCCTTGAGCGCCAGTGCGGCCCGGCCCACTCGGGCGCGGTCGGCGAGCGACAGGTGCGGATAGGTGGCCAGGCTGCGGCCCAGGTGCAGCGGCACGGGCAGGGCGTCCCGCCGCAGCCTGCCCAGCCTGCGCCCCTCGGGCCGGGCGAGGTCCAGCACGGGTACGTCGAGCCGGTCCTGGAGCGGGGCGAGCGCGGCGCCCTCGATCCGGTCGAGGAACCAGCGGTAGGCGGTGCAGCAACGCAGGTAGACGTGCTGGCCGTTGTCGACGGTGAGATCGCCGCGCCGGAAGGAGAAGGCCAGACCGCCGAGCCGCGGCCTGCCCTCCAGCAGGGTGACGCGCATCCCGGCGTCGGCGAGCGCGAGCGCGCTGGTGACACCGGCGAGCCCGCCGCCCACCACGACGGCGTGCCGCCCTTGTCCGACCGGTCCTTGGGACCGTGCGCCGTAGGTCATCGCATGCCCTCCCCCGCGGCCGGGCCGTGCTGCTCGAACGGTGCACGACCGGCCGTCTCCGTCAGTGACGCGGCCCCGCACCGGAGGGTTGCCCGCCGGTTGTCTCCGACGGCTCGGCCAAGAGGGACGTCGTGGCCTCGCTTGACCGTGCGGGGCACGCGGGCGGGACCGTCCGGCCCGGCGCAGACGACCCCAACCCGCCCCCACCGACGGACCGGGGAGAACACCGGCTCGCTCCCGTGGCGGGCCCGCGGGGCGTCATGCCCGCGCTCGGCCGCCCGGGCCACGCAGGCGCAAGCGCCCGGCCCGGTGCCGACGACCCCGGCGTGCCCCCGCCCGCGGACCGGCGAGAACACCGGCTCGCTCTCGTGAGGGGCCCGCGGGGCGCGCGGCACCGCGCTGTCCGACGCCGCCCTGCGGCACAGGCCCGCACCCGCGCGGCCGGGGTGAGTCTGGTCACCGGTGGTGTCTCGCTGGACCGATCCGTTCGTCACGCACGCCTCCTGACGGTCCGCCGGGTCACGTGCCGGGCGTCCAGGCCGGACAGGCCGCGCACGGCGACGTAGGCCTTCTCCCGGCCGGGCAGGGAGACCCGGCCGCGCAGCACGGCCTCCGGGTCGCGCTCGATGCGGTCGAGAAGGCGACGGTAGATGCCGGCCATGGCGGCGACACAGGCGCCGCTGCGCCGGTCGAGCATGGGCAGCAGCCGGTAGCCCTCGGCGAACAGGGCGCGGGCCCGTCGCACTTCGAAGTGCACGAGGCCTACGAAGTCGGAGCCCTCCGGCGGCCGCGGCCCGCTGAAGCCGGCCGAGCAGCCGAACTTGGCGAGATCGTCGGCGGGCAGGTAGGTGCGCCCGCCCACGGCGTCCTCGCGGACGTCTCTGAGGATGTTGGTGAGCTGAAGCGCGAGACCGAGCGTGTCGGCATACTCCGGCGCTCGGTCCACACCGCGCGCCCCCGGTTCCGTGCCGAACACGCCGAGCGAGAGTCGCCCGATCGCGCCCGCCACGCAACGGCAGTACGCCTTCAGGTCGTCCCAGGTCTCATAGGTCTCGCCCCGGACGTCCATCAGGACGCCGTCGATGAGCTCGTCCAGGCCGCCGAGCGGAATCGGGAAGTGCCCGGCGGCGTGCGAGAGGGCGACGGCGACCGGGTCGGTGTCGTCCTCGTCGATCTCGTCCTCGCGGATCCGGGTGAGCAGCGCCCGGGTCTCCTCCAGCCTGGCCACCTTGACGTCGCCGGCGAGCGCGCCGTCGCCGATGTCGTCGACCCGCCGCGAGAACGCGTACAGCGCCGACATCGCACGGCGCTGGGGCGTCGGCAGCAGCCGGATGCCGTAGGCGAAGTTACGGGCCTGGCGCCCGGTGACGGCCTCGCAGTAGCTGTAGGCGGCGAGTACCGGTGGGGACGCGTGTGGTTCCGACTCCACGGTCCGGATCACCCCTCTCCTCGCAGAGTCACGCCCACCTCACGCAGCAACCGGACCTTGCCGGGCTTGGGCGGGCCGGGAAGTACGTCGTATCCGGCGGCGGCGATCGCGTGAACGGCCGCCCTTCCTCCCGCCACGAACCCTGCGAGCAGCAGCTTCAGCCTGCCGTGGACGCTACCCACCAGGGGGGCGCCTTCATTCAGGAGATCCCGGGCTCTTTGCGCTTCGTACGCAATCAACGCACGGACCGACGCTCCGGCGGTCTTCGTGGCGAGATCCGATTCCGGGACGTGGAAGCGTTTCATGTCGGCTGCGGGCAGGTAGATGCGGTCGCGGCCGAGGTCCTCCGCGACGTCCTGGAGGTGCTCGACGATCTGCAGGGCCGTACAGATCATGTCGGAGCGGCGGATCCGCTCGGGTGTCGAGGTGCCGGTGACGGCGAGGACGAGACGGCCGACGGGGTTGGCGGACAGCTCGCAGTAGGCGAGCAGGTCGTCGTAGGTCTCGTAGCGGCCGACCAGTTGGTCCTGGCGGTTGGCGGCGATCAGGCCGAGGAACGGCTCGGGGGTCAGCGAGCGGCGGCGCACGGTCGGCTGGAGGCGGCACAGCAGGGGATGGCGCGGGGTCGAGTCGAAGACCCGGCGCAGGTCTGCCTCGAAGGCGTCCAGCAGCACCAGCCGGTCCTCGGCCTCCCCCGGGGACACCCCGAGCAGGCGGGCGTCGGCGCCGCCGGGGGCGAGGTCGCCGTCGCCGATGTCGTCGACGAGGCGGGCGAAGCCGTAGACGGCCATGAGGTCGGTGCGCCAGGCCCGGGGCAGGAAGAAGGGGGCCACCGGGAAGTTCTCGCCGGCGGCCTTGTCAAGCGTGCCGCGCTCCGGATCGAGGGGGCGCGCCGTGCCGGTTCCCGTCACCGCCGGCTGCCCGGCGCGGGGACGGCACGTGCTGCGTGGAGCTGGGGAGTTTCCGAAGCCATCGCCGTCACATCTCCCGTTCTACACTGCCGACCCAATACATACTATTTCGGACACGCCGCCCGGCCGTCCGCACGATGGCCCGACGGGCGGTGTCGCGCATTATTGCCCTGATTGCCGTGTTTCGGGACCGGTCCAGCTTACGTTGTACAACACGAGACGGTTCGTCAGGGTGTCCCGCACCTCACGAGAACACACCGATTGGCCCCAAGATTCCTGAGATGGGCCGGAGTTGACGTTTCCTTTGCAGACGCGGGGCCCCGCCGGAGCAGTTCCGTCGGGGCCCTGTCCGAATCGGGCTACTTGCCCGTGAACTTCTCGTACTCCTTGAGCACCTCGTCCGTGGGGCCGTCCATGCGCAGCTCGCCGCGTTCCAGCCACAGGACGCGGTTGCAGGTGTCGCGGATGGACTTGTTGTTGTGGCTGACCAGAAACACCGTGCCGGCTTCCTTGCGCAGCTCCCGGATGCGGTCCTCGGAGCGCTTCTGGAACTTCCGATCGCCGGTCGCCAGGGCCTCGTCGATCATCAGGACGTCGTGGTCCTTGGCCGCGGCGATGGAGAAGCGGAGCCGGGCCGCCATGCCGGAGGAGTAGGTGCGCATGGGCAGGGTGATGAAGTCGCCCTTCTCGTTGATGCCGGAGAAGTCGACGATGTCCTGGTAGCGCTCCCTGATCTCCTCACGGGACATGCCCATGGCGAGCCCGCCCAATATGATGTTCCGTTCGCCGGTGAGGTCGTTCATCAGGGCCGCGTTGACGCCGAGCAGCGAGGGCTGGCCGTCGGTGTAGACCTTGCCCTGCTCGGCGGGCAGCAGTCCGGCGATGGCCCGCAGCAGGGTCGACTTGCCGGAGCCGTTGGAGCCGATCAGGCCGATGGCCTCGCCGCGGTACGCCACGAAGGAGACGCCGCGCACGGCGTGCACCTTGCGCACGCCCCGCTCTTCGCCGCGCTTGATGATGCGGCTCAGGGCGGCGGTGGCGCTGCCCTTGCCGGACTTGGCGCCGTTGACGCGGTAGACGATGTGCAGATCGTCCGCGACGACGGTGGGGATGCGTGCGTCCTGCTTCTGCTCAGCCACGGCCGTACCTCTCCTCCGCCTTCCAGAAGTACACGAAGCCGCCGACGGCGAACAGCACGGCCCAGCCGCCCGCTGCCGCCCACACGTGGTCGGGGAGGAACTCGGAGCTGTAGTCGTCGATGAGGGCGAAACGCATCAGGTCCATGTAGATCGCGGCCGGGTTCCACTGGAGGACGTTCGCGATCCAGCCCGGCTTGTCCGCCAGGAAGATCGGGATGGAGAACATCACCCCCGACGCGTACATCCAGGTCCGCATCACGAACGGCATCAGCTGCGCGAGGTCGGGGGTCTTGGCGCCCGCCCGGGCCATGATCAGCGCGAGTCCGGTGTTGAAGCAGAACTGCAGGACGAGCACCGGCACGATCAGCACCCAGGACAGGTCCGGGTAGTGGCCGAAGCCCACCGTGACGGCGAACAGCACGATCATCGAGAACAGCAGCTGCTGGAGCTGCTGGAGCGCGAAGGAGATCGGCAGCGAGGCGCGCGGGAAGTGCAGGGCGCGCACCAGGCCGAGGTTGCCGGAGATCGCGCGCACGCCCGCCATCACCGAGCTCTGCGTGAAGGTGAACACGAACACACCCGTGACCAGGAACGGGATGTACACCTCGCGGGACATGCCCCGGTCGGCCTCCAGCAGGAGACCGAAGATGAAGAAGTACACCGCGGCGTTCAGCAGCGGTGTGGCCACCTGCCACAGCTGGCCGAGCTTGGCCTGGCTGTACTGGGCGGTCAGCTTCGCCCGGGAGAAGGCGAGGATGAAGTGCCGCCGGTCCCAGAGCTGACGGACGTACTCGAGGAGGGACGGCCGGGCGCCGCTCACGGTCAGTCCGTGCTTGGCGGCGAGTTCCCCCGCCGTGAGGCCCTCGTCGGGCGCCGCGGGCGGGCTCACCGCGACCGTGGCGTCGTGCGTTGTCTCACTCACTAGTGGAAACTTTCGTCTTCGGGATGCTCGGCCTGTGCCGGTCTGGCATGAGCCGGGGCCAGGGTACGGCCCGGGGGCTCCCCGGGTGTTCCCGGATACGAGCTTGTCAGATGACGGGGGGCCGGCCCAGCCGGGTCAGCCGCCACACCGTACGCCACTTCATGGGACGGCGGGGCCCGCAGGAGGTGGTCCAGCCTTCGCGGAATCCTCCGAACCAGGCCCGCAGCGCACTGCGGGTGGGACGGCGCAGGAGGGTGAGCAGCAGCCACACGCCGAGGTAGACCGGGACGAGCGGCGCGGGGAGGTTGCGGCGGGCCAGCCAGACGCGGTTGCGGGCGACCATGCGGTGGTAGACCGCGTGCCGCGAGGGAGCGGTCGTCGGGTGGTACAGCACCATGTCGGACCGGTAGTCGATCATCCAGCCCGCGTCGAGGGCCCGCCATGCCAGGTCGGTTTCCTCGTGGGCGTAGAAGAACGCGTCCGGGAGTGCGCCGACGTCGGCGAAGACGCGGGTGCGGACGGCGTTGGCGCCGCCGAGGAAGGTGGTCACGCGCGAGGAGCGCATCGGGTCGGAGGCGCGCAGCCGGGGGACGTGGCGGCGCTGGGTGACGCCGGTCTCCGGGTCGGCTATGCGGAAGCTCACGATGCCGAGCTTCGGGTCGGCCTCGAACGCCGTGCGGCACAGCTGCGCGGTGTCATGGCTCGCGAGCAGTCCGTCGTCGTCCAGGAAGAGCAGGATGTCGACGTCCCGGCCGGCCGGCCCGAAGGCCTCGATGCCCACGTTGCGGCCGCCGGGGATGCCGAGGTTCTCGGGCAGCTCGATCGTGCGGACGCCTTCGGGGACGTCCGGCACGGGCGAGCCGTTGCCGACGACGACCACCTCGACCGGGTCGCCGTCCTGCTTGGCGACGGAGTCGAGGAGGGCGCGCAGTTCCTCGGGGCGGTTGCCCATGGTGATGATGACGGCGCCGACCTTCATGCCGCTCACTTCAGCCTGCTCGAGGCGAGGATGGACACGAGGTGCAGCAAGGTCTGCACCAGTGCGATGCCGGCCAGCACCGCGACGCCGAGCCGGGAGAAGAACAGGTCGCCGCGGACCTGGTCGACGATCGCCAGCACGAGGATCAGCAGGGTCGCCTCGATGCCGAGGATCAGCCGGTGGAAGTTCAGGGCGGCGGCGGCCTTGCGGGCCAGGGCCATGCCGGAGGAGCGCATCTCGGCGGCGGCCTCCTTGACCGGCGGCTTTCCAGTCTGGTGGCGGGCGACGCCGACGAGGTCGGTCTCGGCCTTGATCAGGATGGCGCCGAGGGCGGCCAGGGTGCCGAGGAAAGCCCATAGCCAGTCGATACGGCCGCTGCCCCACGGGTCGGCGGCGCGCAGGCCGAAGCCGACGAGCACCGCGGCGTCGGTGAGGTAGGCGCCGACCCGGTCCAGGTAGACGCCGTTGAGGGAGTACTGCTTCTTCCAGCGCGCGATCTCGCCGTCGACGCAGTCCAGCAGCAGGTACAGCTGAACCATGACCACGCCGAGCACGGCGCCCGCGATCCCCGGCACGAGCAGTGCCGGGGCCGCGAGCACACCGAAGACGGTCATCAGGTACGTGAGCTGGTTGGGCGTGACCCTGGTGTTGACCAGGTAGCGGTCGACCCGCAGGGACACCTCACGCATGTAGAGGCGTCCCATCCAGTGCTCACCGCTGCGCCGGTCCTTCACCCCTGGGGGTGAACGACGGGGCGGAGTTCAGCTACCGATGGCCTTGACATAGTCGGCGTAGGTGTCCTTGATCTGTTCGGTGTTCAGGTCGAGGTGTTCGAGGATGGTGTAGCGGCCGGGCCGGGTCTCCGGGGCGAACTCGACGGCCTTGACGAACTCGTCCGTGGTGAAGCCGATCTCGTCCGGCAGCACAGGCAGGCCGTGCCGGCGCAGCACCTCGGCCATGTAGGCCGACTCCTCGTGCGCCCCGCGCAGCCACATCGCGAAGGCCGCGCCGAGTCCGCACTGCTCGCCGTGGGCGGCGGCCCGCTTGGGGTAGAGCAGGTCGAAGGCGTGGTTGATCTCGTGGCACGCCCCGGAGGACGGCCGCGAGTCGCCCGACACCGACATGGCGATGCCGCTGAGGACCAGCGCTTCGGCGAGCACCTGGAGGAAGTCGTTGTCCCCGATGCCGCCCGGGTGCCGCAGTACGGCCTCGCCGGCCTGGCGGGCCATGGCCGCGGCGAGTCCGTCGATCCGCTCGCCCTTCACGCGGTTGGCCAGCTCCCAGTCCGCGATCGCGGAGATGTTGGAGACGGCGTCGCCGATGCCGGCGCGGACGTAACGGACCGGGGCCTCACGGATGACGTCCAGGTCGATGACGACCGCGATCGGGTTCGGCACACCGTAAGAGCCGCGGCCCGCGTCGTTGTCGAGGGTGGCGACCGGCGAGCACAGGCCGTCGTGCGCGAGGTTCGTGGGCACGGCGACCAGGGGCAGGCCGACGCGTGCCGCGGCGAACTTGGCGCAGTCGATGATCTTGCCGCCGCCGAGGCCGACGACCGCGTCGAAGTGGCCGGCCTTTATGTCGCTCGCCAGCCGGACCGCGTCGTCGAGGGTGCCGCCGCCGACCTCGTACCAGGTGGCGCCGGGCATGCTCGGCGAGATCCGCTCGCGCAGCCTGGCGCCGGAGCCGCCGCTGACCGCGACGGCGAGGCGGCCGGAGTGCGAGATGCGCTCGTCGGCGAGGACGCACGCCAGGTCGTCGAGGGCACCCGGGCGGATGTCCACGACGAGCGGCGAGGGGATGAGCCGGGTCAGTACTGGCACGCGATCTCCCGTCCACGGGCGAGATCGTCGTGGTTGTCGATCTCCACCCACTTGACGTCGCCGATCGGCGCCACGTCGATGCGGAAGCCGCGGTTCACGAGCTCCTGGTAGCCGTGCTCGTAGAACTGCTGCGGGTCGGTCTCCCACACGGCCTTGAGCGCGTCGGCCAGCTCGGGGGCGGCGTCGCCCTCGATCAGCGTGACGCCGATGTACTCGCCGGTGGCCTCGGCGGGGTCCATCAGCTTGGTGATCTTCGTCATGCCCTGGGCGGGGTCGACGACGACCTTCATCTCCTCGTCCGCGAGCTGCTTGACCGTGTCGAGGGCGAGGATGATCTTCTTGCCGTCGCCGCGGGCGGCGAGCAGCGTCTTCTCGACGGAGACCGGGTGGACGGTGTCGCCGTTGGCGAGGATCACTCCGTCCTTGAGGGCGTCACGCCCGCACCACAGGGAGTAGGCGTTGTTCCACTCCTCGGCCTTGTCGTTGTCGATGAGGGTGAGCTTGAGGCCGTACTTCTGCTCGAGGGCTTCCCTGCGCGCGTACACGGCCTCCTTGCGGTAGCCGACGATGATCGCGACCTCGGTGAGACCGATCTCGGCGAAGTTGCCGAGGGTCAGGTCGAGAACCGTGGGTTCGCCTTCTATGCCCGCGGGGCCCACCGGCACCAGCGCCTTGGGAAGGCTGTCGGTGTAGGGGCGCAGACGCCGTCCGGCGCCGGCCGCGAGCACGAGGCCGATCATGCGGTTTCTCCTTCATCGTGTACGGCGGGTGCGCCGCCCTGATGGGCGGCGACCCAGAAGCGGATGCTCTCGACGAGCACCACCAGGGCCACGGCCACGGCCAGTGCCGTGAGCGCGACCGTGAACTGCGAGGCGGTGAGCAGCGCGGCGAGGACGGTGACGAGCAGCGTCCGCCCTTCGTGCCCCCCGATGGAGCGCACCAGCCAGGCCGGGGGCGCTCCGGCGTCGCCGCGGATGCGGTAGACCGTGTCGTAGTGATGGTAGGCGACCGCGGCCACCAGCCCGAAAGCCGCGGGAAGGGCTCCGTGCACGTCCGCTTTCGCCGCCAGGACCAGGACGGTGCCGTACTCGGCGGCGCGCAGGAACGGGGGGACCAGCCAGTCGAGGGCGCCCTTGAGGGGGCGGGCGACGGCGAGGCCCGAGGTCAGGACGTAGGCGAGGGCCGCGACGATCGGCCAGGGGCCGCCGAAGTCCGTCAGCGCCGCGGTGAGGACGACGGCGAGGCCGCCGAGCAGGGCGACGACGGGGGCGGTGAAGCCCGGCAGCTTACGCGCGGCCCTCTTGAGTGCCTCCGCGAGGCCCTGCGCGAGCGGGCCGTTGTCGGCGAGGTCGGCCAGGGCGCCGGCCGCCCGGTCGGTCCGCCTGGCCCTGCGGGTCAGGGAGCGCAGCACCCGGCCGGCCGTGGTGTACGTCGCGGCGAAGGCGCAGCCGATGAGCAGCGCGTAGAAGGTGATGCGGGGAGTCGTGGCCGCCGTCAGGACCGCGATCATCGCCCAGCGCTCGCCGATGGGCAGGACGATCATCCGCCGTACCCAGACCGTCCAGCCGACGCTGTCGAGCTTGTCGGAGAGGGCGGCGGTGGGGCTGGTGTTGGCCGTGGCGTCGTGGTTGGCCTCGTTGAAGGAGAAGTCCACGACGTGCCGGCAGGTCTGCAGGACCATGGCGCCGAGGGCCAGGGCCCAGACGTCGTCGCCGCCCCGGGCGGCTCCGAGCGCGAGGCCGGCGTAGTAGGCGTACTCCTTGGCCCGGTCGAAGGTGGCGTCCAGCCAGGCGCCGAGCGTGGAGTACTGCAGGGAGTAGCGGGCGAGCTGGCCGTCGGTGCAGTCCAGCACGAACGACGCGATCAGCAGGACGCCGGCCGCGACGAAGCCGCCGCGGGTGCCGGTGGCCGCGCAGGCCGCCGCTATGAGGGCGGTGAGCAGGGAGGCGGTCGTGACCTGGTTCGGGGTCAGGCCGCGGCGGGCGCACCAGCGGGCGATGTAGCGGGAGTACGGGCTGATGCAGTAGGTGGTGAAGAAGCCGTCGCGGGACTTCACCGCCGACTTCAGGCGTACGGCCTCGTCGTCCACGTCCGCCACCGCCTGCCGGGCCTCGTTGCGGGCCTGCGGGTCGGCGGGGACGGCGGCGACGAGGCTGCCCAGCTCGGGGCGGTGCACGTCGGTGCCGTCGGTGCCGAGGGCGCTGAGGATGCGGTCGGCGAGACTGTCGACCAGCGTGGTGCCGCCGCCGGCGGAGTTCTCGCGGGCCATGGCCCGGGTGAGGGCCTGGCGGCCGGCGGGCTGGGCGGTGACGGCGCCGGGGATCGCGGCGAGCGGGAAGCGGGGGTCGGTGAGACCGAGACGCAGCGCGTGCACGTGCCCCACGAACCGGGCGTCGACCAGGGCGACCCGTTCGTCACCCGGTACCTCGGCGAGGAGGGTCTCGGCCTCGGCGGCGTCGGTCGCGATCCGGAGGTCGAACCCGAGGGACCGCAGGTCGGCCTCGATCGACGATCCGGGGACCGGCTGGCCGGTGAGGATGGCGGTCGACAACCGAATTCACTCCCTGCGTACCGACGCGTCCGCGCCAGTGAATGACATGGTGGGGGCGCCCTCTCCGGTGGCTCCCGGGCGGCATGTCGGCAGAGGCTATCGGATGCCGGGAAGGCCACGTTCACCGCCCGTTCGGCAGCTGGATCGACGTGGTTCGCGCCAGCCCTTGCCGCGATCATCATCGGGGATCCCGGGCCCGCCCCACAAACCGTGCCCCCCTAAGCGGACATCGGGGACATTGCACAGGCATCCCGTGGGGCCGCATAGGGTGGGCGACCATGACATGGCTGATCACCGGCGGTGCCGGCTATATCGGAGCACATGTGGCCAGGGCCATGACCGAGGCCGGGGAGCGCGTCCTCGCCCTCGACGACCTCTCGGCCGGGGTGCCCGCCCGGCTCCCGGCCGAGGTCCCGCTCGTGCGGGGCTCCTCGCTGGACGGGGAGCTGCTGAAGCGGGTCTTCGCCGAGCACGCTGTGACGGGTGTGGTGCATCTCGCGGCGCGCAAGCAGGTCGCCGAGTCCGTCGCGCAGCCGACGCGGTACTACCGGGAGAACGTCGGCGGCCTGGTGACCCTGCTGGACGCGGTCGCCGGCGCCAGGATCGAGCGCTTCGTGTTCTCCTCGTCGGCTGCCGTCTACGGCGACCCGGGTGCGGACCTCATCACGGAGGACACCCCGTGCGCACCGGTGAACCCGTACGGCGAGACCAAGCTCGCCGGGGAGTGGCTGGTGCGGGCGGCGGGACGGGCGCACGGGATCTCCACCGTGTGTCTGCGCTACTTCAACGTGGCGGGTGCGGCCGCGCCGGAGCTGGCGGACACGGGTGTCTTCAACATCGTCCCGATGGTCTTCGACCGGCTGACGCGCGACGAGGCGCCCCGGATCTTCGGCGACGACTACCCGACCCCGGACGGCACCTGCGTCCGTGACTACATTCACGTCGCCGACCTGGCCGAGGCCCACCTTGCGGCGGCCCGGCGGCTGGCCGGGGGTGGCGGCACGGGCGACCTGACGGTCAACATCGGCCGCGGCGAGGGCGTCTCGGTCCGCGAACTCATCACGGTCATCGGCGAGGTCACCGGCGACCGCCGGCCACCGCTCGTCGAGGACCGCCGCCCCGGCGACGCCCCACGGGCGGTGGCCTCGGCCGCCCGGGCGGCCGCGGAGCTCGGCTGGACGGCCCGGCGTGGGGTCCACGAGATGACCGAGTCGGCCTGGCGTGGCTGGCGGCTGCACCACGGCTCCTGACCCGCTGGAGGCATCCTGACCTGCACGTCGTTTCCGCAGGTCAGGGCACATGACAACGGTGTTCAGTGCCGCGTTGCACATACCCCCTCCCCGTAGTTCACTGGGGTGCCCGAGCACGATCAGACGGACACAGGGAGGCTGACTTCTCATGGGGGCTGGGCACGATCACGGGCACGCGCACGGCGCGGCGGCCGGCGGTACGGCGACCTCGGCGTACCGCGGCAGGCTGCGCATCGCGCTGGCGATCACGCTCGGCATCGTGGTCGTGCAGATCGTCGGCGGTGTCCTCGCCGACTCGCTCGCGCTCGTCGCGGACTCGGCGCACATGGCGACGGACGCCCTGGGCCTCGGCATGGCGCTGCTGGCGATCCACTTCGCGAACCGCCCGCCCAGCGAGCGGGCCACCTTCGGCTACGCCCGGGCCGAGATCCTCGCCGCCCTGGCCAACTGCCTGCTGCTGCTCGGGGCCGGCGGGTACGTCGTGTACGAGTCGGTCCAGCGGTTCGTCACGCCGGCTCAGACCGAGGGCCGGCTGGCTCTGGTGTTCGGTGTGATCGGCCTGGTCGCGAACCTGGTGTCGCTGTCGCTGCTGATGCGCGGGCAGAAGGAGAGCCTGAACGTGCGCGGCGCGTTCCTGGAGGTCGCGGCCGACGCCCTGGGTTCGGTCACGGTGATCGTCTCGTCCGTGGTGATCATGTTCACGGGCTGGCAGCCCGCCGACCCGATCGCCTCACTCGTCATCGCGCTGATGATCGCGCCCCGGACGTGGAAGCTGCTCAGCGAGACGCTCTCCGTGCTGCTGGAGGCCGCCCCCAAGGGCGTCGACATGGCGGAGGTGCGGTCGCACATACTCGCCACGGACGGCGTGGAGGACGTCCACGACCTGCACGCCTGGACGATCACCTCCGGCATGCCGGTGCTGTCGGCGCACGTGGTCGTCAGCTCGGAGGCTCTGAACGCGATAGGCCACGAGAAGATGCTCCACGAGCTCCAGGGCTGCCTCGGCGACCACTTCGACGTGGAGCACTGCACCTTCCAGCTGGAGCCGAGCGGGCACGCGGAGCACGAGGCGCGGCTCTGTCACTGACCCGGTGGCTTCCGGGGCATGCGAGACAGGTGGGGGCGCGCTCCGCTGCGCGAGCGCCGGGGGACGCAACCCTCCGCCACGCGCCCGCATCCCGAGCCCCACAGCTCCGGTATGGACGATTTCCCGCCTGCCTGGCCGGGCACGATCACCTACCGGGTCCCTTTCCCGGCGTCCGACCGGTGCCGGCCGCGGTCGGCGCCGACGCACGGGACATGCGGGCGTACCACGAAGTGCCGTGAGTGCCGGATTCGTACGGCAGACTTGGGGCGCGAAGACCGATGTGAAGGATGGGTATGCCGATCACACCTGCCACCGCGACGCACACCCCGTCGAACGGCACCGCAGACGCGATTTTGCTGGAACTGGTCGACGAGGACGGCGTGACGATCGGCACCGCGGAGAAGCTCGCCGCCCACCAGCCGCCCGGGCAGCTGCACCGCGCGTTCTCGGTGTTCCTCTTCGACGAGTACGGCCGGCTGCTGCTCCAGCAGCGCGCGCTGGGCAAGTACCACTCCCCCGGTGTGTGGTCCAACACCTGCTGCGGCCATCCCTACCCCGGCGAGGCGCCCTTCGCGGCGGCGGCGCGGCGCACGTTCGAGGAGCTCGGCGCCTCCCCGTCCCTGCTGGCCGAGGCGGGCACGGTCCGCTACAACCACCCCGACCCGGAGTCCGGTCTGGTGGAGCAGGAGTACAACCACCTCTTCGTCGGCATGGTGCAGGCCGTGGTGCGGCCGGACCCGGAGGAGGTGGCGTCGACGGTGTTCGTGACCCCGCCGGAGCTGGCGGAGCGGCACGCCAAGGACCCCTTCTCGTCCTGGTTCATGACCGTCGTGGACGCGGCCCGGCCGGCGATCAGGGAGCTGACGGGCCCGTCGGCCGGTTGGTGACCGGGGCCCCGGCGACGGGCCTCAGACGAAGCGCGCGGGTTTGAGCGGCAGGGCGGCCCAGATCACCTTGCCGCCGCTCGCGGTGTACTCGACCTCGCACATGCCGCCCGCCTCCCGGGTGACCTCACGCACCAGGAGCAGCCCGCGCCCCCCGGTCCGGCCGTGGTCGGTCTCCAGGGCGGTGGGCCGGTACGGATGGTTGTCCTCCACGGACACCCGGAGCCACTCGGCACCGACGGCCAGTTCGACGGCGACCGTCGGCGACAGCACCGCCGCGTGCTTCACCGCGTTCGTCACCAGTTCCGAGACGATCAGCAGCAGCCCCTGGGCCAGGTCGTCGGAGACCGGCACGCCCTGACGCAGCAGCAGGTCCCGTACGGCGTGCCGTGCCAGGGGCACCGAGGCGTCGACCGCCGGTGCGGTGAACCGCCAGACCCCTTCGTACGGCAGCGGATCCGCGGGCCCGGGGCCGAGGGGCGCCGCGCCGCCCTCTGGGCGCCGGCCGAACCCACGCCCGTCGTTGTCCATCGTCCGGTCGCCACCCTCGCGCTCGATTGTCGCCACACCTCGAGTGTTGGTAACGATGCGCCTCGCACCCCGGGACTGAACAGAAGTCAGCAAGTATCGAGCGCTTCTGACCGTTGGCGTATGACACGGTCAGTTGTGGGACTGGTCCTGTCCCTGTTGTGCCATCTCGGCGAACTATTCGGGTTGTACGGGTTTGGCATCCGGATAGCATCCGGCGCATGGAGCCCCAGCTGCGGTACCGCGTGACCGACTCGGTCGCGACGGTCGTCATCCGCCATCCCGAGAAGCGCAACGCCATGACGGCCGCGATGTGGCGCTCTCTTCCCCCACTGCTGGACGAGCTCGCGGGGGATCCGGCCGTGCGGGCACTGGTGCTGACCGGTGAGGGCGGCACGTTCTGCGCCGGGGCCGACATCTCGACGCTGCGGGGCTCGCCCGAGGAGGCGCAGGGGTTGGCCGTGCGGGCCGAGGAGGCGCTGGCCGCGTTCCCGAAGCCGACGCTGGCCGCGATCCGGGGTCACTGCGTGGGCGGCGGGGCGCAACTGGCGGCGGCCTGTGATCTGCGGTTCGCCGAGGAGGGGGCACTGTTCGGTGTGACGCCCGCGAAGCTCGGCATCGTGTACCCGGCGTCCTCGACCCGGCGGCTGGTGTCCCTGGTCGGGCCGGCCACCGCCAAGTACCTGCTGTTCTCCGGTGAGCTGATCGACGCGCGGCGGGCGCTGCGCACCGGGCTGGTGGACGAGGTACTGCCCGAGGGTGAACTCGGCAAGCGGATCGCCGGGTTCACCCGGGTCCTGGCGTCCCGTTCGCAGCTGACGCAGGCGGCGGCCAAGGAGTTCGCGGACGGGCGTACCGACCGGGACGCGCACTGGGCCGGGCAGGCGCGCGGGAGCGGCGACACCGCGGAGGGTGTCGCCGCGTTCCTGGAGCGCCGGCAGCCGCGGTTCGGCTGGAGCGTGCCTACGTCAGGCTGAGCCCGGCGTGCGACCGGAGCAGTTCGACGAGGTGCGCCGGTGCCTTCTCGGGCGATCCGGCGTCGTAGGGCGGCTGGGGGTCGTACTCGGTGGCGAGCTGGACGAGTTGGGCGTGGTCGTCGCCCGCGATCCGGCCGAGCAGGGTCAGTCCCATGTCGATGCCGGAGGAGACGCCGGCCGCGGTCACGTACTTGCCGTCGGTGACGACCCGCTCCCCCGTCGGCTCGGCGCCGTGGCGCTTCAGCTCCTCCAGGGCCAGCCAGTGGGAGGTCGCGCGGCGGCCCTTGAGGAGTCCGGCGGCGGCGAGCAGCAGGGAGCCGGTGCACACGGACGTCGTCCAGGTGCTGGTTTCGTCGGCGGTGCGCAGCCAGGTGAGCAGGGGTCCGTCGGCGTCCAGCGGCAGCGGGCCCGGGCCGCCGGGGACCACGATGATGTCGGGGTGCGGTACGTCGGCGAGGGTCCGGTCGGCGGTGAGCGCGAGGTTCCGCGAGTCGTTCCGTACGGGGCCGGTCCGCTCGGCGACGAAGACGGTCTCCGCGTCCGGGATCCGGCCGAGGGTCTCGTAGGGGCCGACGGCGTCGAGGGCGGTGAAGCTGTCGTAGAGGACGATGGCGATCTGCACGGGGTCCCTTCGGTCGGCGAATGTCGATGGGGTCAGGGTGTGGTGACGGGGCGGAAGCGGCGGCGGTACTCGGCCGGGGGCGTTCCCAGGGTTTTGACGAAGGCCCGGCGCATGGCCTCGGGCGTGCCGTAGCCGCTGGTGCGGGCGATCTCCTCGATGCCGTCGGTGGTGTCCTCCAGGAGGCGCCGGGCGTGTTCGAGGCGGACGCGGTCCACGTAGCGGCCCGGTGTCATGCCGGTCTCGGCGCGGAAGGCGCGGGCGAAGTGGCGGGGCGAGAGGCGGGCGCGGACGGCGAGGGTGTCGACGCAGAGGTCCGCGTCCGGGTGGTCGGTGATCCACCGCTGGACGTCCCGCAGGGGCTCGCGCTGTGCGGTCTGGGCCGCGAGCTGGGCGCTGAACTGGGCCTGGCTCCCCGGCCTGCGCAGGAACACCACCAGGTGGCGGGCGATGGTGAGGGCGGCGTCCCGGCCCAGGTCCTCCTCGACCAGGGCGAGGGCGAGGTCGATGCCGGCGGTGACACCGGCCGAGGTGGCGATGTGCCCGTCGCGTACGTAGACGGGGTCGGGGTCGATCTCGACGGCCGGGTGGTCACGGGCGAGCCGGTCGCAGTACGCCCAGTGGGTCGTGGCGCGGCGGCCGTCCAGGAGTCCGGCCTCGGCGAGCACGGCGGCGCCGGTGCACACGGAGACCAGGCGTGCGGCGCGCGGACCTCGCTCGCGCACCCAGGCCACCAGGCGCGGGTCGGGCCGCAGACTGCCCGTGCCGCCGGGGACGAGCAGGATGTCCGGGTCGGGCGCGGTCGTCAGGGACTCGTCGGGTACGAGGGTCAGGCCGCTGGTGGTCCGCACGGGCGCGCCGTCCAGGGAGGCCGTGCGGATCCGGTACGCGTCCGGGGCGAGAACCCCCGCGCCCGCGAAGACCTCCACGGGCCCGGTGACGTCGAGACTCTGCACGCCGTCGAAGAGGACGGCGAGAACCGTGCGCTGGGCCATGCCGTCGATTCTTCGCGGGGCCGCGGCATGGCCGCAAGGACGAGTACCCCACCTTTCCTGCCATGAGGTGCGGGGCCATGGAGTACATACCAAGCGGTTGGTAATCTGCCGGGCATGACGACTGCCGCCCTGGAGCCGCGTGCCGGCCGACGCTGCCACAACATGCTCAACTCCCTGCACGCGACGCACTACTTCTCACCCGACCTCGGGCGCGAGCTGGGCGCCGTCGGGATCACCGACCCGCGTGCCGTGAACTTCGCCGTGCGGGCCGCCGCCCTCGGTCCGGTCGGGGCCGGGGCCGTCACGGCGGCCTTCTACAACTACAAGTACGAGCTCGTGGCCCGGCACGTGCCGACGGTGTGGGAGACCGCCGCACCCGGGCAGGTCCTGGCGGCACGCGCGCGTGCGGTCGACGCGACGCTGCGCCGCCTGCTCGGCGAGGAGGCCCTGGCCTCGGCGGAGATGGCCGAGGCCGCGCGGCTCGCGCTGCGCGCCGCCGAGGCCTGCTCGCGCGAGGCACGGCCGCTGTACGCCGCCCACGCCGATCTGCCCGTCCCCGAGGAGCCGCACCTCGCCTACTGGCACGCGGCCACCCTGCTCCGCGAGCACCGGGGCGACGGGCACCTGGCCGTCCTGATGTCCGCGGGTCTGGACGGGCTGGAGGCGGTGGTGACCCACACAGCGACGGGCAAGGGCATGACACCGAAGTGGGTGTCCACCACCCGGGGCTGGAGCCGGAAGGACTGGGAGGCGGCGACGGACCGGCTGCGGGGGCGCGGGCTGCTGGCGGCGTCCGGCGACCTCACCGAGCAGGGTGTCGCCCTGCGCCGGGAGATCGAGCACGAGACGGATCGCCTGGACCGCGCCCCGTACGAACACCTGGGCCCGCAGGGCGTGGCCCGGCTGACCGAGCTGGGCGGGGCGTTCGCGCACGCGGCGCTCGTGGCCGGGGCGTTCCCGGCGGACCTGATCGGCAAGGGTGACGCATAGTGACGCGGCTATGAGGTACCCGCTCTCCACCGGCCGGCGCGGCCGGGAGTGAGAAAGGGGAATTCCGTGTTCCGTGCTATCGCAGACGTGCTGCGCCAGATCGGCGGGGCCATCGCCACCGTCGTGACGCTGCCCTTCCGGGCGCTTGCCCGGCTCTTCGGTGGGGCCTCGTCCTCCACCCGCAGTCGCAGGGCCTGAACGGGATTCCGACCTTCCCGGTGCCGTCCTGATCCCGAGTGTCCGTGCCACCTGCCACAATTGCCGCGCAACCTCAGTGGAGAAGGCGGTACGGGATCGTGACGACACCCGGGTCCAACGGGTCCAACAGCGTAGGGTCCATCGAAGGCAGGATCGCCGAGGAACTCGGCGTACGGGAGCGGCAGGTCAGGGCCGCCGTGGAACTGCTCGACGGCGGTTCTACGGTGCCCTTCATCGCCCGCTACCGCAAGGAAGCGACCGAGATGCTCGACGACGCGCAGCTGCGCACGCTCGAGGAACGGCTGCGCTATCTGCGGGAGCTGGAGGAGCGGCGGGCGGCGATCCTGGAATCCGTGCGTGAGCAGGGCAAGCTCACCGCGGAGCTGGAGGCGAGCATCCGGGGTGCCGAGACGAAGGCGCGCCTGGAGGACATCTACCTCCCGTACAAGCCCAAGCGGCGCACCAAGGCGCAGATCGCCCGCGAGGCCGGCCTGGAGCCGCTGACGGAGGGGCTGCTCGGCGATCCGGCCGTCGAGCCCCTCACCGCGGCCGCCGCGTTCGTCGACGCCGACAAGGGCGTGGCCGACCCGCAGGCCGCCCTCGAGGGCGCCCGGGCGATCCTGACCGAGCGGTTCTCGGAGGACGCCGACCTGATCGGTGAGCTGCGCGAGCGCATGTGGGTGCGCGGGCGGCTGGCCGCCAAGGTGCGGGACGGCAAGGAGGAGGCGGGGGCGAAGTTCGCCGACTACTTCGACTTCGCCGAGCCGTTCACGGAGCTGCCCTCGCACCGCGTCCTCGCGCTGCTGCGCGGCGAGAAGGAGGAGGTCCTCGACCTCGTCCTGGAGCCCGAGGAGCAGACGGACGGCCCCTCCTCGTACGAGGGGATCGTCGCCCACAAGTTCGGGATCGCCGACCGGGGCCGCCCCGGCGACAAGTGGCTGAAGGACACGGTCCGCTGGGCGTGGCGCACCCGCATCCTCGTCCACCTGGGCATCGACCTGAGGCTGCGGCTGCGCACGGCCGCCGAGGACGAGGCGGTGCGGGTCTTCGCGGCGAACCTGCGCGACCTGCTGCTCGCCGCCCCTGCGGGCACCCGTGCCACGCTCGGCCTGGACCCCGGTTTCCGTACGGGTGTGAAGGTCGCCGTGGTCGACGCGACCGGCAAGGTCGTCGCAACGGACGTCATCCACCCGCACGTCCCGGCCAACCGGTGGGACGAGGCGATCGCCAAGCTGGCCCGGCTCGCGAAGGAGCACGCGGTCGAGCTGGTCGCCATCGGCAACGGCACGGCGTCCCGCGAGACCGACAAGCTCGCCGGGGAACTGATCACCAGGCACCCGGAGCTGAACCTCACGAAGGTGATGGTGTCCGAGGCCGGCGCGTCCGTGTACTCGGCGTCCGCGTTCGCCTCGCAGGAGCTGCCCGACATGGACGTGTCGCTGCGCGGCGCCGTGTCGATCGCCCGCCGGCTCCAGGACCCGCTGGCCGAGCTGGTGAAGATCGATCCGAAGTCGATCGGCGTCGGCCAGTACCAGCACGACCTGTCCGAGGTGAAGCTGTCGCGTTCGCTGGACGCGGTGGTGGAGGACTGTGTGAACGGCGTGGGCGTGGACGTCAACACGGCGTCGGCCCCGCTGCTCGCCCGGGTCTCCGGCATCACCTCCGGGCTCGCCGAGAACATCGTGGCGCACCGGGACCAGAACGGGCCGTTCAAGGCCCGCGGTGAGCTGAAGAAGGTGGCGCGGCTCGGCCCGAAGGCGTACGAGCAGTGCGCGGGCTTCCTGCGGATCCGCGGCGGCGACCCGCTGGACGCGTCGAGCGTGCACCCCGAGGCGTACCCGGTGGTCCGGCGCATGGTGAAGACCGCCGGGCAGGAGGTCGCCTCGCTCGTCGGCAACACCGGTGTGCTGCGCTCGCTGAGGCCGCAGGACTTCGTGGACGAGACGTTCGGCCTGCCGACGGTCAGCGACATCCTGAAGGAGCTGGAGAAGCCCGGCCGCGACCCGCGCCCGGCCTTCAAGACGGCCGTCTTCAAGGACGGTGTGGAGAAGATCTCCGACCTGTCGTCCGGGATGATCCTGGAGGGCGTCGTGACGAACGTCGCCGCCTTCGGGGCGTTCGTGGACATCGGGGTACACCAGGACGGCCTGGTGCATGTCTCCGCATTGTCGAAGACGTTCGTGAAGGACCCGCGGGACGTGGTGAAGCCCGGGGACATCGTCAAGGTGAAGGTGCTCGACGTCGACATCCCGCGCAAGCGGATCTCGCTGACGCTGCGCCTGGAGGACGAGGCGGCCCCGCAGGGGCAGCAGGGCGGCGGCTCGGGTGAGCGCCGGCAGCGCGGCGGGCGTCCGCCGCAGCAGCGGCAGGGCGGTGGCGGGCGCCGTGGCGGCGGTGGCGGCGGTTCGCGTCAGGCTCCGCCGCCGGCCAACGACGCGATGGCGGACGCGCTGCGCCGGGCGGGTCTGGTCGATCCGAAGAACGGCCGCCGCTGACGGCTTCGCCGGGGTCGTGTCCGGTCGTGGGGAGCTGCGGGTCAGTTGTGGCTGGTCGCGCAGTTCCCCGCGCCCCTGAAAGTCAGCGCTCGGTCACCTTTCCGTCCGCCACCTCCAGGCGGCGTGTGACGTGCACGGCGTCCAGCATGCGGCGGTCGTGGGTGACCAGCAGGAGGGTGCCCGCGTAGGCGTCGAGGGCGGACTCCAGCTGCTCGATGGCCGGCAGGTCGAGGTGGTTGGTCGGCTCGTCGAGGACCAGGAGGTTGACGCCCCGGCCCTGGAGCAGTGCCAGTGCGGCCCGGGTGCGCTCGCCCGGGGAGAGGCTCGCCGCGGGGCGCAGGACGTGGTCCCTCTTGAGGCCGAACTTGGCCAGGAGGGTGCGGATCTCGACCGGTTCGGTGTTAGGGACGGCCGTGCGGAAGGCGTCGAGCAGGGACTCCTCGCCGTGGAACAGCTGGCGGGCCTGGTCGACCTCGCCGAGCCGGACGCCCGAGCCGAGCGCGCCGTGCCCGGCGTCCAGCGGGACACGGCCGAGGAGGGCGGCGAGCAGCGTGGACTTGCCGGCGCCGTTCGCGCCCGTCACCGCCACCCGGTCCGCCCAGTCGATCTGCAGGGACACAGGCCCGAGGACGAAGCCGCCGCGGCGCACCTCGGCGTCCCGCAGGGTCGCGACGACGGCGCCCGAGCGCGGGGCCGACGCGATCTCCATGCGCAGGTCCCACTCCTTGCGGGGCTCCTCGACGACGTCCAGCCGCTCGATCATGCGCTGGGTCTGTCGGGCCTTCGCGGCCTGCTTCTCGCTGGCCTCGCTGCGGAACTTGCGGCCGATCTTGTCGTTGTCGTTGCCCGCCTTGCGGCGCGCGTTCTTCACGCCCTTGTCCATCCAGGAGCGCTGCGTCTGCGCGCGGTCCTGGAGGGCCGTCTTCTTGTCGGCGTACTCCTCGAACTCGTCGCGGGCGTGCCGGCGGGCGACCTCCCGCTCCTCCAGGTAGGCCTCGTAGCCGCCGCCGAAGAGGTTGATCTGCCGCTGGGCGAGGTCGAGTTCGAGGACCTTGGTGACCGTGCGGGTGAGGAACTCGCGGTCGTGGCTGACGAGCACCGTCCCGGCGCGCAGGCCGGTCACGAAGCGTTCGAGGCGCTCCAGGCCGTCCAGGTCGAGGTCGTTGGTCGGCTCGTCCAGGAGGAAGACGTCGTAGCGGGACAGCAGCAGGGAGGCCAGGCCGGCCCGGGCCGCCTGGCCGCCGGACAGGGCGGTCATCGGCTGGTCCAGGTCGACGGCGAGGCCGAGGGAGTCGGTGACCTCCTCGGCGCGTTCGTCGAGGTCGGCACCGCCGAGGCCGAGCCAGCGCTCCAGGCTGGTGGCATAGGCGTCGTCGGCGCCCGGCGCCCCGTCGACCAGGGCCTGGGTCGCCTCGTCCATGGTCCGCTGAGCCTCGGTGACGCCGGTGCGGCGGGCCAGGAACGCCCGTACGGTCTCGCCGGGCCGGCGGTCCGGCTCCTGCGGGAGGTGTCCGACGGTGGCGGCCGGCGGGGACAGGCGCAGTTCGCCCTGCTCGGGTGCGGTGAGTCCGGCGAGCATCCGGAGCAGGGTGGACTTGCCCGCGCCGTTGGCCCCGACCAGGCCGATCACGTCGCCGGGCGCGACGACGAGGTCGAGTCCGGTGAACAGGGAGCGGTCGCCGTGGCCGGCGGCGAGGTTCTTGGCGACGAGGGTGGCAGTCATCAGAGCGCCGATTTTAACGGCCGGGCCGCTCAGTGGTTCACGGCCGTCACCAGGACGGTTCCGGAGGTGCGCGCCACGACGAACGACTGCCCCCTGACCGCTTTCGCGTCGAGGACGACGCGGTGGCGGCCCGGTTCGAGGACGCCGTCGAAGATCTCGTGGGTGTGGGGACGGGAGAGCCGGTCGAGGCGGTAGGCGGTGAGGGTGACACGGCAGGCGGAGGTGACCTCGACGTCCGCGCTCCCGTCGGCGGCGGTGAGGCCGGTGAGGCGGCGCCGGCGGGCCGGGCTGCGGCCCAGGGCGTGTTCGATCTGCGCGACGAGGAGCGGGACGATCGGGGCGAGGCCGTCGACGTGGGCGACCGGGACCCCGGCGCGCTCGAAGGCCCGGCGGACGGCGGCACGTTCCTGCTCGCCGGCCGCGTGGCCGAAGACGACGGCGCCGTAGCCGCGGAGTTCGTCGGCGGATACGCCGTCGGCGTCATGGGCGATGTCGGCGCCGACGCCGATGGTGCGTAGGGCCGCGGCCAGTTTGGCGAGGACGGCGACGCGGGCGCCGATCAGCAGGACGCGGCGCCGGGGGTCGGGCGCGGCGCCGTTCAGCAGGGCGCTGAGCGCCGTCCGGTACTCGGTGCCGCGGAAGCGGAACGGGCCGATGCCGTGGTAGCCGTTGAGCTCCAGGTCGGCGTGTTCGTCGGTCTGCCAGGCGAAGTCCCGCCAGATGAAGTCCTCGCCGTCGCTCTGGATGACGGCGGTGACGGCTCCGCAGGCCAGGTCCTCGCACTCGGGGCAGCCGTAGACGACGTAGCGGCCGCCGGGCAGCGGGGCCGCGCTCTCCAGGAGCAGGCTGCGGACCTGCGCGGTGAAGATCGCCGGTGGGACGTCGGAGGCGAGCGGGGAGACCGCGTCGAGGTCGGAGAGCTGGAACAGCAGCGGGCGTCCGTCGACGATGAAGTCCACGAAGTCCCGGTGGACCTGGTAACCACCGTCGTTGAGGACTCCCCCGGCCCGCATCGCGGGTGCCAGGCCGAAGGTCGCGTACTCGGCACACATGCTGTGAGTATCCCCACACTGCGCGTGATGTGAGCACGGCATGACACATTCCGCTACGGTCCGGGCATGACGAGCGAGTCGAGTGGCGAGATCGTGGTGGTCGGCGGCGGGGTGGTCGGGCTGACGACCGCACTGGTTCTCGCCGAGCAGGGGCGGCGGGTGCGGGTGTGGACGCGGGACGCCGTCGAGGCGACCACGTCAGCCGTTGCGGGTGCGCTGTGGTGGCCGTACCGGATCGAGCCGGTCGCGACGGCGCGCGTGTGGGCGCTGCGGGCGCTCGAGGTGTACGAGGAGCTGGCGGCGCGGGCCGAGCAGACCGGCGTGCGCATGGTCGATGGCGTACTGGGCGAGACCCGCCTCGACGAGGCCGACGGGTGGCTGACGGGCCGGGTGCCGGGGCTGCGGGCGTCCACGGCCGGGGAGTACGCCGGGACGGGCGTCCGGGCACGGCTGCCGCTCATCGACATGCCCGCTCATCTGCCGTGGCTGCGGGAGCGGTTCGTGGCGGCGGGCGGGGTGGTCGAGACGCGTACGGTGTCCGCCTTCGCGGAGGTGGACGCGCCGGTCGTGGTCAACTGCGCGGGACTCGCCGCGCGGGAGCTCGTGCCGGATCCCTCCGTGCGGCCCGTGCGCGGGCAGCTGGTCGTCGTGGAGAACCCGGGGATCGACACCTGGCTGGTCACCACCGACGCAGCCGGGGAGCACGCGTACCTGTTCCCGCAGCCGGGCGGGCTCGTCCTCGGCGGTACCTCCGAGGAGGACGCGTGGTCGCTGGAGCCCGACCCCGCGGCGGCCGAGGCGATCATCCGCCGCTGTGCGGCGCTCAGGCCGGAGATCGCCGGGGCCCGCGTGCTGGAGCATCGGGTCGGGCTGCGGCCCACCCGGCCGGCGGTCCGGCTGGAGCGCGACGCCCTGCCGGACGGGCGGCTGCTGGTGCACAACTACGGCCACGGCGGCGCGGGCGTCACCGTGGCCTGGGGGTGTGCGGAGGAAGCGGCCCGGCTGGCCTGCGGCTGAGGGCGCGCGGCACGTCCTGACGCGGCGAGGGCGGCCCGGGTCGCGGAAACCCGGGCCGCCCGCTGCCGTGCGATCAGTGCTTGCCGATCGGGTCTCCCTCCACGTCCGGGCCGCGGCCCGGGCCGACACGGAACTCGAACTCGCCGTCGTACTTCTTGTGGCCCGCCATGACGGCCATTTCGACGGCCTCGGATCCCATCTGCTCACGCACGATCACCGGGTCGCGGCGAAGGTCGCGCATGAGGGCGACACACATGAAGATCATCACGATGACGAACGGCGCCGCCGCGAGGATCGTGAGGTTCTGCAGGCCGGTCAGCGCGTCGCCCTGCCCGCTGCCGACGAGCAGCATGATCGCGGCCACCGCGCCGGTGAGCACGCCCCAGAACACCACCACGAAGCGGCCGGGTTCGAGCGCGCCCTTCTGCGACAGGGTGCCCATGACGATCGAGGCCGCGTCGGCGCCCGAGACGAAGAAGATGCCGACGAGAACCATCACGAGCAGGCTCGTGGCGGTGGCGATGGGGAACTGCTGGAGCACGCCGAAGAGCTGGCCCTCCGGGGTCGCCTCCTTTCCGAGCTGTCCTTCCTCCTGCATCTTCATCGCCGAGCCGCCGAAGATCGCGAACCAGACCAGGCTGACCGTGCTGGGTACGAGGATGACACCGCCGACGAACTGGCGGATCGTGCGGCCCCGGCTGATGCGGGCGATGAACATGCCGACGAACGGCGTCCAGGAGATCCACCAGGCCCAGTAGAAGACCGTCCAGCTGCCCAGCCAGTCGGCGACGCCCTCGCCGCCGCTCGCCTCGGTCCGGCCGGCCAGCTGGGGCAGGTCGCCGAGGTAGGCGAAGACGGACGTGGGCAGCAGGTCGAGGACGATGATGCTCGGGCCCGCCACGAACACGAACAGGGCGAGCACCAGCGCCAGCACCATGTTGGTGTTGGACAGCCACTGGATGCCCTTCTCCACACCGGAGATCGCGGACGCGACGAAGGCCAGGGTCAGCACCGCGATGATCGTGACGAGCAGCCCGGTGCTCACCTTGTCCATCCACTTCAGCTCCTGCACACCGGAGCCGATCTGGAGCGCGCCGAGCCCGAGGGAGGCGGCGGAGCCGAACACGGTCGCGATGATCGCGAGGATGTCGATGGCCCGGCCGATCCCGCCGTTGGCGTTCTTCCTGCCGATGAGCGGGGTGAAGACGGCGCTGATGGTCTGCCGACGCCGCCTGCGGAAGGTGCTGTAGGCGATGGCGAGGCCGACCACCGCGTAGATGGCCCAGGGGTGGAGCGTCCAGTGGAACAGGGTGGTGGCCATGGCCGTCTCCATGCGATCGCCGGAGTCGGCCGGGTTGGTGCCCGGCGGGGGCGTGCCGTAGTGCGACAGCGGCTCGCTCACGCCGTAGAACATCAGGCCGATGCCCATGCCCGCGCTGAACATCATCGCGACCCAGGACACCGTGCGGAACTCGGGCGCCTCGCCCTCCGTACCGAGATGGATTCGGCCGTAGCGGCTGATCGCGAGCCAGAGGGCGAAGACGACGAAGCCGGAGGCGGCGAGCATGAACGCCCATCCGCCGTTGTGCATCAGCCCGCCGAGCATGGTGGTGGAGACATCTGTGAGCGAGTCGGTCGCCGCCGCGCCCCAGACCACGAAGGCGAGGGTGAGCACCGCCGTGACGCCGAAGACGATGCGGTCGGTCTGCGGCCGGTCCTGACCGGTTAGGCCCGCTTCCGACCCCGGCAGCGCGGCTCCCTCGGGGGAGTCCTTGTCGCTTGGTCGTTCTTGCGTCACTGGCGGCACCTTTCATCGGGAAATGCAGAGGAGGGCGTAGGTCCTCCGTAACGCTGCTACCACGTGTGGCGCAATTTCACCCCTCTCAACATGCGGTTTCGGATGAACCTCCGGTCAGGCGGTACTCGGCCCGGTCGTCGAGCAGCAGCGGCACTAGCGCCCGCAGGGGCTGGCGCAGGGGCACGAGCACCCCCTCGCCGTCCTTGCGTACGCGCACACCGTGCAGCGCGAGTTCGTCGCCCACCTCGGCGTACTGGGCTGCGGTGAGCCGGTATCCGCAGGGTGGGTTCTGGATGATTTCAGCCGGTTCGGGCGGGTCGTTGTCGGCGCCGCCGACGTAGACGGGGCCGGTGGTCGCGTAGCCGGCGAGCCGGGCCCTGGCCGTCGCCGCCTCGATCCGGCCCCGGCGCTGGTCGGTGTAGCCGAACAGACCCTTGAGGGCGTCGAGTTGGGAGGTGACCCGGCGGCGGTTGTTCAGTGCCTCGTCCGCCTTCTCCGCCTCGGTGAGCGGGTCCACGCGGCTCTCGATGAGCAGTCCGACGGAGTGCTTCACACCGGACATGTTGCGCAGAATGCGCTCCTGTCCGTCCCCGGCGACCTGCTTGACCGGCTCACCGGTCTCCGGGTCGGTCCAGATGCCGTAGGTGCCGGTCGAGTGGCCGGCCCGCCGGGCGGTGGGCCGGACGTACGACTCGGACAGGGTCTGCGCCTCGTCGTGGACCGCCTCGTGGGTGTTGAGGTTGCGCGGCCACAGGTCGAAGAGGTCCCTGTCGTAGTACGGCGGGGTGGCGCCGTACTCGTGCAGGTCGTAGACGATGTCGGGGCGCTGGTCGCGGATGAGGGCGGCCAGGGCACGGCCCTCGGCGGTCTTCAGGGCGAGGTGGTCGCGGTTGATGTCGACACCGTCGCCGTTGCCGCGGGTGTTCGCGGCCCGGCCGTCGGGGTTGGCGGTGGGCACGACCAGAACCGTGGTGCGGTCCAGGAAGCGCCGGGTGCGGCTGTCGCGGGCGTACGCGAGGTCGCGGACGGTGGTCAGGCAGGCCTCGCGGCCGGAGGGTTCGTCGCCGTGCTGGCTGCAGATGAGCAGCACCTTGTTGGGGCTCGGGCGGTTGCCGATCCGCACCAGCTGGAGCGGGCGGTCCTGCTTCGTGGTGCCGAAGCGGGTCAGGAGGACGCGGGCACTGGACCGGTCGACGGCCTTGAGGAAGTCCTGTTCCTCGGGCTGGGTGGTCCAGCGGGCGCCGTTCGACTGCTCGAAGCCGGTGCGCGGCGGGGAGCCGGTGGCCGCCTGGGCCGGTGCGGCGACCAGGGAGGCCGTGAGGGCCGCGGTGGCCAGGATCAGGGCGCCGACGCGGGTGGTGTCTCGGGTCACTGGCTCGCCTCCGGGACGCGGTGCGTGGTGCGCGGCTCCCGTACGCCGTCCAGGACCGTGGCCTCGGGGGCGGCGGACGCGGCATGTGTGGTGGCGCGGGCGAAGGCGGTGGCTCCGCCGACGAAGGGGATGCGCGCCGAGGTGCGGGACAGGTCGAGCGTGAGCTCGGGCCTGTCGGCGGGAGGGTCGATGAGGCCCTGGTCGGTGCCCGCGACGATCAGCGCCAGGCGGTGGCCCTCGGGCACGACGTGGTCGGTCGCCGCCAGGTCGAGGGTGATCGTGTACCGCTGGCCCGGAGTGAGCGGGGCGCCCTTGTGGTCCGAGGCGTGGTTGCCGAGGTCGGCCCAGCCGCGGCTGACGACCGTGTAGTCGACGTCCGCGGTCTTCGCCTTGGTCTCCTTGAAGCAGGAGCTGTCGCCGGCGGTGCTCGCGCCCCAGCAGGTGCGGTCGGCGAGGGTGGTGATGCCTTCGCCGGCATCGGCGTAGTCGCGGATGGCGGCGGGGCCGATGTCCACGAGGACGGCGGAGAGATGGGCCGTCGGGGTGGAGGGCGTCGCGGTGACGGTGACCTCGGAGGATCCGGACAGGCGCAGGTCGCGGGTGAGCGGCCCGCTGACGAACCCGGCCTTCTCCGGTGTCGGCTCGTCGATGTGCGCGGCCCAGTCGCTCTCGCTCAGCTTCGGGTCGTCGGTGAAGCTCTCGGTGCCGTGGCCGCGGTGCAGGCCGAGGGTGCCGACGCCGGCCTGGTCGCCCCGGTCGGGGCGCAGGGTGGCGGCGCGGGTGCCGCTCGGCGGCCAGACCCTGGACGTGGTCCACTGGTCCGGCCCGCGTTCGATGTCGGCCATGGGCTCGCGGTCGATGCCGTTGTCGTAGCCCATGAGTTCGTGGTCGAACCAGCGGTGCAGCGTCTCGACCCACTCCGCGCGCCGGAAGTCGAAGGGGTCGACATGGCCGGTCTGCGACAGCCAGATCTTGCGCTCGACGCCGTTCTTCGCCAGGGCGTCCCACCACTGGCCGACGTGCTTCATGCGGACGTTGAGGTCCTGCATGCCGTGGATCAGGAAGACGCTGGCCTTGACCTTGCGCGCGGCCGTGACGTAGTCGCGCTCGGTCCACAGCGGGGTCCGGTCGCCGGTGCGCGGGGCGCCGTCGACGAGCTTCTGCTGCACGGCTGCGCACTTGGCGCGGGCGTCGGGGCCGTTGACGTAGTCGGAGAGCCACTCGGGGCCGGAGTCGTAGAGCGGGGCGCCCTGCTGGAAGTAGTAGTCGTACCAGGAGGAGATGGCGCTGATCGGGACGATGGTCTTCAGGCCCTTGACGCCGGTGGCGGCGACGCCGTTGGCGATGGTGCCGTCCCAGCTCTTGCCGATCATGCCGGTGCGGCCGTTGGTCCAGCCGGCCTGGGCGCGGGTGGTGCCGGTGCGGCTCGTGTAGGCCTTGGCGCGGCCGTTCAGCCAGTCGACGACGGCCTTCGCGGACTGGACGTCGGAGCGGCCGCCGACGTCGACGCAGCCGTCGGAGCGGTTGGTTCCGGCCAGGTCCACGCCGACGAACGCGTAGCCGCGCGGGACGAAGTAGTTGTCGTAGTACAGCGGCATCTGTGCGACGCGGCCCTGCGCGTCGTACGTCTTCCTCTGGCTCTCGTTGCCGCGCCCGCAGCAGGAGTAGTACGGGCTGGCGTCCATGATGACGGGGACTTTGCGGCCCTGGCGGGCGGTTTCGCGGGGGCGGACGATGTCGACGGCGACACGGTCGGTTTTTCCGTCGCGGTCGCCGTCGAGTCCGGTGTCCACCCAGACGGCCTCGCGGATGGCGTTGTCGTAGGAGTAGACGGGTTCGCTCCCGCGCGGGGCGGTCTGGGCGGCCTGTGCGGCCGCCGGGGTGAGCAGTGTGGCCAAGAGGGCGGCCGCGGCCGCCGTCGCGAGCGGTCTCCAGGTCGTGAAGCGCGTGCGTTTCGGCATGCGCCGGACGCTACATCGGTGAACTCCTGTTCAGAAGAGGGCAGCTGACGGACCGGCGTGTCCGGGGGGAGCCTCCGGGGCGGGTGTCTCATGTCGGCCGAATGGCGATCGTGTGACAGCGGGGGCCATGGACATGATCAAGGCACGGGGAGTCAACAGGCTCCAGACAGACTCCGGAAGACCTCGGCACCCTACGACTTGGAGCCTTGCGTGCACCGCAGAATCATCGCGCCGGGAGCCCTGGCAGCGGCCGTTCTCCTGCTGGCGATCCCGGCATCGGCCGCCCCCTACTCCCCCGGCGCGCCGGGTATCGGCGACCCCTACTACCCGGCCTACGGCAACGGCGGATACGACGTCTCCCACTACGACCTCCGGCTGAAGTACCAGCCGGCCACGGACGAGCTGGAGGGCACGGCCACCCTCGTGGCCCGCGCCACGCAGGACCTGTCGAGCTTCAACCTGGACTTTCTGCTGGACGTCGGCGAGGTGCGCGTCGACGGAGCGAAGGCGTCGTTCCGGACCTCGGGCGAACACGAGCTGGAGATCACGCCGAGGAGCCCGCTGGCCAAGGGCGCGTCCGTCACGGTCGTCGTGCGCTACCGCGGGGTGCCGTCGTCGAAGAAGGCCTACGGATTCACCAGCTGGCACCGCACCCCGGACGGGGGCGTCGCGGCGAACGAGCCGGAGGCGGCGGCGTGGTGGTTCCCGAGCAACGACCATCCGCTGGACAAGGCCACCTACGACGTGTCCGTACTGGTCCCGGACGGCACCCAGGCCATCTCCAACGGCACGCTTCAGTCGACGAGTTCACGGCTCGGCTGGACCCGCTGGAACTGGCGGTCCGACCAACCGCAGACCACCTACCTCGCCACGCTCGCGGTCGGGAAGTTCGACATCACGACCGGCACGACGGAGGGCGGCATTCCGGTCCTCAACGCCTACAGCAAGGATCTCGGCGCCCATGCCGGGGCGGCGCGGGCGAGCATCGAACGGACCGGGGAGATCGCGGACTGGCTGGCCGGGTACTTCGGGCCGTACCCGTACAACGCGCTCGGCGGGTACGTGCCGAACACGGACACCGGGTACGCGCTGGAGACCCAGACCCGGCCGTTCTACAGCCCGCGGCAGTTCGCCAACGGGTCGAACGTGTCCGTCGTCGTGCATGAGCTGGCCCACCAGTGGTACGGCGACGACGTGTCGCTCAAGGGCTGGAAGGACATCTGGATCAACGAGGGGTTCGCGCGGTACGCGCAGTGGCTGTGGTCCGAGCACGAGGGCGAAGGCACGGCGCGGGAACTCGCCGACTACGTGTACGCCTCGCATCCGGCCGACGACCCGTTCTGGACGGTGAAGCCCGGGGATCCCGGCCCGGCCAGCCAGTTCGACATCGCGGTCTACGACCGTGGCGCACTGGCCGTGCAGGCGCTGCGCAACAAGATCGGCGACGAGGCGTTCTTCACGGTCCTGAAGGGCTGGCCGTCGAAGTACGCCCACGGCAACGCGTCGGTGGCGGACTTCCGGCGGTATGCGGAGGAGGTCTCGGGCAAGCCGCTGGCCGCCCTCTTCGACACGTGGCTGTTCCAGCCGTCGAAGCCGGGGGTGCCGGCGGCCCGGGCCGCGGCCGTGGCGAAGGCGCCGGGGGTGGTTGCGCAGCCCCGGTCGTGGAAGAGAATCGCGGCGACGAACGGGGTGCACGGGCACGGGGAGCACGAGCATGGGGAGCACGAACGGAGGCGCTGACAGACCTGGTCCTGCACGGGCTTCGGTCGCCGGGAGTGGCAGCGGGCGGCGGCGGCGGTTCTGCTGGGCTCCGGGTGGCGCCTGGCGGAGGGGCGACACCGGTACTGCTCAACCCCGGGCGGCCTGGCAGCGGGCGACAGCCGTACTGCTGGGCTCCGGGTGGCCTGGCCGCACTCGGTGCCGAGCGGGGCCGCCTGGCTCGGTCCGCCGGCCCTGCTCCGCTTGCGTCCGGCAGCCCGGCCCCTCAGGGCTGCCGGCGGTGCGGCCCACTGCCGTCGGGGACCTGGTTCCGCCCGAGTGCGGGCGGTCTGCCGTCGGGGCCCCGGCTCCGCCCGGGCGCGGCCCACTGCCGTCGGGGCCCCGGTTCCCCCGGGCGCGGGCGGTCTGCCGTCGGGGCCCCGGTTCCCGCCCAGGTGCGGGCGGTCGCACCGCCAGGACGGCGCGGGTGGGCGTAGCGGCACCCCGCTGCGCCGGGTAATAGCCCCGGGCACCAGGTCTGCCGAGCGTCAGCACCTGTCCCCTCTGCTCGATCGCACGCACGGCCGCGCTTCCTCCTGCCCCTGGCACTACGGTGGATCAGTGCGCCGGGCGCGTCGGTCCGGCGGCGTTGTCGGGCCGATCGAGGAGCCGGACGTGCGGAACGTGGCGATCGTCGAGGCACCGTCCGTGCTCGGGCTGCGCCCCACCGGTGTCGAGGACCTGCCGGCGGCGCTTCTCGGGGCCGGGCTGGCCAAGCGGCTCGGGGCGGTGCACGCGGGCCGGGTCGAGCCACCCCCGTACGACCCGGAGAGGGACCCGGGGACGGGAGTTCTGAACCCGGGCGGCATCGCCGCCTACTCCGTGGCGCTGGCCGACGTCGTGGGCGAGGTCCTCGACCGGGGCCGGTTCCCCGTCGTGCTCGGCGGCGACTGCAGCGTGCTGCTCGGCAACCTGCTCGCGCTGCGCCGCCGCGACCGGCACGGACTGCTCTTCCTGGACGGGCACACTGACTTCTACCAGCCGTCGGCGGAGCCGGCCGGTGAGGTGGCCTCCATGGAACTCGCCCTGGCCACCGGGCGCGGCCCGCGCGTGCTGGCCGACCTGGAGGGCAGGGGCCCGCTCGTGCGGGACGAGGACGTCGTCGCCCTGGGGTTCCGGGACGCTGAGGAGTCCGCGGCGTACGGGATGCAACCGCTGCCGTCCGCGCTGCACGCGCTGGAACTGGACACCGTGCGCGCCCTGGGCGCGGCCGAGGCGGCCCGGCGCGCGGTCGGGCTGCTGACCGGCGGCGGCGCGGACGCCGGGTACTGGGTCCATCTCGACGTCGACGTCCTGGACGACGCGGTCATGCCCGCCGTCGACTACCGGCAGCCGGACGGTCTGACCTGGCAGGAGCTGGAGAGCGTGCTGCGCACGGCCCTGTCCGGCGGCGGTGCCGTCGGCCTGACCGTCACGATCTTCAACCCCCGGCTGGACCCCGATGGCACCCTGACGCGGGACCTGTGCGGCTGCCTGGTGCGGGCCTTCGACAGCCAGGGCTGAGCCGGCCTGTCCCCGCCCGGGGTGTACTCGCCGTGGTCGTGGTTCACCGACGGAACGGTGGCGTCACCCCGGACATACGTGATCCCCGACATGACGCCACCGTGGGCGCGGCCACTGACAACGGCCGTGACCTGCTACTTCGTCAGCTGCGACAGCTCCTGGTCCGCCGTCTGCGAGACCCGGCGGCGGACGCCGAACCAGCCCGCTACCAGCATGACCGCGATCAGCGGGATGAGCAGGAGGGTCCTGCGGCCGACCTCGGGGTCGTTCCACATCATGCCGAGGCAGGCCAGCAGGAAGGCGATCGTGGTGATCTCCGTGACCGGGCTGGCGAAGAGGCGGAAGGAGGGGCGGGTGACCTGGCCGGCCTTGGCGCGGCGGACGAAGACCAGGTGGCACACCATGATGATCACCCAGGTGCTGATGATGCCGAGGGAGGCCACGTTCAGAACGATCTCGAAGGCCTGGGCCGGCACGAGGAAGTTCAGGCCGACGCCGAGCACGCACACCGCGCAGGTCAGCAGGATGCCGCCGTAGGGGACCTGGCTGCGGTTCATGCGGGCGGTGAACTTCGGGGCGGATCCCGCCATCGCCATGGAACGCAGGATGCGGCCCGTGGAGTACAGGCCGGAGTTGAGGGAGGACATGGCGGCCGTCAGGACCACCAGGTTCATCACGTCGCCCGCGGCCGGGACGCCGATCTTCGACAGCACCGTGACGAAGGGGCTCTGGTCGGCCGAGTAGAGCGAACCCGGCAGGAGCAGGGCGAGCAGGACGACCGAGCCGACGTAGAAGAGGCCCACGCGCCACATGATCGAGTTCACCGCGCGCGGGACGACCTTCTCCGGCTCGGCGGTCTCACCCGCGGCGACACCGACCAGCTCCAGCGCGGCGTACGCGAAGATCACGCCCTGCATGACCAGGACGACCGGCATCATGCCGTGCGGGAAGACCCCTCCGTTGTCGGTGATGACGCCCAGGCCCGGGGTCTGGCCCCCCACCTCGTGCTGCGTGGCGAGCAGGAAGATGCCGATGAACATGAAGCCGATCAGCGTGGCGACCTTGATGATCGCGAACCAGAACTCCATCTCGCCGAAGTACTTCACCGAGATCAGGTTCACGGCCAGCACCACCGCGAGGGCGACCAGCGCCAGCATCCACTGCGGGATGTCGGTGAACAGGCTCCAGTAGTGCGTGTAGAGCGCGATCGCGGTGATGTCGGCGATGCCGGTGGTCGACCAGTTGAGGAAGTACATCCAGCCGGCGACGTACGCGCCCTTCTCGCCGAGGAACTCGCGCGCGTACGACACGAAAGAGCCCGAGGACGGGCGGTAGAGCACGAGCTCACCGAGGGCCCGGACCACGAAGAAGGCGAAGATGCCGCAGACCAGGTACGCGATCGCCAGCGCCGGTCCCGCGTTGTGGAGGCGGCCGCCCGCGCCCAGGAAGAGCCCGGTGCCGATCGCGCCTCCGATGGCGATCATGTTGACGTGGCGGGCCTTGAGGTCCTTGCTGTAGCCGGCGTCGCCCGCGTCCGCGGGCACTGCGGCCGCATCGGTACGCGGCGTGGCCGCAGCCGTGTTCACGGCGTCCTTGCTCACGGTGGATCCACTCTCTGGTGCGCCCGAGCGGGTCGCGCTCGGCTTCCGGACGTACATAAGGTCCGCGCCCTCTGTCAGGGCACAGACCAAGGGGCCACCTTCCCCCGCCGGGCGCGGCTCACGCGATGGCATACCTCACAGAGCGCCACTTCTCACACGGTCTTCACCTGGGGCGCCGGAGGTTTCACAGCACTGGTGAGACAGCGATACTGCTGCACATGACGACCGACACCGAGGAGCCGACCCTCACGATCGACGAGCTGGCCGCCCGGGCCGGTGTCACGGTGCGCACGCTCCGCTTCTACGGCACGAAGGGGCTGCTGCCCCCGCCGGTGCTCGGTCCGCGGCGCGTCGGGCACTACGGACGCGATCATCTGGCCCGGCTGGCGCTGATCGAGGAGTTGCAGCAGCAGGGCATGACGCTGGCCGGCATCGAGCGCTACCTGCGGCAGCTGCCGCCGGACCTGAGCGCGCACGACCTCGCCATCCACCGGGCCGTGGTGGCCTCCTGGGCGCCGGAGTCCGTCGAGACGGTCACGCGCGCGGAGCTGGAGCGGCGGGCCGGACGGCCGCTGGACGACGAGGACGTCGAGCGGCTCGTCGCGATGGGCGTGGTCCGGCCCGCGGACGGCGGGTACGAGGCCGACCTCGGTCTGCTCCGGCTCGGCGCCGGGCTGCTGGACGTGCCGCTCTCCCAGGAGGCGATCTTCGCGGCGCGCACGGTCCTCAACGAACACACGCGCGCCGCCGCCCGGGAGCTGTCCCAGCTCTTCCGCGGTGAGGTCGCCGAGCGTGACGCGCGAGACGTGCGCTCCTTGTCGGCGCACATGCACCCCCTGGTGGTGCAGGCGCTCCTCACCGCTTTTCAGCGGTCACTGAAGGAAGAGCTGGGCGAGTGGCTCACCGGGCCTTCGGGCTCCGGCGGATCAGACGCGGGCTGAGTCGCTGAACCGCTCCCCCTTCTCCGCCTTCTCCACCAGCAGCGCGGGCGGCGTGAAGCGCTCCCCGTACTGCTCGGCGAGTTCACGCGCGCGTGCCACGAATCCGGGCAGGCCTCCCTCGTAGCCGTTGATGTACTGGAGCACGCCGCCGGTCCAGCCCGGGAAGCCGATGCCGAAGATGGAGCCGATGTTGGCGTCGGCGACCGAGGTCAGCACGCCCTCCTCCAGCAGCCGGACGGTGTCCAGCGCCTCGGAGAACAACATGCGCTCCTGCATGTCCCGGAACGGGATCCGGTGGCCGGGCTTGGTGTAGTGCTCGCGCAGTCCGGGCCAGAGTCCGGTGCGCTTGCCGTCGTCGCCGTAGTCGTAGAAGCCGGCGCCGCCGCTGCGGCCGGTGCGGCCGAACTCGTCGACCATACGGTCGATGACGGCCTCGGCGGGGTGGGCCGTCCAGGTGCCGCCCGCCTCCTCGACCGCGCGCTTCGACTCGGCCCGGATCTTGCGGGGCAGGGTGAGCGTCAGTTCGTCCATCAGCGACAGCACCTTGGCCGGGTAACCGGCCTGGGCGGCGGCCTGCTCGACCGAGGCCGGTTCGATGCCCTCGCCGACCATGGCGACGCCCTCGTTGATGAAGTGGCCGATGACGCGGGAGGTGAAGAAGCCGCGCGAGTCGTTGACGACGATCGGGGTCTTGTTGATCTGCCGCACCAGGTCGAAGGCGCGGGCCAGGGCCTCCTCGCCACTGCGCTCGCCCTTGATGATCTCGACGAGCGGCATCTTGTCGACGGGCGAGAAGAAGTGCAGGCCGATGAAGTCGCCCTGGCGCTCCACGCCTTCGGCGAGGGCGGTGATGGGCAGGGTGGAGGTGTTGGAGCACAGCAGCGCGTCGGGCTCCACGACGTGCTGGATCTCCTGGAACACCTTGTGCTTGAGCGACGTGTCCTCGAAGACGGCCTCGATGACGGCGTCGCAGCCGGCCAGGTCCTGGACCTCGGCGGTGGGGGTGACGCGGGCGAGCAGCGCGTCGGCCTTCTCCTGGGTCGTACGGCCCTTGGAGACGGCCTTGGCGCACAGCTTCTCGGAGTAGGCCTTGCCCTTGAGGGCCGCCTCCAGGGAGACGTCCTTCAGGACCACGTCGATGCCCGCGCGGGCGCAGGAGTAGGCGATGCCCGCGCCCATCATCCCGGCGCCGAGGACGGCGACCTTGCGGGCCTTGCGGGGCTCGATGCCCTGGGGGCGGTTGGCGCCGGAGTTGACGGCCTGTAGGTCGAAGAAGAAGGCCTGGATCATGTTCTTCGAGGTCTGGCCGGCCGCGAGGTCCACGAAGTAGCGGGCCTCGATGACCTGCGCGGTCTCGAAGTCGACCTGGGAGCCCTCGACGGCGGCGGCCAGGATGTTGCGCGGCGCCGGGTAGGGGGCGCCGTTCGTCTGCTTGCGCAGGCTGGCCGGGAAGGCGGGCAGGTTCGCGGCGAACTTGGGGTTGGCGGGTGTGCCGCCCGGGATGCGGTAGCCCGGCTTGTCCCAGGGCTGCCGGGACTCGGGGTTGGCGTCGATGAAGGCGCGGGCCTTGGCGAGCATGTCCTCCGGGCTGTCGGCCACCTCGTCGACGAGGCCGTTCTCCAGGGCGCGGCGCGGGCTGTACTGGGTGCCCTGGAGGAGGACCTTCAGCAGGGCGTCGGCGATGCCCAGCAGGCGGACCGTGCGGACGACGCCGCCACCGCCGGGCAGCAGGCCGAGGGTGACCTCGGGGCAGCCGATCTTGGAACCGGGCGCGTCGAGGGCGACACGGTGGTGGCAGGCCAGGGCGATCTCGTAACCGCCGCCCAGGGCCGCGCCGTTGAGGGCGGCGACGACGGGCTTGCCGAGGGTCTCGATGCGGCGCAGGTTCCGCTTGATCGCCATGCCGCCGTCGAACAGCTCCTGGGCCGTGTCGGGCGTGACGCGGATCAGGTCGCGCAGGTCGCCGCCGGCGAAGAAGGTCTTCTTCGCGGAGGTGATGATGACGCCCCGGATGGAGTCCTTCTCGGCCTCCAGGCGGTCGGTGACGGCGGCCAGCGAGTCGCGGAACGCCTGGTTCATGGTGTTCGCGGACTGGTTCGGGTCGTCGATGACCAGGGTGACGAGGCCGGTGCGGTCCTGTTCCCAGCGGATGGTGGTGGACTCAGTGCTCATGTGGAGGTGCTCCGTGTGATCCGTCGGGAGGGGGTCAGATGCGCTCGACGATCGTGGCGACGCCCATGCCGCCGCCGACGCACAGCGTGGCGAGGCCGTAGCGCTTGTCCTGGCGCTCGAGTTCGTCGACGAGGGTGCCGAGGATCATCGCGCCGGTGGCGCCGAGGGGGTGGCCGAGCGCGATCGCGCCGCCGTTGACGTTGACCTTGTCCAGGGACAGGCCCATGTCCTTGACGAAGCGCAGCACGACCGCGGCGAACGCCTCGTTGATCTCGACGAGGTCGATGTCGTCGATGGTGAGCCCGGCCTTGGCGAGGGCCTTGCGGGTGGCCGGGGCGGGGCCGGTGAGCATGATGGTCGGCTCGGAGCCGGAGACGGCGGCGGAGACGATCCGAGCGCGGGGCGTGAGGCCGTAGCGCTCGCCGACCTCCTTGGAGCCGATCGCGACGAGCGAGGCGCCGTCCACGATGCCGGAGGAGTTGCCCGCGTGGTGAACGTGGTCGATCTTCTCCACCCAGTGGTACTGCTGGAGGGCCACCGCGTCGAAGCCGCCGAGTTCGCCGATGTCCGCGAAGGACGGCTTGAGCCCCGCGAGGGAGTCGGCGGTGGTGCCGGGGCGGGGGAACTCGTCGTGGTCGAGGACGACGAGACCGCTGCGGTCCTTGACCGGGACGACCGACCTCTCGAAGCGGCCGTCCTTCATCGCGGTGGCGGCCCGCTCCTGGGAGAGCGCCGCGTACTCGTCGACGTCGCGCCGGGAGAAGCCCTCGATGGTGGCGATGAGGTCGGCGCCGATGCCCTGCGGTACGAAGTTGACGTCCAGGTTGGTCATGGGGTCGTTGAACCAGGCGCCGCCGTCGGAGGCCATCGGCACCCGGGACATCGATTCGACACCGCCCGCGAGGACGAGGTCCTCCCAGCCGGAACGCACCTTGGCGGCGGCCAGGTTGACGGCCTCCAGGCCCGAGGCACAAAAGCGGTTCTCCTGCACACCGGCGACCGTGTCGGGCAGGCCCGCGGCGATGGCGGCGATCCGGGCGATGTCGGAGCCCTGGTCGCCGACCGGGCCGACGACGCCGAGGACGATGTCGTCGACGGCGGCCGGGTCGAGGTCCGGGAACCGGGCGCGGATCTCGTGGATGAGTCCGACGACCAGGTCGATGGGCTTGGTGCCGTGCAGGGCGCCGTTGGCCTTGCCGCGGCCGCGCGGGGTGCGGATCGCGTCGTAGACGTACGCTTCGGTGCTCACGAGGGGGCCTTTCACTGAGGGTTTTTGGACGACGGGAGGAGCCCGGGGACGTCCCAGTCCCGGGCGACGTCCGCCGTGTCGGCGCCCGGCCGGGCCGGGCCGGTGCGGACGGAGGTCGGGGTCGCGCAGAAGCGGGGGGCCGGGGCGGGCTGGGTGATGCCGCCGTGGTCGGTGAAGGTGCCGCGGGCGGCCAGGTGCGGGTGGTGCGGGGCCTCGCGCAGCGACAGCACGGGCGCCACGCACGCGTCGGAGCCGTCGAAGACGGCCGTCCACTCGTCCCTGGTACGGCTCTTGAAGCGGGCGGCGACTTCTTCGCGCAGTTCGTCCCAGCGGGCGATGTCCTTGCGGGCCCCGGTCCGGTCGCCGAGGCCGAGGAGGGCGAGGAACTCCTCGTAGAACTGCGGCTCCAGCGCGCCGACGGCCATGTACCGGCCGTCGGCCGTCTCGTAGGTGCCGTAGTAGGGGCAGCCGCCGTCCAGGAGGTTGGCGCCGCGGCGGTCCTGCCAGCCGCCGGCGGCGAGCATGCCGTGGATCATCGTGGCGAGGTGGGCGGTGCCGTCGACGATGGCGGCGTCCACGACCTGGCCGGTGCCGGTCGCGCGGGCGTGGTGGAGGGCGGCGAGGACGCCGACGACGAGGTACAGGGAGCCGCCCGCGTAGTCGCCGAGCAGGTTGGCCGGAACCGCTGGCGGTTCGTCCGGGCGGCCGATCATGCCGAGGGTGCCGGTGGGGGCGATGTAGGCGATGTCATGCCCGGCGCGCCGCGCGAGCGGGCCGTCCTGGCCCCAGCCGGTCATCCGGCCGTAGACGAGAGACGGGTTGCGGGCGTGGCAGGGCTCGGGACCCACGCCGAGGCGCTCGGCGACGCCGGGACGGTTGCCCTCGAGCAGGATGTCGGCGCGGGCCGCGAGGTCGAGCACCCGGTCCGGGCCGTCCGGGGCCTTCAGGTCGACGACCACCGAGCGCTTGTTGCGGTTGGTGACGTCGTAGGCCGGGTCGATCGCGAGTCCGGGGCCGCCGGGGCGGTCCACGCGCACGACGTCGGCCCCGAGGTCGGCCAGGAGCATGGCGGCGAACGGGCCGGGCCCGATACCCGCCAGCTCGACCACGCGCACGCCGGTGAGCGGGCCGTGTCCTGACGTCCCTGCCGTGGTCATCCAGCCCCCAGTGCTGTGACACATTTGATGTAACACCAGTGATGCTAAGAACGTGTTCCACTCGGCACAAGACCTGAACGAGCAAGCGCTTAGCAATCTGCCGAACGAGGTCAGCTCCCGTCCAACTCCACTATCAGCCGCTTCGGGGCGATCACGCGGTAGCTCTCCTCCACCCAGTCGCAGAGCACTTCCGCGGCCGGGGCGCCCTGCTGCTCCAGGGGGATGCTCACCCAGCCCGCCTTGCCCAGGCCGTATCCGGCGGGTTCGGCACCGGGGCAGGCCAGCGCGTGCGCGTGCGCCGTCTCGTCCTTCAGCTTCACCGTCACCCCCAGGGGGTAACTGCCGTCCTCGACACCGAGGAAGACGAACACCTTCTTGTTGACCTTCGCGACGGACTCACCCCAGGGGAACTCCTCGACGGCGTCCGGCAGCCCCAGTGCGAACGCGCGCACTTTCTCCCACTTCTTCAGGGCATTCCTGGGCACGGCCATCGTCGTCCTCCGGGCTCGTCGTCGGGCTCCGCACTCCTCACGCTAGCCTCGGCCACCGACAGCGGCACGGGCTGCACGACCGAGGGGTGTCATGAGCAGGCAAAACAGGACGGACCGTCCGTACGACATCGTGCTCTTCGGAGCGACCAGTTTCGCCGGGGCGCTCACCGCGGAGTATCTGGCCGCCCATGCGCCCGAGGGGCTGCGCTGGGCGATCGCGGGCCGCAACGCCGAGAAGCTGGAGCGGCTGCGGGAGCGGCTGCCCGCCGACACCGAGGTGGGGGTGGAGCGGGCGGACGTCTGCGACCCGGCCTCGCTGCGCGACCTCGCCGGGCACGCGCGCGTGGTGGCCACGACCGTCGGCCCGTACGTGAGTTACGGCGAGGAGCTCGTCGCCGCATGCGCGGACGCCGGGACCGACTACCTGGACCTCTGTGGCGAGCCGGAGTTCGTGGATCTGACGTACGTCCGGCACGACGCACGGGCGCGGGAGACCGGGGCGCGGCTGGTGCACGCCGCAGGGTTCGACTCGATCCCGCACGACCTGGGCGTGTACTTCACCGTGCAACAGCTGCCGGAGGACGTGCCGCTGAGCATCGAGGGCTTCGTGACCGCCGACGGGGCGTTCTCGGGCGGGACCTTCGCCTCCGCGCTCAACCAGTTCGCGCGGCAGCGGGAGATGGCGGCGGCCGTGCGGGACCGGCGGCGGCACGAGCCGCGGCTGGTGGGCCGGCGGGCGTCGGCGCCGCTCGGTGCGCCCCGGTTCGCCAAGGAGGTCGGCGCGTGGGCGCTGCCGATGCCGACCATCGACCCGCAGATCGTGCGGCGCTCGGCGTCGGCCCTCGACCGGTACGGGCCCGACTTCCGCTACCGGCAGTACGCGGCCGTCCGGCATCTGCCGGTCGCCGTGGGCGGGGTCGCGGCGGTCGGCGCGCTGGTCGCGGCGGCCCAGGTGCCGTCCGCGCGGCGCTGGTTGTCGGACCGGCTCAAGCCGGGGGAGGGGCCGAGCCCGGAGAAGCGGGCGAGGAGCTGGTTCTCGGTGCGCTTCGTGGGCGAAGGCGGCGGCAAGCGGGTGTACACGGAGGTCTCGGGCGGCGATCCCGGCTACGACGAGACGGCCAAGATGTTCGCCGAGTCGGCGCTGTGCCTGGCCCTCGACGACCTTCCGCAGACGGCGGGTCAGGTCACCACCGCGGTGGCGATGGGCGACGCGCTGATCGACCGGTTGCGCGCGGCGGGCATCCGCTTCCGCGTCGCGTCGGCCCGCTGAAGTCCTACCCCGGCCACTCGGCGATGGTGTAGATCATCCCGGCGATCCAGCTGAGCCCGGCCAGCACGGCGAGGATCAGGCCTATGGTGACCGCCCGCTCGACGGTCTGGGTCGGGTCGGCGACAGGCTTGGGAGCGCGGTGCGTTGTCATGCGCCCCAGCCTGCCGACGCGGGGTGCGGGCGGACATCCGTACGGGTACTCAGAACCGGTACTCAGAATCGGTACGCGGAACCGGTACTCGGAACCCGTACCCGGGTCGTGTCGCGCCGTCGGTCAGGCCGATCCGGTCTCGCGCAACGCCTTCCGGCACAGCGCGTCCGCCCTGCGCGTGGTCTCGGGAAGGCGGTAGGCGGGGGTCAGCGCGAGGGTGTGCGCGCAGGCGCTGTCCAGCGTCGTGCGGTGGCCGACCGAGACGAAGACCGGCTTGACGGCGTCCCGGGTGCGCAGGGCCCGGCCGACCTCCTCGGAGCCGGCGAGCAGCGCGGAGGTGCTGCCGCGCGGGGTGTCCGGTTCGTCGTAGGTGAAGGCGAAGGGGTTCTTGGCGACGCCGATCGTGGGCAGGCCGGTCAGGACGCCGAGGTGGCTGGCGAGGCCGAAGCGGCGGGGATGGGCGAGGCCGTAGCCGTCGCAGACGACGAGGCCGGGAGGGCAGGGCAGGGCGTCGAGGGCGGCGAGGACCGTGGGGATCTCGCGGAAGGCGAGCAGTCCGGGCACGTAGGGGAAGGAGACCCGGCCCACGGCCGTGGCCTCGGCGACGACCTCGAGACTCGACGCGTCCAGCACGACCGCTGCCGCCGCGACGACGTCGTGCTCGTCGTCGTACGCGACGTCGACCCCGGTCACATGGCCCGTTCCGGGCGGCGGCCCCGGTTGGTCGAGGATCACTCGCTCGCGCAGTTCGTCCTGGACGGCGCGGGCCTGTTCCTCGGCCGTGGGCCAGTCTTCGGGGATGCGTACGGTCGTCATGGTGGCCCCGAGCCTACGGGCCGCGCGAAGGCCGGCAGGACCGGGGAGTCCTGCCGGCCTCGGGAGGCTCGCGCCTCACTTGCCCAGCGCGCGCTGCAGCTGGCTCTTGTTCATGCTGGAACGGCCCTCGACGCCCTTGCGCTTGGCCTCCTGGTAGAGCTGGTCGTAGGTGGGCCCCTGGGAGCCCTGCCCCGACCGCTGGCCGCCGCGCTTGCCGGACGACATGTCCTTGGTGGAGGTGCGGCTGGCCGTCTTCGACTCGCCGGAGCGGGCGCGTTCCTTGTTCACCGTCCGGGCGGCGATCTCCTTGGCGCGGCCGGTGCTCTCGCCCCGGTCCTGCGCACTGTCCTTGATGTGCTCGTACTGGCGCTCCCGCTTGGAGCTCGAACCGCGTGGCATTCTCGCTCACTTCCTTTCACGATCAGTGAACGAGTACCCACCCTGCCAACGATCAGGGCACCCCGCATGCTCAGTGCTCCAGGCGGGCAACCCGGCCCTTCTCACCGGCGGCCCAGCACCCGTGGTCCGGGGCGCAGTCGACGGTGTCGTAGGAGCCCGTGTCGACGGTCCGCCAGGTGCGGCCGGCGTCCGTGGTGAGGTCGGTGCCGGTGGGGCCGACGGCGAGGGCGGCGGTGCGGCTGTGCGGGAGCCAGGCGACGCCGGAGCGGTAGGCGAGCGGGGGCGGGGCGGCGGGGCGCCAGGTGCGGCCGCCGTCGGAGGTGCGCGCGGCGGCCTGCGGTGAGGGCTGGTCGGTGCGGAAGTCGCCGCCTACGGCGAGGCCGTGGGTGCGGTCGCGGAAGGCGAGCGCGAAGACGCCGCGGGCCGGATCGCCCGCCGGGAGGGGCGTGTCGGTGGCCGTCCAGGTGCGTCCGCGGTCGGCGGAGTGCAGCACACGCGCGCGTGCGGCCCCGCCGGTGGCGAGCCAGACGTCCTTCGGCCCGGACGTCACCAGGCACTGGCCGCTCGCCGCGAATCCGGCCTCGCCCTCCTGCGCGGCCGGCATGCCCTGATCCGGCAGCACCTGCCAGGTCCGGCCGCCGTCGCCGGTCGACAGGATGCGGAACTTCCCGTTCACCGGGTCGCTCATCGCGAGTCCGCGGCGGTGGTCGAAGAAGGCCATGCAGTCGTAGAACGCCCGGGGGTCGGTGTTGCGGAAGGACTCCGTCCAGGTCGCTCCGCCGTCGTCGGTGCGGTAGACCCGGGACGCCTCGCCCTCGCCGATGGCCAGGACCACGGCCCGGCGCGCGTCGAACGCCTCGACGTCCCGGAACTGCAACTCCCCCGCGCCGGGCGGCGAGACGTTCCGCCAGCTCGCCCCGCCGTCCGTGGTGCGCAGCACGGTGCCGCCGGTCCCCGCGGCCCAGGCGGTGTTCCGGCTGACGGCGGCGAGACCCCGCACCCGTGCCTCCGGGGTGCCGGTGTCCTTGAGTTCCCAGTGCGGCAGCCGGCGCTCCGGTTCGTGCGCCTGTGCCGGTAGGGCGGTCAGGGCTGCCAGTGCCGCCGCGCAGGCCGCCAACGCGGTCGCCCTACTGCGTGTTCTTCCCGTCCGTCGCGTGATCCCCATGCGCCTCATGGCGGGGGAAGCTAGCCGACCCCCCGGGTGGCGTCCAGACGGCCTCTCCCGCGCTCCGGGTGTGCCGGTGGGCGCCACATCCGCCCTGCGGGGCACACGAGGAGAGCCACGTCACTCTGGTGCATGAACGCGGTGACAGAGGTCACTCGCACTTCGTGTGCACGGATTGGCTGATTCCGTCGTCTCTTCCCATGCCCGGCCTCATCCGCCCGGACGTGTCCGTCCAGCCGTCACAAGGGAGCAAGGCGTTGTCCATCGTCATCGAGCAGCCTGTGGAGGCCCGCCTCGTCGCCGCCGCGCCGCGTATGCCGAGCATTCCCGCGACGCTGCACTACGACCGGCGTGACCCCTTCGCCGTCCGCATGACCTTCCCCGCCCCGGCCACGCTGGAGGGCGTCGAGGTCTGCTGGACCTTCTCCCGCGAGCTGCTCGCCGCGGGCCAGAAGAACGCCGAGGGGCACGGCGACGTGCGCGTGCGGCCCTACGGCTACGACCGCACCGTGCTGGAGTTCCACGCCCCCGAGGGCACCGCCGTGGTCCACGTCCGCTCGAGCGAGATCCGCCGGTTCCTCGAGGCCACGAGCGAACTCGTGCCGGTCGGGCTGGAGCACCTCCAGCTGGATCTGGACGACGGTCTCGCCGAGCTGATGCGGGACGCGTGCTGAGCTGACGGGACCGCTTCAGGAAGACGTTGACCTCGCCGTGGCCGAGCGCGTCCGTCAGCGCCCCGCAGGTCCGCCGGTCCAGCAGCTCCCGGGCGGCCCGGCGGACCAGGGCGGGGGCGGCCTGGGCGATGCCCGAGCTGACGCGGGCGACGGCCAGGCGGCCGGTTCGGCGACCGGGGGTGCGCCGGGGCCGGCCATGACGTTCAGCGGCCCGTCGACGCCGCCCACGAGTTCCTTCACGGTCCCCGGGTCGACGGCCCCGGGGACGAAGCTCCCGGCGGCGGCGCGGATGGCGGCGGCCCGCTCCACGGTGAGGCCCACTCCCCCGGCACCGCTCAGGAAGGTGTCGATCCGGGCGTTGACGCAACGCCGCCCGCCTTGCGGTGCGTCACGGCGAGGGCGCCACCGCGGCCCCCGCCGTCACCGCCCCGGTCACCTCGCGCACGATGCCGCCCAGCCCGGGCGTCGCCGTTCCGGCCCGTTCGGTCAGGTCCGCGGCGCGCTGTGCGCGAGTGGTTGCGCCGAGGAGGCCGGCCGCGGCGGCGAGGGCGGCGACCGCCGCCTCCCGCTCGGAGATCTCGGCGACCGGCAGCGGCCCGCGGAGAACCTGCCGTGTCTCCTCCCGCAGCGCCTCCACGACAGCCACACGCTCCAGCGCGTACTCCACGGACGGGAACACGCCGAGGACCCGTCGCTTCTCCGCCCGCAGATACCCCTCGGCCACCAGCTGCTCCCGCACCGCGTCGAAGGTCACCCGCGCCCGCAGCGTCACCCATGTCCGCCACGGGTGCGGGCACGACTCGCGGATGAGTTCGAGCAGCCCGTCGAGGACCGCGTCACCCGTGCTCGCATCCAGGTCGACCGGTGTGGCGATGCCGTCCTCGTCGGTGAGCAGGCCGCGCCGGGCCAGCTCGACGAGGGCACCGGCCCGCACCGGGCCGGGCCGGTGGGCGGTGCCGCCGGCCGCCGGTCGCGCGGCGTCCCAGGCCAGCAGGCAGAGCCGGGCCGGCAGCGAGAGCGGGCCATTGGGCACGGGGCCTCCTCGGGGCGAATAGATCGAGTCGCACGTTAATCCGTTGACAGCCTCAGAGCGCATTCGTACGGTGTATGACGTCCCTGTTGCCGCCGATTGGAGAAGGACGTTGCTCGTCTGAGGTCCTGAGACACCGCGTCACACCCGTCCGGTGTGCGCTGCGTGCGACCTCGGCGTTCGAGCCGTTCTCCTGGTGCTGGGCTTTTTTCACGTCCGTGACGTGCCCATGGAGCCTCCCCCCTGGTCGCAGGTGTCTCGACACGCGTTTGCCCCTGACCGCTTCGAGCAACCGCGAGTGAGGCCCCCATGTCTACTTCCATCACCGTTACGTCCCTTGCGTTCACCTGGCCCGACGGCAGCCCCGTCTTCGAGGGCCTGGACGTCGCGTTCGGCCCCGGCCGGACCGGCCTGGTCGGTGTCAACGGGTCGGGGAAATCAACCCTGTTGAAGCTGATCGCCGGTGAACTCGCACCGGCCGACGGCACCGTCCGCGTGGCCGGCGAGGTCGGCTACCTCCCGCAGAACGTCACGCTCGACACCACCCTGCGCGTCGACGAGGCCCTCGGCATCGCCGGACAGCGCGCCGCCCTGCACGCCATCGAGGCCGGCGACGTCTCCGAGACGCACTTCGAGACCGTCGGCGACGACTGGGACGTGGAGGAACGCGCCCTCGCCACCCTCGGCGAACTCGGGCTCGGGCACGTCGAGCTGGACCGCACCGTCGGCGAGGTGTCCGGGGGCGAGTCCGTCCTGCTGCGCCTGGCCGCCCTGCTGCTGCGCCGTCCCGACGTGCTGCTGCTGGACGAGCCGACCAACAACCTCGACCTGTACGCCCGCAGGCGGCTGTACACGGCCGTCCAGTCCTGGCCGGGCGTGATGGTCGTCGTCAGCCACGACCGTGAACTGCTGGACCTCGTCGACCAGATCGCCGATCTGCGCTCCGGCACGATCACCTGGTACGGCGGCAACTACTCCGACTACGAGGAGGCCCTGGAGATCGAACAGGAGGCGGCCGAGCGCATGGTGCGCGTCGCCGAGTCCGACTTCCGCAAGCAGAAGCGTGAACTGGCCGACGCCCAGGTCAAGCTGGCCCGCCGCAAGCGGTACGGGCAGAAGATGTGGGACCAGAAGCGCGAGCCGAAGATCGTCATGGGTGCGCGCAAGCGCGCGGCGCAGGAGTCCGCGGGCAAGCACCGCATCATGCACGAGGAGAAGCTCGCCGAGGCCAGGGAGCGGCTCGACGAGGCGGTGGAGGCCGTACGGGACGACGACGAGATCCGCGTCGACCTGCCGTACACGGCCGTGCCGCCGGGGCGTACCGTCCTCACCCTCCAGGATCTGGGGCTCCCGTACGGCGCCCGGGTGGAGGGCGGCTTCGAGCTGCGCGGGCCGGAGCGGGTCGCGTTGATCGGGCGCAACGGCGCGGGCAAGACCACGCTGCTGCGGACGATCACCGGCGAGCTCGCCCCGGAGTCGGGCGAGGTGCGGGCGCACGTCCCGCTGCGGTTCCTGCCGCAGCGGCTCGACGTCCTCGACGGGGAGCTGTCCGTCGCCGAGAACGTGGCCCGGTTCGCGCCGGGCGCCACCAACAACCGGGTCCGGGCGCGGCTGGCGCGCTTCCTGTTCCGGGGCGCCCGCGCCGACCAGAAGGCGGCGACGCTGTCCGGCGGTGAACGCTTCCGGGCCGCGCTGGCGGCGCTGATGCTGGCGGAACCCGCGCCGCAGCTGCTCATGCTGGACGAGCCGACCAACAACCTCGACATGGCGAGCGTCCGGCAGCTCACCACGGCCCTGGAGTCGTACGAGGGAGCGCTCGTCGTGGCCAGTCACGACCTGCCGTTCCTGGAGTCGATCGGCATCACGCGCTGGCTGCTGCTGGAGGAAGGAGAGCTGAAGGAAATCACGCCAGAGGCTGTCGGGTTTTCCTTCTAGCGTCGGTGGCATGACCGACTTCACGGACGATGCCATCACCCTGACCGGAGCACGCGAGAACAACCTCAAGGACGTCACCCTGCGCATCCCGAAAGGCCGGCTGACCGTGTTCACCGGCGTTTCGGGGTCGGGGAAGTCGTCCGTCGTCTTCGACACGATCGCGGTGGAGTCGCAGCGCCAGCTGAACGAGACGTATCCCTGGTTCGTCCGCAACCGGCTGCCCAAGTTCGAGCGTCCGCACGCGGACGGCCTGGAGCACCTCACCCCGGCGATCGTCGTCGACCAGCGGCAGGTCGGCGGCCACTCCCGGTCGACGGTCGGCACCATGACCGACGTCTATTCGGTGATCCGGGTGCTGTTCTCCCGGCACGGCACCCCGAGCGCCGGGCCGGCGACGGCGTACTCGTTCAACGACCCGTCGGGCATGTGCCCCGGGTGCGACGGCCTCGGCCGGACGGTGCGGCCCGACTGGGACCGCATCCTGGACCCGGACCGCTCCCTCGCGGACGGGGCGGTGCGCTTCCCGCCGTTCGCCGCCGGAACCTGGCAGGGGCAGGCGTACACGAACAGCGCCGACCTCGACCCGCACAAGCCGGTGGGGCGTTTCACCGCAGCCGAGCGGGAGTTCCTGATGCGCGGCCAGCCCGGCAGCAAGGTCACCGTCAACGGCAGCGGCGGCACCTGGACCACCGAGTACGAGGGGCTGGCCGTCCGTTTCGAGCGGCTGTACCTGAAGCGGGACCTGTCGGCCATGAGCCGGAAGACCAGGGACCTGGTCCGGGAGTTCACGGTGGAGGGCACCTGCCCGGACTGCCGTGGAGCACGTCTGAACGCGGCGGCGCTCGCGACCCGGATCAACGGCCGGTCGATCGCCGACTGCACCCGTATGCAGGTCACCGACCTGATCGCCGCACTGAAGGAGATCGACGACCCGGTGGCCGGGCCGGTCGCCTCGGCCGCCGTCGCCGCGCTGGAGCGCATCGAGGCGATCGGCCTCGGCTATCTCAGCCTCGACCGGGAGACGGCCACGCTCAGCGGCGGGGAGGGGCAGCGGCTGAAGACGGTGCGGCACCTCGGCTCCAGCCTGACCGGCATGACGTACATCTTCGACGAGCCGAGCGTCGGCCTGCACCCGCGGGACGTGGGCCGCCTCGGCGACCTGCTGTTGCGGCTGCGCGACAAGGGCAACACCGTGCTGGTCGTCGAGCACGACCCGGATGTGATCGCGCTGGCCGACCACGTCGTCGACATGGGGCCGGGCGCCGGTGCCGGGGGCGGCACGGTGGTGTTCGAGGGGACGCCGGAGGAACTGGCCGCGTCCGGCACGCTCACCGGGCGCTGCCTGCGCACCCGTACGGCGGTCAAGGACGAGGTGCGCCGGCCCACCGGCGAGCTGTGGGTCAAGGGCGCCGACCGGCACAACCTGCGGGACGTGAGCGCACGGTTCCCGGCCGGTGTGCTCACGGCGGTGACCGGGGTCGCCGGGTCCGGGAAGAGCACCCTGGTCGGGGAGTTCACCGCCGCGCACGAGGAGGCCGTGGTCGTCGACCAGTCGTCGATCGGCATCTCGGGCCGCTCCACCCCGGCGACGTATCTGGGGATCATGGACACGGTCCGGAAGATCTTCGCCCGCGGGACGGGAGCCGAGGCGGGCTTCTTCAGCTTCAACTCCAGCGGCGCCTGCGGCACCTGCGAGGGCCGGGGCATCATCTACACCGACCTCGCCTTCATGGACCCGGTGACGACGACCTGCCACGACTGCGAGGGGCGGCGCTTCAAGGAGGAGGTGCTGCGGCTGACCGTGCGGGGCAGTTCCATCGCGGACGTCCTGGAGATGACGGCCGAGCAGGCACTCGGCTTCTTCGACGACACGGGCGTACGGCGCCGGCTGCGCGCCCTGCGGGACGTCGGACTGACATACCTCACCCTCGGGCGCCCCCTCTCCACGCTCTCCGGCGGTGAGCGGCAGCGGATCAAGCTGGCCACGCGACTGCACCGGACGGGCGCGGTCTACGTGCTCGACGAACCGACGACCGGCCTGCACATGGCGGACGTGGAGGGCCTCATCGCCCTGCTGGACCGGCTGGTCGACACCGGCAACACGGTCGTCGTCGTCGAGCACAACCTGGACGTGATCGCCCGGGCCGACTGGGTGATCGACCTCGGCCCGGGCGGCGGCCGGGACGGCGGCGAGATCGTCTTCGAGGGGACTCCGCGACAACTCATCGCGGCCAAGGGGTCGTTCACCGGGGAGCATCTGCGGCGGGCGGTGCGGCAGGGCCCGTGAGCCGGGGTACGCCGACGTCAAAGCGCGGTCCGCTGGTTGAACCGATGGGGTGGTTTGGCCCGCCGTCGGCCGATCAGGCGTGCGGGCCCCGCGAACACTGGAGGGGGGTGGCGCGGGCCACCGGGGAGGGGAGCGGCATGGCCGACGGCACGGTTCTGGTGGCGGTGACGGAGCATCCGGAGGACTGGGGCGCCACCGCAGGGCAGTTGACGCGCATCGCCGAGGGGATCCGGGCGCGCGGCTTAGAGGTGCGATGGGTGGTGAGCCTCGCCGACGCCGAGGCGGTGCTCAGGACCGAGGCCGGGCTGGCCGCCGCGGTGGTCGCCTGGGACCTTCCGCCCCAAGCCGGAGCCGGGGACGGACCGGGCGGGGCGACGGTGCTGCGCCGGATCGGGCGCCGGTTCCAGAACCTGCCGGTGTTCCTGGTCATGGCGGACGAGGGGCTGCGTGAGCTGCCGCTGTGGGTGTCACAGTCGGTGGTGGGCTATGTGTGGCCGCTGGAGGACACACCGGCGTTCATCGCCGGCCGGATCACCACCGCCGCACGCGCCTACCAGGACGCGCTGCTCCCGCCGTTCTTCAAGGCCCTGCGGCGCTTCGACGACGCGCACGAGTACTCGTGGCACACGCCCGCGCACTCCGGGGGTGTCGCCTTCCTCAAGTCGCCCGTGGGCCGTGCCTTCCACGAGTACTTCGGGGAGCGGCTGCTGCGCAGCGACCTGTCCATCTCGGTGGAGGAGCTCGGCTCGCTGTTCGAGCACACCGGGCCGATCGGCGAGGCGGAGCGCAACGCCGCGCGGGTCTTCGGCTCCACGCACACGTACTTCGTGCTGCACGGCGACTCCACCTGCAACCGCCTGGTCGGCCACTTCAGCGTGACCCGCGACGAGATCGCCCTGGTGGACCGCAACTGCCACAAGTCGGTCCTGCACGGCCTGGTCGTCTCCGGCGCCCGGCCGGTGTACCTGGTCCCCACCCGCAACGGCTACGGGCTCGCCGGTCCCTTGCCGCCGGCCGAGATCGCGGCGGAGTCGGTGGCGGCGCGGATCGCTGCGAGCCCGCTGACGGCGGACGCCGTGTCGTCCCGCGCCCAGTACGCGGTGTTCACCAACTCCACGTACGACGGGCTGTGTTACGACGCGGTGGCGGCGGCCCGGGCGTTCGCGGCGGGCACGTCCCGGCTGCACTTCGACGAGGCGTGGTTCGCGTACGCCCGCTTCCATCCGCTCTACGCCGGGCGCTACGGCATGTCGGTGGACGAGGACGCCTTCCCCGGCCCCGACCGTCCGACGGTCTTCTCGACCCAGTCCACGCACAAGCTGCTGGCGGCGCTGTCGCAGGGTGCCATGGTGCACGTCAGGCCCGCGCCGCGGGCGCCGGTGGAGCACGACCGGTTCAACGAGGCGCTGATGATGCACGGCACGACGTCGCCGCTGTATCCGATGATCGCCTCGCTGGACGTGGCCACGGCGATGATGGACGGTCCGCAGGGGCAGTGGCTGGTCGACGAGGCGGTGACCGAGGCGGTCCGGTTCCGCCAGGAGATGGTGCGGATCGGGCGGCGCATCGAGGCGGCGGGTGACCGGCCGCCGTGGTTCTTCGGGGTGTGGCAGCCGGACGAGGTGACGGACCCCGCGAGCGGGGAACGGGTGCCCTTCGGGGAGGCTCCGGCGGACCTGCTGCGGACCGAGCCGTCCTGCTGGCACCTCGCGCCCGACGCGGACTGGCACGGCTTCCCGGGGCTGACCGACGGGTACTGCATGCTCGACCCGATCAAGGTCACCCTGACCTGCCCGGGGCTCGACGCGACGGGGACGATGTCCGACCGGGGCATCCCGGCACGGGTGCTCACCGCCTATCTGACGACGCGCGGCATCGTCGTGGAGAAGACCGACAGCTACACCACGCTGGTGCTGTTCTCCATGGGCATCACGAAGGGCAAGTGGGGCACGCTGCTGGACGCCCTCATGGACTTCAAGGACCTCTACGACAGTGACACCCCGCTCGACCGGGTGCTGCCCGCGCTGGTCGCGGAGCATTCCCGGCGCTACGCCGGGCTGACGCTGCGCGACCTGTGCCAGGAGATGCACGACCATCTGCGCGAGGCCCGCCTGGTCGAACTCCTCGACACCGCCTTCCAGCAGCTGCCCGAGCCGGTGGCCCCGCCCCAGCTGTGCTACCAGCGCCTGATCCGCGGCGGCACGGAACGGATCCGCCTCACGGACGCGCCGGGCCGGGTCGCCGCGGCGATGGTCACGGTGACGCCGCCGGGCATCCCGGTCCTCATGCCGGGCGAGAGCACCGGAGAGGCGGACGGCCCCCTCCTGCGCTACCTCGGCGCCCTGGAGTCCTTCGACCGCCGCTTCCCCGGCTTCGGCAGCGAGACCCACGGGGTGACCCGTGAACCCGGCACGGGCGACTACCTGATCGAGTGCCTGCGTCCGGACGAGCAGGAGACAGCCGCCGGCGCGGTGACGCCGGCGCAACGGCGGGGCCTGGAGGGTGCCGGATCGGTGGGGTGAGTTGAAGAAGGCGGCCCGAGCGGGGTGACGGGCGGCCGGCGGCTGCCTGCTGGCGGTGGTCACCCCGGCCCGGCTCGGTGGGAAACCCCGCCCCGGCAGTCGGCCGAGGCCGCCCCGCAGGCCCCCGCCCCGCTGGGCGCGTGGGCGTGCGCGTCCGGCGCGGCCTGCGCAGCCGGACCGGACGTCGTCCCGGTACAGCCCGTCCTCCGAACGTCCCGGGCTTCCCCGGCTCCAGCCGTCGGCACACAAGGCTTTCCCTCCTGCCCCTCGGCCTCTCCACCCCCTCAGCCCCTCCCCAGGGCTGTCCTCTCCCCCGTTCGCCCTGCATGATGGTCGGCCGACGCCCGATGGGTTCCGGTCGATCCCGGAGGCTCCTGTCGGTGCGGTCCAGACACGTCCCATCCGATACGGAGTCACGCTCGTGCCCAGCAAGAAGGCCCTTGTCCGCCGCCCCAGCCCGCGTCTCGCCGAAGGGCTGGTGACGCACATCGAGCGGGAGAAGGTCGACGCCGACCTCGCCGTCGAGCAGTGGGAGGCGTACGTGGACGCGTTGCGCACGCACGGCTGGGAGACCATCGAGGTGGACCCCGCCGACGACTGCCCTGACTCGGTGTTCGTCGAGGACACGGTCGTGATGTACCGGAACGTCGCGCTGATCGCCCGCCCGGGCGCCGACTCCCGGCGTGCGGAGACCGCCGGGGTCGAGGAGGCCGTGGCCGGTCTGGGCTGCTCGGTGAACTGGATCTGGGAGCCGGGCACACTGGAGGGCGGTGACGTACTGAAGATCGGCGACACCGTCTACGTGGGCCGGGGCGGCCGCACCAACGCCGCCGGCGTCCAGCAGCTGCGCGCCGCGTTCGAGCCGCTCGGCGCGCGGGTCGTCTCCGTCCCTGTGAGCAAGGTGCTGCATCTGAAGTCGGCGGTCACGGCGCTGCCGGACGGTACGGTCATCGGACACATCCCCAAGATGGACACGCCCTCGCTGTTCGCGCGCTTCCTGCCGGTCCCGGAGGAGGCGGGGTCGCACGTCGTCCTGCTCGGCGGCGCCAAGCTGCTGATGGCGGCGAGCGCGCCGAAGACCGCCGAGCTCTTCGCCGACCTCGGGTACGAACCGGTCGTCGTGGACATCAGCGAGTTCGAGAAGCTCGAGGGATGTGTGACGTGCCTCTCGGTGCGGCTGCGGGAGCTGTACGCCTGACCGGAAGGCGCCCTTCCCCGTCCGGCCTCTCGACCTGCGGATCCGGGGCGCCGACGCGCGGACGGGCGACCCCGCTGATCAGCGGCCTTTACGACACCCTTAACCTACGGCATCGTAACCTACGGAAACGTAGCCTACGATTGCGTAGGTTCACCGCACACCGCACACCGCACACCGCACACCGCTCATCCGCTTGTCCCCCTGGAGAGTCCATGACGATCACCACTCCCCACCTCGGCAACCCGGCCGGCGCCTGGACCGACGCTCAGCTGCTGTACGCCCTGGAGGAAGTGGTCGAGAAGGAACTCAACCGGCATCTGAACGTCGCCAAGGACTGGATGCCGCACGAGTACGTGCCGTGGAGCGACGGGCGCAACTTCCCCGGTCTCTTCGAGGACGGCGAGGCCTGGGAGAAGAAGCAGTCCAAGGTCACCGAGATCGGCCGCATCGCGCTTGTCGTCAACCTTCTGACCGAGGACAACCTGCCCAGCTACCACCACGAGATCGCCTCGCTGTTCGGCCGTGACGGCGCCTGGGGCACCTGGGTGCACCGCTGGACCGCGGAGGAGGGCCGGCACGGCATCGTGATGCGCGACTACCTGCTCACCTCGCGCGCGGTGGACCCGGACCAGCTCGAAGAGTTCCGGATGTCCCACATGAGTGAGGGCTTCGAGTCGGACAACCGGCACTCGATGCTGCACTCGGTCGCCTACGTCGCCTTCCAGGAGCTCGCGACCCGCGTCTCGCACCGCAACACCGGCCACCAGTCCGGGGACCCGGTCTGCGACCGCATGCTGGCGCGCATCGCCACCGACGAGAACCTGCACATGGTCTTCTACCGGAACCTGCTGAAGGCGGCCTTCGAGCTGGCGCCCGACCTGACGATGCAGGCGGTGCGCGACGTCATCGTGAACTTCCGGATGCCCGGCCACGGCATGCCCGGCTTCGAGCGGGCCGCCGCGCAGATGGCGATCGGCGAGATCTACAACATGCGCATCCACCACGACGACGTGCTCCAGCCCGTGCTGCGCTTCCTGAGGGTCTTGGAGATCGACGGCCTGGGCCCCGAGGGCCGCAAGGCGCAGGAGGAGCTGGGCCTGTTCATGGGCGGCCTGGACTCCGAGGCGTCGAAGTTCGACGAGAAGCTGGCCGCCCGCAAGGCCCGTATGGCGGCCCGGGCCGGCGCCTGACACCGACCCGTACACGCGGTCACGAGGCCCCGGCCGCCACGAGCGGCCGGGGCCTCGTGCCATACCGGCAGCGGGTAACCCCCGACGGGGAGGCCCCTGCTCCCCCGGGTGGCGGCTACCGCGACACCCGTCGCAGTTCCAGCCGCTCCTTCTCCGAGAGACCGCCCCAGACACCGAAGCGCTCGTCGTTGTCCAGCGCGTATTCGAGGCAGGCCGCGCGGATCGGGCACATGCCGCAGATCCGCTTCGCCTCCCGTACCGAACTGCCCGGCTCGGGGAAGAAGAAGTCGGCACCCGTCTGCGCGCACAACGCCTCTTGCTGCCAGTCGAGTTCGGGCGAGGTGATCGTGTCGATGTGCATGACCGGAAGCGTCGCGGGCGGTGAAAAACGTTCGATCAACGCGGGATCAACAGCGCGTTCACATGCCTCCGGCCGCTTCGATGGTCGCCCGCCGGAGCGGCCGGCGCACGGCGGCGCGCGGAAGCACCGGAAACCACGCCCGGCGGTGTGCTCCGGCGGCGGTTGTCACCGGGCGGTGCGAGACTCGGCAGGGAAGCCGACGGGCCCCTGCGCGAGGAGGGCGACGATGCTCACCACCCGTTATGTCACCGGCGCTCCGAACTGGATCGATCTCGGCACCCCCGACATCGACGACGCCGCCGCCTTCTACGGCGGGCTGTTCGACTGGCGGTTCCAGCCGGGCGGCCCGGAGGTCGGAGGGTACGGCCTGTTCCAGCTCGGCGGCAGGACGACCGCCGGGGGCATGCGGACCACGCCGGAGCAGGGCCCGCCGTCCTGGACGGTGTATTTCCAGACGCCGGACGCGGACGCCACGGCGCGGGCGGCCGAGCAGGCGCGCGGCTCGGTGGCGGTGCAGCCGATGGACGTCCAGGACCTGGGCCGGATGGCGATCCTCGCCGACCGGGCCGGGGTGCCCTTCGGTCTGTGGCAGCCGGGCCGCAACAAGGGCCTGGAGGTGGTCCAGGAGCCCGGCTCGCTGTGCTGGGTCGAGCTGTACACGGCGGACGTCCCGGCCGCGGCGGCCTTCTACCACTCGGTGCTCGGTCTGGAGACCTTCGGCGCCGACTTCGCCGGCGGCGGCGCGTACACGACGTTCAACCCCGCCGGGGAGAGCGAGGACGCCATGTTCGGCGGTGTCGTGCCCCTGGCCGGCGACCCGGGGGAGGAGGAGGCGTACTGGCTGCCGTACTTCGAGGTCGCCGACACGGACGCCACCGTCGCCAGGGCCGAGGAGCTGGGCGGCACGGTCCGCCTCCCCGCCACGGACGTCCCGTCCGTCGGCCGCCTGGCCAAACTCGCCGACCCGCACGGCGCCCGCTTCGCGGTGATCCGCAGCGAGCCGCAACAGGGCTGAGGCCGGCCAGGGCCTGTCACGGAAGCGGCGCCGGCCGCGCACCGCCCGGCAGGCCCGCTCGCCGCACCGCCCGCGGGCGCCCGGCAGGAGGGCGTCCGGACGGCAGACCGAGAGCCCGCACCGCACGCCGCGCTGCCGCCCGCCGGGCGACGACGCCCCTTTCGCAGCACGGCCCAGGTCGTGTCCGCAAAGTCCCGTCGTTCGCCCGGAGGGCGGGCGCCGCGGCGTCTGGTGCGTGCTCTCGGCGTGCCGGGCGCAGACCTCGTACCTGATGTACTCGGGCTTCGCCCGGTGCGGCGAGAGTGCGTGCCAGGCGTCGCGGGACAGGCGGGACTTCGCGGAGCCGACCCTAAGCGGACCCGCGCCGTACCAGCGTCGTCGGGAGCACCACGCTGGACGGCGTCGCCGCGACGCCCTCCCGCGGGGCGTCCCGGTCGAGGCCGCGCAGCAGCAGGCGGGCCATCAGGCGGCCCATCTCCTCGATGTCCTGACGGACCGTCGTGAGCGGCGGGTCGGTCTGTTCCGCGACGGGCTGCATGTCGTCGAAGCCGATCACGGCGACGTCGTCGGGGACCCGGCGGCCGGACTCGCGCAGGACGCGCAGCGCGCCGGAGGCCATGAGGTCGTTGGCGGCGAACACCGCGTCCACGTCCGGGCAGCGCTCCAGAAGCTCGCGCATCGCCCGTTCGCCGCCCGCCGGGGTGAAGTCGGCCTCGGCGATCAGTCGCGGGTCGGCGTCCACCATGACGTCCCGGTAGCCGTCGAGGCGGTCCGCGGCGGAGGTCTGGTCGAGGGCCCCGGTGATGTGCGCGATCCGGGTGCGGCCGAGGCCGGCCAGGTGACGGACGGCGTCGCGGGCGCCGCCGCGGTTGTCGCTGTCGACGTAGAGCACCGCGCGCCTCTCGCCGCTCCAGCCGGGCCGCCCGCCGAAGACGGTGGGAATGCCGGCCCGCTGGATCAGCTCCGGCAGCGGGTCGTCGAGATGCAGGGAGAAGACGAGGGCGCCGTCGACATGTCCACCGGCGAGGTACCGGCCGACCCGGGCGTGGTCGTCCCGGCCCTCGGTGAGCAGCAGTACGAGCTGGTTGTCGTGGGCGGTGAGCTCCTTGCTGATGCCGCGCAGCTGGAGCGCGAAGAACGGGTCGGCGAAGACCCGTGTCTCCGGTTCGGCGACGACGACCGCGACCGCGTCGTGCCGCCGGGTGACCAGGGACCGGGCGGCCTGGTTGGGCACGTACCCGAGCTCGTCCACGGCCTTGCGGACCCGCTCCACGAGGATGTCCCGCACCCCGTCCCCGCCGTTGACCACGCGGGACACGGTGGCCCGCGAGACACCGGCCCGGGCGGCCACGGCCTCCAGCGTGGGACGCGGCGCTGTGTCGGTCACTTCGGGGCTCCTCACCTGCGGCTGCGGATCAGGATAGCCCTGGGATCGCAGCGCGGTGAGAGCGCTCTCGCGCGCTTCGGAAAGCGGCCGCCCGTCAGTGCTCGTGGCCGCCGCCCGGCGGCTCCTCCCCGTGCTCGTGCGGCTCATACCCCGGAATGGTCCCGTCCGGCTTCTTCACCAGGAACAGGCCGACCATCCCCATGTCGGAGTGGCTCTGGACGTGGCAGTGGTACATCCACGCGCCGGCGCCGACCCCCTCCCCCGCGATCACCTGGAAGCCGAACGAGTCGGCCGGACCCGTGATCTTGTTGTCGATGACCTGGCTGGGGTCATCGGGGCCGGTCAGCATGCCGGTGCGGTTGTCCGCCCAGCGGTGACCGTGCATGTGGAAGGTGTGGTAGAACTCGCCGTGCGTGATCACGATGAACTCGACGCGATCACCCACCGTGGCCTCGAAATTCGGCCCGGAGTGCGGCGGTTTGTTGTTGATGCGCATGTCGTTGAAGACGACCGTGTGCGTCCGGTCCGGCAGGACGTCGCCCTTGCGGCGGACGATGACCGGGCCGAAGAGGCCCTTCTGCAGACCCTGCGTACCGTGCTCGGTGCCGACGACGTGGTCGTGGTAGTGCCAGTAGCCCGCACTGCCCGAGCGCCAGGTGCCGTCCCCCCGGCGGCCGGGGGCGTGGGTGCGCCAGGTGTAGGTGCGGGTGCCGCCCGGCTCGACATGACTGCGGTTCAGTTTCGTGCCGTCGCTGGTGATCTCGTAGTCCAGGCCGTGGACGTGCAGGCTCACCGCCACGTCCATGGTGTTCTCGAACTCGACGTGGAGTGTGTCGCCCTCATTGAGTTCGATCAGCGGGCCCGGGATGCTCGCCCTGCCCTTCTCCAGTGCGTAGCCCATCTGCCCGTCGGGGAGCTTTTCGGCGTACAGCTTCATGCGCTTCACCTCGCCCCCGGCGGGTGCCGTCTTCGCCGGTCCGGCGGCGCTCACGGCCTCCGGCGCCACGGACAACGATGTCGCGACGGCCGCGCCGCCCAGCAGGACCCGCCGGTTGAAGCTGCGTCTGTCCATTGCGGAACTCCCCACCCTGGTAAGGCTTTTACGGAGGCGTACCTGTGATGAACCGGTGAGACGGTACCGGCCGCACCCCTGTTTATCCACACTGAAGACAAAGTTGGTGCCATCCCGGTCATAGGTATTGGCGAGACAAGCAAAGGGGTTTAGCTTCCTTGGCGGTGTTGCTGTGACCGAGGAGGTGCCCATGCGCTTACGAGGGTTGAGCAGGACAAGACGCGTCTGGGCGGTGTCCGTTGCCGCCGGTGTCGTGACCGCCGGGCTGCTGTCGGGCCCCGCCGCGAACGCGCGCCCCTTTCCCGAACCCCCGCTGACAACGATGTCGATCAAGTCGCCGCCGGGCGGCGCGAACGTACGGGTGCTGATCTTCCACGGTTCCGCGGCGGCCGGGGACGAGCCGCCGGTCGTGAACGCCGGGATCGAGGCCATCGAGGACATCGGCCTGTCGGGTCCGGCGAACCGCCGCTTCAAGGTCCAGGCCACCGACGACGCCTCGGTGTTCACCGACGAGACCAGGCTCGGCCGCTTCAACGCCATCGTGTTCCTGACCGGCGGGGGCGATGTTCTCGACGCGGAGCAGGAGGCGGGCCTGGAGGCCTACATGGAGGCCGGCGGCGGTTTCGTCGGCATTCATGACGCGGCGCGCGCGGAGCCGTACTCGGACTGGTTCACCGGACTGGTGGGTGCCCGTCCGGCCGCGTCGAGCCCCGCGGCCGTGCAGCGGGCGACCGTGGAGGTCGGCGACCGCGGGCACCCCGCCACCAAGGATCTGCCGGTGCAGTGGAAACGCCCGGACCGGTGGCTGAACTGGGTGAAGAACCCGTCGGGTGACGTGCATACGGTGGCCCGGGTCCGCGAGTCGACCTACCAGCCGGGCACGGGGGCCAACGGCTGGGATCATCCGGTCAGTTGGTGCCGTGACTACGACGGCGGACGGTCCTTCTACACGGGCATGGGCGGGACGGTGTCGTCGTACGACGAGACCGACTTCCGCGATCATCTGCGCGGTGCGCTGATGTGGACGACCCGGCTGGAGCAGGCCGACTGCAAGGCGACCATCAACGCCCACTACGCGGCGGAGCGGCTGACCAAGCCCAACCAGCCCGGGCAGAACGACCAGATCGGCGAGCCGCACGGGATGGTCACCGCGCCCGATGGCCGGGTCTTCTACATCGGCCGGGGCGGCGCCGACTCCTCGCAGCCCGTGATCACGGACTGGAACAACCCCGACATCGGCAAGGGCAGGGGCGAGATCCACGTCTACGAACCGAAGACCAAGCAGGTCACCCTGGCCGGCGCGCTCACCGTCTTCGGCAACAAGGGCGGCGGCGACGAGCTGGTCAAGGTCGAGGAGGGGCTGCTCGGCATCGAGCTGGACCTGGGGTTCGCGCAGAACGGCTGGGTGTATCTGCACTACACGCCGCACGAGCGGATCAACCGCGAGACGCGGATGGCCGAGCGGAGGGTCTCCCGGTTCACCCTCGACCGGGCCACGGGCAAGCTGAACCTGTCCAGTGAGAAGGTCCTGCTGAAGTGGCCGGTGCAGATCCACAGTTGCTGCCACGCGGGTGGCGGGATGGCCTGGGACTCCAAGGGCAACCTGTACATCGCGACCGGTGACAACAACTCCAGCGGGTTCAGCGGCGGTTACTCGGGCAACAACCCGGAGCCGAGCTACCAGGGCGTCTCCTTCGCGGACGCGCGCCGCACCGCGGGCAACACCAACAACCTCAACGGCAAGATCCTGCGCATCCACCCGGAGCCGGACGGCACGTACACCCTCCCCGAGGGCAATCTGTTCACCGGGAAGGAGACCGACGAGGGCGGCGGCAAGACGCGCGGCGAGATCTACGTGATGGGCGTCCGCAACCCGGCGCGCATCTTCGTCGACAAGTCGACCGACGTGCTCTACGCGGGCTGGGTCGGACCGGACGCCAGCGCGCCCTCGACGACCTGGGGTCCGGCGAAGTACGACACGTTCGCCGCCATCACCGAGGCGGGCAACCGCGGCTGGCCGTACTGCATGGGCAACAAGCAGCCCTACCGGGACCGCAATCTGCCGGACCCGTCCAAGCCGCTGGGCTGGTACGACTGCGACCACCCGAAGAACGAGTCGCCGAACAACGACGGCCTGGTGAACCTGCCGCCGGTGACCGGCAACAACATCTGGTACTCGCCGTCGGGCGGCGGCCCGGATTACCCGCGGGACGCGAACGGTGTCCCGTCGTACAAGCCGGCGGAGGCCACGTACCGGCTGCCCTGGCTGAAGGGCGGCGGACAGGCCGCGATGAACGGGCCGGTCTACCGGTACGGCACGGTCGCGGCCGACAGCACCGTCAAGTGGCCGGCCTACTGGGACGGCAAGTGGTTCGTCGGTGACTTCTACGACGCCGACCAGCCGCGCAACGCGGTGCTCATGGACCCGAAGACGCAAGGCGACGGCGGTCTGCCGGTGCACTCGGAGTCGCTGAAGAAGATCGTGCCGATCGGCAACGACGGCATCAAGAACCTCATGGACTGGAAGTTCGGTCCGGACGGCGCGCTGTACGTCCTCGACTACGGGCGCGGCTTCTTCACCTCGGACTCCAAGTCGGCCCTGTGGCGGGTCACCTACAAGGGCGGCGGACCGACCCCGGCCGCCGGTCAGCTGGCGAGGGGGACCGAGTGATCCGGCAGCGAAGAGTCTGGGCCGCCCTGCTGGCCGCCCTGCTGATGATGCTCGGCGTGCAGGCGCTGCCCGCCGCCGGGCAGCCCGAGAAGGAGGCCGCCGACCAGGTGCTCACCTGGACGGCCGACAACGACATCGACAAGTACCTCTCGGCCCCGAAGACGGCGGTCGCCGGGACCGCCACGATCGTCTTCGAGAACAGCGTGGCCACCGGCAACACCACGGGCATGCCGCACACACTGACGTTCGTGACCAGCGATCCCGAGTTCAACGACGACGTGCAACTCAACATCCTGGCGAACCCGAACGACGCCCAGGGCGGCAAGCACACCGCCCAGGTCACGCTCACACCCGGCCGGTACTTCTACCACTGCACGATCCCCGGCCACGGCCAGATGCAGGGCATCCTCACGGTGACCGAGGGCACCGGCGAGGACACCAACGCGCCCGAGGCGTCGGCGCACGTGAGCGGCACGCAGAACACGCAGGGCCAGTACGTCGGTTCGGCGAGCGTGGCGCTGCACGCCACCGACGAGGGCGGCTCCGGCGTCGAGAGGATCGAGTACGCGATCGGCGACACGGGTGCCTGGCAGCCGTACACCGCGCCGGTCGTCGTCGATCAGGTCGGCGGTCACAAGGTCCGCTACCGGGCGTTCGACAAGGCGGGGAACGTCTCCGCCGAGCGGAGCGCCGAGTTCACGGTCGTGGCGCCCCAGTCGGACGACACCACCGCGCCGGAGACCTCGGCGACGGTGAGCGGTGAACGCGACGCCGACGGGGCGTACATCGACATGGCGACGGTCACCGTCTCGGCCTCCGACACGGGTTCCGGGGTCAACACGATCGAGTACGCGGTCGGCTCCGGCGGGTGGCAGACGTACACCGCGCCCGTGATGGTGCACGAGGTGGGCACGCACACCGTCCGCTACCGCGCCACCGACAAGGCGGGCAACGTGGCGTCCGAGAAGAGGGTGGAGTTCAAGGTCGTCGCGGCGCCGCCGCAGGACACCACCCCGCCGGTGACGGGCGTGAGTGTGGAGGGCGCGAAGAACTCCGACGGGGCGTACCTCAACAGCGCCCGGGTGACCGTCACGGCGACCGACGCGCACGGCTCGGGCGTCGAGACGATCGAGTACTCGCTCGACGGTGGACCGTACCTGGCCTACACGGCGCCGGTGGTGGTGGACCGGGCGGGCGCGCACACCGTGGCGTACCGGGCGACGGACAAGGCGGGCAACACGGCGGCGGCCCGGACGGTGACCTTCACGGTCGTCTCCGGACAGGTCCCGGCACCGGACTGCCCGGAGTACGACGAGCGGTTGACGGTGATCGTCGGCGAGGTCGACTCCGGGGTGCGCAACCGGGTGACCGACAACCGGTGCCGGATCGGCGAGCTGATCGAGGACGAGAAGGAGTGGACGTCCCAGGCGCTGTTCCTCAAGCACGTGAACTCCGTCCTGGACGCGCTGCTGAAGGAAGGCGTGATCGACCAGCGGGAGTCCAGGGCGATCCGGAAGGCGGCCCGCCAGTCGGGCATCGGCAAGCCGGGTCAGACCGAGGGCTACCGTGCGCTCTTCGACGGCAGTGCGGAGTCCCTCGCCAAGTGGCAGCAGGTGGGCGGCGGTTCGTTCGGCCTGAACCCGGACGGGACGATCACCTCCGGCACCACGACACCGGGCATGGGCATGCTGTGGTTCCCGCAGCGCAAGTACGGCGACTTCTCGCTGAAGCTCCAGTGGCGTGACGACGCACCGGGCACCGGCAACGCCAACTCGGGTGTCTTCGTGCGCTTCCCGTGGGTCCACGACCATCCGGAGGAGTCCCGCCCGGAGTGGGTCGCCATCAAGTACGGGCACGAGGTGCAGGTGCTCGACCGGCCCGACGGCGACATGTACAAGACGGGGTCGGTCTACGGCTTCGACCGTGTCGGTCTCGCCGGCGCGGGCGTGACGCAGAAGGGCACCTGGAACGACTACGAGATCCGCGTGGAGGGCCAGCACTACTCGGTGTTCCGCAACGGTGTGCTGATCAACGAGTTCGACAACACCGGCGGCCAGGAGTTCAGCCCGCCCCGCTCGGACGACCCGGGCACGGACGGGCGGCGGTTCGCCTCCGGCCACATCGGGCTCCAGGTGCACGGCACGACGGATGTGGTCTCGTACCGGGACATCCGGATCAAGGAGCTGTAGGAGGCTCCTTCTCCTTGCGGGCCCTGCTCGGCTGTACCCGTCTGGGCTCTCCCGGCATCTTCGGATACTCGGGCGGGTACGGCAGGTCGCCCAGCCCGTGGTCGTGTTCGTCGCGGCGGGCGAGGTCGAGCAGGGCTTCCAGGGAGTAGCGATGGTCGTCCATGTCCGCGTGCACGTCGCCGAGTTCGGCGAAGCGCGCGGGCATGGTCGCGAGGTCGAAGTCCTGGGGGTGCGCGATCCCGACCTCGTCCCAGCGCAGGGGCGCGGAGACCGGGGCGTGCGGGCGGGGGCGTACGGAGTAGGCGGAGGCGATCGTGCGGTCGCGTGCCGTCTGGTTGTAGTCCAGGAAGATGCGCTCGCCCCGTTCCTCCTTCCACCACTTGATGGTCACGTGCTCGGGCATCCGCCGTTCCATCTCCCGGCCGACGGCGATGGCGGCACGCCGGACCTGGGTGAAGGTCCAGCGCGCCTCGATGGGCACGAAGACGTGCAGACCCCGGCCGCCGGACGTCTTGGGGAAGCCCCGCAGTCCGCCGAACTCGTCGAGGACCGCCCGTAGTTCGTGGGCGGCGCGGGCGGCGTCGTCGTAGTCGGTGCCGGGCTGCGGGTCGAGGTCGATGCGCAGTTCGTCGGGGCTGTCGACGTCGTCGCGGCGGACCGGCCAGGGGTGGAAGGTGAGGGTGCCGAACTGGGCGGCCCACACCACGGCACCGACCTCGGTGGGGCACATCTCGTCGGCGCTGCGGCCGCTGGGGAAGGTGATGTGCGCGGTCGGGATCCAGTCGGGCATGTTCTTCGGCGCCCGCTTCTGGAAGAAGTTCTCACCGTTCATGCCTTCCGGGTAGCGCTCCAGGGTGGTCGGCCGGTCGCGCAGGGCGCGCAGGATGCCGGGGCCGACGGCGATGTAGTAGCGGGCGAGGTCCAGCTTGGTGAAGCCGCGCTCCGGGAAGAACATCTTGTCCGGGCTGGACAGCCGTACGGTCCGGCCGCCCACCTCCAGTTCCACCGCGTCACCCATGCTCGCCACGGTAGGCGTCGCCCGCATACCTCGCACATCGGGCACGCGTAGGCATATCGGCGCAGAATCGAGCCATGGATCTGCCGGTGATGCCCCCTGTCCTGCCGATGCTCGCCAAGTCGGTGGCGGCGATCCCCTCGGGCATGCAGTACGAGGCGAAGTGGGACGGGTTCCGGGCGATCGTGTTCCGTGACGGGGACGAGGTCGAGCTGGGCAGCCGTACGGGAAAGTCTCTGACCAGGTACTTCCCCGAGCTGGTGACGGCGGTGCGGGAGCGGTTGCCGCAGCGGTGCGTGGTGGACGGGGAGATCGTGATCGCGCGGGAGGGGCATCTGGACTTCGACGCGCTGACGGAGCGGATCCACCCGGCGGACTCGCGGGTGCGGACGCTGGCCGAGCGGACACCGGCCTCGCTCGTCGTGTTCGATCTGCTGGCGCTGGGCGACGAGTCACTGATGGACGTCCCGCTGACCGAGCGGCGGGAGCGGCTGGCGGGGGAGCTGTCCGAGGTGCGGGCGCCGGTGCACCTGGCCCCGGCGACCACCGATATCGAGGTGGCGCGGCAGTGGTTCGAGGAGTACGAAGGGGCCGGTCTCGACGGAGTCATCGCCAAGCCGCTGAGCGTGCGCTACCGGCCGGACGAGCGCGTCATGTTCAAGATCAAGCACGAGCGGACGGCGGATGTCGTGGTCGCGGGGTACCGCCTGCACAAGAGCGGCCCGGTCGTGGGCTCGCTGCTGCTCGGCCTGTACGACGACGGCGGGACCCTCCAGCACGTGGGTGTCTCCGCCGCCTTCACGATGAAGCGGCGTGCGGAGCTGGTTCAGGAACTGGAGCCGCTGCGCCTGGACGACGTGGCGGGGCATCCGTGGGCGGCCTGGTCCGAGGAGGCCGCCCACGAGAAGGCCCGGCTGCCGGGGGCGCCGAGCCGCTGGTCGGGCCGCAAGGACCTGTCGTGGGTGCCGCTCAGGCCGGACCGGGTGGCCGAGGTGGCGTACGACCACATGGAGAACGGGCAGCGCTTCCGGCACACGGCCCGTTTCCGCCGCTGGCGCCCGGACCGGACCCCCGAGAGCTGCACGTACGCCCAGCTGGAGGAGCCGGTCCGCTACGACCTGGCGGAGATTCTCGGCGTCTAGGGCCCCGGCCTCCCTCAGGGCTGTATCAGGATGGCCGCTGGCCCGGCCTCCCTCACGGCTGCATCAGGACCTTGACCGCGCCGTCCTGCTTGCGCTGGAACATCTCGTACGCGTGCGGGGCCTCCGACAGCGGTACCCGGTGGGTGGCGAAGTCGTCCACGCCGAGGGGGTCCTCGTCGGTGAGGTACGGGATGATGTCGTCGCTCCAGCGGCGGACGTTGGCCTGGCCCATCCGCATCTGGATCTGCTTGTCGAACAGGGTGAGCAGCGGCAGCGGGTCCGCCATGCCGCCGTAGACACCGGACAGCGAGATGGTGCCGCCGCGGCGCACCAGGTCGATGGCGGTGTAGAGCGCGGCGAGGCGGTCGACGCTGAAGCGCTCGGCGATGGGGCCGCCCAGTTTGCGGGGCAGGATCGCCGCGGCGTTCTGCACCATGCGCGCGGCCGCGCTGCCGTGGGCCTCGGTGCCGACGGCGTCGATCACGGCGTCGGGGCCGCGGCCGTCGGTCTGGTCGCGGATCGCTTCGACGAGTTCCTTCTCGTCGTCGAAGGACCTCAGGTCGAAGGTCTCCACACCCCGCGCCTTCGCCCGGCGCAGCCGCTCCGGGACCAGGTCGACGCCGAACACCCGCCCGGCACCCTTGACCTGGGCGACGCGGCAGGCCATGTCGCCGATGGGGCCGAGGCCCAGTACGGCGACGCTGCCGCCCTGCGGGACGTCGGCGTAGGCGACCGCCTGCCAGGCGGTGGGCAGGACGTCGGAGAGGTAGACGAAACGGTCGTCGGGCGGGCCCTCGGGGACCTTGATCGGGCCGAACTGGGCCTGCGGAACGCGCAGGTACTCGGCCTGGGCGCCCGGCACAGCGCCGTACAGGCGGGTGTAGCCGAACAGGGCGGCGCCCATGCCCTCGCCCTGCACCTGGGTGGTCTCGCACTGGGTGGGCAGGCCGGTGAGGCACATCCAGCAGTTGCCGCAGGCGATCTGGAACGGCACCACGACCCGGTCCCCCACCTGGAGGTCCGGGACACCGGCGCCGACCTCCTCGACGATGCCCATGGGTTCATGGCCGAGGATGTCGCCGGGGGTCATGAACGGTGTGAGCACTTCGTACAGGTGCAGGTCGGATCCGCACAGCCCGCTGGAGGTGACGCGGATGACCGCGTCCGTCGGCTCCTGGATCGTCGGATCGGGCACGTTCTCCACCCGCACGTCCCGCTTGCCCTGCCAGGTCACTGCCCTCATCGCCTCGCGCTCCCTCCGTCAGCGTGCGCGTCGGTCGTACGGCGAGGCCCGGGTACCCGGGCGCCCCGCGCTGAACCTTGAGCCACCCCCTTGAGCCGATCGACGGACGCCACGGAGACACTTCCCTGCCAAGAACGATCGACTATGGCCATTGATGTTCAGATAAGCGCACAATCAAGGCAGATCAATGACATAAGGCGCGGTGGCGACGGTGGGCATGGGACGAGGGGCGCGCGGACGACGCGCCGCGACGACGGTGGCGCTGCTGGCCGCCACGGTGACGGCCGCCCTGGCGGCGGGCTGCACGAGCGGGGGCGGACCGGGCGACGACGGACGGGGAGCCCCGAAGGAGTCGGAGCAGGGGGCATCGCCCTCGGCGACCGGCCCCTCCGCCCTCGCCGTCAAGATCGACAACGCCGGCCCGGCCCGGCCGCACACGGGCGTCGACGCCGCGGACGTGGTCTACGCCGAGCAGGTCGAGGGCGGGCTGAGCCGGCTGATGGCGGTGTACGCGACCCGGCTGCCGAAGTCGGTCGGGCCGGTGCGCAGCGCACGCGAGTCGGATCTGGAACTGCTGCGCCAGTTCGACCGGCCCACGCTCGCCTTCTCCGGCGCGCAGAAGAAGCTCCTGCCGCTGATCGACAAGGCGCAGCTGCGGGCCAAGACGCCGGGCAACGCCGCCGACGCCTATTTCCGCGGCCCCGGCAAGCCCGCCCCGCACAACCTCTACCTGCGCCCCGAGCGGATCGTGCCCGAAGCCCCGGGGCAGGCCGCCCTGACCACCGGTTTCCGCTACGGTGCGGCGCCCGCGGGCGGCACGGCGACGGACTCCCGGACGGTGCGCTACCCGGCGGCCCGTTTCTCCTTCACCTGGTCGGACTCCCGGGACCGGTGGCTGGTCGGCATGGACGGCTCACCCGCGACGACGGACGGCGGCGAACGGATGGCGGCCGCGACGGTCGTCGTGCAGTACGTGAAGGTGCGCGAGTCCGCCTTCCGGGACTTCCTCGGCAACAACACGCCGTACACCCAGACGGTGGGCTCGGGGAAGGCGACGGTGCTGCGCGACGGGCGGGCCTGGGACGTGAACTGGAAGCGGGAGAAGGCCGCGGACGGCACCTCGTTCACCACCGGCGACGGCACGCCGGTGAACTTCGCGAAGGGCCAGGTGTGGGTCGTGTTCGCCAGGACGCCCTGACCGGCCCGCCCGGGCCGCGTCCGTCAGCGGGGCGCCACCAGGGGCTCCTCGGGATTGCGGAGCCCCTCGGCGGCGTCGGCGACCCGCCGGATGAGATCGAAGAACACCGTCCGCTCTGCGGCGGTCAGCGGGGCGAGGAACACCTGGTTCATCCGGGCGGTGCGCACCGTCAGCTTGCGATGCGTGCGCGCCCCCTCGTCCGTGAGACGCAGCAGGGAGCGGCGGCCGTCCTGAGGGTCGCGGACCTTGTCGAGCAGTCCGCGCCGGCTGAGCCGGCTGATCACCTCGGCGATGGTGGACCGGTCGAGCCCCACCCGCTCCCCCACCGTGCGCTGGTCCAGGCCGGGCTCGGCGACGAGCGCGTTGAGGACCGCGAACTGGGGCGAGGTGATCTCCTCGGAGACCATCGTGTTCCACAGCAGGTAGTGCGCCTGCTGGAGCCGCCGGGCCAGGTGCCCGGGGTGGGTGGTGAGGTCCGCGGCCGCCATGTGCACCCCTCGGTCGTTTTCGTCGGTGTACTGAACAATACTCAAGGCGCAGGGCACTGTCTGCTGCGTACGCAAAGGATCGCAAGCGTATTCGCCGAGGTCTTGACGCCCCCGTGTCCCGATGGCAGCGTGAGGAACAGCTCGCAGAAATAGTCAGTGCCCTGATTAATCTGGTCGGGTCGCTCGGAAGAGATGGGGCTTCTCGGATGGACAAGGTGGTCGCCACAGCCCTGGAGGCGGTGGCCGACGTGCCGGACGGCGCGTCGCTCGCGGTGGGCGGTTTCGGGCTGAGCGGTGTGCCGAACGTGCTGATCGAGACGCTGTACGAGCGCGGCGTGGCCGGGCTGTCGGTGGTCTCCAACAACTGCGGGGCGATGGAGTCGGGCCTTGCGGTCCTGCTCGCCGCCGGCCGCATCGCCCGGGTCACGGGTTCCTACATCGGCGCCAACAAGGAGTTCGCCCGGCAGTACCTGGCCGGGGAGCTGGAGGTCGAGCTGATCCCGCAGGGCACGCTGGCCGAGCGGCTGCGGGCGGGCGGCGCCGGGATCCCCGCCTTCTACACCCCGGCCGGCGTCGGCACACAGGTCGCCGACGGCGGGCTGCCCTGGCGCTACGACGGCGAGGGCGGGGTCGCGCTCGCCTCGCCGCCGAAGGAGGTCCGGGAGTTCGACGGCACGGAGTACGTGCTGGAGCGGGGCATCCGCACCGACTTCGCCCTGGTCCGCGCCGCGCGCGGCGACCGGCACGGCAACCTCGTCTTCAACCAGTCCTCCCGGAACTTCAACCCCCTGACCGCGATGGCCGGGCGGATCACGATCGCCGAGGTCGAGGAACTCGTGGAGCCCGGCGAGATCGACCCCGACGCCGTGCACCTGCCGGGCATCTTCGTGCAGCGGGTGCTCGCGCTCACCCCGGAGCAGGCGGCGGACAAGAAGATCGAGCAGCGGACGGTGAGGTCCTGATGGCCTGGACGCGCGAGGAGATGGCCGCACGGGCGGCCGGGGAGCTGAGGGACGGGCAGTACGTCAACCTCGGCATCGGCCTGCCCACGTTGATCCCGAACTACCTCCCCGAGGGCGTGGAGGTCGTCCTGGAGTCGGAGAACGGCATCCTGGGCACCGGCCCCTACCCCACCGAGGACGCCGTCGACCCGGACCTGATCAACGCCGGGAAGGAGACGGTGACGGTCCTGCCGGGCGCCTCCTTCTTCGACTCGGCGCTGTCGTTCTCGATGATCCGGGGCGGGCACATCGACGTCGCCGTGCTCGGTGCCATGCAGGTGTCCGAGCGGGGCGACCTGGCCAACTGGGCCGTCCCCGGCAAGCTGATCACCGGCATCGGCGGGGCGATGGACCTCGTGCACGGCGCCCGTACGGTCGTGGTCGTCATGACGCACACCGCCAAGGACGGCTCGCCGAAGATTCTCACCGAGTGCACCCTGCCGCTGACCGGCAAGGCCTGCGTGAACCGGATCATCACCGACCTCGGCGTCCTCGACGTCACCGACGACGGGCTCGTCCTGATCGAGACGGCGCCGGGCGTGACCGCCGGGGAGATCGTCGCCCGGACCGACGCCGAACTGACCGTGCCGGAGGGCCTGAAGTGAAGGACGTCTACATCGTCGACGCGGTCCGCACGCCGATCGGCCGCTACAACGGGGGCCTGGCGAGCGTGCGCCCGGACGACCTGGCCGCGCATGCCGTCCGCGAACTCCTCGGCCGTACGCCGGATCTGGACCCGGCCCGGGTCGAAGACGTGTACTTCGGCAACGCGAACGGGGCCGGTGAGGAGAACCGCAACGTCGGCCGGATGGCCGCGCTGCTCGCGGGTCTGCCCACGTCCGTGCCGGGCGTGACGGTCAACCGGCTGTGCGCGTCCGGCCTGGAGGCCGTGATCCAGGCGGCCCGGGCCATCGCGCTCGGCGACGCGTCCATCGCGCTGGCCGGCGGGGTCGAGTCCATGACCCGGGCGCCGTACGTGCTGCCGAAGAGCGACAAGCCCTTCCCGGCCGGGCACACCGAGCTGTACTCGACGACGCTCGGCTGGCGCATGGTCAACCCGCGCATGGAGCCGCAGTGGACGATCCCGCTGGGCGAGTCGGCCGAACTCATCGCGGACAAGCACAAGATCGGCCGGGAGCAGCAGGACGAGTTCGCGCTGCGCAGCCACGAGAAGGCCGCGCGAGCGCAGTCCGAGGGCCTGTTCGACGGTGAGCTGGCGTCCGTGGCGATCCCACGGCGCAAGGGCGAGCCGGTGGTCTTCGCCGCCGACGAGTGCGTCCGGCCGGATGCCTCCCTGGCGGCGATGGCCAGGCTGAAGCCGTCGTTCCGCGAGGAGGGCGGCACGGTGACGGCGGGCAACGCGTCCCCGCTGAACGACGGTGCTGCGGCGCTGCTGCTCGTCGACGACGAGGGGTTGAAGGCCACGGGCCGCGAACCGCTCGCCCGTATCCGCGCGACGGGCGTCTCCGCGACCGACCCGCACTACTTCGGGCTGGCGCCCGTGGAGGCCGTCAACCGGGCGTTGGCCAAGGCGGGCCGGGGGTTCGGCGACCTGTCCGTGCTGGAGCTGAACGAGGCGTTCGCCGCGCAGGTGCTGGGGTGTGTGGCCGAGTGGCCCGAGTTCGATCCCGCGATCCTCAATCCGCAGGGCGGCGCGATCGCCCTGGGGCATCCGCTGGGTGCGTCCGGGGCTCGGCTCGCCGGCACGGTTGCTCATCAGCTGGCCCGGGGTGGCAGCGGGGTCGGTGTCGCCACGCTGTGCATCGGAGTGGGACAAGGCCTTGCGCTCGTCCTGGAACGGTAGACGTTCGGCTGCGGACCGTAGGTGGCTGGTCGCGCAGTTCCCCGCGCCCCTTTGGGGCGAGACCCTCACGAACACTCAGGGACCCCCATGACTCTCACCCAGCACGACATCGACCAGGAGATCGCGGCCGAGCACGCCGCGTACGAGAAGCGGCTCGCCGACGGCGGACCCGTCGAGCACCAGCCGCGCCGCGACTACGCGCCGTACCGCTCCTCGGTGCTCCGGCACCCCAAGCAGCCGCCGGTCACCATCGACGTCGGCAAGGACCCGGAGCTGGTGGAGCTGTCCTCCCCGGCCTTCGGGGAGCGGGACATCACCGAGATCGACAACGATCTCACCCGGCAGCACGACGGCGAGCCGATCGGTGAGCGCATCACCGTCTCCGGACGGCTCCTGGACCGCGACGGACGCCCGGTGCGCGGCCAGCTCGTGGAGATCTGGCAGGCCAACTCGGCGGGTCGCTACGCCCACCAGCGCGAGCAGCACGACGCCCCGCTCGACCCCAACTTCACCGGTGTGGGCCGCACCCTCACCGACGACGACGGCCACTACCGCTTCACCACCGTCCAGCCGGGCCCGTACCCGTGGCGTCAGCACGTCAACGCCTGGCGGCCGGCCCACATCCACTTCTCGCTCTTCGGCACGGCGTTCACCCAGCGGCTCGTGACGCAGATGTACTTCCCGAGCGACCCGCTGTTCCCCTACGACCCGATCATCCAGTCCGTGACGGACGACGCGGCCCGCCATCGGCTGGTCGCCACCTACGACCACAGCCTGTCGGTGCCGGAGTTCTCGATGGGCTACCACTGGGACATCGTGCTGGACGGCCCGCAGGCCACCTGGATCGAAGAAGGGCGCTGACCAGCCATGACGAAGATCGACCCCGACCGGCCGGAGAGCGTGCTGCCCACCCCCTCGCACACCGTCGGCCCGTTCTACGGCCACGCCCTGCCGTTCCGCGGCGGCGAGGACATCGCGCCCCTCGGGCACCCGGACACGGTCACGGTGCACGGCTACGTCACCGACGGCGAGGGCAAGCCGCTGCCGGACGCCCTGATCGAGCTGTGGGGGCCGGACCCCGAGGGCAACCTGCCGACGGCCGACGGCTCGATGCGGCGCGACCCGGCCTCGGGCGGCTTCCTCGGGCGCAACGGCGTGGAGTTCACGGGCTGGGGACGGATCCAGACCGACGCGAACGGCCACTGGTACGCGCGCACACTGCGGCCCGGCGCACGGGGGCGGAACGCCCCGTACATCAGCGTGTGCGTCTTCGCGCGCGGGCTGCTCCTTCACCTGTACACCCGGATCCACCTGCCGGGCGACGCGGCGGCGCTCGCCGCCGATCCGCTGCTGTCCGGGCTGGAGGACGCCCGCCGCGACACGCTGATCGCCGTGGAGGAGGGGGACGGCACGTACCGTTTCGACATCCGCCTTCAGGGTGAGGGCGAGACGGTCTTCCTGGAGTTCCAGTGACAGCTCCCTCCGGCGACACCGGCCTGCTCGCCCCCGGGTGGGCCGGCTCGGCGGCCGCGGCCGCCACCAGCGACGAGGCGTATCTGCGGGCGCTGCTCGACGCGGAGGCCGCGCTCACGCGTGCCCAGGCCGCGACGGGGCTGGCCCCGGCCGAGGCGGCGACGGCGGTGACCGAGGCGGCCGATGCCGGTGCCTTCGACGTAGGCTCCCTCGCCGGGCGGGCCCGCGCGGGCGGCAATCCCGTCATCCCCCTGGTCGCGGATCTGACGAAGGCCGTGGGCGAGGCGTACGGCCCCTACGTCCACCGGGGCGCGACCAGCCAGGACATCATGGACACGGCGACGATGCTGGTCGCCGCGCGGACCCTCGACCCGGTCCTCGCCGACCTCGGCCGTACCGAACAGGCCCTGTCCCGGCTGGCCGCCGAACACCGCGACACCGCGATGCCGGGGCGGACCCTCACCCAGCACGCCGTGCCGACCACGTTCGGGCTGAAGGCCGCCGGGTGGCGGTCGCTGGTGCTGGACGCCCGGGACCGGATGCGGGCCGTACGGGAGTCGCTGCCCGCCCAGCTCGGCGGTGCGGCGGGGACACTGGCGGCCTTCGGTGCGTACGGCGCCAGCGATCCGGCCGGGCTGCCGGAGGCGTACGCCCGCGAACTCGGCCTCCGTGCGCCCGACCTGCCCTGGCACACCCTGCGGACGCCGATCGGCGATCTCGCCGGGTGCCTGGCCTTCACGGCGGGCGCGCTCGGCAAGGTCGCCGCGGACGTCCTCACCCTCTCCCGCACGGAGATCGCCGAGGTCGTGGAGGGCAGTGGCGGGGGTTCGTCCGCCATGCCGCACAAAGCCAATCCCGTACGGTCCACCCTGATCGCCTCAGCCGCGCGGCGGGCACCCCAGCTCGCGGCCACGCTGTACGGCGCCATGGCCGCGGAGGACGAACGTCCGGCCGGGGCCTGGCACGCCGAGTGGGAGCCGCTGCGGGACCTGTTGCGGCTGGTCGGCGGGGCCGCCCGGGACGCCGCCGAACTGGCGCGGGGACTGCGGGTCAGACCCGAGGCCATGCGCGAACACCTGGATCTCACACACGGATCGATCGTCTCCGAGCGGCTGTCCGCCGAGCTGGCCCCGGTGCTGGGCCGCGCCCGCGCCAAGGAACTCCTCACCCGGCTGGCCTCCGAGGAACAACCTCTCGCCCAAGCACCGGAGTTGGCGGACGCCGACCTCGATCCCACCCACTACACCGGGTCCGCCGGGACTCTCACCGATCGTGCTCTGGAGCGACGTTGACCCTCCTGAACCACCACGCCGAAGGACCCGCCTCCGCTCCCCCGCTGCTGCTCGGCCCCTCGCTCGGCACGTCGTACGCCCTGTGGGACCAGGTGGCGCCCGAGCTGTCGATCACCCACCGGGTGGTGCGCTGGGACCTGCCGGGGCACGGCGGTTCGGCGGCCGGTCTCATCGAGGAGGGCGCGACGGTCGGTGACCTCGCCGGGCTGGTGCTGGCGCTCGCCGACTCGCTCGGCATCGAGCGGTTCGCTTACGCGGGTGTGTCGCTGGGCGGGGCCGTGGGGCTGCATCTCGCGGTGCACCAGCCGGAGCGGCTGTCGTCGCTCGCCGTGATCTGCTCGTCGGCGCACTTCAACGGTTCCCGGCCGTGGGAGGAGCGGGCCGCGCGCGTGCGAGGGGAGGGGCTGGCCGGGCTGGCGGAGAACGCCGACGCGCGCTGGTTCGCCGGCGGCTTCACCGTGCCGCGCCTGGTTCAGAACCACCGGGACGCCGACCCGGGCGCGTACGCCGCCTGCTGTGACGCGCTCGCGGCGTTCGATCTGCGGGAGCGGCTGACGGAGATCGCCGTGCCGACCCTGCTGATCGCCGGCCGTGAGGATCCCGCGACGCCGCCCGCGCATCTGCGGGAGATCGCCGACGCGGTGCCGGGCGCGACGCTCGTGGAGCTGGCGGGCGCCTCCCACCTGGCGCCCGCGCAGTGCCCGGAGGCGGTACTGACCGCCCTGCGCGCCCACTTCGGTCAGGGGGCCCTCCGGGGCATGGCCGTACGGCGCGAGGTGCTCGGCGACGTACACGTCGACGGGGCGCAGGCCCGGCAGACACCGTTCACGGCCCGTTTCCAGGACTTCATCTCGCGCTACGCCTGGGGTGAGATCTGGACCGATCCGACCCTGTCGCGCCGCGAGCGCAGCATGATCACCCTCACCGCGCTGGTCGCGCACGGCCACTATGACGAGCTGGCCATGCACGTCCGAGCGGCCCGCCGGGGCGGGCTCACCCCGGAGGAGATCGGCGCGGTGCTGCTCCAGACGGCGGTGTACTGCGGGGTGCCGGCGGCGAACTCGGCGTTCGCGACGGCCCAGCGGGTGCTGGCGGAGGAGGACGGCACCTCATGAGGGCCGGAGGGTGACCCTGCTGGTCGTAGGCCCGGCCAGGTCTCGCACCATCCTTCTCCGCGTGCCTACGGTGGGAGCATGTCCACGATGCTGCTCACCGGCGCCACGTCCGGGCTCGGCCGCCATGTCGCCTTCGAGCTGGTCCGCGCCGGGCACACCGTCCTCGCCCACGGCCGGGACGAGGACCGGACGCGGGCGCTCGTCGAGGAGCTGCGGGCCGAGGGCGACGCCGAGGGGTTCGTCGCCGATCTCGCCTCGCTGACCCAGGTGCGGGAGCTGGCGGCGCATGTCGGGGACGCACATCCCGAACTGGACGTTCTGATCAACAACGCGGGCCTGGGTGCGGGGCCGCCCGGCTCCGGGCGTGAGCTGAGCGCCGACGGGCACGAGCTGCGGCTGGCGGTCAACTATCTGGCGCCGGTCGCGCTGACCGGCGCCCTGCTGCCGGTGCTGCGTGCCAACGCCCCCGCCCGGATCGTCAACGTCGGCTCGGCCGGACAGGAACCGCTCGACTTCACCGACCCGGAGCTCACCCGCCGCTACAGCGGCCTGTCGGCGTACTGCCGCAGCAAGTTCGCGCTCGCCGCCCACACCTTCACCCTCGCCGAGGAGCTCGACGGCAGCGGTGTCGCCGTGAACGTGCTGCACCCCGCGACCCACATGGACACCGCGATGGTCCGCGAGGCCGGCTTCACGCCCCGGCACACGGTCGCCGACGGCGCACCGGGCCTGATCGCGCTGGCGACCCGAGACCTGGGTACGGGCCGCTACTTCGACGGCACCCGTGCCGCGCGGGCGGACGAGGCGGCGTACGACCCCGAGGTGCGCGGACGCCTCGCGGCCGTGACCGGCCAGCTGCTCCGCGCCTGAACTACGCCGGGCCGACACCGGCCTCGAGTGCCGCCCGAGCCCGCTCCTCCAGTCCGTCGGCCCCGCACGAGACCGCCAGGTCCAGGCCGCGGTGCAGGTCGGCCGCCGAGCGGGCGGCGATGCCGTACTCGATACGGGCCGCCGCGTGCTCGTACTGGCAGGGCGAGGCCTCCAGGTACGTGACCGCCTGGGCGTAGAGCCGGACCGCTCGCTGGCCGGTCTCCAGGCCGGCGGCGCAGCGCAGGGCCTCCCCTATCGCCGTGTCCGTGCCGAAGCGCTCCGCCTGGCGGCGGACGTCGACGGCGAGCCGGGCGGCCCGGGCCGGGTCCTCGGTGCTGAGGGCGCGGGCGAGGTCGGCCGCCCAGGGGACAAGCACGGGGTTGTGGTGGCCGCGGGCCGCCGCCGCCTTCTCCGCGGCTTCCAGTTCGTTGATGCCGTCCTTGGTGCGGCCGACGGCCAGCAGCAGCCGGCCGCGCACCGAGCGCGGGTCGGGCAGGACGATGGTGGACGGGTAGGGCGGGGCGAAGCCGTGCCGTTCGGCGACGTCCCAGGCCGGCTCGACATGGCCGCGGGCGAGCAGGGTGTCGACCAGGCTGCAGGTCGCGGACCAGTACAGGGGCAGGCCGCGGCCGACGCGCTCGGCGAGGCGCAGCGACTCGCGCAGGGACGCCTCCGCTTCCTTCAGCCGGCCCCGCCTGCGGTGGCCGATCCCGACGTAGGCGTGGGCCAGGGCGAGGTGGCCGCCGCTCCAGCCGGCTGTCTCATAGGCGCGCAGCGCTTCGTTGTAGAGGGTCTCGGCGCGGTCGAGGCGGTCGGTGAAGGCGTACGCGTTGGCCAGCATCAGCAGCAGTTCGATGCCCCACTCGGTGTCGGTCCAGCCGAGTCCGGGGGCCAGCCGGCCGTTGACGAGGGCGCGGTCGCACAGCTCGGCGACCTCCTCGGCGTTCTCGCCGTGCATCAGGGCGTCGAAGCCGCGCAGGATGAGCAGGGCGCGTTCGGAGTTGTCCCGGCCGGTGCAGGGGCGGGCGAGGTCGGCGAGCCGCTGGGAACGGCCGGGTGAGGTGGCCTCGCCGGCGTGCAACCCCTCCCACATGAACTGCGCGGCCTGCAGCCGCATCCGGGCGGGGCCCGGCTGGAGCCGGGCGGCTTCCGCCTCGACCGTGCGGACGGCCTCCTCCAGCTGGTCGTTGTGCAGGAGCGCCTGGGAGAGCCGGAAGACGGCGTCGACCCGCTGGTCGCCGTCGAGGCCGGGCATGGCGAGGGCCGTCCGCAGGTGGCCGATGGTGCGGGCGGGCGCGGTGAGGAAGGTCGCCTCGGCGAGTTCGTACAGCACGTGCGGGTGGGACTCGGGCCGGGGCGGTTCCTCCAGGGCCCGCTCCAGGCAGCGCCGGGCGGCGTCCGGGGCGCCGACGGCGAGGTGCTCGCGGGCGGCCTCGCGCAGCTGCCCGACGAGTTCCTCGTCGTCGTCCGGGTGGACCTCCAGGAGGTGGCGGGCGGCGGCCGCGGCGCCGTGTCCCTCGTCGGCGACGATCCGGGCGGCGATGCCGTGCATGGCGGTGCGCAGGGCGTCGGGGATGGAGTGGTAGACGGCGGTCGCGATCAGCGGGTGGACGAACTCCAGATCGCCGTCGGCGCTGCGACCGGTCGCGGGGTCGGGCGCGGTGAGGATGCGGGCGGTGCGCAGCAGTTCGGCGCAGCGGCGGGCGTCGTCCGGGCGCAGGGTGGCGAGCTTGGCGACCAGGCCGGTGGAGATGCCGGTGCCGAGGATGGCGGCGGCCCAGGCGAACCTGGTGGCGTCGATGCCGAGTTCCTCCAGGCGGGCGACGAGACCGCCGCCGCGGGCCGAGCGGTTCAGTTCGCGCAGGTCGCCGGCCCGGGCCTCGACCGCTTCGAGTTCGCTGTCCTGCACCTTGGCGAGGAGTTCGACGGTCTCGTAGGGATTGCCGGCGGTGACGGCCCAGACCTCGCGGCAGAACGCGGCATCCGCGTGGTCGCCCAGGGTGGCGCGGGTGAGTCCGGCCGTGGCGTCCGGGGTGAGGGCGCTCAGGGTGGTGACGGGGCCGTCCGCGGCGGCGGCGACGGTGTCGAGGTGGCGGGCGCTCGCACCGGAGACCTCCTCGGGGCGGCGGGTGACGACGACCAGGACGGACATCTCGTCGAGGCGCTCGGCGAGCCCCGCGAGCCAGTGCAGGGTCTCCTGGTCCGCCCAGTGGGCGTCGTCGATCAGCAGCACCAGCGGCCAGTCCCGGCGGGCGAGCCGGCGTACGGCGGCGACCAGGCCGTCGCACACGCCCTGCGGATCGGCCTGCCGGTCGCCGGGGTCCGCTATGCCGAGGGCGGGGCCGGCGATGTCGTACCAGTCACCGAGGTACTCGCGGGCTTCCTCCGGCAGCATCGACACCAGGGCCGGCTGCAGCAACTGCCGTACCACGTTGAAGGGGACCGACCTGAGGGTCTCGCCGCCGCGTGCCGACCAGACCGCGCAGCCGCGGGCCTCGGCGATGCGGCGGGTTTCGGCCAGCAGAGCGGTCTTGCCGAGTCCGGCCTCGCCACGGAAGACCAGCAGTCCGCCGGACGAGGAACGGTCCGCGCACAGGCTGTCGACGGCCCGCTCGACGGCGGCGACCTCCTCGTCGCGCTCCCACAGGGAAGCCGAGGCGGCGGCCGTGGGCCGTACCTCCGTCATCCCGCTACCTCCCCAAGTCGCCCGAACGACGTACAGACGTCGAGCGTAGCCGTCCGATTGCCTGAGTGCAGGGTGGTCGGGGCACCTCTTGCCGTGACGGGTGACACCGGGTGCGGCCGGGCGACGCACCGGGCCTGTCACCAGCCCCATTCCGGTCAACGGCGGTCAAGCTCACGGGAGGTGACGTCCATTCAGCAGCAAGGGGACACTCGGCGCGGCCGGCGGGCGCTGGTCGCGGGGTCGGTGGGCAATCTCATCGAGTGGTACGAGTTCGGCGTCTACGGCTACTTCGCGACGATCATCGCGGCGCGGTTCTTCACGCCGGAGGGCGGCAGCGAGGCCGAGGCTCTGGTCAGGACGTACGCGTCCTTCGCGCTCGCGTTCTTCTTCCGGCCCGTCGGGGCGGCGCTTTTCGGCCGTCTGGGCGACCGGGTCGGGCGGCGTCCGGTGCTGGTCCTCGTGATCACGCTGATGACGGTGGCGACGACACTGATCGGTGTGCTGCCGACGTACGCGCAGGCGGGTGCCCTGGCGCCCTGGCTGCTGACGTTCCTGCGGGTGCTCCAAGGGCTGTCGGCGGGTGGGGAGTTCGGCGGTGCGGTGTCGGTGATGACGGAGTTCGCTCCGCCGGGCCGGCGTGGACTGTACGGGTCGTGGCAGTCGTTCACGGTGGCGCTGGGGCTGCTGGCCGGTGCGGGTGCGGCGGCGCTGCTCGCAACCGTGCTGACGGAGCAGCAGTTGGGCGCCTGGGGCTGGCGGCTGCCGTTCCTGCTCACGCTGCCGCTGGGGCTGGGCGCCTTGTGGCTGAGGCTGCGGCTGGACGAGACGCCGGCGTTCGTGGCGGAACGGGCCGGGGAATCCCCTCCCGCGCGTGAGGTGGTCCGGGCCGTCGTGCTGGGCGCGGGGCGGATCATGGGCTGGGCCGCGGCCGGTTACACGTTCCTCGTCGTGCTGCCGTCGTATCTGCAGAGCTCGCTGGGCGCGACGTTCCAGCAGGCGCTGGTGGCGACCGTGCTGGCCAATCTGGGTTTCGCGGCCATGATCCTGCCGGCGGGGCTGCTCAGCGACCGGCTCGGGCGGCGGGCGGTGATGCTGACGGGGGCGGTGCTGGTGGTGGTCCTCGCGGTGCCGTTGCTCAACCTTCTGCAGGAGTCCGGCGTTTCGAACACCGTGAAGGGAGTGGCGGTGTGCGGCGCGGGTGCGGTGGTGGGGCTGATGGCGGGGCCGGGCCCGGCGATGCTGTCGGAGATGTTCCCGACCCGAGTGCGATACACGGGCCTGGGACTCGCCTACGCGCTGTCCAATGCGGTGTTCTCGGGGTGCGCCGGGCTCATCATCACGGAGACCATCGAGCGCACGGGGAGCGTGGACATCCCCGCGTACTATGCGGCGGCGGCGTGCGCGGTGAGCGTGCCGGCCCTTCTGACGCTGCCGCCGACGCGGCGGGTCGCGGTGGCCAAGCCGGCGGAGGAGAGGGCCGGGTGACCGGATGCGGGTGATCGGTCTCATGTCCGGGACGTCGTACGACGCGATCGACGCGGCGGCGGCCGAGCTGGATCTCGTCGGCGACAGCCTGGTGCTGAAGCCACTGGGCATGGTGAGCGAACCGTACGACGGCGAACTCCGCGAGGCCCTGGCCGCCGCGCTGCCGCCGGGGACCACCACGCTGGGCGAGGTGTGCCGGCTCGACACCCGGATCGGGCAGGCCTTCGCGGCGGCCGCGGTCCGGGCCGGCCGTGAACTGTGCGAGGGGCACGCCGAGCTGGTGGCCTCGCACGGGCAGACCGTCTACCACTGGGTCGCCGGCGCCGAGGTCCACGGCACCCTCCAGCTCGGGCAGCCGGCCTGGATCGCCGAGGCGACCGGGCTGCCCGTGGTGGCCGACTTCCGGCCCCGTGACATCGCCGCCGGCGGGCAGGGCGCGCCGCTGGTCAGCCTGGTCGACCTGCTGTGGCTGCGCGGCCGCCCGGGCCGGCCCGTCGCGCTCAACATCGGCGGGATCGCCAACCTCACCGCGCCGGACGGGACGGCCTTCGACACGGGGCCGGGCTGTGCGCTGATCGACGCGGCGGCCCGGGGGTTCAGCGGCGGAGCGCTGGCCTACGACACGGACGGGGCGCTGGCCGCGCGGGGCCGGGTGCACGGGCCGCTGCTGGACCGGCTGCTGGAAGAGCCGTACTACGCGCTGCCCGCACCGAAGACGACGGGCAAGGAGCTGTTCCACCTCGGTCATCTGCGGGACGCGCTGGCCGGGTTCGGGACGCTGCCCGCCGAGGACGTCGTCGCGACGCTGACCATGCTGACGGCCCGGACGGTGGCGGACGCGGTAGGGCCGGTGGGCGCGACGGAGGTGATCGCCTCGGGCGGCGGGACGCGCAACCCGGTGCTGATGTCGATGCTCGCGGAGCTGTTGCGGGGGGTGGCCGTGCGGACCTCGGACGACCTCGGTCTGCCGTCGGACGCCAAGGAGGCGTACGCCTTCGCTGTACTGGGCTTCCTGACCCTGCACGGCCTGCCGGGCACGGAACCGGCGAGCACCGGGGCCCGGCATCCCAGTGTGCTCGGGTCGGTGACCCCGGGACGGGACGGGCTGCGGCTTCCGCCACGGGCGGCTCGGCAGCCGACGCGGCTGCTCCTGGAATAGCCGGTTCCGACTCCTCTCATGCCTCTTTCACCGACGCCTCATACGGTGGGGGCATGACGCAGGAGACTCCTCCCGGGTGGTACGCCGATCCCGGACAGACAAGTGACGGGCCCGCCACCGAGCGTTGGTGGGACGGCAAGGCCTGGACGGACCGCATCCGCCCGGCACAGCCGCCCGCGACCTGGGGTCACCCGACAGGTCCGGCGTCCGCCGGGGCCGCATCGACGGATCAGACGCCCCACGGTGGTGCGTCGACGGCGCCGGACGGCACGGCGGCGCCCCCAGTGAGCCCGGCACCGGCGGAGCGTCCGGCTGCCGCCGAGGCACCGGCTGGGACCGAGGCACTGGGAGCCGGGCAGCCGACCGGGAGCGAAACGCCGGGGGCCGGGCAGCCCGCGGGCACCGGGGCACCGACTGCCGCTGCGGGGCCGGGAACCGGCCGGCCCGCCGGAGCCGGGACCCCGACTGCCGCCGAGGCGCCGGAAGCCGGGCCGGCCGGCCCCGGGGTACCGACTGCCGCCGAGGGGCCGGGAACCGGGCAGCAGGCCGCCGGCGCCGGCGGCGCGGGAGCCGCCGGGCAGCCGGGCGGTGCGTGGCAGACCGGAGCGGGGCAGCCCGCAGACGCCTGGGGTTCGGGAGCCGCCGGGCAGCCGAGCAGCGGGCAGACCGGGGCAGGGCAGCCCGCAGACGCCTGGGGCCCGGGAGCCGCCGGGCAGCCGGGCGGTGCCGGAAAGTCCGCAGAAGCCTGGGGTTCCGGAGCCGTCGGGTATTCAGGTGTTGCCGGGCAGCCGGGAGTCGGTGGGCAGCCGGGCGGCGGCGCGTATCCGGGGGCTGCCGGGTATCCCGCCTACCCCGCCTATCCCGCCGCGCCTCCGGGCGGAAAGGGGCGGCGGCTGCGGATAGGCGCGGCCGTCGCGGCGGCCGTGGTCGTACTCACCTGCATCGGCGTGGGCGTGTACGCCCTGACGGACAACGGCGGCGGGGGCGGTGCGCCCACCTCGCAGGCGCCGGGCGGGCCGGGCGCCCCCGGGGGCCAGGGCGGGCCGTTCGGCGGGCCGGGCGGGTCCGGAGGCTCGGGTGGATCCGGAGGGTCCGGCGGCGACGGCGGCGGGTCCGGTGGGCAGAGTCCGCAGCCCGAGCGGTCCGAGCCGCCGAAGATCAGGAGCGGGTCGGTGACCGACGCGGTCAGCGGGATCAGTCTGCCGATTCCGAAGGGATGGTACGGCCAGCAGGCCAACGTCGGCGCGCAGGTGACGTCCGACGACTCCTACAAGTGCCCCGGCGACACCTCCTCGACCTGCACGAAGGGCGGCGCCTACTCGGCCCCGGCCCTGGCCCTCGGTGCCAAGGGCGACACCGCCGAGGAGATCGCGAAGGCGGACATCGCGGCGAACGCCGAGGAGTCCTACGGCGGCAAGTCCTACGGCGGGATCACCTCCCACGACGTGCTGGACTCCAAGGCCGTGACCGTGGCCGGGCAGAAGGGCTACCTGGTCCGCTGGAAGGCCGTCACGAGCAAGGGCGCCGACGGCATCGTGGAGTCGCTCGCGTTCCCCTCCCCCGCGAACGCGAAGCAGATGGTCGTCGTGCGGTTCGGCGTCGACGCGGACCAGCAGGAGACCGTGCTCGACGACATCGCCAAGGGCATCAAGGCGGCGACGGGCAGCGGCAACGGTCAGGACGTCTGACCGGGAGCGGACACCCGCACACACCGGCGGCCGGGTGGGGCGCCCCCGCATCTCACAGGGGAACCCCACCCGGCCGGGGGGTGCGCGCCGCCCCCGTCCCCACGGGTCGGCGCGATCAGGTCACCGCCCGGTCATCCGGCGGACGGCGGCCCGGGTCTCAGGTCAGGCCCAGCGCCGGCAGCACGGCGGCGTCCACGAACCGCACCAGATAGTCCGGGTCGGCCCATTCGCCCTCCAGGACGGGCCGCACCCGCAGGACGCCGAGCAGCTGTGCCGGGATGTACTCCAGCGCCGGATGGTCGGCGGGCACCTCTCCGCGTTCGACCCCGCGCCGGATGATCTCCTTCAGCGCGGCGATCTCCGGCTCGACCAGCGCCTCGCGCAACGCGCGCTGCAGCTCCGGGTCCTGGCCGGCGGCATGGGCGAGCGCCTGGAGCAGCTTGGTGTCCCGGCCGGACAACTCGCCCGCCGCCCGGGCCGCCTCCCGCAGGTCCTCGGCCAGCGAGCCGGTGTCGACGCAGCGCGTCCGCCGGTGGGAGCGCAACGCCGCCGCCACGAACTGGGGCTTGGTCTTCCACTGACGGTAGAGCGTGGACTTGCTGCACCGGGTGCTGGCGGCGATCCCCTCCATGGTGACGGAGTCGTAGCCGCACTCGCCCAGTTGTTCCAGCACGGCGTCGTAGAACTCCTGCTCACGCTCGGGCGTGATCTTGGAGCGGCGCGTGACACCGACCGGCTCGGGCCGGTCCGCGGCCTGCGACGTCATGGGCGGTGCTCCTGGCTTTCGTCGGGCGGCCGGAAAATTCCCGGCCGGCGGTGTGTCGTACGTCTATCGATACGCCAGTGTACCGGTACGTGACCGTATCGGTACACTGGCGTATCGGTACGCTCTCGTACCGATAACAGCACCACCGTCACCGAAGGGGCCGGGGGATGAATGCCCGCACCGAGCCTGCGCCGGCGGGGTCCGACGCGATAGCGCGACCGCCGCTCGTCCGGGAGCTCCTGCTCGTCGCAGGGCTCTTCCTCGTCTACAAGTTCGGTCGGCAGCTGGCCACGGGCCACACCGGCGAGGCCCTCCACAACGCGCACCGCGTGTGGGACTTCGAGCGGGCGGTCCATCTGCCGGGCGAGGGTGCGGTGCAGGCCCTGCTGCTGCACGGGGACGGACTCGCGCACCTCGCGAACACGTACTACGCGGCCGTCCACTTCCCCGCCACCGTCGCCTTCCTGGTCTGGCTGTACCTGCGCCGCCCGGCGCACTACGTGTGGGCCCGCCGGGTGCTGGCCGCGGTCACCGCCGCAGCCCTGGTGCTGCACCTGCTGTTCCCGCTCGCCCCGCCGCGCATGCTCGCGTCGACCGGGCTGGTCGACACGGCGCGGGTGTACGGGCCGTCGGTGTACGGCGATCCCGCGACCGACTCCCTGTCGAACCAGTTCGCGGCGATGCCGTCGCTGCACTTCGGCTGGGCGCTGATGGTGGCGATCGGCCTGGTCGTCACGACCCGCTCGCGGTGGCGCCGGCTGTGGCTGGCGCATCCGGTGCTGACGCTGCTGGTGATCGTCGGCACCGCGAACCACTACTGGCTCGACGCGATCGTGGCAGCGGCCCTGCTGGGCCTCGCGCTCGCGGTGATCCTCCCCCGCACTTCGTCCGGGGGGACCCCCGTCTCGCTCCGCTCGCCGCACCGCACGGCGACCACGCCCGGCCGGGCACGGGGCGGCCTCGTACCGGCGCAGCGGGACGAGCGGGCACTCGTGGGGCCGGGCGATGAACGCCGTCCTGATCGCCGTCGCCCTGTCCCTCGTCTCCGCCGTCGCCTACGCGGCCGCCGCGGTCGCCCAAGAGCGGCTCGCCTCCCGTTCCCCCGGTGCGGGCACGCTGCGGCTGCTCGGCAGCCGCGCCTGGTGGTGGTCGGTCGGACTGAACGCGTCGGCCGCGCTGCTGCACGTCGTCGCCCTCCGGTACGGTCCGCTGACCGTCGTCCAGCCGCTCGGCGCGCTCACTCTGGTCGCGGCGGTGCCCATGGGGGCGCGGATGGCGGGACGGCGGGTGAGCGCGGTCGAGTGGAAGGGCACGGCGCTGACGCTGCTGGGCCTGGGCGCGATCCTGGTCACGGCGTCCGGTCCGGCCCCGGACGATGTGCTGAGCGTTCCCGAGGCACTGGCGGTGGCGGGCGCCACCGCGGCGCTCGTCGGGGTGCTGTCCCGGCCGGGCGCCCGCCCCGGGCTGCGGCACGCGACCGCCTCCGGCCTCGCCTCCGGGGTCGCCTCGGCCCTCACCCAGACCGTGACGGTGGCCGCGACGGACCGGACGGGACCGGTGCTGAGCGTCCAGGTGGTCGGCGTGGCAGTGCTCGTGGCGGCCTTCGCGGCCGGTGGGCTGCTGCTGTCGCAGACGGCGTACCGGGGTGGTCTGGGCGGCCCGCTCGCGATGGTGACCCTGGCCAATCCGCTGGCCGCCGCGGTGATCGGTCTGGCGCTGCTGGGCGAACGCCTCCAGGGCGGCCCGGCGGGCGTGCCGCTCGCGCTCGCCGGGGCGGGTCTGGCGTCCTGGGGTGTGGTGCTGCTCAGCCGGGCGGCACCGTTGGCCGCCCCGGTGGACGACGACCATCCGGTGGCCGCCGTCCTGGCGCTGGAGCCCGGCTCGGCCACGGCCGAACCGGCGCTGGTGCCCCGGTCGCACGATCCGGGGCACCTCACTCCCGCTACGCGGTGATGATCGCCGGGTCGCTCACCCCCGGCCGCCCGTTCTCGACGTGCCCCGCGAACCGCCGCAGGAACGCCTTGTCGCCCTCGGCGGTGACGGTCAGGTCGTACCAGCGGCGGCTGGCGGCGAGTTCCACGGTCCGGCACACCGTCGCGCCCGGGCGGACGGTGACGGTCGAGGGACGGCCGGCGTAGCCGCTGGAGAGCTTCAGCCGTGCCGTGCCGGAACCCTTGTTGGTGAAGGTCAGCTCGATGTCGTCGCCGGTGTGGCGGGCGGTGACCTCGCAGCCGGCCGTCCTGTTCGAGCCCTTGAAGACCCGCACGAAGCCGTTCGGTCCGTGCACGGTCAGGTCGTACGCGCCCGCCGAGTACGCCGAGTTCCAGGTGTCGGAGAGTGTCTTGCCGGCCTCGGTGGTGTACATCCAGGGGCCGTCGGTGCGGTTGCCGGAGGTGACGTGGAAGGCGCCGCCCGCCTTCGCGCCGGTGGCGAAGGTGAGGGTGAGCTTGCCTGCCGCCGCGTCGACCGAGGCGTCCACGCGCGGGGCGTACCTCAGCGGCCGGGAGCGGCGCAGTCCGCGTTCCTGCCGGGGCATGCGGGGGTCGGCGGGCGGGGTCGGCTTGTAGTCGGGGTGGCGTTCGCGGTCCTGCGGCTCGTACTCGTCGGTGCCGGGCAGCGGGGCCGGGCGCGTGTCCTTGCGGGAGAAGTCGAACGCGGAGGTCAGATCACCGCAGATGGCCCGGCGCCACGGCGAGATGTTGGGCTCGCGCACGCCGAAGCGGCGTTCCATGAACCGCAGGATCGAGGTGTGGTCGAGGGTCTCGGAGCAGACGTAGCCGCCCTTGCTCCACGGCGAGACGACCAGCATCGGCACCCGCGGGCCGAGGCCGTACGGGCCGGCGATGTTCTTGCCGTCGCCGGGGAAGAGGTCGAGGGAGACGTCGACGGTGGACAGGCCGCGGGAGGCGTCCTTCGGGGGCAGCGGCGGCACCACGTGGTCGAAGAAGCCGTCGTTCTCGTCGTACGTGATGAACAGGGCCGTCTTGGACCAGACCTCCGGGTTGGAGGTCAGGGCGTCCAGGACCTGGGCGATGTACCAGGCGCCGTAGTTCGACGGCCAGTTGGAGTGCTCGGAGAAGGCCTCGGGGGCGGCGATCCAGGAGATCTGCGGGAGCTTGCCGGCCTTGACGTCGGCCTTCAGCAGGTCGAAGTAGCCGTCGCCGGCCTTGGCGTTCGTGCCGGTGCGGGCCTTGTCGTACCAGGGGTCGCCGGGCTGGGCGTTGCGATACCTGTTGAAGTACAGCAGGGAGTTGTCGCCGTAGTTGCCGCGGTAGGCGTCCTGGATCCAGCCCCAGGAGCCCTTGGCGTCGAGGCCGTCGCCGATGTCCTGGTAGATCTTCCAGGAGATGCCGGACTGCTCCAGGCGCTCGGGGTAGGTCGTCCAGCCGTAGCCGAGTTCGTCGTTGCCGAGGACCGGGCCGCCGCCGGTGCCGTCGTTGCCCGTGCAGCCGGACCACATGTAGTAGCGGTTCGGGTCGGTGGAGCCGATGAACGAGCAGTGGTAGGCGTCGCAGACCGTGAAGGAGTCGGCGAGGGCGTAGTGGAACGGGATGTCCTCGCGGGTCAGGTACGCCATGGTCGTCGTGCCCTTGGCGGGCACCCACCGGTCGTACTTGCCGCCGTTGTAGGCCTGATGGCCGTCGGGCCAGGAGTGCGGCAGGCCCTCCAGGAACTGCATGCCGAGGTCGTCGGCGTCCGGGTGGAACGGCAGGATCTCCTTGCCGTCCTTCTCCTGGTGCCAGACCGGCTTGCCGTTGTCGAGGGCGACCGGGCGGGGGTCACCAAAGCCGCGGACGCCTCTCAGGGTGCCGAAGTAATGGTCGAAAGAACGGTTCTCCTGCATGAGGACGACGATGTGCTCGACGTCTTCGATCGACCCGGTGCGATGGTTCGCCGGAAGGGCGGCGGCGCGCTGGATGCTGGCCGACAGCGCGCTGAAAGCTGTGGTGGCACCCGCGAGTTGGAGAAAGCGGCGCCGGTTGACTTCGGACATGAAGGACAGACCTCTCATCCTGAGGTACGGGATGGCCGGAACGTGACGGAATCTGCGCGGAAGGAGTGTTTCAGGGACACCAAACGACAAGGAAGGGGCCGGTGACGCTCGTGTGAAAGTCGCCGGTACGCCAGGTGTGCCGGGGCGCCGCGGGGGGAGGGTGAGGGGCGTGACAGAGACGCAGACGGTTTCCCCGCCGACGAAACGGCCCGTTCGCCAGCTCCTCGCCGCCTCCGTGGGCAACGCGGTGGAATGGTACGACTGGTACGCCTACACGTTTCTGGCCACCTACATCGCCGACCAGGTCTTCCCCAAGAGCGCCGACAACTCGCTGGTGCCCCTGCTGTCCACGTTCGCGGTGTTCGCGGTGGGCTTCTTCATGCGGCCGGTCGGCGGGCTGCTGATGGGCGCGGTCGCCGACCGGCACGGACGGCGGGCCGCGCTGACGGTCACCATCCTGCTCATGGGCGGCAGCAGCCTGCTGGTCGGACTGACCCCGACGTACGCCACGGTGGGCGTGCTCGCGCCGGTGATCCTGGTGCTCGCGCGACTGCTCCAGGGGTTGTCCGTGGGCGGCGAGTTCGCGGCATCGACGACCTTCCTGGTCGAGTCGGCGGGCCCCGGCCGGCGCGGGCTGTTCTCCAGCTTCCAGTACGTGTCGACGACGGTGGGGCAGCTGGTGGCCTCCGGCATCGCGACACTGCTGGTGAACACGCTGAACGACGGCCAGATGAACGGCTGGGGCTGGCGGGTGCCGTTCGTGCTCGGGGCCGTGCTGAGCCTGGTCGGCTTCTGGATCCGGCAGGGCGCGCAGGAGACCCGCAGCGCCGAGCAGCAGCGGGCCCCGCGCCCGGGCCTGTTCGAGGCGCTGCGCCGGCACCCGCGCGAGTCGCTGCTCATCGGCGGTATCACGGCGGGCGGCACCATCGCCTACTACACGTGGACGTCGTACCTGCCGACGTACGCCGAACTCAACGCCGGCATCGAGAAGTCGGACGCGCTGCTCGCGGGCACGATCTCACTGGCGTTCTTCGCGCTGCTGCAACCGCTCGGCGGCCTGCTCTCGGACCGCTTCGGCCGCCGCCCCCTGCTGCTCTTCTTCGGCCTGGGCTTCGCCCTGCTGACCGTGCCTCTGCTGCACGCCCTGCGCGACTCCTTCGCCGTGCTGCTGCTCGTGCAGTGCGCGGGCATGGTGCTGCTGACCGGGTTCACCTCGATCAGCGCGGCCGTGAACGCGGAGATCTTCCCGCCCCGGGTCCGCGCGGCGGGCATCGGTTTCCCCTACTCCCTGACGGTGGCCCTCTTCGGCGGCACGGCCCCGTACGTCGGCACCCTGTTCAAGGAGCTGGGGCACTCCGGGTTGTTCCCCTGGTACGTCGCGGTGCTCTGCCTGGTGTCGTCGCTGGTCTATCTGCGGCTGCCGGAGACGGCTCACGCGCCGCTGCGGCGGTGAGCGGGCGCGCCGTCGGGAGCCGGCTCGCCGTCTCCGCCGGTCCCGTGCGGTCCCTCATGCCGCTCGTCACGCGGTCCCGCACCGTCGGGTGAGCCGGCAGCGGCAGGCACCGCCGCCCCCTCCCTGACGGCCACTCTCTCGGGGTCGACCACGGCGTCGGTGGTCCTGCCCACCTCCGACAGCGTCATCTGGGCGCGGTCGTCGACGAGTCGGGTCACCAGGTGCTGCGCGGCGCCGAACGCCGCGGCCCAGGCGAGGACCTGCGCCCTGCTGTCGAGGTCACTGAGCCCGGGGACGAAGGCGCCCCGGATCAGCAGCAGCCCGAGGAAGGCCGACAGGGCGCCGGTGGGGAACTTCAGCACGGCCGACGCCAAGGGCAGCATGTACGGGGAGTCGGTGCCACGGATGCGGCGCAGGGAGGCGATGACGGTGAGGGCCGCGCCGGCGAGTCCGGCGATCTCGACGGTGAGGATGTCCGTCGGGTCGGCTCTGCTGCTGGGGTCGATCCTCGGGGCACCCTCCGCCTGCCTGATGTGATGCTCGGCGGTCGGGCACACGACGTCGACCTCGCCCCGGGAGCTGTTCCCGGGTGAGAAGCACAAGCTCAGCGAACTGGGCGAGAACCACCCGTACAGAGCCAGACTCACCACCCCGGCCAGCACGAGGACCGTCGCGGCCCAGAGGATGTTGCGCAGGCTGCGCACCCGGGCCAGTTCGTCGTCCAGGCTGCAGTACGCGGCGTCGAGCGCCCGGGCCATCAGATCCCGGTCGCTCCCGGTGATGTCGCCGGAGATGATGGGACGGAGCCGCAGGGCGAGCCGGACCCGCCGTGGGTCGTCGGCGTCCAGGTGATCCTTGACCAGCGCCATGACCTCGCTGGCGCGGCCCGCGGCTTCCTCGTCGGAAACCAGTTGAATCAGCAACACCTCGGCACTTCGGATATTCGAGCACACGCCCTCACGGGCAGCCGATCCCGACCACAGCCACCGCCATCCGAAATCCTCATCCGCGGCCGAACGCGCCTTTTCCAGATGCCCCCGCATTCCCTCGATGAGCGCCATTCGGTCGTCCGCTTCCCGCCTGACGCTCTCGTGCTCCAGCTCCGCCTCGAGGTAGGTGATACGAGCCCGGGCCCGTGCGCGCCAGGCCGTCCTCGGCGGCCGGCCCGACGCGATGCCGCTCATTCGAAGACGGCGGGTACGTGAAGCCTCTCCCAGGACTTCCGGCCCGGCGTGCCGTCAGCTTCGTGGCCTGTGAATCCGAGTTTGCGCTGCCACATCGCGTACGACTTCCGGTCCGCCTCGCTCCACTGGGAGTCGGGGCCGCCGGCGTACGCCGAGCACTCCTCCTCGATCAGGCGGAAGCCCATGGCCTCGATGACCGGGCTCGTCACGGACGACTGGAAGAAATCGGGGCCCGGGAACGGCTCGAACTCCCCGTGCATTTCCGGTGCGGCCACACGGATCCGCTGACCGGGGTGGATGATGTCAGGATTCTCGATCTCGGGATTCCACTCGAGAATCTGGTCCAGTGTCACATGGAACATGGACGCGATCTTGGTGAGGTTGTCACCGCGCTTGACCACATAGAACTGTGTATTTTCCATATGCCCAGATTAAGCGGATTCCCCGTGATGAAAAAATCGGGAATTCCGTTGCGCTTTCACTTTTTGATGCGTCAACGGCTTCCGCCTGGCGGAAGGCCCGTTGCGGCGCCCGGAGGGCCGCCCCGACGATGACGGCACGACCACAGACGGGAGCAAGCGCCCATGCCTCACACGACCGCCTTCGCCAGGAACCAGTGGTACGTCGCCGCCTACAGTCAGGAGGTCGGGCGGGAGTTGCTCGGCCGGACGATCCTCGGTGAGACGCTCGTGCTGTACCGGACGGAGGAGGACGGCACGCCGGTCGTCCTGCACGACCGGTGTGTGCACCGCCGTTATCCGCTGTCACAAGCGCCGACGCGCCTGGACGGGGACCGGATCGTGTGCGGCTACCACGGGTTCACGTACGACACCTCCGGTACGTGCGTGTACGTGCCGGGGCAGAAACGGGTGCCGCGCACGGCCCGGGTCGCCTCCTACCCGGTCGTCGAGCAGGACTCGCTGATCTGGGTCTGGATCGGCGACCCGGCGCTCGCCGACCCGCAGTCCATTCCCCGGGCCCGGCACCTCGACTCCCCCGGCTGGGTCACCGTGCGCGGCATGGAGCCCATCGACTGCGACTACGGCCTGCTCGTCGACAACCTCCTGGACCTGTCCCACGAGACGTATCTGCACGGCGGTTACATCGGCACCCCCGAGGTCGCCGAGACGCCGATCACCACCGAGGTCGACGAGGGCGCCGGGATCGTCCGGGTGAGCCGGCACATGGACGACGCCGAGTGCCCGCCCTTCTACGCCAGGTCGACCGGCATCGAGGGCCGGATCACCCGCTGGCAGGACATCGAGTACCACGCCCCCTGTCTCTATCTGCTGCACAGCCGTATCGCCCCGGTCGGGGTGCTGCCCGAGGAGGACGGCAGCGACCCGAACGGCTTCCACACCGAGATCACCTACGCGATCACGCCGTCCGGCGACGGCACGGTGTACGACTTCTGGGCGGTTTCCCGGGACTGGGCGACGGACGACACCGAGGTCACCGAGTTCCTGCGGGGCAACAACCACACGGTCGTGATGCAGGACGTCACCGCGCTCAACCTGCTGCAGAAGACCCTCGGCACCGAACGCACCGGTTACCAGGAGCTGAGCATCAACATCGACACCGGCGGCCTGGCCGCCCGCCGCATCCTCGGCCGGCTGGTGGAGCAGGGCGAGAAGCCCGTGGAGAAGGTCCGGTGACGGCTCCGACCGGCGAGATCTACCGCATCGCCTGGCTGCCCGGCACCGACACCCTGCACGGCACGTGCCACTGCGGCCGTGAGCACACCGCGCAGGACCCGGTCGAGATGTGGGAGTGGATGCTCGCCCATCCGCAGGGGCACTCCGTCGACGAGCCACGAGGAAACAGCTCATGAGTGTGTACGAAGCCGAACTCGTCGTCGGCCGGCGGGAGTCCGCGGCCGACGGCGTGCTCGCCCTCACCCTGCGCCATCCGCTGGGTGAGCCGCTGCCCGCCTGGGAGCCGGGCGCCCATGTCGACGTCCTGCTGGAGCCCGGTCTGGAGCGGCAGTACTCGCTGTGCGGCGACCCGGCGGACCGGTCGGCCTGGCGCATCGCGGTGCTGCGGGAGAGCGCCGGGCGGGGCGGCTCGGCCCATGTGCACGAGCAGCTGGGCGAGGGTGCCAAGGTGCGGGTGCGCGGCCCCCGGAACAACTTCCGCCTGGAGCCGGCTCCCCGGTACCGCTTTGTCGCGGGCGGCATCGGCATCACCCCGATCCTGCCGATGCTGGCGGCGGCCGAGGCGGCGGGCGCCGAGTGGACGCTGCTGTACGGCGGGCGCACCCGCGCGTCCATGGCGTTCGGCGGGGAACTCGGCCGCTACGGGGACCGGGTGACGATCGCGCCCGAGGACGAGACGGGCCTGCTGGACCTGCCCTCCGTGCTGGACGACGTGCCCGAGGGCACGCTCGTCTACTGCTGTGGTCCGGGGCCGCTGCTGGACGCGGTCGAGGCCCGGTGTCCGTCCGGGGTCCTGCGCGTCGAGCGGTTCCAGCCGAAGGAGCAGGAGACCGGCGGCGACACGGAGTTCGAGGTGAAGCTGGCGCGCAGCGGCAGGACGCTCACCGTCGCGCCGGACGTGTCCGTGCTCGACGCCGTGCGCGCCGCCGGGGTCGAGGTGCTGTACTCCTGCACCGAGGGCACCTGCGGCACGTGTGAGACCGACGTCCTCGACGGTGAGCCGGAGCACCGGGACTCGGTGCTGACGGAGGACGAACGGGCGGCGGGCGAGACCATGCTCATCTGCGTGTCCCGCTGCCGCGGCAAGCGGCTCGTGCTGGACCTGTGAACCGGCAGGCCGACGCGGCGACCGCTTGCCGGGCGGGTCGTCGCCCAGGTGTCAGGGTGCCGCCCACAGGCCCCGGACGTGCCCGAGGTGCCGGGCCATCACGGCCCGTACGGCCTCCTCGTCCCGGGCGAGCAGTGCGTCCAGGATCTCCAGGTGCTCCTCGGCCGACGCCTCCAGCCGCCCCTGCTCCACCAGGGCCGTCAGACCGTAGAGCCGCGAGCGGCGTCTGAGGTCGCGTACGACGTCGACGAGGTGGCCGTTGCCGGCGAGGGCCAGCAGGCCGAGGTGGAAGCGCAGGTCGGCCTCGACGTAGGCGATGAGGTCCCCGGCCGCGGCGGAGGTGACGATCTCCCGGGCGACCGGGCGGAGCGCCTCCAGGGCCACCGGGTCGGCCGTGCGGGCCAGCTCCGCCGTGGTGGGGATCTCGATCAGTGCCCGGATGTGGGTGAACTCGTCGAGCTGCCGCTCGGAGACGGCGGTGACGCGGAAGCCCTTGTTGGGCACGGTGTCGACCAGACCCTCCTTGGCCAGGTCGAGCATGGCCTCGCGCACGGGGGTCGCGGAGACGCCGAAGCGGGTGGCGAGGCCGGGGGCCGAGTAGACCTCGCCGGGCCGCAGTTCACCGGCGATCAGGGCGGCCCGCAACGCGTCCGCGACCCGCTCCCGGTGGCTGGGCTTCCTGCTGCCGAGCACGGGCAGGTCGGGGGTGTGCTGCGGGGCCATGACGGTCGGGGTTCCTCTCGGGGACGTGGTGCGGGGGCGGGCTTACAGGACGAATCCCGCCGGGAACGGGTCCTCGGGGTCCAGCAGGTACTGCGCGGTGCCGGTGATCCAGGCGCGGCCGGTGAAGCTGGGCAGCACGGCCGGGCGGCCGGCGACCTCGGTGGTGCCGAGCAGTCTGCCGGTGAAGCGGGTGCCGATGAAGGACTCGTTCACGAACTCGGTGTGCAGCGGGAGTTCGCCGCGCGCGTGCAGCTGTGCCATGCGGGCGCTGGTGCCGGTGCCGCAGGGCGAGCGGTCGAACCAGCCGGGGTGGATGGCCATGGCGTGCCGGGAGTGGCGGGCGGTCGAGCCGGGGGCGGCCAGGTAGACGTGGTGGAGGCCGTGGATGGACGGGTCCTCCGGGTGGACGGGCGGGTCCTCGGCGTTGACGGCGGCCATGAGGGACAGGCCGGCGGCGAGGATCTCGTCCTTGCGGGACCGGTCGAAGGGCAGACCGAACTGCTCCAGCGGCAGGATGGCGTAGAAGTTGCCGCCGAACGCGAGGTCGTACGTCACCGTGCGGCCGTCGGCGAGGGTGGCCTTGCGGTCGAGGCCGACGGCGAAGGAGGGCACGTTCTGGAGCGTGACCGCCTTGGCAACCCCGTCCTCGACGGCCACCTCGGCGACGACCGGGCCCGCCGGGGTGTCGAGCCGGATGGTGGTGACCGGCTCGACGACCTCGACCATGCCGGTCTCGACGAGCACGGTCGCCACGCCGATGGTGCCGTGCCCGCACATGGGCAGATACCCCGAGACCTCGATGTAGACGACGCCCCAGTCGCAGTCGGGCCGGGTCGGCGGCTGGAGGATCGCGCCGCTCATGGCGGCGTGGCCGCGCGGCTCGTTCATCAGCAACCGCTTGACGTCGTCGCGGTGTTCGCGGAACCACAGCCGCCGTTCGTTCATGGTGGCACCGGGGATGGTGCCGATGCCGCCGGTGATCACGCGGGTCGGCATGCCCTCCGTGTGTGAGTCGACGGCGTGCAGGACGAGTCTGCTGCGCATGATCCTCAGCTCAATCCGGCCGCGACGGCCTTCTCCGTGGCGGCGCGGACCGCCGCCTCCTGCTCGCGCAGCAGCGCTGCGCGCGGCGGGCGGCAGGGTCCGCCATGACGCCCGACGAGGTCCATGGACAGCTTGATGGCCTGGACGAACTCCACCCGCGAGTCCCAGCGCAGCAGCGGATGCAGCTGCCGGTACAGGGGCAGCGCGGTGTCCATGTCGCCGCCGACGGCAGCGCGGTACAGCTCGGCCGAGGCCCGGGGCAGCGCGTTCGGGTAGCCCGCCACCCAACCCTTGGCGCCCGCGACGGCCAGCTCCAGCAGGACGTCGTCCGCGCCGATCAGCAGGTCCAGTTCGGGGGCGAGTTCGGCGATCCGGTAGGCCCGGCGGACATCGCCCGAGAACTCCTTCACCCCGCGGATGTGCCCCTCGCCGTGCAGCCGGGCGAGCAACTCCGGCACGAGGTCGACCTTGGTGTCGATCGGGTTGTTGTACGCGACGACCGGCAGTCCCGACCTGGCGACCTCGGCGTAGTGGGCGAGGACGGAGCGCTCGTCGGCGCGGTAGGCGTTCGGCGGCAGCAGCATCACGGCCCGGCAGCCGGCCTCGCCGGCCTGCTCGGCCCAGCGCCGGGACTCGGCGGACCCGTACGCGGCGACGCCGGGCATCACGCGCTCCCCGCCGATCGCTGCGACGGCCGTCTCCACGACCCGGGCCCGCTCCTCGGGCGTGAGTACCTGGTACTCGCCCAGGGAGCCGTTCGGCACGACGCCGTCGCAGCCGTTCTCGACGAGCCAGGCGCAATGCTCGGCGTAGCGGTCGTAGTTCACCGAGAGGTCGTCGTTGAGCGGGAGCGCGGTGGCGACGAGGACGCCGCGCCAGGGGCGGTGGTCGGTCATGACAGTCCCTCCTGAGGGTGTTGCCGGGCGAGGACGCCGAGCGGCACGGGACGGGCGAACGGGCGCCTGGCCGGGGTGGGCGCACAGCCGGCGAGACCGGCGACCGCGGTGCCGCACATCCGGCCCTGGCACCAGCCCATACCGGCCCGGGTGAGCAGCTTCACGGTGCGTTCGTCGCCCGCTCCGAGGTCCAGGGCGTCCCGCACGGCCCCGGCGGTGACCTCCTCGCATCGGCAGACCACGGTGTCGTCGGTGACCTGCTCGGGCCAGTGCGCGGGCGGCGCGTAGGCGGAGTCGAGGGCGGCCGCGGAGCGCTGGAGCGCCGTACGGGCCTTGAGGGCGGCGGGGGCCGGATCGGGGGCGGTGCCGTGCAGGTGGGCGGCGGCGGAGCAGCCGGCGATGTGCCCTTCGGCGAGGGCGAGCGCGGCACCGCCGATGCCGGTGGCCTCCCCGGCCGCCCACACGCCGGGCACGTCGGTGCGCTGCTCGGTGTCGACGGCCACGGCGAGCCCGTCGAGACGGCAGCCGAGGCTCTCGGCGAGGTCGGTGTGCGGGAGCATGCCGTGGCCGGCGGCGAGGGTGTCGCAGGGCAGATGCCGTGCGGTGCCGGGCCGGACGCGCCCGTCGGCGTCGAGCGCGGCGACGGTGACGCCGGTCAGCCGGTCGTCGCCGTGCGCGCGGACGACGGTGTGCCGGGTGAGGACCGGGACACGGTGGCGCAGCAGCCGGGCGGCGTATCCGGCGCCCTCGGGGAGCTTTCCGGCCAGGGCCGGGGCGTGGCGGGCGAGGCGCCCCGGGGCGGCCGACTCGACGAGCGCGGCGACCTCGACGCCGGCTGCCGCGAGCCCGGTCGCCACGGGCAGCAGCAGCGGCCCGGTCCCGGCCACGACCGCTCGGCGCCCCGGCACCACGAGCCCGCCCTTGAGCATGGCCTGGGCTCCCCCGGCCGTGACGACGCCCGGGAGGGTCCAGCCGGGGAAGGGCAGCACCTGCTCGTAGCCGCCGGTGGCCAGGAGCACGGTGCGGGCGCGGACCTCGGCCGGCTCCTCCTGCGCGGGCCCGAGCAGCGCGTGCACGGTGAAGCCCTCCGACGTCCGCTCCACGCACCACACATGGTGTTCCGTCAGGACGCGTACGGCACTGGCGGCGAGTCCGTCCCGCAGCCGCTCCCACGTCCGCCACCGGTGGTGCAGCGCCTCGGGCCGCGCGGCGCCGAGTCCGGCGGGGGGCTGCCGGTAGAACTGCCCGCCGGTCTCTGCCGCGGCGTCGACGAGCGTGACCCGTACGCCGCGCGCGGAGGCAGCCAGGGCGGCGGCGAGCCCGGCCGGTCCGGCGCCGATCACGGCGAGGTCAGACCGCATGCCGCGCCTCCTCATGGCCCGTGCCGTCCTGTGTGCCGATCACGTCCCCCGGCCGCACCGGCACCAGGCAGGCCCGTTGGCCGGGGCTGCCGTTGACGGTCACCAGGCAGTCGAAGCAGACGCCGATCCCGCAGAACACCCCGCGCGGACGGCCCTCGCCCCGGGTGGAACGCCACGACGTCACCCCTGCCGCCCACAGCACGGCAGCGACCGTCTGCCCGGGCAGCGCCTCGACCGGCCGCCCGTCGAACGTGACCGTGAAGGCGGGGCCGGGCCTGGCCCCCGCGAGCTCCAGCGGGTTCACTCGCCCTCCTCGGTGAAGCGCTCGGGCCGGAACGGGCCGAGGTCCAGATCAGGTGTCCGCCCGGTCAGCACCTGGGCGATCAGATGCCCGGTGCCGGTGGCGAGTCCGATGCCCGCGCCCTCGTGCCCGCAGGCGTGGAAGAGCCCGGGCGCCCGCGGGTCGGGGCCGATCGCGGGCAGGTGGTCCGGCAGATACGGCCGGAAGCCGGCGTAGGCCCGCAGGGCCCGGACTCCGGCGAGGAACGGGAAGAGCCCGGTCGCCCCGGCCGCCAGCGCGCGCACCGCCGGGAGCGACAGCGACCGGTCGAGGCCCACCCGTTCGCGGCTGGCGCCGATGAGGACCGGCCCGGCCGGGGTGCCCTCCACCACCGGGGAGGTCTGCAGCACCGCCGAGTCGCTCGCGACGTCGGCCACGTAGTCGGCGGCGTACACCTTGTGCCGGATGCGGGGCGGCAGCGGTTCGGTGACCAGGACGAAACCCCGCCGCGGCAGCACCGGCAGGGACACCCCGGCGCGGGCCGCCACCTCGCCGCCCCAGGTGCCGGCCGCGTTGACGACTGCGGGGGCGTGCAGGTCGCCCCGGTCGGTACGCACGCCGCGCACCGCACCGTCCGGGCCGCGCAGGACCTCGGTCACCTCCCGGCCGGTGAGCACCCGGGCCTTCGAGGCGCGCAGCAGGTGCGCAGCCGCGAGGGCGGGCATCACCTGGGCGTCCTGCGGGTAGTGCACGCCGCCCGCGAGGCCGGGGGCCAGGTACGGCTCCAGGTCGGTCAGCCGGTCGGGCGGCACCGGGACCGCCTCGGCCCCGGCCGCGCGCTGCTCGGCGGCGAGTTTCTCCAGCCCGGCCAGGGCCTGGTCCGTGCCGGCGACGACGAGCCCGCCCTTGGCCTCGTACTCGACGGCCCTGCCGAGCTCCTCCCGGGCCAGACCGGCCCACAGCCGGGCCGACAACAGGGCCAGTTCGAGCTCCGGCCCGGGTTCCTTGTCGGAGACGAGGAGGTTCCCCTCCCCCGCTCCGGTCGTGCCGCCGGCCACCGGGCCCCGGTCCACCACGACGGCGTCCAGACCCGCGCGGGCCGCGTACAGAGTGGTGGCGGCGCCGACCACTCCGGCTCCGACCACCACGACATCGCAGGTCAGCGACTCGCTCACGTCAGTACCATGTCACACACCACAAGGTCTGGGAAGGGTGCGGACAAGGGCGGGCGAACGCGCGGGAGCGGTCAGTCGGCCGCGGGGACGACCCTCAGGTGGGAGGCGGTACGGCGCGTGCGGCGCTCCCGGGACGCGGAGCGGCGTGTCTCGCGCAGGACGAACGTGACCCGGGCGCAGCCCAGTTCCTCGAGCGTCCTGGACGTCTCGACGACGACCCGGCACTCGGTGGCGCCCCGGCGCGGATCCGGGTGCAGCAGCGGCCGTACGGCACCGTCCTGCTCGACGGCGTCCTCGCCGACCGCGCGGATCCAGTGCGGCAGGCCGTGCCGGTAGGCGGCCTCCATGATCGGGTCCTGGGCGATGTCGCGGCGGATGGCCTGCAGGCCGTGGTCGGGGCCCTGGCTCTCCACGGTCCGCGCGAAGTGCGCGAGCATGGGCAGGCACCAGCTCGCCTCGTGCTCGCCGAGCACCGTGGGGGCGTCGGGGTGGAACAGCACGAACCTGAGGAAGTTGTCGCCGGGCATGGCCGTCGGGTGCGGGCCGACCTCGCGGAAAAGTGACCGGAAGGCGCCGTTGGTCAGCACCACGTCCCAGCAGTGGTCGACGACGAGCGAGGGGAAGGGGACACCCTCCAGAAGCCCCGCGTAGTCCTCCAGGTAGGCCTGGGCCTCGGGAGTCTCGGGGACGGGCCGCGGTGCCGGCCGCTGCCCTCCTGCCTGATATGCCATCGGGAGGTCACCCCTCTTGCCTGTGCGGCCTTGACGCGGCGCCCCGATCCTGCTGCCCGGAGCTGAGGCGTGTCAACTATCGTGGCATTTCGTGCCTGTTGACGGCTGAAATTGGCCACAGTTGTGGCGAGACCTGGATGTGAGTTCGAAGCACCGGCTACGCTCCGGGAAGTTAACGCCGGGGTAGGTCACGGCATCCACTTGTGAGAAGCCTGTGAGATACGTAGGAGATCTGTCGGTGACGGGTGGCTTCGTCGAGGGTCCGGGCGCCACGCCGACGGCCGTGCTACCGGCCGTCGTCTCCCGTGTCGGCGCGCTCGCCGACCGGCTCGGCGTGCCGCAGGCGGAGGTCTTCGACATCGGCCGGCTGTCCGTCGCCTCCGGGGTCCCGAACCCCGTGGTCAAGGCCCTGCTCAGTGGCCGGCCGGCGGGCGAGCCCGATGTGCAGGCCCGGTTCCTGCAACGCCTGGACCTGTTGCGCCGGACCCGGCTCAAGCCCAACGGCCGCAAGTACACCCAGCAGGAGATCGCCGACGGCGCGGGCATGTCGCGCCAGCAGGCCGGTGCCCTCATCAACGGCGACCGGCGGCCGACCATGGAGCACTGCGACGCCCTCCAGCGGTTCTTCCGGGTGCACGCCGGCTTCCTGACGGCCGAGGACCCCGAGGCGCTCGTGAGCGCCCTCCAGCACACCGAGCAGGAGCTGCTGCAGAAGCTCGCCGACCGCGAGCGGGAAGCGGCCGCCGCGGCGGACGACCCGCTGGAGCGGCTGCTGCAGGACCACGGCGTGCGCGGCATCGCCTGGCGGGCCGCGCAATTGCCCACCGACCAGCACCGCGACAAGGTCGCGGAGTGGCTGGACATGCTCCTGGAGAGCGTCAAGCGGCCCGAGTCGTGACCGTGGGGAGAACTGTGGGCATCGGTAAGGAAATGCGTCGCCTGTGCGGCGAGCTGGTCGCGGAGCTGACCCTCCCCGCGCCGGCACGGCCCGACGATCTGTACGCCGCCCTGTGCGACGGCATGAGCAGACGCCGCGGCCGCCCCGTCCGCTTTCGTACGGCCGCGTTCCCGCCCGGGACCGCCAGCGGGCTCTGGCTCGACATGGCCGAGCAGGACCTCGTCGTGATCGAGGAACGCACCACTCCTGATCACCAGTTGGTGATCCTCGGCCACGAGCTGTGGCACATGAAGGCCGGGCACTGCTCCCACCACGTCGAGGGCGCCGCCGTCGCGGCCCGGCTGCTCGACGACAGCGCCGACCTCCAGGCGACCGTCCTGAAGGTCGCCGCGCGCACCCGCTTCGACCTCGACGACGAGAAGGAGGCCGAGAGCTTCGGCCTGCTGCTCGCCAGCAAGTGCCGGGCGTGGCTCGCCGGTTCGTCGTCACGGGGGCCGTTGCAGCGGGACCATCTGGCGGGGCGGATCGAGGCGTCGCTGGGGTATCGCGGACCGCAGGGCTGACGGGCCGTCCACCGCGGCACCGTGGTGCGGTCCGCCTCCGCCGAGTGGGCGAAGCGGAGGGCGGTGGGGCCGGATTGTCAGTGGTGGGCGGCAAGCTGGAGGTGCGCCACCGCTGTGCGGGGCGTACGCGCCGCGAGGGCGCGGGACCGACGACGCCGACACGGGGAGAGCCGACCGATGCCCACCGCCGTCCTGACCGATCGTGAACGCACCGCCGTCCAGGCCTATCTGCGGCTGCTGCACACCGTCCGGGCCGCCTTCGACGTGGAGGGCGGCCCGCCGCTCGTCCCGCCCGCGGTCCTCGCCGAGACGGAACAGGCCCTGGAGCGCGCCGGACTGACCGGCAACGAGGAGGCGTTCTTCCGCCTCCTGGAGAACTGGTGCCCGCAGCCGGGCCCCTGACCCGACGTACCGGAGTCGGGCTCCGGAGCCCGGCGGACGGCCCGGGCCGTGGACCGAACGCCAGACCCGAAGCCTGGCAGATCGCCCAGGCTCTGGACGGGAAGCCGGACCCTAGGCCCGGCGGATGGCCCGGGCCTTGGGCCGGAAGCCGGACCCGAAGCCCGGCAGATCGCCCAGGCCGCGGGCCGGAAGCCGGACCCAAAACCCGGCGGGCGGCCCGGGCCGTGGGCCGGACGCCGGGCCCGGAGTCTGCGCGTGGCTCCCGGGCTTCCGGGCTTCCGGGCTTCCGGGGGCCGAGGGTGGGCCTCAGGCGAGGAGGCGGGGGCGCCCGTGGAGCGGGGTCAGGCGTGCGGTATCGATACCGCTGTCGTGACCAGGCCCCGCCCCGCCGTCCAGCGGCCGTCGAAGTGGCCGAGGCGGCGGTCGCCCACCCATGGGCCGGGGACGAGCAGCGTCGCGCCGAAGGTGCCGTCGGCGGTGATCTCGATGTCGGCCTCCGTGAAGTCCAGCCACTTCCCGGTGAGCGGGAACCACGCCTTGTAGACGGACTCCTTCGCGCTGAACAGCAGCCGGTCCCAGTGGATGTCGGGGCGTTCGGCAGCGAGCCTGCGCAGCCGGTCCGCCTCGGCCGGCAGGGACACGGACGGCAGGACGCCCTCGGGCAGCGGGCCGTGGACCTCGGCGTCGATGCCGACGGAGGCCAGGTCGGTGGCGCGGACCAGGGCGGCGGCGCAGTAGCCGTCGCAGTGGGTCATGCTGCCCGCCAGCCCGGCCGGCCAGCGGGGGGCGCCGCGTTCCCCGGGCAGGATCGGCTGCGGCGGCACGCCGAGCTTCTCCATGGCGCGGCGGGCGCAGGAGCGCACGACGGCGAACTCCCTGCGCCGCTTGGCGACCGCCCGGGTCAGGAGCGCCGCCTCCTCGGGGTACAGCGGGGTGTCCGCGTCCTCGTGGCCGTACGCCTCCACGGTGACCACGGCCTCCGGCAGCAGTTCCTCGATCACCGCTCCTCACCCTCCCCCGGCAGGACGCGCCGCAGCCGCCCCGGCGGCCGGGATCTCTTGCGCCACTCGCGCGGATAGCCCACCGACACCTCCTCGAAGCGCACGCCCTCGTGCCAGGTGGTGCGGGGGATGTGCAGATGGCCGTAGACCATGGTGTGCACCCGGAACCTGCGGTGCCAGTCGGCGGTCAGGTCCGTGCCGCACCACATGGCGAACTCGGGGTGCCACAGGACGTCCATCGGATGCCTGTGCAGCGGGTAGTGGTTGACCGGGATCACCGGCAGATCGCCGGGCAGTTCGGCGAGTCTGCGTTCGGTCTCGGCGACCCGGGCCCGGCACCAGGCCTCCCTGCTCGGGTACGGGTCGGGGTGCAGCAGGAATTCGTCGGTGCACACGATCCCGGTGCCCTGCGCGTACTCCAGGCCCTGCTCCTTGGTCGTGCAGCCGGCCGGCAGGAACGAGTAGTCGTACAGCAGGAACAGCGGGGCGACGGCCACCGGGCCGCCGGGGCCGTCCCAGACGGGGTAGGGGTCCTCGGGTGTCGTCACGCCGAGTTCCCGGCACAGCTCGACCAGGTACTCGTACCGGGCGACACCGCGCAGGGTGACGGCGTCGCTCGGATGGGTCCACAGCTCGTGGTTGCCGGGCACCCAGACGACCTTGCGGAAGCGGGACGCGAGCGTCTTCAGGGTCCAGCGGATGTCGGCCACGGTCTCCGCGACGTCCCCGGCCACGAGCAGCCAGTCGTCGTCCGTGCCGGGCCGCATGTCCTCGACCAGGGCGCGGTTCTCCGGGTAACCGATGTGCAGATCGCTGATGGCCAGCAGTTGTGCGGCGTCACCGGCCGTCGACGTCATCTCTCGCCCCCTCCGCGCACCGGACTCCTCCAAGAGATCACATCCGTGTGACCGGGTTCAAGAGCGGCCCGGGACCCTCGCCGCGGAAATCCTTCACACGCGCGTTGCACGACGAGGTCCGCCGAAGCCGTATGATCTGGCCCAACACCACCGCTACGAACTCCCCCTCACGGGGGCGGTTTGGTGTCCCTCCCTTCTTCCTGCCCGGGCACGGGCTGCTCAGCCCTGCCCGCGAACCGTGAAAGGCGGCCTGCATGGTCTCTCGCGTACGCGTCTGGCTCAACCGCACGTACGCGGAGAACGTGTTCTTCATGGATCAGCTGCGGAGAAATCCCAGCGACCGGGCCGTCGAGATCCACGCCACCCACGGCGACCCCGACTCGCCGGTGCTGGCCGCCGCCGACACCGCCGAACTGGAACCCGAGAGCCTGTCCCCCGCCGGGTACGTCGAGTACGCGCTGGACCAGGTCGCGCGGCGCGGCATCGACGTGTTCGTGCCCCGGCTGCACCAGGCGGCGATCGTGGCGCACCGCGCCGAGTTCGAGGCGGCCGGCACAGCGGTGCTGGCTCCGCCGCCCGAGGCTGTGGCCGTCTTCCACGACAAGGTGATCGCCTACGAGGCGGTCCAGGCGATCGGTGTGCCGGTGCCGCCGTGGTACCGGGTCCGCTCGGAGGACGAACTCGTCACCGCTGTCGAGGAGTTGGAGGCCGGCGGGCACAAGGCGTGCTTCAAGCCGGCGTCCGGGGCCGGCGGAGTGGGCTTCCGCGTGATCACGCGTACGCCCTTCTCCCTGATGCATCTGAGCGGGTTCCCGAGCCCGTACGTGCCGCTCGACCTGGTGCTGGAGGCGCTGCGGAGTGCCGAGGAGCCGGTCGACTGGCTGGTGATGCCGCGTCTGGAGCAGCCCGAGGTGTCGGTGGACTGCCTGACCGGCCCGGACAACCGGGTCCGGCTGGCGGTGGGCCGTACCAAGAACGGCCGCCGCCGCGGCTTCACCCTGCACGAGCAGTGGCTGGAGCCGGCCCGGCGGATCGCCGAGGGCTTCGGTCTGCACTATCTGTCCAACATCCAGTTCCGGATGTTCGGCGACCGGCCGGTCCTCATGGACGTCAACACCCGCCCGGCCGGCGGACTGCACCAGCTGTCCCTGTGCGGCGTCAACGCCCCGTGGGCCGCCGTGCAGCTGGCGCTCGGCGAGGACCCGGGCAAGATGGCCCCGCCGTTCCTGGGCCAGGACTACACGGTGGTGTCGGGGCCGCGTCCGCTGCGGCCGGTGTCGCTGCCGCAGCAGCGGCCGGAGGCGACGGATCCGCTGCCGGCGGCCCCCGCCCCCCTGTCGGCCGAGCCGGTCGGCTCCGTCGGGGCGGCGGCCCAGGTGCTGCCCCTGTAGAGCCTCAGACCCTGGCCGCGAGCGCCTCGCGCCACACGGGGCTGTCGACATAGTGGTTGTCGAAGCGTTCCGAGGAGTCCTTGATCTCCTGCGGGTCGGCCTCGCCGCGCATCACCCGGCCCAGCAGCCGCAGGTAGTCGAAGCGCCCCGCGCCCGGGGTGAAGACGAACAGCACGTCGGCTGTCGCACCGGGCGCGGCGGCGAAGGCGTGCGGGGTGTGGGGCGGCACCAGCAGGAAGTCGCCGGCCTCCAGCACGGTGATCTCCTCGCCCACCAGCACCTGGAGCGCTCCGTCGATCACGTAGAACAGCTCGGACGCCCGGGTGTGCAGGTGGGCGGGCGCGCCGATCGCGCCCTCGGCGAACGTCGACCGGTAGCTGGTGAGCCGCCCGCCGGTGTCCCGGGAGTCGGCGAGGAGGGTCATCACGCTGCTGGGGTCGCGCGTCGTCTCGGCTGCGGCGGCGCGGATGAGGACCGGTGCGAAGTCGCCGCTGTTACCCGTTTCGTTCTGGGTCGTCGTCATGGCATCGACCCTACGGAGCCGGGCGACCCACGGCAGGGGGCATTCCGATGCCGCTGTCGTGGGTCAATTCGACGGTGTCGGAAGCGGCCCCCGCCCCCGGGCAGGAGAGGCCGGCCTTGAGGCCCTGCTCGCGCGGGGCCTCGGCGTAGCCGCCGATCAGGTCACGGCATGGACGCCCCCGCGGTTCGAGGACGCCGAGCCCGGCGTCCTCGAACCACGGCTGCGCGGCCGTGCGCGGTCAGCCCCTTCGCAGGCGCAGGGTGAGGATCTGGAAGGGCCGCAGCGTGACGGCCACGGCGCCGTCGGCGACCTCGGCGTCCTGAAGCGGTCGCTCCAGCAGGTCGGTGATCTGCGCGCCCGCGAGCGGGAACCCGGTGCGCAGGGTGCCGGTCGCGCGACCGCCGCGGGACTCGTAGAGGCGTACGACGACATCGCCGGAGGCGTCGTCGGCGAGCTTGACCGCTTCCACGGTGATGCCCTCGCCCTCGGTGGAGACGACCGGTTCGGGGGCGCCGGCCGCCTGCGCCACCCGGAGCGGCAGGTTGAGGGCGTAGCCCTCGGCGACGGCGTCCTCGATGGTCGCGCCGGGCAGCAGCGCGTAGGTGAAGCGGTGGCGGCCCTGGTCGGCCTCGGGGTCCGGGATGCGCGGGGCGCGGACCAGGCTGAGGCGGACGGTGGTCGTGGTGCCGCCGTCCTCGCGGACCGTGCGGGAGACGTCGTGGCCGTACGTCGAGTCGTTGATGACGGCGACGCCGTAGCCGGGTTCGCCGAGGTGCACCCAGCGGTGGCCGGAGACCTCGAAGCGGGCCGCCTCCCAGGTGGTGTTGGTGTGGGTGGGGCGCTGGATGTGGCCGAACTGGATCTCGGCGGAGGAGTGCGGGGCGCGGATGTCGACCGGGAAGGCCGCCTTGAGGATCTTCTCGGCCTCGTGCCAGTCGATGTCCGTCTCGATGTCGATCCGGGGGCTGCCGGCGCGGACGGTGATCGTCTGGGTGATCGTGGAGCCCTTGCCGAAGGCCCGCTCGACGCGGATCGCGCCGATCAGCGGGTCCTGCTCGACGACTGTGACGGACGAGACGTCCAGGAGGTCGGTGTAGCGGTTCTTGTAGTGCTTGTCGATGTCCCAGGCGTCCCAGTAGTTGGGCAGGTCGGTGTGCAGACGGAGCAGGTTGCCCGGCTCGGCGAGCACCTCGCGGCCGGCGCGCAGGTCGCGGACGGAGGACAGGGTGCCGTCCTCGGCCACCTCCACCCGGACGAGCCCGTTGTCGAGGACCCGGCCGTCCACCGTCACCGGCTGCGGGGGCGCGGTGTCGGCGAGGGACGCGGAGCCGCTCGCGGGCACCTCCACATACACCGGTGCGCCGTCGGCGGTGCGGACCACGTCGGCGCGGTCGTAGGGGCTGGTGTTGAAGACGCGGGTGTCTCCGGCGCCCAGCGCGGCCACCGCCTCGGCGGTCAGCGCGTGCAGCTCCTGCGCGACGCGCGCGTACTCGGCCTCGGCCTCGCGGTGCACCCAGGCGATGGAGGAGCCGGGCAGGATGTCGTGGAACTGGTGCAGCAGCACCGTCTTCCAGAGCCGGTCCAGCTTCTCGTGCGGGTAGGTGTAGCCCGGCGCGTGCAGGGCGGCCGTGGTCGCCCAGAGCTCGGCCTCGCGCAGGAGGTGCTCGGAGCGGCGGTTGCCCTGCTTGGTGCGGGCCTGGGAGGTGTAGGTGGCGCGGTGCAGCTCCAGGTAGAGCTCGCCGACCCACACGGGCGCGTCCGGGTACTCCTCGCGGGCCTTGGCGAAGAACTCGTCGGGGTGTTCGACGACGACCTTCGCGGAGCCCTCCAGGTCCGCCAGCCGGCGGGCGCGTTCCATGATCTCGCGGGTGGGGCCGCCGCCGCCGTCGCCCCAGCCGAAGGGGGCCAGGGAGCGGGAGGCGCCGCCCTTCTCCGAGTAGTTGCGGACCGCGCGGGACATCTCCTCGCCGCTGAAGCGGGCGTTGTAGGTGTCGACCGGCGGGAAGTGCGTGAAGATGCGGGTGCCGTCGATGCCCTCCCACCAGAAGGTGTGGTGGGGGAACCTGTTGGTCTGGTTCCAGGAGATCTTCTGGGTGAGGAACCACTCGTTCCCGGCGAGCTTGGCCAGCTGCGGATAGGCCGCGTTGTAGCCGAAGGAGTCCGGCAGCCACACGCCCTTGGTCTCGATGCCGAAGTGCTCGATGAAGAACCGCTTGCCGTGGATGAACTGGCGGGCGACGGCCTCGCCGCCGGGCAGGTTGCCGTCGGCCTCCACCCACATGCCGCCGACCGGTGCCCACTGGCCCTTCTCGACCGACTCCTGGATGCGGGCCCAGACCTTCGGGTAGTTGTCGCGCACCCACTCGTACTGCTGGGCCTGGGAGCAGGCGAAGATGAAGTCGTCGTACTCGTCGGCGAGCGAGGTGACGTTGGAGAAGGTGCGGGACGTCTTGCGCTTGGTCTCGCGGATCGGCCAGAGCCAGGCGGAGTCGATGTGGGCGTGGCCGACGCCGGAGATCGTGTGCGCACTGGCGTGCGCGGGCTTGGACAGCACCGGCTTCAGCGCCTCGCGCACGGCGGCGGCCGAGCCGGAGACGTCGTCCAGGTCGAGCAGATCCATCGCCCGGTCCAGGGCGTGCGCGATCTCGTGGCGGCGCGGGTCGTGCTCGCCGAGCTCCAGCATCAGCTCGCGCAGCACCTGGACGTCGAGGTCGAGGTGGAAGACCTCCTCGTCGAGGACGGCGATGTCGGCCGCGCGGAAGGTGTAGAGCGGCTTGTCGCCCGCGGTGAGCTTGTCGCCGAGGGGCGTGGTCTTCGAGAAGTTGTCCGCGAGGATGTCCGGGTTGGAGGCGGCCTCGACCAGGTAGTCGATCGTCTCGCCGCCCTGCGCGGGGTTGGCGATCGCGACGTACTGGTTGAGCGGGTTGACGGCCTTGAGCGGGGTGCCGTCGGTGAGGTGGACCAGGGCCTCGGCCTGGTTGCCGGGCCAGTCGCCGACGAAGCCGAGGTCGATGACGGCCTCGACGCGCTTGCCCGCCCACTCGTCCGGCACCCGGCCGCGCATGCGGAACCAGGTGGTGCCCCAGGGCGGGCCCCAGGGGGTGCCCATCGCGAACGGCTCGTAGGAGGCGGCGGCGGCCTCCTCGAACGGGACCGGCTCCCCCGGGGCCTGCCAGGCCCCCACCTCGAAGGGGACGGTGGCCGCGTAGACCGCGTTCTTGATGCGCTGGTCGTGAAGGCGCTGCACGCGCTCCTCGATGCGGCGGCTTTCGTCGTGCATGAGATGTCTCCAGGAAGCGGGAAGAGCGGGGGAAAGCGCTTACCGAATGGTGCTCACCTAAGGTACGCGAGCCCGGGGTGGACCTCGGCGTAGCCCTCGACCAGCCTGCGGGCCACGTTGACGGAGTCGACGAGCGGGTGCAGGGCGAAGGCCTTCACAGCCGTCGCGCGGGAGCCGGAGCCGGCGGCGGCCAGCACCTCGCGCTCGACGGCCTTGACCGCGCAGACCAGGCCGGTGGCGTGGTCTGGCAGCGGGTCGACCGTGACGGGGTGGGCACCGTTGGCGTCGACGAGACAGGGGACCTCGATGACGGCGTCCGTGTCCAGGACCGACAGGGTGCGCTCGTTGCGGACGTTGAGGATCAGGGTGGTGCGCTCGTCCCGGGCGATCGCCCGCATCAGCGCGAGGGCCACCTTCTCGTAGCCGCCGGACAGGTCGTCCTCGTCGCGCTCGCCCGCGCCCGCGGTCTCGCGGTTCTCGGCCATGTAGGTGGCCTCACGCTCGGCGCGGGTGCGGTCCCACACCTTCAGGGCGGGGGCGCCCGGGTCGCGCATCTCGGCGTAGAAGCGGGCCTGCTGGCCATGCAGGAAGGCGCCGCGGGTCTTCTCGGCCTGCTGGTAGGCGCGTACGGCTTCCCGGTTGAAGTAGTAGTAGTGCAGGTACTCGTTGGGGATCGCGCCCAGGGACCGAAGCCAGTCGGCGCCGAAGAGCTTGCCCTCCTCGAAGGAGCCGAGCAGGTCGGGGTCGGCGAGCAGGCGCGGGAGCTCGTCGCGGCCGGCGACGCGCAGGCCTCGCACCCAGCCGAGGTGGTTGAGGCCGACGTAGTCGATCCACGCCTCGCCCGGGTTCCGCACGCCGAGCACCCGGGCGATACGGCGGCCGAGACCGACCGGGGAGTCACAGATGCCGATGACGCGGTTGCCGAGATGGCGGGACATGGCCTCGGTGACCAGGCCGGCCGGGTTGGTGAAGTTGATGACCCAGGCGTCGGGCGCGAGCCGGGCCACCCGCTGCGCGATGTCGACGGCGACCGGGACCGTGCGCAGGCCGTAGGCGATGCCACCCGCGCCCACCGTCTCCTGGCCCAGCACGCCCTCGGCCAGGGCCACACGTTCGTCGTTCGCGCGTCCCTCCAAGCCGCCGACGCGGATCGCGGAGAACACGAAGTCGGCGCCGCGCAGGGCCTCGTCCAGGTCGGTGGTGGCGCTCACCTCGGGCGCGTCGGGGACGCCGGCCGCCTGTTCGGCGAGGACCCGTGTCACCGCCGACAGTCGTCCGGCGTCCAGATCGTGCAGGACGACATGGGTCACCCGGCCCTCGGCGTGGTCCGCCAGGAGCGCTCCGTACACCAGCGGCACGCGGAATCCTCCGCCGCCCAGAATCGTCAGCTTCACCGGGTTCCTCCGATTCGGTAGGCGACGTGGGGCGCGTCGCGGGAGAGGGGCACGCGCCGCCTGCTCGAACGTGCCTCAAGCAGGTGGGCCGGTTCCGGCCCGGCCGGTGGTGAGGTCGCGGGGCCTCGTGGCCGGCCGCACGGCGGGGCGGCCCGGGCCGGCGATCCCTGCGCTCCTGCTGGGAGAGCCTTCACGTGTGCACCCTTCCCGCCACGACCACCTCGACGCCCGCCTCCTGGAAGGAGGCCCGCGTCGCCGCGTCGACCGGCTCGTTCGTCACCACCGCGTCCAGGTCCTCGGGACCGCAGACCTTCGCCATCCCGTGGCCCGGGAACTTCGCAGCGTCGGCGAGCAGGACCACCTTCTCGCCGGCCTTGATCATGGCGCGCTTGACCGGCACCTCCACGACCGTCGTGTCCATGACCTGCCCGCCGGGCCGCACCCCGCTGGTGCCGAGGAAGAGCCAGTCGGCGTGCAGCTGACGCAGGTTGTCCTCGGTGAGGAAGCCGACCAGGGAGCGGTACTCGCGGCGGACCATGCCGCCGAGCAGGACCAGCTCGATGCCCTCGTCGTCGGCGAGTTCCTCGTAGACCACCAGGTTGCTGGTGATCACGGTGAGCCGCCGGCCGTGCAGCTGCCGGGCCAGGCGGTAGGCCGTCGTCCCGATGTCCAGCAGCACCGACTGGCCGTCCCTGATCATGGCGGCGGCGCGTTCGGCTATGGCGTCCTTCTCGGTGACGCGCACCTCGGCCACCTCGGCGAAGGGCTGGTCGCCCTCCTCCACGACGGCGCCGCCGTGTACGCGCGTGAGTAGTCCGTCTTCTTCCAGTTTGACCAGGTCACGCCTGATTGTGGCAGGGCTCACGCCCAGCTGCTCTGAGAGGTCGGTCACGGCCGCGGGCCCGCCGGCCCGGAGGGCCCGCAGGATGAGTTGGTGTCGTCGTTCTGCCAGCACGGCGGGAACACTACTCGTCATCTTCAATCATTTCCATGCTCAGTTCTGCTCGGGTATTGACCAATCTCTCTGAGCAGCGCACGATTCCGCTCACCGAAATGAAGAGTTTTGACGATCTCCGTCGAAGCCCTGAGCGAGAGGACACATCCGTGGATGATGACCGGCCCGATGTGCTGCTGACCGGGCTGCTCTTCTACGACCTCGTCCTCACGGGGCTCGGCAAGCCGCCGACGCCGGGCGAGGAGATCTGGACCCGGGGCATGGGCTGCGGCCCGGGCGGCATCGCGAACCTCGCCGTGGCCGCTTCCCGCTTCGGCCTCACGACCTCTCTGGCCACGGTGTTCGGCGACGACTTCTACGGCGCGTACTGCCGGGACGTCCTGGGCGGCCAGGAAGGCGTCGACCTCTCGCTCTCCCGTACGGCGGACCACTGGCCGACCCCGGTCACCGTCTCCGTCGCCCACGGCACCGACCGGGCCCTGCTCACCCACGGCCAGGAGCCGCCGTACTCGCAGGACGAGCTGATGGGCGACCCGCCCGAGGCGCGGACCGCCCTGGTGCACCTCGAGGCCGAGCCGTGCGAGTGGCTCGCCAAGGCCGCCGCGAACGGCACACACATCTACGCCGACGTCGGCTGGGACCCCGCCCAGGAGTGGCCGACGGCCCTCCTGGACCAGCTGGCCCTGTGCCACGCCTTCCTCCCTAACGAGACCGAGGCGATGGCCTACACCCGCACCGACAGCGCGGTGGCCGCGCTCGGCACGCTCTCCGAGCTGGTGCCGGTCGCCGTGGTGACCCGGGGCGGGGACGGCGCCCTCGCCGTCGACCAGATCACCGGCGAATACGCCGAGGTCCCGGCCCTGGACACCGACGTCCTGGACGCGACGGGCGCCGGGGACGTCTTCGGCGCGAGCTTCGTCGCGGCCTCCCTCGGCGGCTGGCCGCTGGCGGAGCGGCTGCGGTTCGCGGTGCTCGCGGCCGGGCTGTCGGTCCGGCACCACGGCGGCGCCCTCGCGGCCCCCGGCTGGTACGGCGTCGAACGCTGGTGGCGCTCCCAGAGCGACCCGGAACTGCGACGGGCCTACGGCTTCCTGGCCGACCGCATTCCGGCCGACCCCGGCCCGCCCGTGCACCACGCCCCCGTCACCCCGCCGAGCCCTCACACCCCCGTCGGTCCGCGCGCCTCCTGAAGGGCGGCACTGACTCTCCCACCCCTCCGCACGTCGAACAGGAACAACAGGAGTGACCCGTGGACCTTTCTCGTAGAGGCTTCCTCCAGGCCGCCGCCCTGACCGCGGCCGCCTCCGGTCTGACCGTCGCATGCGGCGGCGGATCGGGATCGGCCGGCGGCAAGAACGGCAAGAACCTCACCTTGTGGTACTGGGGAGGCGCGCTCAGCGACAAGGTGGTCGCCGAGGCGAAGACGCACTTCAGCGGCCAGGTCAAGCTGACCGCCGCCTCCATCGGCGGCGACTTCAAGCAGAAGCTGACCACCACCCTCGCGGCGGGCGCCTCCGTGCCCGACATCACCGGCATCAAGGGCGAGGACATGGCGTCCTTCCTGCCCAACGCGAACCGCTTCCTCGACCTGAACGACCTCGGCTTTAAGAAGATCGCGTCCCAGTACCTGGACTGGAAGACCAAGCTCGCCCGGACCGAGGACGGCCGGCAGATCGGCTTCCCGATCGACATCGGCCCCACCGCGCTCTTCTACCGCGCGGACCTGTTCGACAAGGCCGGGCTGCCCACCGACCCCGACAAGGTCGCCGCCCGGGCCGGGACCTGGGAGGAGTACTTCGCGCTCGGCACCGAGCTGGGCAAGAAGGTGCCGGGCACCTACCTGGTCAACAACATCAGCTCGGTGTTCAACATCGCGGTCGGCCAGGGCAGCGCGCGGTTCATCGACCAGGACAACCACTTCATCGGCGACCAGGACCACATCCGCACCGCCTGGGACACGGCGATCCGCCCCTACACCCTGGGCATCGACGCCAAGATCAACGACAACACCTGGAACGCCGCCATCGGCAAGAGCCTGTCCACCGAACTCGGCGCGGCCTGGCACGCCCTGGACATCGAGCAGGCGGCCCCGAAGACCAAGGGCAAGTGGCGGGTCTGCGCAACGCCCGGCGGGCCGGCCAACCAGGGCGGCTCCTATCTGGCCCTGCCCAAGCAGTGCCGGAACCCCGAAGAGGCATTCAAGATCATCAGCTGGATCCTCAGCCCGGAGAACGACGCCCGCGGCTTCACCGACGCCGCCATCTTCCCCGCCGCGCCGGCGGCCTACGCCATGCCGGCCATGACGGGCGGCGACCCCTTCTTCGGCGGGCAGAAGGTCATCGAGGTCTTCGGCCCGGCCGCCAAGGCCATCCCGGCCAGCTACGAGGCACCGGCCGACGCCGCCGTCATGGCGCCTTTCATGACCGAACTGTCCAGCATCGAGGCCAAGGGCAAGAAGCCCGCGGACGCCTGGAAGGACGCGGTCGCCCAGGCCCGGCAGATCGCCCGGCGGCAGGGGGTGAACTGAGGTGTCCTCACCTCCGGTCACCGGTTCCGCCACGGTGCCCCGGCACCGCGGCGGGCCCGGCCCGGCCCGCTTCCGCCCGCGGCGCACGCCGCCCGCGGGCACCGTGCGGCCGGCGCGTCGCGGTGTGCTGTCCCACTGGCGGCAGTACCTCGCGATCTCGCCCTTCTTCCTGGTCTTCGGCGTCTTCTCGTTCTTCCCGGTCTTCTACTCGCTGTACCTCGCCTTCCAGCGCTGGGACGGCCTGGGCACCGTGCAGTTCGTGGGACTGCAGCAGTTCCGGTTCCTGTGGGACGACCCGGTCTTCTGGCTGTCGATCCGCAACACCCTGGTGATCTGGGTGCTGTCCACCGTTCCCACCCTGTTCGGCGCCCTGGTGCTGGCGACGCTGCTGCATTCGGTACGCCGCTTCAAGGGCTTCTACCGCATCGCCCTCTACATACCGAACGTCACCTCGATCGTCGCCGTGTCGATCTTCTTCGGTGCGGTGTTCAGCAACAACTTCGGCCTGGTCAACGCGATTCTGGGCACGGTCGGCATCTCACCCGTCCCGTGGCTGAGCAATCCGTGGCTGATCAAACTGGTCATCGCGCTGCTGATGACCTGGATGTGGACCGGCTACAACATGATCATCTACCTGGCCGGCCTCCAGGCCATCCCCACCCAGATCTACGAGGCGGCCAGGCTGGACGGCGCCGGTCCGATCCGTACGTTCTTCCAGATCACCATGCCGATCCTGCGGCCCATCATCCTGTTCACCGTCATCATCTCGACCATCAACGGCCTGCAGAGCTTCAGCGAACCGCAGGTGCTGTTCGGCAGCAACGCCGCGAACCCGAACCTGGGCGGTCCCGGCCAGGCGGGCCTGACCACGCTGCTGTACTTCTACCAGTCGGCCTTCGTCAACAACGACTACGGCTACGGCGCGGCCATCGTGTGGGCCTTCTTCGTACTGATCATGGTGCTGGTCGTCGTCAACTGGCGCGTCGTCCAGCGCGGGAGGAAGTCATGACCGCAGTGGTCCCGAGGCGGTCACGACGTCCCAAGGGTCTGACCGCGCACATCGTCCTCGCCCTGGCCGTCCTGATCTCGGTCTTCCCGTTCGTGTGGACGATCGTCATGGCGACGAACACCACCGAGGACATCTACAAGAGCCCGCCGAAGCTGGGCTTCGGTTCCCATCTGCTGGAGAACATCCGGCACGTCCTCGACACCATCGACTTCTTCGGGTCGATGCTGAACACGCTCGTCGTCGCGACCGTCACCACCGTGCTGGTCCTGTTCGTCGACTCGCTGGCGGCGTTCGCCTTCGCCAAGTTCGACTTCCCCGGCCGCAAGGTGCTCTTCGCCATGCTGGTGGGCTTCATGATGCTGCCGCTCCAGCTGGCCGTCCTGCCGCAGTTCATCCTCATGTCCGACATCGGCTGGGTCGGCACGCTCAAGGCGCTGATCCTGCCCGCCCTCGCCAACGCGTTCGGCATCTTCTGGCTGCGCCAGTACATCGAGAACGGCGTGCCGGACGAACTCCTCGACGCCGCGCGCATCGACGGCGCGGGGTTCTTCCGCCAGTACTGGAACATCGTGCTGCCGATGATCAAGCCGGCGTTGTCCTTCCTCGCCATCTACGCCTTCGTCGGCGCCTGGAACGACTACATCTGGCCGCTCATCGTGCTCAACGACCCCGGCCACCTGACCCTCCAGGTGGCGCTCGCCCAGCTCCACGTCGGCCACACCACCGACTACAGCATGGTCATGGCCGGTGTGCTCATGGCGTCCGTGCCGCTGGTCGTCATCTTCACGATCTTCGCCCGCGGGTTCATCGCGGGCGCCACGGAGGGGGCGGTGCAGGGGAGCTGACGCCGCCCAGGGGAGGGCCCCCTGACGGGGCGCGGGGCTGTGTCGATATGCGGCTCCGCCGCGTGGGCGCGACCCGCCACAACGGATGTGCGGCCGAGAACCGGCCGGTGGTCCCGAGCTCTTGGTAACCACACGAGGGAGGCACCCGGTGACGGACGTCGACGACGAGGCCCGACGCGCCAAGGTGCTCGTCGTCGGCATGGACGGCCTGCGCTACGACCGGCTGACCTGCTCGCCGGCCAACGCCCCGGTGCTGCACGCCCTGATGGCCGCAGGCTCCGTCGGCACGAGCCTGCTGCCCTACGGCCGAGCCGACGACGAGTCCTCGGCCGGCACGGCCTACACCGACTCCGGGCCCGGCTGGTCGAGCGTCCTCACCGGGGTGTGGCCCGACCGCCACGGGGTCACCGGCAACGATTTCAAGGGTGCCGACTACGCCCGCTACCCCGACTTCCTGACCCGCGCCGCCTCCGCCCGGCCGGGCCTGCGCACCGCGGCCGTGGTGTCCTGGCCGGAGCTGGTCCGCCGCGGCACCCTCGGCCGGGCCATCGGCCGACGTGTGCGCCACAACGGTGAACTCTGGGGATACGGGACCGCGGACCGCCGCGTCGCCCGCACCGCCATGCGCTGGCTCACCACGTTCGACCCGGACGCCCTCTTCGTGTACTTCGGCGCCACCGACGAGGCCGGCCACGCCACCGGCCCCCTCTCTCCCGCCTACGACCGGGCCCTCCTCGCCCAGGACGCCCACCTCGGGCGGCTGCTGGCGGCGATCGACGCCCGGGCGTCGGACCCCGGACGCGCCCGGGAGCGCTGGACCGTGCTGATCACCACCGACCACGGCCATCTCGACTCCGGTGGCCACGGCGGCGACTCGCATGCCGAGCGGGAGGTCTTCGTCCTCCTCTCCGAGCCCGGTGGGCCCGGAGGCACCCGGCTCGGCACGCCCCGCCTCGTGGACATCGCCCCCACCGTCCTGGACCGGCTCGGCATCCCCGTGGACCCCGCCTGGGGCCTGCAGGGCCGCGTCCTGCCCCGGCCCACCCCACCGACTTCGGAACGGTCATGACCCACGCACCCCTCGATCCCCTGCTCGCCCTGCGCCCCTGGAACGCACCCGAGGTGACCTCCTGGGGCCGGCTGCCGATGAACGCGGTAGACCGGCGCCGCGCAGCCGTCTCGCTCGACGGCGACTGGCGCTTTCAGCTGCTGCCCGCGCCGGACGCCCCGCTCGGGGAGGTCTGGTCGTCGTCGTACGTCCCCGGCGTGTGGACCGTGCAGGGCACGGACGATCTGCCGCGGTACCTGAACGTCCGCATGCCGTTCGCCGAGTTCCCGCCGGACGTGCCCGCGGACAACCCGACCGGGGTGTACGAGCGTGCGGTGGACGTGCCGGCCGAATGGGCCGGGCAGCGGATCGTGCTCCAGGTCGGGGCCGCCGAGAGCGTGCTGCTGGCGCATGTGGACGGGCGGCCCGTCGGGATCTCCAAGGACTCGCACCTGGCGGCCGAGTTCGACCTGACGGACCTGGTGCGTCCCGGGGGGCGGGCCACGGTGCGCCTGACCGTGGTGAAGTGGTCCGACGCCTCACACATCGAGGACCAGGACCAGTGGTGGCACGGCGGCATCACCCGCTCGGTGCTGCTGTACGCCGTCGACCCGCTGCATCTCGCGGACGTGACCGTGCGGGCCCGCCGCGACGGCGACCTGCTGGTGGAGTGCCGGGTGCGGGACGCGGGCGGGGCGCTGCCCGAGGGCTGGTACGTGAGCGGGGAGCTGGACGGGCACCTGCTCACGCAGGACGCGGAGTTCGACCGGGCCAACGCCGAGGACGAGCGCGTCTCCGGATTCCTCGGCGAGGCCCGGCTGCGGACCGTCGTGCCGGACGTCCGCACCTGGAACGCCGAGACGCCCGAGCTGTACGGCCTGACGGTCCGCCTCCACCGCGCCGACGGCACGGTCGCCGACACCTCCCGGCACCGGGTCGGCTTCCGCGACGTCGAGATCACCGGCCGGGACCTGCTGGTCAACGGCGAGCGCGTGTTCGTCCGGGGCGTCAACCGGCACGACTTCCATCCACTGACCGGGCGGACGGTGTCGCATGACGACATGCGCGCGGACCTCGTGCTGCTGAAGCGGTTCGGCTTCAACGCGATCCGCACCGCGCACTACCCGAACGACCCGGCCCTGTACGACCTGGCGGACGAGCTCGGCTTCTACGTCGTCGACGAGGCCGACCTGGAGTCCCACGACCACGCGCACGAGATCGCCGACGACCCGCGCTACCTGGGCGCGTTCGTGGACCGGGTCGCGCGGATGGTCCTGCGCGACAAGAACCACCCGTCCGTCATCATCTGGTCGCTGGGCAACGAGTCCGACTACGGCGCGAACCACGACGCGGCGGCGGGCTGGGTACGCCGGCACGACCCGACCCGGCCGCTCCAGTACGAGGGCGCGGCCAAGCGCGGCTGGGCGGATCCGGATCTGGCCTCCGACATCGCCTGCCCGATGTACGCGCCGCTGGAGGAGTGCCTCGCACACGCCCTGTCCGGGACGCAGACCAAGCCGCTCATCCAGTGCGAGTACTCGCACGCCATGGGCAACAGCAACGGCACGCTGGCGGACCATTGGGCGGCCATCGAGGCCACCCCGGGTCTTCAGGGCGGGTTCATCTGGGAGTTCTGGGACCACGGCATCCTCCAGCGTGTGAACGACGGCAGACCGGCCGGGCGTGGGGGCGCCGGGCTCTACGACAACGGTGTCGCCGCGCCCGGGCATCGCTGGGCGTACGGCGGCGACTTCGGCGAGACGGACCACGACGGCGCCTTCATCGCCGACGGGGTCGTCTTCCCCGACCGCACCCCCAAGCCGGTGATGTTCGAGCACCGGGAGATCGCCGCGCCGGTGCGCATCGAGTCCTTCCGGCACGAGGGCGTCGTGCTGAGCAACCACCAGCACTTCCGGGGCCTGGACTGGCTGTCCGGCGAGTGGGAGCTGTCCCTCGCCGACGGAACCGCTGTGACGGCTCCCGCCGGACTGCCCGCTCTGCGGCCGGGCGAGACGGCCGTGGTGCCGCTGCCGTTCGCGCTGCCGGAGGACGGCGGTGAGGCGTGGCTGACGCTGCGGGTCACGACGGCCCGGGACGAGCCGTGGGCGCCGCGCGGCACGGTCGTGTGCCTGCCGCAGGTGCGGCTGCGGGCGGCGCCCGTGGTGCTGCACACCCCGGTCGCGGACCGCGCGGTCGAGGTCGACGAGGACGGGCTGCTGGTCCATCCGCTGCTGACGGCCGCGCCCACGCTGTCGCTGTGGCGGGCGCCGACCGACAACGACGAACTGGGCGGCATGGCGGCCCACTGGCGTGACTGGGGGCTGGCCGCCCCCACCCGCAAGGTCGTCTCCGTACGGCGTGACCCGGGCCGGGTGGCCGTGGTGTCCGACCACCTCTGCGAGGGCGGGACCGTCCGGCACGAACAGGTGCTGACGGCCGTGGAGGGCGGACTCCTCGTCGAGGAGTGCGCCGAGCTGCCCGAGGCGCTGCACGACGTGGCCCGGGTCGGGTCGGTGTTCGAGACGGTCGCCGGGCTGAACCTGCTGGAATGGTTCGGGCAGGGCCCTTGGGAGTCGTATCCGGACCGGGCCGCGGGCGCGCCCGTCGGTCACCACTGTCTGCCGGTGGACGAGTTGTTCACACCGTATCTGCGGCCGCAGGAGAGCGGCGGACGGCACGGCGTACGGCGGTTCACGCTGTCCGCGCCCGATGCCACCGGGCTCGCGGTGCGGCTGGACCGGCCCCGGCAGGTCTCCGTGACCCGCCATCGCGCGGCCGACCTCGCCGCCGTCGCGCATCACGACGAACTGGTGCCGCGGGCCGGGTGCGTGGTGCACATCGACGCGGCGCACCGCGGGCTGGGCACGGCCTCGTGCGGGCCCGACACCTTCGCTTCCTACCTCGTCGCCGCCGGTGTCCATCGCTGGAGCTGGACGCTGCGCGTTCTCTGATCCTTCCTCCCCTGTCACCCTTTACGGAGCGCACGTGTGCACATCTCATGACCACGCCCTGGGCGAAGCGCCCCAGGCCGGTGCCGGAAGACGCAGTTTCCTTCGCGCCACCGCGCTGCTCGGTGCCACCGCCGCCGCGGTGACCGCGTTGCCGGCCGCCTCCGCCGCGGCGGCGTCCGCGCGTTGGCGCCCCGACCCGGGCAGCCGCCGCTTCACGCTCGCCGTGATGCCCGACACGCAGTACCTCTTCGACGGGCCCAGCATCGACAAGGCGCCGGTCGAGGCGTCGCTGCGCTATCTGCTGGAGCACGGCGGGGAGGAGAACCTCGTCTTCCTGTCCCACCTCGGGGACCTCACGCAGAACGGCGCGAAGGAGGAGTTCGCGGCGATCGGCGAGGCGTTCGGGCTGCTGGACCGCAGGGGTGTCGGCTACAGCGTCCTGGCCGGCAACCACGACGTGCAGTCCTCGACGACCGACCAGCGCGGCGGCACTCCCTACCTGGACGCCTTCGGGCCGCAGCGGTTCAAGGGGCAGCGGACGTTCGGCGGTGCCTCCCCGGACGGCTACAACACCTTCCACCTGTTCACCGCGGGCGGCCGGGAGTGGCTGGTGCTGGCCCTGGACTGGCGGCTGTCGCCGCAGGGCCACACGTGGGCGAAGGACGTCCTGGCGAAGCACCCGAAGACGCCGGTGATCCTCACGACGCACGAACTGGTCGTCGAGGACGACACCTTGTCGGACTACGGGCAGCAGCTGTGGGACCAGCTGATCGAGGACCACGACCAGATCTTCCTCACCCTCAACGGCCACTACTGGCCGGCGGCCCGCGCGACGCGGAAGAACGCGGCCGGGCGCGACGTCCACCTGCATCTGACGAACTACCAGAACCGCTACTTCGGCGGCGCGGCGATGATCCGCCTGTACCGCTTCGACCTGGACCGGAACGTCATCGACGTGGAGACGGTCTCCCCCTGGATCCTGGGCCGGGCCGAGAAGGGGATCAACGGGCTGGAGCGGCAGGAGATGGAACTGAGCGGCGACGCCGACCGGTTCTCCGTCGAGATCGACTTCGACAAGCGTTTCTCCGGCTTCGCGCCCGTGCCCGCCCGTCCGGCGCGGCCCGCCTCGAAGCTGCTCGTCCCGGGCACGATGGCGTACTGGCGCTTCGAGAAGCCCGTCGACGGCACGGTCGGCGCGGTCCGTGACCTGTCCGGGCGCGGCAACGACCTCTCCCTCGTCGCCGTCGGCGGTGGCACGCTGGGCTGGTCGGCCGACCACCACCCCGACCAGCCGGGCCACGGCAGCCTGGAGTTCCAGGGTTTCAAGTCCCCGCTGAAGGGCGCCTATCTGCGCACGGTCGACGGCGCCCCGCTGACCGTGGCCACCTTCGAGGACGGTTACACCATCGAGGCGTTCTACCGCCTGCCCGCCGACTGGGACCCGGACCACAACGCCTGGTCGGGTCTGGTCTCCCGCACGGGCACGGGCGGCGCCGCCGGGAAGAGCGCCGACGACCCGGACGAGCCGCTCGCCACGCTGTCGCTCTCCAACGACCGGGAACCGCAGTGGGCGATGCGCCCGCTCAACCAGCAGGGCATCGCCACCAACTGGGGCCAGGAGACGCCGCTGGAGACCTGGTGGCACCTCGCGGTCGTCAACGACGGCCGGCACACCACGCTGTACGTCGAGGGCTGCCCGGTCCTCCGCAATCCCAAGGCGCCCTCGGCCGGCGTCGCCTCCGTCGGACTGCCGTGGCTGCTCGGCGGCTACGAGTACGGCGGGAAGATCGACCAGATCTTCCACGGCCGGCTCGGCGACGTCCGGATCGTCGCCCGGGCGCTGCCCGTCACCTCCTTCATGAACCACTGACCTCACAGAACGCGCGAGGACCCTTCATGACCGAGCAGCAGCTGCCCGACTGGGCCGACCCGTCCGTCTCACCCGCCGCCCTCGACCCGCAGGGCGTGTCCCGCCGCGGGCTCCTGCGCCGCGCGGGCCTGTTCGGAGCCGCGTTCGCCCTCGGATCGGCGGCGACCCCGGCCCTGGCCGCCGGCGGCAGGCGCCTGGGCGGCGAGGACCCGCGCCTCGCCCACCTCGTCGGCGACCACCACATCCACTCCGTCTACAGCCACGACGCCAAGTACACCTTCTCCCAACTGGCCGCGGCGGGCGCGAAGTACGGCCTGGACTGGATGGTGTTCACCGAGCACTCCAACTTCGGGCACGCCGACTTCGGGGCATCCATGGAGCACGAGGAGATCCTGAGGGCGCGGGCGGAGAACCCGCGTCAGCTGATCTTCCAGGGTCTGGAGTGGTACATCCCGGCGGCCGAACACTGCACGGTGTTCACCGCGCCCGGCCCGCACGAGGTCGACGTACTGACCCGCTTCGAGAGCGCCTACGACGGCAAGCTCCTCGCCTACGACAAGGGCGGCCCCGCCGACGCGGACACCGCCCGCAACGAGGCGCATGCCCTCAAGGCTCTCAAGTGGCTGGACCGGCAGCGCCGTTCGGGGTACGTCGACGATGTGCTGGTGCTCGCCAACCACCCCATGCGGCTCGGCATCGACTCCCCGCACGAGATGCGCAACTGGCGGGACGCGGCGCCCGAGATCATGATCGGGATGGAGGGCGCGCCCGGCGCCCAGGGCGCGGCCATCCCCGGCTGGCGCGGGGCGACCTCCATCCGCGGCGAGTACGAGAACAAACCGTCCGCGCAGTCCTGGCCCGGCTACCCGGCGGACGCCTACCTGACGTACGGCGGTTTCGACTGGGCGACCGCGACCGTCGGCGGTCTGTGGGACTCGATGCTCGCCGAGGGCCGGCTGTTCTCGATCACCACCAACTCCGACGCCCACCGGATCGTCTTCGACACCTGGAGGAACGGCGACTGGCAGCCCGGCCGGACCTTCGACGACACCGGGAAACTGCCCGACCCGGTGAACACGGACACCCCGCAGCCGGGCAGCGACTTCTGGCCCGGCCAGTTCAGCCGCACCCACGTGGGCGTGACCCGCTACGGCTACCGCGCGGTCATGGCGGGGATGCGCGCGGGCCGGGTCTGGCTGGACCACGGGCATCTGCTCGACGGACTCGATGTCCGGCTGACGCGGGACTGCGACCGCGGCCGGGGCGTGACGCTCGGTGGCAGGCTGCGGGTCCGCAAGGGAGAGAAGCTCACCCTGAACGTCACGGTGACGAGCGCCTCCCGGCCCAACCCGCAGGGTGTACTCCCCGAGTTGGCGCACGTGGACGTCATACGCGGCGCGGTGCGCGGCCCGGTCACCGACCGCGACTCCTGGAGGGCTCCGGACACCAGGGTCGTCCGCACGGAGGACGTCAGCGGCCGCAAGGGCACCTACACCCTGCGCATCCCGCTGACCGCCGGCGAGGAGTCCTTCTACGTCCGGCTGCGCGGCAGCGACGGGAACCGGCACGGCCCGGGCCGGCTCGGCGCCTCGGTCGACCCGCACGGGCCGGTCCCGCACCCGCCCGGGAACGGTGACCCGTGGGCGGACACGTGGTTCTACTCGAACCCGGTGTTCGTCGACGTCGAGGGTTCCTGACCCCGGGGACCAGCAGGTCACGGACTGATCGAGCGGAGGTACGGTGGGCCGCGTGACCGGTGAAGAGTCGCTGCGGCCCCAGTCCCTCATGCTGACGTTCCTGGGCGATCAGGTGCTCGGCCGTGACGTGTGCGTGTACTCGGGCAGCGTCATCGACGTGTTCGCCCGCGCCGGGATCGGCGAGCAGGCCACCCGCTCCACGCTGACCCGCATGGTGGGCCGTGACCTGCTGCGCCGCCAGCGCGAGGGCCGCCGTATGTACTTCGGGCTGACCGAGCGCTCGGAGGCGGTGCTGCGCGACGGCGAGCAGCGGATCTGGCAGGCGGGTGCCGTCAACCGGCGGTGGGACGGCACCTGGACGCTGCTCGGCTTCTCCCTGCCGGAATCCTGGCAGCGCCAGCGCCACGACCTGCGCTCCCGGCTGACCTGGAGCGGCTTCGGCCCGCTCTTCAACGGCCTGTGGATCGCGCCCGGCGAGGCCGACGTGTCGGCCCTGGTCGCCGAGCTCGGCCTGTCCGCCCACGTGAAGGTCTTCCGGGCGCACGCGGACACCGGCATGGACATCGGCCAGATGATCGAGGAGACCTGGGAACTGTCCGACCTGGCCGGGCGCTACGAGGGGTTCGGACGGCGCTGGCAGGCCTGGGAGGACGACCTGCCGGACGCCGACGACGCCCTCGTCCTGCGTCTTCGCCTCCAGACCGAGTGGCTGCAGATCGTCCGGCGCGACCCACGGCTGCCTGTCGAGCACCTGCCGGACGACTGGCCGGCCGAACAGGCCGAGAAGACGTTCCGGACCGTGCACGAACGGCTCTCACCGCTCGTCCGCGATGCCTCGGAACGCCTTCTGGACCTGGTGCCCGCGCGGCCTCAGGCGTAGAACCGCGACAGGCTCTGCAGCACCGCGGCCGGCTTGGCGGCGCCCTCGATCTCGATGGCGCCCTCGACGGTGATCTGGACACCGCCCGGCACCTCTTCCACCTCGGCGAGCTTCGCCACCAGCCGTATGCGGGAGCCGGCCTTCACGGGGGAGGGGAAACGCACCTTGTTGAGGCCGTAGTTGACCTTTGTCGTCACGCCCTGGACGTCCAGCAGCTCGGTGAACAGCGGGATGAAGAGGGAGAGCGTGAGGTAGCCGTGCGCGATGGGGGCGCCGAAGGGGCCCTCCTTGGCGCGCTCGGGGTCGACGTGGATCCACTGGTGGTCGCCCGTGGCGTCGGCGAAGGTGTTGATGCGCTCCTGCGTCACCTCGATCCACTCGCTGGTGCCGAGGTCGCCGCCGGCGAGCTTCTTGAGTTCGTCGAGACCGTTGACGGTGAGGCTCATGCGGTTCCTTACTGGTTGCCGTAGCGCGTACGGACACGGGACTTGAGGAGTTTTCCGGAGGCGGTGCGCGGGAGTTCGTCCGCGAGGACCACCGATTTGGGGATCTTGTATTTGGCGAGGCGGCCCGCGAGCGACGCGAGCACCTCGTCGGGGTCGAGGGCGGCGCCCGCGCGGGGCACGACGACCGCGCGCGGCACCTCGCCCCACTTGTCGTCGGGCACCCCGATCACCGCGCACTCGACGATGTCGGGATGGGCGAGGAGCTGGTCCTCGATCTCGGCGGGGTAGATGTTCTCGCCGCCCGAGATGATCATGTCCTTGATGCGGTCGACGATGTGGACGTAGCCGTCCTCGTCGACCTGGGCGGCGTCGCCGCTGCGGAACCAGCCGTCCGCGAAGGAAGCGGCCGTCTCCTCGGGCAGCCCCCAGTAGCCGGGCATGACGTGCGGGCCGCGCACCACGACCTCGCCCACCTCGCCGACGTCGACCGGCGACAGGTCCGGGCGGACCACACGGACGTCGCTGAAGAAGTGCGGCACGCCCGCGGAACCCGCCTTGCCCATGGCGTGTTCGGCGTCGAGGAAGAGCGTGCCGGGGGCGGCCTCGGTCATGCCGTAGCCCTGGAGGAAGGTAAGGCCCCGCTTTTGGTACGCGGCGATCAGCGGGGTGGGGACCGGGGAGCCGCCGCAGGTGAGGATGCGGAGCGACGACAGGTCGGCGTCGGGCCAGCGCGGGTGACGGGCCACCTGGTCGAACATCGTGGGCACGCCGAACATGAAGGTGATGCGGTGCCGTTCGATCAGGTCGAAGGTGGCGTCGGGGTCGAAGGCGTCGACCAGGACGCAGGTGCCGCCCTTCAGCAGGACCGGCAGGGTCAGCATGTTCAGCCCTGCCGTGTGGAACAGCGGGGCGGAGACCAGGGCGCGTTCGTCGGCGATCAGGTCGGTGTCGACGAGGACGTTGACCGCGTTCCAGGTGAGGTTGCCGTGGGTGAGCATGGCGCCCTTGGGACGGCCGGTCGTGCCCGAGGTGTACATGATGATGCAGGTGTCGTCGGCGCCGACCGGTTCGTCGATCGGCTCCCCGGGCGCCTCGGCGACGGCCGCCTCGTACTCGCCGCCGACCTCCAGATAGACGCGTACGTCCGTGCTGCCGGGCAGGCCCGCGACCAGACCGGTGTAGGACGGGCCGTAGACGAGGGCCCGCGCGCCGGAGTCGGCGAGCTGGTAGGCGATCTCGGGTCCGGCGAGGCGGATGTTGAGGGGGACGAAGACCGCGCCGAGGGTGCCGGCCGCGAACAGGGTCTCCAGGTAGGAGGGGTGGTTCGGGCCGAGGTAGGCGATGCGGTCGCCGCGGCGCACGCCCCGGGCGCGCAGGGCGTGGGCCAGGCGGGTGGTGCGGGCGTGGAGCGTGCCGTAGTCGGTGGCGGACTCGCCGTGGATCAGGGCGGTGCGGTGCGGGGTCTTGCGGGCCCGGCGTGCGGGCCATGACCCCAGTCCCTCGTTGCGCATGTCACGCCCCTTACGGTTGCGTCAGCCCGAGCAGGCGGGCCGCGTTCTCCTTGAGGATCTTCGGCCGGACCTCGTCCTTGATCGTCAGCTTGTCGAAGTCGGCGAGCCAGCGGTCGGGGGTGAGGACGGGGAAGTCGGAGCCGAAGAGGACCTTGTCCTTCAGCAGCGTGTTCGCGTACTGCACGAGCTGCGGCGGGAAGTACTTCGGCGACCAGCCGGACAGGTCGATGTGCACGCCCGGCTTGTGCGTGGCGACGGCCAGGGCCTCGTCCTGCCAGGGGAAGGACGGGTGCGCCAGGATGATCTTCAGGTGCGGGAAGTCGGCCGCCACGTCGTCCACATGGAGCGGGTTGGAGTACTTCAGCCTGATCCCGCCCCCGCCGGGGACGCCGGCGCCGATGCCCGTCTGGCCGGTGTGGAAGAGGGCGATCGCGCCCGTCTCCTCGATCACCTCGTACAGGTCGTAGGCCACCGAGCGGTCGTTGGGGAAGAAGCCCTGGATGCTGGGGTGGAACTTGAAGCCCTTCACCCCGTACTCCTCGACCAGGCGGCGGGCCTGCTTCACTCCCGCCTTCCCTCGGAAGGGGTCGATGGAGGCGAAGGGGATGAGGACGTCGGCGTTGGCGGCGGCCGCCTCGGCGACCTCCTCGTTGGGGACGGGCGGGGTGCCGGTGGCGGACTCGGCGTCCACCGTGAAGATCACGGCGGCCATGTTCCGCTCGCGGTAGTAGGCGGCCGTCTCCTGCAGCGTCGGCTTCCGCTTGCCCTCGACCTTGAAGTAGGCCGAGGAGGCGTCGTGCAGGTCGTCGTCCAGGGAGGAGTGACCCTGGGAGGACACCTCGGCGTGGGTGTGGACGTCGATCGCGACCAGTGAGTCCAGGTCCATCACGGGGTCCATCACGCCTCCGGGAACTTCGGCGCCGGGATGCCGACCGACTGGAGCTCCGCACCGACCGAGGTGGGCCAGGCGTCGGCCAGCGTCTGCGGGGTCCAGCCGCCGTCGGCGTAGGCCGCCCTGATCTCCTGCGGATGCGACCAGAGTGCCACCTTGTCACCGCCGATGCCGACGCACTGGCCGGTGACGCCCCGGGCGGCCTCCGACGCCAGGAAGGGGACCAGGGCCGCGCAGTCCTCGGGGGTGCCGAAACCCTCTCCCTTGCGCAGGAAGTCCGGCAGGGGCTCGCCGTTCTTCATGGCCTCGATGTACGGGGCGAAGGCCGGGATGGTCTCGGTCATGGCGGTGGCGGCGACCGGCACGATCGCGTTGACCGTGATGCCCGCGCGGCCCAGCTCCATGGACCAGGTGCGGGCCATCGCCGCGATGCCGGCCTTGGCGGCGGCGTAGTTCGTCTGGCCGAAGTTGCCGCGCTGTCCGGCCGGGGAGCCGACCAGGATCAGCGAGCCGCCCTCGCCCTGCTCGCGCATCCGGACGGCGGCGGCGCGGGCGCAGGTGAAGGTGCCCTTGAGGTGGGTGGTGAGCACCGCGTCGAAGTCCTCGTCGGTCATCTTCCACAGGACCTTGTCGCGCAGGATGCCCGCGTTGGTGACGAGCACGTCCAGCCGGCCGAACTCCTCGACCGCGCGGTTCACCAGCCGCTCGGCGGCCTCGGAGGTGCCGACCGGGACGACTTCGGCGACGGCCTTGCCGCCCGCTTCCACGAGGGACTTCACGGCCGCCTCCGCCACCGCCTCGTCGACGTCGTTGACGACCACGGACGCGCCGTGGGCGGCCAGGGCGTGGGCATAGGCGAGGCCGAGGCCACGGCCGCTGCCGGTGACGACGGCGGCCTTGCCGGAGAGATCGATGCTGGGCACGGGTGGGTCCCTTCGCACGGGTTCGACTGCGAGTCGCACGGGTTCGACTGCGAGATCGAAGCTAAGAGCAATAATTGTTGCCGTCAATAGTTGTTGGTGACCTGTGGGTGCGAGATGCTGGAATCACCGGGAAGCAGCACCGAGCACAGGGAGCCCGCCATCACACGCCAGAACGTCACCGCGAAGCCCATCGACGCCCACGAACCGTGGATGCGCGGACTGCACGCCGACACGGGCTACCTGCTGTACCGCCTGGGCCTGCGCTCGGGGCAGCTCTTCAACGCCTGCCTCCAGGAGTCGGGCCTGCGCCTGCGCCACTACGCGGTGCTGCGCTTCCTCGCCACCGCCGACGGCGCCCTGCAGCGCGAACTGAGCGCGCGGCTCGGGTACGACCCGAGCGCGATCGTCGGTCTGGTCGACGACCTGGAGAAGCTGGGCTTCGCCGAGCGCCGCCCCTCCCCCGACGACCGCCGCAGCCGGATCGTCGTGCTGACCGAGAACGGCCGCGGCTTCCTCCGCGACACCGACGAGGCCGGCCTGCGGGTGACCGGCGAACTCCTGGGCCCACTGGAACCGGCCGAGCGGGAGACCCTGCACGCGCTGCTGCTGCGAATCGCGGAGGACGGTCTGAACTGATGTTGTGCAAATGATTGACGGCTGCACGATGGATGCATAACTTCACGGACCAACCGCGCCCCGTCCCCAGGGAGCCCACCGTGCAGCCATCCCCGCCCACCCCTCAACTCTCCCCCGCATCACGGCAGTTGCGCCGCGTCGCCGTCTCCGGCCTGCTCGGCACGACCGTCGAGTTCTACGACTTCCTCGTCTACGGCACCGTCGCCGCGCTCGTCTTCGGCGAGCTGTTCTTCCCGCGGGCCGACCCGGCCGTCGGCACCATCGCGGCGTTCGGCACCTTCGCCGCGGGCTATCTCGCCCGGCCGCTCGGCGGCATCCTCTTCGGGCACTTCGGCGACCGGCTCGGCCGCAAGTCGATGATGCTGCTCACCATGGTCCTGATGGGGGCGGGCAGCTTCCTCATCGGCCTGCTGCCGACCTACGACACGATCGGCGTCTGGGCCCCGGTGCTGCTGGTCGCCCTGCGCGTGGTGCAGGGCATCGCGATCGGCGGCGAGTGGGGCGGCGCGATGCTGATGGTCGTCGAGCACGCCGAGCACGCGCGGGGTTCCCGGCGCGGCCTGTGGTCCAGCTTCACCCAGCTCGGCGCCCCACTCGGTTCCGTACTGTCGGCCGGTGTGGTCACCCTCGTCGCCACCCTGCCGGACGACGAGTTCCGCTCGTGGGGCTGGCGGGTGCCGTTCCTGCTGAGCATCGTGCTGCTGGGCGTCGGCCTGTTCGTGCGGCTGAAGGTCGCCGAGAGCCCGCTGTTCGCGCAGGTCAAGCGGGATCCGGTGGCCCGGCCGCCGATCGTGGAGGTGCTGCGCCGCCCGAAGCCGGTGCTGCTGGCCGCCTGCGTCGGCATCGGCGCGTTCACCGCACAGTCCCTGCTGACGAGCTTCATGATCTCCTACGCCGTCGACGAGGGGTACACCCGCCCGCAGGTGCTGACCGCGGTCACCGTCGCCTCGTGCGTGGCCCTCGTCGTCCTGCCCGCCGCGTCCGCGCTGTCCGACCGGGTCGGCCGCCGGCCGGTCGTCCTGGCCGGTGCCGTCGCCTCGGCGGCGCTCGCCTTCCCGGTGCTGGCCCTGGTCGACTCCGGCTCCCCCGGCCTGCTGATCCTCGCCCTGGCGCTCGGCCACGGCGTCGCCCAGTCCACGATGTACGGGCCGCTCGGCGCCCTGCTCACCGAGATGTTCGGCACCCGTGTCCGCTACACCGGCGCCTCCCTCGGCTACCAGGGGGCGACGCTGATCGGCGCCGGGTTCTCCCCGCTGATCGCGGGCAGCCTGCTGGCCTCCTTCGGCGGCGGCAGCACCCCGGTGTCGCTGCTGCTGTGCGCGGGCGCGGCGATCACCGCGGTCACCGTGTGGCGGCTGCGCGAGACGCACACGGACGCGCTGGACTCCCCCGCCGCCGCCCCCGCCCTGGAAGGAACCCCGCGTTGAGGATCCGCCTCGCTCTGCTGACCGCCTGCCTGGCCCTGGCGGCGACCGCCCTTCCCGCGCAAGCCGCCGCCACCGGCACCCACCTGGAGGGCCGGCTCCCCTCCGGCGCCGCGTACGTGATGGACCTACCGGCGTCCTGGAACGGCACGGTCCTGCTCTACAGCCACGGCTACACCCCGGCCGGGGCCCCCAACCCGGCCCAGAACACGCCGGGTTCCGCCGCCCGGGACAAGCTGCTTGCGAAGGGGTACGCCCTCATCGGCTCCTCGTACGCGACGACCGGCTGGGCGGTCACCGAGGCGGTGCCCGACCAGCTCGCCACGCTGGACCTGTTCACCGAGAGGTTCGGCGCGGCCCGGCGGGCCATCGCCTGGGGCACCTCGTACGGCGGCTTCGTCACCAGCGTGCTCGCCGAGCGGCACGCCGGCCGCTTCGACGGATCGCTGTCGATGTGCGGTCTGGTGCAGGGCGGTGTCGCCAACTGGAACAGCACCCTGGACCCGGTGTTCGCGCTGCGCACGCTGCTCGCCCCGGACTCCGGTGTCCGGCTCGCGGGGTTCGCGGACCAGGCCGAGGCGGTCGCCGCCGGCAAGGCACTCACCTCGAAGGTGGACGCGGCCCAGCGGACCCCCGAGGGCCGGGCCCGGATCGCCCTCGCCGCGGCTCTGCACAACATCCCCGGCTACAACGACGCCGCGCAGACCGAGCCGGGTCCCACCGACTGGAAGACCGCGCAGTCCAACCAGTACACGGCCGTCCGGGGCCTGCTCCAACTGCCCGCGTTCAGCTGGCGGCAGGAGGCCGAGAGCCGGGCGGGCGGCAACCCGTCGTGGAACACGGGCGTCGACTACCGCTCGATGCTTCTGCGGTCCCCGCTGTACAAAGAGGTGACGGAGCTCTACAAGGAGGCGGGCCTGTCCATGCGCACCGACCTCTCGGCCCTCGGCCGGGCACCCCGGATCACCGCCGACCCGTCGGCGGTGCGGTGGATGCGGAACACCAGCGTGCTCTCCGGCCGGCTCACCGACCCCCAGCTGACCATCCACACGACCGGTGACGCCCTGATCCCGGTGCAGTCGGAGAGCGGCTATCGCCGGGCCGCCTCGGCGGCGGGCTCCGCGGGGCTCCTGCGCCAGGCGTACGTCGACGCCCCGGGCCACTGCACCTTCACCCCGGGCGAGACACTGGCCGCCCTGCACACCTTGGAGAAGCGCCTGGACACCGGCCGCTGGGACGTGTCGCCCGACGCCCTCAACTCACGCGCCAGGGCCGAGGGCCCGGCGGCCGAGCCCCGCTACCTTCCGTACCGCCCGACCACCTACCCCCGTCCCTACGACCTCGCGCACCCGGGAGACGCCCGGCCATGACCGCCCCCACCGCGCCCGACCGGCTGCTGTCCGTGCTCGCGGCCTTCGACCACGAGCATCCGGCGCTGTGCCTGACGGACATCAGCCGGCGGGCCGGGCTGAGCCTGACCACCGCGCACCGCCTGGTGGGCGCGCTCACCGAGTGGGGCGCGCTGGAGCGGGACGAGTCCGGCGTCTACCACGTCGGGCTGCGACTGTGGGAGCTCGCCGCGCTGGCCCCGCGCGGCCTAGCCCTGCGGCAGATCGCGCTGCCGTACCTGGAGGACCTGTACGAGGCGACGCACGAGAACGTGCAGCTGGCCGTGCGGGACGGCAGGGACGTCGTCTACACCGAGTGGCTGTCGGGGCGGTCGGCGGTCGGCGTGCACATCCGCGTCGGCGCCCGCTGGCCGCTGCACGCCACGGGAGTCGGACTCGCGCTGCTGGCCCATGGCGACCCGGTGTTCCAGAAGGAGTACTGCGAAGGCGAACTGGCGTCCTTCACCCCGTACACGATCACCGAACCGGAGCGGCTGCGGCGGGCGCTCGCCGAGGTGCGCAGGTCGGGGGTCGCGGTGAGCGACCGTCAGGTCACGGAGGACGCCCTGTCGGTGGCCGCGCCGGTCCGTGGTGCGGACGGCACGGTGACCGCCGCCGTGTCGATCGTGGTGCCCCACGCGGACGCCCAGGTGCCGGTCCTGGGCCCGGCGGTGCGGGTGGCGGCGCGTGGGATCTCACGGGCGCTGGGGTGGCAGCCCTGAACCGTGTCGGGGGTTGCACGTGGTGCTGCGCAGGTCCTCCTCTACGCGGCGTTCGCGGTGCACGTCGCACTGGTGCTGAAGCACCGGCTGATCGACCGGGACCGGCTGCTGAGCAGCATGCTGTGAGGGTCAGGCTTGCCGGGGTGGCGTCATGGCCCAGCGGATGGTCCGGGTCAGGGCCCGCCCGGTGGGACGTACGGCGAGGTCCTCGACGACCGGCACCCGCGGCAGCCACAGCATGGTGCGCGCCCAGGGCGGGAGCAGGGTGACGGCGTTCGCGGCCAGACCGCCGTAGAACGGCCGCACGACCAGGGGCAGGGGAGGCTGGAACAGCAGGAAGCGGGCGGCTGCCCGGGCCTCGGGCGTGGCCCGCAGCTCGGGCCGGTAGGCGGTCAGGCGCTCGGCCAGTTCACGGCGGTCCCGCGGCGGGTCGACCACCCCCAGCGCCTCGGCGACGCGCGCGGTGTCGGCGACGTAGGCGTCGTAGCCGGCGGCGGCCAGCGGCCGGTCCCCGTAGCGTTCGTGGGCGCGCAGGAAGCTGTCCGTCTCGGCGGCGTGCACCCAGCCGAGCAGATGGGGGTCGGCCGCGTGGTAGGGCACGCCCCCGGCCGTCGTGCCGCGGATCCGTTCGTGGATGCCGCGCACATGGTCGACCGCCTGCCGGGCGTCGGTGGCGGTGCCGTACGTCGTCACGGCCAGGAAGGTGCTGGTGCGCTGCAACCGGCCCCACGGGTCGCCGCGGAAGCCGGAGTGGCCGGCGACCGCCGCCATCGCGAGCGGGTGCAGCGACTGCAGGAGGAGGGCGGCCAGCCCGCCGATGAACATCGAGGCGTCACCGTGGACCGTGCGGATCGGCCGGTCCGGCCCGAACCAGCGCGGGCCGGGGGTGTGGTGGATACGGGCACGGGTCGCGGGTCCGCTCGGGCCCGCGACGCGGCGGAACAGGGCCTGGCCCAGTTGTTCACGGACTCCGGTCAGCACGGTCGGCCTCCCTTCCCCTGCTGACCAGTGTCCGGCATGACCGTGGCCGTCCGGGCGTGCCGGACCGCCCTCGTCAGGAACCCGGCCGGGCCGCCGCACGGTCGGCATGTCCGCCGGCGCCGAGCGGCCCGGTGTAGCGCACCGGGCCCGTGGCCTCCAGGCGGGGCAGTTCGCGGCGCGCCACGCGCAGGACCACAGCAGGCATGGCCGGGCGTATCGGCTGGGCCAGCCGCAGCCACGCCGGTGCGTACACGGCCGTACGGCGGCGCTCCATCCCCCGGACCAGGCGGGCGGCGACCATGTCCACGGGGTACACGCGGCGGGCCGGCGGGGGCATGTGCCTGCGCAGTTCCCGCAGGACGGCGTACCGGTCGGCGTCGCGGATCATGTCGGTGTCCGTCCAGCTGAGGTAGGCGATGCCCACGCCGACCCCGCGGTGCGCCACCTCCGCCCGCAGGGAGTGGGCGAAGGCCTCGACCCCCGTTTTGGAGGCGCAGTAGGCGCTCATCAGCGGGGCGGCGCCGATCGAGGCCAGGGAGGCGACCTGGAGGAGGTAGCCCGCCGTGTCCAGCAGGTCCGGCAGGAACGCCCGGGCCGTCTGGGCGCTGCCGGTGAGGTTGACGTCGATCACGCGGCGCCAGGCGGCCGGGTCCGAGGCGAGGAACGCGCCGCCCTCGGCGATGCCGGCGTTCGCGACCACGGCCGAGGGACGGCCGAGGCGGTCCCGCACGGTGGTTGCCGCGGCCTCCAGTGCGCAGAGGTCGGTGACGTCGGCCTCCAGGGCGAGGGCCGGGCCCGGCAGGGAGGCGGCCACCGCGTCCAGGGCGGTCCTCTCATGGCCGATGAGCGCCACCCGGGCGCCGCGCCGGGCGACTTCGCGGGCCAGCGCCGCGCCCACACCGCGGGCGGCTCCGGTGATGACGATCGTGCGCTCGGCGAGCGGGCTGCTTGCCATGGGCTGCCCTTCCTTCGGCACCGGCCCGGCCCCGGAGGGCCGCGGTCAGCGTCTGGCTCCGGTGCGGTCGCGGCGGGCGAGGAGCCGCTGGGCGCCGGCGAGGCCGGGAGCCCGGTTGCGGCGCAGGGCGGCCCGGGCGGCGTTGGCTCCGGGCGCGCCGTGCACCCCGCCGCCGGGGTGGGCTCCGGAGGAGGCGAGGTACAGGCCCGGCACCGGGGTCTCCGGGCGGCCGGTGCCGGGCAGGGGGCGGAAGAGGAGCTGCTGGTGGATCGCGGTGGTGCCACCGTTGATGGCGCCGCCCGCGAGATTGCCGTCGAGCGCCTCCAGGGTCGGGGGCGCCAGGATGCGGCGGCCGCGGATCAGGGAGCGGAAGCCGGGCGCGAAGCGCTCCACCTGGCGTTCGACCCGGTCTGCCATGAGCTCCTGGTCCTTGGTGTCCCAGCTCCCGGTGATCCCCTCGTCCGCGGCGTCGGCGCGGATCTCATGGGGAAGATGGGTGTAGGCCCAGGCCGATTCGGTGCCCTGCGGAGAACGGGAGGCGTCGGAGGTGGTCATCTGGCCGAAGATCAGGAACGGCCGGTCCGGGACCTGCCGCATGGCGATCTGGGCCGCGAAGCGGGTGAGCTCGTCCAAGCCGTCGGCGAGGTGCACGGTACCGGCCCGGGACGCCTGCTCGGCCTGCCAGGGCACCGGGCCGTCGAGCGCCCAGTCGACCTTGAACGTGGCGAAGTCCCACTGGAAACGCCGCAGGTCGTCGAGGATCTGCGCGGGCAGGTGAGCAGGGTCGACCAGCTCGCCGTACAGGGCGGGCACCGACACGTCCGCCAGCACCGCCCGGCGGGCCGGCACCGCGTCCCCGCCGGACGTGCGCACGCCGACGGCCCGCCCGCCGCTGACGACGACCTGCTCGACGCGCTGCCCGCAGCGCACCCGTCCGCCCAGGGTCTCCAGACGCCGGACCAGGGCCGAGGTCAGCGCGCCGGAGCCGCCGGCCGGGACCGGGAAGCCGTAGGTCTGGCCCAGCATGGTCATCAACCAGCCGAAGCCGCCGCTGCCCGCCGACTCGGGGGCGAGGTCGGCGTGCAGGGCGTTGCCGGCCAGCAGCAGGCGCCCGCCCTGGCCGCGGAACTCCTCCTCCCCCAGGCGCCGCACCGGCAGCACCAGGGAGCGGGCCATGCGCAGTCCGCCCGCCGCCCGCAGCCGCAGCGCCAGCCGGGCCGTCGCCCGGACGGGTGGGAACGGGGTGAACAGGGCGCCCAGCAGGTCGGGGCGCAGGCGCTGCCACACGTCGTGCAGTCGCTGCCAGGCGGCTCCGTCGCCCGGCTCGAAGGTGTCGAGGGACGCGGCGGTGGTGGCGACGTTCCGGTCCAGGACGGCGCAGCTGCCGTCGGTGAGGGGATGGGCCAGCACGCTGGGCGCGTGGCTCCAGCGCAGTCCGTGCTCCTCGGGGCGCAGCGCGGCCAGGACGGGCGAGGCGGCCGCGAGGGGGTAGAAGGAGCTGAACAGGTCGTTGACGAAGGCGGGATCGACGCCCCGGTCGTGGCGTACGGCGCCGCCCGGTTCGGGCTGCTCCTCCAGCACCTCGACGCTCCACCCGGCGTCGGCGAGGACGTTGGCGGCCACCAGACCGTTGGGGCCCGCGCCGATGACCACGGCGTCAGGCATGGCCGCCTCCGTCCGCTTCGGACCTCACGGTCACCTGGCCCAGGGCGCGGCGGGTGTTCCCCGGGCCCTGTGGCCCGTCCTCGCACAGCTTGGCCAGACGGGCCAGCATGGTGCGGTGGCGCAACTGGATCAGCGCCTCGAAGCCGACGTTGTGCAGTCGGCCGCCCGCGCCCCGCAGGGGGTGCTCGTCCACGATCACCAGGCAGTGCTCGCCCCAGGGCCGCAGCTCGATCGCGATGCGGGCCGAGCCCAGCGCACCGGCGTGGGCCTCCAGCTCCAGCCGGGTGCCTTCCTCGCAGTATCGGACGACCGTCTCGTTGTCGAGCCGTACGGGTCCGAGCCGGACCTCGTAGCGGATCGCCGCGCCGGTGCGCGGCCACTGTCCGCGCACCGGGTGGGATTCGGAGGTTCCCACCACCCACTCCGCGTAGCGGTGGCCGTCGGCGAGGACGTCCCACACGGCGCCCGGGCCGACTCGGATGAGGTGATGGCGTACGGCCACGGATGCCTCCTGCTGCCTCGACCGGTGCTCTGTCGTCCACCCCGAGTGCCCCGGAACCCCTGGTTCAACAGTGCGGCGCGTCGGAGGACAGCCGGGCAACCGTCCCGGGCCGTCGGACGTCGGACCGCATCTACTCTGAGAGCGCTCTCAGAAGACCTCCGCCCCCAGGGCACGCCCATGGCCCGCTCCTCTGTCGTGCCCGCAACTCCCCGGCAGGTCCGCACCCGTTCAAGCACTGCACGCACAGCCACCCCCCGCACTTTTCCCGGCTTCACCTCTTGACGGGCCGCACGGCGAGGAGCACATTGGCGGCACTTTGAGAGCGCTCTCACCCTCCCGTTTCCGATTCGAGAGGCATCCCCACATGAGCGACACCACCGGCACCTGCACCTCCCACAGACGCCGTCCGCTGCGGCGGGCGCTCGTCGCCGTCGTCAGTACGGTCGGCCTCGCGGCGGCCGCCTCCGCGGTCGCCACCCCGTCCGCGACCGCCTCCGCGCCGCCGCCCCCGCCGGGCTGGACGCAGGTGTTCGCGGACGACTTCAACGGACCCGCGGGCAGCGGCGTCAACACGTCCAACTGGCAGTACGCGACCGGCAGGGGCTACCCGGGCGGTCCCGCGGGCTGGGGCACCGGCGAGATCGAGACGATGACGAACAGCACGGACAACGTCTCGCTCGACGGCAACGGCAACCTCCGGATCACGCCCCGCCGCGACGCCGCGGGCAACTGGACCTCCGGCCGGATCGAGACCAACCGCACCGACTTCCAGCCCCCGGCCGGCGGCACACTCCGCGTCGAGTCCCGGATCCAGGTGCCGAACGTCACCGGTGCCGCCGCCAAGGGCTACTGGCCGGCGTTCTGGATGCTGGGCGCCCCGTACCGCGGCGACTACTGGAACTGGCCCGCGGTCGGCGAGCTGGACATCATGGAGAACACCCAGGGCATGAACACGGTGTTCGCCACGATGCACTGCGGCACCTCGCCGGGCGGCCCCTGCAACGAGACCAGCGGCATCGGCAGTTCGACCACCTGCCAGGGCACCCCCTGCCAGGCCGGCTTCCACACCTACCGGATGGAGTGGGACCGCTCGACGAGCGTCGAGGAGATCCGCTTCTACCTCGACGGCTCCAACTTCCACACGGTGCGCGCCAACCAGGTCGACGCGACGACCTGGAAGAACGCCACCGACCACGGCTTCTTCATCATCCTGAACGTCGCGATGGGCGGCGGCTTCCCCGACGCGTTCGGCGGCGGCCCGGACGCCGGGACCCAGCCGGGCCACGCGATGGTCGTCGACTACGTGCAGGTGCTGTCCTCCGGCGGCGGCACCACGCCTCCCCCGACCGGCAGCCGCGACGCCTACGGCACCATCCAGGCCGAGTCCTACGACGGCCAGTCCGGCGTGATCACCGAGACGACGTCCGACTCCGGCGGCGGCCGGAACGTCGGGGCGCTCGCCAACGGCGACTGGCTGCACTTCAAGGGCGTCGACTTCGGCTCCTCGGCGGCCCGGCAGTTCAGCGCCCGGGTGGCGAGCGGCGCGGCGGACGGTGTCAGCGGGCTGGTCGAGGTGCGGCTGGACAGTCGCGGCAACGCGCCGGTCGGGAGCTTCGCGGTGGGCGGCACCGGGGGCTGGCAATCGTGGCGGACCGTTCCGGCGAACATCAGCGCGGTGACGGGCACACACGACGTGTATCTGACCTTCACCAGCGGTCAGCCGGCGGACTTCGTGAACGTCAACTGGTTCGCGTTCGGGCACTGAGCGTCCTCGGCAGGGGCTCCACGCACGCGTGGAGCCCCTTTTCGCTGCGCCGAGTCGCCGTCAGCGCAGCTCCGCCCGAAACGCCGCCGGGGTCTGGTCCGTATGCTGGTGGAAGAACTTGGAGAAGTTCGCGGCGTCGGGGAAGCCGACCGCCACGCCGACCCGGCCGATCGGCAGGTCGGTGTGGGCGAGGAGCCGTTTGGCCTCCAGGACCACGCGCTTGTCGATGAAGGCCTTGGGGGTCTCGCCGGTGGCCGAGCGCACCGCCCGGACCAGGGTGCGGCGGGAGTAGCCGAGCGCGTCGGCGTAGGCGCTGACGCTGTGGTTGGTGGCGAAGTCCCGCTCCACGGCGTCCCGGAAGAGGGTGAAGGTGGAGTCGGACCGCTGCCGCAGGGCCTGAGCCGAACTCGCCGCGAGGTGGGCGAGGCGCAGCAGGAACGCCGTCAGCGAGTGGCGCAGGACGGCGGTGTGCAGGCTGAGCGGGAGCGTCGCCGTGTCCTCGTACTCGCGCCGCAGCTGGGCGAGCGCGGCTTCCAGACCGGCGAGTTGGGCCGCCTCGGGGCGCAACAGCGGCGGCAGGTCGTAGCGGTAGAGGCCGGTGGCCTCCACGGTCGAGCGGGGCAGAAAGCCCGGTTGCATGGTCAGCACGGTTCCGCGGTACTCGCTGGTGCGCGAGAAGCGGTGGACCTGCCCTGGGCGGATCCACAGCAGGTCCCCGGCCATGGCCTCGTACTCGGTGAAGTCGACCATGTGCCGGACCGGGCCCGCGCCGAACAGCAGGACGATGTGGAAGTCGATGCGGTGCACGCGCTCCAGCGGCGCGTCGGCGTGCCAGGTACGGCCGGTGCTCATCGGGCCGACCTGCATGCCGACGCCGCCGACGCTGAGTTCGACCGGGAAGGGGAACGTATCGATCCCGTCGCCGCCTTGGATGCTTCTGTCCGCCATGTCCGCCTCGTACCGCCCCGCTCGCGTGCCCTGCTGCCGGTGGGTGTCCCACTTTCACCACAGGCTGGCACACGACGACCTTCCGTCGAAAAAGTCAGACTTTTAGTTTTGAACACGTCAGACCAGCAACTTCGCTCCTATCGAGGACTTCTTGAAGATGAGCACGCAGACAGCGGACCGCTTCGCATGGACCGAACTCGACCGGCGTGCCGTCGACACCGCCCGTCTTCTGGCGGCGGATGCCGTACAGCGGGTCGGCAACGGCCATCCCGGTACCGCGATGAGCCTGGCACCGGCCGCCTACACCATCTTTCAGAAGGTGATGCGGCACGATCCCGCCGATCCCGAATGGACCGGCCGTGACCGCTTCGTCCTGTCCCCCGGCCACACCTCGCTGACCCTCTACACGCAGCTCTACCTCGCGGGCTACGAGCTGGAGCTGGACGACCTGAAGGCGTTCCGCACGCACGGCTCCAAGACGCCCGGCCACCCCGAGTACGGGCACACCGCGGGCGTGGAGACCACCACGGGCCCGCTCGGCCAGGGCGTGGCGAACGCGGTCGGCATGGCGATGGCCGCCCGCTACGAGCGCGGTCTGTTCGACCCGGACGCCCCCGAGGGCGACTCCCCCTTCGACCACACGATCTGGGCGATCGTCTCCGACGGCGACCTCCAGGAGGGCGTGTCCTCGGAGGCCTCCTCGCTCGCCGGCCACCAGAAGCTCGGCAACCTGGTCTTCCTCTACGACGACAACCACATCTCCATCGAGGGCGACACCGCGACCGCGTTCTCCGAGGACGTGCTGAAGCGCTACGAGGCCTACGGCTGGCACGTGCAGCGGATCGAACCGCAGGACGACGGCGACGTCGACGTGCACGCGCTGTACGCGGCGCTGACGGCGGCTCAGGCCGAGACCGGGCGGCCGTCGATCATCGCGATGCGCACGATCATCGCCTGGCCCGCCCCGAACGCCCGCGACACCGAGGCCTCCCACGGCTCGGCGCTCGGCGAGGACGAGGTCGCCGCCACCAAGCGCCTCCTCGGCTTCGACCCGGAGCGGTCCTTCGAGGTCGCCGACGAGGTGCTGGCCCACACCCGCCGGGCCCTGGACCGGGGTGCCGAGGCGCACACCGCCTGGGACAAGCGGATCGCCGCCTGGCGGGGTGAGAACCCGGAGCGGGCCGCCACCTTCGACCGTGTCAGCAAGGGCGAGCTGCCCGAGGGCTGGGAGGACGCCCTGCCGGTGTTCGAGCCGGGCAAGGCGGTCGCCACCCGGGCCGCCTCCGGCAAGGTCCTCCAGGCGCTAGGCCCGGTCGTCCCGGAGCTGTGGGGCGGCTCGGCCGACCTGGCCGGGTCCAACAACACCACCATCGACAAGACCAGCTCGTTCCTCCCGCAGGGCAACCCGCTGCCGGAGGCCGACCCGTACGGCCGCACCGTCCACTTCGGCATCCGCGAGTTCTCCATGGCCGCGGAGATGAACGGCATCGCCCTGCACGGCAACACCCGCGTCTATGGCGGCACTTTCCTGGTGTTCTCCGACTACATGCGCAACGCCGTGCGGATGTCGGCCCTGATGCAGCTGCCGGTGACGTACGTGTGGACGCACGACTCCATCGGCCTGGGCGAGGACGGCCCGACCCACCAGCCGGTGGAGCACCTGGCCGCGCTGCGCGCCATCCCGGGCCTGAACGTCGTACGCCCGGCGGACGCCAACGAGACCGCGATCGCCTGGGCCGAGATCCTGAAGCGGCACTCCACCGCCCCGGCCCCGCACGGCCTCGCGCTCACCCGCCAGGGCGTGCCCACCTACGAGCCGGACCCGGACGCGGCGCGCGGTGGTTACGTGCGCTTCGAGGCGGAGGGCGGCGCGCCTCAGGTGATCCTGATCGCCACCGGTTCCGAGGTGCATGTCGCCGCCGGGGCGCGTGAGCGCCTCCAGGCCGCAGGCGTGCCCACCCGCGTGGTGTCGATGCCGTCCGTGGAGTGGTTCGAGGAGCAGCCGCGCTCCTACCGCGACAGCGTGCTGCCGCCGTCCGTGAAGGCCCGGGTCGCGGTCGAGGCCGGTATCGGCCTGACCTGGCACCGGTTCGTGGGGGACGCGGGACGCATCGTCTCCCTGGAGCACTTCGGTGCCTCCGCCGACGCGAAGACGCTGTTCGCCGAGTACGGATTCACCCCCGAGAACGTCGTCGCCGCCGCCCGCGAGTCCCTGACCGCGGCCCGTGGCTGATCCGACCGCCCGAAAGAAGATGATCACTGTGACCGAAGCGACCGCGAACGCGGGCGCACTCCAGCGCCTGTCCGACGAGGGCGTGTCGATCTGGCTGGACGACCTGTCCCGCCGGCGGATCGAGTCCGGCAACCTGGCCGAGCTCGTCGCCACGAGGAACGTCGTCGGCGTCACCACCAACCCGTCCATCTTCCAGGCCGCCATCGGCTCCGGCGCGGGCTACGAGGAGCAGCTCGCCGACCTGGCGGTGCGCGGCGTGACCGTCGACGAGGCCGTCCGGATGATGACGACCGCCGACGTCCGGGCCGCCGCCGACGTCCTGCGGCCCGTGTTCGACGCCACGGGCGGCCGGGACGGCCGGGTCTCCATCGAGGTGGACCCCCGGCTGGCCCACGACACGAGGGCGACCGTCGCCGAGGCCCGGCAGCTGGCCTGGCTGGTGGACCGCCCCAACGTCATGATCAAGATCCCGGCGACGAAGGCGGGCCTGCCGGCGATCACCCAGGTGATCGGCGCGGGTATCAGTGTCAATGTGACGCTGATCTTCTCGCTGGAGCGCTACCGCGAGGTGATGGACGCCTACCTCGCCGGCCTGGAGCGGGCGCGGGCGGCCGGCCTCGGCCTGTCGGCCGTTCACTCGGTCGCGTCCTTCTTCGTCTCCCGCGTGGACGCCGAGATCGACAAGCGCCTGACGCTGCTGGGCACGGACGAGGCCCTCGCCCTGAAGGGCCGGGCGGCCCTGGCCAACGCGCGGCTCGCCTACGAGGCGTACGAACAGGTCTTCGAAGGGGAGCGCTGGCAGGTCCTGGAAGGCGCCGGAGCCAACCGGCAGCGCCCCCTTTGGGCCTCCACCGGTGTGAAGGACCCCGCCTACAAGGACACCCTGTACGTGGACGAGCTGGTCGCCCCCGGCACGGTCAACACCATGCCGGAGGCCACGCTGAACGCCGTCGCCGACCACGGCGACGTCCGGGGCGACACCGTCACCGGCGGCTACGACCGGGCCCGAACGGATCTCGCGGCCGTAGAACGGCTCGGCATTGCATACGACGAGGTGGTGCGGCAACTGGAGGACGAGGGAGTGGCCAAGTTCGAGGTGGCCTGGCAGGACCTGCTGGACGCGGTCACCAAGTCCTTGAACAGCGAGGGAGTTGACGCGGTATGAGCGAGGGCATCCCCCAGACGGCCGAACAGGAGACGAAGGGGACCAAGGAGGACAAGGAGGCCCGGGTGGCCCAGGAGGCGGCCGGGGTGGAACAGACCGGGGTGAGCGGCGAGACGCAGGCCGCCCCGCACACGGACCTCGCCGACCCCGATTTCAGCAACCCGCTGCGCGACGCGCGCGACCGCCGTCTGCCCAGGATCGCGGGGCCGTCCGGGCTCGTCATCTTCGGCGTGACCGGCGACCTGTCCCGCAAGAAGCTGATGCCGGCCGTGTACGACCTGGCCAACCGCGGCCTGCTGCCGCCGGGTTTCTCCCTGGTGGGCTTCGCCCGCCGGGACTGGGAGGACCAGGACTTCGCGCAGGTGGTGCACGACGCGGTCCGCGAGCACGCCAGGACCCCGTTCCGTGAGGAGGTCTGGCAGCAGCTCGCCGAGGGCATGCGGTTCATCCCCGGCGACTTCGACGACGACACCGCGTTCAAGCAGCTGCGGTCCGCCGTCGAGGAGCTGGACGCCTCCCGGGGCACCAGCGGCAACTACGCCTTCTACCTCTCGGTGCCACCGAAGTTCTTCCCCAAGGTCGTCCAGCAGCTGAAGAAGCACAAGCTGGCCAGCGCCCCCGAGGGAGCCTGGCGCCGCGCGGTCATCGAGAAGCCGTTCGGGCACGATCTGAGGTCGGCCGAGGAGCTCAACCGGATCGTGCACGACGTGTTCGACCCGGAGCAGGTCTTCCGCATCGACCACTACCTCGGCAAGGAGACCGTCCAGAACCTCCTGGCGCTGCGCTTCGCCAACCAGATGTTCGAGCCGATCTGGAACCGGTCGTACGTGGACCATGTGCAGATCACCATGGCCGAGGACATCGGCATCGGCGGCCGGGCCGGGTACTACGACGGCATCGGCGCCGCCCGTGACGTCATCCAGAACCACCTGCTCCAGCTGATGGCTCTCACCGCGATGGAGGAACCGGCCGCCTTCGACGCCGCCTCGCTGCTCACCGAGAAGCTGAAGGTCCTCAAGGCCGTGCGGCTGCCGCAGGACCTGGGGCAGGGCACCGTGCGCGGGCAGTACGCGGCGGCCTGGCAGGGCGGCACGAAGGTGCGCGGCTATCTGGAGGAGGACGGCATCGACCAGTCCTCCACGACCGACACCTATGCCGCGGTCAGGCTCCAGGTGGACAACCGCCGCTGGGCCGGCGTCCCGTTCTACCTGCGCACCGGCAAGCGGCTGGGCCGCCGCGTGACGGAGATCGCGGTCGTCTTCCAGCGGGCCCCGCACTCCCCCTTCGACTCCACGGCCACCGAGGAGCTGGGCTCCAACGCGATCGTCATCCGCGTCCAGCCGGACGAGGGCATGACGGTCCGCTTCGGCTCCAAGGTGCCGGGCACCTCGATGGAGATCCGGGACGTCACGATGGACTTCGCCTACGGCGAGTCGTTCACCGAGTCGAGCCCCGAGGCGTACGAACGGCTGATCCTCGACGTCCTCCTGGGCGACGCCAACCTGTTCCCCCGTCACCAGGAAGTGGAAGAGTCCTGGAAGATCCTCGACCCGATCGAGCAGTACTGGGCCACGCACGGCCGGCCCGCGCAGTACGCCTCGGGCAGCTGGGGACCCGAGGAAGCCCACGAGATGCTCGCACGAGACGGACGGAGCTGGCGCAGGCCATGAAGATCGATCTGACCGACACCACGGCAAGCAAGATCAACAAGGCGCTGGTGCAGGGCCGCCGCGCCATCGGCACGCCCGCCGTGGGCATGGTCCTGACGATGGTGATCGTCACGGACGAGGAGAACGCCTACGACGCGATCAAGGCGGCCGAGGAGGCCTCGCACGAGCACCCCTCGCGCACCCTGGTCGTCATCAAGCGGCACGCCCGCACCCCGCGCGACCGCCAGTCCTCCCGCCTGGACGCCGAGGTCCGGGTGGGCGCCGACGCGGGCACCGGCGAGACGGTGATCCTGCGGACCTACGGCGAGGTGTCCGACCACGCCGACTCGGTCGTGCTGCCGCTGCTGCTGCCGGACGCGCCGGTGGTGGTGTGGTGGCCCGTGGACGCCCCCGAGGTCCCCTCCAGGGACCCGCTCGGGGCGCTGGCCCAGCGGCGCATCACCGACCTGTACGCCGTCGAGAATCCCCTGGAGATGCTCCAGGCCCGGGTCCGCGCCTACGCACCCGGTGACACCGACCTCGCCTGGACCCGGCTGACGCCCTGGCGTTCGATGCTGGCGGCGGCGCTGGACCAGGCCCGGGCGCGGATCACCTCGGCGGCCGTGGAGGCCGAGGCCGACAACCCGGCCGCCGAGCTGCTGGCCCGCTGGCTGGAGGCGCGGCTGCACGTCCGGGTGGACCGCGTGGTCACCGCCGGGCCGGTGGTGACGGCCGTGCGCCTGGGCACCGAGAACGGCGAGATCGTCATCGACCGCCCCGAGGGGCCGCTGGCCACCCTGACCCTGCCGGGCCAGCCGTCGCGCACCCTCGCGCTGAAGGTCCGTGCCACCTCCGAACTCATCGCCGAGGAGCTGCGGCGCCTCGACGCGGACGAGATGTACGCCATCGCCCTGAACGGCGAGGCAACCGAGGAGACCCCTGCTCATGCCTGACTCCCCCTCCGGTTCCCCGGAACTCACCCGGCGTCCCGAGTGGACCGCCCTGGAGAACCACCGCACGGACGCCCTGCCGCAGCCGGACCTGCGTGAACTGTTCGCGGCGGACCCGGGGCGCGCCGAGCGCTACGTCGTGCGCGTGGGCGACCTGCGCATCGACTACTCCAAGCACCTGATCAACGACGAGACGCTGGCCCTGCTCCAGGAGCTGGCCGCCGCGACCGGCGTGTCCGGGCTGCGGGACGCCATGTTCCGCGGCGAGCGGATCAACATCACCGAGGACCGGGCCGTGCTGCACACCGCGCTGCGCGCCCCGCGGGACGCCGTCATCGAGGTCGACGGCGAGAACGTCGTCCCGGGCGTGCACGCCGTACTCGACAGGATGGCCGCCTTCGCGGACCGGGTGCGCTCGGGTGAGTGGACCGGCCACACCGGCAAGCGCATCCGCAACGTCGTCAACATCGGCATCGGCGGCTCCGACCTCGGCCCGGCGATGGCCTACGAGGCGCTGCGGCCGTTCAGCGCGCGGGAGCTGACGTTCCGCTTCGTGTCGAACGTGGACGGCTCCGACCTGCACGAGGCGGTGCGCGACCTGGACCCGGCGGAGACGCTGTTCATCGTCGCGTCCAAGACCTTCACCACGATCGAGACGATCACCAACGCGACCTCGGCGCGCTCCTGGCTGCTGGAGGGCCTGGGAGGCGACGAGAAGGCGGTGGCGAAGCACTTCGTCGCGCTGTCGACCAACGCGGAGAAGGTCGCCGGCTTCGGCATCGACGTCGACAACATGTTCGAGTTCTGGGACTGGGTCGGCGGCCGCTACTCCTACGACTCCGCGATCGGCCTGTCCCTGATGATCGCGATCGGCCCGGACCGCTTCCGGGAGATGCTCGACGGCTTCCGCATCGTCGACGAGCACTTCCGCAACGCCCCCGCGGAGGCCAACGCCCCGCTGCTCATGGGCCTGCTGGGCATCTGGTACGGCAACTTCCTCGACGCCCAGTCGCACGCGGTGCTGCCCTACAGCCACTACCTGTCGAAGTTCACCGCCTACCTCCAGCAGCTCGACATGGAGTCCAACGGCAAGTCGGTGGACCGCGACGGCAACCCCGTTCAGTGGCAGACGGGGCCGGTGGTGTGGGGCACGCCCGGCACCAACGGGCAGCACGCCTACTACCAGTTGATCCACCAGGGCACGAAGCTCATCCCGGCCGACCTGATCGGCTTCGCCCGGCCGGTCGCCGAGCTCAACGACGAACTGAAGGCCCAGCACGACCTGTTGATGGCCAACCTGTTCGCGCAGGGGCAGGCGCTCGCCTTCGGCAAGACCTCCGAGGAGGTCCGCGCGGAGGGCGTGCCCGAAGAGCAGGTGCCGCACCGCACCTTCCAGGGCAACCACCCCACCACGACGATCCTGGCCACCGAACTGACCCCGTCGGTCCTCGGCCAGCTGATCGCCCTCTACGAGCACAAGGTGTTCGTGCAGGGCGCCGTCTGGAACATCGACTCCTTCGACCAGTGGGGCGTCGAACTCGGCAAGGTCCTCGCCAAGCGCGTCGAGCCCGCCCTGACCGAGGGCGCTGACGTCCCCGGTCTCGACCCGTCCACGGCCGCGCTGGTGGCCGCCTACCGCAATCTTCGGGAAGTGAACTGACATGCAGATCGGTCTTGTGGGTCTCGGCAAGATGGGCGGCAACATGCGCGATCGCCTGCGCAACGCCGGCCACACCGTCATCGGCTACGACACCAACCCCGAGAAGTCCGACGCCGACAGCCTGGCCGACCTCGTCAACCAGCTGGAGGCGCCCCGCACGGTCTGGGTCATGGTCCCGGCCGGCGACCCCACCCAGCACGTCATCGACCGTCTGGCGGACCTCCTCAAGCCGTACGACACGGTGGTCGACGGCGGCAACTCGCGCTGGACGGACGACGAGAGGCACGCCGAGGAGCTGAGCAAGCGCGGCATCGGCTTCGTCGACGCGGGCGTCTCCGGCGGCGTGTGGGGCCTGAAGAACGGCTACGCCCTGATGGTCGGCGGCGAGAAGGAGTACGTCGACCGGCTGCAGCCGATCTTCGAGGCGCTCAAGCCGGAGGGCCCGTACGGCTACGTCCACGCGGGCAAGGTGGGCGCCGGGCACTTCGCGAAGATGGTCCACAACGGCATCGAGTACGCCATGATGCAGGCCTACGCCGAGGGCTGGGAGCTGCTGGAGGCCGTGGACTCGGTGGACAACGTCCGCGAGGTGTTCCGCTCCTGGCAGGACGGCACCGTCATCCGCTCCTGGCTGCTGGACCTCGCGGTCAACGCGCTCGACGAGGACGAGCACCTGCAGGAGCTCCGGGGCTACGCCCAGGACTCCGGTGAGGGACGCTGGACCGTGGAGGCCGCGATCGACAACTCCGTGCCGCTGCCCGCGATCACCGCCTCCCTGTTCTCCCGGTTCGCCTCCCGGCAGGACGACTCGCCGCAGATGAAGATGATCGCGGCGCTGCGCAACCAGTTCGGCGGCCATGCCGTCGAGTCCGCGAAGAAGGCGTAGGGCGTGGGCGATCTGCTGCTGGTCCGCCACGGCGAGACGGAGTGGAGCCGGAGCGGACAGCACACCAGCTTCACCGACCTGCCCCTCACCCGGCACGGTGAGGAGCAGGCCAAGTCGCTCGCCCCGCTCCTCGCGGGCCGCTCCTTCGCGCTGGTCCTCACCAGCCCGCTGGGCCGCGCGGTGCGCACGGCCGAACTCGCGGGCCTGACCGGGGCCGTGCGGGAGCCGGACCTGCACGAGTGGTACTACGGCGCCTACGAGGGCGTCACCACCGAGGAGATACACCGCACCCGGCCCGACTGGGACCTGTGGACCGACGGCGGGCCGCCCGGCCCCGACGGCGAGCCGGGCGAGTCCCCCGCCGAGGTCGGCGAGCGCGCCGACCGGGTGCTCGCCCGGGCGGCGAAGGCGCTGCCCGAGGGCGATGTGATGCTGGTGGCGCACGGCCACTCCCTCCGCGTGCTGACGGCCCGCCGGCTGGGCCTGCCCCCGGCGGAGGGGCGGCTGTTCCGGCTGGAGACCGGCACGGTCAGCCGGCTGTCGACCGAGCACGGCCGGCCCGTGATCGCGGAGTGGAACACCAGGGCGTAACCGGCCCCGGCCGGAGGTGGGTTGACAGCCTCCGGCCGGGCACGTCAGAGTCCCCGCTGATGGAGATCGACAACATGACACCCGCCGAGGAGCGGGTGTGGCGTGCTTTTCCACGCGGGCAGGACGTGGACTTCCGGGGCCCGGCCGACGAGGGCCCGGCGCGGGGCGCGGAGTGGGGTCCCGAACGGACCGTACGGGCTGCCGTGGTGCGGGCACTGCTGCTGAGCTCCCCGCAGGAGGACGGCGAGACGGCCGCCCTCAGGCTGGCGGGCGCGCGGATCACCGGGGTGCTGAACCTCCAGTACGCCGACATCGACCACGCCGTGCGCCTCAGTGACTGCGACTTCGAGAACGTGCCCGTGCTGTACGCGGCGCGGCTGCGCCAGCTGAACCTGCGCGGCTCGGTCCTGCCCGGCCTGGACGCCGCCACCCTGCGCGTGGACGGCGTCCTGCGCATGTCGGACTGCCTGTTCGACGGCCCCGTGCGGCTCGGCGGGGCGCAGATCTCCGGCGCGCTGTTCATGGACGGGGCCGACATCGACGAGCCGCCGGCCGGTGAGCCGGCGCTCCAGCTCAACCACGTGACCGTCGGGGACGGCCTGTCGGCACCGGGTCTGCGGGCGCGTGGCGAGGTGCGGCTGACGGGCGCGTCGGTCGCCGGCTCCATCGACCTCAACGGGGCGCGGCTCGAGGCCGGTGCCGGCGAGGTCGCCGTGGACGCGGAGACGCTCACGGTCGAGGGCGACGCCCTGCTGCGCGAAGCGGACGTGCTGGGCTGGATCGGCCTGCGCGGCGCCCGGATCGCGGGCCGCCTCGACCTGTCGCACGCGCGGCTGGCGAACCCGGGCGACGCGGCGCTGCGGGCCAGCAGCTGCACCATCGGGGAACTCTGGCTGCGCAGGGGCCCTCGCATGGAGGGCACCCTCAATCTGCGCCGCGCGCAGGTGGACGTGCTGTTCCTGGAGCCGGAGGTGGTCCCCGGGGAGGTCCTGCTCAACAGTCTCGTCTACACCTCCCTCACCCCGCACGAGCCCGCCGAGCGGCGCCTGGCGATGCTGGAGCGGGACGGCGAGGGTTATGTCCCGCACGCCTACGAGCAGTTGACCGCCGCCTACCGCAGGATCGGCGACGACGACGCCGCCCGCCTCGTCCAGCTCGCCAAACAGCGCCGCCGGCGCGCCACCCTGCCCTGGTACGGGCGGCTGTGGGGCCATGTGCAGGACGCCACCGTCGGGTACGGCTTCCGCCCTCTGCGGGCCGCGGGATGGCTGGTGTCGCTGCTCGTGGTCGGCTCCCTCGCCTACGCGCTGCACCACCCCCAGCCGCTGAAGGCGGACGAGGCACCGCAGTTCAACCCGGTGTTCTACACGCTCGACCTGCTGCTGCCGGTGATCTCCTTCGGGCAGGAGGCCGCTTTCGCCCCCACCGGCGGGTACCAGTGGCTCTCCTACACCCTCGTGCTCACGGGCTGGATCCTCGCCACCACCGTCGTCACCGGCATCACCCGCACCGTCAGCCGCCAGTGAGCGCCCGCACCGCGTGCTGCGCGGCCAGCCGCACCGGGGCGTTGGCGGCGCCGTAGCCCCGGTAGCCGCCGTCGCGCTGGACCAGTTCGAAGAAGACCCGGCCGACGGTGCGGGTGTAGCAGTGGCGGAAGACGCCCTGGGCATCGCGGTCGTAGAGGATGCCGAGGTCGCGGTAGGTCTCCAGCTCACCGTCGGCGAACTCGAAGCGGGCGGCGAGGTCGTCGTAGTAGTTCGCCGGGACCGGCAGCGGACGGCCGCCCGCGTCCCGGAAGCGGCGGGCCGCGGCGACCACGTCGTCGGTGGCCAGGGCGATGTGCTGGGCGTGGACGGTGTCGTCCGTGGGCGCGGCGCCGACAGTGAGGGCGATCCGGACGCTGCCGTCGGCGCCGGTGACGGCGCGGCTGCGCATCAGCCCGTAGGGGTCGGCGACGTCCACGCTCTCCTGGGCGTCCAGACCGAGCACCCCGCGGTGGAACAGGGCCGCTTCGTCGAAGTGGTGCCAGGGCTGGGTGAGGGCGAGGTGGTCGATGCCCCGGATGTCCGTCCGCTCGGACGGCAGGCCCGTGTCCTCGAAGTCGGCCCGCCAGTCGGGCAGTTCCGGGCGGCCGGTGGCGCAGAAGAACAGCTCCGTGCCGTCGGGGGCGGCGACCGCGTCCAGCGGGGCGTCCTGTGGGGCGCGGCGGCGCGGCAGGACGGGGGCGAGGAGGGCCTCGGCGCGCCGGGCCGCTCCGTCGGGGTCCGGTGACTCCAGCCCGATCGCGGCGAGCTGGGTGCCCTCGCGGCGGACGGCGGGCCCGGTGTTGACCAGGATCCGGGCCTCGCCCTGCTCCCACAGGGCGACGGGCTTGCCGCGGTGGCGTGCCGTGCGGGTGAAGCCGAGGGCACCGAGCAGCGCGGCCAGGGGTTCGGCGTCGGGCGTGACCAGCTCGGCGAAGGCGACGCCGGTGGGGACGACGGGGCCGGGCAGGGGCGCCGTGCCCACCGCCTCCTGGAGAAGCAGCAGGGAGCGCCGGGCGTCCACGGCGGTCGGTCCGGCCTCGGCCTGCCGGAAGACGTCGTTGAAGACCTCCAGGGACAGCGGGCCGTCGTAGCCGGTGGCCAGCACGCGACGCACCAGTCCCGCGACGTCGAAGCCGCCCTGGCCGGGGAAGCAGCGGTAGTGGCGGCTCCACTGCAGGACGTCCATGGCGAGCAGCGGGGCGTCGGCCAGCTGGAGGAAGAAGATCTTCTCGCCGGGGATGGCCGCAATGCCTTCGAGGTCCTCGGGTTCCGAGCCGCGCGAGAGCATGTGGAAACTGTCCAGGCAGGTGCCGAGCGCCGGGTGCCCGGCCGTCTCGACGATGCGCCAGGCGTGGTCGTACGTGCTGACGTGCCGCCCCCAGGCGAGCGCCTCGTAGGCCACCCGGACGCCGTACTCCCGGGCCGCGTCGGCGAGCCGGCTCAGCTGCCCGGCCGCGAGGGCGTCGTCGTCCACCGCGTGCGGGGAGACGCTGGAGCAGACGAGGACCGTGTCGGCGCCGAGCCTGCGCATCAGCTCGAACTTGTGCCGGGCCCGCCGCAGGTTCCGGGCGAACTCAACCTCGGGGACGGCCTCGATGTCCCGCAGCGGCTGGTAGAGGTCGATGCGGAGCCCGAGGTCGGCGCAGCGGGCGCGGACGTCCTCGGGGGTGAGGGTGCTGGCCAGCAGGTCGTTCTCGAAGATCTCCACTCCGTCGAAGCCGGCCCGGGCCGCGGCGGCGAGTTTCTCGGTGAGGGAGCCGCTGAGGGAGACGGTGGCGATGGACGTACGCACGTCGGTACCTCTCTCTAGTTCGAAGCCCCGACGGCCCCGGCCAGTCCGGTCAGGTCCGCCAGCATCCGCGCGGCGTCGGGTTCCCGCCCGGTGAACAGGCGGAACGCGTCGGCGGCCTGGAAGGCGGCCATGCCGCCGCCGTCGAGGGTCGCGCAGCCCAGGCCGCGGGCGGTACGCAGCAGTTCGGTCTCCAGCGGGCGGTAGACCACCTCGGCCACCCACAGCCCCGGATGGAGCAGCTCGGCGGGCAGGGGCAGGCCGGGGTGGGCGGCCATGCCGGTGGGGGTGGCGTGGACGATGCCGTCGGCCCGCGCGAGGAGTTCCGGCTGCCGGCCGGCGGAGGCGGCGGCCGCGCGCCCCTGCCCGAAGGTCCGGTTCAGCGAGCCGGCCAGGGCCGCGGCCCGCTCGGGCAGGGCGTCGACGACGGTGACCCGCTCGGCGCCGAGGGTGAGCATGGCGTGTGCGACGGCCGCGCCCGCACCGCCGGCGCCCAGCTGTACGACCCGCTCCAGCGGGGCGTCGGGCAGCCCGCGCGCGAAGGACGCGGCGAAGCCGGTGACGTCCGTGTTGTGGCCGACCGCGCGGCCGTCCTCGAACACGACCGTGTTGACCGCGCCCAGTGCCTCGGCCTGCGGGGCGAGCGCGTCCAGGTGCTCGATGACGAGCTGCTTGCAGGGGTGTGTGATGTTGAGTCCGTCGAAGCCCAGATCGCGGGCGGCCCGCAGCAGATCGCCCACCGCCTCGGGCGGCACTCCGAGCATGTCGATGTCGATCAGCCGGTACACCAGGCGCAGGCCCCGCCGGCCGGCCTCCCGCTCGTGCAGCGCCGGACTGAGCGACGGGCCGATGCCGGAACCGATCAGTCCGACAAGATACGACTCTTTGGGCACGCGCGCCTCCCGAGCGGCTCACTAATGTACGAACCAGTACGTTAGCTATACCAGTCGAGCCCCGACTCGGAAAGACCCACGGGCGAGACGGCCCCCTCCTTCTAGAATCACCGGCACCGGCCCCTCCGCCCGAAGGAACCTGACCTGATGACCAGCGTCGAAGAACCGGCACGTCCCGGCGAGCGCATCCGTGACGCCGCCCGCACCCGGGCCGAGATCCTCGACGTCGCCACGCAGGAGTTCGCACGGGCCGGCTACGACGGGGCCCGGGTGGACGAGATCGCCGCCCGCACCCGCACCACCAAGCGGATGATCTACTACTACTTCGGCGGCAAGGAGCAGCTGTTCACGGCCGTGCTGGAGCGCGCGTACGGCGTGATCCGGGAGGCCGAGCAGCAGCTGGACGTCGACCACCTCGACCCCGTGGCGGCCATCCGGCGCCTGGCCGAGCTGACCTTCGACCACCATGAGCAGCACCCGGACTTCATCCGCCTGGTCAGCATCGAGAACATCCACGAGGCGCAGCACATCGCCGGCTCCGAGAAGCTCGGCAGGATCGGCTCCCCCGCCCTGGACGTGATCCGCCGGATCCTGGCGTCGGGTCAGGAGTCGGGGCTGTTCACGGCCGACGTCGACGCCGTCGACCTGCACGCGATGATCTCCTCCTTCTGCTTCTTCCGGGTCTCCAACCGGCACACCTTCGGCGCCCTGTTCGGCCGCGACCTGCTCGACCGGGCGCAGCGCGCGCACTACCGCGCGATGCTGGGCGACATGGTGATCGCGTACCTCACGGCGGAGCGAACGGCGGACTGAACGCCCGGCGCACGACCCCTTGACACCGGCGGCACACGGGCGCAGCATCACTGGCCATCCCCTTGCTAACTACCCAGTGGGTTAATTAGCCGCGATCCGGCACGCCCTCTGTGCGTCTCTGCCCTGCGCGACCCCTCTGCCCGCCTCTGTTCCGCTCCACCCAGGGTGGAGTCCCCCGAAGGAGCCGCCGTGTCCGTCCCTGCCACGCCCCAAGGGCCAGCCGCCCCACCCGGTCAGCCCAGGAAAGCCGCGACCGCCGCCTGGATCGGCAGCGCCCTGGAGTACTACGACTTCTTCATCTACGGCAGCGCCGCCGCGCTGATCTTCCCCGAGGTGTTCTTCGACGAGTCCGACCCGGCCACGGCGACCCTGCTGTCGCTGGCCACGTTCGGCGTCGCGTACGCCGCGCGCCCGATCGGCGCGCTGTTCCTGGGCCACTTCGGGGACCGGGCCGGCCGTAAGAAGATCATGGTCTTCACGCTGATGCTGATGGGTCTGTCCACGTTCCTCATCGGCTGTCTTCCCACCCGGGACCAGGTCGGCGGCCTCGCCCCGGTATTGCTGGTGCTGTGCCGGGTGCTGCAGGGCATCTCGGCGGCGGGTGAGCAGGCCAGCGCCAACTCCATGACGCTGGAACACGCGCCACCGGGCCGGAGGGGCTTCTTCACCAGCTTCACCCTCAGCGGCACGCAGGGCGGCCAGCTGCTGGCCACGCTGGTCTTCATCCCGGTCGCCGCGCTGCCCGAGGACCAGTTGCTGTCGTGGGGTTGGCGGCTGCCGTTCTGGCTGAGTGTCGGGGTCGCCGTCGTCGGCTACGTCATCCGCCGCAAGCTGGACGAGACGCCGGCCTTCGCCCAGCAGGCCGCCGAGGAGGGCGTGGCCAAGCTGCCGCTGGTGATCCTGCTCCGCGAGCACTGGGCGGACGTGCTGCGGGTGATCGCGGGCGCGCTGGTCGCCTCGGTCAGCACGATCTTCACGGTGTGGGCGCTGGCGTACGCCACCAGCGACGCGGTCGGCATGTCGCGCACGGCCATGTTGTGGGTGGGCGCCCTGGCCAATGTCGTCGCGCTCGCCGCGATCCCGCTGTGGGCGACGCTGTCCGACCGGATCGGGCGCCGCCCGGTGTTCCTGATCGGCGCGGTGGGCAGCGCGGTGACGATGTTCCTGTACCTGTGGGCTGTCTCCACCGGCTCGTATCCGCTGACGTTCCTGACGGGCATCGTCTGCTTCGGCGTGGTCTACAGCGCCGCGAACGGGGTGTGGCCCGCCTTCTACGGCGAGATGTTCGCGACCCGGGTCCGGCTGTCCGGGGTGGCCATCGGCACGCAGATCGGTTTCGCGGCGGCCGGGTTCGCGGTGACGTTCGCGGCGCGGATCGCGGGGCCGGGCGGGGACGACTGGTCGGCGGTGGCGCTGTTCACGGCGGCGTTGTGCGTGCCGCCGGTGGTCGCGGCGATGTCGGCGCGGGAGACCCACCGGGTTCCTACGGAGTTGCTGGGGGAACGCACCGGACCCGGAGCCGTCCAGCCGGAGAAGGTGACGGCCTGAGGCCACTGTTCGCTGCCGGTTCCTTTGGGGCCCGGCCGTGGAGAGGCCGCGGGTGCGGGCGGATGCGGATGCGGGTGCGGGTGCGTGGGGGCTGGTCCGGCAGTTCCCCGCGCCCCTCAGGAACTTGTCCCCGGGCCCCAGGGCTCTCGCTCACGTGTTCCTGCGCGATCATGAACCGTTCCTGCACCACGATGGGGTCTGAGGCGGTCCGGGCGGGGTATGCCGGATCTCACCTCGACGAGCGCGACGGGAGACGAGCCATGGCACAGCTGCGACAAGAGGTCGATCCGGGTGAGGCCGGGCTGGATCCGCAGGTGCTGGGCCGCCTGGACCGGCACTTCGCCCGGCTGGTCGACGACGGGAGCCTGCCGGGCTTCCTCGTGTCCGTCGCCCGGGGCGGACGCGTCGCCCACCTCACGACGCACGGCCGGCGCGACATCGCGGCCGGGCTCCCGGTCGAGCCGGACACGCTGTGGCGGGTCTACTCCATGACCAAGCCCGTCACCGCGGTCGCCGCGCTGCTGCTGGTGGAGGAGGGCCGGCTGTCGCTGGACGACCCGGTCGCCGACCATCTGCCCGCCTTCGCCGACCCGCGGGTCTACGTCGGCGGCTCCGGGGCGGACGTCGAAACCCGCCCGGCCGACGGTCCGATACTCGTCCGGCATCTGATGACCCATACCTCGGGTCTGACCTTCGGCTTCTACCACGCCCACCCCGTCGACGCCCTGTACCGCGAGGCCAACCTGGAGTCGTCGGTGCCGCCGGGCGCGAACCTGGCCGAGACCATCGAGGTGTACGCGAGCCTGCCGCTGCAGTTCGAGCCGGGCACCGAGTGGAACTACTCCGTGGCCAGCAACGTCCTGGGCCGGATCATCGAGGTCGTGTCCGGGCAGCCGCTCGACGCGTTCTGCGCCGAGCGGATCTTCGGGCCGCTCGGCATGACGGACGCCGGCTTCCACGTCACGGACGCGCAGGCGCCCCGGCTGTCCGAGATGTACGGGGAGAAGGAGGGCGGCGGCATCGAGCCGATCCCCGGGCTCCCGCTGCGCGGCCGGCCGCGGTTCCTGTCGGGCAGCGGCGGCATGGTGTGCTCCGCCCACGACTACCACCGCTTCATGGAGTTGCTGCGCCGCCGGGGCGAACTCGACGGCGTGCGGCTGCTCGCCCCGCGGACCGTGGACCTCATGACCCGCAACCACCTGCCCGGCGGTGCCGACCTGCGGACCTTCGGCAGCCGCCCCGCCCACGACGAGCCCGGCAACGAGGGGCTCGGCTTCGGCCTCAACTGTTCCGTGGTGATCGACCCGTCCCGCACCCTGGCGCCGTCCGGGCACGGCACCTTCGGCTGGAGCGGCGTGGCCACGACGACGTTCTGGGTGGACCCGGGCCGCGACCTGACGGTGCAGTTCATGACCCAGGTACGGCCCAAAACCCCCCACTCGATCTTCAAGGACCTCAAGCGGATGGTCCACGAGGCCCTGTCGGACTGATGCCCGCTACCGGTCCACGCGGAGCGCGAACTCGACCCCCTCCCGGGCGAGTTCCCGCAGCCACTGTTCGGACCGGGCCGCTGTCCCGGCGGCGCGGTTCAGGCCCGGCGGCAGCGAGCCGTCCAGGACGTGGCGGACGCCGAGGGCGAGGGTCCGCGAGACGCAGCGGGCCATCGCGCTCTCCTCGGCGTCGCCCACGAGGTCGAGGAGGTAACCGCCTTTCCACGACCGCCCCGACTCGGCGCGCACGTCCAGCGACACGGCGAGGACGACCCGGTCGTGGTCGTCGTCCGTGGTCGGGTAGGTGGCGGCCAACTCCTGGGCCAGGGCGGCGATCCGGGCGTCGTCGCCGGCCTTGAGCTCCTCGAAGACTCCGTCCCAGGCGCGCAGCCAGCCCTCCAGACGCAGGGTGCCGCGTACGAACGTCCGCGGTGTCCAGGCGTCCGGCAGCCCGTACTGCGCGACGAACGGGACGCTGTCACGGTTGGGGTAGACCTCGAAGGTCTCCCCGTCGACGACGCGGCGCCGGGTCGCCTCCCACGGCCGCTCGGCGACCGTCCGCACCCCGCCCTCGATGTAACGGGCCGGGGAGCGCAGGGCGCCCAGGACACCCGCGGGCGCCCAGCTGAAGCGGTACGTGAAGGCGTTCGGGACGGCGGGGACTCCGCCGCAGTACGACGTGAGGCTGTATGAGGCGGGCGTCCCGTCGCCGATCGCCTCCCGGGCCCGGGCCACCAGGGCGTGGGCGAAGAGGTGGTCGATGCCCGGGTCGAGCCCTGCCTCGGTGAGGACGACGAGCCCGGCCTTCCCGGCGGCGGGCACCTGCTCCAGCACAGCCTCCGACACATAGCTGGAGCACGCGAAGTGCGCCCCCTGGCGTACGCACTCCGCGAGCAGCGGGGCGTGCTCCGGTGCGGGCAGCATCGACACCACGACATCGCCCGGCACGAGTGCGGAGGCGAGCGCGGACAGCGTGTAGGCGCGGGGCTCGGCCCGGCCGGCGAGGCCCAGCCGGCCGAGGGCGTCGGCGGCGCGGGCCTCGGTGCGGTGCCAGAGCCGGACGCGCTCGGCGGTGTCGCACAGCGCGGCGAGACCGCTGCCCGTGGACAGTCCGGCGCCGATCCAGTGGACGGTGCCGCTCGCCGCCGCCGGTTCAGTGGTCATGGGACTCCCCCTTGACGAGGCCGTGTGCGCGGGACGCGTCGCGGAACCGGTCCAGGCAGCGCCCCCAGGCCCCGGAGACACCGAAGTCGAGCAGGTGGGGCAGCAGGGCGGCGGAGAAGTCGGCGCTGGACTCCAGCGGCAACAGGGAGGGCAGGTTGTCGATGGCGATGAGGTCGAGCGGAGGTTCGTCGCGCAGCCGCCGTACGGGCTCGTCCCAGTCGGTGGTGTCGTCGTACACCGGAAGGACGTTGAGCGGGGAACCGACGTCGCAGGTCACATCGCACAGGGTGCGCAGGCGGCGGTCGGGGGTGTCGAGGTCCCGCTCGCGGAGGAAGGGCGGGACGGGGGTGGTGGCGAGCACCGCGTTCACCATCACGTCGTGCCGCAGCAGGGCGGGGCGGTCCAGGTCCCGGGTCTCGGCGAGGTCCCAGCACGTCGGATCGACGCCGGCGGCGGCGAAGGCCGTGCGGGCGCCGCGGCCGCTGCGGCCCAGGGCGCCGATGACGAGGCCGGTGAACCCGGCGTCGGCGGCGGCGGGCTTCAGCGTCTCGTCCAGGTCTTCCTTGGTGGTCGGCGTCAGCGGTGCCCGCAGCCGGCCCCGGTGCCGGAGCACGGCCAGGGCCGCGCCCAGATAGCCGGCCCAGAAACCGAAGGCGGCGAGGCGCCGCCCGGTGTCGTCCACCAGGTACTCCAGGTCGAACAGGGCCCCGCCCCCGGCGGCGAACCGGCCCAGCAGGTCCGCCGCTCCCGGCTGGCCCTTGTAGGCGTGGCCGAAGAAGATGTGCCGGTGCGTCAGCTCGGCCGGGTCGTCGGGCAGTTCCTTCAGGCCGAGCACGACGGCGTCCCGGGGGGCCGTCACCCAGGAGCCCGCGGGGGCGACGCGGCAGCCGGCCGCCTCGTACTCCTCGATCGGGAAGACCCGCTGCGGGGACTCCTCGACGGTCAGTTCCACTCCGTGCCCGACGAGCCGCCGGGCGTCGTCGGGCACGATCGGAGTGCGTCGCTCGGTCGTGCGGGCCTCGTGGCGCAGCCACAGTCGGAGCTCGGTCATACCAGGTGGGCCTCCGGCGTGAGGCGCCGGCCGCTGACGGCCGACGCTTCTGGGGCGGACGTCCACGAAGCGTACGCGGCCCGCCCGCGGGTCGCGTACGGCTTCGCCCAGGTCACGTCGGGGAACCGGAACCGGCCGAGGCGCTCAGGAGGAGCTGACCACCGCGTCCAGGTGGGGCAGGTGGTGATCGAGGCGCTCCCGCTTGGTGCGCAGATAGGTGATGTTGTTCTCGCACGGCGGGATCAGCAGCGGCACCTGCTCGGCGACCTCGATGCCATGGTCCACCAGCGCCTCGCGCTTGCGCGGGTTGTTGGACATCAGGCGGACGGACCGCACGCCCAGGTCCTTCAGGATCCGCGCCGCCACGCCGTAGTCACGGGCGTCCACCGGCAGGCCGAGAGCGAGGTTGGCCTCGACGGTGTCCAGGCCCTCCGCCTGCAAGGCCATCGCGCGCAGTTTGGCGAGCAGGCCGATGCCGCGGCCTTCATGCCCTCTGAGGTAGACCACGACACCGGCGCCCTCGGCGACGACCGCGCGCAGGGCGGCGTCGAGCTGGTCGCCGCACTCGCAGTGCTGGGAGCCGAAGGCGTCGCCGGTCAGGCACTCCGAGTGCAGCCGGATGAGGACGTCGTCCGTGCCGATCTCTCCGTGGACCAGCGCCACCTGTTCGTCACCGCGGTCATGGTCCAGGTAGCCGACCGCCTGGAATTTCCCGTACACGGTGGGCAAGGGCGCATTCACGACGCGTTCCACGCCGGTCCGCTGCGCCGACTTCTTGCCGAGTACGCCAATTTTTTCTGTCATGATTCTCGAGTTCCTAAGCAGAGACGAAAGGCCGTGACGTTATGAGTGATCTGGTGCCGGCGGACACCACGGAAGACGTACGGACGCGGGGCTCCGGTGTCTCACGGCAGGTCGCGGTGCTTCCCGTGGGGAGCTTCGAGCAGCACGGTCCGTACCTCCCGCTGGCGACCGACACGCTCGTCGCCTGTGCCGTCGCGCGGGAGATAGCCGGCGCGTACCCGGTGCACCTCCTTCCTCCGGTGACGATCTCGTGTTCGCACGAGCACGCGGCCTGGCCGGGGACCGTCAGCATCTCCTCGGTGACCCTTCATGCGGTGGTACGGGACATTGCGGCTTCGCTGCGCCGGTCCGGGGTCGACGCCCTGGTGTTGGTCAACGGGCACGGCGGCAACTACGTGCTGGGCAACGTGGTTCAGGAATCCTCCGCCCGCGGCGAGCGGATGGCGCTCTTCCCGGCCGCGGAGGACTGGGAGGCGGCGCGCGAGCGGGCGGGTGTGGTCACCTCGCTGCTCACCGACATGCATGCGGGGGAAATAGAAACCTCCATCCTTCTGCACGCTCATCCCGAAATGCTCCGACCCGGTTATGAGACCTCCGATTTCGTCGCTGACGACCGGCGTCATCTGCTCACCCTCGGCATGTCCGGCTATACCGATTCCGGTGTCATCGGCCGTCCTTCGCTGGGTTCGGCGGAAAAGGGGAAGGAACTCCTGGCGAGCCTGGCGGATTCCTTCGGGGCGTATTTCTCGATGCTGGCCTCCGACGAGTAGTCACCCTGTGGCTCCGGGGCCCCGGAAGTCGCCCGGGCCCCGGCCCGCAGGCCCGCGTACCAGCGGGCGACGAGCACGATCAGGCCGGGCAGGCTCGCCACGAGGCTGAGCACCCCGTAGACGACCGCGACGGCCAGTCCCCGGCCGGCGCCCAGGCCCGCGGCGCCGAACGCCCAGGCGGTGACGCCCTCCCTGGGGCCCCAGCCGCCGACGTTCAGCGGCAGGCCCATCGCGAGCAGGGCGAGGACCGCGAGGGGCAGCAGGACGGCCACGGAGGCGGCGGTCCCGGCGACGCGGGCGGCGAGTACGAACATCGCGACGTAACCTGCCAGCACCACCACGGAGGAGACAACCACTCCGGGCCCGTTCCGCCGCGACAGCAGCCCTTCGCGGGCCTCGGCGAGGACCGCGCGCAGCTTGCTGCCGCGAGGGGAGGGTGCCGCGCGGTTCATGCGCAGGGCGAGGACGACGGCGAGCGCGCCCAGGGCGGCCAGGGCCGCGAGCGGAGCGATGTGCCGGGATTCGGCCAGCACCGGGGACGGCATGGTCAGCAGGACGACGGCCCCGAGGGCGAACAACGCGATCTGCCCGGCGGCCCGTTCGAGGACGACGGCCTTCACGCCCCGCCGCAGGTCCCCCTCGCTCTGCCCGTGCCGCACGGCCCGGTGCACATCGCCGAGGACCCCACCGGGCAGGGCCGCGTTCAGGAACAGCGCGCGGTAGTAGTCGGCGACGGCCGGCCCGAACGGCAGTCGGATCCTCAGCCCCCGGGCGACGATCGCCCACCGCCACGCGCTGAACACGGTGGTGACGAGCCCGATGCCGAGCGCGAGCAGCAGCGACACCCCGTCGATGCGTCGCAGCCCGTCCAGGAAGACGCCGGTACCGAGCCGCCAGAACAGCACGCCCAGGATGGCGATTCCGGCGACGGTGCCGAGGCGCGTACGGACTGCGGGAGAGCCGAGCCGGGCCAGGGCGGCGCGGATCGGGCCGGGCGAGGAGGTGGGGGCGCTGTCCGGGCCGGTGCCGTTCGCGCCGATGCCGTTTCGGCCGATGTCCGCCAGGCCAATGCCGTCCGCACCGGCGTTGTTTGGGCCGATGCCGTCCGGACTGATGCCCTCCACGCCGACGGCGTTCGGACCGACGCCGTCCGGACCGGTGCCGTCCAGACCGGTGCCGTCCAGACCGGTGCCGTCCGGGCGGATGCCCGCCAGGCCGATGCAGTCCGCGACGACGCTGTCCGGGCCGATGCCCTCCGGGCCTGTGTCGTCGGCGCCGATGCCGTCCGGGCCAGCGCCCGGCGACGGGGCTTCGGCCGGCCGGCCGGGGCCGGGTGGGTCAGAGGCGGCGGGTTCGCTCCTGTCGCCCACGGCCGGACGCGGCACTGCCGCGTCCGCCCGGGCCGCACCCGCCGCACCGGAGACGGCGGACGCACGGGTGCCGCTGCCGGTCGCGGACGGCCGGCGGATCTCCGTGAGCGTGGTGCGCGGGCGGGTTCCCGTCGCCTGGGGGCTCATGACGCTCCGCCCGCCGGGCGGGACAGGGCCAGGAGGTCGACGTGGTGGACGGTGACGCGCAACTCGCCCGCGGCGCAGGCCGTCAGCCGGTTGGTCAGGTAGACGTCGGCCTCGGCCCGCAGCTCGGGGCGCTCCTCGACGGCGGCGCCGACCCAGCCGCGCAGCCACTGCTCGGTGAGCGCGGCCTGCTCGGGGCCGAGCCGCCAGGGGCTCGGGTGCAGCCGTACGGTCGCGCCGTGCTCGGAGAACGCCTCGGCAGCCGCCGTGACGGCATCGGGGCCGAGCAGGCCGTCGCGGCGCTGGTGGTCGTTGAACGCCTGGGCGATCTCCGCGTCCAGCGGGTGCGACGGGGTCAGTTCCACGCGCCCGGCGACGGACAGCGTCAGCAGGGCGGGGCAGCCGGCTCCGGCACACGCGGCGGCGAAGGTGTCGATCTCCTGGCGGGTGAGGACGTCCAGCAGGGCGGACGCCGTGACCAGGGACGCCCCTTGCAGGGCGTCCGGGGTGAGGCGGGCGACGTCACCACGCCGCGTCTCCACGGAGACCCGGCTGCCGTCGGCGGCCGAGCGCGGGGAGGAGACGGCGGCGAAGTGCAGCAGGTAGGGGTCGCGGTCGTGCAGGATCCAGTGCTGGGCGCCGTCCAGCCGGGGCGCGAGCCAGCGGCCCATCGAGCCGGTTCCGCAGCCCAGGTCGTGGATGACGACGCCGCCCGACTTGCCGGGCAGGTTGGCGAGCCGGATCCGCAGCGGGTCGAGCAGGTCGTGCGCCCGCGCGGCGGCATCGGCCGGCTCCCGCAACTCCAGCCACTCGGGCGCGTACCGGGGCGGATCGTCCGGGTTGGCCTCACGCAGCTTGACGGTCGGCCGCGAGCCGGGCTTGCCGCTGGGGCCGGCGCCGGGGATGACGCCCCCGGAAACCTGCCCCGGAGCGAACTCCACGCTGGAGCCGAGACCGGGGATCACGGCGTTCCCGGCCTGCCTCGCTCCGGAGTCGCCGCCGGCACCCACGCCCGGGAGCACGGCCTCGGTGGCCTGCCCCAGCCCGGACCGCCCGCTGGGAGCCGCGCCCGGAATCACGCCGTCCGTCATCCCCATGACCTCCCTCGGCCCGGGCTGTGCCGGAATCGCCCCGCTCTGCTGGGTCGTCGTCGCCGGGTTCGTCATGCGGCCCTCCGGGGTTCGGTCGGGAGCCGGCGCAGTACCGCGGCCAGGCTCTGTGCGGTCGTCGCCCAGCCGTTGAGGGCGGCGCGACGGCTGCGGGCGGCGGCCTTCAGCCGGCGTCGTACGTCCGCCTCGCCGAACCAGCCGCGCAGTTCGGCGGCGATGGCGGCGGGGTTCTCCGGCGGGACGAGGATGCCGGGCACCCCGCCGTCGGGCGCCCGGCCGACCGCCTCGGGCAGCCCGCCGACGTCCGTGGCCAGCACCGGGATGCCCCGTGCCAGGGCCTCGGTCACCGCCATGCCGTACGTCTCGGCGTAGGAGGTGAGGACCATCAGGTCGGCGGTGGCGTAGCCGGCGTCGAGCGCGGGGCCGGACTTCGGCCCGGCCAGCTCCAGCCGGTCCTGAAGGCCGTGCTTGTCGATGAGGGACCGCAGGTGGGCGACGTACTCCGGGTCCTGGGTCAGAGCGCCGACGCACACGCAGCTCCAGGGCAGGTCGCTCACCATGGCCAGCGCCTCCACCAGCCGGTGCTGGCCCTTGCGCGGGGTCACGGCGGCCACGCACAGCAGGCGCGACACACCGTCGGTACCGGGCGCGAGCGGCGCGATGTCGGCGCCGGGGGCGGCGACGTGGACCCGCTCGGGGGAAAGACCGTGGTGGGCGACCAGGCGGCGGACCGCCCAGTCGCTGGTGGCGACCACCGCCGGCACCGCCCGCAGCACCGCCCGCTCCTTGGCGTCCAGCTCGGCGGCCACCGCCGCGTCCAGCCCCGTCTCGTCGCCGAGCGGGAGGTGGACGAGGACGGCCATGCGCAGCCGTTCCGCCTCGGTCACGATGATCTCCGGCACGCCGCAGGCCACCAGCCCGTCGAGCAGGACGACGGCCCCGTCGGGCAACCCGCTCAGGGTGCGGGCGAGTTCCGTGCGGGCGTCGGCCCCCGGCCGGGGCCAGTCACCGTCCACGGCGTGTTTGGTCACCTGCCAGCCGAAGCCGGGCAGGTCCAGGCACAGGCGCCGGTCGTAGGCGTTGCCGCCGCTCGGCGCCGTCGGGTCGTCGATCCCGCCCGGCAGCATGAAGTGCACGGTGCGCAGGGACATGGGGATGATCTCGGCGTTCTTCAGGGAGGCGTGCTGCACGGGAACATAATTCAGCCGCGCCGGTGCCGGATCCATGTGCTCGGGCCGCTCGATGGTCGTGTCGGTCACAGCGCACGCTCGTAACTCGCCCAGGCGATGTGCGACTCGTGCAGCGTGACGGTGAGGCCCGCGATGCCCTTGGCGCCCTCGCCCAGCGCCCCCTTGTGGATGCGCTCGGCGAGCCGGTCTGCGATGACCTTGGCGAGGAACTCCGTGGAGGTGTTGACTCCGGCGAAGTCGGGCTCGTTGTCGAGATTGCGGTAGTTCAGCTCGCTGACGACCGCGCCGAGCTCCTGGGTGGCCAGCCCGATGTCGACGACGATGTTGTCCTCGTCCAGCTGCTCGCGCCGGAACGTGGCGTCCACGAGGAACGTGGCCCCGTGCAGGCGCTGCGCGGGTCCGAAGACGTCGCCACGGAAGCTGTGGGCGATCATGATGTGATCGCGGACGGTGATGCTGAACAACGGACGACCCTCCAGGTGCGGCGCGTCTGCTCCCCGCTCTCGGGTGCCGGGGATGCCGAGTAGTACGGCTCGTTGCCTTCCCCTGTTCAGCCTTCCGTACGTCTTTTCTCAGGTCAGGCGCTCACGTCGTGGCGAAGTCGTACCGGATGGAACGAATCGTCAGCCGATGCGTCAATCGCTCTCGTCGTAACGGACGCGGTGGCACAGCGCGGGGACCTCGCCGGAGACCAGCTTGGGCAGTACGTCCGGCAGGTCCTCGAAGGGGGATTCGCCGGTGATGAGGGCGTCGAGCGCGGGGTCGGCCAGCAGGTCCAGAGCGACCGCGAGCCGGTCGGCGTAGGTGCGGTTGGGGCGGGCCGGGGAGACGGTGCCGACCTGGCTGCTGCGGATGACGAGCCGCCGGGAGTGGAAGGCCTCACCGAGCGGGAGGCTGACCTGCCGGTCGCCGTACCAGCTGAGTTCGAGGACGGTTCCCTCCGCGGTGAGGAGTTCCAGGGACCTGGCGAGGCCCTGTTCCGTGGCGCTGGCGTGCACGACCAGGTCGCGGTCCCCGTCGGCGTCCTGGGGGGTCGCGAAGCCGACGCCGAGCGCCTCGGCGATCTTGGCGCGGGAGGGGTCGGCGTCGACCAGCTGGACGCGGACCCCGGGGAACCGGGCGAGGAGGGCGGCCACCGAGCAGCCGACCATGCCGCCGCCGACCACTGCGATCCGGTCGCCGACCAGGGGCGCGGCGTCCCACAGGGCGTTGACGGCGGTCTCCACGGTCCCGGCGAGCACGGCCCGTTCGGCGGGGACGGTGTCCGGGACGGGGGTGACCGCGGTGGCGGGGACGACGTAGCGCGTCTGGTGCGGGTAGAGGCAGAAGACGGTGCGGCCGGTGAGTTCCGCGGGCCCTTCCTCCACCACGCCGACGTTGAGGTAGCCGTACTTCACCGGGCCGGGGAAGTCGCCCTCCTGGAACGGCGCGCGCATGGCGGTGTGCTGGCTGACGGGCACGCCGCCGCGGAAGACGAGCGTCTCGGTACCGCGGCTCACGCCGGAGAACAGTGTGCGGACCAGTACCTCGCCCTCGCCGGGCGCCGGCAGGGTGACGTCCCGGATCCCGCCTCGCCCAGGCGAGTCGATCCAGAACGCCCGTCCGGTGTGCTTCATCGGAGTCCTCCTGAACGATCGGGAAGCTGCTTGCGTACCGAGGGGTGCACAGGCCGCGCACAACGTAGCGGCGTTGATCGACTCTGTCACACGGCCGGAGGGTGTTCGGTGGCCCTGAACAACACTTACGACGCGAGGCTCCAGCAGGAGACCGCCCTGGGGGCGGGCGCGCAGGTCCTGCTGCTGGCCCTGATCGGTACGGCGATCGGGATGGGCCCGGCGGGCTGGCTGACCGGCCTCGCGTTCGCGATCGCCACCTGGGCGGTGCTCTCCCGCGCCCTGCACCGCTCCCGGCTGCGGTCGTTCGGCGCGGCCAATCGGGTCACCCTCGGCCGGGCCACCCTCGTCGGCGGGGTCACCGCGCTGGTCGCCGACTCCTTCCAGAGTTCACCGCCCGTGACGCTGTTCGTCGGCCTGACGGCGGTGGCGCTGATCCTCGACGGCGTCGACGGCAAGGTCGCCCGCCGCACCGGCACCTCGACCCCGCTGGGCGCGCGCTTCGACATGGAGGTCGACGCGTTTCTGATCCTGGTGCTCAGCGTGTACGTGTCCACGCAACTGGGCCCGTGGGTGCTGCTGATCGGCGGCATGCGCTACGTCTTCGTCGCCGCGGCCAAGGTGTGGCCCTGGCTGACCGCCGCGCTCCCGCCGAGCACGGCCCGGAAGACCGTCGCCGCGCTCCAGGGTGTGCTGCTGCTCCTGGCGGGCGCCGATCTGCTGCCCCACACGGCCAACTTCGGGGTCGCGGCCCTGGCGCTGGGCCTGCTGGTCTGGTCGTTCGGGCGTGACGTGCTGTGGCTGTACCGGACCTCGCGCATCGAGGAGTCGGTGGCGCCCCGTCAGGTACGGGAACTGGTGGCGAGCTGACGTCCGGAGCGGGTGGCGGTCAGAAGTCGAACCGCCCGCGGGCCGCCTCGATGTGAGCGAGGTACTGGTGAGTCCAGCCGCAGATCGCGTCGACCGTGGCGCGCAGGGCCCGGCCCGGCTCGGTGAGCGTGTACTCGACCTTGGGCGGCACGGTGGGGTGCACCTTCCGGGAGACCAGGCCGTTGCGCTCCAGCATCCGCAGGTTCTGGGTCAGCATCTTGTGGCTGACGCCCTCGACCTCGTCGCGCAACTCGCTGAAGCGCAGGGTGCGTTCCCCGAGGGCCTCGATGATCAGCAGCGCCCACTTGTTGGCGACGTCCGAGAAGATCTCCCGCGCCAGGGAATCCGCCCTCCGCAGGTCCGCGTTCTCCGGCAGGTCTCTCAACTGCTTGGTCACCATCGGGTTCCCCAGTCACTGAAAAGTGCGTTCTTCCAGGTCGGCGGTCACTCTCCTACGGTTTCCGAGTAACCGCAAGAGAGCGCGGGTTCGCGCTCGACGGAAGGACAGCGACTGTGACGACCATCGACGTCTACGACCACGGCATCCCGGCCGAGAGCCACTTCGGCTACGCGCAGGCGATCAGGTCCGGTGACCTGATCCACGTCTCGGGGCAGCTCTCGTTCGACGAGGCGGGTGTCTTCCACCCCGAGGACGGCGTCGCCGCCCAGCTCGAGCAGACCTACGCCAACCTCGACAAGGTTCTGGCCCATTACGGCGCCACCCGCAACCAGGTCGTCTCCCAGACGCTGTACACGGTGGGCCTGGTGGGCAACGCCGAGGTGGTGGCGAAGGGCAACCGGGCGTACTTCGGCACCCATCGGCCGGTCAGCACGGCCCTGGGCGTCACCGAACTGACCTTTCCCGGGCAGCTCGTCGAGATCAGCTGCGTGATCGACACGAAGCTGCCTGCCTGAGCCGCCGGTCAGCGTCGCGTTCGTGTTCCCGTGCCCACCAGGGTCCGCTCGTACGGGTCGAGCAGCAGGCCCCGGACCTTGGTGGAGACGCCGGCGATGATCTGCTGGTGGGCCAGCGGGACGACCGTGTCCGTGCCGAGGATCGCGGCTTCGGCTGCCATGGCGGCGTCCTGCCGCTCACCGGTGCCGTCGGTCTCGACGGCCTCGGCGATGGCCCGGTCGGTCTTCTTGTCGCACAGCTGGGCCAGGTTGTAGGCGCCGTCGCAGGTGTAGTCGCTGCCGAGGATGCCGACGGGGTCGCCGGTGTCCAGGAGGCTGTTGCGGGCGCCGATGAACGCGTCGAACTTCCCGGCGAGCGCGTCGCTCTCCAGCCGTGAGTACTCGCGGACCTCCAGTTTCACCGTGAAGCCGGCCTTCTGGAGCTGCTGTTGCACGACCTGGGCGACCTCGGGAAGCTCGGGTCGGTTGTCGTAGGTGGCGAGGGTGATCGGCGTGCCGTCGGGCCGGGCGGCCTGCGCGCGCCCGGCCGGCTTCACCCGCTTGCTCTCGGCCCAGGTGACGGCGGGCCCGAAGATGCCGACGCCCGGGTCGGCGTACCCCTCGAAGACGCCCTTGACGAGGGCGGAGGAGTCGATCGCGGTGCGAGCGGCGGCGCGCAGCTCCGGGTCCTTGAAGGGCCCGGTCTCCGTATTGAGCTGCAGGCTGGTGGTGCGGGTGGTGCCGGCTTCCCTGAGGGTGGCCTTGTCGAGTGTGGCGGCCTGGGCGACGGGGATCGCCTCGGCGATGTCGACGTCGCCGGTGCGTACGGCGTTGGCGCGGGCGGTGCCGTCCTTGACGAAGCGCGCGTCGATGCCGGTGGCGTGGGCGAGGCCGCCCCAGTAGTCGTCGTAGCGGTCGAGGGTGGCGGAGCCGCCGCCGTTGACCTTGGTGATCTCGAAGGGCCCGGTGGCGGTGCCGACCGGAGTGGGGTTGCCCTTCTTCCCGTACGCCTTCGGGGAGAGGATCGCCAGGCTCGGGCCGGCCAGGCGCATGGGCAGGACGGGGTCGGGCGCCGCGGTGGTGATGCGGATGCCGCGGTCGCCGTCGGCCTGCGCGCCGAGGGTGACGCCGGCGAGGGCGGCGGGTGCGGGCTCGGCCTTCGTGGCGTGGGTGAGCGCGGCGGCCACGGCGGCGGGGGTGACGTCCGTGCCGTCCTGGAAGGTGGCCTCGCGCAGGGTGAACCGCCAGGTGCGGTCGTTCTCCCGGCGCCAGGACTGTGCGAGCGCGGGGGCCGCGGCACCGTTGGCGTCCAGGGCGGTCAGCCCCTCGGTGACGCCGAGGCGGCTGAGCAGCGTGGCGTCGGCTCCGTACGGCGAGAAGTTCTCGGCGGGCGGGAAGGCGAGAGCGACGCGCAGCCGCGACCCCGACGGCCCGCCCTGCGACGACGACTCGCCGCCGGGGGAGGCGAAGCAGCCGGCCAGGCACGGCACGAGGGCGAGGGCGGTGAGGAACCGGCGGTGGCTTTTGATGCTCTGATCACGCACTTGCACAGCATATGCATCAAGCGGAACACGCCGGTCAACCGGGTGATCCACGCCAGGCCGTCGCCAAATCCCGTACGGAGCAAGCGATTTGACACCACTACTGATCACTCCCTAAACCTATCCACATGACATCCATTTTCAGAAAGGTGGGGCGGTCGTGAGGGTCGCGTTCGTCGGCAAGGGCGGCAGCGGCAAGACCACGCTGTCCGCGCTCTTCTCCCGTCACCTGGCGCGCTCCGGCGCCCCGGTCCTCGCCATCGACGGCGACATCAACCAGCACCTGGCCGAGGCACTCGGCGGCGAGGAGAAGCCCGCGCCTGCCCTGGGCGCGCACCTGCCCGGCATCAAGGACTACCTCCGGGGCGACAACCCCCGCATCCCCTCCCCCGAGGCGATGATCAAGACGACCCCGCCGGGCCGCGGCTCGCGCCTGCTGCGCCCGCTCGGCGGGGACGAACTGCACACGCGGCACGTCGGCCGGGCGGGCGGCGTGCCCCTCATGGTGACGGGCGAGTTCGACGAGTCCGACCTGGGTGTGGCCTGCTACCACTCCAAGCTCGGCGCGGTCGAGCTGTACCTCGGGCATCTGGTGGACGGACCCGGCGAGTACGTCGTGGTCGACATGACGGCGGGCGCCGACGCCTTCGCCTCGGGCCTGTTCACCCGCTTCGACATCACGTTCCTGGTGGCGGAACCCACCCGCAAGGGCGTCTCGGTGTACCGCCAGTACCGTGACCACGCTGAACAGTTCGGCATCCGCGTCGCGGTCGTCGGCAACAAGGTGACCGGCGAGGACGACCTGCTCTTCCTCAAGGAGCAGGTGGGCGACGACCTCCTGACCCACCTGGTCCAGTCGCCCTGGATCCGCGCGGCCGAGCAGGGCCGCACGGAGCCCGGACCGGAGGCCCTGAACTCCCTGGAGCCGCACAACCGCCATGCCCTGACGATCCTGCGCGAGGCGGTCGACTCCCACCCACGCGACGGGGACCGCCTCCACCGCCACGCGGTCGAGTTCCATCTGCGCAACGTCCACGCCTGGGCGGATGCCCGCACGGGCGAGGACCTGGCGGCGCAGGTGGACCCGGACTACGTGCCGGGGCCGGCCGCCCTGCCCTGAGGCGCACCACACCCGCTGCCGGCCCGCCTCCGCCGGCTACTCGATCCCCGTGGCATCGAGTAGCCGAACCACGTCCTTGCGTCCGTATCCGAGCAGTCGGGCGCGGTCAGCGGCCATCAGCACCACGTGCGCGACGATCTGCGCGGCGTATCCGTCCTTGCTGTCCGTGTCGAACCATTCCTGGGTCTTCTCGACACCCAGGCTGTTCATCACCAGCCCGTGCTCTCGGCGGACCTCCGCGACGGTACCGGCGACCGCGTCCAGGAGCGTCTTCCCCGGCCGTTCGCACTCCAGGGCGAAGCACCCCCGGTCGACGGGCGCACACCCCTCCGGCGGACGCGCCCGCAGCCGCGCGTACCGCTCGTCCCCGAACCCGAAGGCCCGGAAATCGTCGTGGACCAAGGAGAACCGATGGAACCCGGGCGGAACCGGCGGCGGTGGAGGCGTGTACTCCCATCCGGCATCCTCGTACAACTGCCGCTTCACCTCTTCTTCTTCGGCATGCGTCACGGTGAAGCCGTTGGCCTCGTTGCGCCCGGTCGTCGTGCCGTCCGGGTTGCGGTGGAAGTGCAGGCCCATGGTGTGCTCCCGTTACCGTGCTGAGAATGGACAACAAGTCCCGTCACCAGCTCGAACGGCCTGCGGGCCGGGCGCGTGCCCGCTCCCCGCAGCACCATCCGATCGCGTGAAAAGGGGCGCTGCGGGAACTTCCCGGTTCAGCCGGAGGAGCGTTGTTACGCTCACCCGATGATGATTCCGGGCCCCGCAGAGATCCGGGCGCTGCACGAGAAGTACGCGCCCACCACCGAGGCGTTCGCCCTCGTCCACACGCACTGCGAGATCGTCTGGGGAATCGCCGAGCAACTCCTTTCGGCGCCTCACCTCGCCCACCTCGACGCCGATCTGGTCCGCGCCGGCTGCCTCCTCCACGACATCGGCGTCTACCGCCTCTACGACGACGGACGCCTGGACCACCGGAACTACATCCGGCACGGCCTGCTCGGCCACGAGATCCTCGAAGCGGAGGGCTTCCCCGAGACCCTCCGCCGCTTCTGCTCGCACCACACCGGAGTGGGGCTCACGCGGCAGGACATCGTGAGCCAGGGGCTGCCCCTCCCTCCCGCCGACTACGTGGCGGTGACGGAAGAGGAGAGGCTGGTGATGTACGCGGACAAGTTCCACACCAAGTCCCGGCCGTCGGCGTACCTCTCGCCGGACGAATACGCCGCCCACGTCCGCCGCTTCGGCGCGGACAAGGTGACCGGTTTCCAGGCGCTGCGCGCGCGGTTCGGCGACCCGGACCTCGCCGGGCCCGTGCCGGGCTCCGAGGCGGAGGGAGACGCCACGAGCGCCGCCGTTCAGGCGTAGAAGTCGGGGACGTCCACGGTGCCGTCCCGACGATGCCGTCGTACCCGTAGGGCAGGACCGGCCCCTCCCTTCCGCGGTCGGGGAGGGAGGGGCCGGTCGCGGCGCTACCGCACCGGTGTCGCGACCGGCGCCGGCGCGTAGCCGGTGGGCCGGGCCGTGAAGGTGCCGCGGCCCTGGGTGCGGCTGCGCAACCGGGTCGCGTAGCCGAACAGTTCGGCCAGCGGCACGGTGGCGGTGACGACCGCCGCACCCGCGCGGGTGACCGAGCCGGTCACCTTCGCGCGCCGGGCGGCGAGATCGCCGAGCACGCCGCCCACCGCGTCCTCGGGCACGGTGACCGTGACCTCGACGACCGGCTCCAGCAGGACCATCGCGCAGGCGCGCAGGGCCTCCCGGAGACCGAGGCGGCCGGCCGTGCGGAACGCCGTGTCCGAGGAGTCCTTCACATGGGTCGCCCCGTCGGTGAGCGTGACGCGCAGCCCGGTCACCGGGTGCCCGCCGAGCGGGCCCTCGGTGAGGGCGTCCCGGCAGCCGGCCTCGACCGCCCGGACGTACTCCTGCGGCACCCGCCCGCCGACGACGGCCGAGCGGAAGGCGAAACCCCCCTCCTCGTGCGGCTCGACGTCGAGGACGACGTGGGCGAACTGCCCCGCTCCCCCGTCCTGCTTGACGTGCCGGAACACCAGCCCGGACACGCCTCGGCCGACGGTCTCCCGGTAACTGACGCGGGGGCGCCCGACGTTGACCTCAAGGCCCAGCTCGCGCCGGAGCTTCTCCACTGCCACCTCCAGGTGCAGTTCGCCCATGCCCGACAGCACCGTCTGCCCGGTCTCCGGGTCGGTTCGCGCGACCAGCGAGGGATCCTCCTCGGTCAGCCGCGCCAGCCCCGACGCCAGCCGGTCGGTGTCACCGGCCCGGCGGGACTCGACCGCGACCGACACCACCGGCTCGGGCACACCGGGCGGTTCCAGGACGAGCGGAGCGTCCGGTGCGCACAGGGTCGAGCCGGCGCGGGCCGCCTTCAGCCCGACCACGGCGACGATGTCCCCGGCGACGGCCCGGTCCAGCGGGGCGTGCCGGTCGGCCTGGACGCGCAGGATCCGTCCGATCCGCTCGGTGCGCCGCGCGCTCGCGTCCCACAGCGTGTCTCCCTTCTCGATCGTGCCCGAGTAGATCCGCAGGTAGGTCAGCCGTCCCGTGGAGGTGGCGTGCACCTTGAACGCGAGGGCGGCCGCGGGTGCCGCGGGGTCGGCGGGCCGCTCCTGCTCCACGCCGTCGAGCGTGCCCCGGACCGGCGGCACGTCCAGGGGCGACGGCAGATAGGCCACGACCGCGTCCAGCAGCGGCTCGACACCGCGGTTGCGGTACGCGGAGCCGCACAGCACGACCACGCCGTCACCGTCCCGGGTCGCCTCGCGCAGCGCCGAGGAGAGGGTCCCCTCGGAGAGCGTGCCGGTGTCGCAGAACTCCTCCAGTGCGCCCGGATGCAGTTCCGCCACGGCCTCCTCCAGCGACCGACGGCGTTCCTGGGCTGCGGCCCGCAGCTCGTCGGGCACCGGCGCGTTCTCGACGGTGCCGTCATCGGTCCACAGCAGCGCGCGCATGCGCACCAGGTCGACGACACCGGTGAAGGTGTCCTCCGCGCCGATCGGCAGCTGTACGACCAGAGGTGCCGGGTGCAGTCGCGCCCGGATCGACGCCACGGCCGCGTCGAGGTCGGCCCCGGCGCGGTCCATCTTGTTGACGAACGCGATCCTCGGCACGCCGTGCCGGTCGGCCTGCCGCCACACCGACTCGCTCTGCGGCTCCACCCCGGCCACCGCGTCGAACACGGCCACCGCACCGTCGAGCACCCGCAGCGCACGCTCCACCTCGTCGGCGAAGTCGACGTGCCCCGGGGTGTCGATGAGGTTGATCCGGTGACCGTCCCAGGCGCAGCTCACCGCCGCGGCGAAGATGGTGATGCCCCGGTCGCGCTCCTGCGGGTCGAAGTCGGTAACGGTGGTGCCGTCGTGGACCTCGCCGCGCTTGTGCGTGGTTCCGGTGGCGAACAGGATCCGTTCGGTGACGGTGGTCTTGCCGGCGTCGACGTGGGCGAGGATGCCGAGGTTGCGGACGACGGCGAGCGGGTTGAGGTGGGTGCGCACGGCCCAGGGCCTTTCGGTGCGATCAGGAAAGGGGCAGCGCGATTCCCGGGCGAAACGGGCGGGTACCACCCAGACCTGACAGCACGTCAGCGTCTTCGGGTGTCAGGCGTTCGTCCCGGTCAGCCGGTGCCGCCGCGCAGCGGGCACCGGGGCGACGAAGACACGAGGATCACCTCGTAGCGCGGCAGGGAGACGACGGCAGCGGTGTGGTCACGCATGGCCGTCTCCCTTCATCCGTCGCGAGGATGCCCGGCGCTCTGTAGTGGGCGGCCGGGTACATGCGTGAGTGTAGGGAGACCGGGGGGAGCGGGCCAGGGATTATTCCGGCGGGGTCGGGGTGTCGTGGGTGCGGTACATCGCCTGGACGTCGAGCTCCAGCTGGACCGTCGGGCCGACCACGGCGATGCCCCGGGCCAGCATGGAACGCCAGTTGAGGGTGTAGTCCTCGCGGTGCAGTTCCGCCGTCGCCAGGGCCGCGCAGCGCAACTCCTGGCCGTAGCCGCCGTTCACGGTGCCGAGGTACGTGGTGTCCAGGGACACCGAGCGGCTGACGCCGTGCATCGTGAGGGAACCCTGCAACGTCCACTTGCTGCCGCCCCGGTAGGCGAAGCGCGCGCTCGTGAAGTCGATGTACGGGAAGCGCTCGACATCGAGGAAGTCGGCGGACCGCAAGTGGTTGTCGCGGGTGGTGTTGCCGGTGGTGATGCTGGAGGCGTCGATCCGGACGTGCACCCGGGAGTCGGTCATCTCCGGGGCTATCCGGATGCCGCCCTCGAAGCGTTCGAAGCGGCCGTGGACATGGGCCATGCCGACGTGCTGGGCGATGAACCGGATCGCCGTCTGCGGCGGGTCGAAGAGCCAGGTGCCGGGTGTCGGCAGCTGGAGCGCCTCGGCGGGCTGCAGCCAGACCCGTTCGGTGGCCGTCGGGGTGCCCGGGCCCGTCTCGATCGTCTCGCGGTGCGGCCGCAGGCCCTGCGCCGAAATGAGCAGGCTGTACCGGCCGGGTGGCAGGGCCGCGAGGAAGTAGCCGTACGGGTCGGTCGTGCCGCGGGCGACGACGCGGTGGGTGTCCAGGGCGGTGACGGTGACGTCCGCGGCCGCCAGGGGCGAGCCCATCGGGTCGACGACCTCGCGGGCGACGGCGCCCGCGCCGGCGGGGAGGGGGAGGGCGAGGCCCGCCGCTGCGGCGGAGGCGCTCTTGAGCCTCCGGCGCCGGAGCAGTGCGAGGGCCATGGTGGTCACCTTTCTTCGGGTGTGCGGCCGTACGGGCAGCGATTCAGCGCATGCCGACGGCCGCACCTTGCTGCGGTCACACCCCCTTGTCGACCTTGACGGACCGGGCTCCGGGCCGGGTGTCTCAATACGAGACAGTCAGGACCGCTCCGTGAAGGCGTCCGTGTGTCCGGCGGCCCACTCGGCGAAGGTGCGCGCGGGGCGACCGGTGACCTTCTCTACGATGCCGGAGACCGTCCGGCCCACCTCCGGGGTGTTCCCGTACGCCTCGAGCAGGAAGCCGATGACGTCCTCGGGGAGGCCCGCCGCCCGCCACTGCGCGATGGCCTGCTCCTCGGTCACTTCGACCAGGGCGATCTCGCGCCCGACGGCGGCGGCGATCGTCTTCACCTTGTCGCCGACGGTGAGCACCTCGGGGCCGGTGATCACGTACTCCTGGCCGCCGTGCCCCTCCTCCGTGAGCGAGACGGCCGCGACGGCGCCGATGTCGCCCTCGTGAACCATGGCGCTCAGCCGGTCGACGAACGGCTCCCGCACCTCGCCCGAGGCCACGATCCCGTCCGCCCACTGCAGGGCGTTGGCCATGAACTCGACCGGCATGAGCACGGTCCAGTCCACGCCGTCGCCGACGCGCACCGCGTCCTCCAGCGGGGTGGGGCCGCCGCCGTGCAGCACGGTGACGCGGCGGACACCGGCGGACCGGGCGAGCTCCAGGATCCGGGGGCCGCTCTCCAGCGGGCTGAAGGCCGCACCGCCGAAGGTGATCAGGTGGAGGCCGGTGATGCCCTTCAGCGCCGGGGCCAGGCCGTCCGGCTCGGTGAGGTCGCCCTGGACGACCTCGACCCCGGCCGGGAAGGCGGCCTGCGCGGCGTCGCGTGTCAGGGCACGCACCTGGTGCCCCCGGTCGAGCAGTTCGGCGACGACCTGACGGCCGACGGTTCCGGTGGCGCCGGTGACAAGAATCCTCTGCGTCCGGGTCATGCCACGACCCTAGGAAGGCTCGCGGTCACCTTCTGTCCGCGAGCCCGAGTCCGGCGGGCCTCCTTCGTATGCCGCGAGCAGTACGCCCCGCACCCCCTGCGCCGTCACCTCGCGGGGGTTGGCATACGGTTCGCCCGCGACTCGGGTCGCCGCCGGTGTCACGTCGGCCTCCGCGAGGCCCAGTTCGGCGAGGGAACGCGGTGCGCCGAGGCGGCCGGCCAGGTCCCACAGGGCGCGGGGCACGTCGTCGGCGCCGAGGGCGCGGCGCAGTACGGTCACCGCCCGCGGTGCCGCGGGGGCGTTGTGGGCGAGGACGTAGGGCAGGACGACGGTGTGGGTCTCGGCGTGGGGCAGGCCGTACGTGCCGCCGAGGACGTGGCACAGCTTGTGGTGCAGCCCCATCGTGGTCGCGCCGAGGCACGTGCCGCACAGCCACGCCGCGTACAGCGCCCGGCTGCGCGCGTCGAGGTTCTCCGGGTCGCCGGCCAGCCGCGGCAGCGCCTCGGCCATCGCCCGCACGCCCTCCTCCGCCATGACCGAGACCAGCGGTGAGACGTCCGGCGCGTACAGCGCCTCGGCGGCGTGCGCGAGCGCGTTGATACCGCTGGTGACGGTCAGCGGTACGGGCAGGGAGAGGGTGAGCGTGGGGTCGTAGACGACGCTGCGGGGCTGGACGACCGGGTCGCGGCCCGTGCGTTTGGTGCCGTGCTCGGTCAGGCCCCACACCGGGGTCATCTCGGAGCCCGAGTAGGTCGACGGCACCGCGATCAGCGGCAGTCGGGTGCGCAGGGCGATCGCCTTTCCGAGCCCGATCGCCGAGCCGCCCCCGACCGCGACGCAGCCGTCCGCCCCGGCCGCCCGGACGGCCTCCACGGCCCGGTCCGCGTCCTCGACGGGCACGTGCATCCGCGCCTCGGCGTGCAGTCCCGCGCACCTGTCGCCGAGCGCGTCCGCCACCGTCCGGGCCACGCGCTCGCCCCGGCTGCCGCACACCACCAGCAGCCGTCTCAGGCCCAGGCGCGCCGCCTCGTCCGGGGTGGCGCTGACGGCCGCGCCGGGCCGGAAGACCACCCGCGCGGGCCGGGTCTCGTACGTGAACCGCTCCTGGAACGTCATGCGGTCCGCTCCAGGACGAGGTCGAAGCGGGCGTGCCGGAAGGGGTTCTCCACGCCGAACTCCCCGGCCAGCGTGGGGTTGTCCGTCTCGGTGAAGTCCTGCACCAGGCTCTGCTTCACGGCGAACACCGCGTCGGAGTCGAGGTAGTCGCCGCCGGCCACGAAGATGTGCGTGGTGACGGGCGTGTGGCCCTCGGCCGCGGCGATGAAGTGGATGTGCGCGGGGCGGTAGGGATGCCGCCCGGCCGCGCGCAGCAGCCCGCCCACGGGGCCGTCGGTGGGGATCGGATACGCCGCCGGGACGCAGGTGCGGAACCAGAAGCGCCCCTCGGCGTCGGCGGTGAACAGCCCGCGCCCGTTGCCCGCGGGCTGGACGCCGGGCTGCTGGACGTCGTAGTAACCCTTGTCGTCGGCCTGCCAGACGTCGACGACGGCACCGGGCAGCGGGGTGCCGTCGGCGGACCGCACCCGGCCGCTGACCACGCACTTCTCGCCGCCGCCCACCAGGTCGATGTCGTCGCCGAGCGCGCGGACCGGTGACTGGGTCATATGGAAGGGGCCGAGCACGGTCGACTCGGTGGCGCCGGCCGCGCGATGGCCGTTGAGGGTCTCCACGAGCATGGAGAGGCCGAGCACGTCCGACAGCAGGATGAACTCCTGCCGGGTGTCGGTGCAGGCCTGGCCGGTCGCCGTCAGGAAGGCGATCGCCCGCTCCCACTCCTCCTGGGTGAGGCGGGTCTCGCGCGCGAAGTCGTGCAGATGGCGGACGAGACAGGTGAGCAGTTCACGCAGCCGCGGGTCGGCGGTCCCGCGCAGGCCGGCGAGAGCCTGCTCGGTGACGCCCGTCCCGGTCGCATCGGTGGTCATCCCGGCTCCTCGTCGTCGACGTCCGCTTCTTCCATGATGGCGAACGTCACCGAGCTGGCCCATGTCGTACGGGCCCTGGCCGAGCACCGGCGGCTGTCCGGGCCGGTGCGCCGGGCGGAGCTGCCGGACCCCGTCCGGGAGGGACCGGCCGCGCGCCCGCTCAGCCCGATGGAGCACGCCGAGCGCGCCGCGATCCTGGAGGCGCTGCGCCGCCACGGCGGCAACAAGGCTCGCGCCGCGGCCGCGCTCGGGATCGGCCGGGCGACGCTGTACCGCAAGCTGCGGGGCTACCGGCGCTGAGCCGCAGGCACGCAGCCGAGCCGCAGGCACGCACAAACAGCTCGGGCGGGTCGAGAAGATCTCGACCCGCCCGAGCTGGTCTGTGTCCGAGGGGGGACTTGAACCCCCACGCCCGATAAAGGGCACTAGCACCTCAAGCTAGCGCGTCTGCCATTCCGCCACCCGGACCAGGTGTCTGTCGCCTCGCAGGGGTGTTCCCCGCGGCGACACGGACAACAATACCAAGCTTTCGGAGTGCCTTTCACCTGCGTTTCCGTCCGCCTGGCGGGGGTCCGGGACCTCGCGCCCCGACACCTCTAGGGTCACACCATGAGTGACTGGATGGTTACGCGGAGCTCCTCGCCAGGGCGTCGCCCGCGCGCGCTGTCGCCGCTCAGGGAGCATCTGCGGGACACGTTCTGGTTCGCCCCGACCGCGGCGATGGTGAGCGTCTTCGTGATCTGGGCGGGGGCGCAGGCACTCGACGCGGTCGTCGTCGACGCGCTCCAGGAGGACCGGGACTACGAGACGCTCGACGAGCTGCTGCGGTTCGCGGAGGACGCGAAGGCGGTGGTGAGTGCCGTCGGCTCGGCGATGATGACCTTCATCGGTGTGGTCTTCAGCATCTCGCTGGTCGCCGTGCAGATGGCGAGCGGGCAGTTCACCCCGCGCGTGGTGCGGCTCTTCGTCCGGAGCCGGATCACCAAGGCGACCTTCGCGGTCTTCCTGGCGACCTTCGTGCTGACCCTGCTGGTCCTGACGAGCTTCACAAGTGTCGACGACCCCCGGGCCGTCACGTCGGTGCCTCTGGTGCAGTCGGTCCTCACTCTGTGCATGGTCGGGCTGAGCCTGCTGCTCTTCGTGCTGTACGTGAACGCCACCCTGCGGCTGATGCGGATCAGCCATGTGATCGCGCGGATCGCCTCGGAGTCGTTCCGGGTGGCCGCCTCGATGCCCGTGCCGGTGGGCGGGCAGGACGCTTCAGGCCTCGGCGCCGAGACCGCGTGGATGCCGCACGAGGGCCGGGCGGGAGTGCTGCGGGACGTGCACATCGCACGGTTGGTGCGGGTGGCGCGCAAACACGGGGCGGTGCTGCGGCTGATCCCACGGATCGGTGACTTCGTGGTGCCCGGTATGCCGGTTGTGGCGGTGCACGGCGGGCCGGTGCCGCCGCGCAGGGCGCTGCGGCACGCGATCTCGGTGGGGGTGGAGCGGACCTACCACCAGGATCTCGGTTTCGGGCTGCGCCAGTTGTCCGACATCGCGCTGCGCGCCCTGTCCTCGGCGATCAACGATCCGACGACCGCCGTGCAGGCGCTGGACCGTATCGTCCAGTTCCTGGCCGCCCTGAGCCGGCGCCCGCTGGACGCCGCCCTGCACCGGGACCGGGCCGGTGCGGTGCGGCTGGTGCAGCCGGTGCCGGGGTGGACCGAGCTGGTGGATCTCGGGTTCACCGAGGTACGGATCTGTGCCGTCGGGAGCCCGCAGGTCTCCCGACGCATGCTGGCCGGACTGGACGACCTGCTCCTGCTCGCCCCGCCGGAACGCCGCGAGCCGCTGCTGCGCCATCGCGAACTGCTCCGGCAGGCCGTCGGCCTGACCGCGCCGACCGCGTCAGACCGGGAGTTCGCCCTGCGCCCGGACCGGCAGGGGATCGGCTGAGCGACACCCGGCGCGCTCAGGCACGAGCGGGAAGGTGGCCAGGCCCGGCATCGCGGAGAGAACCGGGTCCGAGGCGCCCGGGTGGGAGCGGCACGGCTGCCGGGCGGGGCCGGAGCGGCGTCGGACCCCGTTCGGCGTCCGACGCCGGCACCCACGGGGCGGACCGCGTGGCGAACCGGCGTCGGACGCGCCCCCCCTCGTCAGGGCAGCAGCTGGTACTCCGGGAAGTTCCCCGGCAGCCGCTCCCCCTGCGGTCCCCGCGTCACCGCGCGCACCAGCAGATCGCCGCCGACGAACGCGCCGCGCCAGGACGCCCCGAGCCCGCCGAACAGCTCGTGGCGGTCACCCCGGGAGCGGGGCGCGCCGTGGCCGACCTTGAACGCGCGGATGTGCGGGGCGAGCCGGTCGTATGTCGCCCGGTCGTCCGTGGACAGCGTGGCGACCAGCGCGCCGTTGGAGGCGTTCATCGCGGCCAGCAACTCTGCCTCCGTGTCGACCAGGACGATCGTGTCGACCGGGCCGAACGGCTCCGCGTGGTGCAGCGGAGAGGACGAGGGTGGGTTGAGAAGCGTGACCGGCTGGACGTAGGCGGAGGTGTCCTGGCCGGGCAGGAAGCGGGCGTCGTCGGGCGTGGCGCGGTGCAGTGGTACGGCGCCGCGCTCGATCGCCTCGGCGACCTGGTCCCGCAGCTCCTTCGCCTTGGCCGCGTTGATCACCGGCCCGAAGTCCAGCTCCGGGTACGGGTCGTCCCGTTGCTCCACGGCGAGCGGATGCCCGACTCTGAGCGTGCGTACCGCCGGGAGGTACGCGGCCAGGAACGCGTCGAACAGGTGCCGCTGGACGACGAAGCGCGGGTACGCCGTGCAGCGCTGCTTGCCGTAGTCGAAGAGCCTGGGGATCACCGCGGTGAGGGTGTCCCAGTCCGAGTGGTTCCAGATGCCCCAGGTGTTGAGTCCTTCCTGTTCGAGTACGTGTCGTTTGCCGAGATCGGTGACGGCCGTGGCCACGGCGGCGCCGGTGTCGCGGCCGCCGACGAAGGAGACGCAGCCGATCTCGGGCGCCCGCACCAGCGCCTGCGACAGCTCGCCTCCGCTGCCGCTGACGAGCGTCACGGGAATCCCCTCGCGGGCGGCGAGGGCACAGGCCAGGGTCAGGCAGGCGACACCGCCGTCGGTCGGGGTCTTGGCGATGACCGCGTTGCCTGCCAGTGCCTGGACCAGCATTGCGTGAACGAGCACGCTCATCGGGTAGTTCCAGCTCGCGATGTTGGAGACCGGTCCGTCCAGCGGGGTCCGGCCGGCGAGCATCGGTTCGATGCCGTCGACGTACCAGCGGACCCCGTCGATGGCCCGGTCGACGTCCGCCTGGGCGAGGCGCCAGGGCTTGCCGATCTCCCAGACGAGCAGGAGTGCGAGCAGGCCGCGGTGTTCGGCGAGGGCGTCGAGGGTGGCCGCGACCCGGGCCCTGCGCTCCTCCAGAGGCAGGTGCCGCCATGCGCGGTGCTGGTCGAGTGCGGCGCACACGGCCCGGTGCGCGGTGGTCCCGTCCAGGCGTGGCGGACCGGCGATCGGGCTGCCGTCGACCGGGCTGACGGCGGGCATGACCCGGCCGTCCTCCTGCCAGGCGCTGTTCCAGAGGTTGAGGACCCGGTCGTCGCGGAAGGCCTCGGGGGCGACGGCGAGGCAGCGCTGCCACGCGTCGGGCCAGGACGTGCCGGTCTTGAGGGTGAGGGTGGGTGCCATGGGTTGCTCCGCTCTCGGTGCACAGTCGGGGGCGGGGAATCGGCGCGGGTGGCCTGCTGTCGTCCTTCGTGTCGCGCGAGCGGTGGTGGCGCGGTCATCGGCCTTCGAGCCACGCGAACATGGCCGTGGCCCGGCTATCGGCCTTCGAGCCACGCGGTCACGGCCGTGGCCCGGTCATGGGCCTTCGAGCCGCGCGGGCATGGTCGTAGCCCGGTCATCGGCCTTCGAGTCGCGCGAACATGGTCGTGGCCCGGCTATCGGCCTTCAAGCCGCGCGAACATGGTCGTGGCCCGGCTATCGGCCTTCGAGCCGCGCGAGCACCAGCTTCGCCGTCTCGGTCGGTGTGCTGCCCACGCTCACCCCGACCGCCTCCAGGGCCTCCTTCTTCGCTGCGGCCGTGCCGGAGGAGCCGGACACGATCGCGCCGGCGTGCCCCATGGTCTTGCCTTCGGGTGCGGTGAATCCGGCGATGTAGCCGACGACCGGCTTGGTGACGTGCTCGCGGATGTACGCCGCCGCGCGTTCCTCCGCGTCGCCACCGATCTCGCCGATGAGGACGATCAGTTCGGTGTCGGGGTCGTCCTGGAAGGCGGCGAGGCAGTCGATGTGCGTGGTGCCCACGACGGGGTCGCCGCCGATGCCGACACAGGTGGAGAAGCCGATGTCGCGCAGCTCGTACATGAGCTGGTACGTGAGCGTGCCGGACTTGGAGACCAGTCCGATACGGCCCGGTTTGGTGATGTCGGCCGGGATGATGCCGGCGTTGGACTGGCCGGGCGTGATGAGACCCGGGCAGTTGGGGCCGACGATGCGGGTGCCCTTGTCCTCGGCGTACGCGGTGAAGGCGACGGAGTCGTGGACGGGGATGCCCTCGGTGATGACGACGGCGAGGCCGATGCCGGCGTCGGCGGCTTCGACGACGGCCGCCTTGGCGAAGGCGGGCGGCACGAAGACCACGGTGACGTCCGCCCCGGTGGCGCGCATCCCGTCGGCGACCGAGCCGAAGACGGGCACGGCCCGGTCGTCGAAGTCGACGGTGCGGCCCGCCTTGCGCGGGTTGACGCCGCCGACGACGTTCGTGCCGGCCGCGAGCATCCGCCGCGTGTGCTTCATGCCCTCGCCGCCGGTCATGCCCTGGACGAGGACCTTGCTCTCCTTGGTGAGGTAGATGGCCATGGCGTTCCCTCTCCTCAGGCCGTGGTGGCGAGTTCGGCGGCACGGGCGGCGGCGCCGTCCATGGTGGTGACCTGCTGGACCATCGGATGGGCGTGCTCGTCGAGGATGGCCCGGCCCCGGGCCGCGTTGTTGCCGTCGAGACGCACGACGAGCGGCTTGGTCAGCCGGACGGTGTCCAGCGCCCGGACGATGCCGTCGGCGACCGCGTCGCAGGCGGTGATGCCGCCGAAGACGTTGACGAAGACGGATTTCACGGCCGGGTCGGAGAGGACGACCGACAGTCCGTCCGCCATCACCTGGGCGCTCGCGCCGCCGCCGATGTCGAGGAAGTCGGCCGGTCGCGCGCCGCACCCGGCGACCACGTCGAGCGTCGACATGACGAGGCCGGCGCCGTTGCCGATGATGCCGACCTCGCCGTCCAGCTTGACGTAGGTGAGGCCCTTCGCGGCGGCGGCCGCCTCGAGCGGGTCGTCGTGCCGGGTGTCGTCCGCGCCCCAGCGTGCCTGCCGGAAACGGGCGTTGTCGTCAAGGGTGACCTTGCCGTCGAGGGCCAGGATTTGGCCCTCCTTCGTGCGGACGAGTGGGTTGACCTCGACGAGGAGGGCGTCCTCGCGGACCAGGACCTCCCACAGGCGTACGAGCACGTCGACGGCCTGGTGCGGCAGTCCGGCCGCGTCGGCGATCTCGGTGGCCTTGGCCGTGGTCACGCCCTCGGCCGGGTCGACGGGGATGCGGGCGACCGCCTCCGGCCTCGTGGCGGCCACCTCCTCGATGTCCATGCCGCCCTCGGCCGAGGCGATCGCGAGGAAGCGGCCCGCCGCGCGGTCGAGTACGTAGGACACGTAGAACTCGTTCTCGATGTCGACCGGTTGGGCCAGCATGACCGTGCCGACCGTGTGGCCCTTGATGTCCATGCCGAGAATCTGGCGTGCGGTCAGCTCCGCGGCGGCCGGGTCGGCGGCCATTTTCACACCACCGGCCTTGCCGCGCCCACCGGTCTTCACCTGGGCCTTCACCACGACCCGACCGCCGAGCCGACGTGCGATCTCGCGGGCTTCCTTGGGCGAGTCGGTCACCTCGGCCCGTGGGACCAAGATGCCGTGTTCTTCGAAGAGTTCCCTTGCCTGGTGTTCGTACAGGTCCATTTCGGCTCCTGACTGCCGTGTCTTCTGGGGAGCGGCCCTCAGCTCCCCGAAAATGCCGCACGCCCCCTGGACACCACCCACCGGATGCGGGATAACAAGCTTCATACAGTATTCGTCGACTGTATGCAATGTACTGCGAGCCGCTCCAACCCCCTACGAAGGGACAGGACTTCGCCATGCCCGACGACACCCAGGACTTGATTTCCGGTGGTCATCTCGTAGCCAAGGCGCTGAAGGCCGAGGGGGTCGACCGCATCTACACGCTGTGCGGCGGCCACATCATCGACATCTACGACGGCTGCGTCGACGAGGGCATCGAGGTCGTCGACGTACGCCACGAGCAGGTCGCCGCCCACGCCGCCGACGGTTACGCCCGCATCACCGGCAAACCCGGCTGCGCGGTGGTCACCGCGGGGCCCGGGACGACCGACGCCGTCACCGGTGTCGCCAACGCCTTCCGCGCGGAATCCCCCATGCTGCTGATCGGCGGTCAGGGGGCCCTCACGCAGCACAAGATGGGGTCCCTGCAGGACCTGCCGCACGTCGACATGATGAACCCCATCACCAAGTTCGCGGCGACCGTGCCCGACACGGCCCGCGCCGCGGACATGGTGTCCATGGCGTTCCGCGAATGCTTCCACGGCGCACCCGGCCCCTCCTTCCTGGAGATCCCGCGCGACGTGCTGGACGCCAAGGTCCCGGCCGCCAAGGCGCGCGTGCCGCAGGGCGGCGCCTACCGCGCCTCGACCCGCTCGGCCGGCGACCCCGAGGCGATCGAGAAGCTCGCCGACCTGCTGGTGCACGCCGAGAAGCCGGCCATCCTGCTCGGCAGCCAGGTGTGGACGACCCGGGGCACCGAGTCGGCCATCGAGCTCGTCAGGGCCCTCAACATCCCCGCCTACATGAACGGCGCGGGACGCGGCACCCTCCCACCCGGCGACCCGCACCACTTCCAGCTCTCGCGCCGGTACGCGTTCTCCAATGCCGACGTCATCGTCATCGTCGGCACCCCCTTCGACTTCCGTATGGGCTACGGCAAGCGGCTGTCTGCGGACGCGACCGTCGTGCAGATCGACCTCGACTACCGCACGGTCGGCAAGAACCGCGACATCGACCTCGGCATCGTGGGCGACGCCGGCCTGGTGCTGAAGTCGGTGACCGAGGCGGCCTCCGGGCGCGTCAACGGCGGTGCGTCCAGGCGCAAGGAGTGGCTGGACGAGCTGCGGGCGGCCGAGCAGACCGCTCTGGACAAGCGGCTGCCCAGCCTGAAGTCCGACGCCTCACCCATCCACCCCTACCGCCTGGTCAGCGAGATCAACGACTTCCTCACCGAGGACTCCATCTACATCGGTGACGGCGGCGACATCGTCACCTTCTCCGGGCAGGTCGTGCAGCCCAAGTCGCCCGGGCACTGGATGGATCCGGGTCCCCTCGGCACGCTCGGCGTCGGTGTCCCCTTCGTGCTCGCGGCCAAGCAGGCGCGGCCCGACAAGGAGGTCGTCGCGCTCTTCGGCGACGGCGCGTTCTCCCTGACCGGCTGGGACTTCGAGACGCTCGTCCGCTACAACCTCCCGTTCGTCGGCATCGTCGGCAACAACTCCTCCATGAACCAGATCCGCTACGGCCAGGCCGCCAAGTACGGCAAGGACCGCGAGCGGATCGGCAACACCCTCGGCGACGTCCGCTACGACGAGTTCGCCCGGATGCTGGGCGGCCACGGCGAGGAGGTCCGCGACCCCGCCGACATCGGCCCGGCCCTGCTGCGCGCCCGCGAGTCGGGCAAGCCGTCGCTGATCAACGTCTGGGTCGACCCGGACGCGTACGCCCCCGGAACCATGAACCAGACCATGTACAAGTGAGGTGCCCCCGATGACAGGAACCAAGGCCCTCGAAGGCATCCGCGTCCTGGACATGACCCACGTCCAGTCCGGGCCCTCCGCGACGCAGCTGCTCGCCTGGCTCGGCGCGGACGTCGTCAAGCTGGAGGCCCCGGCCGGCGACATCACGCGCAAGCAGCTGCGTGACCTGCCGGACGTCGACTCCCTCTACTTCACGATGCTCAACTGCAACAAGCGGAGCATCACCCTCAACACCAAGACCGGGCGCGGCAAGGAGATCCTCACCGAGCTGATCCGGCGCTCCGATGTCATGGTCGAGAACTTCGGCCCGGGCGCGGTGGACCGGATGGGCTTCACCTGGGACCGCATCCAGGAGATCAATCCACGGATCGTCTATGCCTCCATCAAGGGGTTCGGCGAAGGCCCGTACACCAACTTCAAGGCGTACGAAGTCGTCGCGCAGGCCATGGGCGGGTCGATGTCGACCACCGGCTTCGAGGACGGGCCGCCGCTGGCGACGGGGGCCCAGATCGGGGACTCGGGGACGGGTGTGCACGCCGTGGCGGGCATCCTCGCCGCGCTCTACCAACGGGAGCGCACCGGGCGCGGGCAGCGGGTCAACGTGGCCATGCAGCACGCCGTACTCAACCTGTGCCGGGTGAAGCTGCGGGATCAGCAGCGTCTGGCACACGGGCCGCTCGCTGAATATCCCAACGAGGACTTCGGCGACGAGGTTCCCAGGTCCGGAAACGCGTCCGGCGGCGGCCAGCCGGGCTGGGCGGTCAAGTGCGCGCCGGGCGGCCCGAACGACTACGTGTACGTGATCGTGCAGCCCGTCGGCTGGCAGCCGCTCAGCGAGCTGATCGGCCGGCCCGAGCTGGCCGCCGACCCCGAGTGGGCGACGCCCGAGGCGCGGCTGCCCAAGCTGGGCAAGATGTTCCAGCTGATCGAGGAGTGGTCCTCGACGCTGCCCAAGTGGGAGGTGCTGGAGCGGCTCAACGCGCGCAACATCCCGTGCGGGCCGATCCTGTCCACCCGGGAGATCATCGAGGACCGTTCGCTCGTCGCCAACGAGATGGTCGTCACCGTCCCCCATCCCGAGCGCGGCGACTTCGTGACCGTCGGCAGCCCGCTCAAATTGTCCGACTCCCCCGTCGAGGTGACCAGCTCCCCGCTGCTCGGTGAGCACAACGAAGAGGTCTACGTCGGCGAACTCGGCCTCGGTGACGAGGAAGTGCGCCTGCTCAAGTCGAACGGAGTGATCTGACGTGATGGCGGAAGACCGGGTCCTGCGGGTGCGGTCCCTCCTGGAGTCCGTGCGGGCCGAGGGACGGACCGCGCTGACCGCGCCCGAGGGCAAGGTGATCGCCGACGCGTACGGGATCGCCGTACCGGGCGAGGAGCTGGCGACGGACGTCGACGAGGCCGTGGCGTTCGCGGCGCGCTTCGGCGGGCCCGTCGTGATGAAGATCGTTTCGCCTGACATCCTGCACAAGACCGACGCCGGCGGGGTGATCGTCGGGGTCGAGGGCGCGAGCGACGTACGGGCCGCCTTCCACCGCATCATCGACAACGCGCGTGCGTACGACGCCGATGCCCTCATCTCGGGCGTGCAGGTGCAGGAGCTGCTGCCGAAGGGGCAGGAGGTCATCGTCGGCGCGGTCACGGACCCGACGTTCGGGAAGGTGGTCGCCTTCGGGCTCGGCGGGGTGCTCGTCGAGGTCCTGAAGGACGTCACCTTCCGGCTCGCGCCGGTGACCGCCGACGAGGCGCTGTCGATGCTGGACTCGATCCGGTCGGCGGAGATCCTGCGCGGGGTGCGCGGCCAGGCGGGCGTGGACCGGTGGGCTGTCGCCGAGCAGATCCGCCGGGTGTCGCAACTCGTCGCGGACTTCCCCGAGATCGCCGAGGTGGACCTCAACCCGGTGATCGCGACGGCGGAGGGGGCCGTCGCGGCCGACATCCGGGTGATCCTCGCCGAGTCGCAGCCCGTGCCGCGGCGGACGTACTCGCGCGACGAGATCCTCACCTCGATGCGCCGGCTGATGCAGCCGGGCTCGGTCGCCGTGATCGGCGCCTCCAACGAACAGGGCAAGATCGGCAATTCCGTGATGCGCAACCTCATCGACGGGGGGTTCGCCGGGGAGATCCACCCGGTGAATCCCAAGGCCGATGACATTCTGGGCCGCAAGGCGTACAAGAGTGTCACGGACGTTCCCGGTGAGGTGGATGTGGCGGTCTTCGCGATCCCCGCCAAGTTCGTGGCCTCGGCCCTGGAGGAGGTGGGACGCAAGAAGATCCCGAACGCCGTGCTGATCCCCTCCGGGTTCGCGGAGACCGGCGAGCACGAACTCCAGGCGGAGATCGTGGCGATCGCCGAGCGGCACGGCGTACGGCTGCTGGGGCCGAACATCTACGGCTACTACTCGACCTGGCACGACCTGTGCGCCACGTTCTGCACGCCGTACGACGTCAAGGGCGGGGTGGCGCTGACCTCGCAGTCGGGCGGCATCGGGATGGCCATCCTGGGCTTCGCCCGCACCACCAAGACCGGTGTGTCGGCGATCGTCGGGCTCGGCAACAAGTCGGACCTGGACGAGGACGACCTGCTGACCTGGTTCGGCGAGGACCCGCACACCGAGTGCATCGCGATGCACCTGGAGGACCTCAAGGACGGCCGCGCCTTCGTGGAGGCCGCCCGGGCGACCGTGCCGAAGAAGCCGGTGGTCGTGCTGAAGGCCGGGCGGACGGCGGCGGGTGCCAAGGCGGCCGGTTCGCACACGGGTGCCCTGGCGGGCGACGACGCCGTGTACGACGACATCCTGCGGCAGGCCGGCGTGATCCGCGCCCCGGGGCTGAACGAGATGCTGGAGTACGCGCGCGCGTTGCCGGTGCTTCCCGCGCCCGAGGGCGACAACATCGTGATCATCACGGGCGCCGGCGGCAGTGGTGTGCTGCTCTCCGACGCGGTGACGGACAACGGCCTGTCACTGATGGAGATCCCGCCGGACCTGGACGAGTCGTTCCGGAGGTTCATCCCGCCCTTCGGGGCCGCGGGCAACCCGGTGGACATCACCGGGGGCGAGCCGCCGTCGACGTACGAGGCGACGATCCGGCTGGGTCTGGAGGATCCGCGCATCCACGCGCTGGTCCTCGGCTACTGGCACACCATCGTCACTCCTCCCATGGTCTTCGCGGAGCTCACCGCGCGCGTGGTGGCCGAGTTCCGGGAGCGGGGGATCGAGAAGCCCGTGGTGGCGTCGCTCGCGGGGGACGTGGAGGTCGAGGAGGCCTGCCAGTACCTCTTCGAGCGCGGGGTCGTGGCCTACCCCTACACGACCGAGAAGCCGGTGGCCGTGCTCGGCGCGAAGTACCGCTGGGCACGGGCGGCGGGGCTGCTGGGGGGCGGTACATGAGGTGAGTGAGCGGGGGGCAGGCCGACGGTGCGCGTCGGCCTGCCCCGGGACCCGCGCGCGCACGAAAGGCATGGGACAGGGGGCGCTGGCCAGATCTTTCGACGCAAGGGGTGCGACACGACATGACAACGACCGACCTGCCCACAACGGTTCCCTACCGGGAGGTCACCGACGCGAACGGTCGCGTCTACCGCCTCGGTGAGACCGACATCGACATCATGGGGCGCAAGCGCAAGTGGATGGTGATCCTGCCCTGGATCGGCATGATGGGCATCTCCTCCGCCGAGTACGCGTTCGCGTCCGCCGAGGACACCCTGCACACGGCGCACAGCTGGAACAGCATGCACATCTTCTGGATGATGACCGTCTGGGTCTTCTTCCAGGCCGCGGTGGCCTTCCCCGCGGGCAAACTGCGCGAGAGCGGAAAGCTTCCCGCCCGCTGGGCGATGATGTGCGGCGCGGCGGGCACACTGCTGGGCTACCTGTCACTCGCCTTCGCACCGCACGTCGTCGTCGCCTACATCGGCTTCAGCATGTTCAGCGGCATGGGCGCCGGCATGGTGTACGCGACCTGCGTCAACATGGTCGGCAAGTGGTATCCGGAGCGCAAGGGCGGCAAGACCGGCTTCGTCAACGGCGGTTTCGCCTACGGCTCGGTGCCCTTCGTCTTCCTCTTCAACGGCTACATGGACCTCACCAACTTCCGCTGGGTCCTGGTCTCCGTAGGCCTGTTCCTGGCCGGAATAGTCGCGTGCTCCGGTTACTTCTTCAAGGACCCGCCGAAGAACTGGTGGCCCTCCGCCATCGACCCGCTGAACCCGCCGGAGGACCCGCGCGCGGCCCGCTCGATGCGCATGAACCCGCCGGCGGTGCACCAGTACTCCCCCAAGGAGGCGTGGAAGACCGGCCGGGTGGCCCTGATGTGGTTCTGTCTGGCCTGTACATCCGGCGTGAACATCTTCGGTATCGCCTTCCAGGTGGAGATCGGCGAGGAGGCCGGATTCGCGGGCGGGATCGTCGCCACGGCCATGTCCCTCAAGGCCATCGTCAACGGCACCGGCCGCGGTGTCATCGGCTGGCTCTCCGACCTGTACGGCCGCAAGCGGTGCCTGCTCGTCGTGTGCGTGATCCTGGGCCTGTCCCAGTACGGCATCCTCTGGTCGGCGAACGCCGAGAACCTTCCGCTGTTCCTGATCTTCTCCTCGATATCCGGTTTCGGCGGCGGCGCCATCTTCCCGATGTTCGCCGCGCTCACCGCCGACTACTTCGGTGAGAACAACAACGCGTCCAACTACGGCATGGTCTACAGCGCCAAGCTCGTCTCCGGCCTGGGCGCCGGCATGGGTGCCGTGGTCGTCGGTGCCTGGGGGCACTCCGGTGCCTTCATCCTGGCCGGCTCCATCTCCCTCTTCGCCGGCTGCGTGGCACTGTTCCTGACCCCGCCGGGACGCGACAAGAAAACGGGCCGCATCTCCCCCAACCCACAACCGCTCGGCGAGGACACAGCCTGACATGACGGCAGATCCGTACGAAGCGAGCACGTCCCCGTTACCCTCCGACGCCGCACTCCGCCCCTACCGAGAAGTGACCGATCCCCACGGCCGCGTCCACCGCCTCGGCGAGACCGACCGGGACATCCTCGGCCACTCCCGCACGCTCATGGTGTATCTGCCGTGGATCGCCATCATGGCCATCAGTGTCTTCGAGTACGCGTACGGCTCCGCGGAGGACACCCTGTCCCACGCGCACGGCTGGACGCAGAGCAACACCTTCTGGATCCTCAGCGTCTGGGTGTTCTTCCAGGCCGGCATCGCCTTCCCCGCGGGCTGGCTGAGGGAGAAGGGCCACCTTCCGAAAACGGTGGGCTGACGTCCGTTCCCCCATGAGGAGGCCCCTCCCCGTTCGGGGAGGGGCCTCCTCATGTCCGTACGCCGGTCAGCACTTCTCCCTCAGGGAGTGCAGGTGCGCGCTGGAGCGGCGCGCGAACGTGAAGGACTCGGACGGGTTGTCGTGCTCGGCCTGCCAGTGGTGGGCCAGGCGGTGGCCGCGCAGCCGGGTCACGGCGGATATGAACCGCTGGTAGTCGATGTCCCCGTCACCGACGTCGGTCATGCGGTAGCCGTACGGGTTCGACGGGTCGCTCTCGCCGTCCTTCACGTGGAAGAGCGGGTAGCGGTCGGGCCGCCGCAGGACGTAGTTCAGCGGCTCGAACGGCGCCGGCGTGCCGTCGGGCCGCTTGGAGAAGCGGAACTGGCCGACGTACGCCCAGTAGATGTCCATCTCCAGGTACACGAGGTCCGGGTCGGTCTCCTTGAGCAGGACGTCGTAGAGGCGGACCTTGGGGTTGTCGGTGGCGAAGGAGAACTCCTCGGAGTGGTTGTGCTGGTAGAACTTCATGCCCCGGGCTCTGGCGGCCGCGCCGTAGGTGTTGAAGTCCTCGGCGGCGCGCTTCCAGGCGTCGACGGTCGAGCCGTAGCGGAACGGGCCGGCGGCCGTGCCGATGTGCTTGAGGCCGAGGGCCTGGGCGTCGTCGAGAACCTTGGTGAGGTTCTGGGCGAAGGTGTAGGCGTTCGGGTCGTCGGAGTAGTAGCCGACGTGGCTGCCGATCGGGTTCAGCCCGTGGTTGCGGGCCAGCCGCTTGAGCTGGGCGAGCGTGATGGGGCCCGCGGAGCCCTGGGTGTATCCGGCGAACTCGACCTCGTCGTAGCCGTAGCGCTCCAGTTCGGCGAAGACGGGGCCGAAGCCGAGGGTGGAGACCTTGTCGCGCAGGCTGTAGAGCTGGATGCCGAGGCGGCCGGGCGGCAGGACGGGGCGGCCCCGGCCCTTGGCGCCGGCAGCGGTGCCGGTGGATGCCGTCGCGGGAGCGGCGGTCGCGGGGGCCGCGGCGCCGAGCAGCGCTGCGGCGGTGGCACCGGCGGCCACGCCGAGCATGCCTCGTCTGCTGAGGCGGTGGCTGAGCTCTGGGTCGGGCTGGGAGAAGCGGCTCATGCGTGGAACTCCTCGTGATCGCGGGGCGTTGTCAGTGGTGAGTGCTTCACTTGTGACCAGTCGGGACCGAGGCCTGTGACCTCAGCCGAGACCGGCGAGTCGGAGCAGCAGTGACTTCACATCGGTGGCCGCGACGCGGTCGCCGACAGCACGGGGGGTGGAGCAGATGAGGAGCGGACCGTCGTCGTCGCTCGCCGGAAGGCGGCCGTGGCTGCCGCGAATAGGTGAGGGGTCCAGGGGCACGACCGCCATGCGGTAGCGCATGCCGACCTTTTTGCGCGCCAGAGCGGTGGCCGCCTTGACCTTGACGTACGGGTCGAGGGGATCCATGAAGAGTTCGACCGGGTCGTAGCCGGGTTTGCGGTGGATCTCGACGAGCTGCGCGAAGTCGGGCGCGTGGTCGTCGTCGAGCCAGTAGTAGTACGTGAACCAGGCGTCGGGTTCCGCCACGGCGACGAGTTCGCCCGCGCGCGGATGGTCGAGGTGGTGGGTCTTCTTGCCCTCGTCGTCCAAGAGTCGGTCGATGCCGGGCAGGTTGTCGAGTGCGGCCCGGGTGGCGTCGAGGTCCTCGGGGCGGCGCACGTAGACATGGGCGATCTGGTGGTCGGCGACCGCGAAGGCGCGGGACGCCATCGGGTCGAGGTACTCCATGCCGTCCTGCGTGTGCACCTCCAGCAGGCCGGCGCGGCGCAGGGCGCGGTTGATGTCGACGTGCCGGTTCACGCGGGTGATGCCGTACTCGGACAGTGCGACGACGGTACGGCCCTCGGCGCGGGCGTCGTCCAGGAGTGGGGCCACGGCGGCGTCCAGGTCGGCGGCCGCCTTCAGGGAGCGCGGGTCGTCGGGGCCGAAGCGCTGCAGGTCGTAGTCGAGATGAGGGAGGTAGCAGAGCGTCAGGTCGGCGTGCCGGGTGCGGATGATGTGCCGGGTGGCGTCGATGATCCACCGGCTGGAGAGGAGGTCCGCTCCCGGGCCCCAGAAGTGGAACAGGGGGAACGTGCCGAGCTTCTCGGTGAGTTCGTCGTGCAGCGCGGCCGGCCGGGTGTAGCAGTCGGGTTCCTTGCGGCCGTCGGCGTAGTAGACCGGACGGGGGGTGACGGTGATGTCGGTGTCGGCGCCCATGGCGTACCACCAGCAGATGTTCGCGACGGTGTAGCCGGGGTGGGCGCGGCGGGCGGCGTCCCAGAGCTTGTCGCCGGCCACGAGCCCGTTGTGCTGGCGCCACAGGAGGACGTCGCCGAGTTCGCGGAAGTACCAGCCGTTGCCGACGATGCCGTGCTCCGAGGGCATGGTGCCGGTGAGGAACGTGGACTGGGCGGCGCAGGTGACGGCGGGCAGGACGGTACCCAGCGGGGCGCGGGAGCCGGACTGGCCGAGCGCCTTGAGGTGGGGCATGTGGTCCAGGAGACGCGGGGTGAGGCCGACGACGTCGAGGACGAGCAGCGGGGTGGGGCGGTCCGTGGCGGCCTGGTCCGGGCGCTCCTGGGTGCCGGTGCTCATGGCAGCTCCTTCAGGCCGAGGTCCGTCAGCAGGTCGCGGGCGAGGGTGAGTTCGGCGGCGATGCCCTCGGCGAGCTGGGCGCGGCTCCTGGGGCGCAGCTCGGGCGGGAGGGCCTGCCAGGTGTAGGTCTCGACCTCCAGGTGGCGGGTGAGCGGGGCCGGGCCGCCGACGAGCCGGGTCAGTGCGGATTTCAGGACCGGGAGGGTGGAGGTGAGGGGCGCGGCGGGGGCCGCGTGCAGGGGGACGTGGAAGTGGGCGCGCCAGGGTGAGGCGTCCGGCAGGGCGTGTCCGGCGAGAGCCTCGTCGAGGTCGTCGGTGGCGCGCAGGCCGGCGGCGGTGGGGGTGCGGGTCTGGTGCAGGAAGCGGGGTTCGGCGAATGCGGCGAGGGCTTCGCGGACCTCGGGGAGATGGGGGTGCTCGGCGTGCAGAGCGGCGGAGAGCTGGGATTTGACGACGGGGACGCGGGCCTCGGTGAGGGCGTCGAAGGCAGTGTGCGGATCTTCGAAGGAGGTGGCGAGATGGCAGGTGTCGACGCAGATGCCGATGCGGTCGTGGCCGATCGCGGTGAGCGGGGCGATGGCATCGCGGGTGGTCTCGACGACGCAGCCGGGTTCCGGTTCCAGGCCGGCCCGGATGGAGCGGCCGGTCAGCTCCTCGATGGCGTCGAGGCGTTCGCCGAGGGTGCGCAGCGCGGTGCGGGCGGTCTCCGCACGCTCGTCGTCATACGCGGTGCGCCAGGCGAGGGGCAGTGTGGAGATGGTCCCGGCGGTGACGTCGTCGGGGAGGAGCCCGGCCAGGACGCGGGCCAGGGCGGTGGTGTGGTCGAGGCGTTCTGGGTCGGCCCAGTCCGGCTTGTAGACGCGGTACTTGACCTCCTCGGCGCCGAAGCCCTCATAGGGGAAGCCGTTGAGGGTGACGACCTCGAGGCCGCGCCGGTCCAGTTCCGTGCGCAGCTTGCGCAGTGCGGAGGGGTCGGTGACCAGGGCGTGGGCGGCGTCCTTGGCAAGCCACAGGCCGATGCCCAGCCGGTCGCGGCCCAGGCGGCGGCGGACGGGTTCGCAGTGGTCACGGAGCTGGGCGAGGACTCCGTCGAGGGTTTCGGCGGGGTGGACGTTGGTGCAGTAGGCGAGGTGGACGGTGGAGCCGTCGGGGTGGCGGAAGCGCATCGTTCACGCCTCCGCAGCGGTCACGCGGGCCGGCGTGCCGGTGCCGGTGTCCGGCTCGCCCGGATCCTTCGGGGCGCCTCGGAGGACGGAGTTGCCCTCGTGGGTGGCCTCCGCGGCGGTGACGTGGAGGTTCAGACGACCGCTGAGCCCGTAGAAGGCGACCGGGTTGCGCCACAGCACCTGGTCGACGTCGTCCTCGTCGAAGCCCTCGGCCAGCATCAGGTCGCCGACCTTGCGGGTTTTGAGGGGGTCGCTCTTTCCCCAGTCGGCGGCGGAGTTCACCAGGACCTGCTCGGTCCCGTGGGCGCGCAGGATCGCGACCATGCGTTCCTCGTCCATCTTGGTGTCCGGATAGACGGAGAAGCCCAGCCAGCAGCCGCTGTCCCTGGCCTCCTTGACGGTGGTCTCGTTGAGGTGGTCGACCAGGACTCGGTCCGGGGCCAGCGCGGACTCCCGGACGACGTCGAGAGTGCGGCGCAGCCCGGCGAGCTTGTCGCGGTGGGGGGTGTGCACGAGGGCGGGCAGATCGTGGTCGGCGGCGAGCTGGAGCTGCGCGGCGAGGGCGGTGTCCTCGGCCGGGGTCATGGAGTCGTAACCGATCTCCCCGACCGCCACGACGTTGTCCTTGACGAGATACCGCGGCAGCTCGTCGAGGACGGGCATGCAGCGCGGGTCGTTCGCCTCCTTGGGGTTGAGGGCGATCGTGCAGTGGTGGGCGATGCCGTACTGGGCGGCGCGGAAGGGCTCCCAGCCGAGGAGGGAGTCGAAGTAGTCACGGAAGGAGGCGGGCGAGGTGCGCGGCTGGCCGAGCCAGAAGGACGGCTCGACGACGGCGCGGACACCGGCGGCGTACATCGCCTCGTAGTCGTCGGTGGTGCGGGACGTCATGTGGATGTGGGGGTCGAAGATGCGCATCAGGACTCCTTGCCGTGGGGGTGGTCCGTGCCGGCGGCCGGGGTGACGGACTCGGTCAGGTCCAGGACGCGGTACAGGTCCTCGAGGACGGAGCGGTCGGCGGCGGTGCGTTCGGCGGCGTAGTCGCCCAGCATCCGGGCGAGTTCGCCGTCGCCGGCGGCGCGCCGGGGCAGGTCCGCCACGTGGTCGACGGGGACGCCGGTGAACAGGCACTTCAGCACGGCGTGACGCCAGGCGTGGGCGCTCAGGTGCCGGGCGGCGTAGGGGCCGACGGCGGCGCTGAGGAGCCGGGTGTCGTTGGTGCGCAGGGCGTCCTCGATCAGCGGGAGGGCGCCGGGGCCGGACACGAGGTGGGGCAGGGCATGCAGGACGGCTCGGCGCTCGTCGGCGGTGCCCTGGAAGTACACCCGGGTCAGCGCGTCGAGGCCGGCGCGGGCCGCGTCCAGGATGAGGACCCGTGCGGCGTCGGCGTGCAGGGGGCCGCAGCGGCGTCCGGCTTCGGCGAGACGCAGCTCCCACACGGAGATGGGTCCGTGGATGCCCGGCTGGGCGGCGGCCTCGTCGAGGGCGTGGTCGAGCCAGGAGCGGGCCGGCGGGTCGAGGTGGGTGGTGAGGTGGTGGCGAAGGTCTGCGAGTGAGGGGCGGGTGGTGAGGGTGGTGTCAGGGGTCGTTTCGCCGGCGTGGGTTCTGGGGCTCGGTGCGTCCTGGGTGCTCTCGGTTCTCGCCGCGGGCGTGGCATGGGGGTGGGTCATCTGCTGCTCCCTTCAGGGGCTGTGGAGGGAGCGCCGTGGGGTGGCGCGGTCTGCTGGAGGGCCGGAGCGGGGCCGGGCGGCACGGTGGCCGCGGTCCGCTCGGCGTGGCGGAGAAACGGGAGGGAGTGCGCGGCGAAGTGAGGGCCGGCGTGGGAGTGGCGGGGTAGTTCGACGACGGTCAGGCCCTGGTAACCGGTGGCGGCGAGGGCCGCCAGGACCGGCGGGAAGTCGATCTCCCCGTCCCCGAACGGCAGGTGCTCGTGGACACCGCGCCGCATGTCCTCGATCTGCACATGCCGCAGCCAGGGTGCGGCGGCCCGCACGCAGTCGGCGGGAGAAAGGGGTTCGAGGCACTGGCAGTGGCCGATGTCCAGGGTGAGGCCGAGGGGTTCGGGGTCGCCCAGGGCACGGCGGAGGTGGTGGAAGTCGGCCAGGGTGGCGAGGAGGTGACCCGGCTCGGGTTCGACGGCGAGCGGGATGCCCGCGGACGCGGCGGTGTCCAGGACGGGGGTGAGGGCCTCGGCGAGGCGCTTCCACGCGGTGTCGGTGCCGGTTCCCTCCGGCACGACCCCGCTGAAGCAGTGCACCGCGTGGGCGCCGAGGTCGGCGGCGACCCGGACGGCCCGGACGAGCAGGTCGGCGCGGCGGGCCCGGTCGTCGGGGTCCGGGTCCAGCAGGGACGGGCCGTGCTTGCGGCGCGGGTCGAGCACATAGCGGGCGCCCGTCTCCACGGTGATGCCCAGACCGAGCGCGTCCAGCCGGTGCGCGACCCTGCGGGTGCGGGCGGCGAGGTCGGGGGCGAGCGGGTCGAGGTGCATGTGGTCGAGGGTCAGTCCGACGCCGTCGTAACCGAGGTCGGAGAGGAGACAGAGGGCGTCGTCGAGCCGGAGGTCGGCGAGACCGTTGGTGCCGTAGCCGAAGCGGAGGGAAGGGGGGGCACCGGGCGGGACAGTGGCCGTGTGGGGCGAGGCGGTGGCCTGGACGGTGGTGTGAGGCAAGGCCGAGGTCCGAGTGGGGCGTTGGGGCGAGCCGGAGGCCTGCGCGGAGGTGTGATGCGAGCCGACTGCCTGGACGGAGGCGTGAGGCAAGGCCGCGGCCCGAGTGGGGCGTTGGGGCGAGCCGGAGGCCTGCGCGGAGGTGTGATGCGAGCCGGCTGCCTGGACGGCGGCGTTGGACGAGGCTACGGCCCAGGCGGAGGTACTGGACGAGGCAACAGCCCAGGCGGAGGTACTGGACAAGGCAACAGCCCAGGGGGAGGTGCTGGGCGAGGCGGCGGCCCGGGCCGGGGTGTGGGGCGAGGCGGCGGCCCGGGTGATGGGTGCTCGTGAGGTCCCGGCAGGGCTCTCGGAGGCCCGGGCTTCGGGGCTCATGTGACGCTCACCTTCTTCGCGAACTTCCCTCCGAGCGGGGTGAGGGCAGCGATGAGGAGTGCGGTGGCCGTTCCCCGGGAGCGGGCGGCGAGGGTGGCCTGGAGGGGGATGGTGGCGCGGATGCCGGCTCCGACAGCACGTTGGGTGAGAGGAGGCGAGGGGTTCAGGGTGGCGTGGAAGTAGGGGCGGGCGGTGGTCGCGGCGTAAGCGGCTCCGAGGGCGGTGGTGAGCAGCGCTGCGGACTCCTGCCGTGGGTGCCGGGCTGCTCGGGGCCCTGCCGGTCTGTGGCTGGTTACCTGCCTGCGCCCTTTCAGCAGCCCAGCGGGGCGACTCATCAACCCAGCGGGGCGGCTCATCGGCCCCGCCGGGCGACGCGTCACCAGTCGGGTCAGGAGGGCCGTCGTCGCGAGGGCTGCCAGAGGGGCCAGGGGGGAGCCGCCCCGGGCCTCCTGCCGGGAGACCGTCGTGACGGCCGCGGTGTGGGTGCAGAGGAGGGCCGCGGAGGGCAGGGCCGGGCGGGTACAGCCGGTCGTGGCCGCCGCTCCCAGAAGCAGGTCGAGCCCGCGGGCCGCGCCCATGGCCACGGGTCCGGCGGGCGTGTGCTTGAGGCCGAGGTCGTACGCCCAGACGGTTGCCGCCAGGGGCGCGGCGACGGCCAGGGCCGGGCGGCCCGCGCGCGCGGCCAGGGCCAGTCCGGCGCCGGTGAGGGCGCAGGCCGCCGTCAGTGCGGCGGCCGGTCGAATGCGGCCGGAGGGCAGGGGGCGGTGCGGGCGTTCGACGGCGTCGACGTCGCGGTCCGCCCAGTCGTTGAGGGCCATGCCGGCTTCGTAGAGGCAGAGGGAGGAGCCGATGGCGAGCAGGGTGCGGGAGTTGGGGGCCGAACCGGTGGCGGCCGTGCCGGCCAGGGCGTCTCCGGGGACGCTGAACAGGGCGGGCAGACGCAGGAGTTCGGCCCAGGCGCGTCTCCGGCGCGAGCGGCCGGTGCAAGCGCAGGAGGCCGTGTCACCGGCAGTGCCTTCAGGAGCGGCTGTGGACGCCACGTCGGGGCATCCGCAAGGGCTCTCGCGCAGCGTCACAGCGCTTCCCCCGTCTCACCGGTGTCCCCCGTCTCACCGGTGTCCCCCACCGGCCGCGCGGCACGGCCCCCTCCATCGGCCTGCTCCAAACTTCGCCCGAAGCGGACCAGTTCCTCGTACTGCTCGGACAGCCCCGAGGGCCCCTCTCCCACCGGGTCCTTGAAGTAGAAGCCGAGGGCGTCGAGCGGGCCGGACCGCCCCGTCTCGTGGGCGCGGGCGGTCAGGCGGGCCAGGTCCAGCACCAGGGGTGCCGCGAGCGCCGAGTCGCAGCCCTGCCAGATGGTCTGGAGGATCATGCGGGTGCCGAGGAAGCCGTCGAAGGCGATGTGGTCCCAGGCGGTCTTCCAGTCGCCGAGGGCCGGGACGTCGTCGATGTGCACCTCGCCCTCCGGGACGGTGCCGAGGGTGTCGGCGAGGACGCGTTCCTTGCCGGCGTTCTTCGCCGCCGCGGCGGACGGGTCGGCGAGGGCCGCGCCGTCGCCGCCGCCGAGCAGGTTGGTGCCGGACCAGGCGCGGACCGTCAGCGCCCGCTGAGCGAACATCGGGCCCAGCACGGCGCGCAGCAGCGTCTGTCCGGTCTTGCCGTCCCGGCCGGCGTAGGGCAGGCCGCTTCGTTCGGCCTCTCGGGCGGCGACGGGGTGGTGCATGCCCTCGGAGGGGGTGAAGTTCACGTAGGGGCAGTCGGCTCGCAGGGCCGCCAGCGCGTAGAGGGTGCTGGCGGGGAGCGGGGAATCGGGGCCTTGCGAGGCGGGTTCGGTGGAGGCGACGTTCACGACGACGGCCCGCTCCAGTGCGTGGCGGTGGACGAAGTCGCGGATGTCGTCGGCGAAGGCCGTGATCAGTTCGGTCTCGCTCCTGGTGTCCCCCGGAGTGGGGCCGCCGGGCCGGATCTCCCGGTCGGCGGCGGCGAGTTCGGCGGCGACGGCCGTGGCGGTGCCGGGTGGGAGGACGCCGCCGGCGGTCAGGGTCTCGGCGCGTTTGGGCAGGGGGCAGTCGAGGGTGTCGTGGCCGCCGAAGACGAGGTCGGACAGCGCGGGCAGGCGGCTGTCGGTGAACGCCGGTGTTTCGGTCACCATGCCGGTGGGCGGGTGCAGTCCCGCGGTGATGGCGGCGCACCCCGTGACGACGGTGGTGGCGACGGAGCCTCGGGCTCCGATCAGCCACACCCCCACACGCGGTCGGGAGAGGGACGCGGACATGGGCAGCCTCCTGATCGTGCGCGAGCCCTGGGGGGGAGGTATGGAGACGGCGGGCGGGGGTCCGGCGTCCCCCGCCCGCCGCCGTTCAGTCGCCCTGGACGGGCAGTTCCTTCAACTGGATGTTGCGGAAGGAGACCTGGTCGCTGGCGCCGTGGTTCTGCAGGCCGATGTGACCGTCGGTCAGGCTCCGCTGGGGGTCCTTGTTGGTGAAGTCGTTGATCTTGACTCCGTTGAGGAACACCCGGAGGCGTTCGCCCTGGACCTTGATCTCGTAGGAGTTCCACTGGCCGGGTGGCCGCAGGACCTGGTCACGGGCCTTGATGTTGGCCGACTTGAACGAGTAGACGGAGCCCGTGGTGCGGTCGGGGGTGTCCGTGGCGTCGATCTGGATCTCGTAGCCCTTGTTCACCGCGGACCAGGGGTCGTCGGAGGCGGGGAAGCCCACGAAGATCCCGGAGTTGTCGTCGCCCCGCATCTTCCAGTCGAGCTTGAGCGAGTACGACTTCAGCTCCTTGGCCTGGTACCAGAGCAGGCCCATGCCGCCCTCGGACTCCAGGGTGCCGTCCTTGACGTCGAACGTGCCGGGGCCGGCCTGCTTCCAGCCGTCCAGGGTCTGGCCGTTGAAGATCTTCCGGTAGTTCTTGCTCGGCTTGCAGTCCGCCTTCACCTGGCCGGTGGCGTACTGCAGGCCGCCGAGCAGATGGGCGCGGAAGGCTTCGTCGGCGTAGGACTCCTTGGTGTGGCCGCCGCCGGTGTAGAAGGAGCGGCCGCCGCCGTAGTTCTGGCACCAGGCGATCGGGTGGTCGCCCTTCATGGTGCCGCCCTGGTAGGTGGTCTCGTCCAGGGTGGCGAGGACCTTGGCCTGCTCGCGCGGGTTGGTGCGGTAGTTGTACCACTCGTCGGTGCGCTCCCAGGCGTCGTCCAGGTGCGCGGTCGACGGGTGGTCGTGGTCCTCGACGCGGACGGTGGCCTTCTGGATGGCCGGGTGCGAGTGGAAGTAGGCGCCGACGAGGCCGCCGTAGAACTCCCAGTCGTACTCGGTGTCGGCGGCGGCGTGGATGCCCATGTATCCGCCGCCGCCCGCCACGTAGTTCTCGAACGCCTTCTGCTGCTCGGCGTTGAGGACATCGCCAGTGGTGGACAGGAAGGCCACGGCGTCGTACTTGGCGAGGTTGGCCGTGGTGAACTGCCTGGCCTCCTCGGTCGCGTCGACCGTGATGCCGGCCGGGCCGCCGAGCTCCTTCAGGGCGGTGATGCCGGCCGGGATGGAGTCGTGGCGGAAGCCGGCGGTCTTGGAGAAGACCAGGACCTTCTTGCCGCCCTTGAACGGCTTCTTGGAGAACTCGAAGTCGTCCACGTCGTACAGCGCGCCCTCGCCGCCCTTGAAGACCAGGTAGATGTCCGTGGTCTTCCTGGGGAGCGACCGCAGCGGCACGTCGACGTTCTGGAAGGTCTCCCAGCCTCCGGTCGGCGGGATGTACGCCGAGCCGTGCAGCGGTCCGTCGGGCGAGCCGGTGCGCAGCTCGATGAAGCCGCCCGCGCCGCCGGAGGAGGTCCGCACGGTCATCTTCTTCTGCCCGTCGAACCGGTAGGGGGTGAAGGAGATCCAGTCGCCGTCGTTGATGTCGCCGACGGTCTTGCCGCCGTTGGCGCCGGTCTTGTCGATGACCGACACACCCGACCGGGTGGTGAAGTGCTCGCCCTGGCGGTGCAGCGGCTGGAGCACGGTGCGGGCGGTGCCGGTCAGCTCCTCCTGGCCGTTGGCGCCGCCGTCGGTGTAGCCGGCGCCGACGACGCCGTAGATGTTGGCGTTGGGGTCGTGGCCGCCGTCACCGGGGGGCGGCTTCAGGGTGCCCTCGCAGCCCATCTCGCTGGTCAGCTCGTGGGCGTGCGCGTCGTGGCCGAGGCTGTAGGTGACCTTGACCTTGGAGCAGTCGACCGTCTCCTCGGGGTCGGTGACGGTCACCTTGAACGGGACGGGCTTGCCGAATTCGGCCAGTGCGCCGTTGCCCGGGACGTCGATCCTCACCTTGGGTTCGGTGTTGCCGACCACGATCCGGACGCTGGCGTTGCCGGTGTTGCCCTCGGGGTCCTTGGCGGTGAAGGTGGCGCTGTAGGTGCCGACCTTCTTGTACCGGTGGGTGGGGTTGAGGCCCTCGCCCCTGGTGCCGTCGCCGAAGTCCCAGCTGTAGGTGAGGTCCGTGGAGTCGGCGTCCTTGGCGGAGGCGGTGAACTTGACTTTCAGGCCGGCCGCGCCGGACGTCTTGTCGGCGCTCACCTCGGCGATGGGCGAGAAGCCGTCCTCGGCGTTCTCGATCCGGTACAGCGCGGAGTGCTCGTCGCCCTGGAACCAGGAGACGCCGTAGTCGAGGACGTAGAGCGCGCCGTCGGGGCCGAACTCCATGTCCATGATCTGGGTGCCGGTCCACGGGAAGTCGTTGATCTTCGCGACGGAGCCGTCGGCGTTCTGCTCGATCCGCTTGATCCAGCGACGGCCGAACTCGCCGGCGAAGAAGTCACCGTCGTAGGCCTCGGGGAACTTCACGCTGGAGTCGAGTTCGGGGTCGTAGCGGTAGACCGGGCCGGCCATCGGGGACTCGGAGCCGGTGCCGAACTCGGGCACGGAGCCGTCGTCGTACGGGATCCAGGCGGCCTGCGCGGGCGGCAGGTCGGTGAGGCCCGTGTTGTACGGCGAGGTGTTCTTCGGTGCGTCGCAGTCGAACGCCTCGCCGGACTCCTTGGTGGCGAAGTCGTAGTCGACGTAGGCGTCGTTGTCACCGGTGCAGAAGGGCCAGCCGAAGTTGGCCGGCTTGGTGACCTTGGCGAACTCGACCTGTCCCGCCGGGCCGCGCTTGGGGTCGGCGGCGCCGGCGTCGGGGCCGTAGTCGCCGACGTAGACGGTGCCGGTCTTGTCGTCGACGCTCATCCGGAACGGGTTGCGGAAGCCCATCGCGTAGATCTCGGGGCGGGTCTTCTCGGTGCCCGGGGCGAAGAGGTTGCCCTGCGGGACGGTGTACGAGCCGTCCTCGGCGACCTTGATCCGCAGGATCTTGCCGCGCAGGTCGTTGGTGTTGCCGGAGCTGCGGCGGGCGTCGAAGGCCGGGTTGCGGTTCGGCCGGTCATCGATCGGGGTGAAGCCGTCGGAGCTGAAGGGGTTGGTGTCGTCGCCGGTCGACAGGTAGAGGTTGCCGTCCGCGTCGAAGTCGATGTCGCCGCCGACGTGGCAGCAGGTGCCACGGGAGGCCGCGACGTCGATGACCTTCTTCTCGCTCGCCTTGTTCAGCGTGCCGTTGGCGTTCAGCACGAAGCGGGAGAGGCGGTTGACGCCGTCGAACTTCTTGAAGTCCTCGGCGGTGCCGGTCTCCGGGGCGTCGCCGGCGGGGGTGTCGAGCGGCGGGGCGTAGTAGAGGTAGATCGCCCGGTTGTTCTTGAAGTCCGGGTCGATGCCTACGCCTTGGAGGCCCTCCTCGTCGTGGCTGTAGACGTCGAGCTTGCCGGCGACCTTGGTGACGCCGCCCTGGTCGGTGAGGCGCAGCGTGCCGTCGCGCGAGGTGTGCAGGACGCTGCGGTCCGGGAGCACGGCGAGCGACATCGGCTCGCCCGTCTCGGGTTCGCCCTTGGCGAGCGGCACCTGCTGGAACTGCCCCTCGGCGGCTGCCGGTTCGTCCTGCTCCGCTTGGCCGGGTCGGGCCCCGGCGACGGTGGCCGGGGTGCCCACGGCCAGGAGCAGGCCGGTGAACAGGGCGACGGCGGTGCGAAGCCTGGGGCCTCTGGGGGTGCGGGTGCTTCTGGGTCTGGTTCTGTGCACGAAGTCCCTCCGGGAACGGGGTGGGCCGTACGGAACGGGTGCGAAGACGTGCGGTGCGGGCGCCGGGGTGCGCCGTCACCCCGGAGGTGCGTGTGTCCTGAACGCTTCAAGGAAGGTAACCGCGTCCGTCCGGGGCGAACACCCCTTGCATCAGGATCGGTTGCGCTTTCTCCCAGCACAGGACAAAGCAGGATCCGGGCAGGTCGGAGGGGGGACCGGCCGGTGGAACCGGTCCCCGTTCCCGACCAGCGCCGGGTCCGTGGTTCAGCTGTTGAACGCGGCGTCGAAGGACGCGCTGGGCGGATCGAAGTCGAAGGCCTTCAGCCGGGTCAGCGCCTCGGGCGCGCCCTGGAGGCGGTCCATGCCGGCGTCCTCCCACTCGACGGAGACCGGGCCCTGGTAGTCGATGGAGCGCAGCATCCGGAAGACGTCCTCCCAGGGGACGTCGCCGTGTCCGGCGGAGACGAAGTCCCAACCGCGCCGCGGGTCGCCCCAGGGCAGGTGGGAGCCGAGCCGGCCGTTGCGTCCGTCGAGGCGCTTGCGGGCCTCCTTGCAGTCGACGTGGTAGATCCGGTCGCGGAAGTCCCAGAGGAAGCCGACCGGGTCGAGGTCCTGCCACACGAAGTGCGAAGGGTCGAAGTTCAGCCCGAAGGCGGGCCGGTGGCCGACCGCTTCCAGCGCACGCTGGGTCGTCCAGTAGTCGTAGGCGATCTCGCTGGGGTGGACCTCGTGCGCGAACCGCACGCCCTCGGCGTCGAAGACGTCCAGGATCGGGTTCCAGCGGTCGGCGAAGTCCTGGTAGCCCCGCTCGATCATCGCGTCGGGGGCGGGCGGGAACATGGCGACCAGGTGCCAGATGGCCGAGCCGGTGAAGCCGATGACGGTGTCGACGCCGAAGGCGGCGGCGGCGCGGGCGGTGTCCTTCATACGGTCCGCGGCCCGCTGCCGGACTCCTTCCGGGTCTCCGTCGCCCCACACCTGCCCCGGCACGATGGCCTGGTGGCGTTCGTCGATGATGGCGTCGCAGACGGCCTGGCCGACCAGGTGGTTGGAAATGGCCCAGCACTTGAGGCCGTACTTGTCGAGGAGCTGATGTCTCGACTCCACATAAGAGGAATCACTCAGCGCCTTGTCGACTTCGAAGTGATCGCCCCAGCAGGCGAGTTCCAGGCCGTCGTAGCCGAAGTCGCGGGCCAGGCGGCAGACCTCCTCCAGGGGCAGGTCCGCCCACTGGCCGGTGAAGAGCGTGAAAGTGCGCGGCATCGAAAACGAGCCTCCTCAGACCGCGATCGGCGTGTAGACGGAGTTCTTCTCGGCGCTCTCCTCCACCGCGGCGAGCACCCGCTGCACCTGGAGTCCGTCGGTGAAGGACGGCTCGGGGCGGCGGCCCTCGGCGATGGCGTGGACGAGGTCGCGGGCCTGGTGGACGAAGGTGTGCTCGTAGCCGAGGCCGTGGCCCGGCGGCCACCAGGCGTCGAGGTAGGGGTGGTCGGGTTCGGTGACGAGGATCCGGCGGAAGCCCGCCTCCGCGCCCGGCTCGGTGCCGTCGTGGAAGGACAGCTCGTTGAGCCGCTCCAAGTCGAAGGCGAGCGAGCCGCGTTCCCCGTTGAGTTCGATGCGCAGGGCGTTCTTCCGGCCGGTGGCGTAGCGGGTGGCCTCGAAGGAGGCGATCGAGCCGGAGGGGAAGCGGGCCGTGAACAGGGCCGCGTCGTCCACGGTGACCTCCCCGGTGCCGGCGGCCGAGACGGCGGACAGTCCGCTCGTGGCGCCGATGGGCAGGGGCCGCTGCCGTACGAAGGTCTCCGTCAGGGCGGAGACGCCGGCCAGCGGCTCCCCCACCAGGTACTGCGCGAGGTCGATGATGTGCGCGCCCAGGTCGCCGAGCGAGCCCGAGCCGGCCTGCTCCTTGCGCAGCCGCCAGGTCAGCGGGAAGTCGGGGTCGACCAGCCAGTCCTGCAGGTACGTCACGCGCACGTGCCGCAGCCTGCCGAGACGGCCCTCGGCGACCATCCGGCGGGCCTGGGCGGTGGCCGGCACCCGGCGGTAGTTGAAGCCGACCATCGCCACCTGGCCGCGTGCGTGGGCCTCTTCGGCCGCCCGGGCCATCGAGGTGGCCTCCTCGACGGTGTTGGCCAGCGGCTTCTCGCACAGCACGTGCTTGCCCGCGGCCAGGGCGGCGAGCGCGATCTCGGCATGGCTGTCGCCGGGGGTGCAGATGTCGACGAGGTCGACGTCGTCCCGTTCGACGAGGGCCCGCCAGTCGGTCTCGGTGGAGGCCCAGCCGTGCCGGTCGGCCGCCGCGCGGACGGCGGTGGCGTCGCGGCCGCAGATCACGGCCTGCACGGGGTTCAGCGGCAGGTCGAAGACGCGGCCCGCGGTGCGCCAGCCCTGGGAGTGGGCGGCACCCATGAAGGCGTAGCCCACCATCCCCACGCGCAGGGGTGGCTTGCCTGCCTCGGTCCCATCTGACGGCGCTTGCGGCTGTCCCATACGGGTGTCCTCCTCGTCCTGGTCGGGGTGGCGCACGTGGGGGGTGCGGGGTGGATCACTTGAAGCCGGTGGACATGTACTGGTCGACGTTGGTCTTGTCGACGACGGCCGAGTAGAGCGTGAGCGACGACGGGATCTCGAACTCGGCGAGGCCGCCGATGCCCTTGCTCTGACCGAGGGCGCGGGCGAGGTCGATCGCGGAGGCGGCCATGGTCGGCGGGTACAGCACGGTCGCCTTGAGCACGCCGTCGTCCTGCTCGATGGCCTGGAACGCGGAGAGCGCGCCGGCGCCGCCGACCATCAGGAAGTCGTCGCGCCCGGCCTGCTCGATGGCGCGCAGCGCGCCCACGCCCTGGTCGTCGTCGTGGTTCCACAGCGCGTCGACCTTCGACTGGGCCTGGAGCAGCTGGGCCATCTTGGCCTGCCCGGACTCGACGGTGAACTCGGCGGCCTGCCGGGCGACCTTCTTGATGTTGGGGTAGTTCTTCAGGGCGTCGTCGAAGCCCTGGGTGCGCTGCTTGGTCAGCTCCAGGTTGTCCAGGCCGGCCAGTTCGATGACGCGGGCACCCGACTTGCCCTTCAGCTTCTCGCCGATGTAGTGCCCGGCGTTGAGGCCCATGCCGTAGTTGTCGCCGCCGATCCAGCAGCGGTACGCCTGCGGGGTGTTGAAGATGCGGTCGAGGTTGACGACCGGGATGCCGGCGCGCATGGCCTTGAGGCCGACCTGGGTGAGGGCCTTGCCGTCGGCGGGGAGCACGACCAGGACGTCGACCTTCTTGTTGATGAGGGTCTCGATCTGGCCGATCTGCTGGGCGGTGTCGTTGGAGCCCTCGGTGATCTCCAGGGTGACGTCGGAGTACTTCTCGGCGCGGTTCTTGGCGTTGTCGTTGATGGCGTTGAGCCAGCCGTGGTCGGCCTGCGGTCCGGCGAAGCCGATGGTGACCTGCTTGCCGGGCTTGTCGTCGGCGGCCGGCTGGTCGTTGGCGGCCGGCTCGTCCTTGGAGTCGGAGGGCTCGTTGCTGGTGCACCCCGTGAGGAGGGCACCGGTGGAGACGGCGGCGGCCCCGAAGAGCAGCCCTCTGCGGCTCGTGATCTCTGGCATGGCGGTGAACCCTTTCCTCAGGTCGTGCTCGCGGTACGGCGCTGGACCAGCACGGCGGCGACGATGATCGCGCCCTTGGCGATCTGCTGGACGTCGCTCTGCAGGTTGTTCAGGGCGAAGATGTTGGTGATCGTGGTGAAGATCAGGACGCCGAGCACGGAGCCGGTGATGGTGCCCCGGCCGCCGGTGAGGAGGGTGCCGCCGATGATCGCGGCGGCGATGGCGTCGAGTTCGTAGAGGTTGCCGTTGGTGTTCTGGCCGGACCCGGCCAGGATGATCAGCAGGAAGGCGGCGATGCCGCAGCACAGCCCGGACAGCAGGTAGAGGTAGAGCCGCTGGCGGCGGACGTCGATGCCGGCGAGCCGGGCCGCCTCGGGGTTGCCGCCGACGGCGACCGTGCGGCGTCCGAAGGTGGTGCGGTTGAGGACCAGCCAGCCGATGACGGTGACGACGGCGAACACCATGACCAGCGGCGGGATGCCGAGGACGTAGGCGTCGCGCTCCCCCAGGTCGAGGACGGACGGCACGGTGACGATCTGCGTCTTGCCGTCGGTGATCTGCAGGGAGAGGCCGCGGGCGGAGGCCAGCATGGCGAGGGTGGCGATGAACGGCACCATCGCGCCGTAGGCGATGAGCACCCCGTTGACCAGGCCGCAGCCGACTCCGACGACGACCGCCGTGAAGAGGATGCCGGCGAAGCCGTACTCCTGGGTGGCGACGGTGGTGGCCCACACGGAGGCGAGGGCGACGATCGCGCCGACCGACAGGTCGATGCCGCCGGAGACGATGACGAAGGTCATGCCGACGGTGACGACACCGATCACCGACGCCTGGGTGAGGACGAGTTGGAGGTTGCGGGTGTCGAGGAACTCGTCGGGCTTGGTGATGCCACCGATGAGGATCAGCGCGGCGAGCACGCCGAGCAGGGACAGGGTGCGGACGTCGGCGCGGATCAGCATGCCGCGCCAGGCGGGGGGCTGGGCCGGGGGCACCTTGTCGGTGCTGCTGTCCCGCGGCGGGGAGACGGGCTGCGTCATGACGCCGGGCTTCCTTCCATGACCAGGTCGAGTACGCGGTGTTCGTCGAGTTCGCGCGCGGGTGCCGTGTGGACGACACGGCCTTCGCGCAGCACCAGGACGCGGTCGGCGAGGCCGAGCACCTCGGGCACTTCGCTGGAGACCAGCAGGACGGCGAGGCCCTCGTCCGCGAGTCGGCGGATGACCGCGTAGAGCTCGGCGCGGGCTCCGACGTCGACGCCGCGGGTGGGTTCGTCGAGCAGCAGCACCTTGCAGCCGCGCAGCAGCCAGCGGGCCAGGACGGCCTTCTGCTGGTTGCCGCCGGACAGGGTGCGCACGGGCACGGACGGGTTGTCGGGCCGGAGCGACAGCTCGCGGGTCGCGGCCCGGGCGGCGCCGAGTTCGGCGCCCCGGTCGATCCAGCCGCCGCGCGCGAAGCGGGACATGGAGGAGACCGACACGTTGCGGGTGACGGACTCCAGCATCAGCAGGGCCTGCGCCTTGCGTTCCTCGGGGGCGAGACCGAGTCCGGCCCGGACGGCGGCCCGTACGCTGCCCGGCTTCAGCGCCTTGCCGTCGACCAGTACGTGACCGGACGTCGGTTTGCGGGCGCCGTAGACGGTCTCCAGGATCTCGGAGCGGCCCGAGCCCACGAGTCCCGCGAGGCCGACGATCTCGCCCGGCCGCACCTCCAGGTCGAACGGCTCGAACTCTCCTCGCCTGGACAGCCCTTGGATCTTCAGCACGGGATCGAGGGGCGGCGGTGCGATGGGCCGGTCCGGGAAGACGTACTCGACGTTGCGGCCCGTCATCAGCGCGACGACCTCGCGGGTCGGGGTCGACTTCGCCGGGAGCCCGTTCGCGACGGCCCGTCCGTCCTTCAGCACCGTCACCCGGTCGCCGATGCGGCGGATCTCCTCCAGGCGGTGCGAGATGTAGACGACGGCGACTCCGGCGGCGGTGAGGTCGCCGACGATACGGAAGAGGTTGTCGACCTCGTCCGGGTCGAGGGCGGCGGACGGCTCGTCCATCACGATGAGCCGTACGTCGTGGGAGAGCGCCCGCGCCATGGACACGATCTGCTGCTGCGCCGCCGACAGCTCCCCCACGAGCCGGGCCGGATCGATCTCCGCATGCCCGAGGCGCTTCAGCAGAGCGGCCGTCGAGGACTTGGCGGCCTTCCCCCGTACGACGAAGCCGGCGGCGGTCGGCTCATGCCCGAGGTGGACGTTCTCGGCGACCGACAGGTGCTCCACCAGGTCGAGTTCCTGGTAGATGGTGGCGATGCCCAGGCGCATGGCGGCGATCGGCGAGCGGAGGGTGACCTCGTCGCCGCGCCAGCGGAGGCGGCCGGTGTCGGGCTGGTGGGCGCCGGCGAGCACCTTGATGAGGGTGGACTTGCCGGCCCCGTTCTGGCCGAGCAGGCAGTGCACCTCGCCGGCCTGGACGTCGAGGTCGACGCCGTCGAGGGCCCGGACTCCGGGGAACGACTTGGTGATGCCGGACATGCTGAGCAGCGGTGGTTCTGATGCCATGAGGTCCCCTTGGCGGGCGTGCGGGCCGGTTTCAGGGCAGGGCAAAGCAGGGCGCGGTGCTGATACGCCGTACGGAACTGAGTGCTTACGCGGGTGAGAACAGGTGGTCGCTGATGAGCCGGGCCGCGCCGATGACTCCGGCGGTGGGGCCGAGCTCGCCCAGAACGATGGGCAGGTTGCCGGTCGCCAGCGGCAGCGACTGGCGGTAGACCTGGGTTCGGATCGCGGCGAGCAGGGTGTGGCCGAGGCCGGTCACCCCGCCGCCGATCACCACCAGGCCCGGGTTGAAGAAGCTGACCAGGCCGGCGATGACCTGACCGGTGCGGTTGCCGCCCTCGCGGATCAGCTCGAGGGCGGTGGCGTCACCGGCGGCGGCCGCGGCGGCGACGTCGACGGCGGTGAGGGAGCCGTTCGTCTCCAGCCGCGAGGCCAGTTCGGCCGAGAGCCCCTGCTTGACGGCCTCCACGGCGTCGCGGGCCAGGGCCGCCCCGCTGAAGTGGGCCTCCAGGCAGCCCCGGTTGCCGCAGGCGCAGGGGCGGCCGTCGGGGACGGCCTGGATGTGCCCGATGTCGCCGGCGCTGCCCGTCGTACCGCGGTAGACCTCGCCGCCGACGACGATGCCGCAGCCGATGCCGGTGCCGATCTTGACGCAGAGGAAGTCGGCGACGGTGCGGGCGACGCCCGCGTGCTGCTCCCCCATCGCCATGAGGTTCACGTCGTTGTCGACCATGACGGGGCAGCCGAGTTCCTGGCTGAGCGCCTCCCGCACGGGGAAGCCGTCCCAGCCGGGCATGATCGGCGGTGCCACCGGGATGCCCTCGGGGAAGCGGACCGGGCCCGGGACGCCGATGCCGGCGCCGTCGAACCCTTCCGCGAGTCCGGAGGCCCTCAGTTTCGCGGCCATGGCGAGGACCTGCTCGAAGACCGCGACGGGGCCTTCGCGCACGTCCATGGGATGGTTGAGGTGGCCGAGGGTCTCCAGCTCGGCGTTGGTGACGGCGACGTCGATCGAGGTCGCGCCGATGTCGACGCCGAGGAAGCGCAGTTCAGGGTTGAGCCGGACGTTGTGGGAGCGGCGGCCACCGCGCGAGGCGGCGAGTCCGTCGGCCACGACCAGGCCCGTCTCCAGCAGCCGGTCCACCTCCACGGCCAGCTTGGACCGCGAGAGGTCGACCTGGTCGCCCAGCTGGGCACGGGAGTTGGGCCCGCCGTCACGCAACAGCTTGAGAAGTCGGGCCTGATGGGCGTTGGCGGGTCGTGCGGTCATACGTCTCACGAGCCCCTCCCCGCCTCGATCGGCCTGTGCGTGCCGGTCTTCCGCCACCTCGGTGGCTTGCTTTCGAAGGGAACGTAGCAGCGGCTGCCGGAGGTGGGAAGAAGTCACGCGGGAATTGCCCTCTACTTTTTCCACTCACAGGACAAAGGAGTGGTCACGAGTGCCTTGCCTCGCAGGACGGGCGTGACGGCACTACGAGCGCGAACGCGTGTGACGGCACTACGAGCGCGAACGCGATGTGACGGCACTACGAGCGCGAACGCGTGTGACGGCACTATGAGCGCGAACGCCCGTGGTACGACCGGCGTGTGTGTTCGGTGTGTTCGCGCATCAGCTGGGTGGCGCGCTGTTCGTCCCGGCCGGCGACCGCGGCGATCAGTTCGCGGTGCTCGATCCAGGACTGGTGGCCTCGTTGGCGGGCCACCGGCGTGTAGTACCAGCGCACACGCCGGTCGACCTGGGCGGCGAGTTCGGCGAGGACCGCGTTGCCGGCGAGCTCCATGATCTTGGCGTGGAAGCGGGCGTTCATGGCGACGGCCCCGTCCACGTCGTCGGCCTCGACGGCCTTCTCGCCCTCCGCGCACAACGCTTCCAGGGCGGCGATGCCCGCGCTGTTCGCGCCCGCCGCCGCGAGGCGGGCCGCCTCGGCCTCCAGGAGCGTACGGACCGTGAGCAGCTGGTCGGCCTCCTGCTCCGTCGGCTCGTGCACGAACGCGCCCTGCGCGGGCCGCAGATCGACCCACCCCTCGGTGTTGAGCCGCTGCAGTGCCTCGCGCACCGGCTGCCGGGAGACCCCGAGATGCCCGGCGAGTTCACTCTCGACGAGATGCTGACCGGGCTGCAGCGCACGGGTGGTGATGAGTTCGAGCAGTGCCTCGTAGACACGGTCGCGCAGCGGACCCGGGCGTTCCAGCTTGGGTACCGCCCCCTGGGGCAGGCCTGTCGACAGCATCGCGGTCCCCCTCCTCGGCAGGGCCGTGCACAGCGCGGCGCGGGCCGGTATCGCCGCAGAGTCAGTATCGATTGTCTTTCGTCTACAGTCTACGGCGCACAAGAGCCAGCGTTTCGGGGAGTTGACCGCGTCACACCGCCCTGGCCCTCACGGGCAGCGCACGACCTGCCCCGCGTACGACAGGTTCCCGCCGAAGCCGAACAGCAGCACCGGGTCGCCCGTGACGACGGCCCCCTGCTCGATGAGCTTCGAGAAGGCCAGCGGGATGCTCGCGGCCGAGGTGTTGCCGGACTCGGTGACATCGCGCGCGACGACAGCGTTGACGGCGCCGATCTTCTCCGCGAGGGGTTCGATGATGCGCAGGTTCGCCTGGTGCAGCACGACCCCGGCGAGGTCGGCCGGCTCCAGACCGGCCCGCTCGCAGGCCCGGCGCGCGATGGGCGGCAGCTGCGTGGTGGCCCAGCGGTAGACGCTCTGCCCCTCCTGGGCGAAGCGCGGCGGGGTGCCCTCGATGCGCACCGCGTTGCCCATCTCGGGCACCGAGCCCCACAGCACCGGCCCGATGGCCGGCTCGTCGGCGGCCTCCACCACCGCGGCGCCCGCCCCGTCGCCGACGAGCACGCACGTGGTGCGGTCGCTCCAGTCGGCCACCTCGGACATCTTGTCGGCCCCGATGACCAGCACCCGGCTCGCGCCCCCCGCGCGCACGGCGTGGTCGGCGGTGGCCAGGGCGTGGGTGAAGCCGGCGCACACGACGTTGAGGTCCATGGTGGCGGCCTGCGGGATGCCCAGGCGGGCCGCGACCCGGGCGGCCATGTTGGGCGAGCGGTCGACGGCGGTGGAGGTGGCGACCAGCACCAGGTCGATGTCCGCCGGGGTCAGTCCGGCGGCTGCGAGGGCCTTGGCGGCGGCGTGGGCGGCCAGTTCGTCGACCGGTTCGTCGGGTCCGGCGATGTGGCGCGTGCGGATGCCCACCCGGCTCCTGATCCACTCGTCACTGGTGTCCACCAGGCCCGCCAGGTCCTCGTTGGTGAGCACCTTGGCGGGCTGGTAGTGGCCGACGGCGGCGATGCGCGAGCCGTTCATTGGGTGGATCCCCCTCGTTGCCTTGGGTAGCGGATCCTCCAGTCTGATCAGTGACTCACGGGTACGACGGCAGCCAAGGCGACAGGAAACCGGCCCCGGGGTTGTCAGCTTCGGTCAGCACCTCAAACTCCCGGGCACCTGTCGAACCCCCTACCCGGTGAACAGTTGCGTCGCCTTTCGCACCAGTTCGTACAGCCCGTAGGCGAGGGGTACGCCCACCCACGCCCAGGCGAGGGCGATCAGCCACCGCCGGTCCGGGCTAGGCGGACTCTGAGCGCTGTCGCCGGACATGGGCGGCCTCCTTCGGGGCGGGGACGTGGTGGCGGGGGTCGACGGGCCGGATCAGTTCGTTGGCGACGAAACCGATCACGAGCAGCCCGATCATGATGACGAACGACAGCCCGTACAGGGACGCGCCGTGCCGGCCCGCCTCCTCCTGCCGGTCGGCGATCCAGTTCACGATCAGCGGGCCGAGCACCCCGGCCGTGGACCAGGCGGTGAGCAGCCGCCCGTGGATGGCACCGACCTGGTACGTACCGAACAAATCCTTCAAATATGCCGGAACCGTGGCGAAACCACCGCCGTAGAAGGAGAGGATGACCAGCGCGCTCAGGATGAACAGCGGCTTGGAGGAGTCGCCGAACAGGGCGATGAGCGCGTACATCAGCGCGCCGGCGCCCAGGTAGAGGCGGTAGATGTTCTTGCGGCCGATGAGGTCGGACGTCGACGACCAGCCGATGCGGCCGGCCATGTTCGCCGCGGACAGCAGGGCGACGAAGCCGGCGGCGGCCGTCACCGACACGGGGGTGGAGGTGTCCGAGAAGAAGTCCGTGATCATCGGCGCGGCCTTCTCCAGGATGCCGATGCCGGCGGTGACGTTCATGCAGAGCACGATCCACAGGAGCCAGAACTGCGGGGTGCGGATGGCCCGGTTCGCGGAGACCTGCGGGCCGGCCGGAGCCTGCCGCGCGGTTCCCGGCACCCCCGGGGCACTGCTCGGAACCCGCACCAGGAGGACACCCAGCAGCATGAAGACGGCGTACGACAGCCCGTGCACGAGGAAGGCCAGCGCGATGCCGGAGCTGTCGCCGCCGAACGACTCCAGCATCTGGGCCGACCACGGCGAGGCGATGAGCGCCCCGCCGCCGAAGCCCATGATGGCGATGCCGGTGGCCATGCCGGGCCGGTCCGGGAACCACTTGATCAGCGTGGAGACGGGCGAGATGTAGCCGATGCCGAGACCGATGCCGCCGACGAAACCGTAGCCGAAGACGATCAGCCAGTACTGCTCCAGGGACGCTCCCAGCGCGGAGAGCAGGAAGCCGGAGGAGAAGCAGAGCAGGGCGACGGTCATGGCCCAGCGCGGGCCCTTGCGCTCCACGAGCGTGCCGCCGAACGCGGCGGACAGGCCCAGCATGACGATGCCCAGCTGGAAGGGCAGCGCGCTCTGCGTGCCGCTGAGGCCGAGCGCGGACTCCAGGGGCGGCTTGAACACGCTCCAGGCGTAGGCCTGGCCGATGGAGAGATGGACGGAGAGAGCGGCGGGCGGAACGAGCCAGCGGCTCCAGCCCGGGGGCGCGACTGGGGGACTCATGAACCCCGGACGGTAGGGATCCGCACGGGGGTTGAGAAGGCGGCGCGTCGACCGTATGCGGTGAGCGGTATCCAGCATGCGCCGAACGGTCGGCGCACAGACCCTTGCCGCCCCAACCTCCATACTGTAGACAATATTTCGTCGACACAAGCCGTCCGCGAGCCATACGAGGCCCGTGGGCGGCCGGACGGCAGCCACCTCCGCGGTATCCCTCAAACCGAACGGAGTGTTCCTGTGAAAGTGGCAGTTCTCGGCGCCGGTGCCATCGGCGCCTACGTCGGCGCCGCGCTCCACCGCGCGGGTGCCGAGGTGCATCTCATCGCCCGTGGACCGCATCTGACGGCCATGAGGCAGCACGGAGTCCGGGTGCGCAGCCCACGCGGCGACTTCACCGCGCACCCCCACGCCACCGACGACCCGGCCGAAGTCGGCCCGGTCGACCATGTCTTCCTGGGCCTGAAGGCCAACGCGTACGCGGCGTGCGGGCCGCTGATCGCACCCTTGCTGCACGAGACGACCTCGGTCGTCGCGGCCCAGAACGGCATCCCCTGGTGGTACTTCCACCGGCACGGCGGCCCCTACGACGGCCACCGTGTCGAGAGTGTCGACCCGGACGGCGCGGTCAGTGCGGTGCTCGCGCCCGAACGGGCCATCGGATGCGTCGTCTACGCGGCGACCGAGCTCGAAGGGCCGGGCCTCGTCCGGCACTTGGAGGGCACGCGGTTCTCCATCGGCGAGCCCGACCGCAGCCGCTCCGCCCGCTGTCTCGCCTTCAGCGAGGCCATGCAGGCGGGCGGACTGAAGTGCCCGGTCGAACCGGACCTGCGGAGCGACATCTGGCTCAAGCTGCTCGGCAACATCTCCTTCAACCCGATCAGCGCGCTGGCCCGCGCGACCATGCGGCAGATGTGCCTGCACGGCGGCACCCGCAAGGTCATCGAGATCATGATGACCGAGACACTGTCGGTCGCCGAGGCCCTCGGCTGCGAGGTCGGGGTCTCCATCGAGCGCCGGCTCGCGGGGGCCGAGCGGGTCGGTGACCACCGCACCTCCACGCTCCAGGACCTGGAGCGCGGCAAGCCGCTCGAACTCGACGTGCTGCTCGCGGCGGTCGTCGAGCTGGCGGAGATCACCGGCGTGGAGGTGCCCACCCTGCGCACCGTGCACGCCATCTCGGACCTGCTCGCGCTGAGGAGCGCCGCATGAGGAAACGCGACCGGACCCCCAAGACCTACACCCGGCTCACCCACCCCCTCGTCAGGGACTCCCGCGACGAGCCGTTCCGGCAGGCCACCTGGGAGGAGGCCCTGGACCGGGCCGCCCTGGGCCTCGGGCGCCACCGCGACGCCTTCGGCATGTTCAGCTGCGCCCGCGCCACCAACGAGATGAACTACGTGGCGCAGAAGTTCGCCCGGGTCGTCATGGGCACCAACAACGTCGACTCCTGCAACCGCACCTGTCACGCCCCGAGCGTGGCGGGCCTGTCGGCGGCGTTCGGCTCGGGCGGCGGGACGTCGTCGTACGAGGAGATCGAGCACACCGACGTCATCGTGATGTGGGGCTCCAACGCCCGGTTCGCGCACCCGATCTTCTTCCAGCACGTGCTGAAGGGGATCAGGAACGGCGCCCGGATGTACGCGGTCGATCCGCGCCGGACCTCGACCGCCGAGTGGGCGGAGAGCTGGATGGGGCTGAACGTCGGCACGGACATCCCGATGGCGCACGCGATCGGCCGCGAGATCATCCACGCGGGGCTCGCGAACGAGGCGTTCATCGATCGGGCGACCAGCGGCTTCGAGGAGTACAAGGCCCTGGTCGAGCCGTGGACGCTGTCGCTCGCCGAGAAGGTGACCGGCGTACCGGCCGCGGCCATACGGGAGCTGGCGCATGCCTACGCCTGTGCCGAACGGGCCCAGTTGTGCTGGACCCTGGGCATCACCGAGCACCACAACGGCACCGACAACGTCCGCGCCCTGATCAACCTGTCCCTGCTCACCGGCCATGTCGGCCGCTTCGGCTCGGGCCTGCAACCCCTGCGCGGGCAGAACAACGTGCAGGGCGGCGGCGACATGGGCGCGATCCCCAACCGGCTGCCCGGCTTCCAGGACATCCTGGACGCGAGCGTCCGGCTGAAGTTCGAGTCGGCCTGGGACACCGTGATCCAGCCGCACTACGGCCTGAACCTCACGGAGATGTTCGAGGCCATGGAGGACGGCACGCTCAAGGCCGTCTACTGCATCGGCGAGAACCCGGCGCAGTCCGAGGCGGACAGCGAGCAGGCCGTCCGGCGGCTGAAGGCGCTGGACTTCCTGGTGGTGCAGGACATCTTCCTCACCAAGACGGCCGAGCTCGCGGACGTCGTCCTGCCGGCCACCGCCGGCTGGGCGGAGACCGACGGCACCACCACCAACAGCGAGCGGCGGGTCCAGCGCGTCCGCAAGGCCGTCACCCCGCCCGGCGAGGCCCGCGAGGACATCGACATCCTCTGCGACCTCGCCGCCCGCCTCGGCCACGACTGGAAGTACGCCGACGCCGAGACCGTGTGGAACGAGTTGAGGGCCGTCTCGCCCGACCACTACGGCATGACGTACGAGCGTCTGGAGGAGCACCAGGGCATCCAGTGGCCCTGCCCGAGCACGGACGGGATCGAACCCACCTATCTGCACGGCCGGTTGTGGGAGACCGACCCCGCCCGGCGCGGCCCGCTGGCTCCGTTCGGGATCGTGCGGCACGACCCGCCCGTGGACCTCACCGACGAGCGGTACCCGGTCCGGCTCACCACCGGGCGGCGGCTCGACTCCTACAACACCGGGGTGCAGAGCGGAAGTTACGCCTCGCCGCTGAGGCGCGGCGAGTACATCGAGCTGAGCCCGGAGGACGCCGAGCGCTACGGGGTCGTCGTCGGCGAGCAGGTGCAGGTGGCCTCGCGGCGCGGGTCGGTGACCGCGCCTGTGTGGGTGGACCCCGCGCTGCGGCCGGGGCTCGCCTTCATGACCATGCACTTCCCGGACGAGGTGGACACCAACCAGCTGACGATCGAGGCGAACTGCCCGATCGCGGGGACGGCGGAGTTCAAGGCGTCGGCGATCCGGATCGAGAAGCTGCCCATCGCGACCATCGTGGGGTGACGTAAGTGGACCTGCACTTCGGTGACAGCAAACCGACGGACGAGGAACGGGCGGCAGTCGACGCCCTGCTCGGGCCTCCGGAGTCCTCCTGGGAGGGCGCCGCCCGCGATGAGATGCGAGCCGCCGATCTGAGGTGGGCGCGTGGCGGGCGTGAGGCACGGGACCGCCGCGAGCTGCTGCTGCCGGGGCTGCACGCGATCAACGACCGGATCGGCTGGATCAGCGAGGGCGCCCTGGACTACCTGTGCCGGCGGCTGACGGTGCCGCCGGCGGAGGCGTACGGGGTCGCCACCTTCTACGCCATGTTCTCGGTCGAGCCGCGTCCGGCGACCGTGCTCCACGTGTGTACGGACCTGGCGTGTGCGGCGGCCGGGGCGCCGCAGCTGTGCGCCGGGATCGAGGAGCGGCTGGGCCTCGGCAGCGGCGTGAGTGTCGAGCGCAGCCCGTGCCTGGGCCTGTGCGAACGGGCCCCGGCCGCGCTGGCCGTCAAGGCCGGGGACCCCGTGCGTACGGCGGTCTCGGCGCCGGCGAGCGTCCAGGAGGCCGTGCTCGCCGCGAGTTCGCCCGGCTCCGCGCCCGAGGAGCCGCCGGTCGCGCTGGCGGTGCCCCAGGCGGGGCAGGACGGTCTGCTGCTGTTGCACCGCGTCGGCGTGGTCGACCCCGCGTCCCTCGACGACTACCGCGCCCACGGCGGCTACACCGCCCTGCGCCGGGCCTTCGAGCTGGGTCCCGCCGGGGTCATCCGCGAGATCACCGACTCGGGCCTGGCCGGGCGCGGCGGCGCCGCCTTCCCCACCGGCCGCAAGTGGCAGGCCACGGCGTCCCAGCCGGACCATCCGCACTACCTCGTCTGCAACGCCGACGAGTCCGAGCCGGGCACCTTCAAGGACCGGGTGCTCATGGAGGGCGACCCGTACGCGCTCGTCGAGGCGATGACGATCGCCGGGTACGCGACGGGGGCACACAAGGGCTATCTCTACCTGCGCGGCGAATACCCGCGCGCCCTGCATCTGCTGGAGCACGCGATCGCGCAGGCACGCGCGCGCGGACTGCTCGGCGACGACGTCCTCGGCCAGGGCTACGCCTTCGACATCGAGATCCGGCGCGGTGCGGGCGCCTACATCTGCGGTGAGGAGACGGCCCTGTTCAACTCCATCGAGGGTTACCGGGGCGAGCCGCGCTCGAAACCGCCGTTCCCCGTGGAGAAGGGCCTGTTCGGCAAGCCGACGGCCGAGAACAACGTGGAGACGCTGGTCAACGTCCTGCCGATCCTGACCATGGGCGCCCCGGCGTACGCGGCGATCGGCACCCCGCGCTCCACCGGACCGAAGCTGTTCTGCGTGTCCGGGACCGTGCAGCGGCCGGGTGTCTACGAGCTGCCGTTCGGCGCGACACTGGGCGATCTGCTCGCGCTCGCCGGGGTGCGTGACGGGCTGCGGGCAGTGCTGCTCGGCGGCGCGGCCGGCGGGTTCGTACGCGCCGACGAGCTGGACATCCCGCTCACCTTCGAGGGGACGAGGGAGGCCGGCACGACACTGGGCTCCGGAGTCGTCATGGCCTTCGACGACAGCGTGCCCCTGCCCCGGCTGCTGCTGCGCATCGCGGAGTTCTTCCGGGACGAGTCGTGCGGTCAGTGCGTGCCGTGCCGGGTCGGGACGGTACGGCAGGAGGAGGCGCTGCACCGGATCGTGGAGCGCACCGGCGTCGACGCCGCCGGCGACATCGCGCTGCTGCGGGAGGTCGGCCGCGCCATGCGGGACGCCTCGATCTGCGGTCTGGGGCAGACCGCGTGGAACGCCGTGGAATCCGCCATCGACCGTCTGGGGGCGTACGAATGACCGTCACACCGCTGGGGATCCCGCGCCGCATGCTGGAGTTCACCCTCGACGGCGAGGAGGCCCGGGTCCCCGAGGGCTCGACCATCCTGGACGCCTGCCGGGCGGCCGGGAAGGACATCCCGACCCTGTGCGAGGGCGACACCCTGCGCCCCAAGAACGCCTGCCGGGTCTGTGTCGTCGAGGTCGAGGGGCCAGGACGCTCGTCCCGGCCTGCTCCCGCAAGGCCGAGCCGGGCATGGAGGTGCGCACCGGCACCGAGCGCGCCCGGCACAGCCGCAAGGTCGTCCTCGAGCTGCTCGCGTCCTCGGTCGACCTGTCGACGACGCCGAAGGTCGCCGGGTGGCTCAAGGAGTACGAGGCGAAGCCGGACCGCTTCGGCCCGGACGCGGCGCGGCTGAACGAGGAGCCGAGGGTCGACAACGACCTGTACGTGCGCGACTACGACAAGTGCATCCTCTGCTACAAGTGCGTCGACGCCTGCGGCGACCAGTGGCAGAACTCCTTCGCGATCTCGGTCGCGGGGCGCGGTTTCGACGCCCGGATCGCCGTGGAGCACGACGCGCCGCTGACCGACTCGGCGTGCGTGTACTGCGGGAACTGCATCGAGGTGTGCCCCACGGGCGCGCTGTCCTTCAAGTCCGAGTTCGACATGCGCGCGGCGGGTACGTGGGACGCGTCGCGGCAGACGGAGACGACCACGGTGTGCGCGTACTGCGGAGTGGGCTGCAACCTGACGCTGCACGTGCAGGACAATGAGATCGTGAAGGTCACCTCGCCGCACGACAACCCGGTGACCCACGGCAACCTCTGCATCAAGGGCCGCTTCGGCTACCAGCACGTACAGAACCGGGGCTGATCAGGACATGGGACGAGTCACGGAACGACGCAAGGTGCTCCGCATCCGGGACGGGGTGGTCTCCAGCCGCCCGGACACGCTCGTCGCCGAGGAACCGCTGGAGATCCGGCTGAACGGCAAGCCCCTGGCGATCACCATGCGCACCCCGGGCGACGATTTCGCGCTGGCGGCGGGCTTCCTGGTGAGCGAGGGGGTGCTCGGCGGGCAGCGTGACCTGCGGAACATCGTCTACTGCGCGGGCGCCACGGCCGACGGGTCGAACACGTACAACGTGGTCGACGTGCAGACGGCCCCGGACGTGGTGATCCCCGACATCACGCTGGAACGGAACGTCTACACGACGTCCTCCTGCGGGCTGTGCGGCAAGGCGTCGCTGGACGCGGTGCGTACCACGGCCCGGTGGCCCGTCGCCGACACTCCCCCGCTCCGGGTCTCACCCGAGCTGCTCGCGGACCTTCCCGACCGGCTGCGCGCGGCCCAGCGGGTCTTCGACCGGACCGGGGGCCTGCACGCGGCGGCCCTGTTCTCGGAAGGCGGCGAGCTGCTGGACGTCCGGGAGGACGTGGGCCGGCACAACGCGGTCGACAAGCTGGTCGGCCGGGCCCTGCAGAACGGGGAGCTGCCGCTGTCCCGGGCGGTGCTGCTCGTGTCGGGCCGGGCCTCCTTCGAGCTGGCGCAGAAGGCCGTGATGGCCGGCATTCCGGTCCTGGCGGCGGTGTCGGCCCCGTCCTCGCTGGCGGTGGACCTGGCCGCCGAGACGGGCCTGACGCTGGTGGGCTTCCTGCGGGGCAGCTCCATGAACGTGTACGCGGGTGAGGACCGAATCGTCCTGCGGGCCGCGGCCGCCCAGGGCTGAGCAGGTCCTTCCGCGACACGGCGGCGGGGCCCCGACCGGCGGGGAGCGCCCCCTGCGCCGCAGGGGCCCCGTCTCGGCCTGCCGTCATGACCTCAGCCGGTCACGCCGGATATCCGCCGCAGCATGTCCGTGAACCGCTCCCGTTCGGCCGCCGACAGCGGGGCGAGCAGTTCGTCGTTGGCGGCGCGGGCCGCCACCTCGCAGCGCTTCAGCAGCCGGGCGCCCTCCCCGGTGAGGGACACCGCGTTCTTGCGGCGGTCCCTCGGGTCCGGCTCGCGTACCACCAGGCCGGCCGTCTGGAGGTCGTTGAGGACGCCGACCAGGTCCTTGGGGTCCAGCCGGACCCCGCGCCCGAGGTCGGCCTGGGCGACGGGGCCGAGGTCGCGGACCGCGGACAGCACCACGTGGTGCCACATCCGCATGTCCTCCTCGGCCAGCGCCTCGGCCACCAGGGCGCGGCCGCGGGCGGCGGCGCGGCCGAGCAGCCAGCTGGGCAGGGAGCGGATCGCGGGGAGGGGGGCTTCCGACATGGCCGCAGCCTAACCAAGAAATCGTTGGTTCTTCCTATGATCCTCCTATACCGTTGGGCCCCCCAACGAATCCGTCGGGACCACCGACGATCCCGGAGGTGCGATGCGCCGCGTCCGCTACGAATCCCGAGGCGGCCCCCTGTTCGTGGAGGAGGCGTCGCTCCCCGAGCCCGGCCCCGGAGAGCTGCTCGTGCGCGCGGAGGCGATCGGCGTCACGCTCCCGGTCGTACGCAAGGTCACCGAGGCGGCCGAGCCCGCCCCGCTCGGCGGCGAGATCGCCGGGGAGGTCACCGCCGTCGGCGAGGGCGTCACCCGCTACGGCACCGGCGACCGGGTGACCGGGCTGTGCCTCGGCCACGGCTACGCCGACTTCGCACTGCTGCACGAGGCCATGGCCTCCCCGGTCCCGCGGGACGCGAGCGCCCTCGACGCGGTCGCCCTGGTCCGCAGCGGCCTGGTCGCCCTCGGCGCCCTGGAGGCGGCCCGCCCCCAGCCGGGCGAGGCGGCCCTGGTCACCGCGGCCGCGAGCGGCGTCGGCCACCTGGCCGTGCAGCTGGCCGGGACGCGCGGCGCCGGACGGGTCGTGGGAGCCGTCTCCGACCCGGCCAAGGCCGACTTCGTCCGGGCCCTCGGCGCAGACCACGTCATCACGTACGGCGACGACAGCTGGGGCACCCCGGTCGACTACGCCCTGGACGCGGTCGGCGGCGAGCTGCTCGCCCCGGCCCTCGCCGCACTCGCCCCGGAGGGACGGCTGGTGGCGTACAGCTCGGGCGGCGGCACGATCCAGGCGCACGACCTGCTCCTGGGCGCCAAGTCGGTGATCGGGTTCCAGGTGGCCCGTATCGCCCGCGGGAGGCCGGAGTTGTACGAGCAGTGGCGCGAGGAACTGTGGCAGTTGTTCGCGGCGGGAGAGCTCAGGCCCGTCGTCCACGGGGAGTTCACCCTGGAGGACGCGGCCAAGGCACACGGGGAGATCGAGGGGCGGTCCAACCTGGGCAAGGTCGTCCTCATCCCCTGACGCACGCTTCTTGTGGGGGGTCTGTGAACCCAAGTACCGCCTGTCGCCCGCACATGGGACGTGGGATCTCCGAATGACCGGAAGTCTGTTCCATGTCCCGGTGGTCCAGCCGACAGACGCATGAAGGGCAGGTCGCACCATGCCGTCAAGTCTTCGCGCACGTCTGAGATCCACCCTGACAACCGCCCTCGCCGCCGGGGCGCTGCTCGCGCCAACCGCCCCGGCACACAGCCAGTCCGGCACGGCCTTACCGGAGTTCGAACAGCGGGTGCTCTTCAAGGCGTCCCAGGACCCGGGCTACGCCTGCTTCCGGATCCCGGCGATCGTGCGCACCACCGGCGGCACACTGCTGGCCTTCGCCGAGGGCCGCGTCCTCAACTGCGGTGACGCGGCCGACATCGACATCGTCCTCAAGCGCTCCACCGACGGCGGCCGAACTTGGGGCCCACTCCAGGTCGTCACCGAGGGCGCGGGCGACACGCACGGCAACCCGGCGCCCCTCGTGGACCGCAGGACCGGCCGGATCCTGCTGGCCGAGACGTACAACACCGGCCGCACGGACGCCGGCAACTGCACCGTCCCCTGCGACCGCACCCCGCACCTTCAGTACAGCGACGACGACGGCCGGACCTGGTCCGAACCGCGCGATCTGAGCGACGAGATCCTGCCCGAGCACTGGAACTCCTGGTACGCGACCGGTCCGGTGCACGGCATCCAGCTGACCCGCGGCAAGCACGCCGGGCGGCTCGTGTTCGGCGTCAACACCGAGACGTGGAACGGCAGCCGGGTCTCCGCCAACCACGCCGCGCTCATCGTCAGCGAAGACGGCGGCGACTCCTGGCGGGTCGGCGCCACGGACACCTGGCCCATGGCGCAGGACGGCATGTTCCGGCAGAAGCCGTCCGAGGTGACGCTCACCGAGCGCGCCGACGGCGCCCTGCTCGTCAGCGGCCGGGAACAGGACGGCACCGACCTGGGCCACCGCTCCCAGACCCTCAGCCTGGACGGTGGCGACAGCTTCGACACACCGTTCCGCGACCTCCCGGACCTGTACACGCCGCAGGTCCAGGGCGCGACGCTGCGCCTGGGCCACCGGATGCTGCTGTCCGCCCCGGCCGACCCCGACCGCCGCCGCACGATGATGGTCCGTTCCTCCTACGACGGCGGGCGCACCTGGGAGAGCGTGGACCGGGGCACGGTCGTCACCACGGACTGGTCCGGCTACTGCGACATGGCGGCCGTGGGCGACACGACGGTGGGCCTGCTGTACGAGGGCGGCGCGGTCGACGCCCGTGACGAGATCCGCTTCGCCCGCTTCACCGAGGACTGGCTGAAACCGCGCCGGGGCGCCGACCCGACCACGCGCGACGCGGCGGCGGGCGCCAAGCCCGCGGTGGTGCTCGGCGGTGCCGGGCGGACGGCCGGTGTCAGCGGCGGCGCGCTGTCCTTCGACGGCACCGACGACGCCGTACGCCTGCCCTACCGCTCTCGGCTCCCGCTCGGGGAGGGGGACTTCACGGCCTCGCTGCACTTCCGCTACACGGCCACGACCGGCGAGCAGCCCTTCCTGTGGATGGGCGGCATCGGCAGCACCCAGCCGCAGATCTGGCTGCGCGGGGAGCCGGCGAGCGACCGGGTCCGGGGACTGATGACCACCCGGTCGGGCGCGACGACCGTCAGGTCGGCCTCGGTCTGGACCGACGGCGCCCACAACGACGGCCGTTGGCACCATCTGGCGCTGCGCCGCGGCGGAGGGCGGCTGACGCTCTTCCTCGACGGCGAGGTGCTCGGCACCGCGGACGTGCCGGGCTCGGTCAGCCGCAACTCCCCGTTCGGCGTGCACATCGGCCAGCGCATGGACAGCCGGGCGTTCCTCACCGGGGCGATCGACGACGTCCGGGTGTGGGACCGGGCCCTGAGCGACAAGGAGCTGACCTCCGGCGCCTCGGGCGCGTCCTCCCGGGGCTCGGTGCTGTGGCTGCCCATGGACCAGGTGAGCGGCAGCAACTAACGTCACGAGGCGTGCCCGACGACTCAGGAGCAGCACGAGCACGACAGCGCACGGGAACCGGGATCGGCCTTCTGCTGGTCCTGGTGCTCGGCGCCGCCCTGCTCATCGCCCTGCCGGACGACGACGGTTCGAGCGACGACGGTGCCTGCCGGGGCCTCACGGTCGGCTCCTGGAAGGCGGACGACGGCCTCACCGCCGAGTTCGCCCGCTACGGCGACGACGCGAACCGCACCGACGACTGGACCGGGGGTGACGGCACCCACTCGGTGCGGCTGCCGGACGGCCGGGTGCTGTGGCTGTTCTCGGACACCTACCTGGGCCGGGTGTACGGCCCGCCCAACCCGCACGGCGAGTCCTACGCCTGGCGGGACGCCACCACGCCGCTGGTGCGCAACTCCGCCGTGCTGATGCGCGACGGCCGGCTCGAATCCACCCTGCCCGCCCCGCTGTTCGCCGACCCCGCGCCGAACCAGTGGCGCTGGCCGGTCGCCGCCCTCGTCGAACCCCGCTCCCCCGGCTCCTCGGAGCAGGTCGTGCGGGTGCTGCTGTGGGTGCGCACGGCAGGGCAGGCCCCGTGGATCTACGGGGTGCCCACCGCCACCGAGGTCGCCACCCTGTCGCTGCCCGGCCTGCGCCTGGAGTCGATCGTCGAGGTGCTCGACCAGCAGCCGGTCCCCGACCCTTCCCGGCGCGTGCTGTTCGGCACGACGCTGGTCGAGGAGGGCGGCTGGACCTATGTGTTCGGCGGCGACGACGGCCGGCCCGCCTCCCGTCCCGCCTCGCACGCGTACGCGGCCCGGGTACCGGAGGGCGGGCTCGCGGATCCGGACGCCTGGCAGTACTGGAGCGGCTCGGCGTGGGTGCCCGGCGCCCGCCCCCGGCCCGTGCTCGGGGACGGGCGGCGCACGGGCGTGGGCAGCGCGTTCACGGTCGTCCGGGACGGTGGCACGTACGTGCTGTTCACGATGGCCGCCGGCCCGAAGGGGCTGACCACGGTGGCGTCCTACTGGGCCTGCTCCCCGGCCGGGCCGTGGCACGGTCCGGCGAAGGAGTTCAGCCCGCCGCTGCCGCAGGGGCAGGTGGCCGCGTACAACCCGCAGGCGCATCCGGTGCTCAGCGGCGGCGGACGGCTCGTCCTGAGCTACGACGTCAACTGGCTGGAGACGACGGGCGCCGCCGCCCAGCTCAGCCGGAACGTGTCCCTGTACCGACCGCGGTTTTTGTCGTTGCGACTGGCTGCGGCGCGGTGACCTCGCTCGCCGCTTCCCGCGCGCGGCGCTTGGCGATCACCGCGCACACGATCAGCTGCGTCTGGTGGAAGAGCATCAGCGGCAGCACGGCGAGCGCCGCCTGCGCGCCGAACAGGACGCTCGCCATGGGCAGCCCGGCGGCCAGGGACTTCTTCGAGCCGGCGAACTGGATCGCGATCCGGTCCGCCCGGCCGAAGCGCAGCGCCTTGCCGCCGTACCAGGTGAGCAGCAGCATCACGGCCAGGATCACCGCCTCGACGACGAACAGGCCCCCCAGGCGCGCGGGGCTGACCTGGTGCCAGATGCCCTGGACCATGCCCGCGCTGAACGCGGTGTAGACGACGAGCAGGATCGAGCCGCGGTCCACCAGCCCGAGGACCTGCTTGTGGCGGGTGACGAAGCCGCCGATCCAGCGTCGCAGCAGCTGCCCCGCGAGGAACGGCACCAGCAGTTGCAGCACGATCTTCAGCAGCGAGTCGGCGGAGAACCCGCCGCTGCTGCCGAGCAGCGAGGCCGCGAGCAGCGGGGTGGCGATGATGCCGACGAGGGAGGAGAAGGAGCCCGCGCAGATCGCGGCGGGCACGTTGCCGCGGGCCATCGAGGTGAAGGCGATCGACGACTGGACGGTCGAGGGGACGAGCGTGAGGAAGAGCAGGCCCTGGTAGAGCGGGTGCGTCAGGATCACCGGCACCAGCCCGCGGGCCGCGAGCCCGAGCAGCGGGAAGACGAGGAAGGTGCAGGCCAGGACCGTGGCGTGGAGCCGCCAGTGCCGCAGGCCGTCGAGGGCCTCACGTGTGGAGAGCCTGGCGCCGTACAGGAAGAAGAGGAGGGCGACCGCGGCTGTGGAGGCACCGGAGGCGACATCGGCGGCCGACCCGCGCGCCGGGACCAGTGCGGCGAGGCCGACCGTCCCGAGGAGTAGCAGGATGTAGGGGTCGATCGGCATCCAACTCGGCCAGTGCAGGCGTTTCACGGTGCTCCACTTGCTGGGTACTTCGGTCGGTCCGGGGCCGCAGCGGCCCCCTTCCATCCTGCTCCCCTACCTGGCGATCGGGAATCCCGTATACGGCTCTCACTGCCATCACGTTCCGCGATAACCTGGGGGTCATGTACGACCCGTCCCAGCTGCGCACGTTCCTGTCGGTGGCGCAGACGCTGAGCTTCACGCAGGCCGCGCGGCGGCTCGGGCTGCGGCAGTCGACGGTCAGCCAGCACGTGCGGCGGCTGGAGGACGCGACCGGGCGGACGCTGTTCACCCGGGACACGCACTCGGTGGAGCTGACGGAGGACGGCGAGGCCATGCTCGGCTTCGCGCGCCGGATCCTGGAGGTGCACGAGCAGGCGGCGGCGTTCTTCACGGGCACCCGGCTGCGTGGCCGGCTGCGGTTCGGCGCCTCGGAGGACTTCGTGCTGACCCGGCTGCCCGAGATCCTCGAGGGCTTCCGGCACGAGCACCCTGAGGTCGACCTGGAGCTGACGGTGGAGCTGTCGGGCACGCTGCACGAGCAGCTGGCCGCCGGGAAGCTGGATCTGGTCCTGGCCAAGCGGCGGCCCGAGGACCCGCGGGGCGAGCTGGTCCGGCACGACCGGCTGGTGTGGATCGGCGCGGAACGCCTCCGGCTCGACCCGGACCGCCCGGTGCCGCTCATCGTCTACCCGCCGCCGGGCATCACCCGCGCGCTCGCTCTGGAGGCCCTGGAGCGGCAGGGCCGCCAGTGGCGCGTGGTGTGCACCAGCGGCAGCCTCAACGGCCTCGTCGCGGCGGCCCGGGCCGGTCTCGGCGTCATGGCCCATTCCCGCGGCCTCATCCCGCCGGGCCTGGTCCGGGTCCCGGACCGGGCGGGGCTGCCGGAACTGGGGCAGGTCGACTTCGTGCTCGTCCACGGCCGGCGCCGGCCCTCCGCCCAGGGCGCGGCGGACGCTCTGGCGGCGGCGATCCTGGCGGGCGGGGACCGGCTGCACCGCAGTGAGCGCAAGGGCCTGTGACGAACCGGAGTGACAGAATCCGCCGCCGTCCCGCTGACAGAGGAGAGCCCGCCCGAAGGCGCATCGCGCTACAGCCGGGCTCGTACAGATTCGGTGGAGATTACGGCACCGAAACTTACTCAACCGTCAGGATTGTGTCCGACCCTTCCCCATGTGAGCGCTTTTTCCCTCGCTGACCAGCGCAGACAAGAGCGATGCTCGCCTTCGTACCCCCTCCCGCCCCCTGGCCGGGTGGGGTAGCTTTCACGGCGCTGTGCGGAGTGTCACTCGACAGGAGCGCTGAGGAGCGGGGAGCGGGGTTTGCGCGAGTTCACCAACCCTCCGTTGGCGTTGGCACCTCCGGTGGGCGGTCTGGCCGACGTGGTCTTCGAGCATGCCCAGGAAGACCCGCTGTACATCGCGCTGGGCCGCAAGGACGAGTCCGGCCAGTGGCGGGACGTCACCAGCGCGGAGTTCCGCGACGAGGTGCTCGCCCTGGCCAAAGGCCTGCTGGCGAGCGGCATCCGGTTCGGCGACCGGGTCGCGATCATGTCCCGCACGCGCTACGAGTGGACCCTGTTCGACTACGCGCTGTGGACGATCGGCGCCCAGGTCGTACCGGTCTACCCGACGTCCTCGGCCGAGCAGTGCTTCTGGATGCTGTACGACGCCGAGGTGACGGCCGCGGTCGTGGAGCACGAGGACCACGCGATGACGATCGCCACCGTCATCGACCGGCTGCCCCAGCTGCGCCGGCTGTGGCAGCTCGACTCGGGCGCCGTGCACGAGCTCTACGATGCGGGCGCGCACCTCGACGACGAGGTGGTGCACCGCCACCGGCAGGCCGTCACACCCGACTCGGTCGCCACGATCATCTACACCTCGGGCACCACCGGCCGTCCCAAGGGCTGTGTCCTCACACACGGCAACTTCATGTACGAGGCGGACACCGTCATCGAGCGCTGGGAGCCGGTGTTCCACTCCAGGCGCGGCGACGAGGCGGCGACCCTGCTGTTCCTGCCGCTCGCGCACGTCTTCGGGCGGATGGTCCAGGTCGCGGGGATCCGCGGCAAGGTGAAGTTCGGCCATCAGCCGCAGCTGAACGCGGCGGCCCTGCTGCCGGACCTCGCCGCGTTCAAGCCGACGTTCTTCCTGGCGGTGCCGTACATCTTCGAGAAGGTGTTCAACGCGGCCCGCCGCAAGGCCGAGAAGGAGGGCCGCTCCGGCCCCTTCGAGAAGGCCGTCGACATCGCGATCAAGTACGCGGACGCGATGGAGGCCAAGGCCTGGGGCACCGGCCCCGGCCCGTCGGCGGGCCTGCGCATGCAGCACCAGCTGTTCGACAAGCTGGTCTACGCCAAGATCCGCGCCGCGATGGGCGGCCGCATCAAGCACGCCATGTCCGGCGGCTCGGCGATGGACCGCCGGCTCGGCCTGTTCTTCGCCGGCGCGGGCGTGCACATCTACGAGGGCTACGGCCTGACGGAGTCCACGGCCGCCGCGACCGCCAACCCGCCCGCGCGTACCCGCTTCGGCACGGTCGGACAGCCCATCCCCGGCATGACCGTGCACATCGCGGACGACGGCGAGATCTGGCTGCACGGCGAGAACGTCTTCCAGGGGTACCTCAACAACCAGAAGGCCACCGACGCGACCCTGCACGACGGCTGGCTCGCCACCGGGGACCTCGGCGCGCTGGACGGGGACGGCTTCCTCACCATCACCGGCCGCAAGAAGGAGATCCTGGTCACATCCGGTGGCAAGAGCGTTTCGCCCGGAGTGCTGGAGGAACGCGTCCGGGACCATCCGCTGGTCAACCAGTGCATCCTCGTCGGCAACGACCGCCCGTACATCGCCGCCCTGGTGACCCTCGACCAGGAGGCCGTGGAGCACTGGCTGGCCATGCGGGCCAAGCCACAGCTGTCCCCGGCGGAGCTGGTGCGTGACGCGGATCTGGAGACGGAGGTGCGCCGCGCGGTGGTCGCCGCCAACACCCTTGTCTCGCAGGCCGAGTCGATCCGCACCTTCCGCATACTGGCCCAGCCGTTCACGGAGGAGCACGGGTTGCTGACCCCGTCCCTGAAGCTGAAGCGGAAGGCGATCGAGAAGGCGTACGAGAACGAGGTCGAGGCGCTCTACCGGGCGTGACATGCGCCCCTCGGGGCAGGTGTGACTTCGGAATTCTCCCGTCAGGAATGCATCACCGCCCGTGATCGTTGACGATGGGAAGCACACCTGACCACTTACCGAAGGATCGAGAGCTCGTGAGCAAGGTCCCCCCGATCATCCTGAACAACGGCGTCGAGATGCCCCAGCTGGGCTTCGGCGTCTGGCAGGTGCCGGACGACGAGGCCGAGACGGCCGTCGCGGCGGCGCTGGAGGCCGGGTACCGCAGCATCGACACCGCGGCGATCTACGGCAACGAGGAGGGCACCGGCAAGGCCATCGCCGCCGCCGGTCTCCCCCGCGAGGAGCTCTTCGTCACCACGAAGCTCTGGAACGCCGACCAGGGATACGACTCCACGCTGCGCGCCTTCGACACGTCGCTGGAGAAGCTCGGCCTGGACTACGTCGACCTGTACCTGATCCACTGGCCGACGCCGGAGCGGGCTCTGTACGTCGACACCTACAAGGCGTTCGAGAAGCTGCACGCCGACGGCCGGATCCGGGCCATCGGTGTCTCCAACTTCCTTCCCGAGCACCTGGAGAAGCTGATCGGTGAGACGTCGGTCGTCCCGGCGGTGAACCAGATCGAGCTGCACCCCCACCTCCAGCAGCAGGCCGCCCGTGAGTACCACGCGGAGCGGGGCATCGCCACGGAGGCGTGGTCGCCGCTCGGCCAGGGCAAGGGCCTGCTGGAGGTCCCCGCGATCGTGGCCATCGCCCGCAAGCACGACCGCACCCCGGCCCAGGTGGTGCTGCGGTGGCACCTCCAGCTGGGCAACGTGGTGATCCCGAAGTCCGTGACGCCGTCGCGGATCAAGGAGAACATCGAGGTCTTCGACTTCAGCCTCGACGACGAGGACCTGGCGGCGATCAGCGCCCTGAACGAGGACCGGCGTCTGGGCCCGGACCCGGCGGAGTTCAACGGAGCCTGAGCCGCACCGGAAGCGCCCCGGTCCCGATGCCCTGGTGGGCCGGGACCGGGGCGCCACCGGTTCTCCGCCCGCTCGGACCGGCCGCCCGACCGGCCCTACGACCACCGCGTTGACGTCGTCCCCGTCCGGGCACTTTCGACGTCGAGGGCCGCCGACGCTACGCGGGCCGGACCGCCGTGTGCACCGTGTGGGCCTCCAGCACGAACACGTCCGGGCGGCGGTGCAGGCTGGCCTCGTCGTCGGGGTCGAGCAGACGGTCGACGGTCGCGAGGTCCTCGGCGTCGAGCCCCTCGGCGAGCTTGTCGCGCATGTGCGACAGGGACGCCACGACATACGCACGCGCCCGGTCCGAGGCGGGCGCCGGGAGGTCGAGCAGGAAGCTGTGCGTCCTCGTGTGCTTGAGGCCCGCGGCGGCCAGCAGCACCGGCCAGTCCTCCGTCTCGGCGACGTGCCCGGGCAGCTCGGTGCGCATCCGGGTGAACCACTCCGACTCCACGGCGTCGATCCGCGCCTGGAGGCCGGGCCTGCCGATGCCGATGTCGCGCGGCAGGAACCGCGGGGGCAGACCGCCCTCCAGGAGAGCCAGCGTGCCGCCGGGTGCCAGCCGTGCCGCGAACGCGGCGAGTGCCGCCCGCTGGTCGCCGAGGTGGTGCAGGCTGCGACTCGCCCACAGCAGGTCCGCCGGATAGTCCAACTCGCCGAGGACATCGGGGAGTTCCCCGGCCAGGGTGCTGAAGCGGTCGGCGACCCCCTGCCGCTCGGCCCGCGCCCGGGCCCGTTCGAGCAGCGGCTCGGAGCCGTCCACGGCCACGATCCGCGCACCCGGGAACGTCTCCGCGAACAGGCACGACACGACGCCCGGCCCGCTGCCCGCGTCGACGATCAGGCCCGGCTCGGTCACCTCCTTCGCCAGCCAGCCCAGTGCCCGCTCGTACAGGGGCGCGAAGAGCTCCGCCGAGGACTCCAGCATCGGGCCCATCTCGGCCCAGTCGAGGTCTGTGTGGCCGTGATGACGGCCGTGCTCAGGCTTGTGGTCGTGGTCGTGGTCGTGGTCGTGCCGGTGCGCCATGGTGGTCAGCCTCTCGCTCGGATGCGGTCAGCGTGCGCCGACGCACCGGGCTGAGGCCACTGCTGTTGCCGGTCCCGCAAAATCCGCCGGGGCCCGAGCCCCGGCGGATCCGCGGATCAGCACGGACAGGTCAGGACAGCGGCGGGTACGCGTTCTGCATCAGCTGCCGGAACTGGGCGGAGAACCAGTGCCCGGACAGCGGCGCGTCCGGCAGGGCACCGGACATGTTGTTGTTGTTGCGCGGGTTGCCCTCGTACGTCGGGTCGCACATGCGGTCGAAGCCCTTGCCCTCAGGGTTCGGGATCTCCTTGCTCGCGCCGTCGGACTCGCCCGGGGGCTTCATCCACACGTAGGCGTCGATCCCGGCGGCCGGGCTGGCCTGCGGCCGCTCGCCGAGGCCGGCTCCGGACTGGTTGCACCAGTTGCCGGGGTTGATGCGGCGGTCGTAGCGGCCGCCGTCGACGTAGGTGTCGACGGAGGTCTGGGCGCCGGGGCCGGTGGGCCGGGCGGCGCCGCCCCAGCCGTTGCGGGAGGTGTCGATCAGCATGCCGATGCCGGAGTTGAAGCCGGCCGAGACCAGCTGGTTGCGGAACGCCTGGGCGAAGGACAGCTCGTCGACGTAGCGGTTCCAGTCGACCCACTTCGACTCGCGGACGGACTTGCCGGCCACGTTGTCGCCGATGGAGAAGTGATCCTCCTTCAGGGCGCTGTAGTTCGCCGTGTTGGTGATGAAGCCGTGGACGTCGTTGACGGTCGCGCCCTCGGCGGTCGCCGCCTCCTTGAACAGGGTCGCGGAGGGACCGAAGTTGTCGTCCCAGCCGATCCAGCCGTGGTGGCCGGCGTCGACGTAGTTGTAGACGTTCGGCACGTCACCGAGCTTGTTCAGCGCGTATCCGACGCCCTTGATGTAGTTGCCGTTGGCCTTCATCACGTCGCACTGCGGGGTGGCCGTCGGGCGGCTGCCGGTGTTGGTGACGAGGTTCGGCAGCGAGTCGATCTCGACGGTGGTGACGATCCGCAGCGAGGAGTACTTCGCGTCGGCGAGGATCGCCTTGATCGGGTCGATGTACTGCGTCTTGTACTTGTCGATCTCGTCGGGCTTCAGCTCGCCGTTGGAGGCGAGGGCCGCGCAGTCACGGCCGGGCAGGTTGTAGATGACGAGCTGGACGACGAGTTCGCCGGAGCCCTTCTGGCGCAGCGCCTCGTCGAGGTGGGCGCGCAGGCCCATGCCGCCGTTGACGCCGTTGATGGCCGCGGTCCGGTCCAGCCAGACACCCGTGGGCTGGTTGGAGATGCGGCTGCCGCCCGGCTCGGCGGCGGCCTTCGCGGACCACTCGGGGTTCACGTACACCTTGGCGCCCTCGTAGGGGTTGTTCACCCGGTTGGCGGGGCCGCCCGGGTCCGGCGGATCGGTGGGTCCGCCGGGGCCGCCGCCGTCGTCGACGTTGCAGGTCACGCCGTCGAGAGTGAAGGTGGCCGGGATCGCGTTGCTGCCGCTGTAGCTGCCCTGGAAGCCGAAGCTGACCGAGCCGCCGGTCGCCAGCTGGGCGTTGTAGCTCTCGTTGGCGGCGGTGACGGCGGCCCCGCTCTGGCTGAGTTTGGCGTTCCAGCCGCTGGTGACCTTCTGGTTCCCGGCGTACGACCACTTCAGCGACCACGAGGACTTGGCGGCGCTGTTGTTGGTGAGGGTCACGGCGGCGGTGAAGCCGGTGCTCCACTGGTTCTGGATCTTGTAGTCGACGGTGCAGGGAACGGCGGCGATGCCGGCATTGCCCGGGTCGACGGCGAAGGCGGTGCCGGTCGCGCCGGCGACCAGGGTGATGGCGGCCAGTAACGCGGTTCTCGTACGGCTCATGAGTGGGGGTCCCTCTTCCGTTGGGTTCCTTGCGATTTCCGGGGTTCCGTGGGGGGTCTTCCGGTGCGGTGAGGATTTCGCGGGCATGCCGGAGCCGGTGCGGCGCCTTACGCGGCCGAGGCGGGGCGGCAACTGTCCGCCGCACGCGGCGTCTCGCGCCGGCGGCGGCTCAAAGTACTGAACGCGGGGGGTGTCGCATGAGCGACTCCTTGCAGGTCGGGCGTGCCGTGACGGACGCGTCGACTGATGGAACCGCTCCCACTGGTGTCAAGGAAGGTAGCGCCAAGTGACAGTAAAGAACAGGGGAGTTACTGACTTTTGCTCAACGCGCGGCATCGAATCTTTTCGACTCTTCAAGGACCTTGACCGATACCTGACGTGTCCTCACTATGGGAGCGCTCCCACTGGTTCAAGCCTTGACTTCTCCGAGCCGCAAGGAGGAACCAGCACCATGCATCCCCCACCCCGGAGACGCGGAGCGGTACGGCGGTTGTGGACCGCCGCCCTCGCAGCTCTCGCACTTCCGTTGACGATGCTCTCCTCAGGGTCGACTCCCGCGCAGGCAGCGGCACTTCAGTGCAGTGTCGACTACAAGACGAACGACTGGGGCTCCGGTTTCACGGTGGACCTGACCCTCACCAACCGCGGCACGGACGTCATCGACGGCTGGACGCTGACCTACGCCTACGCCGGCAACCAGCGGCTGGGCAACGGCTGGAACGGCACCTGGTCGCAGTCCGGCCAGAACATCACCGTGAAGAACGCCTCCCACAACGCACGGGTCGCCGCGGGCGCCGCCGTCTCCACCGGCGCCCAGTTCTCCTACAGCGGCGGCAACACCGCGCCGACGTCCTTCTCGGTCAACGGCACGCCCTGCACCGGCGCGCACCAACCGCCGATCGCCGTGCTGACCAGTCCGAGCGCGGGCGCCGTCTACACCCAGGGCCAGGCGGTGCCGCTGGCGGCCACCGCCGCCGCCGCGGACAACGCCACGATCAGCAAGGTGGAGTTCTACGACGACACCAAGCTGCTGGGCACGGACACGAGCGCGCCCTACGCGCTGTCCGTCTCAGACTTGACCGTGGGCAGTCACTCCCTGGTGGCGAAGGCCTACGACAGCATGGGCGCCTCCGCCGACTCCACCCCGGTCGGCATCACCGTCGCCTCCGGCCCGACCGTCGTCGCCTCGCCGCTCCAACTGGGCGTCCAGTCGGGCAAGTCGGGCACTTACGAGGTGAAACTGTCCAAGCAGCCTTCAGCGAACGTGACGGTGGCCTCGGCCCGAGCGAGCGGCAACTCGGGTCTTTCGGTCTCGGCCGGCGCCTCGCTGACCTTCACGCCGCAGAACTGGAACACCGCGCAGAAGGTGACCGTCACCGCCGCGGGCTCCGGTAGCGGATCCGCCGTGTTCGAGTCGACGGCGCAGGGCCACGCCAAGGCCTCGGTCACCGTGACACAGCTGGCGGCGGCGAAGGTGTACGACGCCCGCTTCCTGGAGCTCTACGGGAAGATCACCAACCCGGCGAACGGCTACTTCTCCCCCGAGGGCATCCCCTACCACTCGGTCGAGACGCTGATCGTCGAGGCGCCGGACCACGGCCACGAGACCACGTCGGAGGCGTACAGCTACCTCCTGTGGCTCCAGGCCATGTACGGCAAGGTGACGGGTGACTGGTCGAAGTTCAACGGGGCGTGGGAGCTCATGGAGAAGTACATGATCCCCACCCACGCCGACCAGCCGACCAACTCCTTCTACAACGCCTCCAAGCCCGCCACCTACGCGCCCGAGTTGGACACGCCGAACGAGTATCCGGCCAAGCTCGACACCGGTGTCTCGGTCGGCCCCGACCCGATCGCGGGCGAGCTGAAGAGCGCGTACGGCACGGACGACGTCTACGGCATGCACTGGCTGCAGGACGTGGACAACGTCTACGGCTACGGCAACTCGCCCGGCAAGTGCGAGGCGGGTCCGTCGGACACCGGCCCGTCGTACATCAACACCTTCCAGCGCGGCTCGCAGGAGTCGGTGTGGGAGACGGTGCCGCAGCCGACCTGTGACGCCTTCAAGTACGGCGGCAAGAACGGCTATCTGGACCTGTTCACCGGTGACGCCTCCTACGCCAAGCAGTGGAAGTTCACCAATGCGCCGGACGCCGACGCGCGGGCCGTACAGGCCGCCTACTGGGCGGATCTGTGGGCGAAGGAGCAGGGCAAGGGCGGGGACGTCTCCGCGACGGTCGGCAAGGCCGCCAAGATGGGTGACTACCTGCGCTACTCGATGTTCGACAAGTACTTCAAGAAGATCGGCAACTGCGTCGGGCCGTCGACCTGTGCGGCCGGCACCGGCAAGGACGCCTCGATGTACCTGATGTCCTGGTACTACGCGTGGGGCGGTGCCACCGACACCTCGGCCGGCTGGGCCTGGCGCATCGGCTCCAGCCACGCCCACGGCGGCTACCAGAACCCGCTGGCCGCCTACGCGCTCGCCAACTACGCCCCGCTGAAGCCGAAGTCGGCGACGGGTGCGGCGGACTGGGCCAAGTCCCTGGACCGGCAGCTGGAGTTCTACCGCTGGCTGCAGTCGAACGAGGGCGCCATCGCCGGTGGCGCGACCAACAGCTGGGCGGGCCGGTACGCGACCCCGCCCGCCGGGAAGTCGACGTTCTACGGCATGTACTACGACGAGAAGCCCGTGTACCACGACCCGCCGTCCAACCAGTGGTTCGGCTTCCAGGCGTGGTCCATGGAGCGCGTCGCCGAGCTGTACCAGCAGACGGGGAACGCGAAGGCCAAGACGGTCCTCGACAAGTGGGTCGACTGGGCGCTGTCCAAGACCACGTTCAACCCGGACGGCACGTTCCGCATCCCGTCGACGCTCCAGTGGTCGGGCCAGCCCGACACCTGGAACGCCTCCAGCCCCGGCTCCAACAGCGGGCTGCGCGTCACCGTCGCCGACTACACCAACGACGTCGGTGTGGCGGCCGCGTACGCCAAGACCCTGACGTACTACGCGGACCGCTCCGGTGACACGGAGGCCGCGACGGCGGCGAAGAAGCTGCTGGACGGCATGTGGGCGAACCACCAGACCGATCTGGGGATCGCCGTCGCGGAGAACCGCGCGGACTACAACCGGTTCGACGACCCGGTGCACGTCCCGAGTGGCTGGACGGGCACGATGCCGAACGGTGACGCGATCAACTCGTCGTCGACGTTCGACTCGATCCGCTCCTTCTACGAGGACGATCCGGCCTGGTCGAAGATCGAGAGTTATCTCGCGGGCGGTGCGGTGCCGTCGTTCACGTACCACCGGTTCTGGGCTCAGGCGGACATCGCGCTGGCCATGGGCTCGTACGCGGAGCTTCTCGAATAACCCCGCCGGACGCTCCGCGGGTGGGGCCGTGCTCGACTGCGGGTCCGTCGTGGTTGGTCGCGCAGTTCCCCGCGCTCCCGAGCAGCGTCCGAAGCTCCGCGTTCGTGGTCTCGTCACCTGACGACGAGGCCGACCGGCCGGGCGGTCCCCACCCGCACTGGGGGCCGCCCGGCCCTCGCACGTTCCCCCTCACGGAAGGACCCCCACCGTGCGAAGAACCCGTATCCTCACGGCGGTGCTGGCGCTGGCGGCCGGTCTGCTCTCGGGTGCCCCCACCGCCCTGGCCGCCGATCCTCCGGCGACGAAGCTCGCCGCGGACACGTACACCTGGAAGAACGCCCGGATCGACGGGGGCGGGTTCGTACCCGGCATCGTCTTCAACCGCTCCGAGAAGAACCTGGCCTACGCCCGCACGGACATCGGCGGTGCCTACCGCTGGCAGGAGTCCTCGAAGACCTGGACGCCGCTGCTGGACTCGGTCGGGTGGGACGACTGGGGGCACACGGGCGTCGTCAGCATCGCGTCCGACTCCGTGGATCCGAACCGGGTGTACGCGGCGGTCGGGACGTACACCAACGACTGGGATCCGAAGAACGGCGCCGTCATGCGCTCCGCCAACCGGGGCGCGAGCTGGCAGAAGGCGCATCTGCCGTTCAAGCTGGGTGGCAACATGCCGGGGCGGGGCATGGGCGAGCGGCTGGCCGTCGACCCGAACCGCAACAGCGTGCTGTACTTGGGCGCACCCAGCGGCAAGGGACTGTGGCGGTCGACGGACTCGGGGGTCACCTGGTCGCAGGTGGCGAACTTCCCCAACGTGGGCGACTACGTGGCGGATCCGAGCGACACGTCCGGCTACTCCAGCGACAAACAGGGCATCGTCTGGGTCACCTTCGACGAGTCCACCGGCACCGCCGGGAACCCTACGAAGACGATCTACGTCGGGGTCGCCGACAAGGACAACGCGGTGTACCGGTCGACGGACGCGGGCGCGACCTGGCAGCGGCTGGCCGGGCAGCCCACCGGCCACCTCGCCCACAAGGGCGTCCTGGACGCGAAGAACGGCCACCTCTACCTGGCCTACAGCGACAAGGGCGGCCCGTACGACGGCGGCAAGGGCCAGGTGTGGCGGTACGCGACCGGGACGGGGACCTGGACGAACATCAGCCCGGTGGCCGAGGCCGACACCTCCTACGGCTTCAGCGGGCTGACGGTGGACCGGCAGAAGCCGGGCACGGTCATGGCGACCGCGTACAGCTCCTGGTGGCCGGACACGCAGATCTTCCGCTCCACGGACAGCGGTGCGACCTGGAGCAAGGCCTGGGACTACACGTCGTATCCGAACCGCGAGAACCGCTACACGATGGACGTCTCCTCCTCGCCGTGGCTGACCTGGGGCGCGAACCCGCAGCCGCCCGAGCAGACGCCGAAGCTGGGCTGGATGACGGAGGCCCTGGAGATCGACCCGTTCGACTCGAACCGCATGATGTACGGCACGGGTGCGACGATCTACGGCACCGAGAACCTCACGAACTGGGACAGCGGAAGCAAGTTCGCCATCAAGCCGATGGTCCAGGGCCTGGAGGAGACGGCGGTCAACGACCTCGCCTCTCCCCCGTCGGGTGCCCCGCTGCTGAGCGCGCTGGGTGACATCGGCGGCTTCCGCCACACGGATCTGACCAAGGTCCCGCCGATGATGTTCACGCAGCCGAACTTCACGACGACGACGAGCCTGGACTTCGCCGAGTCGAACCCGAACACCGTCGTCCGGGTGGGCAACCTGGACTCGGGCCCGCACATCGCGTTCTCGACGGACAACGGCGCCAACTGGTTCGCCGGGACCGACCCTTCGGGCGTGAGCGGTGGCGGCACGGTCGCCTCGGCGGCCGACGGCAGCCGGTTCGTCTGGAGCCCCGAGGGCGCCGGCGTGCACCACACGACGGGCTTCGGCACGTCGTGGCAGGCCTCCTCCGGGATCCCCGCCGGGGCGATCGTCGAGTCGGACCGGGTCGACGCGAAGACTTTCTACGGCTTCAAGTCCGGGAAGTTCTACGTCAGTACGGACGGCGGGGCGACCTTCAAGGAGTCACCGGCCACCGGCCTGCCGGGTGGTGACAGCGTCCGCTTCAAGGCGCTGCCGGGCGGGAAGGGCGACGTCTGGCTGGCGGGTGGCGCGACGGACGGCGCGTACGGCCTGTGGCACTCCACGGACGGCGGGACGAGCTTCACCAAGCTCTCCGATGTCGAGCAGGCCGACACCATCGGCTTCGGCAAGGCGGCGCCCGGCGCCTCCTACCAGACCCTCTTCACCAGCGCGAAGATCGGCGGCGTGCGCGGCGTCTTCCGCTCCACGGACAAGGGCGCGAGCTGGACACGCATCAACGACGACGCCCACCAGTGGGGCTGGACGGGTGCGGCGATCACCGGCGACCCGCGGGTGTACGGCCGTGTCTACGTCTCCACGAACGGCCGGGGCGTCATCTACGGTGACAGCTCCGGCGGCGGCACGACGGATCCGGGGCCGGGCCCCGACCCGACCCCGACCGGCGCCTGCAAGGTGACGTACAAGGTCACCAGCCAGTGGTCGGGCGGCTTCCAGGCGGACGTCCAGCTCACCAACACGGGCACCGGCGCCTGGAACGGCTGGTCCCTGAACTGGACCTTCCCCGACGGCCAGAAGCTGACCCAGGCGTGGAACACCGAGGCGGCACAGTCGGGTTCGGCGGTGACGGCGAAGAACGTCGGCTGGAACGCGAACGTGGCGGCGGGTTCATCGGTGAGCTTCGGCTTCACGGCGAACCGGTCGGCCACGAACACGAATCCGGCCGCCTTCAAGCTGGGTGATCAGACCTGCACGGTTGCGTGACCGGGCGGTTCGAGGGCGTGTACCGAAAACGGTATGCGTCCTCTCCGCATGCCAGAACCGATCACAAGTCACGCAAGGCCGTCCTGGTACCCGCCACCGCCGTCGTCCTCTTCATCGGCGTGGGCATCGGCTCCGCCGGGAACGGCGGTGACGGCGGTGACGGCGGTGACGGCGGTGACGGCGGTGACGGCGGTGACGGCGGTGACGGCGAGAAGACCGTACCGGGTGACCGCCCAGCTCAGCGGCGATTTCAGCGGCGGTTTCAGCCAGCCGGCGCGCCGGCCTTCCGGAAGGCGCGCAGGCTGAACACCGGGTCGGGGCGCGGGCGGTCCTGGTCGGGGAGCTGGGCGAGCCGGGTGGCGAATCCGTCGGCGAGGGGGTCGCCCGGCGGCAGGGTGACGAACCAGCCCCGGCGCAGGTCGGCGATCGTGCGGCGAGGGCTGCGGCCCTGGCCATGACCGGTGAAGCGGGCCTGCCCGGCCGGGACCAGGCCGTGGGCGGCGGCGCAGGACTCGACGTCCGCCGCCGCGTCCCGGACCGGGCTGGGCGGCCGGGAGGACAGGACGACATCGATGTCACTGCCCACGTTGTGGGAGGCGGCCTTGTCGACCGTGGTGACGTAGATCCCGCCCGGCCGCAGCACCCGCGCGCACTCGCCGACGATGGCCCGCACCTCGGCGGGCCCGGCGGCCAGGTGCAGCAGCCACACGCTGCACACGGCGTCGAACTGCCCGTCCCGGAAGGGCAGCCGACGGCTGTCGGCGCGCACGACGGCACCCGGGAGCCGGGTGGAGGCCTGCCGGGCCATCGCCGGGGCGAGGTCGACGCCGGTCACCCGCATGCCGTCACGGGCGGCAGCGAGCCGACGGGTCACGATGCCGGTGCCGCAGGCGACGTCGAGCAGACCGCGGGTGTCCGGCGGTACGAGACTCAGCACGGCTTCCGCGGCGGCCGCCGCCCGGGGCTCGCCGCCGCGCGAGGCGTCGTACCGCTCCGCTTCCTTGTCGTAGTCGAGCACCCGGTCAGTGTGCCCCGTGCCCGGGGGCGAGGTCCTCCACCCTGCGGGCGAGCTCGAAGTCCTTCTCGGTGACGGCGCCGCCCGCGCTGTGCGTGTGCACGGCCAGGCAGACGGTGTTGTAGCCGAGCGTGAGGTCGGAGTGGTGGTTAAGTTCCTCCTGCACCTGGGCGATGTGCACGACCATCGCCGTCGCCGCGAAGTGCGAGCCGAGCCGGTAGGAGCGGATGAGGTGGTCCTTGTCGAGCGACCAGCCCGGCAACTCGGCCAGCCGGTCCTCGACCTCCTTCTGCGACAACGGTTCGACGGGCATGGGCCGCGCTCCTTCCCTGGCTGCTGTGTCCTCTCAGCCTGCCACAGCGGGGCGTCCGGGACCCTGGTCAGAGGGGTGTACCTGTCCGGCACGACCGGTTCTCGACTACGGTCCCGGCATGACCACTCACCCGTCCACCGCCGAGAAGGGCGTGGGCCCGCTGCTGCGGGCCTGGCGGGAGCAGCGGCGGGTCAGCCAGCTGGAGCTGGCCCTGCGCGCGGACTCCTCGGCCCGGCACATCAGCTTCGTCGAGACCGGCCGCTCCCGCCCCAGCGAGGAGATGGTGCTGCGGCTGGCCGAACATCTGGACGTCCCCGTGCGGGAGCGCAACGCGCTGCTGCTGGCGGCCGGTTATGCCCCCCGCTACCCGGAGACCCCGCTGGACGACCCGGCGCTGGGCGCGCTGCGGGAGGGCATCGAACGGCTGATCAGCGGCTACGAGCCGTATCCGGCGCTGGTGGTGGACGCGCTGTACAACGTGGTGGCCGCCAACCGGGGGATCATGACGCTGGTCGAGGGCGTCGGCGAGTCGCTGCTGGAACCGCCGCTGAACGCGATGCGGCTGGCCCTGCACCCACAGGGCCTCGCGCCCCGCATCCGCAATCTGCGCGCCTGGCGGGGGCATCTGCTGGAGCAGATGGAGCGGCAGATCGCACTGCACCGCTCGGAGCCGCTGCGGGCGCTGTACGAGGAGGTGGCGGCGTATCCCGTGCCCGACGCCGATCCGGCGGACGAGCCGTCGGAGCCGGTGCCGTACTTCGCGCTGCCGCTGCGGATCGAGCACGAGGGGCGGACGCTGTCGTTCATCTCCTCGATCTCCACGTTCAACACACCGATGGACGTGACGGTCGCCGAGCTGGCCATCGAGACACTGCTCCCGGCCGACCCGGCGACGGTGAAGTACCTTCAGGCGCTCGTGCTCTGACGGGCCCTCAGGGTCATGTGCTGAAGGACGGCGAACCCGGCCACGACCAGGGCCTGGAGCACCGTCCACACGGCGCCCGGCGTGCTCGGCGTGAGCCACAGCGCCAGGGCCGCGAGGCTCACCGCCGCCCAGGCGAGGTTGGCCTCGATGACGGCCCGCACGCCGAACGCCGGCGGCTTTCTGCGGGCCGCCAGCACGCCCACGCCCGCCGTGTAGAGGGCGAGGAACACGCCCAGGGCGAGCAGCAGCGTGGCGCCGACGCCGAGGAACCGTCCCAGCGGGCCGGAGAACGCCAGGTAGGCGAGCGCGTTGGCTCCGGTCACGAGGGCGTCCAGGGCGAGGAAGCGGCGCAGCATCGACTGCGGCTCGGAGGTCCGGGCGAGTGCGGCGAGCTGGATCGCGGACATGGGGAATCACCCTCCGTCGGGTCGTGGTGCGGCGGCTGGGCCGGGTCCCGGACCGGAGTGCGCCGGTCCGGGAGCCGGTACGTTCACGATCCCGGTCCGGCGGCGTCCGGTCGATTACCCGCGGGGTCATGCCCGGGGGGTTCCTCCGCTTTCGGCGATCTCCTCGGTGCGAGCCCTGTGACGCGGCCACCAGGTCGTGACAGACTGATCACAGACTTGGGCACGTTCGGGGAGGCGTGGCGTGAGTGAACGGCGGGCCGCACCCACCGTGGGCCAGGTGGTCCTCGGCAAGCGGTTGCAGGAGCTGCGCGAGGCCGCGGGCCTCAGTCGTGACGAGGCCGCCAAGGTGCTGCGGGTCGCCCCGGCGACCGTCCGGCGGATGGAGACCGCCGACGTCGCGCTGAAGATCCCGTACGTGCAGATCCTGCTGACGGCCTACGGGGTGGCCGAGGAGGAGGTGACCGCGTTCGTCGATCTCGCGGAGGAGGCGAACCGGCCGGGCTGGTGGCAGCGGTTCCACGACGTGCTGCCGGAGTGGTTCAGCCTGTACGTGAGCCTGGAGGGCGCCGCCCGGATCATCAGGTCGTACGAGCCGCACTTCGTGCCGGGGCTGCTGCAGACCGAGGGGTATGCGCGGGCCGTGCTGAAGGCCGGCACCATCGCGAACGCCGGGCCGGAGGCCGTCGAGCGGCATGTCTCGCTGCGCATGGAGCGGCAGCGGCTCCTGGACCGCCCGAACCCGCCCCACCTGTGGGTCATCATGGACGAGACCGTGCTGCGCCGCCCGGTGAGCGTCGACGGCCGGGTGATGCGCGACCAGCTGGACAAACTGCTGGAGTACGCCGCGCGCGACCGGGTCACGCTCCAGATCGCCGAGTTCGCGGACGGCCCCCATCCGGGGACGTACGCGCCGTTCTCGCTGTTCCGCTTCGCCGAGCCGGAGCTGCCCGACATGGTCTTCACCGAGTATCTGACCGGCGCGCTGTACCTGGACTCCCGCAAGGAGGTCTCGGCGCATCTGGAGGTGCTGGACCACATGACGGCCGGGGCGGGCTCGGCGCAGCGCACGGAGGAGCTGCTGCGGGAGTACCGCGAGCACTACTGAGGGTCCTCGCCTCCCGCCCTGACGTCATGGCACGGGTTCTGACCCATACGGGCGCCGTCGGCAGGTGTGCTCCCCGGACCGCCCCTAGCGTCGGGATGACGGCAGGCAAGGGAGCGCACGCGAAGGAGGTCCGATGCCCGGATTCGAGGTGCTGTACCAGGCGGCCGCGCTGTGCCTGATGTACCCCGACGACGACTTCCGCGCCCGGCTGCCGCTGTTGCGCGAAGCCGCCCCGCAGCTGCGCGAGTTCGCCGACCACGCGGCCGTCACCCCGCCGATGGAAATGGCCGCGCACTACGTCGAGGTGTTCGAAGCCGGGCAGGACCACAGCCTGTACCTGAGCGTCTGGCGCGAGGCGGCGCCGGCGCCCTCCGAGGAGCTGTACCGCGCGCACGGCCTGGAGACCACCGGCGAGGAGCCGCCGGACTTCCTGCCCGCGGTCCTCGAACTCGCGGCCCGCACCGGCACCACCGACCTCCTGACGGACCACCGCGACGGCCTCGACCGCCTGCGCACCGGCCTCACGGCCTTCGGCACGCCGTACGCGACGGTCCTGGACGCGGTGTGCGCGACACTGCCGCCCGCGCACACCGGGGCCTAGTGAGCTGGTCCGGAGATGCGTGAGCAGTAACGGCAGATGCGGTCGAGGATCTGGTCGGCGGTCTTGGTCGATTTGAACGGTTGAGCCTCGTCCGTTCCAGACCTTGATCCAGTCCTCAAATGCGGCCTTGAGGCTGTCCAGTGAGCAGAACACTGCGCGCTCCAGGCAGCGCCGCTCCACCTCGGCGAACCACCGCTCGACCTGATTGATCCACCACGAGTACGTGGGGGTGAAACGCAGGCGGAAGAGGGGGTGCGCGAGCAGCCACTTGTGCACCGCCGGTGCCTTGTGAGCCGACGGGAGTTCGGACTACGCGGCGCCGCCCTTCTTCTCCTCCCGCCCGTTCGTCTCGTCCCGCCCGTTCCTCTCGTCGTCCACGATCTCCGCGTCGACCACGCCCTCCTCGTCCTGCGGGGTGCCGGAGGGCTCCTCCGTGGGGGTCTGCTGGGTCTGGGCGTACATCGCCTGGCCCATCTTCTGGCTGACGGAGGCGAGTTTCTCGACGCCGGCGCGCAGGGCGGCGGTGTCCGCCTGCTGTTCCAGCCGCTCCTTCACCTCGGCGACGGCCGACTCGACCTCGGACTTCGTGTCGGCCGGGACCCGGTCGCCGTTCTCGCGGAGGAAGTTCTCGGTCTGGTAGACGAGTTGCTCGGCCTGGTTGCGGGTCTCGGCGGCCTCGCGGCGTTTGCTGTCCTCCTCGGCGTACTGCTCGGCCTCGCGCATCATGCGGTCGATGTCGTCCTTGGGCAGGGCCGAGCCGCCGGTGACGGTCATCTTCTGCTCTCGGCCGGTCGCCAGGTCCTTGGCGGAGACGTGCATGATGCCGTTGGCGTCGATGTCGAACGCCACCTCGATCTGCGGCACACCGCGCGGCGCCGGCGGCAGGCCCGTCAGGTCGAAGACGCCGAGCTTCTTGTTGTACGCGGCGATCTCCCGTTCGCCCTGGTAGACCTGGATGCCGACCGAGGGCTGGTTGTCGGCCGCCGTCGTGAAGATCTCCGAACGCCGGGTCGGAATGGTCGTGTTGCGCTCGATGAGCTTGGTCATGATGCCGCCCTTGGTCTCGATGCCCAGGGACAGCGGGGTGACGTCGAGCAGCAGGACGTCCTTGACGTCGCCGCGGATGACGCCTGCCTGGAGCGCCGCGCCCACGGCCACGACCTCGTCGGGGTTGACGCCCTTGTGCGGCTCCTTGCCGGTGAGTTCCTTGACCAGGTCCGTCACCGCGGGCATCCGCGTCGAGCCGCCGACGAGGATGACGTGGTCGATCGCCGAGAGCTGCACGCCGGCGTCCTGGACCGCCTGATGGAAGGGCGCCTTGCAGCGGTCCAGCAGGTCTGCGGTGAGCTCCTGGAACTGAGCCCGGGTCAGCTTCTCGTCGAGATGCAGGGGTCCTTCGGCGGAGGCCGTGATGTACGGCAGGTTGATCGTGGTCTCGGTCGAGCTGGACAGCTCGATCTTGGCCCGCTCGGCGCCCTCGCGCAGCCGCTGCACCGCCATCTTGTCCTTGCCGAGGTCGACGCCGTTCTGGCCCTTGAAACGCTTGATCAGGTACTCGACGACCCGCTGGTCCCAGTCGTCGCCGCCGAGGTGCGTGTCGCCGTTGGTGGCCTTCACCTCGATGACGCCCTCGCCCATCTCCAGCAGCGACACGTCGAAGGTGCCGCCGCCGAGGTCGAAGACCAGCACCGTCTGGTCGTTCTCCTTGTCCAGTCCGTAGGCGAGTGCCGCGGCCGTCGGCTCGTTGATGATCCGCAGCACCTTCAGGCCCGCGACCTCACCGGCTTCCTTGGTCGCCTGCCGCTGGCTGTCGTCGAAGTACGCCGGGACGGTGATCACCGCGTCCGTGACGTCCTCGCCGAGGTAGGACTCCGCGTCCCGCTTCAGCTTCTGCAGCACCCGCGCGGACAGCTCCTGCGCCCGGTAGCGGGTGCCGTCCACGTCGCCCTCGTCGGGGAAGCGCCAGTGCGCGTCGCCCATGTACCGCTTGACCGAGCGGGCGGTACGCTCCACGTTCGTCACGGCCTGCCGCTTGGCCACCTCTCCGACCAGCACCTCGCCGTTCTTGGCGAACGCCACGACCGATGGTGTGGTCCTGGCCCCCTCCGCGTTGGCGATGACGGTGGGCTCACCGCCCTCCAGCACGGCGACCACCGAGTTCGTGGTTCCGAGATCGATCCCGACCGCTCGTCCCATCGCTGTCCCCTTCCGCCAGGGCGACGACACTCTCCACCCACTCCAGCACAAAACTTGAGTGCGCTGTTGTCAATGCCGCGATGGGGTGATCGGCCCGCGCAGCGCCACGGCGCGCCGAGGCCGGTCGGTGACGAGCACGTCGACGCGCGGGTGGGCGAGGAAGGCCCGCATGAGGGTGTCGTCGTTGACGGTCCAGACCATGGTGAACAGGCCGTGCCGGGTCGCCTCGCGCAGCACGTTGGTCCTGGCCAGCCGCTGGTGCACGGCGACGCCGTGCGCCCCGCAGGCCCGGATGCGGCGGGCGGGGAACAACTCGCTCAGCCGGGTCCCGGGCAGCCGGGCCAGGGCCAGCTCCCTGCGGTCGCGCCCGAGGGACAGGGCGGTGCGCACGGCGGGGAAGGCCCGGGTCACGGCGGCGACGGACCGGTCCTCCAGGGTCGTCACGACGAGCCCGTCCGCGCCGAGCAGGGCGACCGCCCGGTCGACCACCTCCTGCTCGTAGCCGACCTCCTTGAGGTCCAGGTGGGCCACGAGTTTCCCGGCGATCAACGCCATGACCTCGTCCACCACGGGCACGGCGTATCCGGCCCGCTCGCACAGCTCGGCGTGCGTGAGCGCGGACAGCGGCGGCCCGGCGGGGCCGACCCGGGGGTCGTGGTAGACGACGAGGACGCCGTCCCTGGTGCGGCGGATGTCGAATTCGGCGTACTCCGCGCCGGACTCGATCGCGTCCTCGTACGCCTCCCAGGTGGCGGGGCCGGCGCGCTCGGAGCCGCCCCGGTGGGCGGAGACGGCGGGCTGTGGCGTCATGGTCGTCGGTTTCCGGAGGGCGAGCGGGGAGGCGGGACGGGTGCGAAGCCGTCGTCGGGCGCGGGCAGCAGCGAGCCGGAGCGGGTTCTGACCCGTCCGAGCAGGACCCAGCCGATCACCACGAGGACGACGAAGGGCAGCCAGGCCAGCGCGTAGGCGGTGCCGTAGGCGCGCAGGTCGAGGATGGAGCGGTGCTCGTCGACGTTCGTGCCGTTCACGCCGAAGAAGGCCAGCAGCGGGGTCGGCGGCAGGGCGATCAGGGTGGCGGCGGCGACCAGGCCGGAGACCGTGCGGTCGCGGCGCTCGTCGCGTTCGGCGAGTTCGGCGTCCAGGGCGGCGGAACGGGCGCTGATCACCGAGGTGAGCCGTTCGACCATGCGGGCCGAGTTCTCCAGGCTGTCGCGGATGCCGAGGGCGTCGCGCAGGGAGGACTGGAAGGCCTCCGTGACCATCTCGGGGATCAGCAGGCTGTCCACGTAGGCCTCGACGCCGAAGGCCAGGTCCAGCTGGAGTTCGTTGACGCCGGCGGACAGGCGGGAGATCAGGGAGCGGATCTCGGTGGGCGAGTCGGTCAGCGCCTGCTCGTTGGCCTTCATCATGGCGAAGGCCGCCAGCCGGGTGCGCTGGAGCACGGACAGGGCGGAGATCATGCCGACGGCGACGAGGGCCAGGCCGTTCTCCACGTGCGGGGCCCAGCCGGCCTGGACGGAGACGCCCCGGCCGAGGGCGGACAGGGTGAGGCCGTGGTTCCTGAGGTGCGGTGCGAGGCTCGCGTCGTAGGGCGTGGCGGGGTTCCACGGCATCCGGCCGCGGTAGACGATCTCGTTCAGCAGGACGGCCTTGCGGGCCTCGTCGGCGCTGAGCAGTTCCCGTTGTAACCGGCCGCCGGGAAAGACGAGTTGGTGCACGTTCTGGCCGAGGGCGAGCGGCCGGCCGCCGAGTCGCGCGGTCAGTGTCTGCAGGAGCGGGCGGTCGTCGAGTTCGATGCGCTCCCGGTCGAAACAGGTGGTGGCCAGCCAGACGGCGAGGTCGCCGGCGGTGGTCTCGCCCGCGAAGGCGCAGTCGACGACGAGGGTGGCGTCGCCGCGGGGGGTGGTGACGACGAGGATCCGCAAGGTCGCGAGGCCGAGGCCGTGGTCGCCGTGCGGCAGCCGCAGCCGCCGGGGCGCGACCTGCTCGTCGAGGACCGGGACCGGCAGCACGTCCTGGCTGGTCAGCAGGTGGGTGGCGAAGCGGCCGTAGTCGTAGCGGTCGACGAGGGCGCCGAGGGCGGTGTCGTGGGGGCGGAGCCGTCCGGAGAGGCTGAACAGCAGCAGGACGCGGGTCCGGTCACGGGTGGCGGAGTCGAGCACCGTCGCGTTCGTGGACGTTCCCGGCAGCATCGCGTTCCTTCCGGCCCGGCGGTTCGAGGCGTCTGGTTTCATACCCCGGCCGGGGGTGGTGAACCGACGACGACGCGCGGGCCGGCCCTGGTGGGCGGGCCCGCGCGTCGGGGTGCGGCAGGTCAGGCGAGCTTGGCGGTCAGCGTGATGGGCGTGGCCTTGAGGGCCTGGCTGACCGGGCAGCCGACCTTGGCCTCGTCGGCGGCGGCCTGGAAGGCCTCCTCGTCGATGCCGGGGACGGTGCCCTCGACGGTGAGGTGGATGCCGGTGATGCCCTCACCGGGCTGGAAGGTGACGTCGGCCGAGGTGATGAGCTTGGTGGGCGGCGTCCCGGCCTTGTTGAGGATGTTGGAGAAGGCCATGGAGAAGCAGCTGGAGTGGGCGGCCGCGATCAGCTCCTCGGGGCTGGTCTTGCCGTTCGCCTCCTGGGCGCGCGAGGCCCACGTGACCGGCTGCTCGCCGATGGCGCCGGAGGAGTCGAAGGTGACGACACCGTTGCCCTCGAGCAGGTTGCCTTCCCAGACGGTGTGTGCGGAGCGCGTGGTAGCCACGAGTTCTTCCTTTCGCGTACGGACTCGCGTGCGGGCCCGTCTCCGGGCCCCGTGCCCCCCATCCGATCACACTACGGCTCAACTCACGCGAAAGACCTCCCCTCTGGCGGTGAACGGCAGCCGCGCTCCTCGCGGGATCAGGTACGCGTGCTCGCGCCGCACCCGCAGGACGTCGCACCAGCCGTCGGTGATGATCAGGACGGGCGCACCGGGCGGGAAGTCGTCGGCGCGGTGCAGCAGGTCGATGCCGGGTTGCAGGACGGTGCCGCCGCGGCCGTGGACGCGGACCCGGCCGGCGATCTCGGTGACGGGCAGGTAGCCGACGTCGTGCGGGGCGGCGTCGCAGAACACGACCCGGGCGGCCGGCACGTCCCGCGCCCCGGCGTAGGACGCGATGGCGCCCAGCGCCTTGCCCAGCAGGACGCGGTTCATGGAGCCGGAGGTGTCCAGGACGACTCCGAAGGTGCAGCGGGCGATCTCCTCGGGCGGGAAGTACCGTCCGGCGCGCGGGATGCCGGGGGTGGCCGCCTGGCGCCGCGAGGGGCGGGCGTAGGAGCGGACGGGCTCGGGGCGGGGCACGAACTCGTCGAACCAGCGGGCCAGTCGGGCGTCCCACGGCAGCGGCGGATGGCTGAGCGCGCGGATCTCCTCGACCAGGCCGCCGGGCAGGAAGCCCCGCTCCTGCCGCTGGTGCAGGTCGAGGCCCTGGGCGAGGCCGCGGCGGTAGAAGGCGTCGAGGTCGACGTAGTCTCCGGGCGGGCCGAGCGGGCCGCCGAGGATGTCCCCGACACCCTTGCCGCGCAGGGTGGCCGGCCGGCGTTTGCGACGCAGATCGCCGGTGATGCGGTCGTAGACCTCCTCGGCGGACAGGCCCGCGAGCTCCGGGTCGTACAACAGCCCCTCGGGCATGGCGCCGACCTGCATCTCTCGCAGCCAGCTGTTGACGACGTAGTCGCAGGCGACGTTGAAGAGGTACGGGTCGCGGGTGCCGCAGCGGTCGCCGTGGCGCAGGGCGGCGTGCAGCATCTCGTGGGCGAGGACGAACCGCCACTCCTCGTCGTCGAACCCGCGCAGCGGGTTGATGTAGATCTCGGCCGCCTCGGCGTCGACCGCGGCGATGGCGATGCCGTGGGCGCGGGCGAGTTCGGCGTCGGCGACGAGCTTGATGCCGGACGCGATGCCGCCGAGCAGCGGGTAGGAGGAGATGAACCAGCTCAGGGCCCGCTGCCAGGGGCGCGGCCGGGGCGCCTCGCCGTCGAGGCTGTCGCGGCGGCCGCCCGCCATGTCCATCGCGGCGGACACGGTCCGGGTCAGGGCGGTGGCGAAGGCCAGCTGCCAGTCGGGCGGCCGGCCCCAGCCCACCCACCGCACCAGCACCTGGTCGGGCTCGTCGCCGGCCGTGCCGCAGCGTTCGTACACGGCGGGCAGTCCATCGCGGCGCCAGCGGGCGGCGAGCTGCTCCTCGTCGCCGTCCGGGTAGGAGGCGGGCAGGTGCTCGGGGGTCTCACCGATGGTGAAGCCGAGCAGGAAGCGGTTGACGACGACGCAGCGGGCGGCGAGGTCGTAGCGGTCGGGCTGGACGCGTTCGCCCTTGACCGCCGGGACGTGCCCGAAGCCGAGGTGGAGGACGGCGTGGGCGAGCGCCCAGGCCCAGGCGGCGGGCTCGGCGAGGCGCTGGGGGTGGACGTGCAGATCGCCGTCGGAGTCGACGGCCACGAGTCCGTCGCGGGGGGCGAAGCGGCACTCCTCGTGGCGGCAGACGTCGAACTCCACTGCCGCGAGGGCGGGGTTGGCCTTCATCAGCCGCATCCCCTCGGCGAAGGCCTCGCCGGCGAGGTCCCGCTTCTTCTTCTTGGCGGGGCTCCGGCTCACCGGCGGGCCTCCACGAGCCGGGGCATGTCCCGCGCGGCCTCGACGAGGAACCAGGAGGGCAGCACGGGGTTGCCGTCGCTGTCGGAGGCGATGACCGTCTGGGCGACCTCGACGGAGATCTCGGCGAGCTGCACCAGCAGGGACTTGGCGCGGTAGGCGGTCTGCCGGCCGTTCGCGGACATGTGCTCCTTGCTCGCCGGCAGGTCTTTGACCAGGCGGCCGCGGAAGGACTCGGCGAGGTAGTAGAGCAGGTCGCGGTCCTGCGGCCGGTTCGGCCAGGGGGCGTCGCCCTTGACGATGGCCTCGATGCCGTACCGGCTGCGGACGATCTTGACGTAGCCGCAGAAGGCGGTCGCGTGCGCCGGGGTCAGCGTGCCGTGCGCGAGGACCTTCAGGGTCTCCTCGTCGAGGTCCCGGCCGAAGGAGTGCAGGGCGTCGGAGAGCATGTGCCAGGAGCGGGGCGTGGAGAACGGCTCCTCGCTCTTCGGCGGCTTGGACCACAGGTGGTCGGGCCGGTCGGTGAGGTGGTCCACGATCCAGGGGTGGACGCCGCTGCTCCCGGCCCAGGTCAGCCAGTCCTTCGCGGAGGCCTCCAGGTGCACGTGCGCGAGGCGGTTGACGAGCGCGGAGGCGATGGGCCGGGCGAGGGCGTTGTCGGTGGCGCGGTTCCCGGCGCCGATGACGATCGAGCCCTTGGGCAGCTCGTAGTTCCCGATCCGGCGGTCCAGGATCAGCGAGTAGAACGCCTTCTGCACGTCCGGCGTGGCCGCGTTGAGCTCGTCCAGGAAGAGGCAGTACGGCTCGTCCCGGGCGATCGTCTCCGGCGGGCAGAACACCGAGCGGCCGTCGCGGATCTGCGGGACGCCGATGAGGTCCTCGGGGGCGAGCTGGGTGCCCAGCAGGCTCACGCACTCCAGGCCCAGCGACTCGGCGAAGTTCCGCACCAGGGAGGACTTCCCGATACCGGGGGCACCCCAGATGAAGACCGGCCGGACGGTGGCCAGACCGAGCAGCAGGTCGGGGATGCGGGCGGGCGTGACGGTGACGGCTGCCTGCAAAGCAGCAACTCCTCAGGGGGTGTTCGAGAGGGACGCGCGGGTGTGCGGCGCCCGGTACGAACAGTGTGTGCGTACGGCCCGGCGGGTGCAGCCGAATTTTCAGGCGGCGCGCTCCTCCTCGGTGGCCTCCAGCGGCACCTGCGGTCCGTTCGACTCGCGCAGCCAGCGGCGCAGCACCCGGTGCACGTGCTCGGCGCCCACGAGTTCCTCGCTCTCGGCGACCGGTGCCGAGAGGCCGAGCGGCGACAGCAGGAAGGGCCTGCCCTGGGCACCGCCGAGGCCGCCGTGGGAACCGATCTGCTCCTCGAAGGCGAGGACTTCGCCGTCGGCCGGGTCGTGGAAGGAGTTGACCATGATGTCGGCGGTGTGCGGGAAGGAGTGTGTACGGCGGACCGCGTCGGCGGCGCCCGGGCCGAACGCGGCGAGCGGGCCCGGGTTGTCGTCGAGGTCGGCCAGCGGGATCTCGGCGCCGTACGCGCCGAGGACGACACCGCCGTGCTCCTCGCTGCGGACCAGCAGGAAGCCGATGCCGGGGTGGTTGGCGAGGGTCGTCAGCAGCGCGGGGTGGCGGGCGTCGATCTCCTCCTTGCTCATGCGGTGCGCGACGTCCGGGAAGGAGATCAGGCCGAGGTTGCCGGAGGCCAGCACGATCGGCTCCTCGCGGCGCTCGGGGCGGTGCTGCTCGCCGGTCTCCTCCACCGGGATGCGCAGCGCGGCGCGGACGGCGGCTCGGGCCTCCGCCCCGCTGCGGGTGCGCTCGGCCTTGCGCGGTACGGGCATGCCGCAGCCGGCCCGCACCAGGTCGCCGAGGGTGAGGCCGTAGCGGGAGCGGAAGGTCTCGCCGGGGCTCTGGCCGTGGTCGGACAGCACGACGATCCGGTAGGGCCGCGGGGCGTGTTCGGCGACGTTCTCGATCAGGGCGAGGGAGCGGTCGAGGCCTTCGAGGACCTTCTGCGCGTCGCGGCTCGCCGGGCCGGAGTGGTGGGCGACCTCGTCGTAGGCCACGAGGTCGGCGTAGACGGCGGTGCGGCCGACGAGCATGTCGCCCGTCACCGCGGCGACGACGACGTCCCGCTCGACAACCGTCGCGAAGGCCCGGACGAGTGGGTAGAGGCCGCCGCGGGCGACGCGGGGGCGTTGCTCGCGCAGGCGTGCCCGGGTGGACTGGCCGATCTCCCGGCCCACCTCGGCGATGAAGGAGAGCGCCGTGCGCACGGCGTTGGCCGGGTCGGAGAAGTAGGCGAAGTAGCCCGCGCGGGAGCGGTTCTCCCGGCTGCGGCGGCGGGCGGCGATGGACAGCACGAGGGCCTGCTGCTCGGCGCCGCCGCTGAAGAGGTTGCCGCGGCTGGCGCCGTCGACGGTGAGCAGCCCGCCGTGCCCCGCGTACTCGACGGCGCGGCGCTGGAGTTCGGCCGCGCTGGTCGGGCGGTTGCAGACGACCACTTCACGGGTGTCCTTCTCGTACCAGCGGAAAGCGGGGACGTCGTGGTTGCTGCCGTGCAGGATGCCGAGCTGGCTGGCGCCGGTCTGGCTGGACCAGTCGGTGCGCCAGGGGGTGAGCCGGTGGGTGGGACGGCGGCCGTCGCCTATGTCGAGCCAGCGGGCGACGGTGGGCATCAGGCCCTTGCCGACCGCGTCGAGCAGGGTGTCGTGGCCGACGCCGTCGAGCTGCAGGAAGACCGTGCCGGGGCCGGCGGGGGCGGGCGGTCCGGACCGGCGGCGGCGGTCGGAGAGGCGGTACAGCCTGCGGCGGTAGGCGTCGTCGTCCCGCACGGCCAGGGCGGCGCCGGTCGCGGACGCCACGGCGGACATCACGGCGGCGACCACGACGGCGGTCTCCGGCGCGGCGGCGCCACGCTCGGCCGGGTTGAGGTTCAGGGCGAGCAGCAGCAGCGCGCCGTTGAGGAAGAACACCAGCAGCCCGAGCACGAGCGCCGGTACGAGGAGCAGGAGCCGGACGAGCAGCGGCCACACCACGGCCGACAGCAGACCGAAGGCGCCGGCGCCGAAGGCCGCCGTGACGGTGATGTCGGTGGCGCTGTCGCCGTTCTCCGAGCGGAGCCGGAAGTCCGGGAGGATCCCGGCGAGCACGAGCATGGTGACGGTGGAGACCGCCCACACGGCGACGCTCCGCCCCACCTGACTGGCGACCCGCCGCCACCGCACGCCCCGCACGCCCAGCCACCTCACGTCCCTGGCCCGCAGCCGTCGCGGGTCCTCCCCCACAGTGTCTCAACGCCCGGTCGTGCCTCTTCGTCCCCGGGCCGCGCTCCCCGGAAGGGACGTCAGCGCCCGTCGTAGCCGGCCGTCGGCATCGACAGCCGCCGGTGCACGCACGCCTTCATCGCCGCGTCGTACGCCGGTTCCGCATGCCCCACCGTCTCGACGCGTACACCGCGCCGGGCGCACTCGGCGGTGAATTCCTCGACGGAGGCGAGCGCGCTCCGCAGTACCCGCAGGCTGGGGGCGACGAACAGGTCGAGGCCGGGCCGGACGCCGTCCCACAGCGCGCCGTGGTCGGGCCGCAGTCCCCGGACCAGTAACTCCCGGCTGACCACGTAGCCCCGCTCGGCGGCCCAGCGGGCGCACATCGCGTGCTGACTGCGGGAGTCGACCAGGAACGGATCGTCGTCCAGCTCCTCCAGCGGCGTCAGACTCGCGATCGCCGTGACCCGCACCGGCACCATGGCGTCCCCCTCACCTCCGGTTTCGCCGCCGACCCTACTCCTGCACGTAGGCTTCGGGGAGTCGCGCGAAGGAGGCAAAGAAGTGCCGGTGGAGATCACCTGGTGGGGTCACGCCACTTGCACCGTCGAGGACTCGAACGTGCGCGTGCTCACGGATCCCCTGTTCGCACGCCGGCTCGCGCACCTGCGCCGCCGGCGCGGAGCCCTGCCGCCCCCGGGCGCCCCGCACGCGGACGTGGCGCTGGTGTCGCATCTGCACGCCGACCATCTGCACGTGCCGTCGCTGATGCGGCTCGCTCCCGGCACGCGCCTGCTCGTGCCCCGGGGCGCGCGCCGGGCGGTGCCCGGACTGCGCCGGCTCACGCACCTGCGGGTGAGCGAGGTGGCCCCCGGGGACGAGACCCCGGTCGGCGACATCGTCGTACGGGCCGTGCCCGCGCTGCACGACGGGCGGCGGCTGCCGTTCGGGCCGCACCGCTCCCCCGCGCTCGGCTACGTCATAGCCGGCGAGGCCCGGACCTACTTCGCCGGGGACACCGGGTTGTTCGACGAGATGGCCAAGGAGGTCGGGCCGGTCGAGGTGGCGTTGCTGCCGGTGGGCGGCTGGGGGCCGTACCTGGGCGAGGGGCACCTGGACGCGGGCCGGGCGGCGCGGGCACTGGAGCGGCTGGCACCGCACAGTGCGGTGCCGGTGCACTACGGCACGTACTGGCCGATCGGCATGGACGCCGTGCGCCCCCACGAGTTCCACGCGCCGGGGGACGAGTTCGTCCGGCTGGCGGCCCGGCACGCACCGTCCGTGGCGGTGCACCGGCTCGGACACGGGGAGAGCGTGCGCCTGAAGGTCGCTCGGTGAGCTGGTCCGCGCCCCTGGCGCTCGCGCCCCTGCTCGCGGCGTCGGCCGTCACACCGGCGTCCCTGGTTCCGGAGTCCACGCAGCAGGCGATCGGGTATCCGACGCTCTTTCTGCTGGTGCTGGCCGGGGCGCTGGTGCCGGTGATTCCGACCGGGGCGCTGGTGAGTTCGGCGGCGGTGGTCGCCGTTCATCAGACGACGCCGTTCTCGCTGGCGATGGTCTTCGTGACGGCGTCGCTGGCGGCGTTCCTGGGCGATGCGGCGCTGTACTGGCTGGGGCGGCGCGGGCTGAAGTCGAAGAACGGTTCGCGGTGGCTGGAGGCGATCCGGTCTCGGGCGCCGGAGGACCGGCTGGAGCAGGCGCAGGAGAAACTGGCCGCGCACGGGGTGGCGGTGCTGGTGCTGTCCCGGCTGGTGCCGGCGGGGCGTATCCCGGTGATGCTGGCCTGTCTGCTGGCCGAGTGGCCGATGCGGAGGTTCTCGCGGGGGAACCTGCCGGCGTGTCTGGCCTGGGCCGTGACCTACCAGTTGATCGGGATTCTCGGGGGGTCGCTGTTCGCCGAGCCGTGGGAGGGCGTGGTGGCGGTGATCGGGCTGACCTTGCTGATCAGCGCGGTGCCGAGTGTGGTGCGGCGGATGCGGTAGCGCCGTTGCGCCACACGGTTGTCCTCGGGGCGCGGGCTGTGGACGGCTGGTCGCGCCGTTCCCCGCGCCCCTTGATTCACCGCAGGACCCGTGAGGCGCCGACCGGCATGTCCCACAGGTCTTCCCGGGGCAGCCCCGCCTTCTTCCATGCCGCCCGCACGCGCGTCAGGGGCTCCATGACCGGTTCCGCCGACAGGACGAACGTCGCCCAGTGCATGGGTGCCATCCGCCTCGCGCCCAGGTCCTGGGCCGCGCGGACCGCTTCCTCCGGGTCGCAGTGGACGTCGCGGAGCCACCAGCGGGGGTCGTAGGCGCCGATGGGCAGGAGGGCCAGGTCGATGCCGGGGTAGCGGCGGCCGATGCGGGAGAACCAGTGGCCGTAGCCCGTGTCACCCGCGAAGTAGACGCGCCGGCCGTCCCGGTCGGTGAGGACCCAGCCGCCCCACAGGCTGTGGCAGGTGTCGGTGAGGCTGCGCTTGGACCAGTGGTGGGACGGGACGAAGTCGAAGCGCACGCCGTCCAGTTCGGCCGCCTCCCACCAGTCGAGCTCCGTCACGCGCGTGAAGCGGCGGCGGTGGAACCAGCGGGCGAGCCCGGCCGGGGCGAACACCGGGGTGTCGCGCGGCAGGCGGCGCAGCGTGGGGGCGTCCAGGTGGTCGTAGTGGTTGTGGCTGATGACGACGGCGTCGACGCGCGGCAGGTCCTCCCAGGGGACGCCCACGGGGGTGATCCGGGCCGGGGTGCCGAGGATGCGGCGGGACCACACCGGGTCGGTGAGGACGGTCAGTCCGCCGATGCGCAACACCCAACTGGCGTGTCCCGCCCACGTGACGGCGACGGTGCGGGTGTCGACGCGGGGCAGCGGGGCCGGGGCGTAGGGCAGCCGGGGGATGTCGGCGAGGCCCTCGGGGCCCGGTCTCACCGCGCCCTCCCTGGCGAAACGGGCCATGGCCTTCAGGCCCGGGAGCGGCGCGGTCAGCCGGTCGTGGAAGGTGCGCGGCCACACCCGCCGCTCGGCTAGCGGGCGGGGTTCGGCCAGGGGCGGATGCGGGGGCGCGAGGGGTGACGGGAGTGCGGGCTCGTCGGCTTCCCGGGTGGTCGTGCTGGTGGTCGACTCGGACTGCTGCGTCATCGAGGAGGCTCCCATCGCTGAGCGTCGTCGCGGAGATCGTCGAAGACCGACTTCAGTCGGATCAACGCGCGTTGCACCTGCGGCAGTTCCAACGGCGTGGGTGAGGTGAGGCACTCCGCGCGTTCCGTGTCGGAACCGGCCACCAGCGCGCCGGTGGAAAGCCGCACGCGCGGGGCTTCGAGGTCGTCGCCGAAGCGGTGTCCGCCCGGGGCGGGCATGCCGAGGCGTGCGGTGAGGAAGTCCTCCAGTTCCTGTGCGTCGTCGACGCCGTGCGCGGTCAGCGCGGGACGCAGCGGGGCCAGGTCCACGTACAGGTGGCGGCCGGAGCGCGGGGGCCGGGCGAGGGCGCCCGCGGCGATGACGGCGGCGTGCGCCTCGGCGGCCAGGAGCGCGTGCAGGCGCACGCTGGTCGCCACGCGCGCGGTGACCGGTTCCGGCTCCCCCAGCGCGTACGCGGCCGCCGCGGCGATGGGCGCGGCGACGCGGGCGTCGAGGGCGGTGAGGATGTCGAGCACGCGCGCGTGCAGGCCCTCGCCGTCCTCCCCGGCCGGGAAGCGGGCCACGGCGGCCGGCCAGCCGGGCGGGAGCATGGCCCCGGCCAGATCGGTGACGACGGTGACCCGGCCGGGCACCATCTCGGCGGGGCTGAGCAGCACGGTGTCGCGGGGCTCGTGCAGGGTGTCGCGCCAGGTCTCGTCACTGACCAGGTGCAGGCCCTCGCCCTGGGCGGCCTCGACGGTCTCGTGGAGCAGTTCGGGAGGGGCGACGGTCGCGGTGGGGTCGTCGGCGACGGACAGTACGAGCAGCCGCGGGTCGCCGCCCTCGGCGCGGACCCGGCGCACGGTCTCCAGCAGCGCGTACGGGTCGGGAACACCGCCGCTCTCCGGCGGGGTCGGCACATGGAAGGCGGGGCGCCCCAGCAGACGTGCGTAGGGCGCCCACCAGGCGGCGCAGGGTCTCGGGACGAGGACGTCGCCGTCGAGGGCGGCGGTCAGCGCGAGCAGCAGGGCGGGCGAGCCGGGGCCGGCGGCCACACGGTCCGGGTCGCAGTGCAGTCCGCGCCGGTCCCAGTAGCCGCAGGCGGCCTCGCGCAGAGTCCGGCCGCCGCCGACCGGCTCGTGGCCGCCCCGGGACGCCGCGGCGGCGAGCACCGCGGACAGCTCCGGCAGGACGGGCAGCCCGTCCTCGGGGAGCGGCGGCCCGAACCGGACGGGGCCGTGACCTTCCGGGGCCGTCCGCCGCATCCGTACCTCCGCAGTGCCAGTGCCTGGTGCCGCCGTGTCGTGCCGCCCTCGTGTCCTTGGCCACTGAGTACCCAGGGTGCCGCCGCCCCATGGGCGCCCGGCCGGGTTGTGACGGTCACAGCATGAGCGGGCCCGGGCCGGGGAAACCGGGCCCTTCCGGGGTGGTGGAACGGGCCGGGCGGGTCAGCGGTAGGGGTCGCTCTCCCGGTTGCGCAGCCGGTGCAGGGCGGCTCCGAACGCTCCCGCGATCAGCACCCCGCCCGCGACCAGGGCCGGTACGGAGTCGGTGAAGGCGCCGCCGTCACCGGCCCGCACCCCGCGCTGGACCGCTGCCGCGTCGCACTCGGTGTGGTGCCGTTCGCGGTGGTGCGAGGGCTCAGGGCAGGGCTCGTGAGTGGGTCTGTGCGTGGGCTTGTGCGACGGCCTGTGAGGTCCGGAGCCGTGCGCCACGGTGAACGTCGCGCTCCACTGCTTGCCCTCCCCGCCGGGAGCGGCCGGGCAGGTGCCGTCGACGGTCCACGCCGAGTCCTCCCCCGTGGCGTCCGGATCACCCTCGAAGTTCTCCGCGGAGGCGATGCGGGCCGTGCCGCGGTAGGCGGGGCCGGACACCTTGTCGTCGTTGCCGGTGACCCGGCGCAGTGGCACCGTGCCCTCGTCGAAGGCCTGCGAGGTCGCGTCGATGGTGTCGGGCGGCGGCCCCCCGGTCGGATCGCAGCTGACCGAGACGGTGAGCGTGCCTCCGGGGTGGACGGTGGCGGGACTGACCTCGGCGGCCGGTTCGGCGAAGACGGCCGGCGCGAAACCCACCAGGGCTGAGCCGGCCAGAGCGGCGGCGGACAGGGCGTGCAGGCTGCGGCGCATCGAGGGGACTCCTTCGGTAGTCATACCCCTCTGCCATGACAGCCAGGCCTCTGTATCGTCGCGCGCGGCGAGGCCCCATTGGCGGGACAGCGCCACTCAACCGAGTGAATCGGAGCGACCCGGGGGCGCGGGGCTGTATCGACATGCGGCTCCGCCGCGTGGGCGCGACAAGCCACCACGGGCCCGCACCCGCACGACCGCGTCGACCCCTGCGGCGCTAGGCGACATCCCGCATGACCTGTTCCCGCACCCGGCCGCAGCACCGGCTGATCAGCCGGGACACGTGCATCTGCGAGATCCCCAGTTCCTCGGCGATCCGGCTCTGTGTCATGTCCCCGAAGAACCGCATGTACAGGATCGCCCGCTCCCGCTCGGGCAGCGCCGCCAGCCGGGCCTTCACGGACTCGCGGTCGACGACCGTGTCCAGCGCCGGGTCCTGGGACCCCAGGGCGTCGCTCAGGGAGTACCCGTCCTCGCTGCCGGGCAGCTCCGCGTCCAGGGACAGCGCCGTGAAGCTCTCCAGCGCCTCCTGGCCGGCCCGGACGTCCTCCTCGCTCAGGTTCGTGTGCTCGGCGATCTCGCTCACGGTGGGGCGGCGGCCGGAGATGGTCTGGGAGAGGTCCTGGCCGGCGAAACGCACGCGGTTGCGCAGGTCCTGGACGCGGCGGGGTACGTGCAGGGTCCACATGTGGTCACGGAAGTGCCGCTTGATCTCGCCGGTGATGGTCGGCACGGCGTAGCTCTCGAAGGCGTTGCCGCGCTCGGGGTCGTAGCGGTCGACGGCCTTGACCAGGCCGAGGGCGGCGACCTGGCGCAGGTCCTCGAAGCTCTCGCCGCGGCTGCGGAAGCGTCCGGCGAGGCGGTCCGCCATGGGCAGCCAGGCCTCGACGATCTTGTCGCGGAGCGCGTCGCGCTCCGGGCCGGCGGGCATCGAGGTGAGCCTGCGGAAGGCTTCGGCGGTGTCGGGGGCGTCGTCGTGGGGGTGCCGCTTCGTGCTGGTTCGGGTCTGCATGATGCGTCGCAATTCCCTTGAGAGTGCACTGGGTTGGACGGTCACCGTGGAAGCGCATCCGCTGTGGGACAGGGCCTCGGTGGCGGCGCGCGACGCCGCTCCCACGGGCGTGCCTCCTGTCCGAAGCACTCAAGGGCGCCTGCCCCCGGCCCCCACCCGCAAACCCGGAGAGGTTTTCCGCCGTCGCGCAGGGTGACTCGTACTGCTGGCTCTGTCCCCCATACGCCCGGGAGGTCGTACATGAGCACCAAGGTCGCCGACCATGTCCTGCGCAGGCTGCGCGAGTGGGGAGTGGAGCAGGTCTTCGGCTATCCGGGGGACGGCATCAACGGCCTGCTCGCCGCGTGGGGCAGGGCCGAGAACGAGCCGCGTTTCGTGCAGTCGCGGCACGAGGAGATGTCCGCGTTCCAGGCGGTCGGCTACGCCAAGTTCAGCGGCCGTCTCGGGGTGTGCGCCGCGACGTCGGGGCCGGGCGCGATCCATCTGCTGAACGGCCTGTACGACGCCAAGCTGGACCATGTGCCGGTGCTGGCGATCGTCGGCCAGACGCACCGCACCGCGATGGGCGGGTCGTACCAGCAGGAAGTGGATCTGCACACGCTGTTCAAGGACGTCGCCTCCGAGTTCGTGGAGACGGTGACGGTGCCCGAGCAGCTGCCGAACGTGCTGGACCGGGCGATCCGCACGGCGTACGCGCGCCGCTGCCCGACCGCGATCATCATCCCCGGCGATGTGCAGGAGCTGGACTACGCGCCGCCGACGCACGAGTTCAAGATGGTGCCCTCCAGCCTGGACCGCAGCTCGTGGACGGCGGTGCCGTCCGACGACTCGGTGCGGCGGGCCGCCGAGATCCTCAACTCCGGTGACAAGGTGGCGATCCTGGCCGGCCAGGGCGCGGCCGGCGCACGGGCCGAGGTGGAGCGGATCGCGGAGCTGCTCGGCGCGGGCGTCGCCAAGGCACTGCTCGGCAAGGACGTCCTCAGCGACGAACTGCCGTACGTCACCGGCTCGATCGGCCTGCTGGGCACCCGCCCCTCGTACGAGCTGATGCGGGACTGCGACACACTGCTGACCATCGGGTCGTCGTTCCCGTACAGCCAGTTCCTGCCGGAGTTCGGCAAGGCGCGGGGCGTGCAGATCGACATCGATCCGCACATGGTCGGGATGCGCTACCCGTACGAGGTGAACCTGGTCGGGGACGCGAAGGCCACCCTGGAGCGGCTGATCCCGCTGATCGAGGAGGGGCGCGGGCGCGAGTGGTACGACACCGTGTGCGCGAACGTCACGCGCTGGCGTGAGGTCATGGAGCGCCGGGCGGGGCTCGACGCCGACCCGATCAATCCGGAGTACGTGGCCCGCGCGTTGGATCCGCTGCTGCCGGACGACGCGATCGTCACGTGCGACTCGGGCTCCACGGCCAACTGGTACGCACGGCACCTGACCATGAAGCCGGGCATGCGCGGCTCGCTGTCCGGCACGCTGGCGACGATGGGCTGCGGGGTGCCGTACGCGATAGGCGCGAAGTTCGCGCACCCGGACCGGCCCGCGATCGCCCTGGTCGGGGACGGTGCGATGCAGATGAACGGGATGGCGGAACTGATCACGGCCGCCAAGTACCGGCACCTGTGGGACGACCCGCGGCTGGTGATCGCGGTGTTCAACAACCACGATCTGAATCAGGTCACGTGGGAGCTGCGGGCCATGGGGGGAGCACCGTCGTTCCTGCCCTCGCAGGAGCTTCCGGACGTGCAGTACGCCGCGTTCGCCCGTTCCCTGGGGCTGACCGGCATCCGGGTGGAGAAGCCGGACGACGTCGAGGCGGCCTGGCGGGCCGCGCTGGAGGCGGACGGTCCCGCGGTGGTGGAGTTCCTGACCGATCCGGCTGTCCCACCGATCCCGCCGCACGCCACCTGGGACCAGATGGAGGCGACCGCCGCGTCGGTCCTGAAGGGCGACGCGGACCGGGGATCGATGGTCAAGCGGGGCTTCAAGGCGAAGGTGCAGGAGTTCCTGCCGGGGCGGGGGGAGAAGTAGCAGCAGCGGTGTTGAACGGCACTGAGTAGTTCAGTTGCGCACGAAACAGTTCAGTAGGTAGTTCAGTAGCGCAGTGAACTGTTCAGTGCCGTACATGTCGGCGTGGCTGTTTCTGTCTCCTTGGTCTACGTCACCGTCTCGGTGGTCCCAGCGCCAATCCTCGACGAGTCGCGGACGATGCTCCGGCCAGCAGGAGGGGCGTACGGCGTCAACCAGACCATCGTGACCCAAGGCTCGAACATCGAACGAATACCGCCGCAAGGAAGAGTCATGGACATGCGTGGACGAGCAATGCTCGAAGCCTGGCCTGCGCCGGGCTGTGCAGCGCAGCCCTCGCCGCTGCTGCCGTAGTCGGCCGATCACAGCAGCAGGGCGACATCAGTCGGCTTCATCCGCCGTGCCGTCGTCGGCATCCTCGTCGAAGTGGAAGGAAAGCTGTCCGAGACTGCACTTCTTCGAGTCCGCTGCCGACGGATCCGCCAGGGGATCCACCACCTCCTCCTCATCGTGTGGCAGCGCGTATTCGTCCGCGAGCCGAGCCAGGTGGAGCGCCAGGGGAAGGCCGAGCACGTCCCGATAGTCGTCCCTGCAAATCCTCTGCTGATGGACGAAGGCCGCCCACGCCTCGGGATCGTCACCCGGCTGAAGGCAGGCAACGGTGACTTCGAGAAGCTCCGGGTTCCAGCCGTTCGCCGTCGGACGATAGGCATTCTTGCCCTTAGCGTTGACGTGCGGCGTCAGCTTCGCGTCGTCGTTCGTCAGCTTGGTCTGAGTGCTCGCCTTGTCGGCCGTGCTGTAGAAGACCCGACCGGACTCGCCGGGTGTCCGGGGCAGCCACAGGCCCATCGTGAAGCCGCCGCGCTTCTGCCCTGCCAGTTCTTCGTCGTTCTCCTCCCGCTCCGCCCACCACTGGGCGGTCTCGTCACGGTCGCTGTCGGCAACCCTGATGACCCGCAGCTGCTTTCCGTAGAGCTTGATCCGCTGCGACGGTCCGCTGTCGAGACCGATCCGATCTTGTTCCAGACCGTCGTTCCTGAGCCACGGCCACCTCTTGCGGAGATCCTGGGCATGGGCCAGGACGAGGGTGGGCGAGCTGCGCAGCCCGGCCAGGGTGTTCTTGACGAAGGCCGCCGTGAGGGCGGACTGCTGCACCACTGTTCTACAGTCCTCGTCCCTCACCCGCCCGGTCAGGCCCTTGAGAAGCTCTGAATACGGCACCCAGGCGTGCATGTCGGCGCTGCGGCCAAGAACGCAGTTCGCACCAGGGCGCAGCAACACAGCGATGGGAGTGAACTGCGCCTTGCCCGTGGGGCCGTCGTGCCTGCGTTCCACCAGGTGGAAGGCGACCTGGTTGAGCTCCTCGGGAATGAGCTCGCCGAGGGTGTGCCGGGGTACGAGCCGCATGCCCGTCTGGCGCAGAGCGTCCGCCCAGGCCGCCTCGGCGCGCAGAGCCGCCTCCTCCTCTGCCTTGTCCTTCTCCAGCGAGGCGTCCAGCGGCTGGATGAACTGGGTCACCAGGCCGGCGTCCGCGCAGCCCAAGCGGATGGCGTGCTTGGGGTCGGCGCGACGCTTCTCCCGCTTGAACGGCTCCCACTCGAGTTCGACGAGAGCGATCTGTGCTCCGGGGGCCGACGTACGCAGGGACGCCATCGCGTCGGCAACCTGGGTGCGCCGCTCCCCGATGGCCTCGTCGTGCTCGCGTCCGGCGCGCGGCACGCGGTCTCCTCCGAGCGGGGCGCCCAGCACGCCCAGCGGTCGTGCGTGCAGCCGTACGGTCAGCTCCTCTGCCTGCCACACCCAGGTCTCGGGGCCCTGCTCGCGGCGGTGGGCCCGCAGGCCGAGGTCCTTCTCCGCGGCGGCGACGATCCGGTCCCTCTGGTCGTCAGTCTGGTGAAGCACCACGCACGCCAGGTCGGCGCCGTCCAGCGCCGCGGCCAGCGTCCGTCGGCGCACGGCCGCGTTCTCTGCCGAGACAGGCGCCGACTGGGCGAGGATCTCCGCCTTCTTCTCCGGGGTGGCGTTCTTCGGAACGGAGGGGAGTTTGGCGAGGTGACGCCGCGGTGGCCGGGCGTAACGGCTGCGCTCCAACTTCGGCACGGGGACGAATTCGGGCGCCAAGGCCTGTTCCGCCCACTCCATCAGACGGCGCCGTTCGCTGGGCATGAGTCCTGTGTTGATGAGGTGCTTGCCCATGGCGGCCTGGTGACCCACCGCCAGGCGGATACCGTCGCGACCGTTGCCGCCCTCACCGATCCAGTGGTCGGCCTCCTTGATGAGCCGGTCCGCCGACGGCAGGCCGTCGAGGGCGGTGACAGCGGCAAGCATGCCCTCGGTGCCGCCCTGCCGCCAGTCGGTTGTCCCGTTCCTCCACTGGAGCATGGCCACCGAGAAGCGCTGCGGTACGGGCCCCTCCGGCACGAGCGAGGCATCCGGCCGCAGGTACACCGAGACTCCCTTCCGGTAGGGCATGAACACCTTCCCGGAGACGAACCGGCGGAGACCAGCGCTGAGGTGGACCCGCGGCACTGCGGAGAAGGGGACCGTGCGTACGGTGACGCGGATGACGGCCGAGTAGTAGGCGGGGCGGCGGTCGCCCTTCCCGGGGACGTACTCGATCGGCGGCCACGACATCAGCTCCGCGCCACCGCTTCCGGCGCCGCGCGCACCACTCACCCCCGCGACCTGATGGAAGGTCAGGCGCCGGCCTCCATGTTCGTACGGTCCCTGGCGGGCGATGCGGGCCGCCAGTTCATCGGGCAGCAGGCGGTACACGTGCGGTGCGGGCAGTGCGGTGCCGCCCGGGGACAGGTCCTGTTCGAGGAGGTCGACCTCGGCGGGCTGCCAGTTCAGCGAGCCGGTGTCCAGGTCGCGGAAGCAGTCCAGCAGGATCCGGGTGGCCTCGGGGTCGTCAGGATTCCGCCGGAGACTCCTGAGCCATGTGGCGACGTAAAGGTTCGTCACGGATGCGGGATAGGGCTGCGCGCAGTACAGCCAGGGACGGCCGGTGCCGAAGGTGGCTGTGGAGTCGACCGTGACGACGTCCGGCGCGGTGGCGCGCATGAGCTGGTTGATCTGCTGGGTGGGCACCCTGCGGTACGTCGCGCTCCGACCCGCACCCTGCCCGTACTCTCGGAGGCGCTGGAGTGGTTCCTCCCAGTCGGCGGGCAGACAGATCGTGTGCAGGGGGATTTTGAACGGCGCCTGTGCCGGGTCGGGCACATAGGCCGCCGCACGTACGTGGTGATACGTCATCGTTCAGTGCTCCTCTGGGGCGTGCGGGCGGGGTGGGAAGTCCGGATGCGGGCGGCAGGCGCGACTGTCAGCCCATGTCCACGAGGGCGCGGTACAGCGGCTCGTACAGCTCCCGTACGAGGGACTTGTCGAGCGCCGGCGGCTCCGGGGCCGTGATGACGCCGTCCGTGTCGTCGAAGTAGGGCGCGAGCACGGCGCGCATGCTGGCCAGCAGGCTGGTGTCGGGCGTGTCGGTGGACTGGAAGCCGGCTTCCCGGGGCGAGAAGGCGGCGTCGACGAAGACCACGCGTGCGGGGACGCCTCCTCGTACGAGGCGTCCGATGACCTGCCACATCACGACGAGCTGGTCCCAGGTGAACGCGGTCTTCTCGTCGTCGCGGAGGCTGGACCAGGCCAGTCGGCGGGTAAGGTACCGGTTCCACTGACGGAAGGCGCGACTGCGGAAGCCAATGGCGGCCTCGTGGGGCGTGGCCCCGGCGAGAACCCCCTGGGTGAAGACTCCGTCGACGTCACGCAGGTGCCGCACCGCCCAGTCGTTGATGGCCTGGATGGCGAGCGTGATGTCGTCGGGCCGGGGGTGGGGGCGGGCCAGGAAGTAGACGCTGCCGATCGCTGCCTTGCCTCCGGGCAGCACGATGTTGTGTCCGCGCTCGACCGCCAGGAGCGGGGCGACGAGAAGGTCCCCGCCCACGGTGGGGAAGGACTTCACATCGCCGCGGGTGAGCGTGCGTACCCTGGCGTCCTCGGGCAGCCGGTTCCAGGCGGTGTCCGCGTCGGCGTCGTCGGAGACGAGCTGGACGACGCGGCCATTCCACTCGGGGATCTGGTTGAGGTACTCAGCGGCCCGGCGTGCCTCCTCGTAGCTGCCGACGAGCAGCAGAAGGCGACGCCTTTCCCCGTCGTCGATCTCGCGGAGCTCGGTGTCCAGCATGCTGACCGAGCCGGGCAGACTGCGGTCGGGAACGGCAAGTTGCCGCAGCATCTCCAGGAGGGCCTGCGGGCGTTCCTCGGGGTCGCAGCCCGACAGGCGTACGGGCCGGGGTTGGTCACCGCCGGGCCAGTGGAGGAACTCCTTGCGGAACTCGGTGCCGAGGACGGCCTCGATCTCGTCGTCCAGCGGACGGAGCAGGGCGCCGACCTCCGTGTGCAGGTGGTACCTGCTGGAGGTGCCGGCCCAGCTGGTGGCGGACATGAGCAGGACGTGCGGGGCGGGACGCCCGTCCACCAGGCACAGGTCGCCCAGGCGCAGAAGCAGTTCCCGGCCCACGCCGTTGCAGTGGAAGAAGCGCAACTCGCCGCTGCGGCCGCCGTCGCGCTCCCGGTCGTCGAGGCGGAACTGGAAGCCGAGGACGTTGCCCATGGGGGATTCGGGGATGACCGGCTCGTAGTCCTTGGGGGGCCTGCGGGAGAGCTGGTTGGACGCGTTCTCCAGGTGGAGGGCGGCTTCGACGCGCGGCCACAGTGTGGTCATGAAGTCGAGCCGGCTGTGCAGGGCTGCGAGGATCAGCGTGAACTCGAAACGCCCGGCCTGAACGTCGATCCCGGTCCGCTCGAGGGCGGCGGAGTCCTGGCCGACGATGCCGGTGAGCGTGTCGCGCAGCCGTTCACGGGTGCGGGCGCCCCGGGGCGCGTGGAGGAGTTCCAGAGTGAGGTGCACGAAGGTGTTCACGAGTGATGTCACCTCGTCGTCGCCCTGGTCCGGTTGTTCGTGGAGTGGGTCGTCGCGGAAACGCAACAGGGCGTCGTCGAGCGTGCGCGCGGCTGGGGGTGGCTGCTCGCCCTGGGCCCGGCCGGGGAACCAGCTGTCGAGCAGCAGATTGTGCAGGGTGTAGGCGCTGAAGTAGTCGACGCTGATCCACCGCCTGAGCTGGTCGTCCTTCACCAGCAGTGCGTAGAGCCGGTCGGTGGCGGCGCTGACGGTGTTGACGGCGTTGATCCAGTCGTCGACGTCGCGTGCGGAGAGCTGGAGCCGTCCGTCGCGCGCCATCTGCTGGACCTTGTGGACGGCGACCTCGTCGAACCAGGAGTTGGGGTACTTGCCCACCAGGGTGCTGGCCGGGGCGAAGGCCGCGTCGAGCTGCATCTGCACGCGGTCGGCCTCGTCCACGATGACCAGGTCGGTGAGACGGCAGGCGAGTTCGAGATAGCGCAGCTGCTCATCGTGCTGGTGTTGCGGTACGGAGCTGTGCAGCAGGCCGGCCGGTGTGCCGACCCAGACGCGGGCGTCGACGAGATCCCGGGCTCCGCGGTGCCGGGGGCATCGGTGCCACAGCGGGCACAGCCGCCGTTGCGGCTTGGGGCGGTCTTCGGTGGGGGCGGCCTCCGCGGCCGGGTACTCCTCCTCGAGCAGGGGATCCGTCGCGGCGGTTTCCTCTTGTTTCGGAACGGTGTACAGCCCGAGGCAGGGTGCTTCCCGGATACCGAGCGGCCGACGTGCTTCCAGGCCCCGCAGCACGTCCACGGGACAGGCACTGCTCAGATACGTGAACCCGGAGTGGTCGTGGCCGAGCATGGTCGCGGCTCCCGCGGTGGCCGTACGGCGGTGCAGCCGACTGATGTTCCGCTCACGTGTGGAGTAGCCGAGGATCGGCGCGGCCGGTACGCCGAGCCGGTGGAACTGCTCGACGACGGCGAGGGTTTCGGCGACGTCGCCGACCACGATGGTGACGCGGCGGGGCGACTGGGTGACCAGGTGGTAGGTGAGGATGTCGCGGATCGTGGACTTGCCCGCGCCGACCATGCCCACCATGTGCAGCAGCCGGTCGATCCTGAGCCGCCCCTTCCGGGTGAAGCGGCCGAGTTCGTCGTCGCGTACGAGCAGTTTGACGCGGCGCAGCCGCCTGGCCCAGTCGTTGCCGTGTCCGTTCGCGGACGCGGCTTCGGCGCAGTCCATCGCTTCGGCGGCCTTCTCCAGTTCCGCCCAGGTGACGTCAATGGGTTCGCCCTGTCCGCCGGGCAGGGCGTCCAGAGCATGGACACGCGGCACCATCCCGGTCAGCAGGTCCTGCGGGAACTCCACCGAGTGCACACGGTCCTGTGCGCGGAAGGTGTACTCGCCGGCTTCGGCGAGCGGGAGGCTGCGTGTGGCGAACTCGGGTGCCTGGTTGAGCAGTTCCTCGAAGACGTAGAACCGTCTTGCGGCGCGGGAGGGTTGCCGGCGGCACGGAGCGGAGTGCGGGTCGTCGAGGTCGTATCCGCGCAGCTGCTGCGGCACCTCGAGGTACGCCGTCAGCGCTTCTGTCCAGGCCCGTCCACGCCTGAGGTCCCACAGGTGGTGCCGGGCGCGCAGGATGCGCAGGCGTTGCTCGTCGGACCGTACGTCTCCGAACGCCTCGCTGTAGGGGTAGCCCCCAAGCAGTGGCCATACGTCGATGGCGGCTCGGGTGGGGGTCACGCTCTGCAGGAGGTACAGCCCGAGTTCGACGTCGAGCAGGTCACCGGGCCGGAAGGAGCCGAGGTCGTCCGGCCACACTTCGTTCAGCTGCCGCGGGGAGCAGCGGCGGTGCCAGCCACTGCGGTCACGCATGGCGGTCTCCTTCCGTGCCGTCGTGGTGTGTGCCCGGGCGGGCGGCGAGCTCGTCGCCGACCAGACGCAGGAAGACCCGGTCGTCGAGGAGGGTGACGCGGCCGGTCAGGGCGTCGGGCAGGTGGCGCTGGAACTGCCGGCCGTACGCTTCGTTGTCCCGGAAGCGGTAGCGGGGCACGACGAGGAAGGCCCGGTCGTACGGCGGGTCGGTGCGAAAGGGCGTGAGGGTGCGGGCGAGCTGGACGGGGTTCACCCGGTCCTTGACGTCCACGGCCCAGAACCGGCCGTCGGGCAGGGGGATGCGCAGGTCGTAGGCGTCGTAGTGGGGCCACATCTCGGCGGTGATGCCGAACCTTCTGCGCAGCGCGGTCTGGAGGTCGGTCTCGGCAAGTCCCGGGCTGGTGACGAACATCCGCAGGGGGCGGCTGAGCTGGTGGAGGCCGCCCTGGTCGGCGCGCAGGGTGCTTCCGGTGTCGGTCATGCCGTCCCGGCGGCAGCGGTCCAGTTCGCATCGGTGACCGCCGTCGGGCAGGGGCACCATCAGGCAGCGGCAGCGTCCGCACTGCCGGTACGTGCCGTCGGCGCGCCGGTAGGAGGCGGGCACCGGTTCGTAGCACCGCTTGATGACGTGCTGGAGGAGCATGCCGCACTCGGGGTCCCCGCCCAGCAGGGCGAGTTCGGCGCCGGTGAGGACCGGCCTGGTGGTGAGCAGGGACCGGAAGGCGGTGTAAGCCCTGGGGTTCCTGGCGGCCCGGCACTCGGCGAGGGCTTCGAGGATGCGCTGGTTCTCGAAGAGTTCGGCGGCCGGGTCGGCGGCGTCGACTTCCCATTCGAGGCAGAGTTGGTGTGGCAGCCGGGTCTCGGGGTCGACGAGCAGGTCGCCGACGGCCCGGGCTTCGGCGGGCAGGTCCATCGGCCATGCCCGCAAGGGGCGTTCGCACGCCCAGCGGACCATCTCCGGGACGCTGCCCGGTGGCTGCTCGTCGCGGCGCAGGCAGTGCAGTACGAGCCGGTTGTAGGCGTTCTGCACCTTGTCCGGGTAGACCGGATGCGGAACCGTGCGCTGCCGGGACAGGCAGGCCAGGGCCCCGGCGATCTGCCGCAGCAGGGATTCGTCCGGGCCCCCGTCGGCCGCGGCCGGTGGTTGGGGAACGGTGGCTTCCGAGGCCGAGCCGGGACGGGTGTCCTCGGTGTGTGGGTCGCTCGTGTCCAGGGCGGTCATACCTTCTCCTCCCCCGCCTTCTCGCCGGATGCGGCGCTCGTACACCACCGGGACACGGGACACCACTGGCAGTGCCGGCCCGGCCTGGCTTCCCACTGGTCGTCCTCGCGCCAGGGACCGGCGTGCTGTTGGAGCACGGCCTCGGCCTTCGCGACCCGCTGCGGGTCGGTCGGGTCGATCACGTACGGGGTGGAATCATCGGGCCGGAGGAACTCCACCTCGACCCGGGAGCCGCTCGGGTCACCGCCGAGCGCTCCACGGGCCAGCAGCACAACGGCCAGGGCGAGTTGGGGATAGGCGTCCAGGGGATCAGTGCCCTGGCGCAGGGCTTTGCGGGTGGTCTTGAGTTCGCGCCACACCCAGGAGCCGTCCTCCCGGTAGAGCAGGTCGGGTTTGGCGATGACGACGGCCTGCGCGGCGGTGTCGTGGACCACGCGGAGCGGCTCGCACTCGGCCTGCTCGATGAGTCCGGAGTCCTGGAACGGGCAGGCGGCCACGTGCTGGAGGAGCATCCTGCGGCCCAGTTCGGCCTCCTCGTCGGGGACCTGCCATCGGCCGCGTGTCCAGTTCTCGCCTTCGGCCGGCATGTCGGCGGCCGTACAGGGCGGCCACCCGTCCCGTCGGTGCAGCTTCTCGATCCACGCGTGCACCGCCTGGCCGAGCTTGGCCGCGTCGCTGTACTCGTCCGACTTCGGCAGGTGCAGAGATCGCAGGAAACCCTGGGCGGGGCACACGGCGTGATAGCGCAGATCGCTGACCGAGACCTTGCGCAGCGGCAGCCTGCGCGAGGGCAGGGCCAGTACGCCAGGCGAGCGGTGCACGGTGTCGCACCCCGTGAACTGCTTGCAGTCGAGGCACGCCGAACCGGGGCGTGGGGTGCCGCCGTTGACGACGCTTCTGACATGAGCGTCGCCATGCCTCTCGTAGTACGCCTTGGCCTCGGCGACGGTGCCCTCGAACTGGACGGACTCGGAGCCGTCGCCCAGGCCGACCTCGACGATTCGTACGTGCGTGACCCGCGACGGCGCACGGTGCAGCGGAAACTCCTGCTGCCAGCGCCGCGGCCAGGAGGCGTTGACTCCGAAGGCCGCGGCGTACGCGGCGACGGCTGTCTCGCCCGGCGCGGACACGCGCGCCTCGGCGTGCCTCAGCCGCCGGTACTCGCGCAGCCGGCCGTCGGCCGACTGATAACGCCGCCACCACGCATACAGTTCCCAGCGCCGCCCGTTGTCCTTGCGCACGACCCAGTACGGCCTCACCGGTGCGAGGCCGCGCGGGTCGCGTCGACCGGTGTAAAGCCGGACAGCGTGCTCGGCGTAGGCGAGATGCCCGGGATGCAGGGGCCGTCGACGGTGGGCCAGAGCGCTGAGGGCCCGCTCCAGAGGCGCGCCGTCGAACTCCATCAGGTCCAGGGCCTCGCACACCGGGCCGAGAGTGAAGTCCTCCAGACGCTCCTGGGGCAGCCTGGAGGCCACCCCCGCCCGGACCGCGGGCCTGGCCTTGGCCGCGTCCCGGGACGGGCAGGTGTGCGCGTCGTCAACGCCCGCCCCGGTCCCAGGCCCCACCCGGACCAGGCTCTCGTCCCCCGTCATCCATCGCGGCTTGCGCCATGCCGTGGCGTCGGCCATGTCCTCTCCTTTCCGCCGGAGCGCAGTGTTCAGCGGGCCCAGCCGAGACCTCGGATGCGCCACACCACCGAGCGTAACGCAGAACTTTGGAAAAGATTGGCACAGCTTGGAATTCAATGGCCGGAACGGTAGGCTGCTGGCATGACCGCATCGCTGGAGGAGTTGGAGGAGCGGCTGTCACAGTTGCGCGCCCGGCTGCGCGAGGCCCGCCGCGCCCGTGACACCGCTGCCGCTTCCCGCATCCGCGGCGAACTGCGCGAGGCGGAGGCCGCCTGGGAAGATGCGCTGGACGCCGAGGTGGCGACCGAGGCCGTGCCCGGTGAGCAGCAGGCCCCGTCGCACCCACCCACCCCTCGGGCGGCACGCACGGCAGCACCGCCTTCACAGCCGGTACCTCGAGGGAAACGTTCCGCTCAGGCAGCCGTGCCCGTCCGCGAGCAGGTGCACCAGTCACTCACCCTGCTCGGCGCACCTGCCGCCCCGAAGCTCATCTCCTCCGTGTACGAGGCGTTCTTCAGCGAGCCGCTCGTCGCCACCAAGCTCGCCTCGCTCCGCCGCGACGAGGAACGGTCCTTCAACGCCCAGGGGTACGCCCGCCCGTACTACATCTGCTCGGCCCTCACCCACGACCGGCTCACGCCCGCACGTGGCCTGCTGGCCGTGTCGGTCTGGCCGCTCCAGCGGCGCGTCATCGGACCGCTCAGCCTGCGCGTCGACTTCCTCACCCATGCTGTCGGCGCCGCCGAGCAGATCCAACGGCTCACCGCGGCCGGCCACCCACCGTCGGACGCCGCCTGGCAACTGCTGCGCCGGTTCGCGCTGAACATCCCCGGCGCGTACGACAACGACGACCTCGACCCGGCCCGGGTGATCTCCGCGGCACGCAGCGAATCCGCGGTCCACCAGGAGTCCGACGACGCCGAGCGGCGCGCCGCCGCGGACCGTGCCCGGACCCAACTCACCGACAGCCAGCAACTGTTCGGCGCCGCACCACTGCACGATGCCCTGCGCAACGCGCACGGCGCGAGCCTCTGACGCCCGACCGGAGAACCCCGAGCGTCGCCGTGCCACCACCGCACAACACCGCGTCAGAACACCGGGTAAGAAGAGAAGATGCCTCCGCAGCACCCTGTTGACCTTCCCGACAGCCGACTCGCGGCCCTGCGGGGTCCGCGCCCCCCACAGCCGTACACCGCGCGCAAAATAACCGCCCTGACCGCCAACCCGGCCTGTTCCCGCCGTGCCGTGCTGGACGCCGTCGGCATCGACAAGGCCCTGCTCGCCCAGCGCATGGGCTACGAGCCGCGCTTCGGCCAGTCGCCCTTCGCCCTGGCGCGGGAGCAGGCGTTCGAGGCCCTCGTGAAGTGGGGCGGTTACGCGGAACTCATCCGGCTGCTGCGCGAACAGCTCGGCATCCCCGTAGAGGAGGCCGGGGTCACCGACCTGAACGAGGTGGGCGGCGACACCTCCCTTGCCCGGCGGGTGAAGGAGACCCGCGGTCTGCTGACGCGCCTGGCCTCCGGCAGCGACGAGCGCCTGATCCTGGACCGGCCGCTGCTGACACTGGAGGTCGCCGGCCAGACGGCCTATCTGGCGCCCCAGGCACTGACCCACCGTGTCGGCGGTAAGTTCTACGTGGCCGAAATCCGCTCCTTCCCCGCGATCGACGGGCAGGCGAACCCGACGGCTGTCGCGCAGACCGCGAAGCAGGCCGCCGTGTCCGTCCTCGCCCTGCACCGCACCTTCGAAGAGCTGAACCTCGATCCGGAGCAGATCGCCCACGAGTTCCTGCTCATCTGCCCCAAGGACTTCTCCAACCGCCCCTACGGCCGCCTGGTGGACCTCCGTCAGGAACTCGACGCCCTGCGTTTCCAGCTGACCCGGCTGCGCCGCGCCGACGACCTCGCGCTCGCGCTGCCGCCCTCGGCGACCCTCGACACCGACCGCGACGTGGACGAGCTGGACTCCTCGGTGGGCGCGTTGGACGCCTCCTACACGCCCGACTGCCTGTCCTTCTGCGAGATGGCCCGCTACTGCCGGGACGAGGCCACTACCTGCGCCTCCCCCACCCGGCTGGGCGGCACGGTCCGCAACACGCTTCCGGGCGTTGACTCCACCCGCACCACCCTCGCGTACCTGGACGGCGTGCACGCGCCCGGCCCCGCCGAGGCCGCCGCCATTGACCGGTTGCGCGCCGCGGAACGGCTGCGCCGACTGCGCCGGGGTGGTGCCGCATGAGCACGCTCGCCGCCGTGGCCGCGCTCCGGGCCACTGAGACGGGCCGCGCCGAGCGGCTGACGACGGTACGCCACACTCACCTGGACGACGGCCCCTTCGTCCTGGTCCCCCTCACCCTCGCCGGAGAGGCGTGCGCCCCGCTCGCCGCCCTCGCCGGAACGGACCGCGAACGACCGACTCTGCTGACGGTGCGCCAACCACGTGACCGAGCCGAACGCTTCCGCTTCGCCGAGCGTCTTGCCGCGCTGCTGCTGCCGTACATCGACCAGTGCCGTACGGCGGAGACGGAGACGTACACCGTGGGCCGCGGCGCGGAGAAGGAGGAGCGCCGACGCTTACTGCGCGCGCCGCAGCTCCTGGTCCCGGGCGGCGAGGGCATCGCGTACGTCCGGCTGCTCGGCCGGCTGACCCGGCTGCGTGCCGTCGAGGGGCCATATGCCGTGGACCCGTCCGTGCCCGCCCTCGGCAAGTGGCTGACGTGGTTCGCGGACCGGGCCGAGTTTACCGGCTCCTGCCTGCTGCAGGCCCTGACCCGGCTGCTCTCCGCCCACTGGGCGACCGGGCAGAGCCCTGCCGAGGACTCCCACCTCGCCTCCCTGCTGGCCTGGATCGACCCGCCCGACGGACTCACCGGAGCGCAGGCCGCCCGCGAGGCGGAGGATCCGCTGCGCTTCCCACCGGCCGGACCGGCGACGGACGTCGTCTTCGACCAGACGTTGCACGACCTGATGTCCCGCTACGACGAAGCCGCCAACGGCCGTGGCAGGGAGGCCGTCGGCCGCCAGATCGACCGCGAGTTACGCGGCCAGATGCTACCGACCTGGGAACTGGTGTGGCGCGGGGTGGACCTGCTGCGCGAGCTGCCCGAGGGCCGGCACGTGGCCGAGCGGTGGGCGTACGACCGCCGGCTGTTCAGCGAGTACGCGGCCTACCTAGACGAGGACGGCCGCCCGCAGGCCCGCCGTGACCACGCCGTGGGCGCGGCCCGCCGTCTGGCGCGCATGGAGGAGGCGATGGCGCGGTACGACGCGGAAAGGGCGTTCGACGACCCCTTGGTGATGGCGGAGTACGAACTGTCGGGCGAGGCGTTCACGGGGCTGGTCGTGGCCCGCGACGAGGACCGTTTCGCTCCCGGCACACGGCCCGGGTCGATGGTGTGGCGTCCGACGATCACCGTGCGCAGCGAGCTGCCCGTACGGCTCACCGCGGGCAAGGAGGTCAAGTGCCCAGCGCGCCCCGGACAGAAGGCGGAAATCGTCGAGGTGGTGCCGGACTGCGAGGGTCACACCGTGGTGATCCAGCTCAACGGCGGCTTCAACCGGGTGCGCAAGCCACCGGCCCCGCCGGGCACTTTGGCCGAGATCGGCGAGACGGTCACGTACACCTCCGTCGACCCCAAGTCCATGCCGTCCGTCCTGCCCGCCGAGGAGGACACTCCGTGGACGCACGGCGGCCCGCCCAAGCCCTACGAACCGACCGCCGAGGACGCCGAGGAGATCTGGGAATGACTGCCGCCCCGGACACCGACCCCCCTGCCGCCCCCGGCGTGCTCGCCGACCGGGCGGTCGCGGGCATCCTGTCCAGCCTGGACACGGCCACCGGCCGGGGTGTGGTCGTGGACTCCCCGCCCGGCGCCGGGAAGTCGACGCTCGTCAAGCGCGCCACCGGTCACCTCACGGCGGCCGGTCACCAGCTGATGATCGTCGCGCAGACCAACGAGCAGGTGGACGACCTGGTCGACAACATCGCGCGGGAGTACCCGGACCTCGCGCTCGGCCGCCTGCATGCGAGCACGTTCACACTCCCGGAGCGCGTGCGGCAGCACGGCAACGTGACGGGCAGCAATGACATATCCGACCTGCGCGACCTGCCGGTCGTGGTCTCCACGGCGAAGAAGTGGTCGTATGTGAAGCCCGACAAGTGCGATCCGTGGCGCTGGGCGATCGTCGACGAGGCGTACCAGATGCGGTCGGATGCCCTGCTCGCCACGGCACCGCTCTTCGGCCCGGAGGACTCACGGGTCCTGTTCGTGGGCGACCCAGGCCAGCTCGACCCCTTCGCGACCGTGGACACCGACCGCTGGCACGGCCTGACCTGGGACCCGCTGCGCAACGCCGTCGACGTCACCCTCGCCCACAACGAGGACCTGGAGCGTCATCAACTGCCCGTCTCCTGGCGACTGCCGGAGATGGCGGCGCCCCTGGTGGAGAAGGCGTTCTACCCCTTCTACCCCTTCACCTCCGGCACGACGGCCGCCGACCGCGTCCTTACGTACCGCAGCGCGGCACACCGCACGACCCCGCACGACGCCGTCTTGGCCCGCGCCGCGGAGTCGGGTTGGGGCCTGCTGGAACTGCCCGCCCGCCACACCCTGGACGACGACCCGGAGGTCGCCGAGGCCCTCGCGGCGACGGCGGCCCGCCTCCTGGAGCGCGGCGCTCTAGTCAACGGCGAGCCGCTCACCGAGTCCCGCATAGCGATCGGCGCGGCGCGCACGGTCCAGGCGGACGCAGTCCGATCCCGGCTCGCCACACGGGGCCGCACAGCCATCACGGTGGACACCGCCAACCGACTCCAGGGCCGCGAGTTCGACGTCACCCTCGTCTGGCACCCCCTCTCCGGCCGCCAGGACGCCTCCGCCTTCCACCTGGAGACCGGCCGCCTGTGCGTCCTGCTCTCCCGACACCGCTTCGCCTGCGTCGTGGTGGCCCGCGCGGGCATCACGGACCTGCTGGACCGGCATCCGCGCAGCAGCCCGGTGTACCTGGACGTGCCGCCCAAGTTTCCGGACGGGTGGCGGGCGCATCAGGTGGTGATGGAGCACTTGGGACGAGCGGAGCACTGGGCCGCTGTTTGACGCTCCACATCTCGTGTTGCTGACAGTCAGAACAATGGCAGCAGGCGTGGCGGGAGACACCGTGCCCGGTGTCCCCTACCGACGCTCAGCCGCCCGTCGTCGGCCGTCGTCCGTCAGCGGTTCGCCTCTGCCGACACCACGCTGGCCCGCCACTCCGGGGCATCCGGTTCCTCGTGGAACTCCAGGAGGTGCTGGCCCGCGTGGCGGGCGAGGGCGTCGCGGACCTGGACCGGAGTGACGTGGAAGAACTCACGTCGTGCGTTGACCCTGTTGACCCTCCAGTCTTCGAACTCCCGGTGCAGGGCACGTTCCAGGCCGACGGCGTCGTCGCTGTAGATCAGCGCGTGCACGTCGAAGCGGAAGGGCACGGAGGCATCGCCGAGTTCGTTGACGCGGTCCATGGGGTCGAGGCGGCGGGTGAGGCCGATCTTGACCATGGACTCTCCGAAGGCGCCGACATTGGAGATGACGTACACGTATCCCGCGCGATTGTTGGCCTCCCGGCGGTTGATGGCCTCCTCCTCCGCGTCGATCTCGCCCAGCTTCCGCTCCAGTTCCTCGATCTGGGCGGGGTCCGCCTGGCCTGCGGAACGGGCCCGGTTCAGCGCCAGGACGAGGCGGTTGCGCTCCTTGTCGAGCCGGGCACGCTCGCGGGCGATCTCCCGCTCCAGGCGCTCCTCCTCGCGCTGCCGCGCCCGCTCCTCGCGACGCTGCTCCTTCTCCTCCTCGACCTTGGCCAAGTGGTCTGCGGTCAATTCCAGTTCGCGCACCCGCAGGCGGTGGTACTCGTCGGTCACCCGGATCTGCATTGTCTTGCCGAGCCGTGCGATGGTCTCCCGGGACTTCGCCAGCCGGTCGATGAGGGAAGCGAGGCGGTGGGGTTTCATGCCCCGTACGGCGGCGTCGGCCTCGGCGTTGTAGGCGCGCAGCATCAGCTTGGAGAAGTCACGCACCATGCGGCGTCCCTCGGCGGCAGATCCGTTGACGGTCCACTCGGTGACTCCGATGACGGCCCGCCCGTTCTTGGTGAGCACCTTGCACTGGTCCTTGATCCGGTCGAGTTCGGCCTTGTAGGCGACGGCGTCCGCGAGTGGGTGGCGGTACTCGTAGATGCCGGCCTCCTGCAGCAGCACCAGGTCGTCGGTGACGACCAGACCGCTTCTGGCCGCGACCAGGCGGCGCTCGGCCTCCTGGACCTGTACCTCCATCTCGTGCAGCCGCTGCCGGGTGCCGCCGAGCTCGATCTCGGCACGTTCGGCGGCCGCCTCCACTTTCGCGTCGAGGACGGCGTCGATGCGCTGGAGCTCGGTCAGGTGCTCGGTGTGGGTGCGGCGGAGGCGTTCGGTCTCGTGGACCAGGCGGGCCGCGTCCGCGCCGGCGAGGGCGGTCAGCTCGGCCAGCAGGCGCTGGTTCTCCGCCCGCAGGGCCTCGGCGTGGGCGGCCTGGGCGCGCAACTCGTCTTCCAGGCGGGCGGTTTCCGCCTCCGCTTCCCTCCGGCGGCGGCCGAAGAGACCTCCACCACCGCCGGAGGGCCTCGACGAGTGCTGCGGTGCGGGGACGGCCGGGGTGGTTGGCCCGGACTGCGCGGGGACGGGCGCAGGCGTGGAGCCCGTGAACGGTTGCGCGGGAACGGGGGCCGGTGCGGCGAGGTGCTGTCCCGGAGCAGGATGCGCAGCGACGCCGACCTGCTGGGCGTACCACTGTCGCCACTGCCGCAGGCGGTCGGCGAGGTTCGGGCCATCCCGCTTGTCCATGTTCTTGAACTCGGCCGCCCACCCGGCGACGGACAGGGTGAGCACTCCCTGGCCAAGTCCGCCCGCCCAGCGCAGGTCGGAGATCTCGCCGAGGGCGTGGGACACGAGCCGTTGGCCGGTCCAGCCCTGCGCCCGGAACAGCACACGGCGGTCGGTGAGGGCGAGCACTCCCATGACGCCGTCGTGGTGGGCGACGGCGAGGGCCTGAACGGTTTCGTCGGGCATCAGCACCTCGGGAAGGCTCTTCACGGAACCTTTGACCGGGAACCAGATGCCCTTGATCGCGGCTGCTGCCGCATCCACGTCGGGTCGGGAGGAATGTACGGACAACGGGGTCACTTTCTCTTGTCATTGTCATGCGTGGTCGGAGCACGGACGGTCCGCCGGGCACGCTGCCCCATATAAGGGGGATCGTGGCGGCGGCAGGTCATCCCTTGGCGCCGAGCACGCCCAGCGCCGCATGGAGGACCGGCTCGACGCGCAGGCGCGCGCCCTCCCGGTCCAGGGCCTGGAGTGCCTCCAGGCACGTCACAGCCCGTAGCGCCTCGTCGGGGGCCAGGCCCGCCATCTCAGCTGCGGTCACGGTGTAGGCATCGTCGTGCCATCCGGTGCCGAGCTGGTCGACGACGGCGAAGTAGCAGGCCTTGAGCGTGCCGCTCTCCAGCAAACCCACGGCCTCGACGAACTCTCCTGCGCCGCTGCTCTGTTCCAGCCAAGTCGTAAGACTCTGCAGCACTCTGTCCTGGTCGTGATGGTGCTCACGCAGTTCCAGGGCCTTGTCCAGCAGGAACGGCCAGCCTCCGGTCGCTGCCGCCAGACGGGCCAGGCGTTCGTCCGTCTCGCACAGGCTGTGCCGTTGCGTCCAGTCCTTCAGGCTTCGCGGGTCGTGCCGGCGCAACACCACCACGGTGTCGTGGTCGGTCTCGTCACCGGTGAGGAGGTCGGACCAGAAACCGAGCTGTCCCACCCCAGACACCAAGACGACGGACCTGGTGGCCTCGGCGGTGTCGGGCAGGACTGTCCTCGCCAGTTCGAGGGACTCCCGGCAGGGCTTCTCGTTGCCCCATGTGAGATCGCTGATGAGCAGCTGCCGTTCGCCGGCGCGGCCGGCCGCGAGCACCTTGCGGAAGGTGTTGGCGCTGCCGATCGGCGGCACCGACCAGCCGACGACCGTACCGGTCACCTCCCGCAGGGTCCGCTCCACGTCCGCGACGCCGGTCGCCTGTGTGCCGAGGACGACCCGGACCTGGTTGACGCCCTCCCCCAGCAGGTAGTCGATCTGGTTGACGGTGAGCGGGGCGGACCGGCCGTCGGAGAGGTCGGGCCGACTCTCCAGTACGACGGTCTCCTCCAACCGGGACTCCTTCTCCGCGCCGAGGAGCCGCGCCTCGATCTCCTGCGCGGTGCCGATCATGCGCAACGCGTTGGGGCCCCTCAGATGCCAGCCCTGCCCGTCGTTGTTTGGCGCCAGGACGCCGAGGCCGACCATCTCCTGCAGATAGGCGCGGAAGCCCTCACTGTCCAGCTGTTCGAAGCCTTGCGGCCACCATCCGGCGCACTCCTCCCGCAGCTCCCGGTCACTGAGCCGGGTCTCGAGACCGTTGTCCCGCGCGTGCTGGGCGAGGACGTTGGCGATGACGTGGTAGCGGTCGTCGAGGGCGAGGGTGTCCTTGAAGGCCGCAGTGATGTCCGAACGCAGCGAGGCGTCCTGTTCCACCGCGTCCACGTCGGACTCCTCGATCGTGTAGGGGGGCGGGGCGAGGGGAAGGCGTGTCCGCTTGTCCTGCATGACCTGCACCATCCGGCTGCCGAAGATCTGCAACAGGAACGGCTGGTACGAGCAGAAACCCAGCACCCGGTTCACGAGGTCGACGTCGGCGAACTCGAAGCCGAGAGCGCGCATCGGGTGCACGATCAGGTCGGCCGCGAACTGCGGAGCGAGCGGCCCGACGACCGTGGGGGTCTGTGCCAGGTGGCTGAACGGGCCGTTCCTGGCGAGCCGGGTGAAGCGCTGGACGGAGTGCAGGCCGGCGAAGACCACTTTGGCCCGGCCGCGGGAGTCCTCGCCCAGACCCCGCAGGCGGCGGGTCTCCGTGCACTCGGGCACGTCCGCCTCGAAGAAGCGGTCACACTCGTCGAGGAGGATGAGCAGCCGCCGGTCGGGGTCCTGTTCGAGCCATCGGGCGACGCCTCCGGTGACCCTCTGCCACGACTCCTGCTGCGGGCTGCGGCGACGTGGCTCCTCCAGGACGCCCTCCCTGGTGAGCTCCTGATCCAGGGTGGGCCAGATCGCTTCGGCGCCGAGCGCGGTTCCCCTGCCGATGCCGATCTTGTCCAGGTTGAGGTAGAGCTTGCGGTACGCCCCTGGGCGCTGTTCCTCGAAGCGGTCGCCCGCGTCGGCGAGTAGGGCGGACTTGCCGAGTCCCCGGCCTCCGTAGAGGATCTGGGTCCCCGCCGGGTCGTGGATGCTCTTGCGCTCGCGGTCCCGGCCGTAGAACATCTCCCGGCCGATCTGACCGCGCTTCTCCTTGATGTACGGGTTCACCGAGGAGAACGGCAACAGCGTTTCGGTCGCGGCGTCCACCCGCCGGTTGCCGTGAGCGGTGAGGTAGGCCAGCGCAGCGTCGTCGACCACCATGATTGGTTTGCTGTCCTGGGAGGCGACTGCCAGTTCGGTACGGATCCTGCTGTCCAGCGTTCCGAAGTGGACGACGAGCAGGCTGCTCTCGTCGGGGTCCTGGAGAATGCGGCTGATCAGCAACTTCGCTGCGGGCCGGCCCCAGATCAGTAGGGCGCGCAGCTTGCCTCCCCGGTCCTTGATCTGTGATCCGAAGGCTGGCGCCCAGGCACGGCCGGTGACGTGCACGTCAGCCAGCTCGAAAAAGCGGTAGTCCTTACCGCGCGGCAGGTCGTCCAGGGGCCGGGCCCGCCGCGCCTCGTATCCGAGCAGGGACAGGGCTGGGGTGAGACTCTCCCTCGGGTTGATCTTGATGCGGTCCTTGGTCGTGGCCAGCCTGCTCCACAGCTCCAGCGCCGCGGCTGCTCGTTCGGCCTCTTCCTCGGAAAGCGCGGCGTAGTTCAGCACCGCGTGGTCGCCGTACAGGCCCCGGGCACGGACGGCCTCGATCAACTCGGCGTCGATGCCGCCGGGCAGGGCGTCTGGCGCTGCGGGGAAGAACGCCTCCAGATGTGAGTCCTCGGACCTGATCTCCGGTACGGGCTCGCCCAGTTCGAGGAAGTAGACGAGTTCGGCCGCCGTGGCCAGGTTGTCGGTGTCCAGATTGCGCAGGACTCGTTCACGGTCCTCCGCGCTCACGTCCGTCAGCGCCGCCAGCCGGGCGCGTAGCCGGTCGGCCGCTTCCTTGCGGTAACGCGGCAGGAGTTCCTCGACCCGGTCGAGGTTGCGGCGCACTGCGGCCAGCTCGCGCGGCCCGTCGCTCTCCAGTTGCGCTCTGGCATCCGCCAGCAGCTCCTGGAGACTGACGTCCTGCTCGACGGTGAGCGCTTCGTCCGCCTGGGACCGGCGTAGTCGGGCCGCCAGTTCCCGCGCTTTCTCGACCAGTGCCGCGTGGCGCTCCCTCTCGGCCGCTGTGAGCTGGGCCCGACGGTCCTCGGAGAGGGTCAGCGTGCGGGCCGCGGGGAGCACGCCCAGGTCGGCGAGGTCCACGATGGTGCGGACCACGGCGAATCCGTCACGGCCGACCTGGAGGTCGATCGCCTCGTCCCAGGTACGGTCCACGGCCTCGATCAGGTCGCCCACGGTCCGCTTCTCACCCCGCGGTAGGTTCCGCCCTGCCTTGTACAGTTCGGCGTCCAGGACGTGCTGCACATCGGGGTCCAGCCCCGTCTCGACCGATGGGCTGTCGGCGTCCAGTCCGCCGAGGACCTCCGAGAAGAGGTCTCGCGAGACCGAGGCGGTGGCCTTCGCCAGGACGGCGGAACTGCGCTCTGCCGCGGTGAGGTCGGCCGCGACCCGTTCGCGGAGTCCGAGGAGGGAGAGCCGTAGGGATGCAACGGCTTGGAAGGCCCACGCGTTCTCCTCCGAACGACCCGCCTGCAGGTCACGCTTGACGACACGCCACTCCCGTACGGCGTCCCGCACACGCTCCACGTACTGGCGGACGTTGTTGCGGCCCGAGCCCTGGATGCCGCGTCCACCCGGGCTGCGCAGGGCGCCGTCCATCTCGTCGATGGCCGCCTCGATTTGTGCCCGCCGCGCGAGGCTCTCCAGCAGGCCGTCCGCACGCTTTTCGGCGTCCGGGGCGCCGCTCACAATCGCGGTCAGCACGCTGCCGAGGAGGCCCGTCGGAGCCAGCCAGCGCTGCACCATGGCACTTGCCCGCTGATAGCGCAGCCTCGGCGCGGTGAGCAGGGTCTGGCAACCCTCCACGGCAGCGCGGAGCTTGCTCTCCGTCTGGGAGACGTCCGCGATGACGGCATGGGGCGGCGCGATGAGGAGTGCGCCCTGGAGGGTACGCTCCGCCACCACGGTCGCCATCTCGTGCAGGGCGTCCGGCAGCTGCGGGGCGAGCTCCCTCAGCTGTGCCCCGACGACCGGTGCGCCCGTCACCAGGGCGGCGCGTACCAGGGTGGGCAACAGGAGCAGGGACAACCCTTCCCCGTCACTTCCCTCATGGGAGTCCCAGTCGTGCAGTGACTCCTCGATGAACTGGGCCGCGGCGCCGGTCCTGGAGTGCAGCAGCGTCGACGCAGCGGCCAGACGCAGTACGGCGGACTGGATTTTCGGGCGGTCAGCGGCCTGTGACAGATGGGCGGCGAGTCCGAAGCGCTTCTCGACGATGAGACGGGCGAGGATGGGGTCGATGTCATGCGGCCTCGTGTGGTCAGCTGTGCCGGCGCCGCCTTCGGCGGTCGCTGCAGGTTCCACTGTGGCCGTTCGCGACGGTTCAGTCTGCGACTCAGAGGGCTCTGCGGGAGAGGGACCGTGCTCGACCGGAGCGGGCTCGGGAACGTGATGTGCTGCCGCTGAGTGCGCACCGGGGACACCGTCCGATGCGGCGGACTCCTCAGCCTCTACTCGGACATCGGTGCTTTCCCAGCTCTCCTGGCCCTTGATGAGCTCCTCGGTCTGGGCTGGAACCGTGGCATCCGTCTCCGTCGTCAGGGTGATCTGCTGGTAAAGGACAGCGGCTACGGCGTACGGAGGATGCGCCACCGACAGTTGCTGCTGGGCGTCGATGATCGCCTGCTGGGATTCGTTCTGCTCCCCCAGCTCGACAAGCCGCACCAGCAAGGAGAGGAAGTGCGCACAAGTTTCATCCTGCGCGTCCCACCGCTGCTTCGCGAGCAATCCCTCCGCACGCTGTCGGGCATCCGCGATCACCTCGGCCACCGCACTGTCCGGGGAGCAGCCAAGGGCCAGCACCGTCGTCATGACGCGACGGGTCCGGTCCTCCCTCTCCTTACGTTCCGCTGCCGTACGAAACTCGTCGATCGCGGTGAGAACGTCGGTGAGGCGGTCGGCGACGCCGGTGACCCCGATCGCGGAGAGCATGGCCTGCGTGCGGACGAATGCCGGAGAGACAGCCGCGAGCTGTGCCAGGTCGGTGTCGACGGGTGGGCACCCGGCCAGCAGGGCAAGTCGCACGCGGTCGGCGGCCTCGAGCGCCTCGTCAAGGACGCACTTGAGCTCCCCCTCGGCCGACATGAGACTCTCGGGAGAGGGCCGCTCATCGCAGGGCTGTTGTTCCTGCTCCGCGATGGGTTTGGCAGGTTTCCGCCCTGATTCGCCGAGGGGTTGCCGGGGGGCTGGGACGGCCGTCGTCTGCCTCGCGTCCTCGGCTCCTGTGCCCTCGTGCGGCGCAACGTGGTGGTCGAAGCCAGGAGTCCCGTCGATCACCCGTTGCGCCGCCTTGTACACCGCGTCGCGGGCGGCCTCGGACGCCTGGATGCCGAACCAGTCGTGATCCGCGGCCCACAGCAGCAATCGGGCGTCGTATACCGATGCCTGGAGGTGAGAGAACAGCGCCAGACGCAGCAGACGTGCCCCCCAACGCTCCATGAGCCCAGTGCCGGAGCGGGGGGAAGCGGCCTCCCCGACCACGCGGTCGATGTCCTGCATGATGCGTGCGGTGAGATGCGATACGGCGTGCCTGCGGTCCCGGGCCGACTCCATCCGCTGCAACCGCTTGAGTACCTGCTCGCTCAGCACATGACCGAAGCGCCGCGGCTCAACCTTGCGGAAGCCGAGGCCCCCCATGATGGTCTGACGGTCCTTGGGACCAAGGGAGTTGAGCGCGAGCTCCGTTTCCCCGACGGTGAGTTCGTCGATGGAGTCCAAGACCGAGCCGAACTCGCTGAGCGCGACGGCCAGGTCCTTGAGCAGGTCGACAGGGGTACCGGGAGGGGAGAACGGTGGTTCAGCAACCACGGGATAGCTGGCGGTCATTCGGTCCCGATCTCTTGTGCGTGGCGCGTTGCGCGGTGCGGGAAGGGCCGCACGCGGTTGCGCGGCCCGACGGGCGGAGTGGTCAGCGACGGCGGGCGTGCGCGGTGACGAAGGTGTAGCCGTGGGGCAGCTCCCAGCCGTCGGCCTTCCCGACATGGCGGCAGTGCTCGCGGTAGGCGGCACGTTGCGCGCCGGTCGGCTCGTGGCCTGCGGGCAGCCGCCGCAGGAAGCCGTGGACGAAGTGCTCCCTCCCCTTGTTCTGCGGAAGGGCGCCGGCTCCCGGGCCCGGCCGTGGCACCACCACAGGGTTCGGTGCATAGCCGATCAGGGCGATCGCGGACTCGCCGTCACGTGCGGGGTGGTGGGGCTCGCCGTCCGCGCCGCGGCTGCCCGTGGCCGCGTACAGGTGTCGCTCTGCGAGAAGTTCGTCCACGGCCTGTTCCAGTGCGGTGACCTGGTGCGGGGCCGGGGTCGTATCGTAGATGCCCCTGGGAAGTGCGGTGCGGTCAAGCAGGGCGTGACCGTCGGGCGTGAGTCGGCCGAAGCGTCGTACGGCGCGCAGCACGAGGCGTCGGGTGTCCAGCCCGGCGGACGAATCACCGTCCCGGCTGCTGCCGGGAGCGCCTTCCCGGGTGAGGACCGAGGAGTCGTAGCGGTGGGTGACGAGCTGCCCGTCGATGTCGACGGGTTCTTCCAGTTCGACCGTGTAGAGCCGGAAGACCGTGCCACCGCGCGGCCACTGGATGTGGAGGCGGAGTCCAGGGAAAAAGTCGATGGGCCACTGGACGTTGCAAAGCATGCCGGTTTCCTCGGTCAGGTCCAGAACGACCTCCTGGACCTCTTCGGACACGTCGGCCATTCCTCCCGGGTGGCTGAGTTCCAGCCTCACTGGGACGGTGTCCATGCCGAGATGGCCCAGCCCGTCCCGGACCATCCTGCTCAACGGCAGTCTGTCTTCCATGAGGTGGGCGAGGCGCAATGGGACCTGCCAGCAGACCTCGCTGTCGTTGATCCTGAGATAGTTCGGCAGGCCGATCCCCTCGTGATCGGCGAGCGGGGTGTCGGCCGGACAAGCGTCAGCGGGCTGCTCCGCTTCGGGCGCGCGCTGCTGGACGATCACGGCGGCCCGGGACTCGGGCGGGTTCACCGTGTCCCGCCAGCCGCGCCCCGCCGGGCTCAGCGGGTCGCTGTCGTCAGCCTCCTGCGAACCCGGGTGGTGGGATCGCCAGATGCCGCCGCTCTCGAAGTCGTCGTCCAGGGTGATCCGTACGTCGCTTTCGGGGCGCAGGCCGTTATCCGTGTCTCCGCGGACGAAGTCCGTGACCGCGAGATTGGCGCGACACACCGAGACCGCGTACGCGACGCCGGTCAGCAGCGGCTCGGCGCCGTCCACGCCGCGCAGCCAGGGTCCGATCGCGGTGTAGACGGTGCGGGAGCTGTTCAGACCATGGCGCCGGCGGGTGTCTGGGACGGCTCCGCGTTCGAGGGAGCCGGCGAGGGCGTGCAGGTCCGCACCGCCCAGCGGCCCGTCGTGGCACAGGCCGGCTCCGATATGGCTGCGGGTCAGCGCGTAGTGGCCCCAGCTCCGCAGGGCGGCGCTGGTGCGCAGGGCATGATCGACCGCGTCCATCAGCCCCAGGAGGGCGTCCTGCATCCGCTCTTCCCCGCTGCCACCGGCCAGGTGGGCGACGGACACGGGGACGAGAGGGCTCATCAGGGATTCCCTTTGGTCAGTGAGCAGGTTGTGCACGAAGGCCGTCGTGTCGTCGAGCCCGGCCGCCGGTGCGGAGACGTACCGGGCGTCCACGACGACATGTCCGTCCTTGTTGAGCCACTTCTGTCGCGCGCGGAACCGCTTGAGCTTGGCCTCACTGAGCTGGAGCGCGGGGCCGAAGGCGGTGAGGTCGGGGACGAGGAGTTCCCGGCGCACGGCATTCGTCGCTTCCTGCTGTACGCCGGGTCCCTGCGCACCGGCTGGGGCCCCGGACGCCCAGGCCGGTACCGAGACGCCTTCCTCGACGCCGGGGTGCCGGCCTTCCTTGTAGACGATCTCGGCGTACAGCGGGTCGGAGCCCGTCTCGATCCGCACCAGTGCTCCGACGGGAAGGGCCGATACCTCGTCCCCGAGGGTGAGGGAGGGGAAGGCATCGAGGTCGAAGGGGCCGTTGCCGTAGCCCTCGCCGCCGAGTTCGTAGCCGAAGTAGGCTGCGTTGAAGGCGACCGCTGTGTGTACCGGGCACCGGCGGTCGGCGACGACCGCCTCCAGGTAGCAGCGGAGCCGGTCCATCTCCTCGGGGGGTGTGCTCCGGTGCCCCCCGGTCATGGCGGGAGTGAGCACGGGCTCGTGGTCGTACGGCCGCCAGACGTCCGTTCCGGCTGTGGTCATCGTGGTCACGCCCCGTTCTCCTTCCGCGCTGATCCGTTCCCCGCGTGGAGTGCCGGGCGGGCCGCGCGCCAGAGGCCGTCGTGGCCCTCGACGGCGACTGCGCCGGCGGCCAGCCTCTTCAAGCTTTCGCCGACCGCGTGATAGGGAAGGTCGGCGCGGCCTCCGAAGTGGCGGCTGTCCCGTATCGCCCGCGGCAGGGGGATCATCTTTTGGCTCCTCGGGTTGTAGGAGGATTCGTCGCCGCGCAGCGCGTGCCAGAGCCGGCGCGGATGCACCCCCTGCGGCTGGAGCTGCAGCAGCCGATGGAGCTGGAGGTCAACACGCTGGTCCCTCAGCGAGGTGTCCATGCGGCCGCCGTCGCGCGGACGTGGGCTGTGGAACGCCTCGGCGACGGCGGGGCGCCGTTCCTCCACAGGCCAGCGGCCGGTGTCCCAGCAGGCGGAGCAGCGGCAGCTGACTGTGGTGCAGCAGCTCTCGGGTGGTTCGGTGATGCCGAAGTAGTCGGCGAAGACCCGCTGGGCGCAGACCGTGGTCGAGTCGAAGAAGTTCTTCAATCTGGCCAGTTCCTCCGAGGCTCGACGGCCCCGTCGGCCGAGCAGCGGAAAGAAGCCATCGGGCAGGGTGCGGGCGCGCACGGCAAGTCCGGTGACCAGGCGGCGGCTGGGGGCCGCCGAGACGTCCAGGAGCCCGCGGTCGTGCAGGTCGGCGAGGAGTTCCCAGGTGGCCGCGGGACCGTCGGTGACCGCGCGGTAGCCGGGGCAGTGGTCGGCGAGTTCCTGGTCGAGGAGCCGGACGTCGACGTTCCTGGGGCTGTCCCAGGAGAGAACGGTTTCGATGACGGTCTGCTCGGTCCGTGCGAGTTCGGCTTCCTCTGCTGTGGACTCCTCGGCAGGGGTTCCGGTCTGCTCTGTGCCGTACCGCGTCGACCGCAGGTCGCCGGGCTTGACCGCGCAGTACGGCGGGTGGTCACCGAGGTCCTCTACGGCTCCGAGGTCGGCGAGCGCGCTGAAAACCCGCATGATGCCGCCCTGGTAGCGCTCCTGCGTGTGCCGGTCCTCCAGCTCTGACTCATTCAGCACGCCGGTCGCCGCGTCCTCGGCCATGAGGACGTCGGCCAGTCGCACCGGGTCGAGTGTTCCGTGGTTCTGTGCGAGCACCAGGGCGCCCATGCGCCGCAGCAGGGAAGGGGCCAGTTCCTGGCCGGTCATGAAGCGGACCATGCGCAGTCCCCGGCTCGTGGCAAGGGCAAGGCCGCTGTTGACGGGCCCTTCATCACTCGTCCCCCGGCCCGCGCTGTCGCGTCCGGCCCGCCCGATCTGCTGGTACAGCGCTGCCAGGTCGGTGGGCGGCGACACACACATCACGGTGCGCACATCGGGCCGGTTTACGCCGAGCCCGAACGCGGAAGTGGCGACGATGACGACCGGCGCGAAGTTGTCGTCGCCCTCGCGCGGCGCCTCCCGGAACTCCGTCATGACGGCCGCCTTCTCCGCCTCCGTCAGGCGGCCGTGGAACCGCAGCACGCGGATGCCTGCGTCACCGACGTACTCACGCAGGTGTGTGTAGAGGGTGTTGACCTCTTTGACGGTGAGGCAGTACAGGATGGCGTGGCCGACGAGCGCGTCGACCACGCGCTCCACCAGCCCTGCCACGCCGCCCTGCCCCAGTCGGTCGAGCGAGCGGCGAAAGACGGCGAGTTCGGGCCGGATCGGGTTCTCCCGCACGGTCACGAGCCCGCCGACGACGCTGGGGCGTTCCGCTTCGGCGTCAGCCTCGGCCGAACCGGGCTCGGGCACCTCGGCGGGCAAGGCAAACAGCCCCTCGCGCAGGGCCTCGTGGACGGCGCGGTTGGCGGTGGCTGTCACCGCGGTGACGGCCACACCGTGTGCGCGGCGCAGTTCGTCCAGGAACCGGCTGACCCGGCGCATGCTCGGCCGGAAGTCCTCCCACTGCGCCAGTGTGTGGGCCTCGTCGACGGCGATCCGGGTCACCCGGCCCGCCGCTGCGGCTGCTCTTACGGTCTCGCGGAAGCGCCGCTGGCAGAGGCGTTCCGGGCTGACGTAGACCAGGCGGATGCCGTGGTCGGCCCGGCCGAGGAGCTGGTCCGTCACTTCCGTCTTGCCGGCCCTGCTGCTGGACTCCCGCAGCGGGGAGATCAGCGCGCGGACCGCTCCGCCGATGGACCGGTTGAGTTCTAATGCTTGGTCGTGCATGAGGGCGACGAGCGGGCTGACGACGACGGTGACGCCGGGTAGGACCAACGCGGGCAGCTGGAAGGTGAAGCTCTTGCCGAAGCCGGTGGGCAGCAGTCCGAGTACGTTGCGGCCCTCGGCAGCGGCGGTGATGACGGTCTGCTGGGCCGGTTTAAGGGCCACGGATTCGTCGGAGAGCCCCAGCAGGCCGCCGATGTGTGCGGAGCGTTCCCTGACCTCCTCGGCGAGGAGGCCCTTTTCCCGCAGCTTCCGTGTCTCCTCGGGAGTCAGCGCCAGTTCGCGGATGCGCCGGGTGTGCGGCAGGAGGGTGTGCCGTTCGAGGGCTTCGTCGGTGCACAGTTCGACGGCGCGGGCCGGGTCCAGGACTCCTTGGTCGGCCATGAACTCCCAGATGCTGCGCCATCCTTCGGCCATGGTGGTGACGTTGCCACCGCCGATGTCACCGGTGTCCGGGTCGGGGCGTTCCAGTCCGTCGCCGAGACTGCCGAGGAAGGCACGCCGGTAGGAGCGGCGCAGGCTGCTCTGTCCCGCGAGTTTGCGGTCACTGATGACGACGACGCCGCGGTGCCGGTCGGACCGGATGAGCCGGCCGACCGCCTGGCGGAGCTGGAGAGCGGCGAGCGGCAGGTAGTAGTGCTCGGTGGCGGCACCGTCCGGGTCGGGGTGGCCGGCGTGCTCGGCACGTTCGGCGACGGCAGCGCGCCGGGCTTCCACGATCGGGGCGGCGAAGGGCGCGAAGGGCAGTTTGTTGATCCAGACGAGACGCAACCGCTCGGCGTCGGAGACATCGACGCCCTGCCAGAGGCCTTTTGTGCCGACGAGGAAGCCCCCGCCGTCCCGCCGGTCGGTGAATGCCTGGTAGGCGCGGCCGTTTCCCAGGGTGAGCGCCTCGACGACCGGGCTGTCCAGGCCGCGGGAGCGCAGTTCCTCCACGAGGTGGAACCCGATGCCCGCTGCGGTCGAACGGGCGGTGGTGAGGATCATGCCACCACCGTCGAACCCGTTTCCATCGGAGCGGGCACGTGTCATCTCCGTGGCGAATCCGGCCACTTGGTGAGCGACGGTGCGCAGGGCGCCCTCCTCCTGTTCGGCCCAGGACGGGAAGTCGGAAAAGCACACCACTTCGGCCTGGTTCCGCAGGTTGAACGGGGAGGGCAAGGCCAGAGCCGGCAGGCCCTCCGGCAGCCCCAGCCGGCTGCGTACGAAGTCCCACTCCCCCGCCACACGGAGGGTTGCGGAGACGTAGTGGACGCGGTCGAACGACTCCAAGTAGCGCCGCCACTCCGGATCCGCGGGCAGGTCGACGGGGCTGGTGGCGATACGGAAGCGGTAAGAGCGCAGCTCTGCCTTGGGTTCGGCCAGTTCCTCCAAGTGGATGACCCGCGAGGGGAGAGCTTCGTCCAGCGTGACAGCGGGGTCGAGGAAGGCTCTGATGTCGGAGGTGACGCGGTCGAGAGCCGTGATGAGGGAGTCGGTGCGGGATGCCAGCGCGTTCAGTCGTTCCTCGACCAGCGGGTCGATGTGGGCGGCGTGCTGGACGACGTACCGTTCTAGTGTGATGCGGCAGGCCACGAGCGCTTTGGCGATACGGTCCAGGAACAGCGACAGCCGCCGGGTGTCCCGGGTGCCGGAGGTGCCGGTGTAGGGGCTGGCGAGCGTGGTCGCCCGGTTGCCGATCCGTACGCCCACTCCTTTGGCCTGCGCGTCGAAGGCCTGCGCCGCCATCCGGGGAAGCCGTTCGTCGTCGAGTAGCCGTTCCAGGTCGGCGATCGCGGAGGCGGCCCGGTCCTGTGCCGGGCCCGGGTGCGCTTCCGCGATCCAGGCCTGATGTTCCGACAGCACCGCTTCCAGGTCCTGGTAGTCGACGGCCACGGTCAGCGCGGACGTGGCGGCGTTCTCCAGCTCGTGCGACTCGTCGATCACGAGGAGCACCTCTGGTCCGACGGCACGCAGGTCGTCCAGGTGGGAGAGGACGAGCACGTGGTTGGCAAGGATGAGGCGATGGCTGCCGATGGCCTCGCGGACCGTGTCGGTGTGCACGGTGAGAGGGTTGCCCGTACCGGGACCGTAGTCGCCGTCGCGCTGAGACAGTGACTCCAGCCAGAAGGAAAGGCCGGGGCCCATGTAGTCGGTGAAGAAGGCGGGCAGGTCGACCGGGTCGACGGACTTCGCCGCCCAGGACTGCGGCGGCTCCTTCGCCGCGAGCAGGCGCAGGGCGAGGAAGACGGCGAGCTCGCGGAAGCGGAGTCCCTGCGACCAGCGTGCACGGCCGCGTGCCGTGCTCCTGGAGCGGCGCCCGCGCGAGGCTTCGGCGAGGGTCTTCGTGAGAGCCGCGAGGGAGAGCCGGTTGGACTTGCCCTTGACCAGGTCGGCGATGCCGAGGACGCCGGGCAAGGCGCGCTCCAGATCCTGGATGTCCTTGGCCATCTGGCTCTGCAACTGCTTGGTGTAGGTGGCGATGACCGCCGTACGGTCAGCGCCACCGGCGAGCCAGTCGAGCGCGGCGGCGAGCACCGCGTAGCTCTTGCCAGTGCCGGTGGGTGCTTCCAGCAGTCCGCTGACGCCTTGGTCGGTCCAGTCGTGCAGCGTCGCGGTCATCCTCTGCTGGGCGGGCCGCGGTTCGACCCGGGGGCCGTGCACGACGCGGGCGAGAGAGGTCGGATCGACCCGGCCGTCGGCGCCGCGGAGCTCGTCCGGAACAACGACGGCGCCACGGCCCGGTGTCTTGCCGTCAGACTTCCGGCGCGGTGGGTGCTGACTGAACTCGTCACCCAGCAGACGGGCAACGTGCGCCTGCTCCCACAGGAGCGGTACCCGTTCGGCGGCCCTCTCCCCCTCGGCGAGTTCCCGCAGCAGCCGCCACGCGTCGGAGTCGGGGCAGACGTCGGCGACGAGTTCGCGCAACCCGTGGGTCCTGTCGGCGAACTCGGCGGCGGCCCGCTCCAGCAGGCGGACGAGGAGGGCCGTATCACCGTCCGCGGTGTGGGCACGCAGGTCCGTCCTGTGTAAACCGAGCTGCCGCGTCAGGTCCTGAAGCCGGTGGGAAGGGGCTGTGGGCCACAGGGCATGGGCGAGATACAGAGCATCGACGGGGCGTACGGCGGCGAGCGGGTCGCTGCTACCGGCTTCCTTCGCCGCCTCAGTGACGACGGGGAAGTCCAGCCCTGTGCCGTTGTAGGCGACGACGATGTGGGCGTCGGCGAGGAAGGCGCACAGCTCCGTCCATGCCTGCCGCGCGGGGATCCCCCGTTCGAGCACCGCGTCCCGCACAGCCCCGTCGCGCAGCTCGTCGCTGTCCCCAGGGAATCTGAGGTACCGCTGCCAGCGAGGCGCTGCCGCCACCCATTGCAGGTCGGCGCCGAATCTGACGGCTGCCACTTCATAGACGCGACGTTCCACGTAGGGTGCGGTCCGAGTGGTGCGTACCACGCTCTCGATGTCGAGCGCGACGGCCCGCAGAGCAGACGGACTGGGCGGCGACGCACCGTCACAAAACTTCCTGTCACTCGCCGACGCCTCCTCAGATAACCGTGACTCCGACGGAACAGCGGGCATGAGACGACCGTCCGAAGCGATCAACAAACCTCCGTCAACCGCTTCGGTGACCAGCTTGGCCAACCGTTGCTCCGGCAGCCTCTTGAACTGCCGAGTCGCCTCCACGACAAGGTCCCGCTCAGAGATTCCGGACGGGAAGGCGCGGACCAGGTCTGCGATCTTCCGCGCCGCGACAGAGACCACCTGCTCGTCGGCCATGAAATACCCCCCTACGCACGGCCCCCGGCCGGCGTTAAATCACCGCAGCGCCTCTGGTGACCTCGGCAACTCCTCCCCAGGAGAGCCGAGGCACATGCTCGAGGCATCAGCTATGGCATGCGCGTCCAACAGCACGAAAGGCTTGACCCTGACGGGCCTGGGATCCATCGCTCCGGGGAGCGCCACTGTACGCCCGTCGCCGCTCGCAGTGCTCCCATCATAGCCAACTTTGGAAATTTTTGGGATAACAGGGAAGACAATGGATTGAGTACTGACCTATCGGAGGCGCTGGCCTTCTCCGCAGCCCCCTTGAGGCTCGCGGGAGTCGAGCTCTCCGGAGCGGTAAGTGTCGGCGACAGCCCTGCGCCACGGGCTGACTCGAAACTGAAGTCGTCGACGTCACGCCGCGGCCCACCAGTCGTTGACAGAGAGACAGCCTTGACACCCAGCTTTCGTGTCAGGGAAGAAGCGAATCCAAGGCGACACCTGTCATCCCGGCTACCGCTCCGACGCAGCGAAGGGCAGCGTGGTCGGCAGCTGTGGTCTGAATGAGCGTGGTACGTACGCGCGAGCGTGGGAAGAGGAGCGGAAGTGGCGGCACCACACCTACATGCGAAGCGGACCTTCGCGCGAGTACCTACGGAAATCCCTGTCGTCATACCCCGTGCCCGCCGACTTCCTGTCGTCCCGCAGCCGGTCATCGGCGAGTCCTTCCCTTCCTGGGTAGATCGTGTTGCGGAAACGCTGAGCGTTCCCCCGGCCAGGCCGCGCACGCGCTGGGCTTGGAGTGTGCCGAAAGCGCGGCAATCAGTCGGCCGGTGTTCTTCGGGGTCGCCCTTACCTCCAGGAGCCTCTTCGCCCTGCGCGACGCAACGGGGTTGCCGGTCCAAGTGCTTCAAGCCGAGGTGGCCTCATTCAGCGCCCAGCCCTTCACCATCGACGGCCACGATGGGGATGGCGCCTGGGTGCACACCCCTGATCTCTTCGCTCGCCGGAGCGACGGCTCGGTGCTGCTGCTGGACGTGAAGGGCAACGGGCGTCTGACCGTGCCCACCGTTGTCTGCCAGGCCCGGCGGACGGCCGACCTGTGCCGGCGGATCGGATGGGACTACGCCATGGTGGGCGAACCCGATGCGCTGCGCTGGGCCACCGTCTCCTGGCTCGCCGGATACCGCCGCCCCCTGCGAGCCGGGAAGGAACTGGCCGATCGCCTGCTAGTACTCGCCCAAAAAGCCGTCGTCATCGGTGACTTGGTGAACTTCCAGCCCATCCCCGAACTGGCGCGGTCCGTGATCTACCACCTCATGTGGCACCACCAGCTCGTCTTCGATCAGACCCGTCCGCTGCGCGATCACACCTGTGTGCGAGCCAAAGACCCGGGGCGTGTTGCATGAGCAGTCAACGGCTCGCCGTCACCGACTGGATTGAGTTCGAGGAGGAACGGCACCAAGTCGCCGGGCTCGACGGTGTAACCGTGCGTCTGCGCTCAGAGAACGGCCGCATCCAGACCATCATGCTCACCGCCCTTCTGGCCGACACCAGCTTCCGTGCGGCAGTCGAACCGCCGCCCACAACACTGGAGGACGCCGGTGCCGACCTCGATCCGGCGGGTGTCCTGGAAGGTCTGGACGAAGCTGTGAAGGAAGCTGCGCTCAAGCTGGAGGCCCACCTGCTGGAGGCCATGACGGGTTACCGCTCCGGCGACCCGCTCAGCGCGGCGACGGACGAACCCCTCCCGCAATACGACCCGGTCCTCCCTCAAGTCGTCCGTGTCCACGCCAAGGCTCAGGAGTTGGGCGTGACGGACCGGTGGCTGTGGAAGCTGTGGGCACGGCGCGCGGAGAACGGCCTGTGGGGCCTCGTCGACAAGCGCAAAGCCCGCGTCCGCAACCCCCTGAGAAACCTCGATCCACGTGTGATCCAGGCCATCCGTGACCAGGCAGCCGCCGAGCGCACCGACAGCTCCGCGACCATCGGCACCCGCTTCTATCGCCGTACCCAGAACCGTCTGGATGCCGACCACGGTTCCGGCGCCGTGCCGCTGCCGAGTCGGGACACCTTCCGGCGCGCGGTCGCCTACCTGCTGGACACCAGCCCCTCTGCCCCGGCCTACCAGCGGGCCTCGGCCGCCAATCAGCCCGACCGGCCCTTTGGCAACGTCATCGCCACCCGCCCCGGCGAAGTCGTCATGCTCGACACCACCCCGCTCGACGTTCTCGCCTACGACCCCGGCACCACGAGCACGATCCGCGTGGAACTCACCGTCGCCCTCGACGTGGCCACCCGCTCCGTCCTGTCCTGGCGGCTTACCCCCGAGGGCACCAAGGCCATCGACATCGGCCTGTTGCTGGCCGACGTCATGACGCCGGAAATGATGCGCCCCGGCTGGTCCGACGCCCTGGGCTACCAGATGCTCCGCGTCCCCTACGAGCGGCTGATGACCGTGGACGAGCGCCTGTCAGAGGCCGCCGCCCGGCCGGTCATCTGCCCCGAGACGCTGCTGTACGACCACGGCAAGCCTTACAAGTCCGACGTCGTCTGGCGCGCCTGCACCCGCTGGAAGATCGACCTTCAGGACGCGCGCAAGCTCAAGCCCACTGACAAACCGCACGTGGAGAGGCTCTTCAAGACCATCCGCGAGCAGTTCGCCGAACACGTCGCCGGCTACAAGGGCTTCAACGTCGCACACCGGGGCCGCACCGCCGAGGAGCAGGCGCGGTGGACCATCGACGAACTCACCGAGTTCTTCGCCGAGTACGTCATCGCCGTATACCAACGCAAGCATCATCGCGGGCTCATCCTGCACGGGTTCCCGGACCTGCGCGTCTCCCCGAACGAGGCGTACGCCATGGCGCTCGGCTCGGCCGGCTACGTGGACTGCCCCCGCGAAACCACCGTGTACTTCGAGCTGCTGCCGATCGCCAGACGCGTCATCCACCCCTACGGCGTCGAACTGAACAACCTGACGTACAACGCCGACATCCTGTACCGGTACCGGAAAGCCAAGGCCCCCTACCCCGACGAGCTGTGGCCCATCCGCTATGACCCGCGGAACCTGTTGCACGCCTACTTCCTCGATCCCACCGACGGCCGCTGGCACGTCCTGCGCTGGACCCATGCGCTCGGAGAGCACCAGCCGTTCACCGACATCACTCTTCGTGAGGCGAAACGGCTCATCGCCCTGCGCGGCCGCAAACCCGAGGACCAGGCAGCGGTGGCCCAGGCGCTGACCGACCTACAGAACCGCACGGACGCGCTCGAGACCTGGACAGCTGCCGACCGCAAGCGTCACACGCGGGACGAACACAAAGGCTCGGCGCAGCACCGCGACCTGCAGCGCGGCGACCCTCCGGTGAATAGTCACCCTCCGCTGACGGTCGTACCTGACGCACCAGACGAGGACGTAGAGCCCGGCGAATGGGGCGACCTCGACCTGAGCAAGGTCACGGCCGCAGAGGTCTGGGACCCTGACGCGATCTAGGAGCCTATGTGAGCAGTTTCCGACACCCTGGCCTAGCCGAACCCCGCACCAAGGAGGAATGGCGGCGCTACCGCGACAGCCGGCCCCCCGAGCGTCCCATCATGCCGCCGTACGAGGACTACCTGAAACTGCCGACCGACGACAGGGACGATCTCAACGAAATCCGCGACGTCTATCACAGTGCACTCGCGATCATCGATACCTCCCAGGTCAAACGACTGCACTACATCATGGAGCGCAGGATGAAGGCCAACGCCAGGCGGGCTGCGGGGGCCAGAGCCGGTCTTGTCTTCGACGGCCCGCCCACCGTCGGCAAGTCCACCCTCGTCAAACTGTTTGCCGCCCGCTACGAGAAGCGATTGCGCCGCAAAAACCCGGATAAATTCCGGGACGGCTACGAATCCAACGGGATGCTCATCGACTACACGCCCGTCGTCTACCTCAGCATCCCGGCCAGAGCCACGCCCAAGGACCTTTCGGTGCTGCTGGCCGACTACCTCGGCATGGTGCAGCGCGGCCGGGGCACCCAGACGGACATCACCAACCACGTGCTCTCCGTCTTGTCGGACGTCGGCACGGAGCTCGTGATCATTGACGACGTGCATTTCCTGGACTTGTCCGCAAAAGAGGGACGAGTGGTCAACGACCACTTGAAGTACATCGCCAACGAGACCGCGGCAACGTTCGTCTACACCGGCGTCAACCTCAAGAAGTCCGGCCTCTTCCTCGAAGGCCAGGCCGACTCGCGTGCCACTCAGACCTCAGGGCGCTACACCCTCCACGCGGTCCGCAAGTTTGGATGCACGACCGCCCAGGACAAGCTCGAATGGGCGCAGACTGTCAGGGCCCTGGAAGACACCCTGGCGCTCTACCGCCACAGGCCCGGCCAACTAGTGAAACTGTCCCCGTACCTCTACGACCGGACAGACGGCAGTATCTGCGCCCTTACCGATCTGATCCGGGAGTCCGCGATCGAGGCCGTCATGAGCGAAGAGGAAGTGATCACGCGCAAGCTCATGGAACGCGTCGAGATCAGCGAATACGCCCAGGCCACATACCGGCAGGTCGTCCGCCAACGCCGCAAGACGGCGCCGGCGCGGACGAAGACGGCCGCGAGCTGATCGCGGCCCCACGACGGACGCCACAATCCGACTTCCATGGCTGGCATGCCGAGCGCAACCGCATCGAATGAGCTCAGCCCTACGACGGCACCTGCCGCGGAAGTCCCCCGACCTCGCCGGATGCCACGCGTACCTCTTCCAGTGCCGGGAGAGTCTTTCTCCAGCTGGGTGGACGCCGTCGCTCGGGACAGCCGCTGCCATCCCCGCCGTCTGCTGACCCTGGGATGGCAGCTCCGCATGCCATCGTCCCGGTCCGTGTCCGGAGTGGAGACCACGCTAAGTGGCGCGGAGCTTCGACAGATCCATCTCGCCACCGGTGTTCCTGAGAAAGCTCTGGAAGAGATGCGCCTGAGCCGCTTCTTCGACGGACCGATACCTGCCTTCGCAGATGAGCCGGCCCCGTGGCAAGCGGAAGCCCTCCGTGCCATCAGCACCTGTTTCATCCTGCGCGATCACTCCCGCTGGTGCCCGTTGTGTATTGCGGAGAACAGTGGACGCTGGTACTTGCGATGGAAGCTGGCATGGTCCTACGCCTGCCTGAATCACAACGTCTTCCTGTCCGCCACCTGCCCAGCCTGTCATGAACCCCAAGAACGGTTCGGGGTAGAGGCGGCGGACCGACGCCTCTTCTGCGCAAAGACCCGCCGTGTCATGTCCACGAGGGGCCGTGGCGTCCGTTGCAGCCACCCGCTCACCGAGGTCCCCACAACGCCTGTGACCGACCCTGTCCTACTCGACACGCAGAAGTGGATTGACTACGGCTTCGGACACGGTGCGTCCGCGCAACCTGGCGGCAAGTCGGCGCGGATGCTGTTCCGCTTCCCGCTCCTCGCGGATCTTGTCCTCAGACTTCGTTCACCGGAGTTATTTCAAGGCGCGGACCCCGCCATCGCCAGCGCAGCCGCAGAGAACATCGCCCCCTATAGCCTCTACGGTCTTGGAACCACGGCTCACAGTGACTCCGCTAACCCGCTGTTGATCGCAGGTGCGATCCATCTAGGGCTCCAGCTCGTCACTGGAGGCGACTACCGCGCCAAAGCTGAAAGGTTCGCCGAACTCGCGCAGCGAAGGATCAGAGACCTCCCACGCTCGTGGCCTGTCGATCCGCCGGACGTGTCACTGGCGCAAAGCCAAATGATGCCTCCCACTCTCTTCAGAGCCCTCGTTGGGCGAGGCCTGTTACGCGACGGCCTGACCTGGTACACGGCTGCGCACTGAACTGATCGTTGCGCAGATCAGCGGTCACGGATGCGCGGAAAAGAGTTCAATCCCCAGGTCACGCCCTCGGCGACTGAACTCTTTCCCATCGTCCGACAGCAGCGGCAGCGGGGGGCACGCCGGCCGGTTCGCGCCGGTCGGCGTTCTCCTGCGGCAGCAGCAACTCCTCGTATCGGCCCAGCACCAGCACCACTCCGAGCATGAGCAGCGGGATGAGCACAGCGAGTATCGCCATGACGGGTCCTTCCCCAGAGAGGTGTGGGGGGTGTGATCCGGGTCTCCCGCAGAACATGGCGCAAACCAGCGCGGACGGCGGCGATCGTGCCCACGGAACCTGTGTCGGCCTCCGGTGTACGGGTACGCGGTGCGGGCCCCCGAACGTCTGGAGGGAGACATGCAGCGAGGAAGCGACCGGCTGAGCGTCCACCGGGACGACGAGATGAAGCACGAACTGCAGGGTCTGCTCAGGTCCGGGCACCCCACGCGCAGCGAGGAGTGGCACGACCCGGAGCCGGCCGCCGAGGACGACCCCGAGGTCGCGCACGGGCCGGTGACGCCGAGCCGTGCGCCGACGTCCCTGGAGTCGGTGCGGCTGGAGCTGGCCCGGATCCTGGGCCGCAGGGCGTTCCCCGCGAGTCCGCGCGAGCTGGCCCGCGAACTGCGCGGCCACCAGGCACCCGACGCACTGGTCGAGGCCCTGGAGGGACTGCCGCGCCAGGAGCGCTACGGCAACGTCCAGGAGCTGGCCCAGGCCCTGATCCGGGCCCGTGAGACCGGGCCGGAGGAGTACGCGTAGGGACCGCGTCGGGGGCACCGCGGCCTGCCGCGGTGCCCCCACCGGCCTGGGAACGGAGGGAAGGCCCAGCGATGGCCGAGTACGTCAAAGACGTGATGACAGCGGGCGTGGTCGCCGTGCGCCCGGACGCCTCGCTCGTCGAGGCGGCGCAGTTGATGCGCACACAGAACATCGGCGACGTGGTGGTGGCCGAAGGGCAGGACGTGATCGGTGTGCTCACCGACCGTGACATCACGGTACGGGCCGTCGCCGACGGCGCCGATCCGATGACGGTCAGCGCGCAGACCGTGTGCACGAGGAATCCGGTGACCGTGTCGCCGGACGACCGGGTGGCGACGGCGGTGACGCTGATGCGCGAGCACGCGGTGCGCCGGCTTCCGGTGGTGGAGAACGGGCTGCCGGTCGGGATCGTGAGCCTCGGCGACGTGGCCGCGGCCGAGGACCCCGCGTCGGCGCTCGCCGACATCAGCCGGGCCGAGCCCGACGCCCACGGTGGTGCGTGAGCACGGACCGGGCCGGGCGGATCAGCGCCGGCGTGTGTGCGGGCCGCCGGAACATAAAGAGCAGGAAGAACACGAGGAGCGACGCGGCGCACCGCAGCGCCGCCCGCTCCGGGAAAGGACGTTGAGCATCATGCGTATCGCGTTTCTGGTCGCACCCGAGGGCGTCGAACAGGTCGAGCTGACCGATCCGTGGCAGGCCGCGAAGGACGCGGGTCACGAGCCCGTGCTGGTGTCGACGCAGCAGGGCGAGATCCAGGCCTTCAACCACCTCGACAAGGCGGACACGTTCCCCGTGGACGAGGTCGTGGGCGACACCTCGCCGGACTCGTTCGGTGCTCTCGTGCTGCCGGGCGGCGTCGCCAACCCGGACTTCCTGCGGATGGACGACAAGGCCGTCGCGTTCGTCCGGGACTTCTTCGAGCACGGCCGCCCCGTGGCGGCGATCTGCCACGCGCCGTGGACGCTGGTCGAGGCGGACGTCGTGCGCGGCCGGGAACTCACGTCGTGGCCGAGCCTGCAGACGGACATCCGCAACGCGGGCGGCACCTGGGTCGACAAGCAGGTCAAGGTCTGTGACCACGGGGCGAACAAGCTGGTCACCAGCCGCAAGCCGGATGATCTGAAGGCGTTCTGCGAGACCTTCCTCGACGTCTTCGCCCAGGAGGCCGCCTGATGGCATCCCCCGCCGACCGGAAGCAGCACCAGCGCGAGGCGTTCCGGGCGGACGATCCCGCCGCCGGTCCGCTCACCACCGACCAGGGCGTCGAGGTGGACCACACCGACGACTCCCTGGCGGCGGGCGAGCGCGGACCGACCCTGATGGAGGACTTCCACTTCCGGGAGAAACTCACCCGCTTCGACCACGAGCGGATCCCGGAGCGGGTGGTGCACGCACGGGGCGCGGGCGCGTACGGGTACTTCGAACCGTACGAGTCCTGCGCGGAGTTCACCCGCGCGGCGTTCCTCCAGGACCCGTCCGTACGGACGCCCGTGTTCGTGCGGTTCTCCACCGTGCAGGGCCCGAAGGGCTCGGCGGACACCGTGCGGGACGTGCGCGGCTTCGCGACCAAGTTCTACACGTCGGAGGGCAACTACGACCTGGTCGGGAACAACTTCCCGGTCTTCTTCATCCAGGACGGCATCAAGTTCCCGGACTTCGTGCACGCGGTGAAGCCCGAGCCGCACAACGACATTCCGACGGGCGCGTCCGCGCACGACACCCTGTGGGACTTCGTGTCGCTCCAGCCCGAGACGCTGCACGCGATCATGTGGCTGATGTCGGACCGGGCGATCCCGCGCAGCTACCGCATGATGCAGGGCTTCGGTGTGCACACCTTCCGGTTCGTGAGCGCCGAGGGGCGCGGCACCTTCGTGAAGTTCCACTGGAAGCCGAAGCTGGGCGTGCACTCGCTGGTGTGGGACGAGGCGCAGGAGTGCCAGGGCCGGGACCCGGACTTCAACCGGCGTGACCTGTGGGACGCGATCGAGGCGGGCGAGTACCCCGAGTGGGAGCTGGGCGTGCAACTCGTACCGGAGGAGGACGAGTTCGCCTTCGACTTCGATCTGCTCGACCCGACGAAGATCATCCCGGAGGAGCAGGTGCCGGTGCGGCCGATCGGCCGGATGGTGCTGGACCGCAATCCGGAGAACTTCTTCGCGGAGACCGAGCAGGTCGCCTTCCACACGGCCAACGTGGTGCCCGGCATCGACTTCACCAACGATCCACTGCTCCAGGCCCGGAACTTCTCCTATCTGGACACCCAGCTGATCCGGCTCGGCGGTCCGAACTTCTCGCAGCTGCCGGTGAACCGGCCGGTCGCGCCGGTGCGCAACAACCAGCGGGACGGCTACCACCAGAGCGCGATCCATTCCGGGACGAACTACTCCCCGAACTCGCTCGGCGGAGGCTGCCCGGCCCACGCGGGCGCCGGCGGACGTGCCTACACGCATTACGCCGAGCGGGTGGACGGTCACACGATCCGTCGCCGCAGCCCCAGCTTCCAGGACCACTACAGCCAGACGGCGATGTTCTGGAACAGCATGACGGACTGGGAGCGGCAGCACATCGTGGAGGCGTTCCGGTTCGAGCTCGGCAAGGTCGGCGCGGTGACCGTGCGGGCCCGGACGGTGGAGCACCTGGCCAAGGTCGACGGGGAGCTGGCCGCGCGGGTGGCGCGGGGCGTCGGAATCCCGGAGCCCTCCGGTGCTCAGGCCCCGTCCAAGCATGCCTCCCCCGCCCTCAGTCTCGAGTCGCTGCGCGGGGACGGTTCGATCCGGACCCGGCAGATCGCGGTGCTCGTCACCGACGGGGTGGACGCCGAGCAGGTCACCTCCGTGCGGGAGCGGCTGGCCGCCGAGGGGGCGGTCGTCGAGGCGCTGGCCGCCACGGACGGCACCCTCACCGGCGCCGACGGTGAGACCTACGCGGTCGACCGGGCGCTGCCGACCGTGGCGTCCGTGCTGTACGACGCGGTGCTGCTGCCCGGCGGGCCCGTCGGCACCCCGCCGACGGCGGCCGACCCGGACATGGTGCGGTTCGTGCGGGACGCCTACCGGCACGGCAAGCCGCTGGGCGCGCTCGGCTCGGGCGTGGGCATCCTGTCGGCGCTGGAGCCCGAGGGGCTCGGGCTGTCGACGGAGTTCCAGCGGGTGGTCGCGGACCAGGGCGTCGTGACGGACACGTCGCCCGGGCCGGCGAGCGAGGAGTTTCTGGACGCGTTCGTGACGGCCGTCGCCGGGCATCGCCACTGGGGGCGGCCGGCGGCACGGCGCTGACCTGCGGGGCCGGGCCGGTGACCACCGGTCCGGTCCCTGTGATGCGCGGGCGCCGGCGCAGTTCCGGCCGCGTCCTTCGAGGGGGCTCAGGTGCCGGGGGTCGTGGGAGTCGCCGACTCCCCGCTCCCCCGCTCCCGGGCCCCTTCGCGTGTGCGACCCGCGGCCACGGGGCGGCTCGGGTTGCGGCGCAGGTACTCGCCCTCGAGCTGCGCCATGCGCTCGTTGTGGGCGCGCAGCGCGTCGTTCGAGCCGTAGAGCAGCGTGTCGTGACGCGTGCGGTGGATGGTCTCCAGCTCTTTCATGAGCTGCTGGTCGTCCAGCCGGTCAGGGTCCACTCCGGTCATCGTGTCGCCCCGCTCGTCGTGTTCGTTCATGCGGTCCGGGTACCCGCCCCCGGAGCAACTGAGCACTACCCCCGAGCGGCATCCGGGAGGAACCATGGATCTCGCCTTTCTGCACCCACTGTACGAACACCCCGGGCCTTGGGCCTCTGTGTACGTCGACACCTCACGGCACACGGAGGGCACTCCCCACGAGCGGGAGCTGACGGCCCAGGCGATGGCCAGGGAGCTGGCCGCGCAGGGGGCCGACGAGGCGACGTGCCGGGCCGTGCAGGGCGCGATCGAGGATCTGCGGCACTCCTCCGAGCCGCACGGCCGGGCCCTGTTCGCCCGCGCCGGTGAGGTCGTTCTCGACCCGCCGCTGGTCCGTCCCCCGCAGGGCGGTGACTGGGCCGAATGGGCGCCGCTGCCGCGGGTCGCGCCGCTGCTGGAGCTGGCCGGCGAGGACCCGGTGTGCGTGGTGGCGTACGTCGACCGCAAGGGCGCGGACTTCGAGCTGCGCAACGCACTGGGCCGGGAGGACGCCGGGAGCGTCACCGGGCGGCAGTGGCCGGTGCACCGGACGAGCTCCGCGGACTGGTCCGAGCGGCATTTCCAGCTGCGGGTGGAGAACACCTGGGAGCACAACGCCGCGGAGATCGCCGACGCGCTCGCCGTGTGCCAGGAGGAGACCAAGGCCGACCTGCTGATTCTCGTCGGCGACGACCGGGAGCGGCGGTCCGTGCACGAGCGGCTGCCCAAGCGGCTGCACGACCTGGTGGTCGAGGCGCCGCACGGCACCGGCAGCCGGCTGCTCGACGAGGACGTGGAGCGGGCCCGGGCCGAGCATGTGGGGCGGCAGGCCGAGGCGGAGCTGGAGCGCTTCCGCGCCGCCCGCAACGCGGACGACGAGGGCCGGGCCGGGGCGGTCGAGGGCGTGCCCGCGCTGGTCGAGGCGGCACGGGAGCATCGCATCGACGAGCTGCTGATCAGGGTGGACGGGCCCGACGCGCACCGTGAGGTGTGGATCGGGGAGGACCCCGACCAGCTCGCGGTGCGCCGGACGGACCTGAAGATCCTGGGCGAGCAGCACTCGTGGCCGGCCAGGGCGGACGACGCCCTGATCCGCTCCGCCGTGGCCACGGACGCGCCCGCCCTGTCGGTCTCCGAGCGGGAGGTTCCCGTGGGCGGTCTGGGGGCGCTGCTGCGCTGGAAGTGAGCGGGGTTTCTGTGCGCCCGGCCTCCGTAGCGGTACTTCACACGTCGCGTGTGCGGGTACGTTGTGGCTGGTCGCGCAGTTCCCCGCGCCCCTGAGGGGCGCGGCCCTCTAGCGGGCCCGCTCCACCCGTCGTTCGTCCCAGACCGGGTCCGGGGTCTCCCGGACCCGGCCGTCGCTGCCGAAGACCAGGAAGCGGTCGAAGGAGCGGGCGAACCAGCGGTCGTGGGTGACCGCGAGGACCGTCCCGTCGAAGGCCTCCAGGCCCTCCTGGAGCGCCTCGGCGGACTCCAGGTCCAGGTTGTCGGTCGGCTCGTCCAGCAGCAGCGACGTCACGCCCTGGAGCTCCAGCAGCAGGATCTGGAAACGGGCCTGCTGGCCGCCGGAGAGCCGTTCGAACGTCTGCTCCGCCTGGTGGGTCAGCTCGTAGCGGCGCAGGCGGGACATCGCGGCGCCCCGGTCCTGTGCGTGCTCCTTCCACAGGATGTCCAGGAGCGTGCGGCCCTCCAGCTCCGGATGCGCGTGCGTCTGCGCGAAGTGGCCGGGCACGACCCGGGCGCCCAGCTTCCAGTTCCCGGTGTGCGCCACGTCGTCGCCGGCGAGCAGCCGCAGGAAGTGGGACTTTCCGGAGCCGTTGGAGCCGAGGACGGCGACGCGCTCGCCGTAGAAGACCTCCAGATCGAAGGGCTTCATCAGGCCGGTGAGTTCCAGGTTCGCGCAGGTGACCGCCCGGACGCCGGTGCGGCCGCCCTTGATCCGCATCTTGATGTCCTGCTCGCGCGGCGGCTCCGGGGGCGGGCCGGCTTCCTCGAACTTGCGCAGGCGGGTCTGAGCGGCCGCATAGCGGGAGGCCATCTCATGGCTGACCGCAGCTGCCTGACGCAGCGTCAGCACCAGCTTCTTCAGCTGGGCGTGCTTCTCGTCCCAGCGCTTGCGCAACTCCTCGAAGCGGGCGAAGCGTTCACTCCGTGCCTCGTGGAAGGTGGCGAAGCCGCCGCCGTGCACCCAGGCGTCGGCACCCGCGGGCCCGGGCTCCAGGGAGACGATCTTCTCGGCCGCGCGGGCGAGGAGTTCGCGGTCGTGGGAGACGAACAGAACCGTCTTGCGGGTCTCCTTCAGCCGATCCTCCAGCCACCGCTTGCCGGGGACGTCGAGGTAGTTGTCGGGCTCGTCGAGGAGCAGCACCTCGTCGGTACCGCGCAGCAGCGCCTCCAGGACGAGCCGCTTCTGCTCGCCGCCGGACAGGGTGCGGACCTCCCGGAACTGCGCCTTGTCGTACGGCACCCCGAGCGCCGCCATGGTGCACATGTCCCACAGGGTCTCGGCCTCGTAGCCGCGGGCCTCCGCCCAGTCGGCGAGGGCCTGCGCGTACGCCAGCTGGGCGGCCTCGTCGTCGACGGTCATGATGGCGTGCTCGGCGGCGTCAACGGCGCGGGCCGCCTCGCGGATGCGGGGCGTCGCCACGGACACCAGCAGGTCCCGCACGGTCGTCTCGTCGCGTACGGATCCCACGAACTGCCGCATCACACCGAGCCCGCCGCCGACGACCACGGACCCGCCGTGCGGCTTGACCTCACCGGCGAGCATCCGGAGCAGCGTGGTCTTCCCGGCGCCGTTGGGCCCCACGAGGGCCACGACGGCCCCCTCCCCCACCCGGAACGAGACATCGCCCAGCAGCGCCCTTCCGTCGGGCAGGCAGTACTCCAGGTGCGCGGCTTCGAGGTGTCCCATGGGCGCGATTCTGTGGGGGCGCGGGGGTTCGGGGCAAACGGGTTTCGGGTCTGCGGGTGCCGGTCAGACCCGCTCCAGCGGCCGGTGCGGCTCGCTGGGGAGTTCCGCCTCGATGGTGTCGCCGGGCCGCACCACGCCCCCCTCCCGCACCACGGTCATGATCCCGGCCTTGCGCACGATGTTCCCCGCCTCGTCCCGTCCGACGACGCGCTTGAGCAGCCCGTCCTGGAAGTGGTCGATCTGCAGGCAGGGGTTGCGCAGCCCGGTGACCTCCAGGACGGCGCCGTCACCGATGCGCAGCAGGGTTCCGGTGGGCAGTGCGAGCAGGTCGATGCCCCGGGTGGTGATGTTCTCGCCGAGTTCGCCGGGCGCCACCTCGAACCCGTCCTCGCCAACCTCGGCGAAGAGCTCCTCGTGCATGAGGTGGACCTGGCGCAGATTCGGCTGGGTGGGGTCCTGCGCGACGCGCGAGCGGTGCTTGACCGTCACCCCGGCGTGCACGTCCCCCTCGACACCGAGCCCGGCGAGCAGCGTGATGCTGTCCCGGTTCGGCTTGGTGAAGGAGTACTCCCCGTTGCTGCTGACCGCCGTCACGTGCCCGTTCATCTCTCGGTCCCCCTGTTTCGGTGATGATGATCAGCTCCGAGCCTGCCCCGGGACCGTCGGTGTGTCCACCCCCCTCCGGGTACCCGCACCGCATGACGCCCCCCGACCTGGACCTCACCACCCCGAAGCCCGGGCACCGCCCCCTGCGCGACCGCGCCCTCACCCTGGACCGCCGCCTCTTCGAGGCCGCCGCGGCCCGGCACTGGCCGGGGGCGGACCCGGTGCTGCCCCTGCTGAGCCGCAGCGCGAACCACGGCGCGCTCTGGTTCGCGGCGGCCGCCGCCCTCGCCGCGAGCCGCACCCCGCGCGCCCGCCGGGCGGCGGCCCGCGGTCTGGCCTCCCTGGGGCTCGCCTCCCTCACCATCAACACGCTCGGCAAGCGCTCGGTCCGCCGCCCGCGCCCGGCCCTGGACGCGGTCCCGCTGGTCCGGCGGCTGACGCGGCAGCCGATCACCACGTCGTTCCCCTCGGGGCACGCCGCGTCCGCCGCCGCGTTCGCCACCGGTGTCGCCCTGGAGTCCCCGGCGTGGGGTGCGGCCGTCGCCCCGGTGGCCGCCTCGGTCGGCCTGTCCCGCGTGTACACCGGCGTCCACTTCCCGAGCGACGTCCTGGCGGGCGCGGCCCTGGGCGCGGGCGCGGCGTTCGCCGTACGGGCCCTGGTGCCGACGCGGGGCCAGGTCACTCCTCCGGCCCGCCCGCAGGCCGACGTCCCGGCGCTGCTGGAGGGCGAGGGGCTCGTCCTCGTCGCGAACACCGCCTCGGGAACCGCCGACCGGGCCCGTGCCCTGCGCGACGCCCTCCCGGGTGCCGAGGTCGTCGAGTGCGCGCCGGAGGACGTCTCCGCCGAACTGGAGAAGGCGGCCGGCCGCGCCCGGGTCCTCGGCGTGTGCGGCGGCGACGGCACCGTGAACACCGCCGCCGGCGTCGCGATGCGCGCCGGCCTGCCCCTGGCGGTGCTGCCGGGCGGCACCCTCAACCACTTCGCCTACGACCTGGGCGTGGAGGACGCGCGCGACCTGGCCCGTGCGCTGCGCCAGGGCGACGCCGTGCGCGTGGACGTGGGCCGGTACTCCTGCGGCGACCGGCAGGGCGTCTTCCTCAACACGTGCAGTGTCGGCGTCTATCCGGAGCTGGTGCGTGAGCGGGAGCGCTGGGCGCACCGGGTCGGCGGCTGGCCCGCCGGCGTGCTCGCGGCGCTGCGCGTACTGCGGACCGGCCGGCATCCGCTGGAGGCCGAGTTCCAGGGCCGCACGCGCCCGCTGTGGCTGCTGTTCGCCGGGAACGGCACCTACCACCGCATGGGGCTCGCCTCCGGGCGCCGACGGGACCTCGCGGACGGGCAGCTCGACGTGCGGGTGGTGCACGGCGGCCGCCGGCCGGCCGTGCGGCTGCTCGCCGCCGCCCTCGCGGGGCCCCTGACCCGCTCCCCCGCGCACGCGGCCGTCCGGGTGGGGCGGCTGCGCCTGGACCACGTGGCGCCCGGCACGCTCCTCGCCTACGACGGCGAGGTGACCGAGGTGGAAGGCCGCGTGACGCTGGAGAAGCTCCCCGAGGCGCTGACCGTGTACCGGCCGATCGCAGGTTACTGACGCTCCGTCAGTCCACATGTCAGGATACAGGGTCTCAATATTCGGTCGATCTGCGTACGGTGATCCCATGCCAACCCGATCGGAAGGGGTGGGATCCGCCATGCCGGAACCCCGGGAGACCGCCGTCTACACCCACGGGCACCACGAGTCCGTACTGCGCTCGCACACGTGGCGGACCGCCGCCAACTCGGCCGCGTACCTGCTGCCTTCGCTCAAGCCCCACATGAAGATCCTGGACATCGGCTGCGGGCCCGGCACGATCACCGCAGACCTGGCGGAACTCGTGCCCGACGGGCAGGTCACCGGCGTCGACCGGGTGCCGGAGATCCTGGAGCAGGCGCGGGCCGCGGCGGCCGGGCGAGGGCTGGTCAACGTGGACTTCGCGGTCGCCGACGTGCACGCCCTGGACTACCCGGACGACACGTTCTGCGTGGTCCACGCCCACCAGGTGCTCCAGCACGTGGGCGACCCGGTGCGGGCGCTGCGCGAGATGAAGCGGGTCGTCAGACCCGGCGGTCTCATCGCCGTACGGGACGCGGACTACGAGGCCATGACCTGGTATCCGGCATCCGGGGGGCTCGATGGCTGGCTGGACCTCTACCGCCGGGTCGCCCGGGCCAACGGCGGCGAGCCGGACGCCGGGCGCCGGCTGAAGGCCTGGGCGCTGCGCGCCGGGCTCACGGACATCACGGCGACCTCCGGCACCTGGACCTTCGCCACGCCCGGGGAGCGGGCCTGGTGGAGCGGACTGTGGGCCGACCGCACCCTGGCGTCGGCCTACGCGGACCGGGCCGTCGAGGGCGGGCACACCGACGAGGCGGGGCTGCGGGGCGTGGCCGAGGCCTGGCGGGAGTGGGGCACGCGGGAGGACGGGTGGTTCAGCGTGCTGCACGGAGAAATTGTCTGCCGGAAAGAAGCCTGAAACGCCGTTTCGGGGACACCCTGAAAGCAGGAGGTTCGAATTATGGTTCCCATCCTGCTGGTGCTGCTTCTGGCTTTGGTTCTGTTCGGCGCCGGATTCGCAGTAAAGATTCTCTGGTGGATCGCACTCGCGGTTCTCGTCCTGTGGCTGCTGGGATTCTTCGTCCGCGGCACGTCGGCAGCCGGCGGCAGGGGCCGTTGGTACAGGTGGTGAATACACACGCGCTTCCCCGGTCCTGACTCAGGACCGGGGAAGCGCGTGTGCGTCAGTCCCGCGGAAGCAGCGGTCCGAGCGGCCCGAGGTCCAGGTTGAGGTCCTCGGGCCGCAGTCCGTAGCGGTCGCGAAGTTCCGTCATCCGCTCGTCGAGCAGCATGAGCGTGAGCCCGATCCGCTCCTCCTGGTCCTCGTTCAGGTCGCCCACGTCGAACCGGCGCAGCGCCTGCCGCTCCATGAGCTGGCGCAGCAGCTCCACCACCGTCAGCACGAGCTTGACCAGGTCACGCTCGACCGTGTCGGGCTCCAGATCCATCCGGTTGGAGCGCGGCCGGGGATTCTCGGGGGTGGTCACAGCAACTCCTCGAACGGTGAGGGCACCTGGGCGTTCACCGAGCTGATCAGCGCGTTGAGGTCGATACGGACGAGGTCGACGTCGGCGATGCGCAGCGTGATGTCCCCTGTGATCACGACGCCGCCGGCGAGCAGCCGGTCGAGCAGGTCCACGAGGGCGACCTCACGGCGTTCCACTACGGTCACGTGTTCACTCCGTCGTTCATGTGGCCTCCCCGGCGAACGAATAGGCAGCCCAGGGGCCGGTGAGCTCGATGCGCATTCCGGGCACCTCGCCCTTCGTGCGGTCCACCAGTTCCACGAACTCCTCGGAATGCGCCCGCGGAACGAGATAGGCGGCATTCAGCACGTTCCGCCCGGTCGCCTTGGAAAGCGCGGGATTTTGCGGGGGATGCATCCGGGAATCCTCCGCGAATGCGGAAAGCTCCTCGTGCAGCCGGTTCGAGAAAGCTTCGGCCTTCTGCCACATTTCCTCGTGGGACCTGGTCTGCATGCGCCGCTGCCGCAGGTAGTCCCGGCCCGACGCGGCTTTCTGCGGGGGCCGGGCGCTCTCCTGCGGTTCGGACTCGGCGTACACCTTGACGCCCCACTCGACCCGGCCCTCCAGCCGGTCGAGAGTGTGCCGGAAGTCCTCCTCGCGGGCCTCCATCATCATGCGCACGCCGCTGTCGTCGTGGAAGACGGTGCCCAGCCGCAGCGGCAGCGGGGTCGTGACGGTGGTGAGCGCGTCGATGACACCCTGGTGGGCGCGGGCGGTCTCGGTGAGCCAGTCCAGGTCCTCCAGATGGGCGCGGAGCGGCTCCTCGGCGAAGTCCCGCTCCGGCACGTGACTCACCACGGCCACCAGGCCGTGGTGAGTCAGTGCCCTGGGCGGATCGCCGGCCACCCCTGACAGCTGGGACTGGAGCGGTGTGCCGAAGGGGCGGCAGACGGCGTAGACGTACCGCAGTCCGGTCACGGTGCCTCCTTCTTCTCCGCGCGGCCGGGCTCCAGTTCCTCCAGCCGGGCCAGCCTCTCGCGCAACTCGGCGTTCTCACGGGTCAGTTCGTCACGGCGGGCCCGCGAGCTCAGGGCCGGGTCGGTCTCCCACCAGTCGATGCCCATCTCCTTCGCCTTGTCGACCGAGGCGACGATCAACCGCAGTTTGATCGTGAGGAGTTCGATGTCGAGCAGATTGATCCGGATGTCGCCCGCGATGACGATGCCCTTGTCCAGCACCCGTTCAAGGATGTCGGCGAGGTTGGCACCGCTTCCCTGACCATAGGGCTCGGGCATCCTGCTGGGCGTCGTCATCGCCGGCTCCCTGCCTCGACTTCCTCATCCTGGTCCTCGTCCTCGTCGTCCTCGTACTCACCCTCGGGCTCTTCCTCCTCCTCGGGCTCCTCGTCCTCGGCCTCCTCGTCGTACTCGGCCTCGGAGTCCTCGTACTCGCCCTCGGGCTCCCCTTCGCCCTCCTGTGCAGGCTCCTCCTCGTCGTACTCGCCCTCGGCCTCCTCGCCTTCGGGGCGTTCTTCCTCGGACTCCTCCTCGGCGAGCGCGTCCTCGTGGCTGCGGACGACGTCGCCGTCACGGATCTCGCCGCGCCAGCCGTCCTCCGCCTCGCCCTTGATGGTGATGAAGCGGACGAAGTTCTTGAGGTCGAGCCGGGCCCGGCGGCCCTGGGCGCGCCAGATGTTGCCGGTCTTCTCGAAGAAGCCGGAGGGGTAGTACTCGATGACGAGCAGGACGCGGGTGAGGCTGTCGGTGAGCCGGTGGAAGGAGACGACGCCCTTCGTGGTGCCCTTGGCCCCCTCGGAGGTCCAGGCGATGCGGTCGTCGGGGACCTGCTCGGTCGTCTTCGCCTTCCAGCTGCGGTTGGACCACCAGATCTTCGCCTGCCAGTCGGAGTGGGTGTCGTCGTCGCGGCTCGCGCTCTTGACGCCCTTCGCGAAGGTGCTGAAGTCCTGGTACTTCGTCCACTGGTCGTACGCGGTGCGCAACGGCACGCCGACGTCGATGTGCTCGATGATGACCGTGGGCTTGTTGCCGGAACGGCCCTTGCCCTTCTTGCCCTTGCCACCGCCGCCCAGGTTCTTGAAGGCACCGGTGACCTTGTCCTTGAGGTGCGAGCCGCCGGTCTCCATCGCGGCGCGCAGCGGCCCCTTGCCCTCGGCGAGCTTGCGGCCGCCGTCGAGGGCGCTCTTGGCGAAGCCGGGGCTGTTGCCCTCGGCGATGTCGTTCAGCTTGCCGGTGGTCTCGCCGAGCTTGCGGCCGACGCCGGTCAGCATGCGGGTGGCCTGGGCGGCGAGGTACTCCTGCAACTCGGCCTTGAGCCGGTCGGCGGCCTCGCTGTGGGCCAGGTCGGTGAGCGGGTTCTTCGCCGCTCCGTTGGCGGCGGACTTGGCCGAGCCGAGTGTGTCGCTCATCCCTCACCGCCTCCCTTCGGCAGTCGGGAGCGGGCGCTGCCGCCCCTGCTCCCGGAGGTCGCCTTCTTGGCGGCCGTGGTCTTCTTCGCCGCCGTCTTGCGGCCCGCCGCCGCCTTCTTCGCGGGGGCCTTCTGGGCGGTCTTCTTGGCGGGGGCCTTCTTCGCCGTCTTCTTCGCGGGGGCCCTCTTGGCCTGGTCCTTCTTCGCCGCCGGCTCGGGCTCCTCGTCCTCCTGCGAAGCGGAGTCGTCGGGCTCGTCGTCCTCCCGCTCCTCGTCCTCCCGCTCCTCGTCCTCGGGTTCCTCGTCCTCGGGTTCCTCGTCGTCGGTCGCCTCGTCCTCGGGTTCCTCGTCGTCGGTCGCCTCGTCCTCGGGTTCCTCGTCCTCGTACTCGGCGTCCTCGGCGTCCTCGTCGTCCCGGCCGCTGCCGGGCACCGCGCCCGTCAGCTGGTCGCGCATCTGGGCGGTCCTGCCGTGCAGCCGGTCGGCGAGCGCGTCGATCTGGCGCTCCACCATGGCGCCGGAGGCGGCCTTGCCCACGCCGCGCAGGTCCTCGCGCAGCTGGTCGCCGATCTCCTTGAACTGCGGGTTGTTCCGCAGCTGTTGCTGAAGCAGGTCCGCGACCATGCGCGGGCTCAGATTGAGCTTCTTCCCGGCGACCAGGCCTCCGACGGCCACCGCCATCTTCAGCTTTTTGGTACGTCCCAGGAGGTATCCGGCCCCCACCGCGAGGCCCAGTCCCATTCGGTTCATTGTGTAGTCCCGTTGCCTGTTCCCGCGCTCCCGCGCGAAGCGGTCTCCAGCCGGTCGAGGAGTTCGTCCTCAAGGCGGTCGAACTCCTCCTCCGTGATCTCTCCGGCCTCCAGCTGCTCCTCCAGGCGGGCCAGTTCGGCCCGGATGGTGGCGGGGTCGTAGTAGATCCGCTCGGCCTCCTGGAGTACCTGTCTGACGGCCCAGGCGCTGCCGCGTACCGGTGCGAACGGCAGCAGCAGCACCTCCGAGATCAGGCCCACGTCGTCACCCCGCTCCGGTGTCCGTGCCACTCACCGCGGTGCCCGCGGGCTCGGCCGGGCCGGGCTCGACGAAGCTGTACGGCGGCAGCGGTCCGTTGACCCGCACCTCCAGGTGCGGCATGTCCTTGCGCAGCTGCTCGACCGCGGCCAGGAAGGACTCGGCCGACTCCCGGTCCACCAGGTACGACACGTTGGCCAGCCAGCCGGTGGACTCGGGGCCCACGCCGACGTCGTCGGCGACCCCTTCCAGGGCGCGCTGCACCGCGGCGCCGTCGTCGGCCTCCCTGGCCTTGACCGCGGCCGCGACCATCTCGCCGAGCCGGATCTTGTCCTCGTAAGTGCCGCCGCCCGCCTGCCGGTTGGCCTCCGCGAGACTCCGGATGTCAGGGCTCTCGGCCATCACCTGGTGCAGGACGGCCTCTTCGACGTGGTTGGCCTTGATGTTGTACTCGACCCGGTTGTCCAGGGCCCGCAGCCGCTCCTTGTAGTGCTCGGCCCGCTCGGCGAGCACCCCGGTGATGGAGTTGTCGTCCGGGGCGACGCTGCCGAACCGCATGGGCAGCACGCAACCGGCCGCGCCGGCCTCGCTGAGCACGTTCTGGTGGGCGAGCAGGTCCTTGCGCTTGGGCCGCAGCCCCTCGGGCGCCTCACTGACGACGGCCGCCAGATCGCCCTCCCGCAGGATGCGCACCGGGCGGGGCGGGTCGCCGACGCCGCCCATGCCCTCGGGCAGGGAGGGGTGCGAACTCGCCGCGATGCCGTAGACGTAGGTGCTCACTCCTGCTCCTCCTTACGGCGGGACGTGCTCTTGCGGGCTCGCGGGCGCGACTCGGTCTCGGTCTCGCCCTCGCTCCGCGCCTGCTTGAAGGCGTCGGAAATGGTCTCGGCGGCGCCGGACAGCGCCCCCTTGGACTTGCCGCGGGCGCCGGACTCGGTCATCTCCCCGACCAGGTCGGGCAGGCCCGGGTCCTTGCGCGGCCCGGCCTCCAGATCGAGCCGGTTGCACGCCTCCGCGAAGCGCAGATACGTGTCGACGCTGGCGACGACGACGCGAACGTCGATCTTGAGGATCTCGATGCCGACCAGGGAGACGCGCACGAATGCGTCGATGACGAGCCCCCTGTCCAGAACAAGCTCAAGCACGTCGTAGAGACCGCTGCTGCCGCCTCCGCCGCCGGACTGCTGTGCCGGTACGACAGTCATGCCGGGTGTTCCTCCTCGTGTGTGGGTGCGGGTCCGGTCGGGCGGCCTAGCGGCCGCCCGACCTGCGCGCGTCGGACCGACCGCGTTCGTAGCGGCGGACGCGCCGGTAACCCGTGAGCTGCCCCTCTGCGTCGAGCTCCACCTGGTAGCTCGCCATCAGGCTCATCGTGTCGGGCACGCGCTCGAGCTCGAGGACCTCGACCTCCAGCGCCCAGCCCTCCTCCGTCTGCTCGAAGGACGACACGGACTCCGCCTCCATGCCGGTGAGCTCCGCGAGCTGGCCGCGCGCCTGGCGCAGCACCTCCATCGGGCTCGGCCGCTTCGGGGCCGACCGGTTGTCGTTCGATTTGCTCGAATTCTCAGAGTCCTGTGACTTCTGTGAACCCTGTGACTCTTGCGTGTTTTTTGTGTTCGACATGGCCACCTCCCCCTCCGTGTGGCCGCAAGAGTGTTCGCCAAACCTCTACGGGCCCATGCATCTGCCACCCGTCCGGCTGAATGCGGGGGCGCTTCAGCCACGCAGGGCGTTCAGTCGCCGCCGGGCCGGTCCCAGCGCCCGGCCGCGGTTCAGCAGGCCTGACCAGGGGTTGGTGCGGGCCTGCTCGACGGCGTCGGCGATGGTCCAGCGGCGGGCGTGCAGCTCCGGGTCGTCCAGCTGGCCCCAGGTGAGGGGGGTGGCCACCGGGGCACCCGGGCGGGGCCGGACCGTGTAGGGCGCGACGGCGGTCTGGGCGTAGGCGTTGCGCTGGATGTCGAGATAGAGCCGCTCACCGCGCTCCTTCTTGCGAGCGGCGGTGGTGAGCCGGTCGGGATGGGCCGCGGCGAGCTGGTCGGCGACGTCCCGGGCGAAGGCGCGCACCTCGTCGAAGTCGTGCCGTCCGTTCAGCGGCACGATCACATGCAGCCCGCGCGAGCCGGTGGTCATCAGCGCCGAGGGCAGCTCCAACTCGTCGAGCAGCTCCCCGAGCAGCCGGGCGGCCTCCCGGACGGCCTCGAAGTCGTCCCCCCACGGGTCGAGGTCGAACACCAGCCGGTCCGGGTGGTCGACGCTGTCCGCGCGGGACAGCCAGCGGTGCAGGGTGATGCTCGCCTGGTCGGCCAGGTAGAGAAGGGTCGGGGTGTCGTCGCAGACGGTGTGGCGGACGGTGCCGCCCTCCTTGGCCACTTCGACCCGGGGGATCCACTCCGGGTAGTGCTCCGGGGTGTTCTTCTGCATGAACGTCGGGCCCTCGATGCCGTCCGGGTGCCGCTCCAGCATCAGGGGCCGGCCGCGCAGGTGCGGCAGCATGAAGGGCGCGACGGCCCGGTAGAAGTCCACCAGGTCGCCCTTGGTGTACTCCTTGGCGTCGCCGCCGGGGAAGAGCACCTTGTCCGGCCGGTGCACCTCCACCGTGCGGCGGCCCGCCCGCACCTTGCGCGTGCCGTCGGCGCCGCTCACCGCACGACCGCCTCCTCCACCAGCAGGCGTCCGGCCGCGGCGATGGACTCCGCGTCGATGCCCGCGGCGTGCAGCTGCTCCTCCGGGGACGCCGAGCCCGGCATCGACCGGACACCGAGCCGCACCAGACGCGGTACGGGGCGACCGTCGGTGAAGGCGTCGAGGACCGCGTCGCCGATGCCGCCCTCGGGATGGTGGTCCTCCACGGTCACCAGACAGCCCGTCTCCTCGGCGGCCCGGCGCAGGGTGGCCCCGTCGACGGGCTTCACGGAGTACAGGTCGATCACCCGCACCGCGATGCCCTCCTGCTCCAGGGCCTCGGCGGCGGCCAGCGCCTCGTGCACGGTGACGCCCGCCGCCACGAGGGTCAGCCGGTCCTGGCCGGAGGAGCGCAGCACCTTGCTGCCGCCGACCGGGAACTCCTCGTCGGGCGCGTAGATCACCGGGCTCTCGCCGCGCGAGGTCCGCAGATAGCGGACGCCCTCCAGACCGGCCATCGCGCCGACGAGCCGGGCGGTCTGGTTGGCGTCGCACGGATACAGCACGGTCGAGCCGTGCACCGCCCGCATCATCGCCAGGTCCTCCAGGCCCATCTGGCTGGGTCCGTCCTGGCCGATGGCGACGCCCGCGTGCGAGCCGACGAGGTTGATGCCGGAGCCGCTGACGGACGCCATCCGGATGAAGTCGTAGGCCCGGGTCAGGAACGCCGCGAACGTGGTGGCGTACGGCACCCAGCCGCGGGACGCGAGGCCGATGGCCGAGGCGACCAGCTGCTGCTCGGCGATGTAGCACTCGAAGTAGCGGTCGGGATGCTCCTTGGCGAAGAACTCGGCGCGGGTGGAGTCGCCGACCTCGCCGTCCAGGGCGACGATGTCGCCGCGGCCGGTGCCGAGGGCGGCGAGCGCCTCGCCGAAGGCGTTGCGGGTGGCGACCTCCTCGTCCTTGTCCCACCTCGGGAGTTCGAAGTTCCCGGTGTGGACGGAGTGCAGCATGCGGGCGGCGGACGGCTCCTGCACCCGGACGCGGAGGTCGCGCGGGCCGCCGAGTTCGGCGATCGCGTCGTCGGCCTCCGGCAGCGGCTTGCCGTGCAGGCCTTCGCGGTCCTGGACCGCCTCGACGCCCTTGCCCTTGAGGGTGCGGGCGAGGATCGCGGTGGGCTGGCCCTTGGTGGACGCGGCCTCCGCGTAGGCGCGGTCGACGGCGTCCACGTCGTGGCCGTCGACCTCGATGGTGTGCCAGTCGAAGGCCTGGAAGCGGCGGGCGTAGGCGTCCAGGTCGTGGCCGTGCCGGGTGGGGCCGCGCTGGCCGAGCCGGTTGACGTCGACGATCACGGTGAGGTTGTCCAGGTGCTCGTACCCGGCGTGCTCGGCGGCCTCCCACACGGATCCCTCGGCCAGCTCGCTGTCGCCGCACAGCACCCAGGTGCGGTAGCCGGTGCGGTCGAGCCGCTTGCCGGCCAGCGCGATGCCGACCCCGACGGGCAGGCCCTGGCCGAGCGAGCCGGTGGCCGTCTCGACCCACGGCAGGCGCTGTGGGGTGGGGTGCCCTTCGAGGCGGCTGCCCAGCTTGCGGAAGGTGAGCAGCTCTTCGTCTTCGATGGCGCCGGCCGCCTTGTACGCGGAGTACAGCAGCGGGGAGGCGTGGCCCTTGGAGAGGACGAAGCGGTCGTTGCCGGGGTGGGCGGGGCGGTCGAAGTCGTAGTGGAGGTGGTGCGCGAACAGGACGGCCATCAGGTCGGCCGCGGACATCGAGGACGTCGGGTGCCCGGAGCCCGCCGCGGCGGCGGCGCGGACGCTGTCCACCCGCAGCTGCTGTCCGAGGTCGGTGAGTTCACCGGTGTTCATGAGTCTCCTTTCGCGGAGTCGTCCGGGGCGTCGGTTCGTTTGACGGGGCCGGGGGCGGGATGGGCACCCGGGGCTGGTCGGTCGGGCGGGGGTTGGGGGACGGGCTGATTCTTCGCGGGCTCACCACCGGGCTGATTCTTCGCGGGCTCACCACCGGGCTGATTCTTCGCGGGCTCACCACCGGGCTGGTTCCTGGCGGGCTCACCGCCCGGCTGGCCCTTGGCGGGTTCACCGCCCGGCTGGTCCCTCGCCGGTTCGGCGGCAGCTGCCTCGGCCGGGCGGCCCTTCGCCGTTTCTGATTCGGAGCGCGGCTCGCGGGGCCCGGAGCCTGGCCGGCCTGACGCCGGGCGGCCCTTCGCCGTCTCCGACTCGGACCGCGGCTGCGCGGCCCCGGGTCCGGGGCGTACCTGCGTCGCCCCGGACCCGGGCTGCCCCTTCGCGGGCTCATCGTGGGCCCCGGCCCGGCCGGGCCCTCCGGTGCCGAGCCCCCCGTCGTCCGTGTCGGCCGCGAGCGCCGCCCCCGGCCCGGAACGGGCGCTCGCCTCCTGCCGCTGCCCGGGCCCGCCCGGTACCCGGGCCACCTCGGGCGACGCGGTGTCCAGCGGCACCGACCAGGACCGTACGAGCCCCAACTGCACGGCCTGGCGCGGCAGTACGGCGTCCAGCAGCCAGTCGGCGGCGACCCGGACGCGGTTTCCGGGCATCGCGGCGAGGTGGTAGCCCCGCGTCACCGCGCCCGCAGGTACGCCGGACAGGGTCACCCCGAGCGGGTTGGCGGCGGCCTTCGCCCCGCCCAGGTCGACGACGAAGCCCAGGTCGCGATGGCGGTAGGGCTTGCGCGCGCCGCCGAGACCGAGCGACGCGGCGACGTTCTCCGCCGCGATCCTGCCGTGCCGCCAGGCGTGCTGCGCGGTCATCGGCGTATAGCTCCCCGGCTTCTGCAGATCCGGTACCGCGGCCACGTCACCGCAGGCGAACAGCTCGGGCCGGCCCGGCACCTGGAGGTGCGGGTCGACGAGCAGCCGTCCCTTCTCCATCGGCAGCCCGAGCGACTCGACCAGCGGGTCGGGACGTACGCCCACGCACCACACCAGCGTCCGCGTCGCGACGAACTCGCCGTCGCTCAGCACGACCCCGTCGTGTGTGGCCTCCTTCACGGAGGTTCCCATCCGCACGTCCACGCCCCGCTGCCGCAGCACCCGGTCGGCGGTGGCGGACAGCTTCCCGTCCATCTCGGGCAGCACGCGCGGCGCCACGTCCAGCAGCATCCAGCGCGGCCGCATGCCCCGCCGCATCGGGTGCTTGCGGACCTGCGCGTCGGTGAACATCTGCCCGTGCGCGGCGACCTCGGTGCCGGTGTATCCCGCGCCGACCACGACGAAGGTGCACCGCGCGGCGCACGTCTCGGGGTCGTCGGCGGAAGCCGCGAGCTCCACCTGCCGGGTCACGTGGTCACGCAGGTACAGCGCCTCCGGCAGCCCCCGGAAGCCGTGCGCGTGCTCGGCGACACCGGGGATGGGCAGCAGCTTGTTGACGCTGCCCGCGGCCAGCACCAGCCGGTCGTAGGAGAGCGTGCCCTCCTCGCCCTCGGGGCCGGTGTAGTGCAGCGTGCGGTCGTCCAGGTCGATCCGGTCGGCCTCGCCCAGCACGAGCCGTACGTCCGGCAGCGAGTCCGAGAGGGAGACCGTGACCCGGCGCGGTTCCAGGACGCCGGCGGCGACCTGGGGCAGCAGGGGCAGGTACAGGAAGTAGTCGGTCGGGTTCAGCAGGGTGATGCGGGCCCGGCCCCGGGTGAGCCGGGACAGGGTGCGGGCCGTGCGGTACCCGGCGAAGCCGGCACCGACGATCACGATGCGGGGTCGACTCACGGTCGCTCGCCTCCGGCGCTGTCGCGTAGCTCGGGAGCCTTCCGCGTCCCCCTGGCCAGGGCACCCAAACGTCAGCCGGGGCCCGCTCGCCCGGACGCCGCCGGTTTCCGGCCCCGCGCCCGGGTACCCGGTGCGGGATACGGACCGCCGACGTCGCGGAGGCACTACCCCATGCCCGAGTACGGTTACTTCCTCTCGTGCGAGCAGTACGGACCCGCCGAGCTGATCGAGCAGGCGCGGATGGCCGAGCAGGCCGGATTCCAGGCGCTGTGGATCTCGGACCACTACCACCCGTGGAACGACGAGCAGGGCCAGAGCCCGTTCGTGTGGTCGGTGATCGGCGCGCTGTCGGAGGCGGTGTCCCTGCCGATCGAGACGGCGGTGACCTGCCCGACCGTGCGCATGCACCCGGCCGTGGTGGCGCAGGCCGCGGCGACCAGCGCGGTGATGACGAACAACCGCTTCCGGCTCGGCGTCGGCTCCGGTGAGGCCCTCAACGAGCACATCCTGGGTGATCACTGGCCGCCGGCGCACGTCCGTCTGGACATGCTGGAGGAGGCCATCCAGGTGATGCGCCGGCTGTTCACCGGCGAGGAGGTCAATCACCACGGCCCGCACTACACGGTCGAGAACGCCCGCCTGTACACCGTCCCGGACGAGCCGATCCCGATCGACATCTCCGGCTTCGGCCCGGCGGCGACCCAGCTCGCGTCCCGCGTCGGCGACGGCTACATCACGGTCTCGCCGGACGAGTCGATGGTGGAGCAGTACCGCAAGGGCGGAGGCGGCGGAAAGCTGGTCAGCGGCGGCACCAAGGTCTGTTACGGCACCGACAAGGAGGAGGCCGTACGGACCGTGCACCGGCTCTGGGCGAACGAGCAGCTGCCGGGCGAGCTGGGCCAGGTGCTGCCCTCCCCGGCCCACTTCGAGCAGGCGCAGCAGCTCGTCACCGAGGACATGGTGCGGGAGAACCGGGTGTGCGGCGACGATCTGGACGAGCACGTGGCGGAGCTGAAGCAGTTCGCCGATGCGGGCTTCGACCGGGTCTATGTGAACCAGATCGGCCCGGACCTGCGCGGCTTCTTCGACTTCTACCGCACCAAGGTGCTGCCGCAGCTCCAGCAGTCCGTCTGACCGGGGCGAAATCAGGAGGTGGCGGAGCAGCGGGTCGCCTAGAGTCGCCCGCATGTCTGTTCGTCTACGCATGCGTGCCGCTCTGCCTGAAGCGATGCGGGCCCGGGACAAGGCCGCGGTGAGCGCCCTGCGCGGCACCCTGTCCGCGCTGGACAACGCCGAGGCGGTGCCGGTGGACGAGACCGCGCCCCGCGCCGCCGCTCTGGAAGCCTCACCGGTCGGCGCCGGCGCCACCGAGGCGGTCCGGCGCGAGCTCAGTGAGCGCGAGATGGTGGACGTCGTACGCGCCGAGGCCGCCGAACGGCTGGAGGCGGCGGCACACTTGACCGCCCCCGCACACGCGGACCGTGCCGAACGACTGCGTGCGGAGGCGGCCGTGCTGCTGCGCTTCCTCGACGGCGCCGAAGGCGCCACAGAAGCAGAGGGCACCGCAAAAGGCGCCTAGCGGCGGGCGGGCGCGGCCAGCTTGCGGGCCGCGAGGGCGGCGGCTCCCGCGGTGAGGGCCGCGCCCATCCACCCGCGGTTGCGCGACAGCCACTGCTGCGGGCTGTCGTCCGTGGACTCGTCGTCGAAGCGCCCGTGCGCGCCGAAGTCCCGCCCGTGCGGCCCGTCCGCCGGGGACCACAGGTTCGCCGGCCCCTCGGGCCGGCCCTCCTCCTGCTGCGCGTCGACGTTGGTGCGGGCCAGATAGCGGTCCAGCAGTCCGGGGATCACCGCGTTGGCGAGGAGCGTGGCGGCCGTGGAGCCGCCCACCCAGTACTCCCGGCGCCGCGCGTGCGACGACGCGTGCACGATCGCCCGGGCCGCGACCTCCGGCTGGTACACGGGCGCGACGGGCCGGGCCCGCCCCGGCATCCGGTTCAGCACCCAGTCGAACTGCGGGGTGTTGAGGCCCGGCAGCTGCACCATCGTCGTCCGCACCCCGCTGCGCGCGTGCAGCAGCTCGCAGCGCAGTGACTCATTGAACCCCTGGATGGCGTGCTTGGCCCCGCAGTACGCGGACTGCAGCGGAATGCCCCGGTAGGCGAGCGCGGAACCGACCTGCACGATCGTGCCGCGGTCGCGCGGCAGCATGTGGCGCAGGGCGGCCCGGGTGCCGAACACATAGCCCAGGTACGTCACTTCGGTCACGCGGCGGAACTCGTCCGGGGCGACCTCCGTGAACGGCGCGAACACCCCGGTGAAGGCGTTGTTGACCCAGACGTCGATGTGGCCGAAGGTGTCGACGACCTGCTGGGCGGCGTCGTCGACGGCCTTGGCGTCGGAGACGTCCACGCCGACGACGAGCGCCTCGCCCCCGGCGCGCTCCACCTCGTCCGCCGCGGCGGCCAGTCCCTCACGCCCGCGGGCGAGCAGGGCGACCTTGTCGCCGCGGGCGGCGAAGGCCCGGACCGTGGCCCGTCCGACACCGCCGCTGGCCCCGGTCACCACGACCACGCGGCCAAGCCGGTGCGATGTTCCTGTCGTGCTCACCCGGCATCACACCCCGCGGTGGGGTACGTCCGGGTCGCCCGCCGGCCGCGGGGGCACGGTGCCCGGGGCGGCCGCCTTACCGGGCGGGGCCGGCGGCACGGGCGGATACGGCATGCCGCCGACCGCCCCGGCGGCGGTCCGGCGGGCGCTGTCCCCGCAGGGCGCCACACCGGCCGCGTGCTCCGGGCCCGGCCGGGACGGCCGGGCCATGCCGCGCAGCACATAGGCCAGGGCGCCCAGGATCACGGCGGTGATCAGCGCGGCGGCCCAGTCGGGCAGGCCGAGGGCGAGGGCCAGCCCCACGGCGAGCGCGAGGGCCGCGCCCGCGTACAGGGCGAGCGCGCCGGACGCGGCGTACAGCGCGGCCTTGCGGCGCTGCTTGCGCGTCTGCTCGCGCAGTTCCTCCCGTACTGTCTCGCGCGCCACCTGTGCCAGCTCGTCGACCAGATGCTTGTCCAGGCGCTCCAGGTGATCCAACGGCTTCATGCCCGGCCGGGTACCCTCGCCCCCCTGCGCGTAACTAGGCTCAGACGCATGGAGATTCTGGGTGCCACACTGCGCGTCTGCGTCGACGACCTCGAGACCGCGATCCCCTTCTACGAGCGGCTGGCGGGCGGCAGAGCCCAGCGCTTCGAGCGGGGAGGTGTCCAGGTGGCGGCGATCGGCTGCTTCCTGCTGATGAGCGCTTCCCCGGCCGAGCTGGAGGTGCTGCGCAAGGTCGCGGCGACGATCGCCGTGACGGACGTCGAGGAGACCCACAAGGTGCTGACCGAACTGGGCGCCCACATCGTCGCGGGCCCGATCGCCTCACCGGCGGGCCGCAATCTGATCGCCCTGCATCCGGACGGGTCGGTCTACGAGTACGTGGACCGCAACGCGTAAGCGCCGCCGGGGCTCAGTGCCGCCCCGGCGGGGTGATCATCTCGGTGGTGATCGCCCAGCGTTCGTGGTCGCGCCAGGCCCCGTCGACGAAGAGCATCTTCGGCGAGAAGCCCTCCAGACGGAACCCGCAGCCGCGGGCCAGGGCGATCGACGCGGCGTTCCCCGGCTGGACGTTGATCTCCAGCCGGTGCAGCCGCATCGGGCCGAACGCGTACCGCACGACGAGGTCGAGCCCTTCGCGCATCAGCCCCCGCCCCGCGGCGTGTGCGAAGGCGCCGTAGCCCAGCGCCCCGGACTGGAAACCGCCCTCGACGATGTTGTTGATGTTGATGAACCCGGCGATGGCCCCGTCGCTCTTCTGGCACACCAGGAACCCGGCCTTGGACGGGTCCTCGATCAGCCGCCCGGCGTAGGCGGTGTAGGCCTGCGTCGTGGTGGGCGGGAAGAGCCACGGGTGGTGCAGGTCCTTGCTCTCCCGGGCGCGGGCGGTGAACTCGGCGCCGTCCTCGTAGGTGAAGTGGCGTATGCCCACCCGGGGGCCTTCGGCGAGGTGGCGGGATGCGTGGTGCGGCACCCCGCCACAGTAACCGCGCTGGCGGTGTGTCCCCAGTCGTGGTGTCAGGAGCCGGCGACCGGCAGCCGGAGCACCCCGGTGTTCCGCGGCCCGCTGATCACCGTCACCGGCTTGATCCCCCGGTTGCCGAAGTACGCGTCGTCGCTCGCGGCGATCACGAACCGCAGCCGGTGTCCTCTGTCGTACCGGTGCACGATGCCGGGCAGGGTGACGGTGAAGCTCTTGGTGACGTCCGGGACGCGCACCGGCGCGACCAGGCGGCGCACCAGGGTGCGGGTGCCGTCGGGGGCGACGTCGTAGAGCTTGGCGAACAGGACGAGCTTGTCGGCCGCGTCGGCGGAGTTCTGGGTGCGCGCGGCCTTCGGTGAGACGACCTTGAGCGTGGCCCGGGGTGCGCCGACCACGTCGAGGGGGCGTTCCAGCGGTGCGCTCGTCCAGGCCTGGTAGGTGCCCTCGGTGTCGCGTGGCGGTGAGTCCTGGAGCCCGATGAGGCCGGAGAGCAAGCTCTCCGAATGGCTCGTGGGGGTCAGCCAGTTGGTGTAGCCGCGGCTGCCGCGGGCCACCTTGCCTCGGTGGTCGACGAGTGTGCCGTCGCCGGAGAGGTACAGGGTGCGGCCGAGGGCGGGAAGGTGGCCGGCGGTGGCGTAGGTGCGGTCGGGGTCGGTGATCCAGTCGCGGTAGTAGGCGAAGGCCGGTCCGGTGTCGACGTGGGTCTGCTTGCGCAGGTGGCGGTCGAACCAGGCGAGGACGCGCCGGCCGACGTAGCTGGTGTCCAGGTTGCCCCGGGACAGGTCGAATTCACCGGCGGCCGGGCCGGTGAGCCCGCCGCTGTGGCCCCAGGACTGCCAGATCATCTTCACGGGCGTGCCCTGGGCCTTGAGCGTCCGGTACGTCGCCGTCGCCTCGTTGAGGTTGAACAGGGTGTCGGCCTGCCCCTGGATGAGCAGGGTCGGCGTGTCCACGCGGTGGAGGTACGACGCCGGGGAGACGCGGTGCGCGAAGGCGAGCAGCTCGGCGGTCCGGTCGGCCGGATAGCTCCCGGAGTTGAGGGTGTGGACGGTCCGGCAGGCCTCGGTGACGAAGTGCAGGCAGGCCAGGGAGTTGATGCGCGACGGGTCGAGGCTGGGCTGGAGCAGTGGCTGGCCCTCGCCCACGAGGTAGAAGCCGTTCGTCCACTGCCATTTGAAGACCCCGGGCACGCCCCGGCTGCCGGTGGCGTTGTTGGGGGCGAGCGAGTAGGCCAGGTCGTTCCAGGTGATCATCGGGACGAGCGCGTCGAGGCGGTGGTCGACGGCGGCCGTCGCGAGCTGGACGGCGCCGCCGTAGGAGCCGCCGATCATGCCGACGCGCGGGTCGCCCGGTGCGTCACGGGTGACGAAGTCGGCGGTGGTGCCGTCGTCGGCGGCGCGCTTGCCGCCCAGGAAGTCGACCAGCCGCGTGGCGGCGGCGCCGTCGATGGCCGGGTCGTCGAGGGAGACGAGGCAGCCGCTGCGGCCGAATCCGAGCCCGGAGTAGACCAGGGAGACGTAGCCGCGCCGGGCGAAGGCCTTGCCGATGGTGTCCGTGGAACCGTCCGACTTGCTGCCGCCGAAGCCGTTGGTGCCGAGCACGGCCGGCGCCGGGTGCTCGCGGTCCACTCCGGCGGGACGGTACAGGTCGGCGTCGATGGCGCAGGTGCGGCCGCCCGCCCGGACGGTGAACTTCAGCGGCGTGACGGTGTAGGCGTCGTCGGCTGCGGTCGCGGGTGGGGTGAGGGCGAGGGGCACGGCCAGGGCGGCGCCCAGAGCGAGAGCGAGGGGCGCGCGGGATCTGGGCACGCGTCGGGACACACGGACCTCCATGGTGAGGACGGCGACACCCGGTCCAACCGGATACCGACCAGTAGGTACTGGCCGGTTGTCATGGTGTGACACGTGTCAGGAGCCGTCAATCACCGAAACGAGGGTTCTTGACAGTATTTCAGTAGCGGCCCGCTCAGCTCAGGGCCGGTTCGTCCAGCATCAATGTGCCCGCATCGGCGTCCAGTTCGGCCCGGATCCCGAGCGGCATGGTCAGCGCGCCCTCACCGTGCCCGAACCCGAACTCCTCCACGACCGGGACGCCCAGGCCGCCGAGCCGGTCGGCGAAGACCGCGCGCAGCTCCCCGTACGGGCCGCACGCCGCCCAGGACCCGAGCACGATCCCGGCGGCCCCGTCGAGCCAGCCGGTGCGCAGGAGTTGGGTCAGGTACCGGTCCAGGCGGTACGGGCTTTCGCCAATGTCCTCCACCAGCAGAAGCCCGCCCCGCGCCCCGGGGTGGGCGTGCGGGGTGCCGAGGTCGCTCGCGAGCAGGCTCAGGCAGCCGCCCAGGGTGACGCCCCGGGCGCGGCCCGGGACCAGGGCGGTGCCGCCCGGGGGCACGGCCGAGAGGGTCGTCACGGACTCCGGCTCGAAGAGGGTGGCCCGCAGATGCTCCTGGGCCCGGGCGTTCTTCAGGAAGTCGACGCCTGCTGCCGCCGGCCCGTACAGGGTGACCAGGCCCAGGCGGGTGGCGAAGGCCTGGTGCAGGACGGTGACGTCGCTGAACCCGGCGAACACCTTCGGGCCGGCGGCCCGCATCGCGTCCCAGTCGAGCAGGTCGACCATGCGCTGCGCCCCGTACCCGCCCCGGGCGCACAGCACGGCCGCGACGGACGGATCGCACCAGGCGCTTCGGAGGTCGGCGGCCCGCTCCTCGTCCGTCCCGGCCAGGTAGTCCAACTCCCCGTGACGGCCGAGCACATGGGGTGCCACCACGGAGTCGAGGCCCCAGCCACGCAGGATGTCGAGCCCGGCCTGGAGCCGCTCCTCGGGCACGGGCCCGCTGGGCGCGACGACGGCGACGCGGGCGCCGGGGGCGAGCCGGGGCGGTCGGACGAGCTGGTTCACTTGGTGAGCTCCAGGGCGGGGATACCGGGCGGGTTCAGGCGGAACACCTGGGCGTAGAGGGAGAGTTCGGCCTCCAGGGCGCGCACCATGATCTCCGCCTTCCGGAACCCGTGCCCCTCCCCCTCGAAGGCGAGATACGCGTGCGGCACGTTACGGCCCTCCAGGCGGGCCAGGAACCGCTCGCACTGGACGGGCGGGCAGATCACGTCGTCCAGGCCCTGGAGCAGCAGGAACGGCACGGCGAGGCGGTCGGCGTGGGCGGCGGGCGAGCGCTCCGCGTACCGGGCGGGCACCTCGGCGAGCGGCCCGATCAGACTCTCCAGGTACCGCGACTCGAAGTCGTGGGTCTCCCCCGCGCCCCAGCCGGCCAGGTCCAGGATCGGGTACTTGATCGTGCCGCAGGCGTAGACGTCGGTCGTGGTGAGCGAGGCCGCCGCGGTCCAGCCGCCCGCGCTGCCGCCCCGCACGGCGAGCCGGCCGTGGTCGGCGGTGCCCTCGTCGGCGAGGGCCAGGGCGACGGCGGCGCAGTCCTCGACGTCCACCACGCCCCACTGTTCGCGCAGCCGCTCGCGGTACGGGCGGCCGTAACCCGTAGAGCCGCCGTAGTTGACCTCGGCGACGCCGATGCCGCGCGAGGTGAAGTAGGCGATCTCCAGGTCGAGCACGAGCGGCGCGCGGCCGGTGGGCCCGCCGTGCGCCCAGACGACGTAGGGCGGCAGTTCGTCGCCGGGCGCGACGCAGCCGGGGTGGTGCGGCGGGTAGATGTGGGCGTGGATGTCGCGTCCGTCGGGGCCGGTGAAGACGCGGATCTGCGGCTCGGGGTAGTACGCGGGATCCACGGCGTCGTCGTGCTCGGCGCCGACGACCCGGGCCCGGCCGGTGCGGGCGTCCAGCTCGACGACCTCGTAGGCGCTGCGCGGGCTGGCTCCGACGGCGACGACCCGTTCGCCGTGGGCGGCGAGGGTGGGGGTGAACTCGGTCCAGGGCCCGGCCGCGTCGACGACCTCGCCGGTCTCGGGGTCCAGGATGCCGAGGGCGGTGGCGCCCCGGCCGTGCACGACGGCGATCAGACCGCTCTGCAGCGGCGTGAACCATCTCGAACCCAGCTTCCACAGCGCCCCGCCGAACTCCTCCTCGCGCGGGCACAGCGGCTCGCCGTCGAGGTAGAGGTTCCACCAGCCGGTGCGGTCGCTCGCGTGCAGGAGGCGGCCGTCGTGGGTCCAGTCGGCCTGGGCGATCGATTCGCCGGGTCCGCCGGCCACGGCCCGGGCGCCGCGCAGGGTGCCGTCGGGCGCGACGTCGGCGAGGAGCAGTTCGGTGCCGTCCCAGGGCATGCGCGGATGGTCCCAGGCGAGCCAGACGGCCCGCCGCCCGTCGGGCGAGAGCTTCGGCCCGGTCACGAACCGGTGCCGGGCGTCGGTGAGTTCGCGTACGGCGTCCCGGTCCCGGGCCGCGGAGCCGTCCAGCGGTACGGCGGCCAGGACGCGGCGCACGTCGGTGGGCCCCTCACCGGTGAACTCCTCCAGCACGCACCACACTTCACCCCGTTCGGGCCGCAGCTGCGGCTCGGCCCAGCGCAGGCCCGCGCCCACGGGGGACACCGGTGTGAGCGGACGGGGTTCCCCGCCCGGCTCGCAGCGGTACAGCCGCTGGTCGGCGAAGTTCACGAACACCACCAGCGGCCCGGCGTCATCGGCGAGGGCGGCCCACGGGTGCCCGCCGTACTCGATGACCCGGCTGCGCACGTTCCACGGCGCGGGCAGCAGCGGCTCCTCCCGGCCGTCGGGATGCCGCCGGACCAGGGTGCGCCGGCCACCCTCGTCGGGGCGCGGCTCGGTCCACCACACCTCGTCGCCGACGAAGCCCACGTACTCCGGGTGCCCGTCGTGCGCGGCGGTCAGGGCCGCGTCGATGGGTGAGGGCCACGCCCCGTAGGCCAGCGTCCGCACCGTCATCCCCCACTCTCCTAGGCCGTCCGCAGGAACCGGTCGAGTACGCGGACACCGAAGTGCAGCGCCTCGACCGGTACCCGCTCGTCGACCCCGTGGAACATGGCCGCGTAGTCGTAGCCGTCCGGCAGCTTCAGCGGGGTGAAGCCGTAGCCGGTGATGCCGAGGCGGGAGAACTGCTTGGCGTCGGTGCCGCCGGACATGCAGAACGGCACGACATGGCCCTCCGGCGCGAACTCCTCGACGGCGGCCCGCATACCCGCGAAGGTCGCCGAGTCCACCGGTGACTGAAGGGCGACCTCGCGGTGGTGGAACTCCCAGTCCACGTCCGGCCCGGTGAGCCGGTCGAGAGTGCCGCGGAACTCGTCCTCGCCACCGGGCATGTACCGGCCGTCCACGTACGCCACGGCCTCGCCGGGAATGACATTGATCTTGTAACCGGCGTCCAGCATGGTCGGACTGGCGCTGTTGCGCAGGGTCGGCTCGACGAGAGCGGCGGCCGGGCCGAGCTTCTCCAGCAGCGCGTCCACATCGGCGAGGTCGGTCTCGATGCCGTAGAGCGCGGCAAGCTCGGTGAGCGCGGCGCGCACGGTCGGGGTGAGCCTGAGCGGCCACTCATGTGCGCCGATCCGCGCGATCGCGCAGGCGAGGCGGGTCACGGCGTTGTCCCGGTTGACCTTGGAGCCGTGCCCGGCGCGTCCGCGGGCGGTGAGCTTCAGCCAGGCGGTGCCGCGTTCCCCGGCCGCGATCGGGTAGATCTGCCGCCCGCCGCCGTCGTGGAAGGTGAAGGCGCCCGACTCGCTGATGCCCTCGGTGCAGCCCTCGAACAGTGCGGCATGCTCGTCGGCGAGGAACCCGGAGCCGTCCTCGGCGCTGGCCTCCTCGTCGGCGGTGAACGCGATGACGATGTCCCGGCGGGGCCGGACGCCCTGCCGGGCCCAGCCGCGCAGGACGGCCAGGATCATCGCGTCCATGTTCTTCATGTCGACGGCGCCGCGCCCCCAGACGACCCCGTCGCGGATCTCCCCGGAGAACGGGTGCACGCTCCAGTCGGCGGCCGCGGCGGGCACGACGTCGAGATGGCCGTGGAGCAGCAGGGCGCCGGCCGAGGAATCGGTGCCCTCGATCCGGGCGACGACGTTGGTCCGCCCCTCGGCGCGCTCCAGCAGGGTCGGCTCGATGCCGGCCTCGGCGAGCCGTGCGGCGGCGTACTCGGCGGCGGGCCGCTCCCGGCAGTCGCCCCCGCCCCGGTTGGTGGTGTCGATCCGGATGAGGTCGGACGTGAACGTCACGACCTCGTCCAGCGCGGGCCCGTCGACCTGCTCAGCCATACTGCTCCTCCACCGCGGCCGAGACGATCGTGGTGACCGCCTTGAAGGCGCGGATGCCCTCGTACATGGTCTCGCTCGTGTACGCCACCTTCCGCTCCGCGATCCGGTCCACACCCGGGACGACGGTGGCGGCCATCGCCAGGTGCTCCGCGTCGAACTCCACGGCCACGGTGAACGGGCCACCGCGCACGGGTTCGTGACGCACCGCCAGCGCGGCCGCCTCCTTGGCCGCCGCCCGGATGTCGGCCGCGGTGCGGGCGGGTGTGCGGCACACCGCCGCGTAGCGCGACACGTGGTCCTTCACCGCGACCTTCGGCGCCTCGGGCGCGTACCCGAGCGCGTCCTCGCAGGCGACGTCGTCCCCGGTGACCAGCACGACCGGCACCCCGTACTCGGCGACGACATGGGCGTTGAGGAGCCCCTCGCTCGCCCGTACGCCGTTCAGCCACACGCCCGTGATGGAGTTGGCGAGGTAGGTGTGGGCGAGGACGCCCTCCATGCCGGCGCCCGCGTGGTAGCCGACGAACGCGATGCCGTCGACGTCGCCGTGCTGCACGCCCTCCACCATGGACAGCGCCTTGTGCCGGCCGGTGAGCATCTGGGCGCGGTCGTCGAGCTGCTCCAGCAGCAGGTTGCGCATCGTGGAGTGCGCCTCGTTGATGATCACCTCGTCGGCGCCGCCGTCGTGGAAGCCCCGCACGGCGGCGTTGACGTCGGAGGTGAACAGCGAGCGGCAGCGCTCCCACTGGGACGCGCCCGGCATCACGTCATCGGGCCAGGTGACGCCGGTGGCGCCCTCCATGTCGGCGCTGATGAGGATTCTCATGACGAGCCGTCCAGGGCGGAGATCTTCATGGTTCGTCACGTTACGCGCTGCGGGCGGAACCGGCTACGAGGTGGTCACCAGCGGATCGGCAGGTCGGCGAGGAACGCGGTGAGCCGGTCGGCCAGCAGGCGGTGATCGCGAGCCGAGTAGTGCCAGTGGCAGCCGTTGAGATCCAGGCCGGTGGTGTCGAGGGGCCAGTAGCGGACCCGGTGGTCGCCCGCGCCGGTGCGTTCCCGGACGACGTGTTCGACGTGCCCGGCGAACGGGCCCGTGCCCGCGGCCAGGATGGTGGTCGTGGCCCCGTAGCGCTTGCGCAGCTTTTCGAGGAAGCCGCTGTAGGCGCTGCGGTAGGCGGCGGCGAGGCTCTCGTCCGTCCAGGGCTCGCCCGGGTTGACCGGGGTGGAGAAGTCGTTGGTGCCGAGGTTGACCACCACGAGTTGCGGCCGCCAGGTGCCCGGGTTTCGCCAGACGTCGCCCGGCACGTTCAGCAGCGCGCGGTCGTAGAAGGTGCGGTAGTTCACCTCCGGGGAGCCGCCGTTGTAGTTGCGCACCATGCCCTGGCCCGAATACGCGTTGACCTGGTAGTCGGCGCGCAGCCCCCGGGCGGTGAGGGCGCCGTAGCTCACATCGGCGTTGGTCGTGCGCTTGAGCTGTTCGCCGTCGCAGTCGCGGGAGGCGGAGAGGTTTCCGTAACCGGCCGTGAGGGAGTCGCCGATGAACTCGATCTGGCGGCTGCGCGCGGCCGGCCGGGCCAGGACGGCACCGCCGGGCGCGGCGACGAAGCCGCCGAAGGAGCTGGTGCTCCACGGGGTGTCGTTGCGCTTGACGAGCCGCACGGTGTGCACGCCGTCGCGCAGGCCCCTGACCCAGTGGGTGGTCCTTCCCGGCGTGACGAGGGTCGCGACGGTGGTTCCGTCGACCTGGACGTCGTAGTCGGCGGCCGGGTCGTCGAGCACGACGCCCACGCCGGTGCCCCGGATCCGGCCCTCGAAGTAGACGCCGGGCCAGCTGTACCGGAGCAGGTCGCCGGCGTCCTGGACCCGCCCTGCGGTGTGCACGCTGTCCCGTACCGCGCGATGGTCCGGTGCGGCGGCGGTCGTGACGGCGGATGTGCCGACCATCACCGCCGACGCCGCCGAGGCGATAAGCATCCGTAACCAGGGCATCGGCATGACTGTCCTCCGCGGGGGCGAGGCAGGCGCATGGACGGGGCAGAGTGACCGTACACCGACAAATCCGTCGTCCACCAGACCACGTCCGGCTCAGCGTCGGAGCCGCTCGAAGCGGAACGGCACGAGCGCCTCGGGCCGCCGCCCGGTGACGACGAACTCGGCGAGCCGGTGACCGGGCCCAGGGTGACTCCCAGCATGCCGTGGCCGGTGGCCGCGTAGGCGTTGTCGTGCCCCGGGACGCGGTCGATCACCGGGAGCCCGTCGGGACACCCAGCCGGCGTTGCCCCGGGACGCCCCGGAGCCCAGCTGCCGCCGCTCGACCACCTCCACGGGCAGCCCGGCGGCGGCCAGGTAGTACGCCGTGCACAGCCCGACCACGCCACCGCCCACGACGACGACCGGGCCCGTCGCAGCGCTCATGACGCGTTCCCGTACGACGCGAGGAACTCCCTGGTACGAGCCTGGGCGGGGGCGCCCAGGACGTCCCCGGGCCGGCCCTCCTCGACGATCCGGCCGCCGTCGACGAAGACGACATGGTCGGACACCTCGCGGGCGAAGGGCAGTTCGTGGGTGACCAGCAGCATCGTCATCCCGTCGGCGGCGAGTTCCCGCATCACGCCCAGCACCTCCCGGGTGGCCTCGGGGTCCAGGGACGAGGTGGGCTCGTCGAAGAGGAGCACCTCGGGGTGAGCGCGAGTGCACGGGCGATGGCGACGCGCTGCTGCTCGCCGCCGGAGAGCTGCTCGGGCTGCGCGAGGGCGCGGTGGGCCACGCCGACCCGGCGCAGCAGCGCCACGGCCCGCACCAGGGCCTGTTCCTCGGGCACACCGGCTTTGCGCTGTGCGAGGACGACGTTCTCCACGGCCGTGAGGTGCGGGAACAGATGGAACCGCTGGAAGACCATGCCGACCGTGCGGCGCAGCCGGGGCAGCTCTCGGCAGACCGTGCGTCCGTCCTGGTGGACCACCTCCCGGCGACCTCGATGGTGCCCCGGTCGGGGCGTTCGAGCAGGTTGACGCAGCGCATCAGGGTGGTCTTGCCGCCGCCGCTCTGCCCGATGACGCTGACGATGCTGCCCCGGCCGACCTCCAGGTTCACCCGGTCGAGGACGAGCCGGCCGTCGAAGGACTTGCTCAGCGACTCGATGCGTACGACGGCCTCGGAGGAGGCCCGGGTGGCGGGCGTCACCGCGGCGACCGACTCGGTCATGCGGAAGCCTCCTTCACGGGTACGCCGGCGGCCGGTTCGGCGGCCAGCAGGGCACGGGCCGCCCGCAGGCGCCGCCGGCGCCACGGCGACAGGGGCACTCCCGAGCGGACCTTCCGCTCCAGGAGCAGCAGCAGTTGGGACAGCGGGTAGCACAGGGCGAAGTAGATCGCCGCGATGACCAGGTACACCTCCAGTGCCCGCACATCCACCGCAACACCGTCGTCTACCGCATGAACAAGATCGAGCAGCTCACCGGCCGTCCACTGCGCGAGCACCGGACGGCCATGGCGCTGTACCTGGCCTGTCTGGCCGACCGGCTGGGCGGCGGCTAGGGGTGTCCGCAAAGTCGCGTCGTCCACCCGGAGGGCGGGCGGGACTTTGCGGACACCCCTAGGAGCGCCCCGCCACCAGCCAGGTGGAGGGCAGCTCGATGCGTGTGCCGTCGGGCCGGTACTCGGTGCTCTTCAGGGGCATTCGGCCGCTCGCCAGGACGGTGAGACCGGCCGAGTGCAGATACTCGGGCACGGCCTCGTCCGCGACCTCGCCGGGCGCGAGGCCGTGGCGGAACACGGGCGCGAGCTTGGGCGGCGGGCCTTCGGGGCCGTCCGCCAGGCCCCTCAGCACCTGCTTGGCGGTGCCCGACAGCTCCACCAGGCAGGCGCGGCCGCGGTCGCCGACCAGCGTGGCGATCCCGTCGACCAGGGACTGCCGGTCGTCCGGCTCGCACTGGTGCAGGACACCCCGCATGTAGACGTTGGTGTCGCCGAGCTCGGCGTGCAGGGCCTGGGCCTCGTCCTTCTCGGCGGCGTCCAGCTGCCGGTAGGAGGCCTGCCCCGCCGGGTCGGAGCGCCGGGCGTGGTCGAGGGCCGCGGCGGACAGGTCGACGCCCAGCACGTGCGGGAAGCGGTCCGCGAGGTAGCGGGTCTGGGTGCCGTTGCCGCAGCCGAGGTCCACCAGCGGCAGCGCCGGATCGGCCAGGTACGGCTCGAACAGGGCGAGATGCGGACCCACGGTCAGGACCGGTTCCGCGTCCCAGAACACCGCCCCGGGTTCGCCGGGCGCCTCCCGCCAGAACCCCTCCCACGCCTCCCGGTACCGACTCGTCACGCTCATGGCCCACTCCCCAGGGTGCGAACGAATCCCGCCATGCGACGGGCGAGTACGGTGTATCGCGCCCCGGCCCTGGCCACAAGAACGCGGCACGTACCTTCACGACCCGTTCGCCCCGGGGGTGTTCAGCGGAGCGGCAGCGAGCCCCCTGTGGCGTCACCCGGCCGTAGCGGGCGCGCGCCCGCTACGGCCGGGGCCTCACTGTGCGGCCCTCAGCAGGGTCGTCACCCGGGAGCCACCGAGGCAGCCCGCCGCCACCGCTGCCGCCACGGCTCCCGCCGATGCGGCGGCGAGACCGAGCCATGGCCACAGCGACCAGCCCACGTCCAGGGAGAGCAGCAGGGCGGGGGTGGCGACGGCGGTCACCACGACCCCCATCAGCACTCCGAGGAGCGTCACCTGACCGGCGTACACACCGGTGAGCCAGGACCGGAACCGCCGGTCGGCGCCCGCGGCGGCCAGCGCGGAGAGGTCCGGCCGCATCTCCTGAGTGGCGAGGCCCACCGTGAGGAAGGCCAGTGTGGCCGCCACGAGCATCAGCACGAGCGCGCTGCCGAGGGTCGTGGCCCTCAGCACCTCGGCGGCGACCGGGCCCCGCTCCACCTCCAGCGTGAAGTAGCCGCTGCCGATGTCCGAGGCGAGCGCTCCACGCGCCCGGTCCTCCTGTTCCGAGGAGATCGAGTCATCCGGCGCGGGAAGGTAGTAGTAGGCCGAGTTGGGCTGTTCGACACCGCCGAGCGCCCTGAGACCGACGGCACTGACGTAGACGACCGGCAGGCTGCGGTACTCCGAGCGCCGCTGGGCCACGACCGCGTCGAGGCTCTCGGTGTACATCTCCGTTCGGCCCGTGTCCAGAACCGGGGACTTCGGCGCCGTCACGGTCAGCCGGCCGCCCGGTGCGAGCCGCTCGTCCAGGACGACGGCTCCGCCGGCGGACAGCACCCCGCGCTCCCGGGCGGTGGATTTCCTGCCGAGCACCGTGGACAGGTCGGCCTCACGGATCACCATGACGGCGGACGGCCGGTCGGGCAGCGGTGAGGCGGCCTCGAACTCGCCCCAGTAGGACCACGCGGTGCCGTCCGGGGCCGTGCCCCGCGGGGCCGGCGGGCTGGCGATGCCCATGGCCGTCAGGCGCTCGCCCCCGAGAGCCTCCTCCATGGCGGCGACGGTGGCGGGCCCGGGCACCTTCGTGGCGTAGGTGAAGGCCGAACCGTGCGGGGAGGCGGGCTCGTACGACTTGCCGACCTCCGCGGTGAGCCCTCCCATGGCCGCCAGGACCAGCCCGGTCAGCACCGTGAGACTGGCCACCACCGTTCCCATGGTCGCGGAGCGGGACGCGGAACGTGCCAGCAGCCGGGCCCCGATGCGCTGCATCAGCCGGAGACCGTCGGCCCGGCCGGCGCTCGACGGCAACAGCCGCCGCACGAGGAGGCCCGTGCCGATGACCAGGCCCAGCGCCCCGATCATGACGGTGAACGGAGCCTTGAGCGACGCACCGGCGACGGCCAGCAGCACACCGCAGGTCAGCAGGGCGCCGAGGGCCACCTGCCCGCGACGCGGCGCACGGTCGTCGAAGTCGGCCTGGTCGCGCAGCGCGGCGACCACATCGCCGCCGACGCCGCGTGCCGCGACTCGGGCAGCGATCGCCGGAGTGAGGACGCCGAGCAGTGCCAGGACCGCCGTAGACCAGGCGTCCAGCCGCAGCCCACCCCAGATTTCACCGTTCCGCTCCGCCGCCCAGGGCTTCAGCAGCCAAGCACCGGCCACGCCGGCCCCGAGGGCGAGTCCGGTGGCGATGAGGCCCACCAGGACCCCTTGGTGGGTGATGACCGAACGCCTGGTCTTCGGTCCCGCGCCGGCCGCGGCCAGCAGGGCGAGTTCACGTCGGCTGCTGCGTACGACGATCGCGTAGACCGCCCCCATCACCAGGCCGAGTTCGCCGAGTACCAGGACCGCCAGTCCGATGACCCAGGCGGTCGCGGACTCCTCGGGAAGCAGGGAGTCGGGGGCGTCGCGGGCGACGTCGAAGGCGGTGGACCGGGGTTCGAGGCGCCAGCCCTGCTCCGTCATGGCCCGCTGTGCCCGGGGCGTGAGCGCCTCCGGGGTGTGCCACACGACGACGGTGCCGTCCTGAGCGGCGGCCATGGAGCTTTCCTGCCCCGGTTTCGGGAGAGCCGGTGCCTGGCCGGCGACGACGGCCGGGAGGGCCACCACGAACTTCCGCAGGGTGTCCGTGGGGATCGCGGCGATCCCGGAGACCTCGGCCGTGGCGCCGCCCTCGCCGAGTTCCACCCGGTCACCCGGCCGGGCCCCGAGCCGTTCCGCCACGCTCGGCGAGAGGGCGACCTCGCCCGGTGCGCGCGGCGCCCTGCCGTCGGTCAGCACGAACCGGCCTTGGTGGAGGGGCTGGTCGAGTTCGAGTCCGTAGCCGTAGGAGTCGACCTGAAGGCCGTCCGACGAAACAGCGAGCGGGCCGTCCACCTCGGGGACGACCTCGATGTCCTGGCCGACGGCGTTCGCCAGCGCCTGAGGCCCTTCGGCCAGGGCGCGTTCGGCGCCCCGCTCGGCTACGAAGTCGAGGTTGCGCAGTACGCCCTGCGACTGGCCGATGAGCGTGCCGACCCGTTCGTCCTGGGGGATCTCGCTGGTGGCCCGCAGAGTGACCAGGGTGACGGCCAGGGTCAGCGGAACGAGCAGCGCCGCGGTGAGGGCGACGGTCCGCTTGCGGTCGCGCCGCACGCGCCGCAGGGCGACCCGGAGGGCGATTCTGCGTGCGCTCACGCGGCGGCTCCGGTGACTTCCCCGACGACGCCGTCGCGCATCCGGACCACACGATCGGCGCGGGCCGCGACCGCCTCGTCGTGGGTGACGATCACGCAGGTGGCCCCGGACCGCACCAGTACCTGGAGGCTGTCGAGGACCTGGCCGGCACTCTCGCTGTCCAGCGCCCCGGTCGGCTCGTCCGCGAGGATCAGTCCGCGGCCACCCGAGAACGCCCGGGCCAGGGCGACGCGCTGCTGCTGCCCACCGGAGAGGGAGTCCGGGTAGCGGTCGGCGTACGCGTCCATGCCCACGGAGGCGAGCGCCTCTCGCGCCTGTGCGCGGGCCTTGCGGCGGGACATCCCGTCGAGTTCGGCGGGCAGGGCCACGTTTTCCGCGACGCTGAGGATGCGCACCAGGTTGTAGTCCTGGAACACATAGCCGATGTGACGACGCCGGTGCTGATAGAGCTCCGCTTCCGCGAGCGTGTCGATGCGCGCCCCGGCGACGGTGACGGTGCCCGTGTCCGGGGGCTGCAGTCCGCCCGCCATGGTCAGCAGAGTCGACTTGCCGCATCCGCTGGGTCCCATGACCGCGGTGAGGGTGCCCTCGCGGGCGGTCAGACTCACCCCGCGTACCGCCTGAACCTCGACCTCGCCGCTGCGGTAGCGCCGGGTGACGCCGTCCAACACCAACACCTGTGCACCTCATTCATCCGTACTCGCCGATGGCTGCGAAGCTGGCTGACGGCTGCCGGGCTGCTTTCCTCAGCCCGGCAGCCGTCAGTCGTGCTTCACCGCCGTTTCACACCGGTCACCGGTGCTGGAAGCCCGACTCGCCCACGCCCCACGTGCAGCTGGAGGTGCTGAAGCTGGCTCCCGAGAAGGACCCGCCCTTGTAGGGCGAGTACACGGCGAAGGGCGACAGGTCGCACTCGCCGTAGAGACGGACGTCGTGGGCGCCGCTGTGCGAGCAGCCGCTGGCCCATGCGTTGCCGCCGTTGCCGGCGTTGTGCCCCTGATTGCTGCAGGACACGGTGCCCGCCTGGGCGGGCAGCACGGTGGCGGCCGTTACGCCGCCGGCGAGCGCGGCCCCGATGGCCAGAGAAGCCAGAAGACGCTTCATGAATTGCCCCCTCAAGATCCGCTGACCGGCGCTTCCCGAACAACGGACCAGGTTGTACCCGGTCGGGCTCTCCGACCGTCATACGTCACTTTTGCAACTCACGGCGCGTTCGCCTATCGGACCTTGGGGTATTACCCTGAGGTCCGATAGCGCTTTCTGGTATCTCTGTGCTAGAAGGGCCGCTTCCACACGGGATTCGACGCCGAGCTTGCGCATCAGACTCGTGAGGTGGGCCTTCACCGTGCGCTCCGCGATGCCGAGTCGATGAGCAAGTCGCCGGTTCGAGTCGCCCGTGGCAAGCAGGGACAGAACCTCCAGTTCACGCCTGGTCAGTTCGCTGAACCGTGATCCGTCTCTCCCCTGATCCGCTCCCATGCATTTCCCCCGTTTTCTCTCGTTATTCAGGTGTACGGCATAGTGCTTGGTGCGCTGGGCGGACGAATCGTAGTCTCCGGAGAACCACCGATACACAGGTCGCGCGCCGGGCGCGGAAATCAGCCACAAAAGCAGCTCGAAATAGGTGGTTGACTTTTAAATGATCTCTGGATACTGCTGTCACGGTGTTCAGCGGCGCGGCAGGGTCAGCTCGAACCACACCGTCTTGCCGGCCTTGGTCCGGCTGGTCCCCCACTCGCGTGACAGCGTGCTGACGACGCGCAGGCCGCGTCCGGCCTCGTCGAGCGGGCCCGCGTCGAGCAGCGTCGGCAGTTCGTGGTCGTCGTCGTCCACCTCGCACAGCAGGGTGTCGCCGCGGACCAGGCGCAGTTCGACGGGCCGGGCGTGGGAGTGCCGTACGGCGTTGGTGACGAGTTCGCCGGCCATGAGCTCGGTGGGGGCGGCCAGCTTCGCCAGGCCCCAGTCGTGCAGTTGCTCGCGGACCACCGCGCGGGCCCGGCCGACCTCGGCCGGGTCGAGGGCGAGGCGCCACTCGGCGACGTCGTCCGGCTCGATGCCGTTCAGGCGGGCCATCAGCAGGGCCACGTCGTCCTTGCGCCCGCCCCGCGTATTGAGTGCCCGGATGATGGTGTCGCAGGCGTCGTCCATGGAGGCGGCCGGGTGCGCGGCCGACGCGCAGAGCGTCGCGAGGCCCACCCCGATGTCCTCGCCGCGCATCTCGACCAGCCCGTCGGTGCACATCACCAGCCGGTCGCCGGGCTCCACGCGCACGCGTATCGCCTCGAAGGGCACTCCCCCGACACCGACGGGCGCGCCCGTGGGCAGGTCCAGCAGTTCGCCGCGGCCGTCGCCGGCCCGGACCAGGACGGGCGGGATGTGCCCGGCGTTGGCCAGGTGGAGTTCGCTCGCGATCGGATCGTAGACGGCGTAGAGGCAGGTCGCGAGGTAGGTGTCGCCGAGGCGCTGGGCGAGGTCGTCGAGGTTGCGCAGCAGCTGGGCGGGCGGCAGGTCGAGCCCGGCCATGGTCTGCACGGCCGTGCGCAGCTGGCCCATCATCGCGGCGGAGTTCAGGCCGTGTCCCATGACGTCGCCGACGACGAACGCCGTGCGCCCGCCGTGCAGTTTCACCGCGTCGAACCAGTCGCCGCCGACCCGCCCGAGCAGCGTGCCCGGCAGATAGCGGGTGGCGATGTCGCAGCCCGCCATGCGGGGCGGGATGTGCGGCAGCATGCTGTCCTGGAGCGTCTCGGCGACGTTCTCCTGGAAGGTGTACATGCGCGCGTTGTCGAGCACGAGGCCCGCCCGGGCGGCGAGTTCGGCGCCGGTGACGCGGTCCATGTCGTTGAAGACGGGCCGCTCCGGGTGCCGGAGCAGGATCATGAAGCCGAGCACGACGTTGCGTGCCTTGAGAGGCACGACCAGCATGGAGCGGCCGGTGATGAGGGGCCGGATGTCGCGCTTCTCGAACTGCGCGGCGATGGCGTGCCCCATCTCCTCGCTGATGCGCGGCACGAGGACGGGTCGGCCGCTGGTCATGCACTGGAAGAACGGCGTGTGTGCCGGGAACGGCATGGCCTCGCCGACGGGGACGACGTCGTCCCAGCGGCCGGGCTCGTCGGTGTGCTCGACGGCGACCCGGTGCCACATCGTCGTCGTGTCGGGCACACCGTCCTCGAACCCCTCGCCGGCGACGACCTGTTCCCGCAGATACGTCCCGGCGACATCGGTGAAGCGGGGCACGACGGCCCTGCTGACCTCGACGATCGTGCGGGACAGGTCGAGGGAGGTGCCGATGCGGCCGCTGACCTCGTTGAGGAACTCCAGGCGCTCACGGACGGCCGCGTACTCCAGGTCCTCGCCCTCGTCGGGCGGTTCCTCCGGCACGGGCTCACCGGCGGCCCGGGCCCGCGCGGCCCGTTCGCGGCGCGCCTTGCGCTCGGCTCGCCGGGCCACGCCCCACTCGGGAGTGACGGGGACCCGGTCGTTCTGGCTGAACTCCAGGATCGGATAGCCGAGTTCGAGGATCTGTCCGACGATGCGGGCGCTCTCACCGACACTCATGCTGGGCAGGATCTCGGGGAGCCGGCGGGCGAGGTCCTGCGACCCGGGGAAGTCGGTGTGCGGCGCGAAGCCGGGCGCGATCCGCTCGAACGCCCCGTCGCCCGCACGCAGGGCTTCGGCGTCGGCCGCCAGCACGAGCAGCCGCTCGGGCCCGGGGCCCACCAGCGGGTAGGCCCACCACAGGACGTCGACCCGGCCGCCCCCGGGCGCGGTGAGCCGGGCGCGACCCGCCGCAGGGTAGGACAGCCCGCCGTCGAGGGAGGATTCGAGGTCGGGGCCGAGGCCGTCGCAGGCGGTGTACGAGGTGGTGTCCCGCTCTTCGGGCAGGGCGCCCGAGACGGGGAGCAGGTCGAGAGCGGTGCGGCCGATCGCCTCTTCCTTGGGGGTGCCGAACAGCCGCCGTGCACCGCGGCTCCAGTGGGACACGAGGCCGTCGCGGTCGACCACGACGACGGCCAGGGGGACGCGGCCGGGCTCGGCTCTTTCCGTCGCCGTGCCCTGCTCAGCCCTGTCGGTGCCATGGTCCATGACCCGGGCCCTCTCTCCCCACGGACGCAAGATCTGTGCCGGCGTCACCACCGTACGACTCCGCCGGTGGCGATGTGAGGCAACGCGGGAATTGCCCGCGCGGGGTGCGCACCGGCGTACGACCCCGCGCGCCGCGGCCGGTCAGTTCTCGTGGCCCAGTTGGAGATCCCGCTCGGTACGGCCTCCTCCGGCGACCTGGAGGACGGTGGCGACGGGCGGGTAACCGGCGGCGATGACGGTGTACTCGCCGGAGGACAGGTCGACGAAGCGGAACGTGCCGTCGGCGCCGGTGGTGAGGGTGTCGACGACGTTGCCGCCCACGTCGAGCAGCGTCACGCGCGCGTCCTCCACGGGCCGGCCGCCGCCCGCCCGGACGGTGCCGCGCAGCACGGCGCCGCCGGCCAGTTCGATGTCCCGGCGGGTCTCGCGGGCGGCCTGGACGGTGACGGGGAGCGCGGCCGGGCGGAAGGCGGGGGCACTGGCGGCGAGGGTGTACTCGCCGGCGACGAGCTCGGTGATGACGTAGCCGCCCTCCCGGCCGCTGCGGGTGGTGGCCACGACCTCGCCGTGCACGTTGGTGAGTGTGACGGTGGCGTCCCGTACGGGCGTGCCGTCGGCGGTGACCACGGTGCCGATCAGGTTCCCGGCGCCGCCGAGGACGATGTCGAGCTCGACGGGGCGTTCGCCGACGGTCACGGAGACCGCCTGTGGCTGGTGGCCGCCGGCCGCGGCGATCAGCACGTACGAGCCCGGGCCCGGGGTGGCCAGCGCGTAGCGCCCGTCCTCGCCGCTCGCGCCACGCCCGGTCTGCTGCCCGGTGACGTCGATGAGCGTGAGCGCCGCACGGGGCACGACGGTCCCGTCGTGGTGCTGCACCGAGCCGCACACCGGCACGCCGGCGGCGTACGCGGCACGGGCCTGCGGGACCGGGGCGTTCCCCGGCGCCGCGTCCGGGTCGGTGACGGAGGCGTTGTGGGACACCAGGGGTTTCTCCTTGAGGAAGAAGGCGATGACCAGTCCGAGGACGAGCACCGGCACCAGGTAGAGGAAGATCCGCGGCATGGCGTCGGCGTACGCCCGGATGTAGCTGTCGCGCAGGGCCGGGGGCAGTGCGTGCACGAGCTGCGGGGTGATGGACTCGGAGTCCGGCAGCCCCGTGCCCGCGCGCGCGGGCAGGCGCTCGGCGAGGGCGTGGGTGAGCCGGTCGGCGAAGAGGGTGCCGAAGACGGCGGCTCCGACGCTGCCGCCGATCTGCCGGAAGTAGTTGTTGGCGCTGGTGGCGGTGCCGAGGTCGGCTGGGCGTACGGAGTTCTGCACGGCGAGGATCAGCACCGGCATCACCATGCCGATGCCGGCGCCGAGGACGGCCATCCAGATGCTGTAGTGCAGCCGGGGCGTCCCGACCTCCAGGCGGGACAGCAGCCACATGCCGGCGACGGAGAGGGCGCCGCCGAGGATCGGATAGGCCTTGTAGCGGCCGGTGTGGCTGATGAGCTGGCCGGCGATGATCGAGGCGCCGACGATCCCGGCCATCATCGGCAGCATGAGCAGGCCCGACTCGGTGGCGGAGGCTCCGTCGACCATCTGCAGGTACGTCGGCAGATAGCTGGCGGCGCCGAACAGGCCCACCCCGACCACCAGGCCGACCAGGCCGGTGACGTTGAAGACGGAGTCCCTGAACAGCCGCAGCGGGATGAGGGGTTCCGCGGCGAAGTGCTCGGTGACGAGGAAGAGGACGGTCGCCGCCGCCGCTGCGGCCGCGAGGCCGAGGATCATGCGCGAGTCCCAGGCGTACTCGGTGCCGCCCCAACTGGTCAGCAGGACCAGGCAGGTGGAGGCGGCGGTCAGCAGCAGCGCGCCGACGATGTCGAATCGGGCCCTGTGGGCGGGCTTGGGGAGCTTCAGGGTGACGGCGACGACGGCCAGGGTGACCAGGCCGAAGGGGACGTTGACGTAGAAGCACCAGCGCCAGGAGAGGTGGTCCGTGAAGTAGCCGCCGAGCAGCGGTCCGGCCACCGAGGCGAGGCCGAAGGCGGCGCCGATCAGGCCCAGGTAGCGGGCGCGCTGCCGGGGCGGCACGATGTCCGCGATGATCGCCTGGACGCCGATCATGAGGCCGCCCGCGCCGACGCCCTGCAGGGCGCGGAAGGCGATCAGCTGATCCATGGTCTGCGCCCGGCCCGCGAGCGCGGAGCCGGCGACGAAGACGACGATGGCGAACTGGAAGACGCCCTTGCGGCCGAGGAGGTCGCCGAGCTTGCCGTAGATCGGCAGTCCGACGGTGGCCGTGAGCAGGTAGGCGGTGATCGCCCACGACATCCGGTCCAGGCCGTGCAGTTCACCGACGATCTTCGGGAGCGCGGTGGCGACGATCATCTGCTCCAGGGCGGCCAGGAGCAGGGCCAGCATGAGAGCGAAGAAGACCAGCCGCACCCGGCGCGGACTCGGTCCGGTGTCCGGATCCGGCGGTGGTGCGGGGGTGTCGGGGGGTGCCACCGCCGGTTCGTCCTGCGCCAGAGTGATCCCGCCCACTCACCGCTCCCCTCGTCGCGCTGCCGCACAATTCCCGCGTAAAAGCGACAACTACGAGCAAGCGCGACGAGTTACGGCGCAGGAGCGAGCCGTGCGGAGATCACTCGAACCGGTGAGGGGCGTAACACGCCCTGGGGGTTTGAGCCTTGGGGCGGGTTACTTCTCGACCTCGGCGGCGAGCTTGGCGAGCATCGCGTCGTAGATCCGGCCGAGACCCTTGGGCGCGAAGGTCCTCTCGAAGAAGCCGCCGATGCCGCCGGCACCGGTCCAGATGGAGGTCACGACGACCCGGGACTTGCCCTCACCGGCCGGTGTGACCCGCCAGGTGGTGACCATGGAGGAGTTGCGGTCCTTCTCGACCAGTTCACCGTCGGTGGGTTCGCCGACTTCCAGGAGGCAGTCGCGCACGCGCTTGCTGGTGGCCTGGAGCTTCCAGTGGACGAGGGTGCCCTCGCCGTCGCCGCCCTCCCGCACCTCGTACTCGCTGAACTGCTCGGGCAGCAGCTTCGCGCGCGTGCCGCTGTAGTCGGCGAGGGCGTCGAACACCGTCTCCGCGTCCGCCGCGACGATCCGCTCCGTAGTGGCCTCGACCTGCGCCATCGCATTCCTCCAGGACCTGGTTGCTCGGGGGTCGGGGCAAGCCAACCACCCCGCTGCCCGGCCTCCCAAATCGGGGTGGCGCAATCCGGTCGAACGCGTTCGGAAAACACCCCTCGCACGATCAAGGGAACGTGTGTTCTATTCTGTGGTCAGAGCTACCGAGGAGGCGTCATGCGCTGGGAGAACCTCACAATGGACTCCGAACACAGCCGGGCCGATGCCGCGCTGTTCGGCGCGGACGCGGTCACGACGCGTACGTTCGACACACCGGAGTTCCGCGGGATCACCTTCCACGAGATCCGGGCCCGGTCGATCATCAACCGGGTGCCGGCGGTCTCGCGGATGTCGTTCCAGTGGACGGTCAACCCCTATCGAGGCTGCTCCCACGCGTGCGTGTACTGCTTCGCGCGCAAGACGCACAGCTACCTGGACCTCGACACGGGCCTCGGCTTCGACAGCCAGATCGTGGTCAAGACCAACGCGCCGGAGCTGCTGCGCCGGCAGCTCGGCTCGCGCCGCTGGCAGGGCGAGCACATCGCCATGGGCACGAACGTCGACTGCTACCAGCGCGCCGAGGGCCGCTACCGCCTGATGCCGGGCATCATCGCTGCGCTGCGCGACCACGCGAACCCCTTCTCGATCCTCACCAAGGGCACGCTGATCCTGCGCGACCTGGAGCTGATCAAGCAGGCGGCGCAGGTCACCGACGTCGGCATCTCCGTGTCGGTCGGCTTCACCGACGAGGAGCTCTGGCGCACCGTCGAGCCGGGCACACCCGCGCCGGAGCGGCGCCTGGAGGTCGTCCGGACCTTCGGCGAGCACGGCATCGGCTGCGGGGTGCTGATGGCGCCGGTGATCCCGTTCCTGAGCGACACGCCCGCCCAACTCCGCGCCACCGTACGGGCGATCGCGGCCTCCGGTGCCACGTCCGTGACGCCCCTGGTGCTGCATCTGCGGCCCGGCGCCCGCGAGTGGTTCATGGCCTGGCTGGGGCAGCACCATCCGTATCTGGTGGCCCGGTACGAGCGGTTGTACGCGGAGGGCTCCTACGCCCCGAAGTGGTACCAGCGCCGGATCACCCGTCAGGTGCACCAACTGGCCGAGGAGTACGGCATCGGGCCCACGCGCGCGGGGACGCCGCGGCGGATCCGGCCCGCAGAGCCGGTGGAGGAGGAGCCCCCGGCGCCCGGGCAGATGTCCGGGCCGACTCAACTTTCGCTCCTTTAGGAGCATACGAGCGCATCCGAAGATCCAATCGGGTCATCAGTTTGACGGAATGAGTTCTTCCGGGACCGGTTTCCGGGACGATGCGGCGAGGACGGCGACCCTCGCGGTCCTTCATCCCGCCGTCCTGGGAGGACTCCATGAGAAAACGCGCAGCCGCGCTGTGCGGTGCCGCCATCGTCATGGCCGGGGCCTTCACGGCCGTTGCCGCCGAGGCGAGCGCCCCCGCCAACACCCCGCAGACCGCGAAGCTCTCCTGGAAGAGCTGCGCCACCGAGGACTACCCGACGCTCCAGTGCGCGTCCCTGAAGGTGCCGCTCGACCACCGCAGGCCGCACGGGGAGAAGATCACCCTCGCCCTGTCCCGCGTCCCGCACACCGCCAGGACCTACCAGGGCCCGCTGCTGGTCAACCCCGGCGGTCCCGGCGGCAGCGGTCTGACGCTCGCCGGGTTCGTCGCGTCCTCGCTGCCCGCGAAGGTCGCGGCCCAGTACGACGTCATCGGCTTCGACCCACGCGGCGTGGGGGCGAGCAAGCCCGCACTGGACTGCAAGCCGGGCCACTTCGACCCGGTCCGCCCAAACTCCCTGCCGACGACGCCCGCGATCGAGAAGGCCAACCTCGACCGCGCCAGGTCCTTCGCCGCCGCCTGCGGCAAGAAGTACGGGCACCTCCTGCCCTACATCAACACCACCAGCGCCGTGCGCGACATGGACGCGATCCGGCAGGCCCTGGGCGCGAAGAAGATCAACTACTTCGGCTACTCGTACGGCACCTATCTGGGTGCGGTCTACGCCAAGTTCTTCCCGGAGCGGGTCCGGCGCCTGGTCCTGGACTCGGTCGTCGACCCGACCGACGTCTGGTACGACGCCAACCTCAACCAGGACGTGGCCTTCAACGACCGCCACCGCGCCTTCCTGGCCTGGGTCGCCAAGTACGACGCGACGTACAAACTGGGCACCGATCCGGAGAGGATCGAGGCCAAGTGGTACGCGATGCGCGCGGTCCTCGCGAAGAAGCCGGCGGGCGGCACGGTGGGCGCCTCGGAGCTGGAGGACACCTTCATTCCGGGCGGCTACTACAACGGCTACTGGCCCAGCCTGGCGGAGGCGTTCGCGGCGTACGTGAACGACAAGGACCCCGAGCCGCTGGTCGAGGCGTACGAGAACTTCGGCGCGGTCGACGCCTCCGGCGACAACGGCTACAGCGTCTACACCTCGGTGCAGTGCCGGGACGCCGACTGGCCGCGCGACTGGCGGCAGTGGCGCAAGGACAACTGGGCGGTGTACGAGAAGGCGCCGTTCATGACCTGGAACAACGCCTGGTACAACGCGCCGTGCGCGTTCTGGCCGACGGACTCACTGCGCCCGGTGAACGTGGCCAACGGCAAACTGCCTCCGGCCCTGCTGTTCCAGGCGACCGGCGACGCGGCCACTCCGTACGAGGGCGCTGTCACCGTCCACCACCTGCTGGCCCGTTCCAGCCTGGTCGTCGAGGAGGGCGGCGGCAACCACGGCGTCACGCTGAGCGGCAACGCCTGCCTGGACAAGCACCTGGCGGCATACCTGTCGGACGGCACCGTGCCGCGCGGCTACGGCGAGGCGGACGCGGTGTGCGAGGCGCTGCCCGACCCGAAGCCCGCGGCGACGGCCGCGAAGGCGGCGTCGGCCTCCTCCGACGGCTCGACGCTGCACGGCCTGCTCGGCTTCCGTCACTGAGCGGCTGACGATCCGTCGGGGGCGGGCGTTGTCGCTCCCGTGGTCCACCATGGAGCCATGAGTGAGCTGACGAGGACCCCCTCCCCCGGCGGCGAGGCCGCACTCGGCGGCGCGGGCCCGCCAGGTCTCGGCTGTGGCGCCATGAGAAGCCTTCGGATACGGGAGATGACGCTCGCCGACTGCGACCGTGTCGCTCAGATCCGCGTCGGCGGCTGGCGCAGCGCCTACCAGGGCCTGATCCCGCAGTCGTACCTGGACGGGCTCAGCGTCGAGGAGGACGCCGAGCGCCGTCGTACGTACCTCTCGCAGGGCGACGGCAGTGTGGTGAACCTGGTCGCCGAGGGCGCCGGCGGCGAGCTCGTCGGCTGGGCGTGCCACGGCCCGTACCGGGAGGGTGAAGTCCTCACCGGGGACGCCGAGTTGTACGCCATCTACGTGCACCCGGATCAGGTGGGGCAGGGCGTGGGGCAGGCACTGCTCACGGAGTCGGTCGCGCGCTGCTCCGCCGCGGGCCACGGCCGTCTCCTGCTGTGGGTGCTCAAGGAGAACGACCGGGCCCGCCGCTTCTACGAGAGGGCCGGCTTCCGGGCGGACGGCGCCGAGGAGCCCTTCGACGTGGAGGGGGTCGCGGTCCCCGAGGTGCGGTACGCCAGGGCACTCCCGCGCTGACGTCACCTCCGCTTCGGGATCCGCCCCAGCGCCCGCACCGCCGCCTCGGCCAGCGCCGGGTGCGCGAGGGCCTCGTTCAGGACGGGTCTGGCCCGGGCGTCGCCCAGCGCGCCGAGCCCGTCCACGCAGGCGAGCGCCACGCGGCGGTACGGGTCGTGCGGGCGCAGGCGCCGCTGGAGCGTGGTGATCAGCGCGGGCACCGCCTCCGGGGCGCGCAGCTCGACCAGCAGGCGCACCGGGTGCAGGGCGTAGGCGACGCGCAGCTCGTTGGTGGCCAGGGCGGCGGCCGCGCGGGCGGTGCGCGGGTCCCCGAGCCGGGCGAGGGCGTGGGCGGCGGAGGCGCAGCGCGGGGGGTCACGGTGGTTGAGCAGCAGCACCAGGGCCTCGAAGGCCCGCCGGTCCCGCGCGAGCCCCAGCCGGAACGCGGCCAGTTCCCTCGCCCACAGGTGCTGTCCCGGTTCGGTCAGCGCCGCCGCCAGGGCGTCGAGGTCGTCGGTCGCCACGAGCCGCTCGAAGGCGGGCGACGCCCCGGACTCCTGCCGTAAGCGCTCCGTGAGTGATCGCAACTCTTCGTCCATGACTGAGAGGTTAGGGGCGGTGCGAGCCGCGCGGGACGTACATCACAAAGACGAGGGCTGGCGCGCTCGTTACCCGCCAGTTAAGCTCAGACGAGCGAGTTACCCACTCGCATTTCCTCGCGGCGGTCTGGTGACGCGGCAGTCGCGAGAGCAGTCGGTTCGGTGCCTCAGGTACCGCAGTACGGCTCGGCCCCGGGACAGGGCCGGTCGGAACCGCCGTTCACCCCGGGCGTGTGCACGCCCGCGGAGCGGCACCGGGCGTGTGCGCTTCGCAGCCCGGCCAGCACCCGCACTTCATCACGCACCCGGTTGCGCCCTGTGGTCCGGCTTCCGCCGGGCCGCCTACGGCGCACCCGGAGCGCGTTCCCCGTCGTCACCCTCATCCTGGAGTCCCGCGATGGCCACTCCCCTTTCCGACCCGTCCCAGTCCCCGCTGCAGACCGTCGCCGTCGTCGGCCTCGGCACGATGGGCACCGGCATCGCCGAGGTCCTCGCCAAGGCCGGCCGCACGGTCGTCGGCATCGACATCAGCGAGGCCCAGGCCGCGAAGTGCGTCGCCGCTCTGGAGGCCTCCACCGCCCGCGGCGTCGAGCGCGGCCGGCTGACCGAGCAGGAGCGCGCCGAGATCCTCGGCCGTGTCCGCACCTCCGCCGACCTGCGCACCGCGGCCGACGCCGACCTGGTCATCGAGGTGGCCCCGGAGTCCTACGAGGTCAAGCAGCAGATCTTCCGTGAGCTGGACGGGATCGTGCGCCCCGAGACGATCCTGGCGACCGGCACCAACGCCCTGTCCGTGACCCGGCTGGCCGCCGACTCGTCCCGTCCCGAGCGGGTGCTGGGCCTGCACTTCTTCAACCCGGCCCCGGCGATGCGGCTGGTGGAGGTCGTCTCCTCGGTGCTGACCGCGCCGGCGGCCGTCACCGCGGTCACGGACCTCGCGCTCGACCTGGGCAAGGAGCCCGTCGCGGTCGGCGACCGCCCCGGATTCGTCGCCGACGGCCTGCTGTTCGGCTACCTCAACCAGGCGGCCGCGATGTACGAGGCGAAGTACGCCTCCCGCGAGGACATCGACGCCGCGATGCGGCTGGGCTGCGGGCTGCCCATGGGCCCGCTGGCGCTGCTCGACCTGATCGGCGTGGACACCGCGCGCACGGTCCTGGAGGCCATGTACGCCGCCTCCCGCGACCGGCTGCACGCCCCGGCCCCGATCCTCAAGCAGCTGAGCGAGGCGGGCCTGACCGGCCGCAAGGCGGGACGCGGCTTCTACACCTACGAGGCGCCGGGCAGCCCGGTCGTCGTGCGGGACGCGCTGACCCCGCTGGAGGGCGGCGACCTGGTTCCCGGCCGGGAGGTCCGCTCGGTCGGCGTCGCGGGCTCGGGCACCATGGCCTCCGGTATCGCCGAGGTCTTCGCCAAGGCCGGCTACGAGGTGGTCCTGGCCGCCCGCAGCGCGGAGAAGGCGCAGACCGCGAAGGCCCGGATCGGCAAGTCCCTGGCCCGCTCGGTCGACAAGGGCCGCATGAGCGCGGAGGCCGCCGCCGAGACCCTGGACCGCATCACCGCCACGGGCACCTACGACGACTTCGCGGACGTCGACCTGGCCGTGGAGGCGGTCGCCGAGGAATTGGAGGTCAAGCGCCAGTTGTTCGCCGCCCTGGACAAGGTCTGCAAGCCGGGCGCGATCCTGGCCACCACGACCTCGTCGCTGCCGGTCGTCGCCTGCGCCCGGGCCACCTCGCGCCCGCAGGACGTCATCGGCATGCACTTCTTCAACCCGGCGCCCGCCATGAAGCTGGTCGAGGTCGTCCGGACGGTGCTGACCGCCGACGACGTCCACGCGACGGTCCGCGAGGTGTGCGGCCGGATCAGGAAGCACCCGGTGGACTGCGGTGACCGCGCGGGCTTCATCGTGAACGCGCTGCTGTTCCCGTACCTCAACAACGCGATCAAGATGGTGCAGGAGCACTACGCGACGCTCGACGACATCGACGCGGCGATGAAGCTGGGCGGCGGTTACCCGATGGGCCCGTTCGAGCTGCTGGACGTCGTCGGGCTGGACGTCTCGCTCGCCATCGAGAAGGTCCTGCACCGCGAGTTCCGCGACCCGGGGCTCGCTCCGGCGCCGCTCCTGGAGCACCTGGTGGCCGCGGGCTGCCTCGGCCGCAAGACCGGCCGTGGCTTCCGCGAATATGCCAAGCGCTGAGCGTCCCGGCGACTGGTTCCGGTCCGGCGCGGAGTGGGGCGGCCTGCTCGGCCCGGACCGGTTCCACCCGGCCGGCCGGCCCGCCCCTGCCCCGCCCCGCGGCGGCGGGGTGGAACCAGGTCATGCGCAGCGAGCTGCGCACATGCAGTACGTTCAGGGCATGCCCCAGCCCGCCAAGTCCTCACGTACACCCGCCGCGACCGACGCGCCGGAAAGTGCCGCCGGCTCTCGCGCCGCCGCCCAGCGGCTCAAGATGCGCCGGGAACTGGCGGCCGCCGCGATGGAGCTGTTCGCGACCAAGGGGTACGAGGCGACCACCGTCGACGAGATCGCGGCCCAGGCGGGGGTGGCCCGCCGCACCTTCTTCCGCCACTTCCGCTCCAAGGAAGAGGCGATCTTCCCCGACCACGACGACACCCTGATCCGCGCCGAGGCGGTGCTCAACGCCGCGCCCGCGCACGAGCATCCGCTCGACACGGTGTGCCGTGGCATCAAGGAAGTCATGAGGATGTACGCGGCCCGGCCGGAGATCTCGGTCGCCCGCTACAAGCTGACGCGCGAGGTGCCCACCCTGCGCGAGGCGGAGATCGCGTCGGTGGCCCGCTACGAGCGCCTCTTCACCCGCTATCTCCTCGGCCACTTCGACGAGCGCGCGCACGCCGACGACGCCAACGACGACCCGCTGCTGGCGGAGGTCGCCGCGTCCGCGGTCGTCACGGCCCACAACCACGTGCTGCGGCGCTGGTTGCGGGCGGGCGCCCAGGGGGATGTGGAGGCGCAGCTGGACCACGCCTTCGCGATCGTGCGCAAGACCTTCGGGTCGGGCATGGGGGCCGGGCGCTCCACGGAACCGCAGCCGGCCGCGGCCACGGCCTCGGCGCAGGGTGAGGTGCTGGTGACCGTCGCCCGCACCGACGCCCCGCTGGACGAGGTCATGCGGACGATCGAGCAGGCGCTCAAGGAACGCTGAGCCCCCTTCACCCGTGTGATGACGGCCACCCCTCGGGGTGGCCGTTTTGGCATGTCAGGGGCCGTTTTGCAGGCACTCCGGGATACCGTTCGATCGATCATCGCTCATTTGTCAAGTAAAGATTTCACCTGAGAGAAACTTCTGGCACTCAGTGCCTTGCGGGGTGACACGCGGTGTCATACGTTGAAGAGGTCCGGGCGACGTCCCAGCAGGCCCAGCGCCTGCCCGTCCGGACGCCTGCGTCACAGGCAACCTCCCGCGCCACCAGCGCTGCCGAACAGCACCACCGCCGAACCGACGGCACACCCTCAACCCTCAGCAGCACCGACGTAACCATCGGCGCCCCTCCCTCAGGGCGCTCACCGCCGGAGGCAACACCGTGACCGTTAAGGACATCCTGGCCGCGATCCAGTCGCCCGACTCCACGTCGGAGGACTTCGCCGCCCTCCCGCTCCCCGAGTCGTACCGCGCGATCACCGTGCACAAGGACGAGACGGAGATGTTCGCGGGCCTCGAGACCCGCGACAAGGACCCCCGCAAGTCGATCCACCTCGACGAGGTGCCGCTGCCCGAGCTCGGCCCGGGTGAGGCCCTGGTGGCCGTCATGGCCTCGTCGGTCAACTACAACTCGGTGTGGACGTCGATCTTCGAGCCGCTGTCGACCTTCGGCTTCCTGGAGCGCTACGGCCGCACCAACGAGCTGGCCAAGCGCCACGACCTGCCGTACCACATCATCGGCTCCGACCTCGCGGGCGTCGTCCTGCGCACCGGCCCGGGCGTCAACGCCTGGCGCCCCGGCGACGAGGTCGTCGCGCACTGTCTGTCCGTCGAGCTGGAGTCCTCGGACGGCCACAACGACACGATGCTCGACCCCGAGCAGCGCATCTGGGGCTTCGAGACCAACTTCGGCGGCCTCGCCGAGATCGCGCTGGTCAAGTCCAACCAGCTGATGCCGAAGCCCGGCCACCTGTCGTGGGAGGAGGCCGCCGCCCCCGGTCTGGTCAACTCCACCGCCTACCGGCAGCTGGTCTCCCGCAACGGCGCCGGCATGAAGCAGGGCGACAACGTGCTCATCTGGGGCGCGAGCGGCGGACTCGGCTCGTACGCCACCCAGTTCGCGCTGGCCGGCGGCGCCAACCCGATCTGTGTCGTCTCCAGCGACCAGAAGGCGGACATCTGCCGCTCGATGGGCGCCGAGGCGATCATCGACCGCAGCGCCGAGGGCTACAAGTTCTGGAAGGACGAGCACACCCAGGACCCCAAGGAGTGGAAGCGCTTCGGCAAGCGCATCCGCGAGCTCACCGGCGGCGAGGACATCGACATCGTCTTCGAGCACCCGGGCCGCGAGACCTTCGGCGCGAGCGTCTTCGTCACCCGCAAGGGCGGCACCATCACCACCTGCGCCTCGACCTCGGGCTACATGCACGAGTACGACAACCGCTACCTGTGGATGTCGCTGAAGCGGATCATCGGCTCGCACTTCGCCAACTACCGTGAGGCCTGGGAGGCCAACCGGCTCATCGCGAAGGGCAAGATCCACCCGACCCTGTCCAAGGTGTACTCGCTGGAGGACACCGGCCAGGCCGCCTTCGACGTGCACCGCAACCTCCACCAGGGCAAGGTCGGCGTGCTGTGCATGGCCCCCGAGGAAGGCCTGGGCGTGCGCGACCAGGAGAAGCGCGCGCAGCACGTGGACGCCATCAACCGCTTCCGGAACATCTGAGAGGCGTCGCATGACTGAGGGTCAGACGCCGCAGGCGCACAAAGAAAGGGACCGGCCGTGGCTCATGCGCACCTACGCCGGTCACTCCACCGCCGAGGCGTCCAACGAGCTGTACCGGCGCAACCTCGCCAAGGGCCAGACGGGTCTGTCGGTGGCGTTCGACCTGCCGACGCAGACCGGCTACGACTCCGACCACATCCTCGCCCGCGGCGAGGTCGGCCGGGTCGGGGTGCCGATCGCGCACGTCGGTGACATGCGCCGGCTGTTCCAGGACATCCCCCTGGAGCAGATGAACACCTCGATGACGATCAACGCCACCGCCATGTGGCTGCTGGCGCTCTACCAGGTCGTCGCCGAGGAGCAGGGCGCGGACATCACCAAGCTCCAGGGCACGACCCAGAACGACATCGTCAAGGAGTACCTGTCCCGCGGGACGCACGTCTTCCCGCCGGGCCCCTCGCTCCGCCTGACGACGGACATGATCGCGTACACGGTCTCCCACATGCCGAAGTGGAACCCGATCAACATCTGCAGCTACCACCTGCAGGAGGCGGGCGCCACGCCGGTCCAGGAGATCGCGTACGCGATGTCCACCGCGATCGCCGTCCTCGACGCCGTGCGCGACTCCGGCCAGGTGCCGCAGGAACGCATGGGCGATGTCGTGGCCCGCATCTCCTTCTTCGTGAACGCGGGCGTCCGCTTCGTCGAGGAGATGTGCAAGATGCGGGCGTTCAACCGCATCTGGGACAGCGTCACCCGTGAGCGGTACGGCATCGAGAACCCCAAGCAGCGCCGTTTCCGCTACGGCGTCCAGGTCAACTCCCTGGGCCTGACGGAGGCGCAGCCGGAGAACAACGTCCAGCGGATCGTCCTGGAGATGCTGGCCGTCACCCTCTCCAAGGACGCCCGCGCGCGTGCCGTGCAGCTCCCCGCGTGGAACGAGGCCCTTGGCCTGCCCCGCCCCTGGGACCAGCAGTGGTCGCTGCGCATCCAGCAGGTGCTGGCGTACGAGAGCGATCTGCTGGAGTACGAGGACATCTTCGAGGGCTCGAAGGTCATCGAGGCGAAGGTGGACCAGCTGGTCGAGGAGGCGTCCGCCGAGATCGACCGCATCCAGGAGATGGGCGGCGCGATGGTGGCCGTCGAGTCCGGCTACCTCAAGTCGCAGCTGGTCGCCTCGCACGCCGAGCGCCGGGGCCGGATCGAGTCCGGCCAGGAGAAGATCATCGGCGTCAACATCTTCGAGGGCACCGAGCCGAACCCGCTCACCGCCGACCTGGACACCGCGATCCAGACGGTGGACCCGGCGGTCGAGGCCCGGGTCATCGCCTCGCTCCAGCAGTGGCGCGACAGCCGCTACCAGCCTCCCTTCAACCACCCGCGGCCCTGCAAGGCGCTGGAGCGGCTGAAGGAGGCCGCCCGCGGCAACGACAACCTCATGGAGGCCACCCTGGAGTGCGCCCGCGCCGGTGCGACGACGGGCGAGTGGGCCGGGGCCCTGCGCGAGGTGTTCGGTGAGTTCCGGGCGCCCACGGGCGTCTCCTCGGCGCCGGTGGCCGTCCCCGTCGAGGAGGGCAGCACGCTGGCCCTGGTCCGCCGCAAGGTGGACCTCACGGCCAAGGACCTCGGTGTGGGCAAGCTGCGCTTCCTGGTCGGCAAGCCGGGCCTGGACGGGCACTCCAACGGCGCCGAGCAGATCGCCGTGCGCGCGCGTGACGCCGGCTTCGAGGTGGTCTACCAGGGCATCCGGCTGACGCCCGAGCAGATCGTCGACGCGGCTGTCGCCGAGGACGTGCACGCGGTCGGCCTGTCCATCCTGTCCGGCTCGCACGCCCAGCTGGTGCCGGACGTGCTCGAACGGCTGCGTGTGGCGGGTGCCACAGATATTCCGGTGATCGCCGGTGGCATCATCCCGAACGGTGATGCCGAGCAGCTCAGGGCAGCCGGAGTGGCCGCGGTCTTCACCCCGAAGGACTTCGACATCACCGGAATCATCGGCCGCATCGTCGACGAGATCCGGAAAGCGAACAAGCTCGACCCCCTGGAGGTCCCCGCATGACCACGCCCGTCAACCGTCTGCGTCCGCGACGCTCCTGCCTCGCGGTCCCCGGAAGCAACCCCCGCTTCCTGGAGAAGGCACAGGGCCTCCCCGCCGACCAGGTCTTCCTCGACCTGGAGGACGCGTGCGCCCCGCTGGCCAAGCCCGAGGCGCGGCACACCATCGTCAAGTTCCTCAACGAGGGCGACTGGACGGGCAAGACGCGGGTCGTGCGCGTCAACGACTGGACGACCGAATGGACGTACCGCGATGTCGTCACGGTCGTCGAGGGCGCCGGCCCGAACCTCGACTGCATCATGCTGCCGAAGGTGCAGACGGCCCAGCAGATCGTCGCCCTCGACCTGCTGCTGACGCAGATCGAGAAGACGATGGGCTTCGAGGTCGGCAAGATCGGCATCGAGGCGCAGATCGAGAACGCCCAGGGCCTGAACAACGTCAACGAGATCGCGCAGGCCTCGCCGCGCGTCGAGACGATCATCTTCGGCCCGGCGGACTTCATGGCGTCGATCAACATGAAGTCGCTGGTCGTGGGCGAGCAGCCGCCCGGCTATCCGGCGGACGCCTACCACTACATCCTGATGAAGATCCTGATGGCCGCCCGCGCCAACAACCTCCAGGCGATCGACGGCCCCTACCTGCAGATCCGCAACATCGACGGCTACCGCGAGGTCGCCCAGCGCGCCGCCGCGCTCGGCTTCGACGGCAAGTGGGTGCTGCACCCGGGCCAGGTCGAGGCGTCCAACGAGATCTTCTCGCCGTCCCAGGAGGACTACGACCACGCCGAGCTGATCCTGGACGCGTACGACTACTACACGTCCGAGGCCGGCGGCAAGAAGGGCTCCGCGATGCTCGGCGACGAGATGATCGACGAGGCCAGCCGCAAGATGGCCCTGGTCGTCTCCGGCAAGGGCCGCGCCGCCGGCATGCAGCGCACCAGCAAGTTCGAGATTCCGGAGGGCTGAGCGCGATGCAGTTCGGGCGCACCTACGAGGAGTTCGAGGTCGGGGCGACGTACAAGCACTGGCCGGGAAAGACGGTCACGGAGTACGACGACCACCTGTTCTGCCTCCTCACGATGAACCACCACCCCCTCCACATGGACACGAACTATGCGGAGAAGACGACGGACTTCGGCAAGAACGTCGTCGTCGGGAACTACATCTACTCGCTGCTGCTCGGCATGTCCGTGCCGGACATCTCCGGCAAGGCCATCGCCAACCTGGAGATCGAGTCGCTCAAGCACGTGGCGCCGACGTTCCACGGCGACACGGTCTACGGCCAGACGACCGTGCTCGACAAGTGGCCGTCGAAGTCCAAGAACGACCGCGGCATCGTCTACGTCGAGACCAAGGGCTACAAGCAGGACGGCACGCTGGTCTGTGTGTTCCGCCGCAAGGTGATGGTGCCGACCGAGACGTACATCAAGGAGCGCGGCGGCGAGCAGCCCGGGCGCCCGGAGCTCAAGGAGCAGGAGAAGTAGCCATGGCGCGACTCGCCCAGACCGCCGGTCTGACGGACGTCCAGCAGGAGATCCTGTCCACTGTCCGGGACTTCGTGGACAAGGAGATCATTCCGGTCGCCACGGAGCTGGAGCACCGTGACGAGTACCCGCAGCAGATCGTCGACGGTCTGAAGGAGTTGGGCCTGTTCGGCCTGATGATCCCCGAGGAGTACGGGGGTCTGGGTGAGTCGCTCCTGACCTACGCGCTGTGCGTGGAGGAGATCGCCCGCGGGTGGATGTCGGTGTCCGGCATCATCAACACGCACTTCATCGTGGCGTACATGCTCAAGCAGCACGGCACGCAGGAGCAGAAGGACCACTTCCTGCCGAGGATGGCGGCCGGTGACATCCGGGGCGCCTTCTCGATGTCGGAGCCGGGTCTCGGCTCGGACGTCTCGGCGATCACCTCGAAGGCGGTGAAGGACGGCGAGGAGTACGTCCTCAACGGCCAGAAGATGTGGCTGACGAACGGCGGAACGTCGTCTCTGGTGGCCGTTCTGGTCAGAAGTGACGAAGGTCACCCCGAGGGCACCGCGCCCCATAAGTCGATGACGACCTTCCTGGTCGAGAAGGAGCCCGGCTTCGGCGAGGTGCACCCCGGCCTGACGATCCCCGGCAAGATCGACAAGATGGGCTACAAGGGGGTCGACACCACCGAACTCATCATGGATGGCCTGCGGATTCCTGCGGATCGCGTGCTCGGCGGGGTCACCGGCCGTGGTTTCTACCAGATGATGGACGGCGTCGAGGTCGGCCGCGTCAACGTGGCGGCGCGTGGCTGCGGCGTCGCCCAGCGTGCGTTCGAACTGGGTGTCCGGTACGCGCAGCAGCGTCACACCTTCGGGAAGCCGATCGCCCAGCACCAGGCGATCCAGTTCAAGCTGGCCGAGATGGCTACCAAGGTCGAGGCCGCCCATGCGATGATGGTGAACGCAGCACGCAAAAAGGACTCCGGGGAGCGAAACGACCTCGAGGCTGGGATGGCGAAGTACCTCGCCTCCGAGTACTGCAAGGAGGTCGTCGAAGACGCCTTCCGGATCCACGGCGGCTACGGCTTCTCCAAGGAGTACGAGATCGAGCGCCTCTACCGTGAGGCCCCGATGCTGCTCATCGGTGAAGGTACCGCCGAGATCCAGAAAATGATCATCGGCAGGCGGCTGCTCGAAGAGTATCGATTCCAGGGCTAGATGTCCGGATACGGGGTGTTTTCTTGGAGAAGAAGATCACACCCCGTCAGCGCTCTTCTGCCGCCGACTCGGCTGCCTGGCTTACCCAGTTACGGCCCCGAGCCGCTACGATCGCCGGAAAGCCGCCGTCCCCCGTCAGAGTGCGGCATCATCTCCGCTACGAAGGTCATCCATGCCCCACAGCCAAACCTCTGCACCTCGCGACAGCCGGGCCGGCGTACGCCTCGCGCGCGGAGCATCGCCGTGGCTCCTTCCGACCGTCGCCACCGCAGCCCTCAGCCTGGCCCGGGCCCGGCGCTCCGGCGCCGCCAAGGCCGTCGCCGTTCCCGCCACCGCGCTCGCGGCGGGAATGCTGTGGTTCTTCCGCGACCCCGAGCGCGAGATCACCCAGGGCCGGGTCATCTCTCCCGCCGACGGTGTGGTGCAGAGCATCATGCCGTGGAAGGACGGCCGCACCCGCGTCGCGATCTTCATGAGCCCGCTGAACGTCCACGTCAACCGCGCGCCGCTGGCCGGCACGGTGACGTCGGTCGAGCACGTGCCTGGTGGCTTCGTTCCCGCCTTCAACAAGGAGAGCGAGAACAACGAGCGCGTCGTCTGGCACTTCGACACCGAGCTCGGCGACATCGAGATGATCCAGATCGCCGGCGCGGTCGCCCGCCGCATCGTCCCCTACGTGCCCCAGGGCACGAAGGTGGAGCAGGGCGAGCGGATCGGCCTGATCCGCTTCGGCTCACGTGTCGACCTCTACCTGCCCGAGGGCGTGGAGGTCGCGGTCGAGGTCGGTCAGAAGACCGTGGCTGGGGTGACTCGCATTGACCGTGATTGATCCTGACACCAAGGCCGGCTGGGTCCCGGAAGCCGGCGAGGTCGACGAAGAAGAGGAGATGCCCCTCTCTCTTCGCCTGTCGATAGCGGACACCCTGACGCTGGGTAACGCCACGTGCGGCTTCATGGCGGTGTACTTCACCACCACCGGCATCCTGATCCCGCACCTCACGGGCAGCCAGGAGACCGGCATGGCCCGCCACAGCGCGGCCACGGCGGTCATCCTCATGCTCTGCGCGGCGGTCTTCGACCTCTTCGACGGCCTGGTGGCGCGCAAGCTGCGCTCCTCCCCCATGGGCGCGGAGCTGGACAACCTCTCCGACCTGATCAGCTTCGGTCTGGCGCCGGCGTACTTCGTCCTCGTCTACGGCATGGTCGCGAACGACGCGCACCAGCGGGTGGCCGCGGTCGGGGCGATCGTGGTGTTGCTGGCGGTGGTGCTGCGGCTCGCGCGCTTCTCGTGCGTGACGGTGAAGGACGGCACCTTCCAGGGCATGCCCTCGCCGTTCGGCGCGCTGACGGTCGTCGCGATCGTGCTGCTGGAGCTCCCGTTCGAGGCCACACTGCTGGCGATCGTGGGGACGGCGTGGCTGATGGTGAGCCGGGTCGAGTACCCGAAGCCGCGTGGCTGGCTCGCGGTGGCCATGCTGACCTGGATCGTCCTGTCCATGGGTCTGCTGGCGGCCTGGGCGTTCGGCGCGCCCGGCGGACAGCTCCTCCTGCAGACGGGGTGCGCGCTCCAGCTGGTCACGGGGGCGGTGATTCCGCTGTTCGCGACGGCTCGGCGGGTGAACAACTTCCGCGACAACCGCCGCGAGGCGCGGGCGGCGCAGCTGCCGTGACGCCGTGGCGTTGACATGGCTCGGGCCCCGGACCGGTAACGGTTCGGGGCCCTTTGCCTGTTCTGAAGAGGCTCAGGTCAGGAAGTCCCTGGCGATGCGTTCCGCGACCCGTTCCAGGATCGGGCCCGCCTCGGCGATGCACTTCGCCACGTCCGGCTCCGCGTCCGTCAGGGGGTAGGCCCGACGGAAACCGGCGCGGCCCAGAACCTGGGGCGGCAGGGCGAGGCGGCCGCAGACCGCCACGACGTCCTTGTCCGCGGCACGGGCCGCCGCGGCGACACCCGCCGGGGCCTTGCCGTGGAGGGTCTGCTCGTCGAGGGAGCCCTCGCCGGTGATGACCAGGTCGGCACGGTCCAGGGCGGGCGCGAAGCCCAGGACGTCGAGCATGACCTCGATGCCGGGGCGGAACGCCGCGCCCAGCAGCAGGGCGCCGTAGCCGATGCCCCCCGCCGCGCCCGCACCCGGCGATGCCGCGTACTCGGCGGCCTTCGGGCCGACCGGTCCCTCCAGCACCTTCGCGAAGTGCGCGAGGGCGGTGTCCAGGGCCGTCACGTCGTCGGGCGAGGCGCCCTTCTGCGGGCCGTAGACCGCGGGTGCGCCCTTCGGGCCGGTCAGCGGGTTGTCGACGTCGCTCGCGAGGACCAGCTCGACCTCACCGAGGCGCGGGTCCAGTCCCGACAGGTCGGCGGTGGCCAGCTTGACGAGTCCGCCGCCGCCCGGTGGCACCGGCTCCCCGTCGGCGTCCAGGAACCGGGCGCCGAGCGCCGACAGCATCCCGGCACCGCCGTCGGTGGTGGCGCTGCCGCCGACCCCGAAGACGATCGTGCGGGCGCCCGCGTCCAGCGCGGCCCTCAGCAGCTCGCCGGAGCCGTACGTGGACGCCGTGAGCGGCGCGAAGACCCCGGCGGGCAGCCGCTGCAGCCCGCTGGCCTCGGCCATCTCCACCACGGCGGTGCCGTCGCGCAGCGCGAACGCCGCCGTCACCTCGTCGCCGAGGGGGCCGGCGACCCGTACCTCCCGGCGCTCGAACCCGGCCGCGACCGCCGCGGCCACGGTCCCGTCGCCGCCGTCGGCCACGGGCAGCGCCTCGACCTCGAGGTCCGGCACGACCCGGCGCAGCCCGGCCGTGACCCGCTCGGCGACCTCCACGGCCGTCAGCGACCCCTTGAACTTGTCCGCGGCGACGAGCACCCGCGGTGCCTTCCAGGTGTCGCTCACTGCAGCGTCCGCCACTTGCACTCCCCTTGCTCTCCGGGCCCTCACGCACGTCAAGGCCAGTCGCGCCGCTGTGACCTTAACCGGAGGACACCCCGGGCGTCAGCCTCTGCCCAGCCTCTGGACCGAGGCTCCTGGGGGCACCGCGGCTCCTAGGGGGCGGGGCCGCATCCGGCATGCGGCTGGCGACGCGCGGGCGCGACCGGACACGACGCACCGGCAGCCGCCGGACGCACCGCAGACCTGCCCCGAAACGGGTAAACCGTAACCATGACCCCCGCAAGCACCGAGACAGACCTGGCGAACCGCATCCTCGGCGGCTGGCAGGGCCGCATCGCGGGCAACATGCTCGGCAAGCCGGTCGAGCAGGGCGAGGTGTGGACCCGCGAGCGCATCGACCGCTACCTCAGGCAGGCCGCCGCCCTCCCCCTCACCGACTACCTGCCCGAGCCGATCAGCGAGCACGACGGCTTCGAGCTGCGCCCGGAATGGCGCCAGTGCGTCCGCGGCCGCATCCACGGCAGCTGCCGTGACGACGACGTCGACTACGCGATCCTCGGCCTCGACCTGCTGGAGACCCACGGCTTCGGCTTCAGCACCGAGCAGGTCGGCGACCTGTGGCTGCTGCGGCTGCCGTATCTGCAGACGTTCACCGCCGAGCGGGCCGCGTACCGCAACCTCGCCAATGGGCTGAAGCCGCCGCTGACGGCGACGTACGACAACCCGTACCAGGAGTGGATCGGCGCCCTCATCCGCGCCGACATCTTCGGCTGGACCTGCCCGGGCGTCCCGCGCCGCGCCGCCCTGCTGGCCCGGCGGGACGCGGTGCTGTCGCACACCGGCAACGGGGTCTACGGGGCGATGTGGGCGGCGGCGCTGATCGCGGCGGCGTTCACCGCACCCACCGTGCGGCACGCCGTCGACGAGGCCCTGGCGGTGATCCCGGCGAGCAGCCGCCTCGCCCGCACGGTACGCCGGGTGGTCTCCCTGCACGACACCCGGATGTCCTGGGAGGACACGCTCACCACGGTCGCCGAGGAGACCACCGGCATGGGCTGGATCCACACCGTGCCGAACGCGGCCGTCCTCACCGCCGGTCTGCTCTATGGCGACGGCGACTTCACGCGCACCATCACCCTGACCGTCCGCGGAGGCCTGGACACCGACTCCAACGGCGCGACCGCGGGTTCGGTGGCCGGCGTGTTCGGCGGGGCGGCGGCCATCCCCGACAAGTGGACGGTCCCGCTGGAGGACACGGTCCGCAGCGCGGTGTTCGGTTTCGACGGGGTGCGGATCAGCGAACTGGCGGAGCGGACGCTGCGGCTGGCGGAGCCGGCGGCCTGACCGCCGGAGGATGAGACGGGATCCGGTGGTTACCCTGCACCGGTGACTTCCTCTCCTGACTTCGCCGCCTACATCGCGTCCCTGCCCCGCGTCCTGGCCGGCGCCGCCGCGCTGTTCCGGGACGGCGAGGGCCGGGTGCTGCTCGTCGAGCCCAACTACCGGGAGGGCTGGGCGCTGCCCGGCGGCACCGTCGAGTCCGACGACGGCGAGACCCCGCGGCAGGGCGCGCGACGCGAGACGGCCGAGGAGATCGGCCTGGACCGGGAGCCCGGCCGGCTGCTGGCGGTGGACTGGGTGCACGGCACGGGCCGTCCGCCGCTGGTGGCGTATCTGTACGACGGTGGGGTGCTGAGCGAGGACGAGCTCAAGGCGATCCGCCTCCAGGAGGAGGAGCTGCTGTCCTGGCGGCTGGTTCCGCGCGATGAGCTGACCGCCTATCTGCCGGGTGCCCTCGGCGGCCGTGTCCTGGCCGCCCTCGACGTTCTGGCCGACGGGTCGGGCACGGCGGAGCTGGAGAACGGCCGGCGGGTGTTCTGACGGGCCCCACCACCCGTACCTCACACCCTCGGCGTCCCGTTGGATATCCGCTCGCCGCCGCCCTGCGCCCCGGCCTACCCTCGGTGACATGGCCAAGCCCCTTGTCGCCCTGCTCACCGGTGCCGGCATCAGCACCGACTCCGGGATTTCCGACTACCGCGGGTTGAACGGACTGTGGCGGCGGGACCCCGAGGCCGAGAAGCTCGTCACGTACGAGTACTACATGGGTGACGCGGAGATCCGCCGCCGCTCCTGGCGGATGCGGCGGGAGAACCGGACGCTGCGGGCGGAGCCCAACGCCGCGCACCGGGCGGTCGCCGAGCTGGAGCGGTCCGGTGTGCCGGTGCGGGTGATCACCCAGAACGTGGACGGTCTGCACCAGCTCGCCGGGATGCCCGCCCGCAAGGTGCTCGAACTGCACGGTACGGCGCGGAGTTTCGTCTGCACCGGCTGCCACGCCCGCGGCCCGATGGCGGACGCGCTCGCCCGGGTCGAGGCCGGTGAGGACGACCCGCCCTGCCGGGAGTGCGGCGGGATCCTGAAGCCGGCGACGGTGATGTTCGGCGAGCGGCTCGACCCCGTCGTCCTCGGTCAGGCGGTCGCCATCAGCAAGGGCTGCCAGATCTTCGTCGCCGTCGGCACGTCTCTTCAGGTCCAGCCCGCCGCCGGTCTCGCCGGGGTCGCCGCCGACCACGGCGCCCGGCTGATCATCGTCAACGCCGAGCCGACGCCGTACGACGACCGTGCCGACGAGCTCGTCCGCGATCCGATCGGCACGGCGCTGCCGGAGGTGCTGCGCGGCCTCACGGCAGAGGCGGGCTCCGCAGGTCCGCCAGGCGTGTGAGCGCGTCGCGGCCCCGGTCGCGTTCGGCTTCGGCGAGGTCGAGCGCGGCGGCGCGGGCGAGGGCGGTCGCGGACGCCTCTTCGTCGCCGAGCCGTCCCGCTACGTCCGCGCGCAGCACGAGGAGCTGAAGCAGCTGGACGCGCGTCGGTGTCTCGTCCGTCAGGCACAGCACCCGGTCGATGACCTTGGCGGCGCCCGCCGCGTCCCCCTTGGAGTCCGCCAGCAGCGACGCGAAGTGCAGGGCCCGCGCGAACGTCTCCTCGGGGGCGGGCCCGTGGTGGCGCTCCTGGCCCGTGCGCTGCCCGACGCGGACGCAGTTGCCTCCGGGGTCGGTCATGAGGAACTGCCGCACGCCGTACGACATGTCCTTGAGCGGCCCGACCCGGGGCAGGCCCCGGGTGGGGACCCTTCCGTACGTCTCCTTGAGCCCGGCCCGGAATGCCTGGTAGAGGCCGTCGACGTCGTCGGTCAGGACGTAGCAGGTGCTGAACGACACGGTCGGCTCGTACTGCTTCATCGCGAAGAACTGCAGCTCGATGCCGCCGCGTTCCACGACCGCGTAGGGGTTGGGGCTGCGCTGCTGGTACGTCACCTCGAATCCGAGGGCGGTGTAGAAGTCGAGGACGGGCTGGAGGGTGCGGCACGGCAGGATCGGGATCGTCTTCTCCGGCATGACCGCAGTCTAGTCAAATTTGATGAGCTGTGGCGTCAGAAAAGGGCGGCTCCGCGTTCGAAGTCCAGCAGGCGCTGCTTGCGCTCCAGCCCGCCGCCGTATCCCGTCAGGCTCCCGCTCGCCCCGATCACCCGATGGCACGGCACGATGATGCCGATGGGATTGCGGCCGTTGGCCAGGCCCACCGCGCGGGAGGCGGTGGGGGTGCCGAGGGCGTCGGCCAGTTGGCCGTAGGTGCGGGTCTCGCCGTACGGGATGCGGCGCAGTTCGTCCCAGACGGTGCGCTGGAACGGGGTGCCGTTCAGGCGGAGTTCGACCGTGAACTCCTCGAGGTCGCCCGCGAAGTAGGCCTTCAGCTGCTCCTCCGCCTCCGCGAAGAGGGTGTCGTCGCGGGTGCCGAAGGTCTCCTCCGGCGGGCGGTGGCGCTGGTCGGTCATGTACAGGCCGCACAGGACCCCGTCGTCGGCGACGAGGGTGAGGGGGCCGTACGGGCTGTCGGTCACGGTGTGCTGCTTCATCGGACGTCCTATACCGGAAGGAAGTTGATCGGGTGGCTGTCGGTCGCCCAGAGGTACTGGACCGCGTAGGCCCGCCAGGGGCGCCAGGCCCCGGCGCGTGCGGTGAGCGCGGCGGGTGTGGACGGCAGGCCCAGTTCCCGGGCGGCGCGGCGGATGCCGAGGTCGGTGGGGAGGAAGGCGTCGGGGTCGCCCAGGGCGCGCATGGCGATGACGTCCACCGTCCAGGGGCCGAAGCCGGGCAGGGCGAGGAGCCGGTCGCGGGTGCGCGGCCAGTCGCTCTCGACGCCCAGGTGGAGGTCGCCGTCGGCGAGGGCGCGGACCAGGGTGGTGAAGGTCGTGCGGCGGGTGCGTGGCATCGCCAGCGTCTCGGGGTCGAGCGCCGCGAGGGCCTTGGGGGCCGGGAAGAGGTGGGTGAGGCCGCCCTCGGGGTCGTCGACCGGTTCGCCGTACGCGGTGACGAGACGGGCGGCGTGGGTGCGGGCGGCGGCGGTGGAGACCTGCTGGCCGAGCACGGCCCGAACGGCGAACTCGGCCTCGTCGACTGTGCGCGGCACACGCCGGCCGGGCGCCTTGTCGACCAGCGGTGCCAGGACCGGGTCCGTGCGGAGCTGGTCGTCGATCGCGACGGGGTCGGCGTCCAGGTCGAGCAGGCGGCGGCAGCGGCTGATGGCGACGGTCAGGTCGCGCAGGTCGCTGAGGGTGAGGCGGCAGGCGATGTGATCCGGGTTCGGGGTGAGGGCCACGACGCCGTGGCCGTAGGGCAGGCGCAGGGTGCGGCGGTAGGAGCCGTCGCGCCACTCCTCCACGCCGGGTACGGCCGTCGCCGCGAGGTGGCCGAAGAGGTTGTCGGGGTTGAGCGGGGCGCGGAACGGCAGCCGCAGCGACAGGGCGCCGGGGGTGCTCGCGCCCTGCCGCTTCGGGGCGCGGGCGCGCAGCTCGCTCGGGGGCAGGGCGAAGACCTCGCGGACCGTGTCGTTGAAGGTCCGGATGGAGGCGAAACCGGCGGCGAAGGCGATCTGCGCCATGGGCAGGGCGGTCGTCTCGATGAGCAGCCGGGCAGTCTGGGCGCGCTGGGCCCGGGCGAGCGCGAGAGGGCCCGCGCCCAGCTCGGCGAGGAGCTGCCGCTCGACCTGCCGGGTGCTGTACCCGAGCCGGCCGGCGAGGCCGGGCACGCCCTCACGGTCCACGACCCCGTCGGCGATCAGCCGCATGGCACGGGCCACGACGTCGGCGCGCTGATTCCACTCCGGGGAGCCGGGGCTGGTGTCGGGCCGGCAGCGTTTGCAGGCCCGGAAGCCGGCCTGCTGGCAGGCCGCCGCGCTGGGGTGGAAGACCATGTTCTCCGGCTTGGGCGGCACCACCGGGCAGCTGGGACGGCAGTAGATGCCGGTGGTCAGGACGGCCGTGAAGAACCAGCCGTCGAACCGTGCGTCCTTCGACCGGACGGCGCGCACGCAGCGCTCGGTGTCGGTGTGCATCCCCATCTGCATGGGTCCAGCATCCGGCACCGGGCCGGGCGGGGCTGGCGAGAATCCGACATCGACGTGCCCGCGCCTCCTCACCCCAACGAGACAGATGAAGATTCATTCATGTGTTCGTGCGGGGCCGGTACGATGACGTCATGGGTCATGGAGCCGTCACCCCCGTGCAGGACGCCGGCGAGCGCGTACGCCTGGACGCGGACAACGTCGCGAAGGTCGCCACCACGCTCCAAGCCCTGTCCACACCCTCCCGGCTGCTGATCCTGGCGCGGTTGCGCGAGGGCCCGCTGCCGGCCACGGAGTTGGCCGCCGAGGTGGGCATGGAGCAGTCGGCCTGCTCGCACCAGCTGCGGCTGCTGCGCAATCTGGGCCTGGTCGTGGGCGAGCGGCGGGGCCGTTCGGTGGTCTACGCGCTGCACGACCACCATGTCGCCGAGCTGCTCGACCAGGCCGTGTTCCACGTGGAGCATCTGCGCCTGGGCATCAGCGACGCCGCCGACTGAGGCGGCGCCGCTGTCACCCGGCGGGCTAACTGGTGGCCGTCGGCCGTCGCGAGGCCTCCATCGCCTCGCTCACCCGCGTCAGCGGCCGCAGCCGGTAGGTGTACGCGTAGTCGCGGTTGGCGAGCAGCTTGAACTCGTCGTGCGTGTGCGCGCCCCAGCTGTTGTCGCCGCCCACGCCCATCTGGCGGTGGTTGAGCCGCAGGACCACCGCGTCCCGGGGGGTGAGCTGGTAGTCGTGGCGGGCCCCGACGGACAGGTCCTCGGGGGTGAAGTGCGAGGCGTTGACCTCCAGCAGCGGCTCACCGCAGACGAGCAGTCCGCGCCCCCTGCCGTCGGTCAGCGCGGCCCAGCGGACGTCGGTCTTGTTGCCGTTCTCCTGGGGGCGCAGATACGGGGTCCACTGCCCGGAGACGGTGCCGGAATACAGACCCACGTCGGTGGCGTTGTTGCGGTCCCACATGTTCTCCTCGGGGCCCCGGCCGTAGTAGTGCAGCCGGTCCAGGCTCCTCGGCAGGAACAGCAGGGTCCCGACCTCCGGGATGTACGGCAGGTTCGCCGCGCCCGGGTGCAGGGTGTTGTCGACCTTGATCTCGCCGTTGCCGAAGACCGTGTACGTCGTGCTGTACGTGGACGCCGTGCCGGTGGGCAGCGTGCCGGTGAAGGTGACCTCGACGGCCCGGTCGTCCAGGGGCCGTACCCGTACGTCCGCGACCTTGCGCTTCGCGCCGGCGTCGCGCCACACCTGGTTGCGGGTGTGGTGGCCGTTGCCGCGGTCGTTGTCGGTGGGCGCCCGCCAGAAGTTCGGGACGGGGCCGGAGGTGATGAGCCGGGTGCCGCCCGCCTCGTAGGACGTGATGGTTCCGGTGCTCTTGTCGACGGTGACGGCGAAGCCCTTGCCCTTGACGGTGACGGTCTTGTCCCCGTCGGTGTGGCTGAGGGCGGGCACGCCGCGCAGCGGCGCGGGTTTCACGGCCGGGCTGCCCGCGTCGAGGGCGATTTGCTGCTTGGCGACCTCGAAGCCGGCCTTGGCCCACCGGGTGGGTTCCCTGGTGGTGAAGGAGAGCTGGAGGAAGTACTCCGTGCCGGGTTCGGGCTTCGCCGGGAGGCGCACCGGGATGTTGATGTCCTTGCTGCTCAGCGGCGCGACGTTCAGCTGGTCGCGGGTCAGCCGGCCGCGCCGGACGACCTCGCCGTCGGCGACGAGGGACCAACGGCCTTCGAACTCGCGGAGGTTGGTGAACAGGTACTCGTTGGTGAGCGTGACGGCGCCGGGGCCGCCCGAGGCCGGGGTGGCGTTGACGGACTGGTAGATCTGCTTGACCTCGGCGGACTTGCCGGTGAGCGTGCGGTCGGGCAGGACGATGCCGTCCCCGGCGAAGGCGCCGTCGTTGGGGTTGTCGCCCCAGTCGCCGCCGTAGGCGTAGAACGTCTTGTCGCGCGGGCGCTTCTCGGTCAAGCCGACGGTGGCGGCGTCGAACCAGAAGCGCACGCCCTCGTCGTCGGGCTTGCGGGTGTCCGAGGCCAGTTCGGCGGCGCTGAGGGCGCGGGCGTACACGCGGGCCCGGCGGATGGTGCCGCTGAACTCGCGGGTCGGGTTGTCGATGTCGGTGGCCAGCGACAGGGACGCGGTGTTGTCGGCGGGACGCCGGGTGGTGGTCTTGGTGCCGCGCACCTGGCCGTCGACGTACAGGGTGAGCGTGCCCGCGTCCGCGTCGAAGACACCCGCGACGTGGTGCTCCTGGCCGGTCCAGCCGTCGGGCAGCGCCCAGCTCGCGGTGACCCACTGGCCGCCGCCGTGGATGAAGAACTCCAGGGTTTTGTCGGACTGTTTGAGGGCGTACTGGGTATCGCCCTTGGCGATGATCGGCTGGTGGCCGCCGGTCACGTGTGGGGTGACCCAGGCCTCCAGCGTGAGGGAGCCGGTGAGGTCGAGGCGGGTGTCGCGGGGGAAGACGGTGCCGCCGGAGACGCCCTTGGCGCGGTCGAAGGTGCCGGCGGGCGCGATGATCTCACCGCGCAGCGAGCCCGGGCCGGACTCGGTGAGCAGCTTGCGGGCCGGGGCGGGCCAGCTGAGGGCCTGGTCGACGAAGTCCCAGATCCAGCCGCCCTGGAGGACGTCGTAGCGGCGGACGATGTCCCAGTACTTCTTGAAGTTGCCGTTGGAGTTGCCCATGCCGTGGGAGTACTCGATCATCACGTACGGCCGGGTGTCGCTCGTGTCCTTGGCGCGCTGCTCGACCCGCTGCGGGCTGTCGTACATCTCGGAGCGGATGTCGCTGATGCCCGGGCGGTCGTCGCCCTCGTACTGGATGACGCGCGAGGGGTCGTAGGAGCGGATCCAGTCGTACATGGCGTTGAAGGTCGTGCCGCCACCCGCCTCGTTGCCCAGGGACCAGATGACCACCGAGGCGTGGTTCTTGTCGCGGTGGACCATGTTCTGGGCGCGGACCACGCACGCCTCGGTCCACTCCGGGTGGCCGCTGCCGGGGAACTTGTCGCGGATGCCGTGGGTTTCGAGGTTGGTCTCGTCGACGAGGTACAGACCGTACTCGTCGGCGAGTTCGAGCCAGAGCGGGTTGTTGGGGTAGTGCGAGGTGCGGACGCTGTTGATGTTGAGCCGCTTGATGACCTCGATGTCCTCGACCATCTGCGCGCGGGTGAGCGCCGAGCCGGTGACGGGGTGCATCTCGTGGCGGTTGGTGCCGCGGAAGGAGACCGGCTTGCCGTTGATGCGCATCAGGCCGTCCTTGAGCGCGAACTCGCGGAAGCCGACCCGGTGCGAGAGGGTCTCCACCACCTTGCCGGCCGGATCGCGCAGGCGGAGCACGGCCGTGTACAGGTTCGGGTGCTCGGCCGACCACAGCTTCGGCGAGGGGACGGCTCTGGAGGCCTCGGCCGTCGCCTCGTCGCCGTCGGGGACGTCGGCGGACCCCTTCAGGGGCCGGGACCAGACCGCGTGGCCGCGCGCGTCGTAGAGCTGGGTCTCGACGGTGTAGCGGCCCGCGCCCTCGCCGCCGTAGTCGCGTACGTGCGCGGTGACCTTGAGCTCGGCGGAGGTATAGCCGTCGCCGAGCGGAGTGTCCAGGCGGAAGTCGCGCAGGTGCACGTTCGGGGTGGAGTACAGGTGGACCGAGCGGAAGATGCCGCTCAGCCGGATCATGTCCTGGTCCTCCAGCCACTCCGCGTCGGAGTAGCGGTACACCTCGACGGCGATCTGGTTGGTGCCCGGCTTGAGGTGGCGGGTGATGTCGTACTCGGCGGAGGTGTAGGAGTCCTCGTGGTAGCCCACCAGCGCGCCGTTGATCCACACGTAGTGGGCGGACTTGACGCCCTCGAAGTGCAGGAAGGTGCGCCGGCCCTTCCAGTTGCGGGGCACGGTGAACGTGCGGCGGTACTGGCCGACGGGGTTGTAGCGGGTGGGGGCGGCCGGCGGCTGGGCGTCCTCGCCGCCGCCGTTGGGGCCCCACCAGGGGTAGGTGATGTTGACGTAGATCGGGAAGTCGTAGCCGTGCATCTGCCAGGCCGAGGGCACGGGGATGGTGTCCCAGCCGGAGTCGTCGACGTCGGTGCGGTGGAAGTCGGTGTCCCGGTCGTCGGGGCGGTCCGCGTAGGCGAACTTCCAGGTGCCGTCGAGGCTCAGCCGGTACGGCGAGCGCTCGCGGTCGCCCTTCAGTGCCTGCCCGAGGTCCGCGTAGGGCATGAGGGTGGTGTGCGGTGGCTCGGTGCCCACCCGGTACACGCTCAGGCCGTCGTTCCACTCCGGAGGGCCGTCCGCCGCCGGGCGCCGGCCGGCCGCGTGTGCCGCGGCGGGCGACGCGGACAGGGCGAGCGCGCCGAGCACGGCGGCTCCCCCCTCCAGCAGTCGGCGGCGGCTGACGACCGGCCGGTCGGCGGGAGAGGGGTGCGGGTGCGGGTGCGGCATGACCGTGGCCTTCCTCGGTTCGACAGGGTGCTGCACGGACTGAGGGCATGTCAGATGGGATGCCCAACTGCCCATCCCTGATGGGTGTTTCTGTTGGGACGCGTGCAACTGACGGTGACGGAGCAACTGCTGAGCAGGCACACCCTAGGACTCGAACACAAACGAAGCAATGACCCCGTCGGACTTTGTGCGGTCCTGATGGTTCCCCGGTGTCGGACGGGCTCTCAGACCGTGAGGAAGCTGAGCAACTCGCTCGTCAGCAGGGCGGGGGCGTCCAGCGGAACGAGATGGCCGGCCTGCGGGACGGGCACCAGGCGGGCACCCGGGATCAGGGCGGCCAGTTCCTGCCCCTTGGTGAACGGGACTCAGGTGTCCTCGGTGCCCCAGCAGACCGTCACCGGCAGGTCGATCGTGGGGTACAGCGGCTGGATCTCGTCGGTGTAGCGCTGGTCGGCCTGCGCGATCTGCCGGTAGAAGGCGGCCTGCCCCTCCTCCCCCGTCCAGGGCCCGACCAGCGCGTCGAGGATGGCGGGCCGCAGGCCGAGATGGCTCGCGGAGGAGACGTACTCGCGCACCAGGGCCTCGTGCAGCGCTGCCGGGAGCTGCTCGAAGACCTGGCTGTGCTCCCCGACCAGCCGGAAGAAGGGGGAACCCCAGGGCCTCAGGGCCACCGGGTCGACCAGCGCGAGCCGCCGGTAGCGGGCCCCGTGCAGCAGGTGGGCCCGCAGGGCCACGCATCCGCCGAAGTCGTGTGCGATCACGGACGGTCCCGCAGTCCCCAGTGCGCGAGCAGTTCGGTGAGGATCCGGCCCTGGGCGGCCAGCGAGAGGTCCTGGCCGGCGTGCATGGCGGAGGTGCCGTAGCCCGCCATGTCCCACAGGTGCACATGGTGCCCGGCGGCGGCCAGGGCGGGTGCGACCTCGTGCCACACGTACGACGAGAAGGGCGTTCCGTGCAGCAGCACGACCGGCTCACCGCCGGGCTCGCCGAGCCGGTCCCAGCGCACCGGCCCCGAGGCGGTGACCAGGCTCTCCCGCAGTGTCCAGTCCCCCATCACGCCGCTCCCTCCCGCCGGGTGTGCCGACCCGCGGTTTTTTGTCATTTCGGCGCGACAGTGCCGCTCCTCCGACCGTAATGTGACCTCATCGGACAGCCAGCGCACCAGATCATGGCGGTACCTTTGCCGCGCCGAAAGGAGCGGCTCGCATGAACGGGTATGCGACCTCGGACCGCGACGCCGTCACGGCCGCGCCCGGCGGGCTGCTGGAACTGCTGAAGGTCGCGGCGGTGGTCCTGGACCCGGGCGGGCACATCGCGCTGTGGAGCCCCGAGATCGAGCAGCTGCTCGGCTGGAGTGCGCAGGAGGCCCTGCGTCAGCGCGCCGACACCCTCCTGGTCTCCCCCGCGAACCGGTCCCGGGGCAGGGAGTTGTTCGCCCAGGTCAGCACGGGCGCCCGGTGGGCCGGTGTCTTCCCGCTGCGGCACCGCGACGGCACGGAACGCGCCGTGGAGTTCCGTACGATGCGCCTCCTCGACCCCGAGGGGCAGCCCCACCTGCTGGGACTCGCCACGGACGCGACGACCGTACGGCGGGTGGAGCGCGACCTCGCCCTCTCGCACAGCCTCGTCAACCAGACCCCGCTCGGCATCGCCGTCTTCGACAACGACCTGCGCTGGGTCGGGGTCAACCCCGCGCTGGAGCGGATCAACGGCGTGCCCGAGGAGGCCGTACTGGGGCGCCGGATCGGCGAGGTGCTGCCCGACCTGGACGTGGAGACCATCGAGGCCCGGATGCGGCACGTCCTGGAGACCGGCAGGCCGCTGCTCGACCAGCAGACCGTCGGGCGTACGGCGGCAGACGTCCAGGAGCGCGCCTACTCGGAGTCGTACCACCGCATCGAGGACACCGACGGCCGGGTGCTCGGGCTCGCGATGGCCGTGCTGGACGTCACCGAGCGCCAGCAGGCCGCCGCCGAGGTGGCGCAGGCGCGCCAGCACCTGTCGGTGATCGCCGACGCGGGGATGAAGATCGGCACCACGCTCGACCTCCAGCAGACCGCCCGGGAGCTGGCCGGCGTGGTCGTGCCGCATCTCGCGGACCTGGCCGCGGTGGACGTCCTGGAGTCGGTCGTGGCCCGGGGCACCATCGCGCCCGTGTCGGGCGGCGCACCGGCCGAGTTCCGGGCGCTGGCCGTCGCGGCCGGCTACCCCACCGACGCCATCCACGCCGCCGACCCCGTGGGCGAGCTGGCCACGTACGGCTCGTCGCGGATCATCACGCAGTGCGTCCGCAGCGCCCGTCCGGTCCTGGTCGAGCGGGTGGACGGCAAGATGCTGCGGCGTCTGGCCCGGGACTCACGGGCCGCCCTGGCCCTGCACGAGGCCGGCGCCCACTCCTACCTGGCGCTGCCGCTGGTGGCGCGGGGCAAGGTGCTCGGCACGCTCTCGCTGTACCGCACGGTCAACGAGCGCCCCTTCGACGGCCGGGACCAGGTGCTCGCCTCGGAACTGGCCGCCCGCGCCGCGATCTGCATAGACAACGCCCGCCTCTACGGCCGCGAACGCGGCACCGCCCTGACCCTGCAGCGCAGCCTGCTGCCGAGCACACCCGCCGAGCGGGAGGGGCTGGACATCGCCGCCCGCTATCGCCCGGCCCTCAGCGAGGTCGGCGGCGACTGGTACGACGTCCTGCCGCTGGGCCCGGGGCGCACCGGGCTGGTCGTCGGGGACGTCATGGGCAAGGGCGTCCAGGCCGCGGCGATCATGGGGCAGCTGAGCACGGCGACGCGGGCGCTGGCCCGGCTGGACCTGCCGCCCGCTGAGCTGCTGCGGCACCTCGACGACATCGCCGGCTCGCTCGGCGACGCGATCGCCACGTGCGTGTACGCGGTGTGCGACCTGGGGCGCGGCACCTGCGAGCTGTCCAGCGCCGGGCATCTGCCGCCGGTGCTCGCCGGTGCGGACGGCAGCGCGAGGCTCGTCGACGTGCCGGGTGGTGTGCCGCTCGGGGTCGGCGGCGTGGAGTTCGGCACGGTGGAGGTGGAACTCGCCCCCGGCTCCCTGCTCGCCCTGTACACGGACGGGCTGGTCGAGAACCGCGCGGAGCCGATCGACACCGGCCTCGACACACTGACCCGGCTGCTCCGCAGCGCGGGGCCCAGTCTTCAGCGCGCGAGCGACAGTCTGCTCAGCGCGCTGAGTCCCGAACCGGACGACGACGTGGCCCTGCTGCTGGTCCGCAGGCGGGCCTGACCCGCGACGGCTCAGGTGTCACCCTTGCGTGGGCTGCACAGGGCCCAGATGATGAACGCGGACATCGCGATCATGATCACGGACCAGACCGGGTAGGCCGGCAGGGAGAGGAAGTTGGCGATGATGACGAGTCCGGCGATGCCCACGCCCGTGACGCGCGCCCAGCCCGCCCCCTGGAACAGGCCCATGCTGATGAGCACGGCGGCCACGCCCAGGGCGAGGTGGATCCAGCCCCAGCCGGTGAGATCGAACTCGAAGATGTAGTTGCGGGTCGAGACGAAAACCTCGTCCTCGGCGATCGCCGCGATACCGCGGAAGACGGCCAGGATCCCGGCGATCATGAGCATGACGGCCGCGAAGACCATCATGCCGGTGGCCAAGCCGTGCTTCGCCGTCGTGTGCCCGTGCGTGGGGTGTGTGGCGGTCATCTGCTACCTCGCTTCTGCTGGGTCCGGCGCGGTCAGCGACCGGAGGTGGGGGTGCCGGGGGCCGAGGCGCCCGAGGCTCCGGAACCGCTGAGTACCAGCTCCTTCGCCCTGCGGAACTCCTCGTCCGTGATGTCGCCGCGGGAGCGGATCTCGGACAGCCTGGCGAGCTCGTCGACGCTGCTGGTCCGGTTCTCGCCGCCCCGGGCGGTCTGCCTGATGTAGCTGTCGAAGGCCTGCTGCTGGGCGCGGGCCTGGTCCGTTTCCCGGCGGCCCATGTTCCGGCCGCGGGCGAGGACGTAGACGAACACGCCCAGGAAGGGCAGGACGACGCAGAAGACGAGCCAGCCGGCCTTGGCCCCGCCGCTCAGGGAATCGTCGCGGAAGATGTCGAGGACCACCCGGAAGAGCAGGACGAACCACATGATCCAGAGGAAGAACCACAGCATCGACCAGAAGGCGCTCAGCAGCGGAAAGTCGTACGCCAGGTAGTTCTGCGCGCTCATGTCGGTCTCCGTCCCGGGGGCACGCCCGACGGCCGTCCCCGTCGACCCCAGCCTGCTCGGGGCCCGGGCCGGGGCGCCTCACCCGTGGCGGGTGATCCGTACGGGGCGCCGGGGCGCTGGGGTGGTGGGGCAGGCCTTGTGCGGTGCCCGGGTGCCGGGGGCCAGGACCGAGACCGAGAGACACGCGATGGACGATCCAGCGGAGGTGCCGTACCGGCGGCGGCCGGGGCAGCCGCGGCGCGCGGCGGTCTCGGCCGTCCTGCGTGCCGTGCTCATCGCGGCCGGGCTCATCACGGTCTACTACCTGCTGCCCCTGGACGGGCGGGGCACGAGCGGCGATTCGGTGCTGTTGGCCTGCGGTCTGCTGCTGGTGGTCGTGGTCTTCTGGTGGGAGGTGCGGGCCATCGTGACCTCGCCCTACCCCCGGCTGAAGGCCGTCGAGGCCCTGGCCACGACGCTGGCGCTGTTCCTGCTGCTCTTCGCGGGCGCCTACTTCCTGCTGGAGCACACGACCCCGGGGTCGTTCAGCGAGCCGCTGACCAAGACGGACTCCCTGTACTTCACGCTCACCACGTTCACCACCGTCGGCTACGGCGACATCGCGGCTCGCTCCCAGACCGGGCGGGTGCTGACGATGACGCAGATGGCGGGCGGGCTGCTGCTGGTGGGCGTGGCGGCGCGGATCCTGGCCGGCGCGGTGCGGGCGGGACTGCGCCGGCAGGGCCGGGAGCCCTCGGACGACTTCCCCTCGCAGCCGGAGGGCTGAGCCATGACCGTACCGAGCCCCTTCACGACCTTCGTGTCACCGGCCGAGCGGACGGCCGCGGGCCGGGACGCGCGGCGGCGGGTGCCGCGGTCGTCCCAGGCCGGGTTCGAGGCGGGGCCGGACCGGTTCGACCCGGTCGAGGTGGTGGAGCGCCAGTCGGCCACCCGCGTACCGGAGCTGGTGCCGATCCGCTACGGCCGCATGCTCGAGTCCCCGTTCCGTTTCTACCGCGGCGCGGCGGCGATCATGGCGGCGGACCTCGGGGCCACCACGGACACCGGGCTGCGGGTGCAGCTGTGCGGGGACGCCCATCTGCTGAACTTCCGGCTGCTGGCCTCGCCGGAGCGCCACCTGGTCTTCGACATCAACGACTTCGACGAGACGCTGGCCGGGCCGTTCGAGTGGGACGTCAAACGGCTCGCGGCCAGTTTCGCCATCGCGGGCCGCGCCAACGGCTTCTCGGCGGCGGAGCAGATCAGCGTGGTGGAGACGTGTGTCCGGGCCTACCGGCGGCGGATGCGGGAGTTCGCCGGGATGCGCACCCTGGACATCTGGTACGCCCAGGACGACGCCGACCGCCTGCGGGAGCTGATGGCCGCGTCGATGCCCAAGGAGGCGCGGCGCCGCACCGCGAAGGCCACGGCCGACGCGCGGACCCGCACCCATATGCAGGCCTACGCGAAACTCACCCGGGCCACGGCCGAGGGGCGGCGGATCACACCGGACCCGCCGCTGATCACCCCGCTGCGGGACCTGGCGGACGACTCCTCGCCGCACGGCCGGGAGAAGGAGCTGCGCGCCGTCCTGGAGGGTTACGCCCGGACCCTGTCGTCGGAGCGCCGGCATCTGCTGCGCCGCTACCGCCCGGTGGACATCGCCCGCAAGGTGGTCGGGGTCGGCAGCGTCGGCACCCGCTGCTGGATCGTGCTGCTGCTCGGCCGGGACGACGACGATCCCCTGCTGCTCCAGGCCAAGGAGGCACAGGAGTCGGTGCTCGCCGTCCACAGCGGCGGCGACCGCTGGGACAACCAGGGCCGGCGCGTGGTGGCGGGACAGCGGCTGATCCAGACGACCAGCGACATCCTGCTGGGCTGGACCCACGCGGTGGGGCTCGACGGGCACGAGCGGGACTTCTACGTACGGCAGTTGCGCGACTGGAAGGGCATCGCCCGGCCGGAGACCATGGACCCCGGCCTGCTGCGGCTGTTCGGGCGGCTGTGCGGGGCGAGCCTGGCACGGGCCCACGCACGCTCCGGCGACCCCGTCGCCCTCGCGGCCTACCTGGGCGGCGGCGACCGCTTCGACCGTGCGCTCACCGTGTTCGCCCAGGCGTACGCCGACCAGAACGAGCGGGACTTCGAGGCGCTGGGCGCGGCGGTCCGCTCGGGCCGGGTCCGCGCGGCGGAGTAGTCCCGCGGCAGCGGGTCGTGGGCCTCCGGGTGAGGTCGTCCGGTCGAGTGCGTCGAACCCGACCACGGTGGTCCGGTTCCGGCACTCCGGGTCGGAGGCCGGGCAGGTCAGCGTCCGCCGGTCCATCCGGGGCCGCCTCCGCCGGGCAGCCGGCCTCGCCCGCCGGCGGCACCCCGGCGGCGTGCGGCGCCCGGAGCAGACGCGCCCGGAAGATGCCGGGTCCGGTCGGCGGTGTCGGTTGTGAGGGCCGGTCGACGTCAGCGTTCCCTCGCCCGCGCCCACCCGGGCCCGGGCCCCGTAACCACCCGCGGCGGGCGATGCGCCCCCGGGCCCGGCCGTTGTTCTCTGAGGTCCACGCACACCACCTACGGAGCCGTGCGGCCCGGCCCGGGCGGCTCGGAACAGGGGTATCGGCCATGTGCCGCTGGCTCGCCTACTCGGGCACTCCCGTGCTGCTCGACGACGTCCTCTACCGCCCGGAGCACTCGCTGATCGACCAGAGCCTGCACGCGCGGATGGGGGTCGAGACCACCAACGGCGACGGTTTCGGTGTCGGCTGGTACGCGTGGCACCTGCGCACGCCCGCCGTCATCCGCGACACCGGCCCGGCCTGGAGCAACCGTAATCTGCGGGAGATCTCCGATCATGTCCGCTCGTCGCTGTTCTTCGCCCATGTGCGCGCCTCCACCGGCTCGGCCGTGCAGCAGACGAACTGCCATCCGTTCCGTCACGGGCGGTGGATGTGGATGCACAACGGGGCGATCGACGGGTTCCGCGAACTGCGCCGGGATCTGATGCTGGCGGTGGACCCGGGGCTGTTCCCGTCGCTGGAGGGCACGACGGACTCCGAGGTGATGTTCCACGTGGCGCTCACCCTCGGGCTGGACGCAGATCCGCCGGGTGCGGTGGCCCGGATGACGGGGCTGATCGAGCGGCTGGGCAGCGAGCACGGAGTACCGCAGCCGCTCCAGATGACGGTCGCGGTGACCGACGGGGAGCGGGTGTGGTTCTTCCGGTACTCCAGCGCGGGAAAGTCGCGGTCGTTGTACTACAGCAGCCGGGTGGAGGACATCCGGGCGCTCCACCCCGACCTGGGGTTCCTGAACCATGTCTCCGACGAGACCCGGCTGGTCGTCTCGGAGCCGTTGGGCGATCTCCCCGGCGTGTGGAACGCCGTACCGGAGAGCACCTACGGGGTCGTCCAGCCCGGCCGGCACCTGCTGCGGCACTTCGAGCCCGAGCCCGTCTGAGCGCTGCCGTCCCGTGCCTCAGCGAAGATGCGCGGCGAACGCCTCGTACGCCCGCTCGTCGAAGAGGACGAACCTGACCTTCTCGACCGTCGTGTCCGCCACCCGTGCGGTCTCGACCGCGATGCGGGCTCCGTCGTCCATCGGCCAGCCGTAGACGCCGGTGGAGATCGCGGGGAACGCGACGGTACGGGCGCCCAGTTCGCCGGCGACGCGAAGCGACTCGCGGTAGCAGGAGGCGAGGAGGGCGGAGCGGTCGTCGGTCGCGCTGAACACCGGGCCGACGGTGTGGATGACCCAGCGGGCGTCCAGGTCGCCCGCGGTGGTGGCGACGGCCTGGCCGGTGGGCAGGCCCTTGCCGAGATGCGCCGCGCGGAGCCTGCGGCAGTCCTCCAGGATGGCCGGGCCGCCGCGGCGGTGGATCGCTCCGTCGACCCCTCCCCCGCCGAGCAGTGAGGAATTGGCCGCGTTGACGATCGCGTCGACGCTCTCGCGGGTGATGTCGCCCCGGACCAGTTCGATGGTGGTCATGTCTGCCTCAGTCGCTTCCAGACGGCCTTCGCCGCGTTGTGCCCCGACATGCCGTGCACTCCGGGGCCCGGCGGGGTCGCCGACGAGCAGATGAACACCGCCGGGTGCGGGGTGCGGTACGGGAACAGGGTGGGCCTGGGGCGCAGCAGGAGCTGGAGGCCGGAGACCGCGCCGGAGGCGATGTCCCCGCCGACGTAGTTGGCGTTGCGGGTGGCGAGTTCCGGCGGGCCCGCCGTGGCGCGGGCCAGGACGCGGTCGCGAAAGCCCGGGGCGAAGCGCTCCAGCTGGCGCTCGATGGCGTCGGTGAGGTCACCGGTCCAGCCGTGCGGGACGTGCCCGTAGGCCCAGAAGACGTGCTTGCCGACCGGGGCCCGGGTGGGGTCGACGACGCTCGGCTGCACCGTGATCAGGAACGGCTTGTCGGGGGCCCGGCCCTCCCGGGACACCGCGCGCAGGGCCGCGCCGATCTCCGCGCTGCTCGCGCCGATCTGCACCGTGCCTGCGGCGCGGGCCTCCTTCGCGGTCCAGGGCACGGGGCCGTCCAGCGCGTAGTCGACCTTGAAGACGCCCGGTCCGTAGCGGTAGCCGCCGTAGTGGTTGCCGAAGCCGGCGATGCGGGCCAGGGCGGTGGGCGAGGTGTCGAAGACGTACGCCCGGGCCGGCGGCAGGTCGTCGAGGCGTTTGACCTCGTAGTCGGTGTGGACGCTGCCGCCGAGGTCACGCAGGTAGGCGGCGAGGGCGTCGGAGAGGGACTGGGAGCCGCCGCGGGCGACGGGCCAGCCGCGGGCGTGCGCCGCGAGGGCGAAGACCAGGCCGATGGCGCCGGTGGCGAAGCCGCCGAGCGGTGCCATCACGTGGGCGACGAGCCCGGAGAACAGGGCCCTGGCCGGTTCGTCGCGGAAGCGGCGCATCAGCATCGTCGACGGGGGCAGCCCGGCCAGGCCGAAGCGGGCGAGGGTCACCGGGTCGCGGGGCAGCGCGGTCAGCGGAAGGGACATGAAGTCCCGGGCGAGGGTGTCCCACTTGGGCAGGAAGGGCTCGACGAGCCTGCGGTACGCGCCGGCGTCGCGCGGGCCGAAGGAGGCGGCCGTCTCGCCGACCGTCCGGGCCAGGACGGCCGCCGTGCCGTCCGGGAAGGGATGGGCCATGGGCAGCTCCGCGTGCAGCCACTCCAGGCCGTAGCGCTCGAGCGGCAGGGCGCGGAACGCCGGTGAGTTGATGGCGAGGGGGTGGGCCGCGGAGCACGGGTCGTGCCGGAAGCCGGGGAGGGTGAGCTCCTCGGTGCGGGCTCCGCCGCCCACGGTGCTCCGGGCCTCGAAGACGGCGACGGAGAAGCCGCGGCGGGCCAGCTCCACGGCCGCGGTCAGTCCGTTCGGCCCCGCACCCACTACGACGGCATCGAGCATCGACGGCACCTTCGGACCCCTTCGTCAGCCGACGGCCACTGGGGATCAGGATATGCCCGGGGACTGACAGTCACCGGCCGCTGGTGATTTCTGGTGCGGGAGGGCCGGTTTGCGGCGGCTGGGACCCCTCGCGTGCGCACACGGCGTAATCAAGTGTGTACGGTATGCGATTCCTTCCGCTCATGCCGCGCCCGACAGCAGGCCCACCACCCGGCGGGCCGTGGCCGCGTCGCGGGCGGCGGTGAAGGGCAGGACGTTGCCGCCGGCGATGCGGAACGGCTCGCCGGCGAGCGTCAGGTGGGCGCCGCCCGCCTCCTCGACCAGGAGCAGACCGGCCGCGTGATCCCAGGCGGCTTCCCAGGAGAACGCCACCGCGTCCGACTCGCCGCGGGCGATGGCGAGATACTCCAGTCCGGCCGAGCCGCACGGGCGCGGTGCCACACCGTCGGCGCGCAGGCCGAGCAGGGCGTGCTTCTCCTCGTCCGTCGTGTAGTCGGGGTGGGAGGTGGCCACGCGCAGGTCCCGGCCGGGCTCCGGCACTCCGGCGAACAGCCGCTCCCCGTCGAGGTGGGCGCCCTTGCCCCGCTGGGCGGTGGCGAGCCGGTCAGGGGCGGGCGCGTACGTCCAGGACGCCAGCAGGGTGCCGCGGTGGGCCAGCGCGACCAGGGTGCAGAAACCGGCCTCGCCGCGCACGAACTGGCGTGTCCCGTCGACCGGGTCGACGATCCAGACCGGGGCGTCGCCGCGTATCGCCTCGTAGGACGCCGGGTTGGCGTGGACCGCCTCCTCGCCGACCACGACCGAGCCGGGCAGCAGGGTGCCCAGCGCCTCGGTCAGGTACAGCTCGGCCTTGCGGTCGGCGTCGGTCACCAGGTCGTGCGGGCCGCTCTTCTGGTCGACCTCGTGCGCGGCCAGCTGGCGCCAGCGCGGCATGATCTCGGCGGCGGCCGCCTTGCGGATCGCCTCCTCGACGTCGGAAGCGTGCTCTGAGAGAAACTCTTCGATGGTTTCGTTGCTGTCGATCACCCCTCCATGACAACACGCGCCACTGACAATCCCCGCCCGCCGGGTGCACTGCGGGTGGCAGTGCGATGAACAGCGGTCCGCCGGATCACCGGCCCACCGCGTACCCCTGCATCCCGCGCGGGTTCGCCGCCGCCGACAGGACGCCCGTCTCCGGGTCCCGCGCGACCGCGCACAGCCGGCCCTCCGACCAGGGGCCGCCCACGGTCACGTCGTGGCCGCGGCGCCGCAGCTCCTCGACGAGCCCTGGGTCGGTGCGGGACTCCACGGTCACGCTGCCCGGGCGCATGCCGCGCGGGTAGAAGGAGCCGGGGAAGCTGTCGTTGTGCCAGTTCGGGGCGTCGATCGCACCCTGGAGGTCGGGGCCGCCGCGCACCTGGGCGCGCAGCGCGACCGCGAGGAAGAAGTGCAGCTGCCACTGGTCCTGCTGGTCCCCGCCGGGCGTGCCGAACGCCATGACGGGCACGCCGTCGCGCAGGGCGATCGAGGGCGTCAGGGTGGTGCGGGGGCGGCGGCCGGGGGTGAGGGAGTTCGGCAGGCCCTCCTCCAGCCAGGTCATCTGGAGCCGGGTGCCGAGCGGGAAGCCGAGTTCGGGCACGACGGGGTTGGACTGGAGCCAGCCGCCGCTGGGGGTTGCCGAGACCATGTTGCCCCAGCGGTCGACGACGTCGAGGTGGCAGGTGTCGCCGCGGGTGGTCCCGTCGGCGAGGATGTCCGGTTCGCCGGGCACGGGGGACACCGGGCTCTTGGCTACGGTCGGTTCGCCGACGCCCAGGGCGTCGAAGCCCTCCTGGGCGGCGGCCGCCACGCGCGCGTGCGCGCACAGCCGCGGGGTGCGTCCGCCGGGGCTGCCGGGCCGCAGGTCGTGCTCGGCCCGCTCGCCGACGAGGGCGCGGCGGGCCGTGTTGTACGCGTCGGACAGCAGGTCGTCGAGCGGCACGTCGGCGGCGTCCCCGTACCAGGCCTCCCGGTCGGCCATGGCGAGCTTGCAGTTCTCGACCAGGAGATGGACGTAGTCGGCCGAGCCGTAGCGGGGCAGTTCGGGCGGGAGCAGGGCGAGTTGCTGGAGGAGGACGGGGCCCTGGCTCCAGGGGCCCGGCTTGCACACGGTCCAGCCGTTCCAGTCGTACGTCGCCGGCGTCTCGTAGGTCGCGGACCAGGCGGCGAGATCGGCGGCGGTGAGGGTGGCGGTGTGGTGTTCCCCGCTGGTGTCCCTGGTCGGGCGCCCGGCCTGGCGGACGAGGGCGTCGGCGATGAACCCGGTGCGCCACACCTGCCGGGCGGCCTCGATCCGCGCCTGCCTGTCGCCCGCGCCGGCGGTCTCGGCGAGCAGGCGCTTCCAGGTGGCGGCGAGTGCGGGGTTGGCGAAGAGCTCGCCGGGGCGGGGCGCCTTGCCGCCGGGGAGGTAGACGTCAGCCGAGGAGGTCCACTCCGTCTCGAACAGCTCGCGCACGGTCTCGACGGTCTCGCCGACGCGCTCCACGGGCGCGTGGCCGTGCTCGGCGTAGCCGATGGCGTACTTCAGCACCTCGTCGAGGGGCATGGTGCCGTGGTCGCGCAGCAGCAGCATCCAGGCGTCGAACGCGCCCGGTACGGCGGCGGCGAGCGGCCCGGTACCGGGGACGAGGTCCAGGCCGAGGCCCCGGTAGTGCGCGACGGTCGCCCCGGCCGGTGCCACGCCCTGCCCGCACAGCACCCGCACCTCGCCGCCGGCCGGGGCGAGCAGGATCGGCACCTCGCCCGCCGGGCCGTTGAGGTGGGGCTCGACGACGTGCAGCACGAAGGCCCCCGCAACGGCCGCGTCGTAGGCGTTGCCACCGCTCTCCAGGACGGCCATCGCCGACTGCGAGGCGAGCCAGTGGGTGGAGGAGACCATGCCGAAGGTGCCCTGGAGGGTCGGTCGGGTCGTGAACACAGAGCCTCTCACCTCGCTGTTCGCGTGTATCGGCCCGGATGATGGGCCCTCAGGACGGGTTGGGGAGAATCTGGGGAGTCAGCGCCAGGGGTCTCCTTCTTCCCGCTCCCCCGGAAGGCTATCGATCGCGCTGCGCCCCTTCTCCCCCGCCTTGAGGATGAGGGACGCATATGGGTGCCTCACCCCGTGGAACCCGCAGGAGGGCCGGGGCGCCCGGCCCTCCTCTCAGACCACCGGACATGCGGGACCCGCGTCCAGCGGTTCACCGAGCTGATGTCAACGACGGCGGGCGCGGTGGCGCTGACCCCCTACGACGCGTCAGGGGCGTCGCGGTCGTCGTCCGGTGTGCAGCGGGTGCCGCGGAGGGCGGTCACCAGGGTGATGGCCGAGGCTGCCAGGGTCACGACGGCGGTGCCCAGTTGGAGGACGAGTGTCCAGTGCTGCATGGGTGTTCTCCCCTGCGGAATGGTGAGGAGGGGCCGGCCGGGTCCCGTTGGTGTATGCAGCCTGGAGGGGCCGGGAGGCCGGCGGAGTTCTGTCGCGTTCTCCGTGATGGGCGGCCTATGCTGCCGCAGGCGGGTACCGGGGTGGGCGTGCGGGGACAGAACACGTGCAGGACGGGAGAGAACACCACCTTTCACGTGTCCACCTGGCTGAGTGGGGAAGGAAGGCAGCGTGGGACGCGGTAGGAGGATCAACCGCTCTGGCTGGCCCGAATCGGGACCGCACCGTGAGCTGCTGGAGCGGCTCGACGCCGTTCACCTCGCCAACGGCGTGAAGAGCATGGCCGATGTCGCGAAGGGCATGGGGCTTTCCGCCCGGTCGCGAGTCAATACGCTGTTACGGGGAGCCAACGGTTCCCTTCCCGCCGACGAGGCGCAGATGACGCTGCTCGTGCATGCTCTCGGCGGGGGCGACGACGACGTGCGGATCGCCTTGAAGCTCTACGCAGCCGCGGTCAGGGCGCGCGACTGCGAAGTCCCGGTTGCTGCGTCCTCGTCTGCCGAGCAGCAGGTGACCGAGGCCGTGGCGCACTATGCCGGCCGCGCGGTGCAGGTGTACGGGCGCTTGGACCTGGAGGTGCTCGCCCCGGTGGGGGAAGCCTCGTCGGCAGTCCGGCTGCCAGAGGTGTTCGTCGCCCCGACCGTGCGGGCCGACCCACCCCCCGTACAGCTGTCCCGGGAACTGCAGAGGCGCGTGTTGGAGTCAGGTGGACTCCTGGACGACGAACTCCTGCCACCGGGGTCGGACACGGACGCATTCGAGCGCCTGGTGAACTCCTATCTGGAACGCCCCGAACAGTGTGTTCTGGAGACGCTGGCCGGACCCTCGGGCAGACGGGCTGTCCTCCTGGGCGATCCCGGCGCAGGCAAGTCGAGCCTCATCCGCTACCTGACTCTGGCGTTGACCAGTGGCGAACACGAGGGCGCTCTCAAGCTGTTGAAGGGCCTGGTGCCGCTGGTGGTCGAACTGCGACAGTACGCCGACGACCGGTGGCATCACAGCAGCTTCGAGGACTTCCTCGCCCACCAGTACCGCGACTTCGCGCTCGGCGTTCCACCCGCTGTGCGGGATCATCTGCTGGCCGAAGGCCAAGCGATGGTGATCTTCGACGGTCTGGATGAGATCTTCGATGCCAGGGTGCGGACGGAGGCCCAACAGCGCATCGCCGGTTTCGCCGCCCGCTGGCCCGCGACGCGGATCCTCGTGACCTCTCGGGTCATCGGCTATCACCGTGCGGTCTTGGACAGCGCGGGCTTCGCCCACTTCACGATCCAGGACCTGGACGATGAGCGGATCAGCGCGTTCGCCGACCGTTGGTATCGCACCACCTGCCCGGACGACGCGGTGCTGGCCCGCGAACGGTCGGTACGACTCACGTCGGCGATCGAGACCTCACCGCCGCTGCAGGAGATGGCAGGCAATCCACTCTTGCTGACCATTCTGGCCATCATCGGCCGGCACGCTTCCCTTCCACGCAACCGGCAGGGCGTGTACGAGCACGCGGTCACCGTCCTGGTCGCGCACTGGGACGAGGCCACCAAGATGCTCAAGGCGCCTGTGCCCCCGGCCGTCGCCACGGCACTCGATGTACTGGGGCCGGGCGAGCGCCTGAGGCTGCTGCGCCTGGTGGCCCGCACCATGCAGGAAGGCCACAACGGCATCGCCGGCAACCACATTCACGCAAGCGACCTCGAACGCGTCTTCCGCGACTATCTGCAGCAGTACGCACTGGAGCCCGTCCAGGCCACCCTCACCGCCCGAGCCATGATCGCTCAACTGTTCCACCGCAACTTCATCCTGGCCCGCTACGGCGGCGACATCTATGGTTTCGTGCACCGCGCCTTCCTTGAATACCTGACAGCGGCCGATATCACCCACCGGTACAAAGACGAACGTCATTGGACGCCCGAGGGCCTGATCGATCAGGTCGTGAGCGTGCGGGCCGCTGACCCCGCGTGGCACGAGGTACTGCTGCTCCTCGTCGGGCAGCTGGACATCAGCGACGCGACCGCCGCCATCGACCGGCTCCTGGACCTCCACGCTCGACGCACGGATCCCACTGATGCCCGCTATGTGATCCTGGCCCTGCGCGCACTGGCCGAGTTGGACAAGAACGCCGCGCCGACCGCCCAGATCACCACTGCCGTCGACGCCATCACCGCGGTTCTCAACACGCGCGGTTCCAAGGGGCCATGGCTGCTGGCCCGAGCATGGTCCGCGTTGGCCTCGTTCGGCCGGTACTGGGCCGGGCGCGAGCCCTACCTGCGCTGGTACCGCCTGAGCGGACAGTTCTCCCCCAGCGATGAGCCGACCGACGTCCTGGCCTTCGCCCTCAAAGCGGACGACGACGAACTGGCGGCACTCGCCCGCGGCTGCTGCTACGGCTTCGACCGTCTGACGTTCCTCTACGTGCTGGGGCAACGAAAGCCGGACGACGACGCCATCCGCGAACTCGTCCTGCGCGAGGCAACACTCCATCCCGGTCACCGCGTCCGCTCCATGGCGCTAGAGGTACTCGGCGAGGTGTGGAAGGCCCGGAACGACGTCCGCGCCTTACTGGTCAACCGCGCCGCCGAAGATCCCGAAGCCAACACCCGCGGCAGGGCCCTGGAAGTCCTCGGCACCTGGTGGCCGGATGAGCACCACGTGCGTGACCTGATCGTCCACGCAGCCACACACGCCAACCATCCGTTCGTCCGCAGCGACGCGCTGCGCACCCTTGGCCGACAGTGGCACGGCCGTGAGGACATTCGGTCCCTGCTCATTCGACGTGCCCGCGACGACCGCAACGACAACACGCGCGGCACGGCGCTGCAGATGCTGAGCCGGCACTGCACCGGTCACCAGGACGCTCTCGACTTTCTGACACAGTGCGCCGCCGACGACACCGCCCCTGATCTGTGCCGGCAGGCGATGTGGGCCCTCAGCGAATGCCCAAGCGGAGACGACACGGTCCGGGATCTGTTGATCAAACGTGCCGTCGACTCGTCCGACGACGGCGTCCGTGAAGCGGCCTTGAGGGCGTTGGCCAAGAAGTGGCCGGGGCACACCGATGTCCGCCACACCCTTGTGCGTGCCGTCGCCGACGATCGCTGTCCACGTGCGCGTGAATCCGCGCTTCAGCTGCTGGGCGAGCGTTGGTCCCGACACGAGCGCGTCCGTGACCTGATCCTGCGCCGGGTCCACGAGGACGCGGATGAGGAAGTGCGTGGCGCTGCCATAGAGGTGGTGGGTAACCGCTACCGCGACGATGACGACGCTCTCAGCAGCCTCATCCGCGCGGCCACCGGCGATCCGCACAAGAGAGTCCGGGAGCGTGCCCTGCGTGTGCTGGCCGAGCAGCGGGCCGGGCAACCGGATATCCGCGACCTTCTGGTCCGGGCTTGCACCGACGATGTGGGTGGCTGGGCCCGCGCGACCATGCTGCGGGGCCTGGCACAGCACTGGCCCGACCGGCAGGACATTCACGAGCTGCTCCTGGCCTCCGCCGATCACCCGCACCGCTACACCAGCTCCACCGTGCTCGACGAGTTGCGGGATCACTGGCCCGACCGTGACGACGCCCGCGCGGTCCTGATGCGGACCGTTACCGAGCGCGCCGACGTCCTGGTCGGTGCCGCCGCCATGAAGGTGCTGGCGAAGCGGTGGATGGACCGTGCTGACGTCTATGCCTTCGTGATGCCTGTCGCCGCGGACCCCTCGCACCCTTACCGTCGCGCGGTGCTGGATGTGCTGTGCGAACACTGGGCATACCGCGAGGACGTTCGGGACATCCTCATCCGCGCGGCCGCAGACGATTCCGACACGGACACCCGCGCCAAGGCGGTGAAGGTGCTGGGTCTTCGCTGGAGCGACCACGAGGGCGTTCAGGAACTGTTCTGCCGCCGCGCCGTCGTCGACCCGGACCCCCATGTGAGGTTCTCCTCGCTCCGTTGGTGGGTCGTCAAAGCCGGCGAAGATGAGGGAGTAACGCTTGTCAGCACGCGGGCTGTCGAGGAGCCGGACTCGCAGGCGCGGCGCAAGATCATTCACATGCTTGCCCTGGGTTGGCCGGCACATCCACAGACCACCGCTGTACTGCGAGACCGAGTCCTGCATGATGAAGACGAGAGAACGAAAGCTGCCGCGTACGACCTCTTGGCCCGTTGACGCAACTCCTGGATTCAGGCAGCGCCATTGACGTACCGGCCACTGGCCGAGAACTACGGCCTTACGTGGCTGATCGGCCCGGCGGGCGAGGTCGGGTCCGAGGAGATCAGGCAGATCTCGGGGGCCTCGGAGGGGAGTTCGCAGGCGCGGCCCGGGACTCCGCTCCCCGGTGGCGGTCCGGAGGCATCGGGTGACGACAGTGAGGCTGCGCGGCCGGACACGGCCTGAGGCACGCCTTGAAGCATCAGGTCAGTGGCTCGTCCTCAGATGCCCGGGTATGGCTGGAGCGTGAGCGCCCCGAGGGGGACAGCCTCGACTGCACAGACCGAGCGGCATGGCCTCCTCCGCTTCGGTAAGGTCGGGTGCGACGGGCCACGGCGGCTCGCGACGGAGTCTTGGGAGTGGCCGTGAGCCGGTACGTACGGACAGGAGGCGCCCTCGGGCACCTGCTGCTCGTCGTCGTGCTCGCACTCGGCGTGTTCGTCATGCACACCGTCGGGCATCCCACGCAGTCGCACGCCGCTGACAGGAGCGCGTCCTCCCATGTGTCGGCGCCGACGGCTCATTCGGTCTCCGCGCCCCAGGCCCCCGCCACAGCGGAATCGAAGCACACGGCCTCCCCCGAGCACTCCCTGTCCACCGACATGCCCGCCATGGCGATGGACATGCTCTCCCTCTGCCTGGCCGTCCTGCTGGCCGCGTGGGTGCTCGCCGCCCTCGTCCGGTCGGCACTCGCCCGCCACCCCGACTGGCTGGCGAACCTCCGTGCCCAGGTCGCCGCCGTTCTGCACCCCAGCCCGCCGCCCCGCGGCCCCGCTCTCACCCAGTTGTCGGTCCTTCGGCTGTAGGCCGAGACACCCTCGCGGGTCGCGCACCACGCGCGATCCCGCTGTCTCGTACGCCCACAAACAGCCAGAAGAACCAGACACCCGAGGTGAAATCGATCATGACTGCCTTCACGCGTGCCCTGCGCCGCAAGTCCGCCCGCCGTATCGCGGCCGCCGGCGTCGTCGCGGCGGGAGCCCTGCTGCTCTCCGCCTGCGGTGGCGACGACATGAGCGGCATGGACCACGGCAGCGGCTCGTCGTCGCCGACGGCGACCGCCGAGGCCGGGGCCAAGGCCGGGGAGTTCAACGACGCGGACGTCACGTTCGCGCAGATGATGATCCCCCACCACGAGCAGGCCCTGGAGATGGCCAAGCTCGCCGACGGCCGCGCCTCCGACGCGGAGATCAAGGACCTCGCCGGGAAGATCGAGCAGGCCCAGGACCCGGAGATCAAGACGATGAAGGGCTGGCTGGAGTCCTGGAACCAGCCGACCGCCATGGAGTCCATGCCCGGCATGGACCACGGCACGGGTCACGGTGGCGACGGCATGATGTCCGACGCGGACATGGAAGAACTCAAAGCCATGAAGGGCACCGAGTTCGACAAGATCTTCGCGGAGATGATGATCGAGCACCACAACGGCGCCATCACCATGGCCAAGGACGAGCAGAAGAACGGCGAGAACGCCGACGCCGAGAAGATGGCCGGCGACATCGCCAAGGGCCAATCCGCCGAGGTCAAGCAGCTCCAGAGCATCCTCGACCGACTCTGAGCCAGGTCACACACCGGCCCGCCCGGGCTCCTCGGCACGCCCGCCGCGGAGCCCGGGCGGCCGGCCAGCTGCACATGCCCTCCCGCGCCCGCCGGAACTCGAGAGCCGGCCCGACCCTGCCTGAGACCGGCGTTCTCCTTGCCGAGGCGGTCGTAGGCGAGGATGTCATCGCGAACGGTGGGGAGTTGGGGTATGTCCCGACTTTTACCGGATGATGGCGGCGAAGTCACAGCTCAGGGCTGCGCAGCGCGACCGTGCCGGTGCAGACGGTATTCCCGCAGCGTGTGTGCCGGGACCGCACTTCCGCACCACAGGGACTCGTGTGACACTGTCGTCCCGTCCGCCGTGCGGACCCGTTCCGCACCGTCGTCCCCCACGAGAAGGGCGCCGTGCGTTCCCTACCTCTGCCCCTGGCCCTGACCGCCCGTCTGTCCCCGGTGGTGGTGCTCGCCACGGTGGGCTGGGCGCTGTCGTCCGGTCCGCTCGCCGCGCCGCAGGCCGCCGAGCACAAGCCGGCCGAAGAGAAGACCCAGACGCAGTCCGCGTCCGCCCCGTCCACGACGACGGTGTCGAAGGCGTACTCGGCCGCGCCCGCCCCGTGCGAGAGCGTCGCCAAGAAGACGATCGAGTCGCTGGTGCCGGGCGCCAAGACGGGCGGCAAGGAGATCCCGTCCACGGACGCGGAGTTGCGCCGCACCTGCTCCTGGAACGCGCTCAAGGGGTACGACTACCGCTGGCTCGACGTGTCCTACGAGGTCATGGAGTCGGACGAGGCCGCACAGAAGTCGTACGAGGCGCACACCGAGAAGAAGAGCGGCGGTGGGGCCGTCCCCGGTCTGGGTGACAGCGCGTACTCGGTCGTGAATCTCACGACGGAGGACAAGCAGGAGACCCGCGAGGGCGTCGTGATCGCCCGTGCCTCCAACGCACTGGTGACGATCACCTACAACGGCAGTGACTTCGAGTCGAAGAAGGCGCCCAGTACGGACACCATCAACAAGGGCGCCATCAAGGCCGCGAAGGAAGCGGTGGCCGCGCTGGAGGCCGACAAGGGCTGATCGCCGCCCTCCAGCGCCGGTCCGGGTTCGTGTCAGACGACCGTGCGGTCACGGCCTCGCAGCGCCATCAGCAGCAGGTACAGCACCATCGACGTGCCCAGGCCAACCGCCCAGCCGTAGTCGGCCAGATCGGCCAGCGCCGGGATGGGACGGCCGTCGATCAGCGGCTTGAAGCTCGCGCCGCCGACGGCGAGGACACCGCCGACCGTGAAGGCGACGACGGCCCGCCAGTTCCAGCCGCCCTCGTACCAGTAGCGGCCGTCCGGGCGGTACAGGTCGGCCAGATCGAGGCGGGAGCGGCGCAGGATCCAGTAGTCGGCGATGAGGATGCCCGCGACGGTGCCGAGCAGGCCGCCGACCAGGCCGAGCCAGGTGAAGATGTAGCCCTGGGGATCGGAGTACAGCTTCCACGGGCAGATCAGCACCCCGAGAACGCAGGTGGCGAGGGCACCGGCCCGGAAACTGATGCGGCGGGGCGCGATGTTGGAGAAGTCGAATGCCGGCGAGACCAGGTTGGCCGCGACGTTGACGGAGAGCGTCGCCACCAGGACGGTGACGAGGGCGAAGAGCAGGCCCACCGTGTTGTCCGTCTTGGCCGCGAGCTGTACCGGGTCCCAGATCGCCTCGCCGTAGACCGCCTGCGAGCCCGAGGTGACCATCACGGACAGGAACGCGAACAGCGTCATCGTCGTCGGCAGCCCGAGGGCCTGACCCCACGTCTGCGCCTTCTGGCTCTTGCCGTAGCGGGTGAAGTCGGGGATGTTCAGCGACAGCGTGGACCAGAAGCCGATCATGCCCATGAGGGCGGGGGCGAACAGCTTCCAGAAGTCCGGGCCCCAGCCGAGCTTCGAGGGCTGGTCGAACAGCGGGCCGAAGCCGCCCGCCTTCTCGCTCATCCACCACAGCATCACGAACGCGCCGACGAGCACGAAGGGCGCCGCCCAGTTCTCGAAGCGGCGGATCGTCTCCATGCCCCGGTAGATGATGACGACCTGCAACGCCCAGAAGATCGCGAACGACAGCCACATCGTCCAGGCGTAGCCGCCGACCTTCGCCGCGTCCGTCCAGCCGGTGCCGATGAGCTTGCCGGCCAGGAAGTAGATGGCCTCGCCGCCGATCCAGGTCTGGATCCCGAACCAGCCGCACGCCACCAACGCCCGTACGACGGCGGGCAGATTGGCGCCGCGGATGCCGAAGGAGGCCCGGGCGAAGACCGGGAAGGGTATGCCGTACTTCGGTCCGGCGTGCCCGGTGAGCAGCATCGGTATCAGCACGATGACGTTGGCCAGGGCGATGGTGAGCACCGCCTGTTTCCAGTCCATGCCGACGGCGATGAGCCCGGAGGCCAGGGTCCAGGAGGCCGTGTTGTGGGCCATGCCGACCCACAGCGCGGAGAAGTTGTAGGTGGTCCAGGTGCGCTTGTCGACCGGGACCGGCAGCAGGTCCTCGTTGGCGTAGGGGCCGGTCGGTGCGGGGGCGCCCGGGGCGATCTCCACCCGGCCGTCGGCGAGGGTGACTTGGGTGGTCGGCGGTGGGGCCGTGGGAGCGGTATCGGTCATGGGCCGGGCCAATCAGGGGAGGTGGGACGGGAAAGGCCGTGCGGTGGCGCCGATGGGGGGTGCGCTCCGGGTGCACCGGGGAGCGTCCTGGGCCCCCTTCCCGAGCCGCTGGGAAGGAGGAGTTCACAGGGGGGTGCGGCGGGTGAGGTCAGCCGTTGACGGCCGGGATCACCCGCGATCCGTAGGCCTCGATCACGGCCTCCTGCGCGTCGTGCATGTCGTAGACGGCGAACTGGTCCACGCCGAGCGCGCGCAGCGCCTCCAGCTTCTCGATGTGCTTCTCGACCGGGCCGATCAGGCAGAACCGGTCGACGATCTCGTCGGGCACGAACTGGGTGTCCGGGTTGCCGCTGCGCCCGTGGTGGGAGTAGTCGTAGCCCTCGCGGGCCTTGATGTACTCGGTGAGTTCGTCGGGGACCGCGGCCGAGTGCTCGCCGTACTTGGACACCAGGTCGGCCACGTGGTTGCCGACCATGCCGCCGAACCAGCGGCACTGCTCGCGCGCGTGGGCGAGCGCCTCGGGCGAGTCGTCCTCGGTGACGTAGGCCGGTGCGGCCACGCAGACGGTCACCTCGGCGGGGTCCCGGCCGGCGGCGACGGCCGCGTCCTTCACGGCCTTGACCATGTACTCGGTGAGGTAGAGGTCGGCCAGCTGGAGGATGAACCCGTCCGCCTCCTCTCCGGTCATCTTCAGGGCTTTCGGGCCGTACGCGGCCATCCACACGGGCAGTTCGGCGCCCTGCTTGATCCACGGGAACCGGACGAGGGTGCCGCCGCCGAGGTCGGCCTCCCGTCCGCTGCCGAGGTCCCGGATGACCTTCATGGCCTCGCTGATCCGGGCGAGGGTGTTGGGCTTGCGGCCGGCCACGCGCATCGCGGAGTCGCCGCGGCCGATGCCGCAGACCGTGCGGTTGCCGAACATGTCGTTGAGGGTGGCGAAGGTGGAGGCGGTGACCTCCCAGGTGCGGGTGCCCGGGTTGGTCACCATCGGCCCGACCTTCAGTGTCGTGGTGTTGGCCAGGATCTGGCTGTAGATCACGAACGGTTCCTGCCACAGCACGGCGGAGTCGAAGGTCCAGCCGTACGTGAAGCCGTTGCGTTCCGCCCGCTTCATCAGGCTGATCACCCGCGAGGCCGGCGGGTCGGTCTGCAGGACGAGTCCGAAGTCCATCTGCGCCACTCCTAGTTGAGGTACTGACAGGTGGAACGCGGGGTGAACACGCCGTGCCCGGCGTGGCCGGTGTACTCCCGCTCGGTGATGACGAGTTCGCCGCGCGAGAGGACCGTCTCGACCCGGCCGGTGGTGCGCTTGCCCTCGTAGGCCGAGTAGTCGACGTTCATGTGGTGTGTCTCCGCGGACATGACCTGCTCGGCACGCGGGTCGTAGATGACGACGTCGGCGTCGGCGCCGGGCGCGATGGTGCCCTTCTTCGGGTAGAGGCCGAACATCCGGGCCGGGGTCGCGCAGGCGATCTCGATCCAGCGGCGGCGGGAGATGTGCCCGTCGACGACCGCCTGATGGAGCAGGTCCATACGATTCTCCACGCCCGGCAGGCCGTTGGGGATCTTGGAGAAGTCGCCGCGGCCGAGTTCCTTCTGGCCGGTGAAGCAGAAGGGGCAGTGGTCGGTGGAGACGACCTGGAGGTCGTTGGTGCGCAGGCCCCGCCACAGCGCGGCCTGGTGCTCCTTCGGCCTGAGCGGGGTGGAGCACACGTACTTCGCGCCCTCGAAGTCCGGCTCGGCGAGGTTGTCGGTGGACAGGAACAGGTACTGCGGGCAGGTCTCGCCGAAGACGTTCAGTCCCTCGTCGCGGGCCCGGGCCAGCTCGGCGACCGCCTCCGTCGCCGAGACGTGCACGACGTACAGGGGCGCGCCGGCCACCTGCGCGAGCTTGATGGCACGGTGGGTGGCCTCGGCCTCCAGCAGGGCCTTGCGGACCTCGCCGTGGTAGCGCGGGTCGCTCTCGCCCCGGGCCAGGGCCTGCTCGACCAGGACGTCGATCGCGATGCCGTTCTCGGCGTGCATCATGATCAGGCCGCCGTTGTCGGCGGAGCGCTGCATGGCGCGCAGGATCTGGCCGTCGTCGCTGTAGAAGACGCCCGGGTAGGCCATGAACTGCTTGAAGGAGGTGACGCCCTCCTCGACCAGGTGGTCCATCTCCTTGAGGGTGTGCTCGTTGACGTCGGAGACGATCATGTGGAAGCCGTAGTCGACGGCGCAGTTGCCTTCGGCCTTGGCGTGCCAGGCGTCGAGGCCCTCGCGCAGGCTGTGGCCGACGCTCTGCACGGCGAAGTCGATGATCGTCGTCGTGCCGCCCCAGGCGGCGGCGCGGGTGCCGGTCTCGAAGGTGTCGGAGGCGAAGGTGCCGCCGAAGGGCAGCTCCATGTGGGTGTGGGCGTCGACGCCGCCCGGGATCACGTACTTCCCCGTGGCGTCGATGACTCGGTCGGCGGTGAAGGTGTCGGCGGCTGATGTGCCCGTGGCTGCGAGGGCGGCGATGCGGCCGTCCTCGATCAGGATGTCGGCGTGGATCTCGTCGGAGGCTGTGATGACGAGGCCGCCGCGGATGACTGTACGGCTGCTCATGTCGTGGTCGCTCCTCGCAGTCGGTACGTGCCGGTTGTGGGTGGTTGCTCGCGCAGTTCCCCGCGCCCCTTCAGGGCGCTTACGGAGCTGTCAGCGGTCCGTACGCCCCCGGTGCCCGGTCCCGGTAGAACTGCCAGCGGTCGCGGACCTCGCGGAGTTTGGCCATGTCCAGGTCGCGGACGACCAGTTCGGGCTCCTTGTCGCTCGCCACCTCGCCGACGAACTGGGCCTCCGGGTCCACGAAGTACGACGTGCCGTAGAAGTCGTTGTCGCCGTACTCCTCGACCCCGACCCGGTTGATCGCGCCGATGAAGTACTCGTTGGCGACGGCCGCCGCCGGCTGCTCCAGCTGCCAGAGGTAGCCGGACAGGCCGCGGGAGGTGGCCGACGGGTTGAAGACGATCTCGGCACCCGCGAGGCCGAGGGCACGCCAGCCCTCGGGGAAGTGGCGGTCGTAGCAGATGTAGACGCCGACCTTGCCGACCGCCGTGTCGAGGACGGGCCAGCCGGAGTTGCCGGGGCGGAAGTAGAACTTCTCCCAGAAGCCCCTCACCTGGGGGATGTGCGTCTTGCGGTACTTGCCGAGGTAGGAGCCGTCCGCGTCGATCACGGCGGCGGTGTTGTACAGGACGCCGGGCTGCTCCTCCTCGTACATCGGCAGCACCAGGACGATGCCCAGCTCCTTGGCGAGGGCCTGGAAGCGGCGGACGATCGGGCCCTCCGGGATCTGCTCGGCGTACTCGTAGAAGGCCGGATCCTGGACCTGGCAGAAGTACGGTCCGTAGAACAGCTCCTGGAAGCAGAGGACTTGGGCGCCCTGCGCGGCGGCGTCGCGGGCCGCCTGCTCGTGGACCTGGATCATCGATTCCTTGTCGCCCGTCCAGGCTGTCTGGAAGACGGCGGCACGGATCACTCGGCTCATCGGGACCTCCGGTCGCTCGGTGTGCCGTGAGCCTAGGAAGTCGCGCGGTCGTCTTTGAGTTGCACCGTGTCACGTCCGAGGGCGCGCGGCGTGCCACCGTGTCACTCTGCCGTGGGCCCATGTTTCACCGCCGTTTTCCCAGGTGGTCGCGTGTTTCACTGTTGTTGCGCGTCGTGCGCGAGGAGTGCGATGTGCACCGAGGCGGCCTGCTCGAAGTCGTCGAGGTCCACCCCGAGGCGGACCTGTATGGCCTCCAGGCGGCGGTAGAGGGCCGGCCGGGAGACGTGGTGGAGCTGGGCGGTGCGGGACTTGTTGCGGCCGCTGGCCAGGTAGGTGCGCAGCACCGACAGCAGGTCCTCCTCGGTCTCGCACAGCAGCCCGTCCAGCTCCCGCTCCGCGAACGACTGCACGTGCGGGTCGTCGCGCAGGAGGCGGATCAGGCCCCGCAGGTGAACGTCCTTCAGGCGCACGACCGGTGGGAGGTCCAGGACGGCGGAGGAGTCGGCCACGGCGTCCGCGACGTGCTGGGCCTCGCGCAGGCCGGTGGGTACGTCGTCCCAGGCGACGCGGGGTTCGGCCGCGGCCACGACCGTGTGGTCCGGTCCGGTCTCGGCCCGCAGCCGGGTCGCGAAGTGGGCGGCGAGGGCGCCCGCGTCCTGGTCCCGCGCCAGGCTGAGCAGCACGGCGGTGGCGCCGTCGGCCAGTTCGGCGACCAGCCCGGGCAGGCCCAGCAGCCGCAGGAGCCGTTCGAGCCGGGCGGGGTCGCCGTCTCGGACGACCAGTGGCACGAACGTGCGCCGGTTGACCGGCAGCCCGGCCGCACGGGCCCGGGGCAGCAGTTGCCGTGCCGGTACGACACCGCTGACCAGGTCGGTCAGCAGGCTCTGTGCGGACTGTTCCTCCCAGGAGCAGGCGGCGCCGCCGGCGAGCATGCGGTGCAGGACGAGGGCCTCGGCGGCGCGATCGGCCAGCAGCCGTCCGGTGGCGGTGTCGCCCCGGTAGCCGCACAGCACGATCCGGCCCCAGCGCTCCCCGCGTCCGCCCAGTTCGGCCCGGATCCAGCCGTCGCCCTCGGTGCCGCCGGCCTGCCGGGCGATGCGCTCCCAGTCGCGCAGCACGTCATCGACCGCGGGCCGCTCCCCCGCCGTGCCGAGGACGCGGTGGGCGAGGTTGGTGACGACGACCGGGCAGGCGCTGTGCCGGGCGACCTCGTCGAGCAGGCGTTGCAGCGGCGCGCCGGCGGTGATGAGGGCGGTGAGTTCGGTGCGGACGGCCTCGGAGAGGCTGACCGCGGCGAACTTGCGCCGCACGAGCCGGGACTGGACCTCCTCGGTGAGTTCGGCGAAGGGGAAGGGCCGGTGCAGGACGACCATCGGCAGTCCGCACCGCTCGGCCGCCCGGCGCATCACGTCCGGCGCCGCGGGGAAGGCGCGGCCGAGTCCGAGGACGACGGCGGCGGCCTCCGCTCGGTGCAGGGAACGGACGTACTCGGCCTGCTTGTCCTCGTCGCCGGCGAGCAGCACGCCGGTGGTGAGGACCATCTCGCCGCCGCTGAGCATCACCCCGACGTCGGCGGCCTCGGCGACGTGCACCCAGCGCACCGGCCGGTCGAGGTGGCTCGCGCCCGCTACCACCTCGGGTTCCCCGGCGAGGACCCGTTCCAGGGTGAGGACCTGCCGGACCGACAGCGCGGGCTCCAGGGAATCCAGGGTGATGGTCATGGTGGCGGGTCCCTTGCTCAGTGCACTGCTACTGGATGCTCCTCAGAGCGTTCTCGAGGATCGCGGCGCCCTCCTCGGCCTCCGCGACGTTGAGGGACAGCGGCGGGGCGACGCGCAGCGAACTGGTGTTGTGCCCGCCGCCCTTGCCGATCAGCAGGCCGCCCTCGCGGGCCGCCTCCAGGACGGCCGCGGCGGTCTGCGGATCGGCCTCGTCGGTCCCGGGCCTGGTGATCTCGATGCCGATCATCAGCCCCCGGCCGCGTACTTCCCGTACGGCCGGAACGTGCGCGGCGGCGGCCCGCAGCCGCTCGATGAGCAGGCCTCCGACGCGCCGGGAGTTGCCCTGGAGGTCGTGTTCCAGCAGGTAGTTGAGGTTGGCGAGGCCCGCCGCCATGGTGATCTGAGTGCCGCCGAAGGTGGAGATGCTGTTGGAGTCCAGGCAGTTCATGATCTCGGAGCGGGCGACGACCCCGCCGATGGACATGCCGTTGCCGATGCCCTTGGCGAAGGTCATGATGTCGGGCGGTCCGCTCCGGCCGTGGGCCTGCCAGCCCCAGAAGTGTTCACCGGTGCGGCCCCAGCCGGTCTGCACCTCGTCGGCGATCCACAGGATGCCGCGCTCGTGCAGCACTTCGCGGAAGGCGGCGTACAGCCCGTCCGGCGGGGCGGTGAAGCCGCCTACGCCCTGGATGGGCTCGGCGATCAGCGCGGCCGGGGCGCGGGTGTGGCCGAGCAGGTCCTTCAGGTCGTCGACGCAGGCCGCGATGTAGTCGTCGTCGCCGAGTGCGGCGAACGGGCCGCGCGTGCGCACGCCGCCGTGGACGTACAGCGTCTGGAGCGGGGAGAGCGAGGTCGGGGACCAGCCGCTGTTGCCGGTGATGCCGACGGAGCTGAAGGAGCGGCCGTGGTAGCTGTTGCGCATCGCCAGGATGGTGTTGCTGCGCCGGTACGCCGTGGCCAGCAGCAGGGCGGTGTCGTTGGCCTCGGTGCCGGAGGTGGTGAAGAAGACGCGGGCGTCCGGGATGCCGCTCAACGCCGCGATGCGTTCGGCGAGTTCGACCATCGGACGGTTGAGGTAGAGGGTGGAGGAGTGGACGATCCGCCCGGCCTGCTCGCTCACCGCCTTGGTCACCTCGGGCAGCGCGTGCGCCGTCATGGTGGTGAGGATGCCGCCGAAGAAGTCGAGGTACCGGTTGCCCTGCGCGTCCCAGACGTGGCGGCCCTCGCCGTGGGTGATCTCGAGGGGCTCCTCGTAGTAGAGGGCGAGCCAGTCCGGGAGCACGGCCCGGTGGCGGCCCAGGAGGTCGTTGGTCACGGCTGCATCAGCCCTTCGTAGGCGTCGGGGCGGCGGTCGCGGTAGAAGGCCCACGTCTGCCGCACTTCTTCGATGAGGTCGATGTCCAGTTCCCGGATCACGAGCTCCTCCTGGCTGTCGCTGGCGACGTCCCCCACGAACTGCCCGCGCGGGTCGACGAAGTAGCTCGTGCCGTAGAAGTCGTTGTCGCCGTACTCCTCCTGCCCGACGCGGTTGATCGCGGCGATGTAGTACCCGTTGGCGACGGCGGCCGCGGGCTGCTCCAGCCGCCACAGGTGGGAGGACAGGCTCCGGTGGGTGGCCGAGGGGTTGTAGACCAGCTGGGCTCCGGCCAGGCCGAGCTGGCGCCAGCCCTCCGGGAAGTGGCGGTCGTAGCAGATGTACACGCCGACCTTGCCGACGGCCGTGTCGAAGACGGGCCAGCCGAGGTTCCCGGGCTTGAAGTAGAACTTCTCGCGGAAGCCCTTGAGCTGGGGGATGTGGTGCTTGCGGTACTTGCCGAGGTAGGTGCCGTCGGCGTCGATCACGGCCGCGGTGTTGTAGTAGAAGCCGGGCTGCTCCGCCTCGAACACCGGCGCGACGATCACCATGCCGGTCTCGCGCGCGAGCGCCCGCATGCGCCGCACGGTCGGCCCGTCGGGGACGGGCTCGGCCCAGCGGTAGTGCTCCGGCTCCTCGACCTGACAGAAGTAGGGGCTGTTGAAGACTTCCTGGAAACCGATGATCTTCGCGCCCCGGCGGGCCGCCTCGCGGGCGTGCTCCTCGTGTTTCGCCACCATGGACTCGGTGTCGCCGGTCCAGGTGGCCTGGACCAGGGCGGCACGTACGACGTTGGCCATGAGCTGCTCCTTCGACGCGACGTCTGCGCCTCTACGCCCGTAGAAGCGAGCCGTAGAGCCACGAACGTAAGCCTCTGGCACGGGGTTGCCAAGACCATCGTCGCCAACCCGCTGGGCAATGCGCGATTCACACTCCTGCGGGTGAGTCGCCCGGGGCGCGACGTCGCCGGTCAGGCGGGGTGTCCCGCGACCCGCAGGGCGTGCACGAGATCCCAGCGGCGCTCGTCCGACACGCCCCGGGCGGCCTCCAGCAGGAGCGGTACGAGGCGACGCGGATCGGGTTCGGCGCTGCGGGCGGCCTCCTCGGGGGCACGGGCCCGCACATACGCGTCGAGCAGCACACGCACCTCGCGGTGCAGTCCCTCGGCGGCCAGGGCGAGGACCGCCTCCCCGACCTCGCCCGGCGGCCGCGCGACGCCCTGTCGCAGCATCTGCTGCCCGTCCCCCGCCCGCCCGGCCGCGACCAGCGCGTCGGCGGCGGCGACCAGCCGCCCGGCGGGCAGCGAGGCGGCCTCCCACAGCAGGGTCTGCCAGTCGGCGTCCAGCCCGGCGAGGTGCAGGCGCTCCGCGAGCAGCGGAAACCGGCCGGGCTCCCACGAGGCGGCCTCGGCCAGCAGCGCGTGGGCCTCCCCGCTGCGGCCCTCGCTCCGCAGCCGGGCCAGCGTCTCCACGGTCCGTCCGACGTCGGCCCGGTCCGCGGCCCCGGCCACGCCGGCCTCCCGCGCCGGGCGCTGCACCACCGCCTCCTCGGCGGCCCCGGCGAAGCGCGCGCCTCGTGGGGTACGGCGGGTGCTCGCGGGGGCGGATGCGGGCAGATCCGGCACGGCAGCGGGCGGCACGGCGACGGGTACGGCTTCCTCGTCCACCATCCCGGCGAAGCGGGCACTGCCGCGACGGCGTTTGCGTTGCTTGGGGGCCGGGGGCTCGGGGGCGGTGAACGCGTCGGGGGCGGCTGGGGCTGACGCCCAGGCGGGGAGCACGTCGGACGTGCCGCCCGCGGCGACCTCCCCGGGGGCGGCCCGGCCCGCCGGATACTGCGGGGCGCGCGACCCGGCCCCCGGGGCTCCGGCTCCGTCCCAGGCGTCATACCGACCGGCGGCACCGGTCATGGCCGGGGCGGAAAGCGTGCCGGGCGTGCCACCCGCGGCGGCCTCTTCGGGAGCGGCCCGGCCCGCCGGATATTGCGGGACGAGCCACCCTACGGCGCCGTCCCCGGTGTCATGCCGATCAGCGGCACCTGTGCCGTCGTAGCCCCGGGGGCCGGACGTGCCGCCCCCGGCGGCCTCCCCGGGAGCGACCCGGCCCGCCGGATGCCGCGGGGCGTGCCACCCCGCCCCCGGGGCTACGGCGGCACCGGTCGCGGCCCGGGGCGTTCCGGGCTTGTACGGATCTTCAGCGGTTGACGGTTCCGACCCGGTGCCGCCCAGCCCGTCACCGTCGTCCCACGCCCTCGGGGGCACCTCCTGCGCACATCGGTCCACGTGAGCCATCCGCGCCCGGAGTTCCGCGCACCGCGCGCCGGCCCGTTCGTGGTCGTCGCGTGCCCAGGCCAGCTCCAGGCGCAGGGCGTCCGCCTGTTCGCGGGTCGTGGCCGAGGTCAGGTGGCGGGCCAGGGCGGCCTGGCGTTCGGCGGCGTACTTCTGTTCGCGGAGCATGACGTCGAGGCGGTCGCCGAGGGCGTCGCGGCCCCCGGGCCGGGTGTCGTACGCGGCGAGCGCGGCCGCGTGCAGGGCACGGGCGCGGTCCGTCTCCGGGGCGGCTCCCCCCGGGCCGTACTGCCCGGCGAGGTCCTGCAGCAGGGCCTCGACCACGTCCCAGGGCGGCATCTCGCGCCCGTCGAGACAGGCCCGCATGCCCTCCGGGTCGCGCTGCCAGAACACCGCGTACCAGCCGCCGGACGGATCGAGACGTGCCAGCAGTCCGTCCAGGTAGGTCGCGAACTCTCCGACTTCAGCCGGGAGTTGATCCGCCGCCATCGCTCAACTCCCGTGAGACCGGAGCACTCCGCCCCGTAGGCAACACCAGTTGTGTTACGGGCGTGCTACGGGGAGTTTTCACGCGCGGCGCAGGAGCCTCAGAGGGGCACCAGCACGCACTGCCCTGCCAGTTCGTCCATGGACAGCCCGAGCACTCCGGCCAGCGCGGCCACCGTGAAGAAGGCCGGGGTCGGGGCCCGCCCGGTCTCGATCTTCCGAAGGGTCTCCGCGGAGATACCCGCGCTCGCCGCGATCTCCGTCATGCTCCGGCCGCCACGCGCTTCACGCAGCAGCTTGCCGAGCCGCTCGCCGCGTTCGCGTTCTTCTGGGGTGAGAGGGGTGCGCACCATGACCCCATTCTAATACCGGTATAGTAATTGGCATGGTTGAGCTGAAGACAGACACTTCCATCGACGCGATGTACGAGGCGGGCCAGGTCGTCGCCCGTGCCCTGACGGCCGCACAGAAGGCCGCCGACGTGGGCGTCTCCCTGCTGGAACTGGACGAGGTGGCGCACGACGTACTGCGCGAGGCGGGCGCGACCTCGCCCTTCCTGGGGTACCGCCCGTCCTTCGCACCGACCCCCTTCCCCGCCGTCCTGTGCGTCTCGGTCAACGACGCGATCGTGCACGGCGTCCCGGACCGCTACCGCCTGCGCGACGGCGACCTGGTCTCCATCGACTTCGGTGCCGAGCTGGGCGGCTGGGTCGGCGACTCGGCGCTCAGCTTCGTCGTGGGCACCCCGCGCGAGGCGGACCTCCGCCTGATCGAGACCGCCGAGCGGGCCCTCGCGGCCGGCATCGAGGCGGCCGTCGTGGGCAACCGCATCGGCGACATCGCCCATGCGATCGGCACGGTGTGCCGGGGCGCCGGTTACGGCATTCCGGACGGCTTCGGCGGCCACGGCATCGGCCGCCGCATGCACGAGGATCCCGGGGTGCCGAACGAGGGCCGCCCCGGGCGCGGCATGCGGCTCCGGCACGGCATGGTGCTGGCGATCGAGCCCATGGTCATCGCGGGCGGCACGGACGATTACCACGCCGCCGCCGACGGCTGGACCCTGAAGACGAACGACGGCTCCCGCGCGGCCCACGCGGAGCACACGGTGGCGATCACCGAGTCGGGGCCGAGGATCCTGACGGCACGCTGATCTCCACTCCACACCCCCTTCCTCCCGGTATGCCTCAAAGGTGCCCGCGGCCGACGATCGTGCGAAGGTGTTCTACGAGCGCGCCCCAGGTGTAACCGGCTGCCACCCGGGTTACCCGACCCCGGCACGTCGACCAGCGAGGGCGTCCCCCGCCCGCGCGCCGGGGACGCCGGGAACGGAAGGCCCATGAGCAGCGGCTTCACCAGCCCGGAGGGCTACGGCTCGGATCCCTTCGGAGAATTCCTCGCACGCTTCTTCGGCGGACCGCGTCCCGGTCCCCGGCAGATCGATCTCGGGCGGCTGCTCAGTCAGCCGGCCCGGGAGCTCGTCCGCGGCGCCGCCCAGTACGCCGCCGAGCACGGCAGCCGGGACCTCGACACGCAGCATCTGCTGCGGGCGGCGCTCGCCACCGAGCCCACCCGCACCCTGCTCAGCAAGGCCGGCGCGAATCCCGACTCACTGGCGTCGCAGATCGACGACCGGTCGGGACCCGCCCAGCACACGCCGGACGACGCTCCCCCACCCACCGCCCTCTCCCTCACCCCGGCCGCCAAGCGGGCCCTGCTGGACGCGCACGACATGGCCCGGGCCCGCGGCTACGGCTACATCGGCCCGGAGCACGTGCTGAGCGCCCTGGCGTCGAACCCCGACTCGGCCGCCGGGCACATCCTCAACGCGGCCCGCTTCGCCCCCTCCGAACCGCCCGAGGCGCCGGAGATGCCCCAGTCCGAGCGCCCGCGCCCGACGAACACGCCCACCCTCGACAAGTACGGCCGTGACCTCACCGAGCTGGCCCGGCAGGGCCGGATCGACCCGGTGATCGGCCGGGACGAGGAGATCGAGCAGACCGTCGAGGTCCTCTCCCGGCGCGGCAAGAACAACCCGGTGCTCATCGGTGACGCGGGCGTCGGCAAGACGGCCATCGTGGAGGGGCTGGCGCAGCGCATCTCCGAGGCGGACGTGCCCGACGTGCTGATCGGGCGCCGCGTGGTCGCCCTGGACCTGACGGGAGTGGTCGCGGGCACCCGCTACCGGGGTGACTTCGAGGAGCGGATGAACAACATCGTGGGCGAGATCCGCGCCCACTCCGACCAGCTGATCATCTTCATCGACGAGCTGCACACGGTCGTGGGCGCCGGGTCCGGTGGCGGCGACGGCAGCTCGATGGACGCCGGCAACATCCTCAAGCCGGCCCTGGCCCGGGGCGAGCTGCACATCGTGGGCGCCACCACGCTGGAGGAGTACCGCCGGATCGAGAAGGACGCGGCGCTGGCCCGCCGCTTCCAGCCGATCATGGTGCCGGAGCCGACCGCCGCGGACGCGATCGAGATCCTGCGCGGCCTGCAGGACCGCTACGAGGCCCACCACCAGGTCCGCTACACCGACGAGGCCCTGGTCACGGCCGTGGAGCTGTCGGACCGCTACCTCACCGCCCGCCGTCTGCCCGACAAGGCGATCGACCTGATCGACCAGGCCGGTGCCCGGGTGCGGCTGCGGGCCCGGACCAAGGGCACGGACGTGCGGGCCCTGGAGCGGGAGCTGGAGCAGCTGACCCGGGACAAGGACCAGGCGGTCGCGGACGAGAGTTACGAGCAAGCCACCCAGTTGCGCGACCGGATCGTGGACGTGAAGCAGCGGATCACCGCGGCCGGCGGCGATGGCGAGGTCGACGAGGGCCAGGACCTGGTGGTCGGGGCCGAGGCGATCGCCGAGGTGGTGTCCCGGCAGACCGGCATCCCGGTCAGCAGCCTCACCCAGGAGGAGAAGGACCGTTTGCTGGGCCTGGAGGAGCATCTGCACCAGCGGGTGGTCGGCCAGGACGAGGCCGTGCGGGTCGTCTCGGACGCGGTGCTGCGCTCCCGCGCCGGGCTCGCGTCTCCCGACCGGCCGATCGGCAGTTTCCTGTTCCTCGGCCCGACGGGCGTCGGCAAGACCGAACTGGCCCGGGCGCTCGCCGAGGCCCTGTTCGGCAGCGAGGACCGCATGGTCCGCCTCGACATGAGCGAGTACCAGGAGCGGCACACCGTCAGCCGGCTGATCGGCGCCCCGCCCGGTTACGTCGGCCACGAGGAGGCGGGCCAGCTCACCGAGGTCGTGCGCCGCCACCCGTACTCGCTGCTCCTGCTGGACGAGGTGGAGAAGGCCCACCCGGACGTCTTCAACATCCTGCTCCAGGTCCTCGACGACGGCCGGCTGACCGACTCGCAGGGCCGCACGGTGGACTTCAGCAACACGGTCATCGTGATGACGAGCAACCTCGGCTCCGAGGCGATCACCCGCCGGGGCGCCACGACGGGCTTCGCGGCGGGCGGCGCCGACGCGGACGAGGAGGCCCGCCGCGAGCAGATCCTGCGCCCGCTGCGCGAGCACTTCCGCCCCGAGTTCCTCAACCGCATCGACGAGATCGTCGTCTTCCGCCAGCTCACCACGGAGCAACTGCGCCGGATCACCAACCTCCTGCTGGACCGCACCCGCTCCCTGGTGCAGAGCAAGGGCGTCACGGTGACCTTCACCGACCGGGCGGTGGAGTGGCTGGCCGAGCGCGGTTACCAACCGGAGTACGGCGCCCGCCCGCTCCGCCGCACGATCCAGCGCGAGGTGGACAACGAGCTGTCACGACTGCTGCTGGACGGCAGGGTGGAGGAGAACGGCCGGGTGACGGTGGACGTGGAGGACGGCCATCTCGCGTTCAGTACCGTGCCCCGATAGGGGCACGGGGCTGTGTCGATCTGCGGCTCCGCCGCGGGCGCGACCAGCCCCACACCCCCGCGGACGGCACTCAACGCGAAGGCCGCACCACCATCGCCGATCCCCCACCACGGCGTTCGGTCTCGGCGGCGGCAAGCCACTTCCCACCCGGAAGCCGCTGAACCCCTGTCGCCGCCCCGATCTCAGGATTGGCCTTGAAGGAGTGTCCGATCGCTTCGAGCTGCTTCCTCAACCGCTCGTTGTCATGAAGACCGGGCTCAAGCTCGGTCTGCGCGGCGTTCCTCTGGCTGGCCCGCGGTGCCGCGATCGCGTCGACCAGCGGCAGCCCCCGGTCCACGAACCCGGTGAGCGTCTGGAGCACGGTCGTGATGATCGTCGCGCCGCCCGGCGACCCCAGGGCCACCACGGGCCGGTCGTGCCGGTCGAGCACGATCGTCGGCGACATCGAGGACCGGGGCCGCTTCCCCGGCCCCGGCAGGTTCGGGTCGTGCACGGCCGGGTTCGCCGGGGTGAAGGAGAAGTCCGTCAGCTCGTTGTTGAGGATGAACCCCCGTCCGGGGACGGTGATCCCACTGCCACCGGTCTGCTCGATCGTGAGGGTGTAGGAGACGACGTTGCCCCATTTGTCGGCCACGGTCAGGTGTGTGGTGCTGTCACCCTCGTAGGTCGTGGGAGCGGACCTACCGCCGGAGCCGCAGGCCTTCGGGTCGCGCGGATCGCCCGGCGCCACCGGACTGGCCAGCACCGCGTCGTCCTTGATGAGGCACTCACGCGAGTCGGCGAACCTCTGCGACAGCAGGTCCTTCGTCGGTACGTCCTCGAAGGCGGGGTCACCCACCCAACGTCCCCGGTCGGCGAACGCGATTCGGCTGGCCTCGATGAAGCGGTGCAGATAGCGCGCCTTGCTCGCCTTGGACAGATCGGTCCGCTCCAGGATGTTGAGCGCCTCCCCGACCGTCGTGCCGCCGGAGGAGGACGGCGCCATGGAGTAGACACCGAGGCCGCGGTAGGAGGTCCTGGTGGGTGCCTGGAGCTTGGTGCGGTAGGCGGCCAGATCCTTCGCGGTCAGGTCGCCGGGCCGGGCGTTCCAGCCGGAGTCCGGGTCCACCGGCGGCTTGTTGACCGTGTCGACGATGTCCCGGCCGAGCCGGCCGTGGTAGATCGCGTCGACACCCTTGCGCCCCAACTCGGCGTACGTACGGGCGAGATCGGGGTTCTTGAAGGTGGAGCCGACCACGGGGAGCTGCCCGCCCGGCAGGAACAGGTCGGCGGTGTCCGGGAAGTAGCGGAAGCGGGCCTCGTTGGACGCCGTCTGCGAGCGGAAGGTCTCGTCGACGGTGAAGCCGTCGCGGGCGAGCCGCTCGGCCGGCTTCAGCACGCTGGAGAGCCGCTTGCTGCCCCACCGGTCGAGCGCCGTCTGCCAGGTGGCGGGCGTGCCCGGGGTGCCGACGCTGAGGCCGCTGCTGACGGCTTCGGCGAAGGGGACGGGCTTGCCGTTCTCGACGAACAGGTTCTTGTCGGCGCTCAGCGGGGCGGTCTCGCGGCCGTCGATGGTGCGTACGGTCCGGGACTCGGCGTCGTAGTAGACGAAGTAGCCGCCTCCGCCGACGCCGGCGGAGTAGGGCTCGGTGACGCCGAGCGCGGCGGCCGTGGCGACGGCCGCGTCGACGGCGTTGCCGCCCTTGCGCAGGACCTCGATCCCGGCGGCGGACGCGTCGGGGTCGACGCTGGAGACGGCGCCGCCATAGCCGACGGCCAGCGGGGATTTCTCACCGCCGGGGCTCTGGGCGGCGGGTGGCGGCGCCGCCGCTCCCACCGACACCACCACGGCGGCCGAAACCGCCAGGACCGTCAGATTCCGTGCGACAGGGCGACGCATCCGCACCTCCAGTCAAAGGCCGTCCGCGCAGCTTAATTCATCGCCATGGCCGCGTCAGGCAGGCGTCGAACACCGGTGCGTCGGGCCCGCTAGCATGCGCGCCCATGAATGACGACGTGCGCAACATCGTCCTGGGCGTGATAGCGGCGGGCATCAGCGCCGCGCTGGGCTGGGTGGCCCGCACCTATCTCTACCGGCGCAGGCTCCGCCGGAAGCAGGCGTTCTTCGGGCTGCCCGACAACTCCGAGTCGCTGCTGGTCGTGAACCGCGGCGCCACGGGGCCGGAGTTGACGGTGATGCGCTATGACGTGTTCGCGCTTCTCGAACTCGCCGCACTGATCAAGGACTGCAACGCCCACGCGCAGATCCTCCCGCACGACACCGCCCGCCAGGGTTTCGGCGAGCGGACCGAGTTCTGTGTCGGCGGGCCGGCGTCGAACCGCCGTATGGCGGCCCATCTGTCCTCCCTGCTTCCCGGGGTGCGGGTGAACGTGGAGGCCGAACCGGGCCCGGACCGCGGCTCCTTCCTGATCGGCTCGGAGCGCTACCGCGCGGAGAACGGCAGGGAGGAGTACGCGCTGCTCGCCCGGCTCACCGCCGAGCGCAGCCAGAACGTCCGTCCGGTGTTCCTCTTCTGCGGCCAGACCTCGATCACCAACCAGGCCACCACCCGCTACCTCGCCCGCAACCACGAGCGGCTGGCCCGCAAGTACGGCAACAGCCCCTTCGTACTGCTGCTCAAGGTGATCAACTCGCAGGCGTACGGCCCGGACGTCGTCGAACTGGTGGAGGACGTGACGCGTGCCGCGCAGACCGCGCTGCCCGCCGCGGCGGCTCCACGCAATACCCACCGGGCCTCCTGACGTCCTTCACTCCTCAACAATCGTTACTGGCACGTAACTTACTGACGGGTTACCACTGGTAAGGAGGCGAGGTTACCGTTCGGTCACTTTGCACTTACACGAGTGAGGAGTGACCCGTGGGACCCCACCGCAAGGCCCTGCGCACCACCGCCGTGGGCGCCGTCTCGGCGACCCTGGTCGCCGGCACCGCCCTCGGAATCGCCCCCACCGCCCAGGCGGCGCCGCACCCCATCCGCTTCGTCGACATCACCGGCGACGGCGGCACCGTCCTCAAGGCCAACGTCGTCACACCGGCCGGAGCCCGCGACACCGACCGCTTCCCCCTGCTCGTCATGCCCACGAGCTGGGGGCTGCCCCAGATCGAGTACCTGGCCCAGGCGCAGCAGCTCGCCGACTCCGGGTACGTCGTGGTCACGTACAACGTGCGCGGGTTCTGGCAATCGGGCGGCGAGATAGAAGTGGCGGGCCCGCCCGATGTCGCCGACGCGTCGAAGGTCATCGACTGGGCGCTCACCCACACCCCGTCGGACGCCGGGCACATCGGCATGGCGGGCGTCTCCTACGGCGCCGGCATCAGCCTGCTCACCGCCGCCCACGACAAGCGGGTCAAGGCGGTCGCCTCACTCAGCGGCTGGGCCGACCTGATCGACTCCATCTACGCCGGCCGCACCCAGCACGTCCAGGCCGCCGCCCTGCTGGACGGCGCGAGCGTGGTGACGGGCCGCCAGAGCGCCGAACTCCGGCAGATCTTCGACGACTTCTACAGTTCCAACCTGGCGAAGGAGCCGGAGCTCATCGCCTGGGGGAAGAAACGTTCCGCTGCGACGTACGTCGACCAGATCAACAACAACGGCGCGGCGATCATGCTCGCCAACGCCTGGGGCGACAGCGTCTTCCCGCCCAACCAGTACGCCGACTTCTACGAGAAGCTGACCGGCCCGAAGCGGCTGGAGATGCGGCCGGGTGACCACGCGACCGCCGAACTGACCGGCCTGTTCGGACTGCCCAACGACGTGTGGAAGGACACCGAGCGCTGGTTCGACCACTACCTCAGGGGCGAGGACAACGGCATCGACCGCGAGCAGCCCGTCCAGCTCAAGTCCCGTTCCTCCGGCGGCTACGAGGGCTACCCCGACTGGAAGTCGGCCGGCGCGACCGACCGGAAGATCGCCCTCGCGGGTTCGAAGACGATCCGCGCCAACGTGAACTCGGGGGCGGACGGCGGCGTCGTCTTCCTGTCCAGCATCCTCGACCAGGTGGCCGAGCTGCCGCCGACGGCCTCGATCCCGCTGCTCCCCCGCCGCTGGGCCGCCGTCTGGCAGTCGGGGAAGTACGCCACGGCCCAACAGGTGCGCGGGACGACGGCGTTGCACACGACCCTCACCCCGACCAAGGAGAGCGGCACCCTCGTCGCCTACCTGTACGACGTGGGGCCGCTCGGCCTCGGCAAGCTGGTCACCCACGCGCCGTACACCTTCCACGGGCGCACCCCCGGGAAGCCGTTCGGCGTCGACCTGGAGCTGTACTCCACGGCCTACGACGTCCCGGCCGGGCATCGCCTCGCCCTGGTCGTCGACACGGTCGACCCGCTCTACATCGAGCACAACCCGTCCGGCGCGCAGCTGACCTTCTCCTCGCCGGCGAACGACCCGTCGTACGTGTCGGTTCCGCTGCGCGAGCAGTGATCTCCGGCTGCCGCCGGACGGGCCTGGCCGATGTGAACCGCCGCCCCCGTGGCCTTCGGGCCATGGGGGCCGCACCCGGTGGGAATCGCCCCGCGGACCGGGCGGGCGGTCTGCTCACCCCTGGCGGGATCGGCGGCCTTCGGTGAAGTCCCCCTCTCCGACAGGGATGAAGGGCACATCGTAGTCGAGGTCCGAACCGATGAGCCGTTGGGAGCCTGCCCGTTCAGTGCTTGAGGATCTTGGAGAGGAAGTCCTTGGCGCGGTCACTGCTCGGGTTGGTGAAGAACTCGTCGGGGGTGCGGTCCTCGACGATCCGGCCGTCGGACATGAAGACGACGCGGTTGGCGGCCGAGCGGGCGAAGCCCATCTCGTGCGTGACGACGATCATGGTCATGCCGTCGCGGGCCAGTTGCTTCATGACCTCCAGCACCTCGTTGATCATCTCCGGGTCGAGGGCCGAGGTCGGCTCGTCGAAGAGCATCGCCTTGGGCTCCATGGCCAGGGCGCGGGCGATGGCCACGCGCTGCTGCTGACCTCCGGAGAGCTGCGCCGGGTACTTGTCCGCCTGATCGGCGACGCCGACCCGGTCGAGGAGTTCACGGGAGCGCTTGTCGGCGTCCTCCTTCCGGCGCCCGCGGACCTTGACCTGCCCCAGGGAGAGGTTCTGCAGGACGGTCTTGTGGGCGAAGAGGTTGAACGCCTGGAAAACCATCCCGACGTCGGCGCGCAGCCGCGCGAGGGCCTTGCCCTCCTCCGGCAGCGACTGCCCGTCGAGGACGATCTCCCCGGACTCGATGGTCTCCAGCCGGTTGATCGCCCGGCACAGGGTGGACTTTCCCGACCCCGACGGGCCGATGACCACGACCACCTCCCCCCGGCCGACGGTGAGGTTGATGTCCTGCAGGACATGCAGCTCCCCGAAGTGCTTGTTGACGTCACGCAGCTCGATCAGCGGATCGACGGCCATGCTCAGCCCTACTCACTCTCAGCTGTGTGGTGGTTGCCGCAACGTATCCAGGCAAGATCAGACTTGTCGGGCGACACGCACTTTTCGGTCATTAGCCGTATTTACGTCGGACTTTGGGCCAAAGGTTGCGGCCATGGGGCTCACGACTCCGCGACTTCCGCGTACAGCTGCGACAGCTCGGGCACCCCGTACGCGGCCCACTCGTGGCCGGAGTCGACCACGTCGAACTCACGGCCGGAGTCCAGCCGTACGACGGGCTGCCCGTCGGGACGGATCTCCCAGGTGGCGCCCGGCACGGTGCGCACGATGACGCTGCCCAGGTAGAGACCGGCGTCGTTGCCGAGCCAGGTCAGGGTGTCCTCGTCGTCCCGCCAGCGCGGCAGGAGCTGGTCCAGTGCCTCCAGCGAGGCCGCCGTGTCGTCCAGCCGGACACCCGCCCGGTACGCCTGGGAGCGGAGCAGTTCACACTCGGCGAGGAGTTCCGCGATGCCTGCCGGATCGGGGACCCCGACCTTCTGGCGCCGGTTGCCCAGGAAAGGGATGTTCATACGCCCAGCGTGTCATTCGTACCCCCGTACGCACCACAGGGCGCGCGGACCCGCGATCCCGGTCGGGTTCAGGCCGAGTTCACGCGGTGCGCGTTGACGGGTCTCTCAGGTCTCCTGGTTTCACCGTGCGTCTTGCGTCTCGGCCGTCGTTGTCCATTGTGTTCCGTCCCTGCGTTTCGTCTGTTGCGTCGTGTGTCGATGAGCGGGAGGAGTCGGCCGTGCGCCGATGTGTCCGGGGGATCCTGGTCGTCCTGACCCTGTGCGGGTCGCTGGTCCCGGCGGTGTCGGCGCAGGCCGTCGAGGAGGGACGGGCCGCGCCGGTGCCGCTGGAGCGGCTGTTCGACAATGTGGCCGTCAGCGACGACAGCTCGCCCGGGGAGGCCGACTTCGACGGTTCCGGTGCCTCCCTGTCCGCGCGGGACCTCACCGCCGCGGGCTGGACACCCGGCCGCACGCTCACCGTGCAGGGCGCCCGGCTGACCTGGCCGAAGCGCCGGCCCGGCGAGCCCGACAACGTCCGCGCCGCCGGCCAGGACGTCCGGGTCACGGGGCGCGGCGACGCCCTGGCATTCCTGGTGGCGGGCACCGCCGGCACGGAGGTGGGCGGCCCGGGCACGGTCACGTACGCGAACGGCTCCCGCTCCGGGTACCGGCTGACCGCGCCCGACTGGCGCACCGGGCCGCTCGCGACCAAGGCGGTGGCCCTGCCGCACATCAACACCCCCGGCGGCCGACTCGCCCGGCCGGCCCGCCTGTATGTCATGACGGTGCCGCTGGTCCCGGGGCGCGCGGTGGCCTCGGTCCGGCTGCCGAACGCGGCCGGGCTGCACGTCTTCGCGGTGTCGGTACGGACCTCCACGCGGGGCTGGACGGGCAGCTGGACGACGGCCACGGGCGGCTACGCCGCCGTGGGCCCCTGGACGGACCGGACGCTGCGGCTGGTCGTGCACACGTCGGCCGGCGGGCCCAGGGTGCGGGTGCGGTTCGACAACACCTTCGCGGCGGCTCCGGTACGGATCGGGAACGCGACGGTCGCGGTGCGGGCGGCGGGCGCGGCCTCGCGGGGCACCCCGGTGGCGCTGTCGTTCGGCGGTGCGGCGGGCGTGGCGATCCCGGCCGGGGCCCAGGCGTACAGCGATCCGCTCGGCTTCTCCGTGCCGGCGGACGCCGATCTGCTGGTGAGCTTCCATCTGCCCGGGACGGTGACGGCCACGCCCGTGCACGGGCTCGCCCAGCAGCGCTCCTACGTCAGTGAGCCCGGCGATCACGCGGCGGACCGCGCCGCCGGGGCGTACACCTCGGTGATCACCCGCTGGCCGCTGCTGGCCGGGGTCGACGTGAGCGGCGGTCCCGGGTCCGTGGTGCTGCTCGGGGACTCGATCACCGACGGCGACAAGTCCACGGTGGACGCGAACCGTCGCTGGCCGGACGTCCTGGCCGACCGGCTCCTGAAGCAGAGCACCGTCCCGCGTTACGGAGTGCTGAACCTGGGCGTCTCCGGCAACCGCGTGGTCACCGACCGGTACCCCGGCGACGGGGTGTCCACGGACACGGCCGGGGTGAGCGCGCTGCACCGCTTCGACCGGGACGTCCTCGCACAGCCGTCGGCGCGTACGGCCGTCGTCTTCGAGGGCGTCAACGACCTGCGGTGGGGCACCTCGGCGGAGCAGGTGATCGCGGGGCTGCGCGAGCTCGCGGCGCGCGGGCAGGCCCGGGGGCTGAGGATGCTGGCGGCGACGGTCCTGCCCTGCGAGGGCGAGACGCGGTGCACCGCGGCCGTCGACGCCGGGCGGGTCGCGGTGAACGAGTGGATCCGCGACGGCGGGGCTTTCGACGCCGTGCTCGACTTCGACGCGGTGGTCCGCGACCCGCAGCGGCCGTCCCGGATGCTCCCCGCGTACGACAGCGGGGACCATCTGCATCCGGGCGACACGGGGCTGGCGGCCCTGGCGGACTCGGTCGACCTGCGGCTGCTGCGGCCCTAGACGTCCAGGTCCACGACCACGGGCGCGTGGTCCGAGGCGCCCTTGCCCTTGCGCTCCTCGCGGTCCACGTACGCGTCGCTGACGGCCTTCGTGAACGGGGCGTTGGCGTACACCAGGTCGATGCGCATGCCGCGGTTCTTCGGGAAGCAGAGCTGGCGGTAGTCCCAGTACGTGAACGGGTGGTCGTACTTGAGGGGCCGCGGGACGACGTCCGACAGGCCGGCCTCACGCAGGGAGGCCAGGGCGGCGCGCTCGGCGGGGGTGACGTGCGTGGAGCCGACGTAGGCGGCCGGGTCGAAGACGTCGTCGTCCGTCGGCGCCACGTTGTAGTCGCCCATCACCGCGAAGGGGCGGCTGCCCGCCGCGTCACCGGCGACGGCGGCCTTGAGGGCCTCGAACCACTGGAGCTTGTAGGCGTAGTGCGGGTGCTCCACCTCACGGCCGTTCGGCACGTACACCGACCAGACGCGGAGCGGGCCGCAGGTCGCCGAGATGGCGCGGGGCTCCACCGAACCGTCGAACCCGGGATCGCCGGGCAGGCCCTTGACGACATCCTCGATGCCGACGCGGGAGAGCACCGCCACGCCGTTCCACCGGCCGGTCGCGTGGACCGCCGACTCGTAACCCAGCTCGCGCAGTTGCTCCGCGGGGAACTGCTCCTCGGCGACCTTTGCCTCCTGGAGGCACAGCACGTCCGTGCCGCTGCTCTCCAGCCAGGCCAGGAGCCTCGGCAGGCGGGCGGTGATCGAGTTCACGTTCCAGGTCGCGATGCGCATGTCCCACAACCTACCCGGCGGGTCTGACAACGCGGCCCGGCCGGGCACAGTGCAAGAACCCCCAAGGCCTCAGACCTCGGCGGACTCCCCCGGCGTCAGCCGCAGGTGCTCCGAGCCGCCGAGCTGCCCGATCTGCCGGTCGTAGATGGGTCGGGCCAGGTCGGTGAGGAGGGCGTCGTGGATGTCGTAGGCGCGCTGCGGCTTCAGCTCCCGGACGTAGTCGATGACCTCGGAGATCTTGCTCCAGGGGGCCATGACGGGGAGCATCAGCGTCTCCACCGGGTGGTCGGGGACGGTGAGGGCGTCGCCGGGGTGGAAGACCCTGCCGCCGTCGACGAGGTATCCGACGTTGGTGATGCGCGGGATGTCCGGGTGGATCACCGCGTGGAGCTCGCCGTGGACCTGGACGTCGAAGCCGGCGGCGGTGAAGGTGTCGCCGTGGCCGACGGAGTGGACGCGGCCGGGGAAGGCGGACGAGATCTTCTCGGCGACCGCCCGCAGGGTCCAGATCTCGGCGGCCGGGTTGTTCTCCATCGCGGCGCGCAGCCGGGACTCGTCGAAGTGGTCGGGGTGCTCGTGGGTGACGAGGATCGCGTCCGCGCCGAGCGCGGCGTCCTCCTCGCTGAAGGCGCCGGGGTCGAGGACGAGGGTCCGGCCGTCCTTCTCCAGGCGGACGCAGGCGTGCGACTTCTTCGTGAGCTTCATGGGTCCATCCTGCCTCCGCGCTCTTCCCGCGGACTTCACCCCTGGGGCGTGGTCTCCTCGCGGATGACCTGCTGGGCGACCTTGAACGCACTGTTGGCGGCCGGTACGCCGCAGTAGACGGCCGCCTGGAGCAGCACTTCCTTGATCTCGCCCGGGGTGAGGCCGTTGCGCAGGGCGGCTCTGGTGTGGAAGGCCAGCTCGTCCAGGTGGCCGCCGGCGACCAGGGCGGTGAGGGTGACACAGCTGCGGGTGCGCCGGTCGAGGCCGGGGCGGTCCCAGATCTCGCCCCAGGCGTAGCGGGTGATGAACTCCTGGAAGTCCCCGGAGAACGCGTCGGCCTGGGCCAGCGCCCGGTCCACGTGCGCGTCGCCCAGCACCTCGCGGCGGACCTTGATCCCGGCGTCGTACGGGTCGGGCCGCCCCTGGGCCTGCGGCGGTACGACGACCGGGGCGATCTCGGCGACGGGCCCGGTCTGCGGGGGCTGCGGCGGGGCGGGAGACAGGACCGGCTTGAGGGCGGCCGGGGGCAGGGCGTTCTGGCCGGTGGAGGTCTCGAAGGCGGGCTGCCAGGCCGTGGAGAAGTGCCGCACCAGCAGGTCGGTGACCGCCGCGGGCTGCTCCACCGGGACCAGGTGGGAGGCGCCGGGGACGACGGCGAGGCGGGCGTCCGGGATGCCGGCGACCAGCGTGCGGGCCTCCGCGGGACCGGTGACCTGGTCGTCCGATCCGACCAGCACCAGGGTCGGTACGCCGACCCGCCCCAGCTCGGGACGGACGTCGAACGAGGCGAGCGCCTCGCAGGAGGCGATGTAGCAACCGGGGTCGGTGGTGCGCACCATCTGCACGGCCCACTCGGTGATCGCGGGCTGGGCGGCGGCGAACCCGCCGGTGAACCAGCGCTCGGGCGCGGTACGGGCGATGGGGTCGAGGCCGTTCGTGCGGACGATCACGCCTCTCTGCCGGAACTCGTCGGCCGTGCCGAAGCGGGGCGAGGCCGCGATCAGCGCGAGCGAGGCGAGCCGCTCCGGGTGGCGCAGGGCCAGCTCGATGCCGACGGCGCCGCCGAGCGCGCAGCCCGCATAGCCGAAGCGCTGCACGCCGAGCCCTTCGAGGGTGGCCAGCAGCCGCGTGGTGAGTTCACCCACCGACCCGGCCGGGTACGCGGGAGCGCCGCCGTGCCCGGGCAGGTCGAACCGGAAGACGCGCCACTGCTTGGTCAGCTCGGGGATCTGGCGGTCCCACATGTGCCATGTGGTACCCAGTGAGGGACCCAGGATCAGGACGGGAGCCTCTTCTGGCCCGTCAAAGCGGTATTGCAGGGTGTTCGGTGGTGTCTCGCTCACCCGTCTGAGCCTCTCATCTGTCACGAGATGTCACATCGCCGGGGTGGAACTAGCGGGCCTTGCCCCGCTCCGGTCCTGCCAACGAGATCCCAGGTATACATTCTCCGGCATGTACTCGTGGCCGTGTCGGCAGTGGGCCCTCCGGGCGCGTGCCCTCCTTCAGCCGCTACGAGCAACGCTTTCCTCTTTGATCACGGCCTCCAGGCGGTTCAGGAAGCAGCATCGAGTGTGGTGGCACGAACGAGGCTCGGCGCGATCCACCTGGAAACCTTCCGAAACCCCGCCCAACAGCAACTTAAACGCCACACGGTGAACGCTTGGTAGAAGGCTTGGCCATAGCCGGATGCTCTCAGTTACAGCCACCGGTCCAAAACCAGCAAGCGGACGCCGAAGCCCCCTCGCCCCAATCCTGCAGGCCATACGGCGCGCAAGTTGCTCGGCTCATAGTCCGCGTGGCTCACTCTTGCCCCTCTGCCGTACCCCCGTGCAGGCCATCCCAAGTGGTGGCGGCTCCACGAAGATCTTCTACATCCGGCTTGACGTACCACCGCTTGGTCGTCTTTACGTTCGTATGTCCGGCCCATCGCGCGAGGATGTGGTCCGGGACGCCGTTGTTGGCCAGGAAGGTGAAGCACGACGAGCGTGCGTCGTAGAGCCTGACGCGACGGAGCCCGAGAAGCTCCATAAGCCGGTACGCGCGTCGGCGAAGTTGCTTGATCGTGAAGGCGTCGCCCGTCTCATGCGCCAGCACGTAGCCCGACACCGTGTACGCCTCCCCCAGAGCGAGCCTCTCCTCGGCTTGGAGAGCCCGGAATGCCTTGAGGGCTCCCAGCACAAGCGCCGGCAGCGGCAGGTCCCGCTCACCCGCAAGAGACTTGGTGTCCTTCTCCACCACGTACCGGTTGCCCATCATCGTGCGCGTGTTGGCAATGACGATCTTGGCGTTCTCCAAGTCAACGTCTTCCCACCGGAGGCCGCAGACTTCAGCTGGGCGAAGCCCCATCAGCGAAAGAAGAAGCGCAGCATAGAGACGCTCGCCCCTAATTCCATGGATGAATTTCTGAACCTCCTGGACGTTCCAGGGCGGCACCTCCTCTTTAGTCTTCCGTTCTTCCTTGCGCGCTCTCCGGGGAATGGTCACGTGCGCAGCGACATTGACGTACACCAACCGCCGGGTAACGGCTCTCCCCAGCGCTTCCTTCAGCCGAGCGAGGCTCATATCCACACTCGTGACACTGAGTGGCGTCCCGGCCCTTTTACCACGCACGCGACCATGCGCCAGCGCCCAGTCTCTCCACTCTTCCACGTGCTCTTCAGTAAGGTCCTGGAGACGGATATTGCCGAGCCTCCCCCGAACTCGGTCCAGGGTAATCCCGTAGTTGTAGATGGTGGTTTCTTCGAGATCCTCCGCTTTCATGGCCAGCCATCGGTCGAGCCACTCATTCACGGTGATCTTGTTGGGCGGCACAAGCGACCCATCATGCCGCCGGTTAGTTATGTTTGCGTACTCAGCCCTAGCTTCCTTCAACGAGTCGAAGGTGCGCCTCAACTGCTTACGCTTACCAGTTTCGGGGTCGATTCCTGCGTCGACAACAAACCGGTATCGAACCTTCCCCTTCGAGTTCGGTGGAAGTTTCTTGATGGGATCGGACAGAGTACTCACTCTCCTTGAGGGTGTGGAAACTGCACGCGGGCGGAGGGCCACTGCGCTTCAGCGAAGGGTGCCGCGGGTATCACCGCTGCGGTAGCCGATGCTCCCCCTCTCCCTCCCCGGTGGGTTTGGGGAGCGCTGCCTTCTTCTGTGTCCGCTACGGCTCCACTGTCAAGTACAGCCAAATGCGGACCTGCTCCATGGTCGCGAAGATCGCCGGTTTGGCTAACCGGCAATCTTGGTCTATGTTGCGCTCGCGCTCCGAAAAGAGGCTCGCCTCGACTGCCAGCCTCGACGCCAATCGATCCGCCCCCGTATGTGGATCCGGCATGAACGGTCCACCGTGTATCGCACAAAGGGTAAGCGGACAGGGGCGGCCGGCCGGACTGATCGGAGGACGCGCATCGGCGGAAATACTCCTCATCGGATCTCCAGGCGGGTCGCTTACCGACCTCACACTTCCGAGGTGTTGTACGTTGACATACACCCGGAGAGGGTTCCAGTCCTTCGAGCCCCTTTCTCGTCTGCCATGGGCAAAATGCCGAGTCAGACTGAGTACACAGAAAGAATTCGCCCTATCGGCCGACCTCGTCCGGGCCGCCGCTCGCTCTCCGCTAGGCACCCGCCGACGCGCTGTCGCCCCCGGAAGTCAGGGGCTCGCCGGCCTGCCTTGCGGTCAGTACGAAGCCCAACGGACGACACAACACCCCGGTGAGGTCACGCATCTATGCGGTCCACGCGTTCAGGTCGCCAAGCGTTTGAATGGCCTGCTGCCCGTCTCAGTGGTCCAGGTCGCTGGTTGAGTCCCGCCCACCTTCACCGGTAGCTACCGACTTCGGTGCGCGCTGGACGGCTGGGTAGGGTCGCGGTACCCGAGCTGGAGAGGTAGTTGCATGGCCAACGAGATTGTGATCGCGCAGACGACCAGCGACAACGAGGATCAGGCGAAGGCGCTGGCCTGGGGCGCTGTCGAGAGCAAGCTGGCAGCGGGCGTCCACATCGATGCGCCGATGACCGCCTTCTACTGGTGGAAGGGGAAGGTTGAGACGGCGCAGGAGTGGCGGATCTCGTACATGACTACGACGGACCGTCTCCCGGCACTGGAGGCGTGGATGCACGAGAAGCACCCGTACGACGTCCCCCAGTGGATCACATTGCCCGTGACCGGCGGTTCGGAGGCGTACCTGTCCTGGGTAGTCGCGGAGACGGCATAGGTCTGCGGAGCGACGGACCGGCCGTACGACTGTTCGCGTCCTGGGCTTGTCCGCGTGCCGCGCAGGGACTCAGGATGCGAACTGCCGCAGATGGCGGCTGAGTTCCTGCTCGCTGTCCGGGAGCGACGCTGCGATAGTCGATGCGCGCTCCTTGCCCATCGTGTTGGGTTTGGCCTGTGCCGCTGCGGCGAACTGGCGTGACACGTAGACCCCTTGGTCGACGTCACCTCCACGCAGCAGGGCCGACGCGAGATCACCGAGGACCACGACGCCTCCGTCCGGTAGTTCGTCTCCGAGTCGGTCGACTGCGGTGTCTGCTGTAGCGGTGAGTTCGGGACGCCCCAACTGCCCGTATACAGAGAGGGCCAGCGAATCCATGCGGTACGGGGTCACGAACCGGACCCACGCCTGCTCGTTGGTGTGATCCGCGAAGTCGTAAGCGAAGCGCGCTCGCTCCAACGCCCGGAGCGCCCCCATCTCGTCGCCGGCCGCCGCAGCCTCCTCCGCGTGCCTGCCGAGGACCCAGGCGGCAGCAGTAGCGTTGCCGTGGCCTCGCACATCGCTGGCCGCCCGGGAAAGGAACTCCAACTTCGCCTTCGGCGTCGAGGCGCCGTAGCTGCTGTAGGTCAGGGCCAGGGCTCGGAGCGGAGGGTGCCCGGCGGTCGTCGCGCACTGCGACGTGACCTTGTAGTAGGCGTCGGCTTTGTCGTGCTCACCCAGGTCCCAGGCGACCCAACCCGCCAGGGCGGCGGTTTCTCCAGCGGCGATAGTGAGAGCCCGCTCGTGCTCGCCAGCACGAGGCAGAGCCGCGGTGATCGCGTCAAGATGCGACTCGACCGTCCTTTGTAGCCGCCGGGCGCTGAGATTGAGTTCCTGGACGTGTAGTTCAGCGGCCCGGTCGATGAGCGCGACGGCGGAGGGCGAATCGATCTTGGACCCCTTACTGAGGGCGAAGGCGAGGCGCCCCCAGGGCTCGGCAGCCGCGCTCACGCCGACAGCGGCGCCACCCAGCAGCGTGCGACGCTTCACGGCGTCCTGGTCCTCCTCTGCACTGGCATGCCCCTTTCTCTTCCGAGCGCGGGCAGCCTTGGCCTCCCGCTGAAGCTCCTCGAAGGGCACACCGCAGGCCGCCGCGATGTGGGCGATTGTGTGATTGGTAGGGACGTTCTCGAAGTTCTCATAGCGGCTGATCTCTCGGCGGGTCATGGTGTCCCGGCCGGAGACAGCGTTGATCGCGTCTGCCTGCTCCTCCTGCGTCCTGCCCGCCTCCTGCCGGAGCCGGAGGAGCAGGTCGGCGAACGGATCTGGCATGAGTGTGACCTCTGTTGGTGGGCGGAATCCAATCATGGCCTCAATTCCCCCTCCGACTTTCCCCCCTTGACAGATATTTCCCCCTCTGGATTCCCCTGGTCGACGGCGTCGCCACGCGGTGCGATAGCCCCCATGACCAGGCTCCAAGAGGAGACCCCGCCCGGCGGGGGCATCCGTAGCTTTGCCGACGTGGCAGGCGTGTCGTGCGCGAGGTCGGTTCACGAAGACCGGCACAGCACATCGGCGAGGGCAGGCATACCGGCGGCACCCCATGGCTGTCAGGCGGCCTTTCTCCCTGATCTCGCGAAAGTTGGGGAGATGCGGCAGACAGCCGGGGCGTTCCTGCGGCGGTGCCGTGTTTCGGACCCGGTGGCGGGGGTCGTCGTACTGGCCGTCTCGGAGCTGGCCACCAACGCCGTGATTCACGGTGAGGGAGAAGTCGTGCTCCGGATCACGGTGGCCGTCGACGTGGTGCGTGTCTCGGTCACCGATCACAATCCGGCCCCAGCTGTACTCAAGGAAGCCGGACCCGACGGTGAATCCGGTCGCGGGATCCGGCTTGTCGATGCGATCTCAGACGCGTGGGAGAGCAGCGGCAAGGAGACGTGGTGTGAGTTCCGGTACGCGAGGGCTGAGGGTTGAGCCAGACTTCCAAATGGTTCCCGGCCATGCGGTTGACGAGTCGGGCAGCTCAGTCACTTCCCCTACAGGGGACGCTCGGAGGGCCGTTCGCTTGCCTTCGCCCAGTAGTTCGGTTCAAGCATCTCGCCAGGCCATGCGGGCTGACGGATCGGGCCCTGAGGCCCCATCTGTTCGAAGTACGGTGCCAGGTCGATCACGGGCGTCCCGTCGACGGCGTCGAGATCGGTGACCAGGAGGTCCCTGCCTTCGACCTTGAGCAACCGCGGGTAACTGACCGCCAGTTGGTTTGGGCGCCGGTGGTTGCGGTGGACGAACGTACCGGTCGCCGGCCAGTTCTGGTTTCCCCTTGGACTGCGTGCGTGGAGCTGGACGTCTTCGGGTCGGGCCAGATGGAAGCGCCAGGTCACGGTCAGGTGGGAGAACTCCTCGATTCCTTGCAGCGTTTCAAGGGGATACGCGTCGTCGAGCCGGATGATCGATTCGACCCCGCCTTGGTAGTCGTCCTGTACGCGAGTGTGGCCGCCGACGACCGTGGCGATCGACTTGACCTCGTAGGTCGGCATCAGCGCTCGTTCCTCTCCCTGGGCGTAGCGTGCGCGGCGGCCTCCGGTCAGCGCCGCGAAACCGTTCTGTGGTCAGCCTATGGCGCGCAACAAGCCTCGCGCGCGACGGTCCAGTTCGGCGACGTGGCGACCACCGCGCTGCCGGACGGGCGAGATGTCGCTCTGCATGCGGACGATGACGTCGCGGGCTCGCCCGGACTGGATACCGGCCATGGCATCGAGTGCTTCGCTCCAGGTTGCGCATGCCTCGTCAAGGCGTCCCTGCTGGACTTGGACGGCGCCGAGGTAACCGAGCGTCACGCCGTGGGTACGGGCGAACTGCTGGCGTTGGCGCGTGGCCACGCTGCGCTTGAAGTAGATCTCCGCATCCCGAGGCTGGCCCATGTCACGCAGAGCGCAGGCCGTCTCGTGGGCGAGGGAGGCTTCCTGAAAAAAGCCGACGCGCGCCGGCGCCTCGTTGGTGTCGGCGCGGGCGAGGTCCCGCTCCGCGCGGCTGATGGCCGCGAGAGAGCCGGCCCGGTCGCCGTCGGCCGCGAGTGCGCGAGCGTGGACGATCGCCAGAAGTGCCTTTTCACGATGGCTGGCTTGGCCGTAGCGGTCGCGGGACATCGAGGCGTCGGCCAGGGCGAGCGCCCGGCGTGGATGCCCGAGGTCCACGGCCTGGTGGGCGAGGGCGCGCAGGACATGACCACCGAGCGGTCCGTCTCCAGCTTCCGCCGCGATGCGGGCGGCAATGGTGAGGTAGCGCTGGGCAGTGCGGTGTTCACTGGCGTCGAAGGCCATCCAACCGGCGAGGTAAGTCATCTCCGCCACGGCGGAGTACGTGTCGCGGCGGAGCTGGTCTGTACGGAATCGGCCGCCAAGCAGCGGTACCGCACCGTCGAGCAGGTGGCTGGCAAGGGCTTTGCGGCCGGAGGCGCCGCCTCGCTGCTGGTCGCGCGCGGAGTAGTAGACCGTGAGGTCGCGGACGTCGTCGATGTCTGTCTGGGTCACCGGGCGCGGGGATGCCGGTCGGCGCTTCGCCGCTGTGGCGGGGGCGGCTGCCCACCACGAGGCTGTGGGCAGGGCGAGGCCGGCCGCGGAGTAGGCGGCGGTGGACAGCAGCTTGCGTCGGTGCATGTCGAGATCGTCGCTTCCCAGCTCGGCCAGTGCGGTCAGAGGGTCGACGCTCCAGTCGGATCCGGTGTCGGTAGTGCCTGTTGGCTCTTCTTCCAGCCCGAGGTCGGCCAGGGTGAGGTGGCGGCCGAGTCTGCGGGACAGCGTCTCGCGCAGGATATGCGGCGCTCTGCCACTCGGCTTCGTGCCGAGCACCCACATGGAGATGTGCGAGCGGGAGATCGCCTCCAGCTCACGCACTCCGCTCTCCGCGGCCACTCGAGCAACGGCAGCGGCTGCTTGTGGCTGGGACCAGCCTGCTTCGCGCAGGAGTGCGGCGAGGGCGACGTTTCGTTCACGGGCCATGGACTGCCCCTCGGGTCCGAAATGATCTTTGGCGCCTTTGGCGGCCTTCCGGTCCGCACAGGCATACCCCTCAGACGGGATTCACGGTTCGCTCAACGTAGCTGCCAGATCACTCACTTCGCACGCCAGCCGTCGGTGCCAACCGGCGATTTCGGCTCACTTTGGCTTGATCCGAACAGGAGTTGTGTCATGCGCCTTTCGCTGGTTCCTCGCGGAGGAGACATCCAGAGCGTGGGCGGGAGCGGAGAGCGAGGGTCCGTCACCGTGAAGCGGGCGCCGCAGCGTGATCACGTGGTGGCCGCGTGGGAGACGGTGACGCTCGTGCTGGGCGAGGAGTCACCGCTACCCGAGAGCGCTGCTGATGTGGAGGGCCTCGTTCGCCGTCTGCGCGGTCACGTTGCCCAGTTGGGAGCACGAACCCCTTCGGGCACCCCCGTCCTGCTGCGCGCGCAGCGGCTCTGCTCGGACAGCGTCCCCGAGGGCTACATGCCCAGCCGGGTGTACCTGGTCGAGCTCGCCGAAGCGACGCGGAAACTCGTCACGCATGTGGAGCGCGGTGATCCCGGGTCGATGCGCCCGCAGCGCAGGCGGCGTTCGTGGAAGCCCCGGATCAAGATGCTGCGCGGGGCGGTTTTCGCAGTCGCCCTCGCCTGTTTGGTCTGGGCCGCTTCGGTGCCACGGACGTGACAGTAACCGGGGTCGTCGTCATCGGGCTGATTCTCGGGCCGATGGCCTGGCTGGTCCTCCGCGGCGAGCGCGCAGCCAGTCCTGTCGCGGCCGACGAGGACGCCCCACCGACCCTGAACGATCCGACCTCACCCCGGTGACCACAGGGGCACTTACTTCTCAGTGTTCCCGGCCGCCGTAGCGGCCCCCGACACCCCCGGCCTGCGGGATCAATGGAGATTCACAAACGATGAAACGTCTTCCGCGTATCGAGCAGTACGGCCTGATCGGCGACATGCAGACCAGTGCCCACGTCTGCGACGACGGTTCGATCGACTGGCTGTGCCTGCCCCGCTTCGACTCGCCGGCCATTTTCGCCAGCCTGCTCGGCACGCAGAAACACGGCACCTGGCAGATCGCTCCGGCCTCGCCGCCTCGTAGCCGGTCCGGCTCCGAAGCGGAAGCCAAACGCCGGTACTGCGGTGACTCACTCGTCCTCGAATCGGTGTGGCGCACCCCGACCGGCTCGGTCCGCGTCCTGGATTTCATGCCGCCACGCGACGGGGCACCCCAAGTGATCCGGATCGTCGAGGGCCTCACCGGCGAAGTGCCGATGATCTCGGCCATGCGTCCGCGGCCGGGATACGGCAGCGTCAGCCCGTGGATCCACGAGGTCGGGGGCCGCATGGTCGCGGAGGCCGGCGCGGACGCTCTGTGGCTCGACACCTGCGTCCAGCAGGTGGAGAAGGACGGCGCCATCGTCAGTGCGTTCGCTGTCGCCGCCGGGCAGAGCGTGGCTTTCGTGCTCAGTTGGTGCCCATCCCATGCAGCCGCGCCTGACCTTCCCGACCCGGAGGGCGCGCTCACCGAGACACTCGCCTTCTGGCGGGAGTGGGCGCAGGAATGCACCTACGACGGCCCCTTCCGCGAGCCCGTGGTTCGTTCCTTGATCGCGCTGAAGGCGATGACCTATGGGCCGAGCGGCGGGATCGTTGCGGCGCCGACCACATCGCTGCCTGAGGAAATCGGCGGCGGACGGAACTGGGACTACCGCTTCACCTGGCTGCGCGACGCCTCCACGACCCTGGCCGCGCTGCTGGGGACCGGGTACCGGCAGGAGGCGCAAGCATGGCGGCGATGGCTGTTGCGTGCGGTGGCCGGCGATCCGGAGAACTTGCAGATCATGTACGGGATCACCGGGGAGCGCGATCTGCGGGAGCGGGAGCTGGCCTGGCTTCCCGGGTACGAGGACTCAACCCCAGTACGGGTCGGAAACGGGGCGGCGGACCAGCTCCAGCTCGACGTGTACGGCGAGGTGATCGAGACCCTGTACCTCGCGCACCAGAGCGGTGTCGCCCACTGCGCCGACACTGCGGTCCTGCACCAGCGCCTCGTCGAGCACCTGGCGCAGCGCTGGCAGGAGCCCGACGAGGGAATCTGGGAGATCCGAGGGGCACGCCGGCACTTCGTCCACTCCAAGGTGATGGCCTGGGTCGCGGTCGACCGCACCATCCGCCTGGCCGAAGTCGGTGCCCTCGACGTGGACCTGACCCCCTTGGTCGAACTGCGGGCCACGATCCACGACGAGGTCTGCACCAAGGGCTTCGACCCGGCGCGCAACACCTTCACCCAGTCCTACGGCTCCCAGGAACTGGACGCCGCCACGCTGCTCATCCCCCGCGTCGGCTTCCTGCCGCCGAACGACCCGCGCGTCATCGGCACCGTGGATGCGGTACGTCGTGAACTCTCCACACCGGACGGGCTCGTGTACCGGTACCCGACCCGCGGCAAGCGCACCGGAGTGGACGGCATGGCCGGCGATGAGGGCACCTTCCTCCTTTGCAACTTCTGGCTCGTCGATGCGCTCGCCCTGACCGGCCGCCTCGGCGAGGCCCACGCCCTGTTCGAACACCTTCTCGCGCTGCGCAGCGACCTCGGGCTCCTGGCCGAGGAGTACGACCCCGTCCAGCAGCGCCAGGTCGGTGATTTCCCGCAGGCGTTCAGCCACATGGGCCTGATCCAAAGTGCCCGGCTCCTTCATCAGCTGGCGACGCAGTCTTCCTGCCACCGAGGCACGGTCGAGGTTCCGGCGCCTCGCTCGACCTCACGCAACACGCTCCAGACCTGCACAAGCCTGACGCCGCAGCACGCCTAGCAACCCCACCCCCTGACGAGGATTCCCATGCCTGACAGCGCCTTCCCGGCACGGCCGGCCGCTCCCGGCCACCGCAGACCTCCACGGATCGACACGATCACGCTGCACCGTGTCCGCCGCACCGTGGCCTTGCCCGTGGTGCTTCTGGCCGCGCTGTTGGGTGCCGCCTTCGCCCTCTGGTCGATGTCTGCGGTAGGTCCCGGCTGGCTCCTGACCGGCCTTGTCTGTGGGCTGGCCGGGGTCGCGCTGGTGGCGGCTCGCGGAGTGCGCACGGCCGCAGGGGTCGTGCAGGCAGCTGTGGAGAAGGCCCAGGCAGCGGCGCTGACAGCGGTCGCCGAGGCAGGGGCGGCCGTCGAGAAGTCGGTGCAGTGGTCGGCGGACGAGCTGTGCCGCGGGGGACGCCCGGCGCTGCCGGACATGCAGACGCCACCGTCGGCCAGTCCGACCGTCGAGATCAACAAGGCGTTGAGTTCCCTCCAGGCGCAGGCCATCGCGTCGCTGATACGTGTGCACGACGAGTCCCAGTCCGTCGTTCTCCTGGAAGTGCTGCGCCGTCTGGCGATGCGCGAGCACGCCCTGGTCGGCAAGGCGCTCCAGGCACTGAGCCAGTTGGAGATGCTGACCGACGACCCGGAGCTGCTTTCGAAGATCTTCGAGATCGATCACCTCGTGACGCGGATGCGTCGCCAGGTCGAGAGCACGGCGGTGCTGGGCGGGCAGTCCCTGCGCAGCGTGCGTCGGCCCGTCCCCCTCGCGACGGCGCTGCGCGGCGCAGTCTCCGAAGTTGTGCAGTATCCGCGTGTGGCCGTCGCGGCTGGTTCCGTGGGCGCTGAGCTGGGCCTTCCGGGACATGTGGGTCCGGACCTGACCCACCTTCTGGCCGAGCTGATCGAGAACGCCTGCGAGTGCTCCGATCCGGCAACGAAGGTGACCGTGCGAGCGCAGCGGGTTTCTAACGGGCTGGCGATCGAGGTCGAGGACCGGGCCATCCCTATGCATCCGCAGACACGCGCGCAGATGAACCACCTGCTCAAGGCCCCTGACGAGGTGGACGTCAGCGGTCAGGTACGAGCGGGACAGCTCGGCTTGCTGGTCGCCGCGAAGATCGCCCAGTCGCACGGGCTCTCCGTTCTCCTCCAGGAGAACGTGACGGGAGGCACCACCGCCCTGGTCGTCATTCCGGCACGGCTCCTCGTCGCGATTCCCTCGCTCGAGGACTCGGGCGCGCTCCCCAGGAGACCCCACCCCTCCGCGCCGCCGCCCCGGCAGAGTGCCACGGCTCCAGCCATCCCGGCGGGCCAGGTACCACGCCCGGGCACCGCAGGGGCGCCGAGAGCCGGAGAGGCAGGTCACTCGGCTGATGCGCCCGCCCTTCCCACGCGTACGCGTCAGGCTGGCTCGTTCCGTCCACCACGCGAGCGGGAGCAAGCCCCCGTGACCGCGGCGACGCCAGGGCTCGCAGCCGCCTTCCGCAACGGCATCCAGGCCGGCGGGACAGCTGGTTCTCCGCCCGCTTCGGCAGAGCAACCCAGGCCCTGATTCTCGCCCTTCCCTCCACGTTCCCGGCGGCCTGTTACATCCGCTGGCCCTTCCCCCTTCTGGAGCGATTCCTATGAGCACCCACCCCGCGATGGACAACGTGACCAGCGACGCGCCCGCATCCGAGACGACAGCAAGCGGTCAACGGGACAACATGGCCTGGCTGCTGCGTCACTTCACCTCCGAGACTCCGGGCGTCACGCACGCCGTCCTGCTGTCGCGCGACGGACTGCGGCTGCTGGACAGCGACGTCGACAAGGACTGGGCGGACGAACTGTCGGCCGCGCTCAGCGGAGTGGCCTCCCTCGCGACGAACATCACCGGCCCCAGCCACAAGAAGAGGCCGGCCAGGCAAGTCATCATCGAGCGAGACGACTGCCTGTTCTTTGTCCAGAGCGCCGGGTGCAGCGCAGCCTTCGAGGGCCATCCCGGCAACGAACGCGGTGAGGTGGACACGATCCTCGCCGTCATCGCCACCACGGACGCCGACGCGGGAACCGTCGGGTTCGAGATGGGGCGCCTCGTCCAGAAGTTCGCTCCTTACATGCAGATCCCCGTCCGCGTCGGCACGGGTGCTGAGGTCCGGTGACCGCACACGGCCGCTCGGCCGAGGAGTCGACGTTCGTGCGGACCTACACGCTGACGCGCGGGCGCACCAAGCCGCGGCACCTGCTGGGCCTGGAAACCGTGCTGGACGCCGGGCCGGGGCGACCCGGCCCGGGCCAGGCCGAGGAATGCGAAGACATCCTCACCCTGTGCCGAGAGCGCCGGCGTTCGGTGACCGAGCTGGCGGGCCGACTCGGCCGCCCCGTCACCGCCGTCAAGATCCTCGTCTCGGACCTCTTGGACGCCGACGCCCTGGTCGTCTCCGTCGCCGATGCCTATGCCGCCTCCGACGCAGACGCGGATGAGCGTCCCACCACCCACCTGTTGGCGGCCCTCTCTGTGGGCCTGAAGAGGAAGTGGCCCGATGCCGTCGCCTACCCCCAGGCCGGATGACTCGACCATGGCGCTGCGGAGTCCGTCGCGCCCGCAGGCCGGCGCACCGACTGTGCTGAAGATCGTGATTGCCGGGGGCTTCGGCGCGGGCAAGACCACCGCCGTTGGTGCCGTCAGCGAGATCACGCCGCTGAGCACGGAGGAGTACCTGACCCAGGCGAGCGCGGACGTGGACAGCCTGGAAGGCGTCGAGGCCAAGCAGACCACCACGGTCGCCTTCGACTTCGGCCGCCTCAGCCTGCCGGACGCGCCTGTGCCCCTGGAACTGTTCCTGTTCGGCACGCCCGGCCAGGACCGGTTCGTCGACCTCTGGTACGACCTCTCCCGCGGAGCCGTCGGCGCGGTCGTCCTGGTCGACACCCGCCGCCTGGAAAGCAGCTTCACCCCCGTCAGCTTCTTCGAAGACATCGGCCTGCCCTTCGTCGTCGCCATCAACCAGTTCGACGGAGCACACCGCTACCACCCCGAACAGGTCCGCACCGCCCTCGAACTCCCCACCTCTGCGCCGGTGGTCACCTGCGATGCCCGCGACCCGAACCACGTCGCCGGCGTTTTGCTGACCCTCGTCGGCCACGCCGTGAAGAACGCATCGGCAGGCCCCGCTCGCCCAGCAGCCACTACCACCCTCCAGGACGCCTGATGTCATATCAGCCCAACGACCCCTACCTCGTACCGCAGACCGCCCCAGCAACCCGGTCACTGCCGCGACGCAACATGCGAGACATCGCCCTTGGGCCGTCCCTCTCGGCCGACGTTGCCGTCACCGGCCCGCAGGACCAGCAGACGACCGAACTGGCTCGGCGGTATGAGCTGCTCGAGCGCCTGGGCGTGCCCACCGCTGCCAGCCAGGACTTCGACGAGCTGGCACGCGACATGACCACGCAGGCCGGATTCCTGTACGGGTTCGTCAATCTCTTCCTGGAGGAGCAGACCTTCGTCGGGCTGCACCAGCCGCCCGCGGACAGCGGGTACGTCATCGTCGGCCGCACCATGAGCCGCGACCACGGCTGGTGCCCGGAGGTCATGGCCCGCAAGAAGGCCCTCCCGCTGCACGACGTGCACGCCAGCCCGCGCTTCAGCGGCAACCACGTGGTCGACGCGGTCGGGATCCGCTCCTACTTCGGCGCACCGCTCATCCACGGCAGCGGCACCGTGCTGGGCACGGTGTGCGTCATCGACCCCGAGAAGCGGCCCCTGAGCGAGGCCCGACGGCTGAGAGACATCGTCATCAACGCCGGCGCCCAGGTGATGGACCACATCGCCCACGCGCCAGTCCGCTAGGCCGTTCCACCACCCCCACCCGGGAGCCGCAGGCGATCCCCGGCCGCTCCACTGTGCGACCTTCACCCAGGGAGAGGGAGACGACCATGCCCGCCACACCCACCACGCCACCACCGGCGCTGCGTCCCTACCTCACCGCCCGCCACGAGCTGCTGTGGGACGAGGCGGACGCCTTCGCGGAAGAGCACATCGCGCCGCGCGCCGCACGTATGGAGGCCGCTCCGGGCAGGGTGGAGCGCAAGGTCGCCGACCTGATGGCCGCACGGGGCTGGTTCGCCGTCACCGTCCCGGCCGCCTTCGGCGGTCTTGGCGCCGGCCATGTGGCCAAGACGGTCTTGGTCCACCGCGTCGCCTGCCTGTCGGCGGCTGCTGCGGCCATCCTGCAGGCCACCCTCATCCCCGTCGGCGGGTTGTTGCACTTCGCCACTTATGAGCAGAAGGTCCGCTGGCTGCCGCGGGTGGCGGACGGTTCACTTCTTTTGTCGATCGCCGTGACCGAACCGCGGGCCGGCGGACACATCGGCGGCATCGAAACCACCGCCGAACGCGGCGGCAATCAATGGGTGATCGCCGGCAGTAAGGTCCACATCGGCAACAGCCATCTCGCGGGAGCCCACCTCGTCGTCGCCCGAACCGCCGAGGTGGGCGTACGTACTTCCCAGGCGCTGACCGCGTTCATGGTCGAATCCGACCGACCCGGGCTTTCGGTCTCCGACCACCGTCCCGGCCTCGGCCTGCACGGCTTCTCCGCCGGCCGCCTCGACCTCGACCACGTCCGCGTCCCCGAGGACAACGTGGTCGGAGAGATCGGCCAGGGGCTGAGCGTGGCCCAGAGCAGCAGCATCCTGTACGGCCGTCCCAACCTGGCCGCGGTCAGCCTCGGGATCCACGAGGCGGTCGTGGCCACCACGACTGCCCGCCTCAAGGCGCGCGCCCGCTACCGGGGCGCCCTGTCCGATCTGCCGGTCCTGCGGGACCGCATCGGTGACATGGAGGCTCGCCTGCGCGCCGGACGAATCCTGGCCTACCAGTCCGTGCACCTCCTCGACCAGGGCCTGCCCTGCGACGCCGACCTGATCAACGCCAAATATCTCGGCCACCAGTGGGCCGTGCAGTCGGCCCAGGACGCCATGGAACTGCACGGCGCCCACGCCCTCGACCGCGACTACGTCCTCCAGCGCCTGTGGCGCGACATCCAGCACACCTATCCACCGGCCGGAACCGGCGAAGTCCAGCGCATACGCCTCGCCGACGCCGCCTTCGACGAGGAGCACATCCAGTGGTCCGAACGCCTCGCCGCCGAAGCGGCCTGGGCACGACCTGACCCCACCGCCGCATGAGCCCCCGTGCGCGGCATCCCGTGAATCCAGACCGCCGCGCACGGGCCCATGTCGCCGGCCCCCGTCCCCCGCGGGGGCCGGCGGCACCCCTTCCGGTGACCGTCCACTCAGCCGAGAAAGAGACACCCGTGACCCCGCCCGTGACGACCAGCGCACCGATCACACCCCTGACGCCGACCCTGCAGCGCGTCGCCCAGCACCTCGCAGACGACCTCACCCCCCGAGAAATCGCCACGAGGACCGGGCTGTCGGCCGTTACCGTCCGCCAGTACGTCCGCGACATCCGGGAGAGCCTCCACTGCCCGCCCCGCTGCAAGCCCCCGGTGATCGTGCACCGCCTGTTCGCTGCCCAGCAGGTCGCCCCACCCACAACGGACAGGCCAACGCCCAAGCTCAGCCCGGAGCAGCAACTGCTGCTGCAGGCCGTCGCTGAGCACAGCAATCCCCACGACATCGCAGTCGCCGCCAAGATCGCCCCCGCCGATGTCCGAGCAGCACACGACGAACTGCTCGATAAGACCGGGGCGGCCAACACCACCCAGCTCGTCGTTCTTGCCCACGCGTGGGGCCTACTGGGCACCAGGCCAGCCGCCACGACGGAGAGCGGAGCGAGCCAGTGAACGCGTCACCCGTTTCTGTGGCCACCAAGCCATTCCCCGCCTCCCTGCACCGGCGCGCGACAGCGTTACCGGCCGTGTACGAGATGCGGACTCTGTGCACCGACGCCGAACGAGACGAGGCCGCCGCACTCGTCCAGGACCGTCAACGCTGGCTCACCATGCGCGGCATGCCTGTACCCGCCCGAGCCGACATCCCGGCTCTGTTCCGCGACCCGCAGGCCAAGCCGGCCGGACTGTTCGAGGACGGGCTGCTGCTGGCCTGCATGATCCCGCAGCGCGGGCCCCACCTCCGATGGGGCGAGGGCCCGTGCCTCTTCCTGGGCTGCGTCCACACCCTGCCCGACCGCTCCGACGACACCGTCCGGCTGATCACTCTGTGGGTCTCCGACTTCGCCGCCCGGCTCGGCGTACCGCTCGTGCGGGCCGAGGTCTTGGCCCGCCATCCTCTCGACGTTGCTCCGACCGCCGCATTCCTTCATCGGCTCACCGACATGGGCTGGGACCTGCGAGGATCCGGCACCGGGCAGCACGATGAGCGAGTCGCTCGCCTCGAACTCACAGCAGAGCGTCGGCCTGGGCTGAGCGCGCTCATCGGCTGCCGGGTCCACGAGCCGCGTTCCGCCGCAGACCAGCGGGGCATCGCGTGATGACCGCCGAACCGCTACGACCGGACCTCGCCCGCGAACTCCTCGTCCGAGCCGCACAGTCGGCAGCGCGCCGGGCCAAGCGCGTGCGCAACCACCTCGACTCCGTCCAACTCGGTCAGGACCGTCACGCCGACCACGCCGACGCCAAAGTGCTGCGCCGCATCCTGGCCGAACATGACTGGCCCGGCCACCGCCTCGTCGGCCCCGACGCGGCACGTGCCGCCTGGAGCATCGCTCTTCATGCCGACGGCGAGCCCGACTTTCAACGGGCGGCCACCGTCCTTCTGAAGCGCGCAGTCCAGGACGACGACGCGCGCATCCAGCACTGGGCCCACCTTCACGACCGTGCCCTGGTCAACAGCGGGCGACCACAAGAGTTCGGGACCCAACTGGTCGTCAACGCAGCAGGGGTTGAGCTGTGCCCGCTGCGCGCACCGGAGTCCCTGGACCAGCGACGGGCCGCCGTCGGGCTGCCGCCGATCGCCGTCGCCCTGGAGACGGTGCGGCGCCGGTACGCCCCGGATCGCCATGCCGGCGACTCCCCGACCGTCGTGCTCGCGGGGGCCGCATGACGCAGCGGGCCCCACAGGTTCCACAGACCCAACGCTCGTCCGCAGACTCCTTACCTGAAAGGACCGTTGAAGTATGAAGCTCACTACCGCCGTCCTCGCTGCCGGAGCCGCCGTCTCCCTCACCACCGCCGTGGTCGGAGCCGCCCGGCTCAGGCAGGACGCGCGGCACCAGGCCGAGCGAAACGAGGTGGCCGTCGCGCGGAACCAGCTCGACTGGCTGACGCAGATGTCCACCAACCCCGACCTCGCCAAGCTCTGGACGCCCGAGGACATCGACGTCGAGGAGTACATGCAGCTGCTCCATGCCAACCAGCAGATCTGCGCCCTCAGCCTGCGTGACCGGCTGGGCTTCGTTCGCCACGGACAACTGCCCTTCTACGCCTCGATGCTCATGAACAGCGACGTCTGCAGGCGGTACTGGGCCCGTTTCGGAGACCTCCGCGCCCAGGAGGCCGAGGGCGACGAGCGCGCCGAGCACTTCACCGAGGTCCTGGACAGGGCTGCGAAGACCCACTCGCGGGCGCAGCCCTCAGCAGCCTGACGACACGGCTCACACCGACTCCCAGACGCCCTGGAGCAGGCGACACCGTCGCCCGCCACCGTCTGGCCCCAAGTTCCGGGTCCCGACCGGGCCCGGGATCCCGCACCACCCATCGCCACTAGGAGGCAAGCATGACCGCCGTGCAGACGGAGAGGCCGACCGCCCCCGCGCAGCCGGACCTCGCAACCACCGACGAGACCGACCCGTTCGGGCTCGACATCACCTTCATCGAGGGCACGCCGGCGACCGAGACGGTCCTGATGTGCAGCACGGGCGACACCTGCGGCAGCTCCTGCCCCAGCGCCTGCACCACCTCGTAAGCCGGTCCGATCCGGCAGCGCGGGCCGGGCGGGGCTTCCCGTCCGGCCCGCATCCCGCCCCGTCACGAAGGAAGAAGGGAGAGCGGTGATGACACGGGTACGTCCCAGCCTGTATCAGGGCGCGGGGCAGGCGATGCTGCGCTCCACGGTGCACCTCACTGCGCCCGCCATGCCACCCTGGCCGGCATCCACGGCACCGGTGGAACCGTGGCGTGCGTGGCTGAGCAGCGTCTGGTCCGACGATGCCTTTCGGCAGACAGTGACCGACGCCAGCCCCGACCTCGCAGGACAGGTGCAGGCCATCATCGACGGCCGCACGCCGAAGCCGCGCCGGGTTCGCCGTGCTGCTCTGGCCACGGCCCGCTATGCGATCCGGTACGCACACCGCTCCACCCCCTACGGCCTGTTCGCCGGCGTCGCCCTGCTCGGCTTCGACCAGTCGACATCCGTGCGCTTCGGAGAAGACCACCAGGCCGTCGTCCGCCCCGATCCGGTCGGTCTCGACGAGATGCTCAGCGCTTGGGAGAGCGACAGCACTCGCATGGCCGAAACGGAGGTCTGCGTCAATACGCTGGCCCGGCAGCGTAACGAGCGCATCCACGTGCCGTCCGAGGGCGACGCAGAGTTCCGCCTCGCCCTGAACCCTGCGCTGCGCCTCGTGCTCAACCTGGTCCGCTCCCCGATCGAGTATCGCCAGTTGGCCGATAAACTCGCCGCGGAGTACCCCGCTGTGAGCGACGCAGCGCGTCACCGGCTCCTGGGCGAACTGCTGCGGGTACGGCTGCTGCGCTCCTCGCTGCGCGCGCCAGCCACCGCCGTCGACCCCTCAGACGCCCTACCGGACGCGGTCCGCGCCCAGGCAGACCGGCTGCGGCCAGCATGCGACCTGCGGCTGGATGCCGACGTGCGGCTGCCCGAACAAGTGCTGACCGAGGCAGGGACGACAGCGACCGTGCTGGCCCGCCTGGCCACTCATCCGAACGGGACACCGACCTGGCGTCGGTGGATCGAGCAATTCACCGAGCGCTACGGCGAGAACGTCCCCGTTCCGGTGGAGGTGGCCACGGACTCCGACCGGGGCGTGGGCTTTCCGGAAGGGTTCGTCACCGTGAGCGAACCGCCCCGACCGATGTCCCGGCGCGACCGCCTGCTGCTGGAGCTGGCCGGCACCGCCGCCGCCGAGGGCAGGCGCACGGTGGCCCTGACGGGCGCGATGATCGAGGAGCTGGAAGCCGCAGCCGGCGAGAAGCCACACCATCCGGCGCCCCATCTCGAACTGGCCGCTCAGGTGCACGCCTCCTCCGTCCAGGCCCTCGACCGGGGGGACTTCCGGCTGCGGGTCCTGACCGTCTCCCGCTCGGCCGGTTCGATGACCGGACGGTTCTGGCACCTCTTCCCCGGCACCGAGGAGGCGTACGCGCACCTGCCCACCATCGATGCGGAGGCGGAGCTGGCACAGCTGTCCTTCCACGCCGGGCGGGTGCCGGCCGACCTGCTCACCCGCGCGCCCCAGGCCCTGCCCCGCGTCGTCAGCGTCGGCGAATTCCGCCGCCCCGCCCCGCACGTCCTCTTCCCCGGCGACCTGTCGGTCACCGTCGCCGACGGCCGCCCCCAGCTGGTGGAGTCCGCGACGGGCAAGCGGCTGGAGCTGCTGGCCCCCACCGCCATCAACTTCCTGTGGAACAACTACACCCCGCCGATGGCCCGCTTCCTCGGCGAGATCAGCAGGGCCGCCTCCCCTCAGGTGACCTGGTTCGACTGGGGCGCCGCCTGGACCCTGCCCTTCACCCCGGCTCTCACCTACCGGCGCACCATCCTCACCGCCGCCCGGTGGAAGATCCGCAGCCGCACGCTGCCCGCCCGCACCGCACCACTCCAGCAGTGGGCAGACCAACTCCACGCCTGGCGTGCCCGGTTCCGGGTACCGGAGCGGGTCCTGCTCGCCGAGGACGACCAGCAGCTGCCCCTCGACCTCAGCCGCGACGTCGACCTGGACCTGCTGCGCGCGCACATGGACGCCAGCCCCGTCGGCATCGCCACCCTGCACGACGCGCCCCCGCCGGACGCAGACGGGTGGATCGGCGGCCGGGCCCACAGCATCGTCGTCCCCCTGGCCAGGCGCTCATGACCACGACGACCGTGCCCCGTACGCAGGACCTGTCCGAGGGCGCCCTGGGGATGGCCCTGCTCGACATCGAGCGCCGTGACTTGTCCACCGCCCGCCGCCACCTCACCCAGGCCACCGTCCGAGGGGTGAGCACCGGCAGCAACGCCAGCCTGTTCCACGGCGCACCCGCCCTGGAGTTCGTCCTGGCCCGCGCCCACGGGGCCGGCGACGACGTCCGCGCGGCCGTCGACCGCGTCGTGGACGCCCGGCTCGCCGCCGCCCACCGCCGCCAGGCGGCCGGCGCGCTGCCCCACCTCGCCGAGTGGGACCTCATCCGTGGCCTGACCGGGCTCGCCGCACTGCTGCTGTCCCGCCGCCCGATCGCGCCCCGGCTGCCCGACGTGCTCGCCTGCCTCGTCACGCTCGCGCACCCAGCCTGCGGTGGCGGCCGGATGCTGCCCGGGTGGTGGTCGGCGGTCGGCCCGGACGGGATGGAGATGGCCGGCGGGCACGGCAACAACGGCATGGCCCACGGCATCGCGGGGCCCCTGGCCGTGCTCTCCCTCGCCCTGCGTGCCGGAGTCAGCGTCTCCGGCCAGGAGGAGGCCGTCGGCACGTTCGCGACCTGGCTCGACCGGCACGGCGCCCACTACTGGTCCACCGCAGCACACCTGGAGGCCGAGCAGCCGCCCGCAGCGGAACCGGCCCGCCAGTCCTGGTGCTACGGCCAGCCCGGCATCGCCCGCGCCCAGCAGCTCGCCGCGCTCGCCCTCGGCGATACCGCCCGGCGCCAAGCGGCCGAGGACATCGTCGAGACCATCCTGACCGACCCGCTGCGGCTCGCCCGCATCACCGACTCGACCCTCTGCCACGGCTGGGCCGGCCTGCTGACCCTCACCCGCGCGGTCGCCGCCGACAGCCCCGCACCCGGACGCTTCACCCCGATCATCCAGGACCTGCACCGACGGCTGGCCGCCGACTGGGAGCACCTGCCCAAACCCGGATTTATGGAAGGCCGCGCCGGAGCCCAACTCGCCCTGAACGCCACCGACACCACCGGCTGGACCCGCGTCCTCCTGCTCACCTGACCTCTCCCCGCCGCCTCGCAAGGAGTTTTCTGCCCATGACCTTCGACGACGAGAACCTGCGGATCCCCGCGGACACATCCTGGTGGCACGCCTCTGTGGCCTTCCCCGACCAGCACGCGGACGCCGCCCGGGCCCTGGCGACCGCCCTGTCCGGGCGCCGCTTCCACTTCCTGCGCAAGGACGCCGGCGTGCGTCTGCGCACCGAACAGCCCGCCACCGGCCTGCTGGACCAGCTCGTCGCCGCCCGCGTGATCACCGGCTGGACGGGCGGGATCTACGAGCCGGAGATCCATGCCTTCGGCGGCCCCGAGGGCATGGAGGTCGCGCACGACGTGTTCTGCGCCGACAGCCCGGCCGCGCTCGCCGAGACTGGCACCCCCGGCGCCCGTGAGCGCAGCGTGATGCTGCTGTCCGCCATGATCCGCGAGGCGGGACTGGACCCGTTCGAAGCCGGAGATGCATGGGCCCGGTGGGCTGCCCTGCGGCCCCCCATCACCCCGCCCCAGGGGCCCGCGCTGGAGAGAGCCGTCTCCGCGATGCGGCGGCTGATGAACGCGGACGCTTCCCTGCGCCCAGACGCGGAAGCGGGCTGGGTCGAGCGCGTCGCCGCGTTTGAGGATGCCGGCCGCCGCCTGCGCCGGCTCGCCGCTGACGGCCGACTGATACGCGGAATCCGGGGCGTCATCGCCCATCACGCGATCTTCGCGTTCAACCGCGCAGGCGTGCCTGCCGAAGCGCAGGCCGCCACCGCATGGCTCGGCCGTCACGTCGCCTTCTCCACCGGAGAAGGAGCTGACGTGTCCACCCGCAAGTCCGCCCCGGCGGACCCTAGCCTCCCTCGAATGGAGACCACCATGACACCCGTCACCGACCCCAACCAGCTGCGCGAATCCCTCGCCCAGCGGCTCGTCGACAGCGGCCACCTGCGCAGCAAGGCGGCCATCGACGCTTTCCGCACCACCGACCGGCACGCCTTCCTGCCCGGCGTCGACCTGGAGAGCGCGTACAAAGAGGACGCGGTCCCGATCAAGCACGACGAGCACGGGGAGATGATCTCCTGCATCTCCGCGCCGTCCATCGTCGCCACCCAGCTCGAACAGCTCGGCGCCCAGCCCGGCCACAAGGTCCTGGAAGCCGGAGCCGCCACCGGCTACAACGCCGCCCTCCTCGGCAAAATCGTCTCCCCCGGCGGGCAGGTGTGGACCCTCGACGTCGACCAGGACCTCGTCGCCGGCGCGAGCCAGCACCTCGCCGAGGCAGGCGTCGACAACGCCACCGCGGTGATGGCCGACGGCGCGGCCGGGCTGCCCGAGCACGCCCCCTACGACCGGATCATCTTCACCGTCGGCGCCGGCGACGTCCCCGTGAAGATCCTCGACCAGCTCGCCCCCGGCGGGCGCCTGGTCCTGCCGATGCGCATCCGCGGCAGCATCTCCCGCTCCTTCGCCTTCGAACGCGACGGCGACACGTGGAAGACCGTCTCCTGCGAGATGGCCACCTTCATCCCCCTGCGCAAGGGCGTCTGCGACGACGTGTACACCCTCGTGCCGATGGCCGGCGAGGGCAACGTGCGCCTGGAGACGTTCAGCGAGCAGGACGTCGACCGCGACGCGCTCCGCTGCGTCCTCGACCAGCAGCAGACCAAGCTCTACACCGGGGTGAAGTTCCGGCAGGGATCGGCGTGGGAGTGGCTGTACTTGTACCTGGCGTGCGTGCTGCCCAACGGCCTCTCCCGCCTGCCGGGCCAGCGCCCCGGATTCACCCCGCACTTCGGGTGGGGCTCCATGGCAGCCCTCGACGCCGGGTCGCTCGCGTACCTGACCATCCGCGAGGGCGAGGACGAGAAGGGCCGGTACTGGGAGGTCGGCGTGATCGGCCACGGCGAGGGCGGCGCTGACCTCGCCGAGCGCGTCGTGAGCGAGATCCGCGCCTGGGACGCGACCGGCGGCAACGACGCCCCCGAGCCGGGCTTCCGGATGGCCGTCGCGGACTCGCGTGACCGGCTGACGGCGGACGACGCCCGCTTCGTCGTCGACAAGCCCTACAGCCGACTGGTCGTCGACTGGGCGCGCAAGGGCTGAGCCGATGATTCCCGCGATAGCCAGCCGCATCCCCCTGGTCCGCCGCACCAAGGCGCCCGCGCTCCACTTGGAGGAGCGCATCAACCATCTCACCGGGCTGACCGTCGCGCCCGCAGGTGCGAGCCACCATGACCTGGTGGCCCGCGCCTGCGGGGTCCTCAACTACGCCGCGCTCATCGCCTCCGACGTCGGCCTGCCCGGCCTGGCCGAGGATCTGTGCTGGCGCCAGCACCAGGTCTTCACCGACGCCGGACGCCTCAGCGGACGGGTCGCCGTCATGTCGCTGATGCCGCTCGTCAACCTCTCCCGATTGCAGACTCGCGCCGGCCACGGCGAACTCGCCTACGGCTTGTTGTACTGCCTCAACGACGCTGCCCGACATCGGAACAAGGCTGACATCGACGGCCGCACCGTCGACCTGTCTGCTCTGACCGGCACGGACGAGGACCACCGCACGGTGTGCCAGGAGCTGTACGTCACCCTGCTCGTGGACGGCGCCCGCGCCCTCGCCCAGATCGGGCGGTGGACCGACGCGGCCGACGCCATGGCCCGGCATCGCGGCATTGGCAACCGGCTCCTCGACGGTCGCCAGATCAAGATCATGGCCCTGATGGAGCAGGGCCTGGACCAGCAGGCCCGCGACCTGATCGACACCACCCAGCCCACGGAGCCTTGGGAGAGAGCCATCGCCCTCCTCCTGCACGCCCACTGCCGGCCCGAAGACACCCCCGTCCCTGAACCCGACCTCGACCGCACCGTTGATGCAGCCGTCCAGCTCCTCGACCATCCCGATCCGCCGACCGCCGCCTTCCAGACCCGGACGGGCCTGTCAGCCCTGGAACTGGACCGCACCGGACGCCATGTCGCCCGCGTACTCGACTCCCTCGTCAGCGTTGCCCGACTCGACGCCTACGCCGCACGAGACGCACTGCACCACCCCGTCGCCGCGGCCGCCCTGGACGACCGGGCGACAGACGCGCTGAACGCGGTGATCGCCGCGGCCGGACTGGGATCCGGCGTCCTGTCCGCCCACCACCATGAGGCTCTGACGGGCGCGGTCGGCCACGCCGAGACAGAGCTGGAAAGGCTGCTACAGGCCGAACCAGATCCCGGTTAGGAGAGGGCGACCGGGATGGGCCCGCCGTGCTGCCCACGCTGTTTGGCGGTGTCGGCGTTTCGGCCATTTCCTGCCCCGCGGCCGCTCCAAGCCAGACCAGGGATCCCGCGCCCGCGGGGTTCCCTGACGCAGGAAATAGCAGGCTCCCCAGCACGACCGAATGACGTGTGTTCGATATCGCAGCCGTGTCGTTAGACCTCACGACTCTGCCGCAGCGACCGTCCTAGGGGGAACGATGACCTCGGCCATTACGCAGGACCAGCCGCCGCAACCGCCAAAGGGGGCCGCGCCGGACGACGAACCGCAGGAGGCCGGTGTTCGAGAGGAGGAATATCTCTACCGCGACGAGTCGAGGCTCCAGGCCGGCTCCCTGCTGACCTCCCGCACCATGGCGCGGCGCCTACCCTCGCTCGTGCGGCGCTCGGTGCAGATGGCCTGGCGCGTGGACCGCGGCGCGACCATCGGCCTGCTGGTGTGCCAGATCGGGACCGGCGTCCTCGCGGCCCTCGGCCTCCTGGCCGTCACGGGCACGATCACCGCGCTGATCTCCTCGGGCGACATCACCGAGCGGCTGTGGGACGCCGCCCCGCAGCTGGCAGTGATCGCCACCGCCACCGGCCTGCGCGCGCTGCTGGGCATCGCCGTCGTCTGGCTGACCGGCCGTCTGCGCCCGGTGCTCGGCCGGGCAGCGGAGTTGACGATGATCGAGGCCGCGCTCGGCGCGGAACTGGCCGCCAACAACAAGCCCGGCTACAACGACGCCTACGACATCGCCGACCGCGGCGCCCAGGTCACCCCCGACCTCGTCGAAGAAGCGCAGGACGTCCTCGCGGCGACCGCCACGCTCGCGGCCGGCGCCACCGTCCTGACCGTCCTGCATCCGCTGCTCCTGCCTCTGCTCTTCCTCGCGTGCCTGCCGCAGGCCGCCGCCTACGTGCGCTCCGCACGCGTGATCTACCTGGCCGGGCTGGAGACCTCCGGGCGGCGCAGGATGCTGGGCAAGCTGCGCTGGCACATGGCCTATCAGGAGTCCAGTGAGGAGATGCGCGCCTGCCTGGCCGGGCCCTTCCTGATCGGCCGGTACCGGCGGCTGGCCGACTCGGTCAACGCGGCCGAACGCAAGGCCGCGAACACCGGTGCCTGGATGGGGCTGGCCGGAGCAGTGGCCGGCGGGATCGCCTCGACCGCGGTGTGGGCGGCGCTGCTGTGGCTCCTGGCCTCCGGGCGGATCAGCCTGGCGGCCGGCGGCGGCGCCGTCTTCGCCCTCCAGACCGCCACCGGCTCGGTGCGCGGCATCATCAACGGTGGGGCACGCCTGGTGCGCACCGGCTGGTACGTGCAGGACTGGCAGAACTTCCTCGACAACGCCCACGGCCAGGCTATGACCGATTCCCGCGGCACCGCGCCCGTGACCGCGGCCCCGGAGCGTTTCGAGGTCCGCGACGTCACCTACCGCTACGACGGCGCCCCCAAGGACAGCCTGAGCAACGTCTCCCTGCACGTGCGGCGCGGGGAGATCGTGGCGCTGGTCGGGGAGAACGGCTCCGGCAAGACGACCCTCTCGCGCCTGATGTGCGGGCTGCTGCTGCCCACCGAGGGCGACGTGGCCTGGGACCACACCTCCACCGCGGACCTGGACCCGTGGGGGTCGTGGGAGCACGTCGCGCTGGTGCCGCAGAAGTTCACGTACCTGCCGCTGACGATGCGCGACAACATCACGTTCGGGCAGGGCGACACCAGCGACGCCGCCCTGCTCGCCGCATGCGAGGCGTCCGGCGCCGCGGAGATGCTGCCGGGCCTGCGCTCCGGCCTGAACACCCTGTTGACCAGCGAGTGGTTCGGCGGACAGCAGCTCTCCGGCGGGCAGTGGCAGCGCCTGGTCCTCACCCGAGCGTTCCACCGGCAGGCGGCGCTGCTGGTGATGGATGAACCCACGGCCGCCCTCGACGCCCGCGCGGAGCACCGGATCTTCGCCGGCCTGCGCGAACTGGCCAAGGACCGCGCCATCCTGCTGATCACGCACCGGCTCACCAACGTGGCCGTCGCCGACCGGATCGTGGTCCTGGACGAAGGGCAGATCGTCCAGGAGGGCACCTACGCCCAGCTCACCCAGGAGCCAGGTCTCTTCCGGACCCTGTGGGAGCTGCAGCGCCGGATGAGCGGCGACACCCCCTGATCACCCCTCGCCGTTCCGCGCTGTCCACTCGCCCGTACACCGTCTCGGAAGGCAGAGATACGTGACCTCTCCCGTCTCCCCTTCGGATCACGTCTCACCGCGTGCCGATCTGCCCGCAGCGCAGTACGCCGCATCCCGGCATGCGGCGTGGCTCGGCGCCGCCGCGATCATCACCGACGAGGTCGGCCGGGTCCTGCTGGTGCACCCCACCTACCGCGGGGACGACTCGTGGCTGCTGCCCGGAGGCGTCGTCGAAGCCGGCGAACACCCGCACGTCACCTGCAGGCGCGAGATCACCGAGGAACTGGGCCTGGATCTACCCCTGTCGGCCGTGCTCGCCGTCCACTCCTTCTCCCCGCACCACCCCGACCTCCAGACTGCCACGGCATGCCCCGGCGAGATCCGGTTCGTCTTCGACGGGGGAACTCTCCACCCCGACCAGGTGGAGGCGATCCGCCTGCCGCGCGAGGAGCTGTCCGAGTACGCCTTCCTGGAGACCCGGGACGCGGTGCAGAGGCTGCGGCCCGTGGACAGGCAGATCATGCTCGCCGCCTACCGTGCCCGGCTCGGGAACACCGCCACCGCTCACCTCGCCGACGGCCGGCACATCCACGACGTCCCGGCGCTGGACCGCCATGACGTCCACGTCCGCTACCGACCCTTGTGGGACAGCCCTCTCCACCGCAGCCCCGTCCCCGAGCGGCTGCCCGTACAGCAAGCCTGGGCGTGGTGCTTCGCCCCCGACGGCCGGGTCGTCCTCGTGGCCGACCCCGGCCCGCGGGGTGCGCTGCCGATGCTGCCCGGCGGCACCGTGGAGACGACCGACGCGACTCCCGAGGACACCTTGCACCGCGAAGCCGCCGAGGAAGCCCAGCTCACCCTGGCCGATCCGGTGCGACTGGGCTGGGTGCTGGACGAGACCGGCGAGGTCTACGGCGGCGTGGGGTCCAACGCCCGGCTCCGCCTGGCCGCCCGGGTCACCGCCATCGGGCCGACGGCCGTCGACCCCGCCACCGGCCACCCCTTCGCCCGCCTGCTCGCCACCCCCGCCCAGGCAGCCGCCCTGCTGGGCTGGGGCCCGCCCGGCGCGCGGCAAGCCCAGCTCGCGGCGGAGACGGCACGCGAGCGGTGGGGCCTGCCCACCGCTCGCCCCGCCGCCATCGAGGAGATCCCGGCGGAGGGGATGCGGCTGACCTGACCCGAACAAGCACCCCGCCTCAACACGTCCCGCTCCACGCCCCTCTGAGGTAGCCCCATGCCGTTGTCGCACGACCACATCCGCACGACCGTCGAGACCTACCTCGCTCGCCACCCTCACGAACGCGACCAGCTCGGCGGCCTCCTGGACGCCCTCGAACGTCCCACCGACATCGCCAGCCGCTCCACCTTCACCGGACACGTCACCTGCGGCGCGATCGTCGTCGACCAGCTCGGCCGCGTCCTGCACGTGCTGCACCTGGCGAGCGGAAAGGTCCTCGCCCCCGGCGGACACACCGAGCCCGCCGACGAGTCCCTGGCAGCAGCGGCGCTGCGGGAGCTGCACGAGGAGACCGGCATCCCGCCGCAGGCCGTGGCACCGTGGCCCGGCTACGAGACTGTGCCGTTCGACATCGACACCCACGACATCGACGCCCACCCGGGCAAAGGCGAACCCGGCCACCAGCACTTCGACCTCCGGTTCCTCTTCCGCCTGCACACCGCGGCCGAGGCGCCGGTGGTGCTGCAGGAAGAAGAGGTCGGCGGCATCGAGTGGCGGCCCGTGGACAGGGTGACCTCCCCCTCCCTGCGCGAGAAGCTGCTCAAGCTCACGCCGGAGACCGAACCGGAGAGGGCCAACGCCTCCGCCCTGATCTACAACGACCGCGGCGAGTACCTGCTCCACCTGCGCGACTACTTCCCCGACCAAATCTGGGAGCCGGGCATGTGGTCCCTGCTGGGCGGTGGCCGAGAGCCCCAGGACGCCACCCTGGAAGACACCGTGCGGCGCGAGCTGGCCGAGGAAGCCAGCCTCGACATCGCCGACCTGACACCGTTCGGCACTGAGTACGCCTCCGACGACGCCGGCGCGAGCGTGCCCATCGCCATCTACGCCGGCCGCTGGAACGGCGACCCCCGCGACCTCCGCCTGACGGAGGGGGTGATGCTGGCCTGGTTCGCCCCCGACGACCTCCACCGCCTGCGCATCGCAGACACCACCAGCGACCTCGTACGGCGCCACGCCGCCAGCCGCCCGGCCAACGCGTCCAGCACTGCGTCGCAGAGCGGGCTCTCATCGCACGAGGAGCACCGCCCAGCTGCGCCGCACGGCACAGTCCTCAACGTCATTGGCGTCCACCTCTACCTGGAGCGGCCCGACGGGACGGTGCTGCTCGGGCTGCGCCACCCCGACTCCGCGTTCGCGCCGTCCACCTGGCACGTCCTGGCCGGCCACTGCGAGCAGGAGAGCGCCATCACCTGCCTGATCAGGGAGGCACGGGAGGAAGCCGGCCTGCACATCGAGCGCCAGGACGTCGAACTCGTCCACGTCGTCCATCACATCGACAAGGCCGGGGACCGGCCCCGCATGGGCCTGTTCTTCCGCGCCCGCGCCTGGAGCGGCGAGCCGGAACTGCGCGAGCCGGACAAGTGCACCCAGTGGAAGTTCTGGGACCCCGCCGCGCTGCCCGACAACCTCGTTTCCTACACCCGCCAAGCCATCGCAAAGATCCAGAACGGGGATCTGTACAGCGAGACGGGATGGCCCGCATGACCGGCACACCGAGCGGCGCACACCGTCGTGTGCCCACTGCAACTGCGGCCGGCCGTGAGGACACCCGCCTGGTGGTGATCCGCGGCAACTCGGCGACAGGCAAGTCAAGCGTGGCCCAGGGCCTGCGAGATCACTACGGCCGTGGTATCGCGATCGTGGGCCAGGACGTGATCCGCCGGAACGTGCTCAGGGAACACGACACCGCGCGCGGCGCCAACATCGCCCTGCTGGGGAGGATCGCACGCGAAGCACTGAACGCCGGCTTTCACGTGGTGCTTGAGGGGATCCTGTACGCCGATCGCTATAGCCACATGATCACGTCTCTGGTACGGGACCACCGCGGCGTCTCCTGCTGCTACTACCTGGACGTGCCGCTGGAATCGACGTTTGTCCGACACGCGTCGAAGGCGGATGCCGCGTACCTGGCGCAAGTCACCGACAGCCACCTCGCCTCCTGGTACCGCGAGCTGGATCTGCTGCCCGGCGGTCTGGAGACCGTGATCCCGGCCGACAGCACGCTGCAGGACACCATCGCGCGAATCCTGCGCGAAACCGACCTGGCCTCTGCCTCCCCAACCCCGCCGCCGCAGTGCAAGCCGTCGCAGGGAGACTCGATGAGCAGTCTGGTGTTGATGTCCGATCCGCAGGTCGCCGCAGTCCCGGTGCGCGAGTGCGGGGAGCCGCTCGTCGACGTGCGTGACCACAGCTTCCGCGTCGATCCCCGCAAGCAAGATCCGCTGGGCGCGTTCGCCCACGTCCGCGAGGGCGTCCTAGCCCGGCTGGAGCACGCCCGCTCGCTCCTGCCCGCTGGCACCGACCTGCTGTTCATCGAGGGCTACCGGCCGCTGGCCCTACAGCAGCGCTACTTCACCGAGTACCGGGACGAGCTGGCCTCCGCTCGCCCCGGCTGGACAGCTGAGCAGCTGTACCAGGCTGCCAGCCGGTACGTATCACCACCGGAGATCGCGCCCCACTCCGCGGGCGCGGCCGTGGACGTAACCCTCGCCGACCAGGACGGTCACGAACTCGACCTCGGTACCCGCGTCAATGCCTCCCCCGAGGAGAGCGACGGTGCCTGCTTCACTCACGCCCCGAACGTCAGCGATCGTGCGCGCCACCACCGCATGCTGCTGCTCAACGCCATGGAGAACGCAGGTTTTACGAACTACCGAACCGAGTTCTGGCACTTCTCGGTAGCGGACCGGTACGACGCGTTGATGCGGCAGGAGCCGCACGCGCGCTACGGACCGATCGAACTGCCGTAGCGCGCTGGCATCCTCGTCCACTTCATCGCCACCCACGCCGATCCAAAACACAGGAGCGCGGCCACCGGACCCTGGCCCGGTTGGGATCCCAAGACCGCGACGGACGGAACGCATCGAACGGAGGCACGTGTGCCTGACGACACCCAGCAGGCGATCCCAGCCGTCCCGAGTCCGGCGACCGGAGGTGAACCACAAGAGCACCACATGCACCTGCTCGGGCGGTACTACCGCCAAGTGGAAGCAGGCCGCAAGACGATCGAAGTGAGGGTGGCCACCCCGCAGAAGCGCGCCGTCGCAGTCGGTGACACGGTCGTCTTCCACGACCGGGACACCGGGCGGGAACTCGACGTCATCGTTAAGCGGATCACCCCGTACCACTCCTTCGAGGATCTGCTCAGCTCGGAGGACACCGTGCGCATCGACCCGGACGGGCCGCCCGGAGAGCTGCTCGCCAACCTCCGCAGCATCTACCCGCCGGCCAAGGAAGCCCTCGGCGTTCTCGCCCTCGCATTCGACCACCGCCCTGCCCGGCCCGGCCGCCCCATGCCGATGACGCCCACGCAGTACGCGCAGACCGTCCCCCACCACACGGTGTACGGCTGCCTGTACATCCGCGACGAACACGACCGGCCGGTCCAGCTCCGCTCGGTCTACGGCTCGAGACTCTGGCAGTTCCCGGGCGGCAACTTGGACGCCCGAGGCGAGGACCCGCTGCAGACAGCACGGCGAGAGGCGGTCGAGGAGACGGGCCTCCAACTCGGTCTGGAAACGCCGAAGCTGCTCCTGACGCACTTCCTGCACGCCGGGCCGCGCCTGCCGCTGAACAAGGTGGGGCTCATCTTCGACGGAGGCCAGCTGACCGCCGACCAGCTCGGCCGGATCCGACTCGATCCCGCAGAGCACGACATGTGGGCCGTCCACGACCTCGCGACCTGGCAGGAGCTGATGGCGCCGCGCGCCTTCGCCCGCCTCGGCGCCATCGAACGAGCCCGGCGCGGCGAGGGCCCCACCTACCTGATCACGCACACCTGATCCCCAGCACCTCACCCAGGAGGCAACCGTGCCCGCCGAACTCAAGTTGGAGTCCTCCATGCTGCATCTCTCCATGCGCCGGTCGATATCCTCGGACGGCGCCGTCGGCACCGACCGCCTGCGTCATCTGGAGCAGGCTGCCTTGCGCCACGGAGTCCCCGTCGAGGACGTGCTGCTGATCGCCGTCAACCTGTACGGGATCACCTCCGACCAGGACCGTCACCGGGCCCGGGTCAACCTTCGCCTCGTGCGCCGCCCCGATGCCCCCTGGCAGATCATCGTCCCGCTGAACCAGCCGGCCAGCCCCTTCCGGCTCCGGAGCGACGAGCTGTCGCTGAACGGCGAGGTGGTCGCGCACGTCGGGCGCATTGATGCCGACGAGGCGGTCGGAGGGTACTTCCGCAACGACGGCCGCGCCGCGACCCTCAACCCCAACGCCCGCAGCCGGTGCGTCGGGTGCGGCTGGTGCCCGAACACCCTGGAGGCCGCCGCCGATCCGAGGATGCAGGAAGACCAAGGGCTCGACGCCCTGCTGCACGCCCTCGGCGAGCAGCATCCCCGCCGCAGCCTGGCCGAGCTGACCGAGGTCACCGTCTCCACCGGCTGTTTCGAGCGGGAGGAGGCGGCCGTCGCACACCTAACCGCCCTGCGGCCCGCTCTGGAGCGGGCCGGCGTCAAGGCTCGGATCGGCTTCCTCACGTCCGTGCTGCGCAGCGACGAGGCGTTCGAGACCATCGCGTCGCAGGTGTCACCGTTCGTGCTCAGGCTGACAGCCGAGCACTTCACCCGGCGGGAGGCACTGATGAAGGCGACCAAGGCCGACCTTCGGCCGGAGCAGATGCCGGACCTGCTGATGCGGGCGCGGGCGGCGGGGCTGGACACCTCATACACGTACATCGTCGGGCTGGACCCGATGGAGGACCTCATGGACGGGGTGAACGCACTGGCGGGCGAGGTCACCGCGTTCCCGAACTTCCAGGTCTTCCAGGCGCACACGGTGATGATGCAGGGGATGCGGACGCCGAGCGCGGAGAGCCTGGAGTACTACCTGCAGGCGCGTACGGCGATCGAGCAGGCCATGGCAGCGACCGGACTGCGGCCGGTGGGCTGGGAGTGCTACCGGCCGCTGTGGTACTTCACCTACGCGGGAGAGGACCTCGTCGATGGACCCCGCTGACGCGGTCATCGACCGGGTGCGGGTCGAGCGCCTCGACGAGAGCGGGACGGGCCCGTGGAAGGCTGGCGACAGCCGGTTCGCGATCGTGGTCGAGGCCGGCGGAGTGACCGGGGTATTCGCCCCGGTCGACGAGCTGCCCGCCGCGCTCGTCGCCACCCGGCTTGGGCAGAGCGCTCTGCGGCACCCCGTGGCCGACCACACGGGTCTGTTGCACAGGCTCTTGGCCGGCCTCGGCCCGCACGCGGCGGGGCTCGGCCGCTGGGCGGTCGGGGCGCTGGACTGCGCGGTGTGGGACCTGCACGGCCGACTCGCCGACCTGCCGGTCGCGGCCCTGCTCAGCGACCGGCCCGAACCGCGAGTGCCGGTCTACGCCTCCTGGCTCTCCCTGGACCTGGCCTCCACGTCGGCCCCCGAGTCCGTCAAGTCCACCGCCGACGGGGGCTTCGCCTTCACCAAGTGGGCCCTGCGCGGCGCTGAAGCCGCCGAGATGGCGCTGCTGGCCGAACGGGCGGCGAAGTGGGCGGGGGACAGTGTGGCGGTGGACGCCCTGGGCGCATGGGGGCACCTGCGGACCATGGAGGTCGCACCGCTCCTCACTCCGGAGACGGTGCGCTGGGTGGAGGACCCGCTCCCGCGAACCGACCAGGCCGCGTACCGACAGCTGCGCCGACAGACGGAGGGGCTGAGGGTCGCATTCGGCGAGCGACTGTCCCATGCGGAGGACGCCAGGGCCCTGCTGGAGCACTGCCGGCCGGAGGCGTTCACGTTCGACGCGGTGTGGTGCGGCGGGATCACCGAGGCGCAGGGCTGGCTCGGCGCCGCACACGACGCGAAGGTGCCCGTCCACCTGCACGGCCGGGCGTTCCTGCCCGCCGTGCACCTAGCCGCCGCGTTTCCGCACGTGTCGGGCGCGGTGGAGTACCAGGTGGTGTGGGAGCCGCGCCGCCAGCGGGCACTGTGCGGCACACTCCGGCCGGACGGCGGCCACGTCGCTCTCCCGGACCGGCCCGGTCTCGGGATGGAGGTGCGCCGGTAATGCCCAGGCACACGGGCGAGCTGGCGGTCCACGGCCGCCTGGAGCAGCGCGAGGAGAAGGTCCTGCTCGTCGTGGACGAGCGACTTAGCGGACACGACACCTTCCTGTCCACGACCCTTCGCCTCGAGCGGCCGGTGTACCTGCCCGAACTCCCGGTCCGGATCCTCACCTTCGACGACGTCACCGTCCTTGCGCCCCTCGACCCTGCCCTGCCGCAGGGGCAGGCCGGAGAGGGGTGGAGCGGCACGCTGCTGTTACCGCACGGCGCGCGTCCGCCGACGATCCCCGACGACCTCGCCCGGGCCGCTGCCGAGGCCGGTGTCGACACCAGCAGTTGGTCGCCGGCCGAAGCCCGGCATCTGCTGACCTTCCTCGGCGAGGCTGGCCCTGGCCCCGTGCGCACCGAACGGATCGACATGATCATCGCGGCCCTGGCGGGTCGTTCGTGAGCACGGGGGCCCCGGTGCGGCTGGTGAGCCTCGACGTCGGATACACCCTGGGCGAGCCGTCCGGGACGACGCTGACGCAGCGCCTCGTGAAGCTGTCCCCGCTCCCGGCCCGGCAGGCGAAGAAGGTCGCTCAGCAGATCCTGCACGCCCTGGACCCGCGCAGCGATGCGACAGCGCCGCAGACGGTGTGTGCCGCTCTGAGGATCGCACCGTCCGCCTTCCCCCAGGACCACTGTCCGCCCGACTTCGCCCTGTGGCCCGGCGCGGTGGAGGCGGTGGCACGGATCGCCCGGGTCGTGCCGGTGGTCACCCTGTCGAACGTGAGCCACTGGGACGAGCAGGAGACCGACGTCGCAGCCCTCCTCGCCCCCCACCTCCGGGCCCATCACCCGTCGTGGCAACTCGGGTTCGCCAAGCCGGACCCGCGCGCCGTGGAGACTGTCGCTCGACTGCACGGCCGCGACCCCGCGGAGGTGCTGCACGTCGGCGACAGCCTCGACTACGACGTACGCGGGGCCCTCGCCGCCGGAGCCCACGCCCTGTGGATCACCTCGCGCCCGCCGTCGTCCGAGGCACTCCGGCTGCTGGCCGAGTACCCCGGCCGGGTCACGGTCGTACCGGACCTCACCCGTGCGGTCGAGCACATCGAGCAGACCGTCCTTCCGTCCTTCCGTCAACCCAGATGATCAGGAGTTCTACCCCGTGAGCCAGTTCGACACCACCGCCCCGTACTACGCCGCCTACCGGCCCGGGATCCCGACGGAAGCCGTCAAGCTGCTCGCTCAGCGGGTGGCCGGCAAGGAGCACCGGGCCCTGCTCGACCTCGGGTCCGGCACCGGGCAAGTCCCCCTGGCCCTGGCCGGGGCGATGACGGAGATCGACGTCGTCGAGCAGGACGCGGGCATGCTCGCCGAGGCCGACAAGGCGCTCGCCGGGCTGCCGCTCACTGTCCGCCTGCACAACGCTCCGGCCGAGGCGTTCACCCCACTCGCCTCTTACCGGGCCGACCTTGTCACGGTCTGCCGCGCCTTCCACTGGATGGACCAGGACGTGGTGCTTTCGCGTCTGGAGGACATGACCGCGCCTGACGCGACCGTCGCGGTCATGGGCGACGGCAGCCTGTGGACCGCGCGCTCCGCCTGGACCGACGCCCTGCGCGCCCTGATTCAGGAGTACCTGGGCAAGGAGCGGCGGGCCGGAGTGGGCAAGAAGTACGCGGCGCACAACCGGCCGTACCGCGAGATCCTCGCCGAGTCCGCGTTCGGCCAGGTCGAGGAGCACACCATCGCCGTCGAGCGGGAGTGGAGCACCGAGACGGTGATCGGCTACCTGTACTCGACCTCCTTCGCCGCCCGGCCGCTGTTCGGCGAGCGGGTCGACGACTTCGAGCGCCGCGCCCGGGCTCTGCTCGACGAGCACGCCGCCGCCGGCGGCGGCCTGATCGAGCCTGCCTCCTTCCAGATCGTCCTCGGCCGGCGCGGCTGACCCGCTCCTCCCCCTTCGCGCCGGGGCGGCCCCCCTTCCCGCCCCGGCCCCGTGTCCCTCCGGAAGGAGATCCACCATGCCCAGTCCTGTGACGTGGAGCGACGACGAGCGGCGCCGGTTCGTCGACGACGGCGTCGTCATACGCCGTGGCCTGGTCCACGGCGCCGTCCTGTCCAAGGCGCGCGCCCTCGTCGGCGGCTGGCTGGCCGAGGCGTACGACCCCGCGCGGCTCACCGCTTACACCGAACGCAGCTTCGCCCCCGAGCTGGAGGAGCACCCCGACATCCTCACCCTGTACCGGCGAAGCGGCCTGGCGGAGTTGGCCGGAGACCTGCTGCGGCCCGCGAGGCCCGCCCCGGTCACCCGGGCGCAGATCCAGATCCGGCTTCCGCACGGCGCGCAGCAGCCCGTGAAGCGGATGCACGTCGACGGTGTCTCCTGCCCCCACCTGGAACCGCGCGACCTACGCACGTTCACCTTCATCGCCGGCGTCGTCCTGGACGGCAGCTCCACCGCAGACGCCGGCGCTATGCACTACGTGCCCGGCGGGCACTACCGGATGGCCGACTACTTCGCCACGGACTGGGTCCTGGGGCAGCCGGCCCAGACTCCCGACGACATCGACGCCCAGGACGGCACCGCTCTCACCGCCGAGCCCGGCGACGTGGTCGTGATGCACCACTTAGTCCCGCACCGGGTCGGCATCAACGCGAGCAGCACCCCGAGGGTGATGGCGTACTTCCGCGTCAGCCACGCCCAGCACCCCGACCTCGCCCGGCGCGCTCTGTCGGACCCGTGGCTGGAGTACCCGGCGCTCGCCGCCCTCGCCCGTCCCGGCACCGTGTGAGAGGGGAGAGCGCCGTGGACGTCCTCACCCCCGCCCAGCTCCCCGACGCGGCCCGGCTCCTGGCCGCCGGACAGATGGTCGCCGTGCCCACCCCCCGCTGGTACATGCTGTGTGCCCGTGCCGCCGACCCCGCCGCCACGAACGCGGTCTTCCGCGCCAAGCAGCGTCCCACCGCCAAGCCGCTGTTGCTCGTGCTCGATTCCCCGGCCACGGCCGAGATCCTGTTCGACCTGAGCGCCGACGCCCGGCTGCTGACATGCGGCCTGTGGCCGGCGGACCTCGCGCTGCGTCTTCCGTGGAAGCCCGCGGTGGAGCCTGTCGCGGCGGTCGGCTCCCCGGCACTCGTCGGATGCCCCGACGGAATACTGGGCCAACTGGTCGCCCTGGCCGGCGAACCGCTGGCCGCCGCCGTGTGCAGCATCTCCACCCCCGCCGCCGGCGAGAAGGACCACCCGGCGCTCACCGCCGGCCAGGTCGCCGTCTTCGAGCGGACCATGAGGGCCGGGATCGCCGCGGTCGTCGACGGCGGGATCTGCCCGCACGGCCGGCACATGACCATCGTCGACTGCCCCGCGGGCGCCGCAGCGCGCCTGGAGCGGGAGGGCGCCGTCCACGCCCGCGCCGTCGAAGCCGCTCTCGCCCCGACAGGAGGACCGCATGTGGGGTGACCTCGCCCGTCGGACGAACCGCCTGGTGCCCGACGCGTCGGTGGCCGCCGTCGCCGACGCGCTCGACTACCTCTGTCTCGCCCAGCTCTATCTGCGCGACAACCCGCGCCTGGCCCGGCCCCTGACCCCGGCCGACGTCAAGACGCGACCGGCCGGCCACTGGGGAGTGTGCCCGCCCGCCAACCGGATGCTCGCCGCCCTGGGCCCGCTCCAGGCGACCGTCCCCGACGGCTACGAGCTGCACGTCCTGCACGGCGCCGGGCACGCCGGCCCCTCCGCCCTCGCCCACGCCTACCTCACCGGCCGACTCGGCCACGCCCACCCAGGCTTGCGCCAGGACGAGGCCGGACTGCACGCACTCGTCGCCGGCTTCCCCCGGGCCGACATCGGCGGGGAGATCACCCCGATGATCCCCGGCCACCTGCACACCGGAGGCCAGCTCGGCCCCGCCCTCGCGATCGGGCAAGGCACCGTGCTCGACGCGCCCCACCGGCTGACCGTGGTCCTGATCGGCGACGGCGAGTGCGAGACCGGGACGACCGCCGCCTCCTGGCTCGCCACCCGCGCGCTGCACGGTACGGGCGACCACGGCACCGTTCTCCCCGTAGTCCTGCTCAACGGGCTGCGCATGGGCGGCAAGAGCCTGCTGTCCACCCTGAGCCGCGCCGAACTCACCGCCTATTTCACCGGACTTGGCCACCGGCCCGTCTACAGCGACGGGCACGACGTCGGCCAGCTCCGCCAGGCGGTGGCCGAAGCGCTCGGCGCCGCCGCGCCCTTGGGCATTCCGGGACCGTCGAGCGTCATGGTCCTCACCCTGGACAAGGGCCACGGCGCCCCCGCACACCTCGCCGGCACCCCGGCGGTCCACAAGACGCCGCTGCGCGACCCGGCCGGTGTGCCCGCCGAGTTCGACGCGCTTGCCGACTGGCTGGCCTCCTACCAGCCCAACCAGCTCCTCACCTCCAGCGGCCGGCCCCAGCCGCACCTGCTGCCCGCGCTCCCTTCATCCCGGCCCGAGCCCGACGGCCTCCCGGCGCCGCGCGGCTGCGTCGCCGCCTCCGCCCAGGTCGCCGACCGCGCCGTCGGCCGCCCGTTCACGCAGGTGGTCCCGGAGGTTCTGCGGGCCCGCGCCGAGCAGGGCCCGTTCCGCGTGTTCAGCCCCGACGAGCTGCCCTCCAACCGCCTCGACCTCACCGACGATGACGGGCGCCCGGTGCCGTGGGCGGTGGAAGTGCTCAGCGAGGAGCTGTGCCACGCCTGGGCCCAGGGCTACACGGAGACCGGCCGGCACGCCCTCGTCGCCACCTACGAGGCGTTCGCGCCGATCACCCTCAGCCTCATCCAGCAGCAGCTCAAGCACCGGTCCGTGCGTCGGCACGCCGGGCTCGCCCCACTGCCCAGCCTTGTCTACCTCCTGACCAGCCTGGGCTGGCACAACACCCTCACCCACCAAAACCCCAGCCTCACCTCGGCACTTCTGGCCGGCGGCGACCCCACGCTCCACGTCCTCACCCCCGCCGACCCCGCGCGCACCGCCGCCGCACTCACCTTCGCCCTGCGCAAACTCGGCCGGTGCACGATCGTCATCGCCGGCAAGCACACGACCGTCCACCACTCGCTGGAGACCCTCGACGAGGAACTGCGGCACGGCATCGCGATCTGGCCCCACCTGACCCACCCCGGCCCCGGCGAGCCCGACCTGATCCTCACCTCCGCCGGCGACCTGCCCGCCGAGGCCCTGACCACCCTCGCCCGGCGGCTGCGCGCCGAACGCCCGGACCTGCGCCTGCGGTACGTCCACGTCCACGACCTCACGGCCCTCGCCGAGGACGGCACCCGCCCCCTCGCCCTCGCCCCGGACGCGTTCGCCCGCCACTTCGGCACCCGGGCGCCGATCGTCCTGGCCACCAGCGGGCACCCTGCCGACATCCACGCCCTCCTCGGACGCCGCCACCCCGGGCCCCGGCTCACCGTCCTCGGCTACCGCGACCCCGGCCGCCCCGTCTCCCAGGCCCACCTCCGCCAGCTCTGCGGCCTCGACGACCCCGGCCTGTGGCAGCTCGCCATCACCCTCACCAACACCCCGAAGGAAATACCGGCATGAGCACCCCGCTCCCACCCGTCGCCCCCGACGCCGGCACCATCGACGCCTTCGAACGCGACGGGTACGCGGTCGTCCGCGACGCGATCACCCCGGACCTGCGCGACCGGCTCCTGACCGCCGCCGAGAAGCTGCTGGCCAGCGACATCACCCAAGGCCGCGACCGAGGAGGCGACGGCAAGGACGGCTTCCGCGGATGCCTCAACCTCGACCCTGTGTTCCTCCCGCTCCTCGCCAACCCGGCCGTCCTGCCCACCGTCGTCCAGCTCCTCAGCCCGAACATCCACCTGCTGTCGGCCCACCTCATCGCCCTGCCCAGCGGCCCGCCCCGCACCATCCGCATCCCCGGACGCCACGGCTGGCACCGCGACATGTACGGCGTCACCGCCGACCTCGGCTTCCCCCACACCCCCCGCATGGCGATCAAAGCCGCCCACTACCTCACCCCCGTCACCCCCGACTGCGGGCTGACCATGTTCCTCCCCGGCAGCCACCGCCTTACCGACGAGCCCGTCGTCCCCGCCGGCGCCATCGACCCACCCGGCGCCGTCACCCCCGACATCACCGGAACCGACGCAGTTCTCTTCGAGAACCGGACCTGGCACACCGGAGGCATCAACCTCTCCGGCCGGCCCCGCATCGCCCTGATGCTCCAGTACGGGTATCGCTGGCTCCACCCCGTCGACGACCCGGCCACGGAACTTCGAGCGGACCCCGCTCTCACCTCCATAGAACAGCAGCTCTTGGGCCTGCCCGACCGCCACCCGGACGGATCCCTCGCCAAGGGCAGCGGAGCCGCCCCTATGCGCTCGTGGTGGCAGTCCGGCCCGTCTGTTGCCCACTGCCGCTAGAGCCAGGGGTAAGCCCCCAACGACCCCACCGGTACGAGCAGCACGAGGGAGCACGACATCGAGAGCGAGTCGACCGCCGTCCTGCTCATCGGGATCACCGGCTCCGGCAAGACGCACCTTGCACAGGCCCTCTCCGCGAGGGGCATTGTCCGTCTCAGCGTTGACGAGGAGGTTCACCGCCTCCATGGCCGGTACGGCGTCGACTACCCCGAGCACGAATATTTCGAGCGCGAGGCACCCGCGGTCGAGACCGTACGGGCGCAGCTTATGGAGCTGCTGCGCGCCGGCCGGTCCATCGTCCTCGACCACGGCCTCTGGCGTCGTTCCGATCGCGACGAGTGGAAGAAGACCGTCCGGGCCGTGGGAGGACGCCCACTGCTCGTCTACCTGCCAGCGTCCAAGGAGGTCCTCCTGCGGCGCCTGGCGGCACGCAACCAGCGTCGAGACGCCAATGCCTTGACCGTCACTCCCGAAGCCTTGGACGACTTCTTCGCTCGGTTCGAACCGCCTACCGCCGATGAAGACGCAGTCACTTACAACGGTGACGTAGAGGTCATCCGCTCCGTGGTGCGATGACGCCCTCGGCCGTCCCTCCGAGCAGGAGCGCGAGGTGCTCGGCCATCACGAGCAGGGTCCGGTCCGAATAGGCCGGTCCTACGAGCTGCACACCGATCGGGAGGCCGTCGGCGCCGTGCGCAATAGGCATGACCAGGCTGGGCAGGCCGATGTGGCTGGTGAGGTTGGCCCAGCCGGTCTGGTCGAAGAAGCTCCGTTCGACGCCGTCGACCATGAGAGAACGGCTCCCGGCTGGGATCGCCGCGGTGGGAGCGGCTGGCGTAATGAGGACGTCGTACTGACCGTCGGTGAAGAACCGGTGCCACGTCTGCTGGAGCCGGAGGCGCTCCTCGTTGGCGCGGAGCCAGGCGCGGTGTGTCTGCGTGCGGTGGCGGAGGATGGCGGCCCGTGGGCTCGCGTCGTCCGTGTGCAGGTCACGGGCGGCGGCGAGTTCGGCCGCGCCGGCGGCATCGTCGGTGGCGGCCGTCGTGGTGGCGTGGAGGAGCTGCTCGAAGAGGCGGAGGGATTCGGCGAAGCGGACCGACCCCGCAGTGCGGTGGACACTGGCGCCGGCGGAGGCGAGTGTCCCTTCGAGGGCGGCGACAGCATCGGCGATGTTGCGGTCGACGGGGCAGCTCGCGTCGTCGGCCCACACCGCCACGCGGAGCTGGCCGATCGGGCGCTGCGCCGTGGGCAGCGTGACGCGCCAGGGGGTGTTCTCGTCGGGTGACGGTGTCGTCAGTGCGGCGAGGAGCAGGTCGAGGTCGCGGGGGTGGCGGGCCAGGGGGCCGGGGGTGACCATGTCGCTGCTGGTGATCCATCCCGGCGGGCGGGGGATGTGGCCGCGGGCTGGGATGAGTCCGTGGGTGGGGCGCAGGCCGTAGACGCCGCAGTAGTGGGCGGGGAGCCGCAGGGAGCCGGCGAGGTCGCTGCCGAGGTCGGCGGGGGTCAGGTGTGCGGCGACTGCTGCGGCGGGGCCTCCGGAGGAGCCGCCGGTGGTGTGCTTGGGGTCGTGCGGGTTGAGCGTGGGGCCGAAGAGGGCGTTGTCGGTGTGCAGGTCCTGGCAGTACGCCGGAGTGTTGGTCTTGCCCATGATGACGGCACCTTGGTGGCGGAGCCGGGCGACCGCGTCGGCGTCGCGTGTGGGGACGTGGTCGGCGAGGTCTTCGGCGCCGCTGGTGGTGCGCAGGCCGGCCGTCTCGAAGCTGTCCTTGATCGTGAGGGGTAGGCCGTTGAGGACGCCGGTGCTCTCGCTGCGAGCGCGGCGTTCGTCGGCTGCGTGCGCGGCGGCTCGGGCCGCGCTGTCGTCGCGCGTGACGACGGCGTTGATCTGGCTGGCGTCTATCTGGGCGAGGTGCAAGTCGAGCAGTTCGCGGCTGGAGATCTCGCCGCGGTCCAGGGCCCGGAGCTGGACGTGGGCGGGCTGGTGGGTGAGGTCGTTCGTCATGCGGAGACTCGCTCAAGGTGGGGGGCTCGTGCGGGCTGGCGGGGCAGGTGGCGGGCGACGTCGAGGAGAGCGTCGATGTCGTCCATGGGCCTGGTGGTCTGGCGTTCGAAGTCGGCGAACTCGGTGAGCTGGTCGGGCTCCGGGCGGGCGCCGGCGGCCCTGGCGGCGATTCCGGCGAGGATCTGGTCCGCCGTGACGGCCGCGGACAGATCCTTTCCGTGAAGCCCTCGGGCCCGGTGACGGGCTTCGCTGGCCTCGCGGACGGCGGCGTCAAGGTACTGGCGGATCACGAACCGGCCGTCCCGGATCTCGACGGCTCGGCGGTAGAGCCGGATCGAGATGCGACGGAAGCGGCGCCGCTGGGCCGGGTCGACCCTGTCGATCGGCAGCTCGATCTCGGGTGCCTCGCTGTAGAAGGCCAGCCATAGGGGGCGCAGGCCGTAGTAGCTGCGGTACTGCTTGATCCGGTACCGGACGCTCTGGGCCTGGTCGCTGATGGTGGGCACGAGCCAGCCGATCAGCGTGAGCATGGCGCCGACATCGCCGCAGGTCCAGGCAAAGCCCTCCCATTCCGCGAGGGAGGTGGCGAAGGCGCCGGCGATCACGTTGCCGATGCGGACGGCGCTGTATCCGAGGGTGACGGTCGCGCCGAGGGCGACGATGCGCAGGCCGACGCGGACGGACCCGCGAGTGCTGCGGCGGGCCAGGCGCCAGCAGGCGCGGGCGAGGAAGACTTCGCCGATGGTGTAGGCCGTGACGTACAGGGTGAGGTACGCGGCGTACCAGTCGTCGTGCGCGTAGTAGAGCGTGAAGTCGATCGGGTGCGGCGCGTTGGGCGTCAGCAGGGCGAACAGCACCAGCAGCCCGGCGATCACCGCGAAGCCGGCCCAGAGCCAGCGGCGACTGCGCCGGCGGGCCACCCCGGGCGGGGATCCCCAGTAGGTGAGGACCACCTGTTGGCAGGCCAGGAGCGCGACCACGCAGCCCTGCGCGAGGGGCACGGAAATGTTGACGGTGCCGAGCACGCGGTCGAGGTAGTTCCACATCGGCGTGATGGAGAACAGGAACGAGAGCCCTGACAGCAGGAAGACAGCGGCCAGCGCGGCGGAGGCGGGGTCGCGGCGCCGAGTGGGCACGTCCCGCAGGAGGCACAGGAAGCCGAGCGTCGCGACGACGAGGCTGATCGGGTGGAGCAGGTCCTTCACGGCCGGGCCTCCCGTCGGCGCAGCAGCGTGTGCGTCACCCGATCCTGCACTTCGTCCCCGGAAGGCTCGTCGCTGCGCAACCACCGGTCGATGATCCGGCGCTGGAGCAGCGATGCTAGGAGTTCGGTGTCTCGCTCCTCGTCCTCGTCGTACTTGGTGCGCCCCAACATCATCTGCACGGTGGCCGGGTCCACGCTGGTGATGAAGGCCGGAGCCAGGGCGGAGACCGGTCGGTTCTCGTGGTGGCCGAGCAGTAGGTGGCTGAACTCGTGGGCGATGATGTGGTCCTGGTGCAAGACACTGGTCCACGGGTCGTAGAAAACGTGGACGGCACTCTCTGTAACTGCACATGCCCCGCACACCGAGGGCGCTTGCTCCCGGGGCTCTAGGACCACCGTCCGTCCCGTGCGGCGAGAGACCTCGTCGCTGAGGTCGCGGATATTGGTGACGTGCGGGAGCTTCAGCTCGGCCAAGAGGTCAGGCCGGCGCAGCCTACGTGCAGACCACATTGCTTTCCTTGATCATTTACTGAACTGCGGCCGTTTACGCGCCAGTTGAGGGCGGCAACCCCTCGGATTTTCGTACGCTCTCAACGATCCCCAGGACGGCGTCCTTTCCGTCTGCGGAGACGTCGGATAGGCGAAGAAGAACGTTCTTGATCTTCGCGTCGCGAAGCAGCGCGAGCAACTCAAGTTCCTGCACCGTCTTTTCGGCGACAGCATCGTCGAACCAATAGGCGGGATCCACGCCGAAGAACCCTGCAAGCGCCTCGAGATGACGCTTCGTCGGGTTATCGCGCTGCCCGGTCCGCAAGAGCCACAGGTACTGGCCCGACAGCTTGCCCAGCCCTCGCTTCTCCATCAGTTCGGCCACTTCAGCGTTGCTGTAAGGGCCGCGATCGGGCGGGTGCACAGTGTCGAACAGGCGGTTTAGGCGATCCATGAGCCCCTTGGGGCTCACCTGACCTTCAGCCACTCTTTCATGATCCTTTCCAAGGCGGGCTTCCTCGCAACTTCAGCCACCCTACCCCGCCATAAACACCAGTTTGACGCGCCGATCACACGTATGGAAAGTTCTTCCCCACCAGCACGTTTCCGTGTGGCGCGTACCGCCTGCTTCAGGTCGACCTGTCCGTTTCTGCCGACAGGAGTACGCCGGGCGACGTGGCGCAAGCCACATTCGCCCAGCAATATAAGTCACGTCTGGCAGGCCGTGTTTGATCTTCGAACGGAAAGCGCGGAGGCGACCGTGGAAACACCTCATCCACATCCCATTTCCGCTGCGGGAAATACCAGACTCCCGCTCCAATTCGGACACAATGGCACGCTCTCGGCGTACGGGGCAACCGCGGCAACGGTGCGCTTCGACGCGAGGACGGGCCCCGCCAAGCCCTGTGCGGACGGCTGCGGCACACGACCGTTCGGCGACTCTCTGCAACCAGTACAGAGTTTAAGAACCAAGTCTGGATCTTGACACCGGTCCATGCGTATGTTCGTCGTCCCCGGGCAGCCCGCCTGCGGCGACGAACGTGAGGAGACCGCGAGCACGGACCGGACCGCGAAGGTCCGCAAACAGCGACGGCGCCCGAGAGCGGTAACTCACGGACGCCGAACGCTAAGCGGCATACCCGCCCCGGCAAGGGCGGAGATTGCCCACCATCACCACGCTGAGTCCTTCCGAGGGGCGCGTCAGCGTGGCGACACTGCAAAGGGGAGTATCGCATGCCTCCTGCCCTGCGCAAAAGGCCCTTCCGCCTGGCCTGCGCGGCAGCCACCACCGCCTCGGCGCCTCAGCGCCCCGAGCCGGACCGCACGACCCTGGCCCCCGGCGAGCAGCCGGACCCGCCCGCTCGTCTGGAGCGGCCGATGAGCAGCGAAGCCCGCGAGTGGGTGTGGGAGCACAGCTCCAGCCGAGGGGCCGCGCGCCTGGTCCTGCTGTCGATCGCCGACCGGGTGGCCGACGAGCAGTGCATCTCCTGGGCCTCGCTGTCCAGCCTGGCCAAGCGCACACGCGCCTCGGTCTCCACGGTGCGCGAAGCCGTCGAGCGCCTGCTCCTGTCCGGCGAGCTGGAACAGCTCCATGAGCTCGTAGGCCCGCAGCGCAGCACGGTCTACCGCATGCCTCTCGCCGCCGAAGTGGTCGCCCAGGCCCAGCGCGAGCAGCAGGAGCAGGAAGACAGCGACACAGCAGCAGACGAGCCCGCAGGCCCCGCGAAGCTTCGGCTCTCGGCTCTGCGGCGGTACGGAATCCGCCCGCGTGAGGTGCCGGAATCCCCCGCGAGGGTCCGGAATCCGGCAGTACCGGAAACCGGCAGGTCGAGGCGGAAACCGGCACAGCGACGTACCGGCCACCGGCACAGCGATGTACCGGCTACCGGCACACAGAACCGTAGTGAACCTGATTTGAACCGGAGGTACAGCAGAAGTGGTGCTGCCGTCCTCCCGGCTGCCGAGTGGCAGGTCGACTCCGCCACCCGCACCTGGGCCCGCCAGCAGGGACACCTCGATCGCCTCGGCGAGCAGGGCCTGCGGGCCGCCGACGCGAAGTGGCGTGCGCACCGGGCGGGCCATGCTCCGAGGGCAGCGGAAGCCTGGGCTGCCGACTGGCGCTCCTGGGTCGCCCGGGAGCACGCTCCCAGCCGACCGAACCTCTACGCCGTGCCCGGCAAGAACACCGCCGTACCGGGGGGCATGACGCGGACGGAGGCGCACACCGCCGCCCTGCTTGCCGCCCTCGACGAGCCGACCGGAACGGAGGGGTGACCGTGGACCGCCGCGAAATCGCAGCCCTGCTGGCCTACATCGGCCGACTCGACCCCCGCACCATCCGCACCGACCAAGGCGAGGCCCGCGACCAGCTCGCCCAGTGGCACGAGCTGCTCGGCGACGTGCCGATGGCCACCCCGCACGGCTGGGACGTCCGCGTTGCCGCCCGCCAGCACATCCGCACCTCGCCGTACCAGATCCTGCCCGCGGACCTGGCCCGTCCCTGGGAGAGCTACCGGCGCGACCGCCTGGCGAGGCACTCCGACCCGACACCGTCCGTCGACCCGGACGACCAGGCCGCCTGGACCGCCGAGCTGGTCGGCACCCGCCGCGCCGTCGCCGCCGGTACCGCGCAGCCCGCGCAGGCCCGGGCGATCACCAGCGGTCGCGACGGAGGCGACCCGAAGCTGGAGGCGCGGTTGCGGGAGATCGGCTCCTGCATACCGCCCGCCGCCCGAGCAGCCCTCGCGCCCTACCGGCCCGCCCGCGCAGTCCGTGAGGCCGCTGTCGCGCAGGGGCTGCCCGATGCCCTGAGCGTGCGGTGTGAGTGGTGCCTGGCCCAGCCCGGCGAGCCGTGCCGCCGCCGGAGGATCGGCCCCGATGGCGGAGCCCGCGGAACCGCCCCGCGCGCCACTCCGCACCCCGGCCGTCTCGACCTCGCCGCCGCCGAGCAGGCACAGCGCACCGAGCAGGCCCAGCAGCCCGCCTTGGCCTGATCCGGCGCCTCCGGCGCGTGCATTCCGTCCGCTGCACCGCCGCAACATCACCGTCCCGCACCGGCTGCGTCGCACGCCCTGTGCCGCAGCTGGCACCCGACGCCGCACCCGCCGAGCACCGCCCTAGCCGGCCGGCACGGCAGCACATCGGAGACTCGCCTTGCGCCACATCACCACCCACGACGCGCCGGCCACCGGCCTGCGCGGCATCGGAGACACCAGCTGGCACGTCCGCGGAGCGTGCCACGGCATGGACGTCGAGGACGCCGACGCCGTGTTCTTCCCCGGGCCCCGGGACCACGAGGAGATCGCGGAGGCGAAGGAGCTGTGCGGTTGGTGCCCCGTACGCCGCGAGTGCCTGGACTTCGCTCTGGAGAACGTCCTCAAGGAGGGCGTCTGGGGCGGGCTCACCGAAGCCGAGCGGCGCCCGCTGCACGACGGACTGCACCGGCGCCTGGACTACCGGCGCGTGACGGCCTTCTTCCAGGGACGCGACGTGCACCTGACCGAGGCCGAGCGGCAGGTTGTCATCGACCACGCCTACGTCCGGGGCTGGCGGCCCGAACGGCTTGCCGCCGCCCTGCAGATCAGCCACAAGCACGCCCGAGACCTGCTCCGGCAAGCCGCCAACAAGGTCCTCGACCGCGACCGTAACTACGGCGTGCCCCGCCCCAAGAAGAAGCGGAAGAAGACCTCCAAGACCAAGGGCACCCCCGCGTCCGCAGCTCCCGGCACGCAGCAGCCGGCAGGCCGCCCGGCAGCGTCGCCCCCGACGCACGCCCCTCTCGGAAAGGCAGCATGACCCACCCCGTCCTCGCCTTCGGTGCTACTTCGGACCTCCCTCTCCTCCTCGCCGCCGTCGTGCCCGCCACCCTCGCGCTCGTGCTGACTGCCTGGACCATCCGGCGCCGGGGATCTCGCTCGCAGAAGCGTCTCGGCGGCCCGGCGGTCAAGGTCGCCGCTGTCGCCGCCCTCGGCTGCACCGCCTACAGCGCCGACACCTCGTGGCGGTTCGCGGCCGACTACCTCGACATGGCCGGCGCCGCCGAGCGCGCCGGCATGTTCGCCGCCGCCGAACTCGCCCTGTTCGCCACCGCGCTGATGGCGCGGCAGAACCTCGCCGTCCAGGGCGCCCCCGGCCTGCCGGGCACGCTGGTCTGGGTGATCACCACGGTGCAGGTGATCCCCGCCTACGCAGAGAGCGGCCCCATCGGCGGCACGGTCCGCGCCTTCGTCGGACCAGTCATGGCGGCGATGCTGTGGCACCTGGCCATGGGCATCGAACTGCGCCTGCGCACACCCGGTGCCGCCTCAAAAGGATTGATCGCCATCCTGGGCCGGGAGGCACGCGAGCGTCTCCTGTCTCGCCTCGGCATCGCTGCGCGAGACCGCGACGCCGCACAGATCACCCGGGACCGGGCCACCGCCCGTGCGGTCACCCTCGCCGCCCGCCTCGCCGAGCGCACACCCGAGCAGCAGCGGAACCGTCGAGGCCGGCGGCTGACCCGACGCCTGTCGAAGGCGGTCGGCAGGGCTTCGGTCGGCACCGACCCCCTCCAGCGAGCACAGCTGCTCGACCAGCTCGCCGCCCGGCGACACGCGCTCGCGCTCGCCACGGTCCCGCTCCCTTCTCCCTGGTCCCCGGCGCACAGCAGCGCATCAGCGGCCACGGTCCCCGCACAACCGACATCGAATGTGCCGGTCCCCGTCCCCGGTCCCGACGGTTTCGACGAGCCGGTCCCGGACCGAGGACCGAGGACTCCTCGGGGACCGGTCCCCGAGGAGGCGGACCCTGAAGCCAAGGTCGGCGCGGGGACCAAGGGCGACGAAACGGGAACGACCGCGGGGACCAAGCCCCCTGAAGAGGGTGCGGTCCCGGGGACCGAACCCGCCGATCCAGAAGCCGCAGCGCGGGACGCAGGGGCCACGAGGACCGACCGCAACACGCGAGAAGTAGCAGCTCAGGGCACAAAGCCTCATCGGGGACCGGGCATGGCAAAGTCGGGGACCGAGAGCACCGCGGACCGAGGACCGACCGCCACCGAGTCCGGGACCGAGACCACCCAGGACCGAGGACCCAAGGTCCCACTCCGTCGGAAGCCGGCCAGGAAGTCCCGGACGAAGAACAAGGACAACCGTGCCCGGTCCCGCTCTCCGCAGACGGAGCGCCCGGCACGCGAGCTGGGCGAGTCCGAGCGCCAGCTTGTCCAGGAGGTACGCCCCCATGTTCCCGCCCTGCTCGAACGGGACGGCAACGGAGCGATCACCCGGGTGCAGCTGCGCGAAATCATCCGCCGCCAGGGCCTGACAGGTGTCGGGAACGACCGACTCGGCCTCGTCCTCCAGGAGCTGCGGAACGAGGACATCACGACGACGAGGAGCACCGCCCGATGAAGACCTGCCACCAGTTCGACACCGTGCGCGCGGAGTACGAGCGAGAGATCGGATTCATGCTCGCTCACTCCGAGCGGCACGCGGGCAGGCCGGCGGCGAAGTCCAGTGCGAAGCACGCTGCCTCGGCGAAACAGCGAATGGCCCGCGCGCTCAACAGCCACGTCGGGCGCTGCCCCGAGTGCGGCTGAACCGGCAAAACTCCAGGTCAAGCCCGTACCCGTAAAGGTGGCCGACTCCACGCCGGGCCACCGCCCCGCTTAGGAGGTACGCAGTGATTCCGCGTCCCCCTCGTTCTTCCGAGCCCACCACCGCCGAGGCCGATGCCTGGGCGGACGTCTTGGTCCGCCGGCAACTCCTACACGCCGTCGTCCCCACGCCGACCGGGCAGTGGCTCGTCCAGGACCACCCCGAAGGGCCGGTCGGCGTCCTTGCCAGCCCAGCCGATGTCCTCGCGCTGGCCGCAACCATCCAGCAGCGCACCCGCTCGACGAGGCCCGAATCCCGATGACGAACGCACGCAAGAACGGCACCACCCCGGAACCTGATCCCGACTCCAACTCGGTCTCGGGGCGAGCAAGTTATCGGCCAAGCTACTCTTCCCCGTCGGGGAAGGCAGCTTGGCCATCTCCCGCCCCAGGGGTGGCGGGAGTGGTCCAGCACCGGGGGGCGCTGGACCGTCAGGCAGCGACCGAGGGCGGATCGCAGCCAGAGGTGGGGAAGCAGCAGCGAAGCCGCGTGAACGCAGCTCCACCAACCACGACACGTAAGCGCTCCCCCCAGAAGAACAAGCGCGCACGCATCTGCAACGTCCGTCTCAACGACGACGAGTGGAATCGTCTGACCACCGCAGCACGTACCTCACGCAAGAGCCTGCCCGCCTTCCTCGTGCGCGCCGGCCTCGCCGCCGCCGACGACTCCGAGAACACAGCAGCGGCCATCGCAGGCCACCGAGATCTCATAGCCGAGCTGTTCGCCGCACGCCGTCATCTCGGACAGGTCGGCAACAACCTGAACCAGGTCGCCCGCACCATCAACAGCGGCGGACAACCCGCCGAACTCGACGCCGTCGTTTCGGCCGTCCAGCGAGCAGTCGCTCGTGTGCAAGTGGTCACCGACAGGATGCTCGAACAGGATTGACCGGGCGGCTCAGGCAGACCACGAGGCGCTGCCAGACAGCAGCCCGCGTACGTCATGCCGGACAGCATCCTGGAACCGGTCGCGCAGGCTTCCGACCTCATCCTTCATAGCGAGGAGCCCTGGGGTGTCCTGCGGATCCGCAGCTGCGACGTAGTCACGAGCACGTCGCAGAGCACGGAAGATCTCGTCGGCTGCCCGGACGACGTCGAGTGGAGCCAGAACGTGGATCCGCTGCCGAGTGCCGCCGAGGTTGAAGTCGGCGAACGCCACCTCGGCCGCCGTCTCGCGTTCCTCACCCGCCGTGGTCCGCAACACGCGCAGGAGGTCTCTTCCCGTGTCCTCCATCGCGACCAGGTACTCGGCGTACAGCTCCGTACGCAGCTCCAGCAGGCGCGTGACCGACTCCCGACGCCAACGCCGCCGGTCCCCCAGCGCCGTCGCACCAGCACCCAGCAGAACTCCCAGCAGCGCGGACAGCGGCGATACCCAGCTCATCCGTGAGCACTTCCCGCCCAGCGCACGTGGAACGCCCCCTTCCCACGCCCCATCCCAGTTGATCAATCGTCAAGGACAGCACCATGGTTCCCCGGATCCAGAAGCGCGGACAGCGCACCATTGGCCTCCTGTACTACCTCTACGGACCAGGCAAGTACGAGGAGCACACTGACCCCCACCTCGTCGCTTCCTGGGACCACAATGCTCCCGACCCCGGCCGCGACGCCACCGCAACCCTCAAGCAGCTCCAGCAGCTCCTGGACCAGCCCGTCGACAACATCGACCAGTCACAACGGCCCAAGAGGCATGTGTGGCACCTCTCCGTCCGCAACGCCGGCGAGGACCGGATCCTCACGGGCGAGGAATGGGGCGACGTGGCACGCCGCATGGTCGCTGCCGCCGGCATCGACGACCCCGAGGCGGGAGCGGGCTGCCGGTGGGTGGCCGTCCGGCATGCCGACGACCACATCCACATCGTCGCCACCCTCGTCCGCGAAGACGGGTACAAACCCGACCTCGCCAACGACGCCAACCGGGTGCAGGCTCAGGCCCGAGCCCTCGAAGCGGAGCTGGGTCTGCGTCGCCTCAACAAGGGTGATGGCACCGCAGCGAAGCGCCCCACCAGCGCCGAGCGCCACAAGGCCCAGCGCCAGGGCCGCGAGCGCACCGCGCGGGAAGAGCTGCGTGAGACCGTACGCGGAGCCGTGACCGGCGCCCGAAACGAGACGGAGTTCTTCGACCGCCTCGCCGCCGCCGGCCTCCTGATCCGTAAGCGCGAGGCTCCCTCTGGCGACCTGCTCGGATACAAGGTGGCTCTGCCGGACGACCGCAACAAGGACGGCGAGCCCGTGTTCTATCCCGGAGTGCGCCTGGCCCCGGACCTGTCCCTGCCGCGGATCCGCGAGCGCTGGTCCGCCGACCAGACATCATCGACGGGTGCTCCCGGCCGCGCCGCTCCGACCAACCCGTCTGCCGCACGTCGGCGGGCAGCGTCGGCCGCCTGGTCCGCGATCACGGTCATCGAGCACGGTGACGACGCGGTCGCCGCCGCCTACATCTCTTCGGCTGGCGAGGTCTTGGATGCCCTCGCGAAGACGTCCGCTGCACACACCCGCCGCGAACTGCGGGATGCTGCCTTCGCGTTCGAGCGGGCCTCCCGATCCCACGTACGTGCCGAGCGTGGGCACGACCGCGCTCTACGGCAGGCCGCCCGCGACCTCGTCCACGGCGGTCCTGCGCTCGGCCGAGGCGAGGATGGTGCGAGCACCGCGATGGCCATCGACATGCTGTTCTTCCTCATCATCGCCGCCGCGCACTGGCACGCAAAGAAGGGCCACGCACAGCAGGTCGCTGCTGCGCGTCAGGCCGCCGAGCACCTGCGCTCCGCCTACGAGGATGCCGCCGCCCAGCCCCTCGGCGTGCTCTACCAGCGAGGCCGGCGTCTGAGCCGGCCGGTGTTTCAGCGGCAGACGGTACTGCTGCGCGAGGCGCTGCCGGGGCTGGCTGAGCGGATCCTTACCGAACCCGCTTGGTACGCCCTGGCCGCCACCATCACCGACGCCGAGGCCGCCGGCCACGACCCAGCGGACCTCCTGTCCCAAGCAGTTGAGCGCCGCGAACTCGACACCGCGGACTCGGTCAGCGACGTCCTGGTGTGGCGACTTCGTCGCCTGGCCGATCTGCCAGCCGACGCTACCGGGATACCGGAGAACAACACGAAAAAGAGCCCGACGACCGTGCGCCCGGCATCGGCTCGCACCACCGCCTCTGGCCGCCGCTTCGGTGAAGAGGCGCCGGGCAATACACGATGAGCCTCGCGCAGGTGCGACGGCGCTTGTATGTCAGAGGAACTCACGGACGCCGCGCAATCTGGTACGCAGCTTGGCCTGGGTTGCGCGGCTGTCGAGCCGGACGTCGAGTGCGCCGGGAAGCGCGGTGGCTGCCCGGAGGCCCTTCGGTAGACGGGAAGCGTCGAGCCCGTCGCGGTGGGCGATGAGAACACCAAGGGCGTGACGACTCACGGCGTCGGGACCTGCAAGGTGGTGGATGCCGCGCGCGTCGGTGGAGGCCAGCTCCAGCAGGGCGGCGGCCAGGTCACCGACATGAACGGGGCAGCGGATGTCGTCAGTGAACAGGGATCCCGCTCGGGAATCGGTCGCGAGGTCGTGCACAAGGCGTACGTGCTCGGACTGGATGCCGCCGATGATCAGTGAGGTACGGGCAATGGCGGCGTCCGGGGCCAGCAGCCGGATGCCGGTCTCCGCCGCGGCCTTCGCTGCGCCGTACGGGGTTACGGGATCGGGGAGGCAGGATTCGTCGTAGTGGGCGCGCGTGCCGGAAAACACGGCGTCACTGCTTACGTGAACGAGACGGCAGTTGTGCTTCGCCGCGGTCATCGCCAGGCGCACGGAACCTTCGGCTGTGGCTGCCCAATCGGCGCTGCCGCTACTCGCGTTGATGACCATGCAGGGGGCGAGCGAGGAGACGACCTCCTCGACGCGATCGCCGTCCCGCAGGTCCAGGTCGTACCAAGTGGCCTCCGGACTGCTGACCGGCCTGGTCGCAAAGGTCGCGGCGGTGAGATGCCCGGCGGCAGATGCCTGGCGGACCAACTCGGTGCCCAGGAACCCGCTGCCGCCGACGATGAGGACAGTCATGGCATGCCACGGTAGACGGTCCTCGCTCGCTGGAAGCACCTCGCACAGAGCGGGCCCCGGCCCCGGGAAGCGATGAATCACCTTGCGACCGGCCCAAAACTGACTGTGATCTTTGTGAATTGAAACCGCCAGGGGCGTAGGGCACGATCATGAAGCGAGTAGGACGAGGCAAAGGAGGACGCCAGGGTGTTTCACCGGATACGCCGCCGGGCCAAGGAGCCGAGCGAGGCGCAGCGACAGTTCGCCGAGCTGCATGCGCGGCTGCAGAACCAGGTCCCGCCCGGGTTCGGGCTACCGCCGGCCGAGCCGGAGCGCACCGAGCCGACCGCCGTGGTGGACGACTTCCTTCCGCCGGAGCTGCGGGTACCAAGCCACGACCAGCTCGACGGCAAGATGATGCCGTGGAAGCAGCCGCTCGTCCTCGACGGTGAGATGGTCGCCTGCTCCGAGTGTGGCGCATACCGAGACTGGCTCATCCTTTCCACGCGCGACCAGATCTGGCTGCGCTGCCGAGTCGGCCACCAGCAGCAGGAGACCCGCCTCAACACCGCCTGGTTCAACCGGAACTCCGGGCCGGCGGACGCGACGCACGCCACGTTCGAGGACTGCCTGCGCCACCTCGGACACTGACCTCCACTCCTACGACCCCACCGGGCCCGCGGGCCCGCACTGACCACCCGTCGCCTAGCACCAAGGGGTCAGTTCCGTCATGCGCGTTCGCGTCGCCAGCACCGCCCTCGGCATCACCGCCGCCCTCCTCGCCGTGCCCGCCTGCTCCACCGACACCGCCGGCACCGACACCTCCACCCGCACCGGGAAACCGGCAGACGCCGCGCAGCAGGCTGCCCCGCTCAAGTCGGCCACGCTGCAGACGCGTCTGCTCGACCAGAGCGACCTCGGCAGCAGCTACCTGCGCAAGCAGGAGCGCCCCACTCAGCACGACGACGTCACGGTCATCGGCTGCCCCGCCCTGAGCGAGCTGGGCGGTGACGCGGCGACCGGCGGCACTCTCACCTTCCCGCACAAAGCGAAGGCCGCCTTCACCTACGACGGCAGCAGCTCCGAGGTCGCCGAGGAGCTGTACAGCGACAGTGCGGACAAGCTGTCTGACAGCATCGGCCGGATCTTCGACGCCATGACGGGATGCCCCACGTACCAGGTCGTCGCGGGCGGCACCCCGGTCGACATGGCCTCGCAGAAGCTGCCCGCGCCCCGCAACCTCGGTGACGAGCAGTGGAGCCAGCTCCTGACGTTCTCCACCGGAGGAAAGAGCACCGTGGTCAAGCAGACCGCGATCCGCGACGGCAGTCTGCTGCTGATCGTCTCCGGCTCCCCGGCCCTCGTCGACCGCCACCTCGACAAGGCGCTCGCCAAGGCCACGACAACGAGCTAGCCCCTCCACCACCCAGCTCCTGCCCCCGACCACCATGGGTCGGGGGCAGCAGCGCGTTACTGGCCGACCCGCTGAGCGGCGCGGGCAGCTTGGCCAGGCCCCAGGCTCGGACAGCCCGGGAAGCAAGGAACCCGGCGCCCTCCACCTGGGGAGGAGCCGGGCTGCGTGCGTTGGGAGTTGAGCGGGACGTTAGATGGCCGGCGCGCGCAGGAGGCGCTCCTGGGTTGCCTCGGGCAGCACTCGGCGCAGGACCGGTGCGGTCGAGCTGAGGGATGCGGCGAAGGCAGCCACGAGGTCGTGCGGGACGCTGGCCCCGAAGGAGGCCGCCCACAGGCAGGGGGCGCCGAGCGCGGGCTCGGCCCATGCCTGCCATCCGGCCGGTCCCGCCTCGTCGGCCTCGATGGTCAGGGCGCGCGGGTCGGCGTCCTGGATGAGGGGCGGCACCTCGCCAAGGCTGACGTGCGAGGTGAACGTCGGGTCCGTTGCCGCCGCCTGCGGCTGGTCAATGTCGCGGAGCCAGCCGTGTGCTGCGACGGCGTCGAGGACCAGCTCGGGGCCGGCGAGCGGCGCGGCGGGTTGGTCGCGGGCGTCGAGCGCGACAAGGAAGTCGGCCACGGCCTCGCCGGGGGCGTCGGGGGTGAAGTAGGCCGACCACGACGCGATCGGGCTGCTCGTGTCCGTGCGGGCCGAGATCTGCCAGGCGATCGGTAGGTCGCCCAGGTGGAACGGCTCGTCCGGCAGACTCCACTGCGCCCAGCGGAGGGCGTCGGGGCTGATGTGCAGGACGGTGCTGCGCAGGACCTGGCGGTCCTCCGCTGCTTCATCCGGCTCGTACCGTCCGCGGACGATCGTCAGGCTCGTCCAGCCCAGGCCGGAGAGCGTGTCGGCGACGGCGTCGTAGAGGCGCCCATCGTCGCCGGCCAGATGCCGGGGCCCGACCCAGAACGCGGGCTGGCCGCCGCGCGGAGTGGACGAGTCGAGCGGGAAGTCGGGGTACAGGGGCGCCTCCAAGGGCTCAGTGCGGGTCTAGTTGCCGCCGGCACGGCGGCGGGGGCGGCGCGGGGGTGCCTGGACGGGGCCCTGCCACGTCAGGTCGACGGCGACCTCGGACGGCAGATGGCCGAGTTGTGCGTCCTCGTCCCGCCCTTCGGCGAGGTAGACGACGGTCCGGCCGGTCTCGTCCACGGACTGCACGACCTGCGCCAGGCGGTGTGCCATCGGAAAGAAGGGGTTCATGGCCTGGCGGACCGGAGCACTCCGGTCGCAGGCGGACAGCAGGTCGATGAGATCACCGACGGTCATCTCCGGGGACGTCACGAACAGCCTCCTGGGGTGAGGGGAAACGGGGAGCAACGGAACGGGCCGGAGGCCAGCAGTAAGCCAGTCTTCCGAGTGAGGGCTACCAGTGGGCTCTACACGGTCATACGCGACGCGAGGTCTCCAGCACGCACGCCACGGCGGCGGCGACGATGTCGGCCGGCGTCTCGGTGTCGAACGACAGGTGGTAGCCGGGCACCTGGGCCGTGCCGGTGACGGCGATCCTCCATCCCTCGCCGTCGGTGCCGGGGCGACCGAGCGGGAACCAGCCAAGGTAGAAACGGCCGTCCTTCGAGCTGACGTGCACGTCAGCGCGGTCGTCCACAATCAGGTGGAAGTCCTCTGCGGAGAACTGGTCCATGACGAGCGTGGGCTGGCCGGGGCCGAGCTGCCACTCGCGCAGCCGCAGGGCTTCGACGGTGGTGGAGAAACCGGGGGCCACTGGCGCTACGGCCACAGGCAATCACCTCTCTGACCTGGTGTTTCTTGCAAGGTCGTCTACGTTGACATGCTCTCGCCCGCGTTGGCCAGCCTTTCCGCGATCTTTCCTGTCTGCCCCCGGCGAACTGCTATTCCAAGTCACTTCGCGTCGAACTCACGAAGTCACCCCACGGGAAACGGGTGGCCGACTGGGGGCCTATGGGTGCATGCTGGCCCGTTTCCCATCGTGAGGAGAAGTACGTGGAGATCCGGCCCCTTGAGGATTTGCGCGCCGCGGACGATCTGTCGCTGGCGTTCAACCCCTATGGGCTCGGCGGCCGTATGAAGCCCGAGGACGCTGCGGAGTTCCAGCAGCGGCAGATCGCCGACTGCGACCTGGCGAAGAGTGTCGCGGCTGGAACACGCGACTCCTTCGAGCGGCTGCGCACCGTCTTCGCCTACGGCGTGCTGTGCTACGACGTGTACACCATGGTCGGCGACCAGGCGCTCCTCATCTACGAACAGGCGTTGCGCGACCGCTTCATGGAGTGGTGCGCCGGCACCATCACCTTCCGCCCCACCCAGGCCCCGGACGTCTGCTACACCGTCTCGTCGTACGACGACGTCAAGAAGTGCGCGGACAGGATGGCGCGACAACACGCGAAGCTGGTCGTAGCCACCCACGCCATCGACTTCAACGGGATGCTGCACGGGCTCCGTCTGTGGGCGCGTGCGGCGGGTCTGCTTCGCGGGCGGCGCAGCCGCGCGGTCGAGGACGCGCTTGCCAAGCTGCGTAACTACGTCGCCCATCCCTCCGGCCACCATGTCGACACCCCCGTCGGGGCGGCCCGAACGGTGCGGGATCTGGCGGAGCTGATCAACCAGCTGTGGGGGCAGGCCACTCCCAATGGGCGCCTGTACCCGGCCCCTCTGCGCCGGGAGATCGCCGTGCTGAGCTGGAACGGGTCCGGGCGGACGCGGATGGAGCCCGCCGATGCTCTCACCGTCCCCGACCCCGTGGAAGATCAGGAGGACGACGAGTACCAGCACGTCGTGGTGCGGGCCATCCCCTTCGTCCCGGGCAGCCGCTGGGATGACGCTCACTGGGCGGAGTACGACACCCGCTACGAGACCACACGGTTCCCGACGGATTACCTGTGGGGGCCGGGCACCCGGGAGCAGGCCCGGGCGTGGCTGGAGCAGGAGCGCCCCGAGGGGGACAGCGTCGACTTCACCGACCGGGTGTTCCTCGTCCAGGACCACGAACGCCTGCTGCCGCCGATGCGGCCGGCGGTGGCGGCCGGGCTGCCCGACAACGAACGCGTCGGGATCTGGCATGCCGTTCGGGCCGACTTTCCCGACGACGCCTTCACGCACGTCCGAGGCTCCGCGGATCGCAGCGCCGGTCATGCCCGCCGCCCCAGTGACTGTTCTGCCTGTTCTGCTGAGGTCCTTGGTTTCGGCTCCTACGACGAAGCCCTTCGCGCTGCAGCAGCCGCCCTCGGACCGATCCGGGCGGTACAGCTGCCCTCCGTCCGGCTGCCTTCGTCGACCTTCTGGCCCGACCGACCGTGAGCGGCGCATCGCGGTGAGGCGGGTGGCAGGCCAACAACACCCGTCGCCATCGGACATGGCCGCGACTGCGCCATGACGACGGGAGTCAAGCAGATCGGCGGCCCGCTGCCCGGCATTCGGAAGGGTCCAGACCCGTGCCACAGTGATCCTCATGATCCCCGCACACATCGTCGACGAGCCGCCGCTCACCTACGCCGACAGCTTCGACGTACCGGTCCTGTTCCGTAACGGACCCGCGAACAAGCCCAAGAGGCAGTGGCGCACGGCGAAGCATGAGGCGTGGAGCGCGTCGGACGGGTTCCCGGCAACCGATGGCTGGTACGCCCCGACCACCACGTGGCGGGAGATCATCAAGGCCGCCACCGAGGTCGGCCGCGACGTCACCCCGCACCTGCAGAACCAGCCCCGGTACGCGCACGGGGAACTCGTCGCCCGGGTCTCCCCGCTGTACGCCTACCTTGGCACCCACCCCGTCACACCCCGGCACCCCGTACCGGGCGCAAAGGGCCAGCGCCTGACCCTGAACCCGGTGTACGAGCACGGCACCGAGCGCACTGCGAAGAACGCCGCCGCCTACCGGCTGGGCATGACGATGACCGAGTGGGCGTGCCGCTCCCTGCTCAGCCTCGGACAGACTCACCACCTCGAACTGGGCGGCCCCATCCCCGCCCTGAGCGGCACGTTCAAGGACCCGAAGAGGACGCTGCCCGACCTGTGGGGACGGCACGAGGCGGAAGAGATGTACTGGCTGATCGAGGCCAAGGGCGGCAGTGTCGGCGTCGGCGAGCTCCGCAAGGGGTGGGTGCAACTGGAGGCCGGCAGCAAGATTCTCGGCTCCTACAAGCACCGCATCGTCCTGGTCGGGGCGTCCGTGCGGCCCGGAGACGACCTCTTCCTCACGATCGACCATGACCTGCGCTCCGGCGAGCCGCCCCTTCTGCCTGCCGGATCCGGCGCTGACGACGCAGCGGTCGGCCCCGGCAACCTCGAAGACCACCTCGGGGACAGCGACGAAGCGCTCATCGGCGCCGCCCGTGCACAGATGCTCGCTTACCTGGCGCTGCGCTCCGCTCCCGCCTCTCAGTTGCGCACGGTACCGGTACCGGCCGACCGCGCTTCCCGCCACCGGCGTTCCGGACTGACCACCCCCTTGGAAAACGACGACCTCACCCTCGCCATGCGGGCGGACGCCCGCGGAGCGGCGCTCCACATCGAGTCGCACACCCTGCGCGCCCAGATCCGCTCCTGGGGGCTCGACGACTTCCTCACCTGCCGCATCCCTGGAACCGAGGTCCACCTCGGCATGTCCAGAAAGCTGTTCGCCGCCTGCGCACGCCTCCACGAAGAAGATCTGGCCATCGCCCAGCGCACCCCGGGACTGCGCGCCGAGGATCAGCCGGCCCTCGACCACGGGCTCAGCGACGAAGCCCAGGAAGTACAACGGCTCACCCAGCGACGGATCTTCCGCGAGCAGCAGGAGGAAGCCCGCCCACGGCTGCGCCCCCTGCTCCGCGACGCCTACGAGCGGGGAGCGACGAGCGACTGGAGCGACCTGCTGCGCCGTCCCCAGGAGCCGAAGCTCGACCTGGAGGACGACGAGGGTCTCCTCGAAGCGGCCACGCCGGAAACGTACCTGGCCGTCAGCCGCTACGACCTGCCTCCCGCACGCGCTTAGTCCGGCCCGGGCGGCGTCCGGGGTGAGTGCCAGGCCACGAAAAATTTGGTCGGGTAGCTGGGGACCATTGCTGATCCCCAGCTACCCGACCACGGGAAATGTGACTGAGCGTCCAGGTTGGCCAGTCTGAGCACCACAGTTGGCCACACCTCGCGCCTCACTTCACTGCGCAGGGAGCGCGAGCCGGCACGAACTACCGGGACTGGAACCACCAGATCCCGCCAGTCACGGCAGCGCTGCCGACCGCGTACGCAGCACCTCGGATCATGGCGAACCCGGCAACCCGAAGCATGTGTCGAGGCCCCTTGCGGAATCGGCTTGTCATTTGATCTTCCCATCTGGCCTGGTTGCCGTGCGCACAACGCGCGGCACTCGTATGCCCAGTAGGCCAACCCGTCCCACGGTGAGGGCCTCTGTGGATCGCGGGGTTCTAACTAGACTGGCCCCGTGGCGTGGAAAGAGCCCAGTGACGCCGAACGGCGACTGCGTGAGCGGCTTGCGGCGGATGGGCTATCAGTGAGCTGGGCGAAGATCCGCCGATGGCGGGAGTTCGGCGCGCTCCCCTGGAGGAAACAGCACGGCCTGGGGCGTGGGTCTGGGTCCACCTCGGAGCTCCTGCCGGAGACTTTCGTGGTCGCTGAGGCCCTGGCTTTGGCCACCATCAAGAAGAGACCCCTGGAGCAGGCGGTACTCCACGTGTTCACCACGCACCCTCGGTTCGATCAGGGCCTTGCGGCCACGTCGATACCGCTGCCCGAACGTGCGGTTCGACGCGCTTTGGCCTGGTACATGGCCCGGGACGACTCTCATCCACTTGCCGCCATCGAGAAGGCCGCCCGGTCCGCAAGCAGCTGCCCCGACAAGGCCATGGACGCCGCCCTGGAGTCGGCTCACCGCTATTTCTCAAAGCTGTACCGGCAGGCGACACAAAGAAGGCACCCACCGGGCACGACGGCACCCGATAATCTTGCCGACGCCGACGGTCTCGCCACCTTCGCCGTGGCCACAGTGCTCGGCTTCGAGAACTACGGCGCCGACGCCATCGTGGAGGCAGTCAGCAAGTCACTGCCGGAACTCGCTGACGAGTACGGCAACCAGTTGTTCGCCCAATGGAGTAAGGCCGTCCGAAAGGCAGAGGGCGTCAGCGAGAGACCATTTTCCCGCCAACCTCGCTGGCCCTCACTCGAAGACCGGGTCCAGAGGATGGAGCGGGTCGAGTATCCGGTGATCTGCACGGTCCGCGACGTGCTGGCCCTTCTCGTAGAAGCCTCCCCTGCGCTGGCCTTGGCCCGGCAAGCAGGGATCGACAATCCGGACGTACTGCACATTGAGGCAATTCGGACATCAAACCGGCGCACGGACGAATACCTGAAGCGGGCTGAGGCCATCAGCCGCCGTCCCGGGGAACGGGCCTGGAAAGGCTTCACTGGCCTTCTCCTGGACGTGTGCACCTCGCCGCGACGGCTGAGCACGTTCCAGGAGGATGTCACGGCACTGGACCCTGCCTTGGACGACGTGCCGGGCCTTGGTCGTCGCATACTCGCGAGCTGTAACGCACCCACCGCCAGCTCGGACGGCGAAGCATGAGGTCACCAAGCGCCACAAGACGCCGTTGGCCCGTTGAGCGTACGGATCTCCTCGACGTTGGACCCCGGGCCCGCACCCATTCCCCCGTCCCGGTCCTCCATATCGGGTCCCGGGCGGGCCACGTGGCACGAGGATGGGGGAACGCCGTGGGAGGCCGACGGGGAGCGAAGAGAATCAGCGAGTCTCTGGTGGAGATGGTTAGGGAAGCCGTCGCCGAGCTGATCCTCACTCCGATCACCTGGGACACGCTGCGGGCCGACCCGCTGGAGCAATGGAGTGTGGAGCTGCGCCGCGCGGTCCGAGCAGGACCGCCCGAATTCGCCGTGAATGCCCGCGGGGACGCGCCGATCTCGTAACCGGGGCTCAGCGTAGACCATCATGTCCGGCGCTGCGGGTCGGGCGCGAGCGTGATGGCCATCCAAGGCGCCGCCTCCTCGCGGTAGCTGTGTCCGACCGGGGCCAGTTCAGCGCTGCGGGAAAGACTGAAGATCGCGACCATGATCATGTCCGAGCCGTCCGCGACGGAGGTGAGCTGGGTGCGGCAGCGCTGGCAGGACCCTCGATGAAGCGTCGGCCAGGTGGAGAAGTACGTCGGCTCACCTACCGGGCCCGTCCACTTCAGAGCGTCCCTGTGGAATCCGACCCACGCCATCGCCGGCGCACCGGACAGGCGCGTGCAGTGCTCGCACGAGCACAATTCCCTGTCAAGTCTTTCTGTTCAGGTCCGTCAGACCGCCCATGATGCTGTCCCTTTCGTGGTCTAGGTGATCAAGCATCTGGAGTGCTTGGCAGGATGGTGGAGCTCTCGGTGCAGAGGGCGTCCAAGCTCTCGTTGGACCCGCACGCCGCCCGGATCTCCATTTGGGAGCCGCTTGATCCGGACGCCCTGCCAGTCGGAGGGGTCCACGCTGCCCGTCCGTGAGCGTCAAGTGACCATAAGATGTTGCGTGTTGGTGGTCTCGTAGCGCATGCGGTAGATCTCGTGGTGCATCAAGCCGCGTAGATCGGGGGAGCCGATGGCAGCCGATAACTCGAACAACACCAGCACGTCGCCTTCGCCTGGTCAGGAGCCACCCAGGCCGGACCGGCGCCCACCTGCGAGACAGCCTGTCGACCCGGCGATCACAGCGGCTCGCATCAGCGCCCGCGCAACTTTGATCGGAGCTGTGTTGGCAGCTGTGATCGGTGGCATCTTCGTTGTCGCCACCTCTGATGATGACGACGAGAAGGAAGACGCGAAGCCCTCGGCCACGGCTACTACTCACGCCGCGAAGCCACCCACCGCTTCCGCGCCATCGTCTGCGGCGTCCTCGGCCTCAGCCGATGCGGAGAGCCCCGAGCCGAGCATCGACCCAGCAAAGCCCTTCCCGGGGGAGCCGCTACCTCTCCGTCTCAACGGCGATAGCACATGCGACTACGCCAGCCACATCGACTTTGACTCGTACCCCTTCGTCACCCGAGTCGACAGGGCCGAGCCCGACGCCGAGGACGCAGCCGCACCAGCGGATCTGAATTGGTACGGCTGCTCCCCGGTCGAATTTGGGACGGCGCGAGACAGCCACGCTGGTGTCCTCTCGAAGCGCCAACCGTTCAGTAAGCAAGCCTGCGAGGCTGCCGCGAACGGCGGTGGGCTCGAAGGCATCCTCATGCACTCGAATGCAGTGGAGGAAGCCGGACTCATCGCAGGCAACTCGATCTGTGTGATCACAGACAAGGGCAGACTGGTTCGCGCTCAGATCGTTGAAGCCCCCTGGGCGCCGAACCTATCCCTGAAGATCACCACGGTCTCATAGCACTCACTGGGCATGTTTCGCGTGGCGGGGAGGCTGCGCAGCCTGATGACGGCGCCGGGAGGTGGAGTCCGGCCTTGAAGCTTGCGGGCACCTTGTCGTAGCGGATGGCCAGCCCGCGCCATTGCTTGATCTGAACCGGCCGTCCCGGGTCAGTTGGGCGCCGGATGCACTACCGATCCATTCGGCTGGATGTGGAGCGTGGGTGAGAGCGCGGTTGCGGAGAGGTCGCCGTCCTTGGGAGCAAGTTGGGCGGTGGCCTGGACGGCTCCGTGCACGCGCGTGACGGAACATCCCGGGAGAGTGAACCACGCCGTCGTGGCGGGCTCGGCCGTGAGGGACACCTCGTCCTCCGGCGCGTCGCAGGGGACCGGGTGCTCTGCGCGGACGTACCCGAGGCGAAGGCGGAGTTCCTGGCGTCCCCCCGTGTTGCGGACCAGGACACCGAAGTGGACCGCGTCCGCGGTGACGCGTGCGCAGGGGACCCATTCCACTGATCCCACCGCCCTCGGCTGGCGGGCGCAATACGTGTCGGGGTCCGTCTCGGTGAACGGCGTACCGGGTTCTGTGGACGGACGGCCGTCGTCGCTCTCGGCGGTCACCACCGTGCGGTCGGCGGCCGACCCGGGCGGGGCGGGATCGTCTGCGAACCAGTTCTGGGCCCAGGCGCCCACCACGCCCGAGAGCACAGCGGAGGCGACGACGGCCAGGGCCTTGCGCCAGGTCGGCCAAGGGGCGGAGCCAAGCGGCTCTGGAGGCGGTGTGGTCATGAGGTGCCTGCTTCTCGTCGTGCGGACTGGCAGCGGTCATCGTGATCGCTCAGCTTCACTTGGTGCATCCCGGTGCATCAGATCCGGCCACCCGCGTGCGGGCCGGTCGTACCGGGTGACGGGTTCAAGGGGACGACCGGCGCGTCAGCCACATTCCGGCGACGCCCAGGAGGAGGACCCCGCTGAGGACCAAGAGGCTGGTGTGTCCGAGGGCGCGTCCTACCAGCCAGCCCGCAGCCGCGCCCGTCGCGGCGAGGGAGGCGATCTCCAGGATGCTGCCGATCCGACCCCCGGTGCCGCCGCGCCACCGACGTACCACGAGGAGGGGGAGGCCCAAGCCGAGCGAACCGAGCAGGGCGATCAGCGGCGCGTGCAGACCGGCCGGGATAGGCAGTTTGTACGCCAGAGCCTGGATGGCAGTCAGGGTCATCAGGAGGGCGCCGATGATCGCGGTCTGGATCAGGGCGAGGTACTGCTGGTGGCGCTGCAGATGCTGCGTCGCAGTCTCCGAGGCGATCCGGGCAGTTTCGGCCACCTGTTCCCTGGCGATTTCGCTGTGGGTCACGTCGTCATCGAGGATCTGGGCGAGGTTCGAGTGACACTCGTTGTCGCGTCCCACTGTCTTCGGGGTGCCGTCCGTGCCCGTCCCCAGGACCTTCATGCCGTCGGCTGCGATTTCCAGGTTGCGTTGCATCAGGCGTATGTCGCCGGTGGCCGCGTTCGCCAGTCTCTCCTCCGCGAGGAGCCGCCGCGCCCGGACGGCAATGCTCTCGCAGCGCGCCAGGTCGCGTCGGCCAATGCGTGTGCTGGCTGGGTGTCCCACAAGGACTTCTCGCCATTCCCGGGTCAGTTCTTCGCCCTGACACCGCAGCCTGCGGAGGTGGCTGGCGATCGACGCCGCATGCGCAAGGCGTACCCGGTACTGGTTACGGACGATGGTGGCGTTAGCGAGATAGCGCGTCAGAGGCACGAGGCTGTCGTCGACGGTGGTCCAGGTCCAGTCGTCGAGCAGGCCCTCCTGCTCGTCGGTGGCGGGCCCGGTGGCGAGGAGTTCGCGGTCGGCAGAGAAGGGATCACCCCGCTGGGTGAATTCCCAGAGGACCAGTTGGCCGGTCAGGTTGACGGGGCGGGAGAGCTGGGTCTGCGGGGCCAGTTCTCGTCGGAGTTCTTCCCCCACGGCCGCGGGGTCCACGGGCGTGGGCCCGCCCGGAAGGGTGAGCGAGCGGTGGACACGGACGGACCCGATGACCGTCCGGTCGTCGTCGGTACCGTGCCCCGCGGTGGCGGCAGCTCGCGCATACGCCTCGTCCCAGTCCTGCGCGAGGGCGCGCAGCCGGGCGGCACTCTGCGCGCCGGTACGGCCGGTCCCTTCGTCTGCCGCCAGCATGATGGTGAGTCCGACCACGCCGTTCAGGCTGTAGAGCGTGGCCTGGCGTGTCGCGGTGGCGTCGGTCCGCTGGCACAGGGACCGCCCGCCGAGGCTGGCGTCCAGGTCGGTGGGGAGGGAGAGGTTGCCGCCGAGTGACGGGGTGCGGTCCATGCCGGCCTGCGCGCAGGCGTCCCAGAGGCGGCCGAGGCGATGGGTTCCCCTCAGTGCGAGCTGTTCCACTCCGAAGAAGTAGTGGAGGAGCAGTGCCTCGCGTGCGTAGCGCGCCTCACTGATCATCCTGTTCCTCAGTCTGGTCTGCCGAGGTGTCCTCCGCGCCGATCCGTTCAACGAGCACAGCATGCCGCTCAAGGACCGGCTCTGGGGCGCTGGTCGTGCCGGGCAGCGTACGCGGCCCCCGCTCCACCGGGATCAGATCCTCGACGCGGTAGAGCTCTTGCCGGAAGGTCTCATGGTCGCCCTGGTCCAGGGCCTTGGCCATGGCCGTCAGGGACACCTCGATCTCCTGCCAGTCGGCCGGCGTGAGCAGCGCGTGGGTGACGTCCTCCAGGATCTCGCGGGCCTCGTCCCGGAGATCGCTCAACTCGGCGTGCATAGTTCCCCCTTGGTAATGTCCCGGCTCCGGCCACAGAGTAGGGCATCCGACGGGACTGCAACGGGGGGCGGGACATGGACCACACACGGGGGCTCAGCAGCCGGGAGCGGGTCATGGGGCTCCTGATGGGCCTCAGAAAGGGCACGCTCGACGGCAGAGACCTCGGACTGCGCGCCTACGTGCGGCTACGCGCGTGGGAGGAGGATCCCGACGACGTGCCGGCCCTCCAGGATGCGACGGTCATGTACGCGGAGGCTCTGCGGAGCATCCCGGAGAAGCATCCCAGTCGGTTGGGACTCATCGATCAGTTGGCGGCGTGCCATCTCAATCTGTGGATCGCCAGAGGAGACCTGGACAATATCCGGCAGTCCCTTGAGCTGATGGCGGAGGCGCTCCGTCTCACGCCCCCGCAAGCCGTCCGGGACTGGGCCGAGCGGCGCTGGTACATGATGTTGATCCACGTGCTGCGGTACGGCGCCACCAAGCACGCTGGCGACCTCCGGCACGCTGACGATTTCCGCAGGGAGTTGGCGCCGTTTCTGACCGGACCGTATCGGCACCCCTGGGAGCCCGATGTCCGGGCCGCAGTGTGTCTGGCGGATGCCCAGCTCGCCGCCGTGCAAGGTGACGCGGCCGCGTGCGCCGAGCTCGTTGCCCGGGCCCGGCAGGTCCTCGGCGGATCCGTGCCGCCCACCGGTGGGCGTGCAGTTGAGACCTGGGGCGTCCTCGTCCGGCGTCGTACCCGTTTCCTGGCCGCCGCGTACGAGGACGCCGACGACGAGCAGGCGCTGGCGGAAGCACTTGCCCTGGCCTCGTGCGGCATCGACGCCTTCGGGGCGGTCCCGGGCACTCCGGCGATGCTGCTCAGGTTCCGCGGCTGCCTCCGGGCCGCCCGCTACCAGTTCCACAGACGCCGTGACGACGCCCTCCTCGCGCGGGACGACTTCGATGCCTCCCTCAGTCTCACAGAGCCGTCCCACACGAAGGCGCGAGCCGAGACGCAGTGGCGGCTCGCCCGGCTCTTCGTTCTCATGTCCGACCACCGGCAACTGGACGCGGCGGATGCGGCGCGCGTCCACGCCCTGACCATGGAGTCCCTCGCGGCCTTGGCTCCCGGGAGTACGGAACACGCGCACTGTCTGGTAGCCGTGGCCGACATCCGGCGTGAGCACACACCCGACGGGTCCACGGAGTCCCTACACGAAGCGGTGGGACTCTATGAGCAGGCGCTCCCGGTCCTACAGGACACCAACACCGGCTGGGAGGTGCACAACAGGCTCAGCATCGCTCTCGGCGCTCTGTACAAGGCGAGGGGGGACCTCGGACACCTGGACGCCGCCATCGGCCACGCGGAACGTGCGCTCACGCTGTGCCCCGCACGCGCGGCTCCGCTCAACGCCCCCCTACTGCACTCCACGCTGGGGGAATTCCTACGCGTGCGGTACGAGCGGTTCGCGCACCACGAGGACTACGACCGGGCGCTCCACCACACCCGGCATGGCTTGGAGCTGTCCCGCTATCCGGGTGGGGCGCCGCAGTGGGCGCTCCGCGTCTCCAACCACGCGCTTGTAGTCAGTCTCGGCGGCGGGGCCGAGAACCTCCAGAAGTCGGAAGATCTCCTGCACGAGGCGCTCAGCCACGCCAACTTGGCCCCGTGGGAGAGGACACACCTGCACCTCAACCTCGGGGCCACGATGCGTGAAGCCGCCGAAGCCACACAGGACCGGGAGCGGCTTCGGACCGCGATCCTCCATCTGGAGCGGGCCGAAGCCTCGGTAACCGAAGGACAGGCCCTCCCCTTGATCCGACGCAACCTGGCCCTCGCGCTCCACACCCAATGGCATCTCGAGCATCGAGCGGCCTCGCTCGACAAAGCCCACGACCTGATCGAAGCCGCCCTCGCAGACACCCCTGCAGGATCCCCACTCCGTGCCCTTCTCCTGTCCGACCTGGGCACACTCCTGGTGGCCCGCGCCCACCGGAGGCTAGGCCCCAACGAGCCCGGGAGCCCTTCGCCCGGCAGCTTGGAGGCGGCAGAGCGCGCGCGAGAAGACGTGGAGCGCGCCGTGGATGTACTGGAGGCGGCACGGAACGAGCCGGGCGCGGGACTCGCCGAGTTGGGGCTCTTCGCCACACAGTACGGCGAGGCCCTGTCCTTCCTCGGCCAGCTCACCGGCGATCCGGGGCTCATGGAGGCGTCGCTCAGGGCCCCGCGGGAGGCCATGCGGTCGCTCGACGAACAGGGACCGCACTGGGTACTGCCCGCCCTGTTCCTGGCCGACGCCCTCGTTGGCGAGGAACAAGCGTCGAACGAGCACGGGCACGAGGCCGCGGAGCTGTACGGGAAGATCGCCAGGCACCCGATGGCCGCCCCCGCCACCCGGTGGCGGGCCGCCGTAGCCCGCGCCCGAATCCTCACGGAAGCAGCGGACTGGGCAGGCGCGCTCGACGCCTACTCGACGGCCATCGCTGGCCTGCCGCAAATGGCCTGGGGCGGACTTGACTTCGACGACCGGCTGAATGTGCTGAGCAACACCTCCCAGACGGTCTCCGACGCTGCCGCCGTTGCCCTGGAGGCGGGAGCGCCTGAGCGGGCCCTTGAACTCCTCGAACACGGCCGCGGCCTGCTGCTCTCGTCCGCCCTCGACATGCGAACCGACCTGGGGGCAATCCGCCGACGCGCCCCGGAACTCGCGGCCGACCTGGCGCTCTCGCGCGATGAACGGGCCTCAGGGCGCGTCCGCGGATCGGACGACGTCGGAATTCAACGACGCCAGAGCCAGCGCCGCTGGGACCGACTCGTCGAGAAGGTGCGCCAACAGCCGGGCCTCGAGGACTTCCTGGAGCCCCTGCCGTACCAGGAACTGCTCGGCACCTCCAGCCACGGCGCCGTGGTCGTCCTCAACTCCAGCTCGCTACGGGCCGATGCGCTGGTACTCCACGACGGTCAGCTCAAAGTCGTCCCGCTGACCCGCTTCCGGCACAACAAGGCAGTCCTGCGGGCCGACGCCCTGACACGCTCGGAGCACCGGCCTGGGAACGGGGACGGTCAGGAACGTCTAGCACGTCGGCCCTATCTGACCGACGTACTGGACTGGCTGTGGACGACGGTGGCCGAGCCCGTTCTCCGCGTGCTGCCACCGGCCCCCGCGCGGGACATGAACTCCACCCCACCGCGCATCTGGTGGTGCCCGACCGGCGTCTTCAATCGCCTTCCGGTTCATGCTGCCACGCGGCTGCCCGATCCGTGCGAGCCGGACCACGGAGGTGCCGACAGCCTCGCCGACCGGTTCGTTGCGAGCCACACACCGACCCTGCGAGCCCTCAAGGCCGCACGCGAGGAGGTAGACCAGACGACTCCCGGTACGACATCACCGGTGCTTCTGGTCGGAGTTGGCAAGACACCCCCGTACACAGAGCACCCTCCTCTGGACCACGTCGCCCTGGAGATCAACGCCGTGGCCAGGCTACTCCCGGCGGCTCGGAGCCTGCGGGACGAAGAGGCTGTCCGGGACGTTGTCGTGCGACATCTCAGGACAGGCGGGTGGCTGCATTTCGCCGGTCATGGCGAGCAGGACATCGCGAACCCGGACGGTGTGCTGTACCTGTGGGATCACTACCCAAGCGGGTCGCTGCGGATCCAGGACATCGCCAGGCTCCACCTGGAACAGGCCGATCTCGCCTATCTGTCGGCCTGTGAGACCCACCGGACACCGACGGCCCATTCCGACGAACCCGTGAGCCTCGCTGGCGCACTGCAACTCGCCGGCTACCGCCACGTCGTGGCGTCCCAATGGCAGCTGAACAGCCGGCGTGCGTCCAACGTCGCCAGGGCGTTCTACGAAACCCTATTACTCACGCCCGACGGCCGCACCCGCCCACCGGGGCCACAGGCAGCCGCCCGCTCCGCGTATGCCCTGCACACGGCAGTGGGGATTCTGCGGGCACGGCGTCCGGATGCCGTGGACATGTGGGCTGCGTACGTCCATATCGGTCCGTGAACCGCGTCCCGGTTCCACTTCGTACCGCCAATCCGCTGCGGATTCAGCGGCGAATCGAGGCGGAACTCCTTGTACGCCCGCAAGTCCGCGCTGGTCGCCGACCGCCAGGGCACACCCCTCCGCCACAGCCACGACAGCAACAGCCGGATATCCGTCGCATAATTCCGACGCGACTCCCGCTCCAGACCACGGAACTCGGGCGAGAGGACGAACTGCAGCAGTTCCGTGTCCACGACGAAATCGGGCCGCACGAATACCGGATCACCCGGCCGAAGCCCCACCCCGTCCAACGCAGCTGGCAGATCACGGACCCCCAGCACCCCATCCTCCGGCAGCGGCCCCCACCGCTCCGGATCCGGAACAAACACCACCCACCACTCGTCCAACTTGCACCCCTGTGAGTCCTTGAACTCACTCAATCATCAGAGAAGCACAAGTGCGGGAAGACTGCCGGACCTCGGGTAGTGAAGCGGATACGGCCGCACAGGCAGCCGCCGGTACGTTCCCCGGCTGTTTCGGTTCCCTGGGCGTCGGCTGCGGGGGTGACGTTCATCAGGTTATCTCCCAGGCGCAATGGGCAAATTGGGCCCATCAGTGTGCCATCCATTGCGTGATCGTCAGGATCCTCTACCCGGTCGCGTGGGGCACCGAGACCTCCATGACCGCCGAAGCCTCGTCGCTGCGAACCCCATTTGTCCGCAGCGACGACGGTAAGATACGGCGATTCTCGTGGATCACGACCACACTCGCCTTGCACGCTCGGTACCGTCTGGAGTATCGGTATCGGCCACGGCGCGAACGCACCATGGATCAAGGGGAGTTCAGGTGACTGATGTGCGGCCCAGCCAGATGATGCGAGACCTCGGCGTCGTCCAGCACGGCGCCGGCATACTCGCCGAACCGGCCCGCGCCTTCGACCTGCCCGCCGAGCGCGACGAGGCCGAGGGCATCACCGACGAGCTGTTCGCCGCCATGGAGCGGATCAGCCAGGTCCACCTCTTCGCCCAGGACATGGGCATCGCGGCCCCGCAGATCGGCACGGGGCCGTGGACGTAGTAACTCTGCTCTTGCTCGGGGCAGCGGGAGGTTCCTTACGGGCGTTCGTGGACTTCTATAACCACACGATGGAGTGGCGGGCAGCCCGTCGGGCCCATCGCCAGCTGGCCCCCGTCGACCAGCCAGCCGAGGTACCAGCATTCCGAGATTTCATCGATCCCGTGCCTGACCTGGTAGCCGCCCTATTCCACACAGCGCTTGGGGCCGGTGCCGCCGCGATGTTCGGTAGCACAGGGCAGATTGACGGTGCCTACGCAGCGATTGCGGTGGGTATCTCAGCGCCGGCGCTGCTGACGCAGCTCGGTCAGTTGCAGAGCGTCGGTGACGCGGTGGCTGGCCCCCCTCCCCCCGGGGAAGCTCCTGCAGCCGCTCCAGCTCCGAGCAGCCCGAACATGGGTGGACCCGATCAGCAATCTGCGCGGCCGAACACGATCCCTCCCCCGACGCCGGGAGCAGAACCACGGAGGGCTGTATGAGCACGGAGAATTCATTCGCGCGCAGACTGATTTCAGCAACGCTCAAAACGGAAAAGCGTCACCGTGTCATAGTCGCTCGCAGCCGGGGTCGGCACTACTACAGTCTCTGGCGTCGCTGCGTGGCAGCTACTTTGAACGTCACTCTTCCTATTCCGCCAATAACCCACCGCCAATCCACCCGTGCCCAAATTGAGTTGCAAGGCGCCAGAACTCATCACGGCACCCTCAGAGCGGCAGTGCTGCTGGCAGTCCTTCTCGGAGGGGTGGCGTTGGCTGGGAGTAGCTTCGGTCGTCCAGGAATGATCACCGCCATGGCGGGCGCACTTGCTGTCATCGGGTACGCATATTGGAACGGCGACAGACTTGCGCTGCAAGCCATGCGCGCACGACCAGCTAGCGAACAAGAGGTGCCACAGCTCTATCGAATCGTGCGTGAACTGTCCGTCGACGCACGCCGTCCCATGCCATCGATCTACCTCTCGCCAACGCAAGCCCCGAACGCCTTCGCCGTTGGACGGACCCGGCGGAACGCTGCTGTGTGCTGTACCGATGGCATCTTGCGCATCCTCGATGAACGGGAACTACGCGGTGTAATTGCGCATGAGCTGAGCCATATCCACAACCGCGACGTCTTGATTTCGTCCACAATTGGTGCACTAGCCGGGGTGGTTCTATTCGTGCTCAACCTTGTCTGGCTGACTCCAGTCGGCCGTTCCGACGACGAGGGTGGCTCTACCATGCTTGGCTCGCTGCTGGTCATCCTTTTGGGTGGCCCTCTTGCTGCCTCCCTTATTCGTCTCGCGGTCAGTCGGTCCTGTGAATACAGGGCAGATGCTGCTGGCGCTTCATTGACAGGGGACCCTCTCGCCCTTGCATCAGCACTCCGCAAGCTGGAAAAGGGCACCAAACTGCTGCCGCTTCCGCCCGAGCCTCGCCTCCAGGTAAGGGGACATATGATGGCCGCCGCCCCTTTTCGCGCGGATACCCTTGTGTCGAGACTCTTCTCGACGCATGCCCCCATCCGGGAGCGCGTCGCACGCTTGGAGCACATGGCCGGCCATCACGCTGCGCCGTGAACGTTGTCCTTGACTGACGAGAGCTTGGGTGCTTCTGCTGCCACTGCCTCATCGGCGTCGCGGCGTGACGGCCGGTGATTTGCGGAAGCCCCGAGGTGTGCCACAGCCTCGCCTCCTGGGGCGCGAGTCGGCCGTCCGCGAGTTCACCCACCCCGCAAGGAACTCGGCAGCGCTGCGTGACGGCCTGCTCTCCTTAATTGCCGGACGGGTGGAGCGGGATGACGTTGTCGGGAACAGGCTGGTCTTGGCTATCGGGTTGCCGGAGGATGAGGACGGCTGCCGCGAGGGCCATCTGCTCCGCTCGATGCCGGGACGCGGCCTCGGCAGCCCGGGAGTCTTTGAGAGCTCCCTTCAGGCGGACCAGCTCCTTGCGAAGCCGCCTTTCGACTTCCGGCGTCTGGTGCGTCTCCGTACGCACCCGCGCGTAGAACTCCTCTTTGAGGTCGGCGTGGCGCTTTTGCAGCGCCATGCGGTGGACACCGGCCTCTGCGGCGAGCGCGACCACCGTGAGGCTGCCGCAGGGCCCCGGCGAGTGCCTGGATCACCCCAGGGTGGGGTGATCCAGGCACTCGCCGGGGCCCTGGTGCGCAGAGCGGCGCGATTGGCCTGATGATCGAGCCAGGTGTGAAGGTCCTCGCGGGTATCGACCCCGTCGGCCGCGAGGCGGTCGGTGATGGCGTGAGCCGTCGCGACCTTCTGTGCGTGGTTGAACTTCATGGCCACGGCAAGGTCTTCCGTGACGAGCCGGCGCTGGAAGCCGCGGACTGTTCTTGCATCAGCCCAGCTCAGTTGCAGATGAAGGAGCCGCGGTCGGAGAGTCCTCTCGTAGTTGCACCGGGGCTGGAAGCTGACGTCGCAGATGACGGCACCCATGTGGGTCCATCCGCCGGGCTGGAGAAACGGTCCGCCGCCAAGGAGGTGTCGAACGTGGTCGGCGAGCCGTTGGGCCGGGCTGGATGCGAGCATGGGTCAAGGATGGCGCTGCCGTCTGGCAAGCTGGTGGGAAAGTTCAAAACTCTCGAATGGATGGAGCAGGGGGCGCCGTTCCATCGGGCAGCTCCCTCCATGATGGGAGGGCTGCCCATTTCGGCTACCGGGTCTCCGTCGAGACCGGGGCGAGGCGGAATAGGCACTGGACCGTGTTGAACTCGATCACCTCGGCGATGAAGCGGAACTTGTCGCCAACTGCAATGGTGGCAGGGACCTCCTTGCCGGTCAGGTGGAGGTTGCCGGTGTTGACGTCCTCGTACTTGAAGTTCGGGCCGTCCGTCGTCTGCGGCCCCTTGTCGCCCGGGCCTAGAAGGAAGTCGTAGCGGGTCCGGTCATCCGCGTGGGCCGCCATGTGCCTGATTGACCCGTCGAAGGCGACCCTCTGCCCCTCGTGCTTGGTTGCGAAATTCACGTTCGCTTCGCCACACGGATCCACCTTCAACAACGTCGCGAACTCGGGACTGTTCTGCGCCGTGATCACCTCAGCGGTGGTCGGCTCGTCTGCGGGCGGCGTAGCAGAAGGCTTCTCACTGGCGGCCGTCGAACTGGCCAACGCGCCCTTCTCCTCGTCGCCGTCGCCGAGCGCAACGCCCGTGCCGATGATGGCGGCCAAGACCAGGAGGGCGGCAGCCCCCGCCCCGATCAGACGCCAAGGCAGTGGCCTCTTCGGCCGACGGAAGTTGAGGGTGGTGCGAAGTCTGCCTGGGAGCTGTTCCACGAGCTCCCATCCGTCCTTCTGCATCTTCGAGATCACCAAACCGTCAGTGCCCCGAACCGTCTGCACCGCCTTGTACTCGTACCTGATCTCATCGGCCATGCGGCTCCCCGCCCCCCTGAAGCGAACTGGTCATACCAACTGGGCGCGAGCATAGATGACTCCGCGCAGAGCCCGACGTCACGAACTGTCGGCTCATCACCGGCATCCGCAGCACGCTGAACGCGTTTAACGGGAGACCGGAGTCGGCATGCACTACGACAGCGTCATGTGGAAGTAGTAGACCTTCGGGATGTCCATTTGGGCGAAAAATCCTGCCGCCGTCGCCCCGGTCCACCTGGGTCTGGGCGCCGGAGACGACCTAGAACCGGCGGTGCATTTCGACGAGTTCCTTCGGCGTGATGCCGAGTTCCTCGGGATGCGAGGCCGGGCTTCCTGAATGTAGAACTTGACGCGTCTGCCAGGATTGCGCCTCAGTTCGCAGCGTGCGGCAACGCTCCCGCGAAGACATTGCCCGGTGGAGGCGCAGCTCGACGAGGGCAAGACCTATGCCATGGGATCCACCACGAGCCGGCTCCACCGATGGGACTGCCGTTCGCTCATGAGCCTCGAGAAGCGCGTCGAGGCCATGGAGATGGGCATCGAGGCAGTCCGCCACGGGCACAGCCGCTCCTACCTGGCATGGCTCGGTCCTCCCTCCCTGTTCACCGCACAGGAGCTACGAGCGAAGGAGATCCGGAGGAAGCGCTGCGAGCTATGCGGACCTGACCCGCTGTAGGCCCACTGCCCCCTGTGTCTCTCAGTGCGTCCTGTTTCCGCAGGACAGCCCCGATTGTCAGACCCTCCCCGTAGCGTTGTGAGTCCTACTCGTGGCGGCTGCGGGGAGTACCAATGGACGACGACCTTCAGATCGACAGCGACGAAGACCTCTTCCGCAACCCCGTCTACTACGAACCGGCTGGCCGCAACCTCGACTTGGATCGCCCCGACCTCGGCGTCCCGCACGGCCAAGACCTCCTGAACGTGCTCCTGCGCATGCGAGGACGTGTCCCCGTCGAAAAGCGCGGGCTCATCTGCCCCGACTGCCGGGATCTCCGCGGCCGGCGCGTCCCCATGTACCTCGTCCAGCGTGACGGCGTTTGGCTTGCCTCCCACTACCGGAAGCCCGGGGAGAAGCCCATCAGCCACGAGTCCGACGAGCACCTCGCCCGCAAGGAACGCGTCGCGAAGGACTCCGAAGATCACGGCTTCCACGCCGACATCGAGTCGCAGACCGCCGACGGGCACGCGCGCCTCGATGTACGCATCAACGGCGCCAACGGCATCGTCCTGGGCTACGAGCCTCAGCTGAGCGCCCAGACAGCCCGCGGAATGCGTGCACGGGAGGGGTTCCGGCGCCGCGGCGGTATCCAATCGGTCTGGGACTTCGCCGACCACGACCACGCAGGCATCGGCACCGTCCCTTACGTCCGCACGCCCAACCTGCCGGCCTCCATCATCCGCGTGCAGAAGAACCCCATCGCGGTCCAGGACGGCAACTTCGTCCTGGAGGAGGGCCAGTGCAGCCAGAACGGCGCGCTCACACGGTGCCCGGAGAAGCCCTACGACCCGGAGAACCCCACCGACGCCGGGTATTGCGGGGGCTGGCACCGCGTCCTCATGCCCGCCCATCAGTCGAGCACCTTCACAGGGGAAGGCGGCCTGACCCTCACCCGGTTCATCGTGGAAGCTGCGGCCGGTGAGCGGATCCCGTTCCAGCGGGGCGGCCACCACGGTTGGCTCCCCGCACAGCAGTGGCAGCAGTACCTCGAGGCGAACGGGCCCGCCCTGGACGACAAGGAGCGCCAGCCATCCGTACGACAGGGGGACCGGCGCGACAGGTGCACCGAGGACCGTCCGGCTTCGGAGGTGCGGGCTGAACCGAAGCAGAGACGTGGCAGCCGCGCGATCGTCCTTGAGTCCCGCCCCCGGGAAACCGAGACCGCCAGGGTTCCGGTCGACGCGTCGGGGCAAGCAATCCCGCTCTGCCGCTTCGGCTGCGGTCAGCCCGCAAGCCTTCCAGGACCCGAAGGGCTGCCCGAGCACTTCTCGTGCCGCAGGAAGCATGAGGCGTGATCTGTCGGCCGCCGCTGACCGCCCCTCGCTTCGTCACCTGGTGCCAGAGCCCCCCTGACCGGTTCGGGGGGTGTCGTGTTTCCACCCGACATGTCAGTCCCGGTGCCACAGTGGGCGCAGCACACCCAGCACCCCTTTCCCTAGTACTACAGGGACACTTCGGTCTGCAACCTGCGGCGACGGACTGAATGAGCGTTCGCTCGCGAGCCGCTGACCTGCGAGTGGATGCCTGTCGTCCGCCAAGTATCCCTGTAGTAGCAAGGCCGTCGTCCCACAGCCAGCCGGGCACGAACTTATTGATTCAGCCAAGGTTGAATCGAAGCCTCAGCTGGGTGCTAACCAGTTCATAGCCAGCGAGGTCGGGGGCGCCGAATGGGTTGGGCAGGACGGTGATGTCGCGGCGGTCGCGGTCGAGAACATGAGAGACGTACACGATGAAGTACGTCTCGCCCGGGGCCAGCCGGGAAGCGCGTCGCACCTCCGACCCGCCCAGGATGATCTCTCCGCTGTCACCCATGGACGACTTGACCTCGTAGAGGTAGGTCGCGTCGCCGTCGTGGATGAGGAAGTCGTAGCCGAGCCGATCGTCCCCCGGCTGCGCACCGGCGAGTCCGTGCACGCGCAGGCTCGACTTCCACGAGTCCTGTGGTTCGACGCCGAACTGCTCGTGCAGCCACGCGGCCACCGCCGCCTCCCCGGCGACGCCCACCGGCACGGTGCGGTCCTGGTCGTTGCCTGCGGCCTGGTAGGAACCGCCCTGTGATCCGGCGGCGGGCTGTGACGGGGTGCGAGGCCGGGGAATGCGGGGCGCGAGTGCCGTCACGGACGTGGCCGGGGTGGCGCACTGTTCTGGTGTCAGGTCCGCGGCCACCTCACGGGCCAGTGCGGCCAGGTCGTCGGGGCCCGCCGGGACAAGCTTGCCGTTCAGGGCTACTTGGGGCCCCGGCAGGGGTGTTCCGGATCGGCTGGTGCCCGTGGCCGCGGCGCTGTTCCCGGCAGGCGCCGACGAGCGCGTCGGGGACAGCCCGAGTTGGGCGCGGCGGTCCGACAGGGGCATGTCCACCGGCCAGTGGCCGTGGTCGCTGAGCCAGGTGATCAACGTCTTCGTGGACAGGACCTGGAAGTCCAGCATCCCTTCGTCGTCCAGCGCTCGCAGCACCTCCTGCGCGGGTGGCAGCACCGCGGTACGGCTCGTCGGGTGCAGACGCTGCCATTCCTCAATCAGCTGCCGTAGACGCGGCAGGTGCTGGTGGACGGCGGTGGTGGATGCTTCGCGAACCTCGGTGAGCGGCGGCAGCGCGCGGGATGTCGGCGGCTGTGCGGGGAGCGATCGGGTCAGCCAGGCGTCCGCGTGAGCCCGGAGGAGCTGGTCGGTGAGGTCCCAGAGTGTCGTGTGCCAGGCCGGGTCCGGCGCGAGTGAGGGCAGGCCGCGCAGCCGCACGTAGGTGGCCAGGGACCGGCCGGAGCGGTGGACGTCGGCGTGGGCGTCCCTGATTCGCTCGGCGAGTGCGGGACGGTTCCGCTGGAGCCAGGTCGCGAACTGTCGTTCGTGCCGGTCGGTGTTGTCGATCTGCGGCAGGCCCAGTGCGTGCCAGGCGCGGTTGGCCTCGGCCAGGGGCACGGACAGGGCCCTCAGCTGCCGTTCCGGATCGTCGTCGTCGAGGAGCCGCATGAGGCGTTCCGCGTCCGGTGCGCCGGCCCGGGCGGTGAGCCAAGCCAGGAGGGCAGCCCGGTCGGGGAAGTCCTCGATACGTTGCTGAAGTTCCTCCGCGAGGTCGAGGTCGAGGCAAGCGAGGAGCGGCACGAGCCGCGCGCTGCCGGAGCGCTCCGAGGCCCGCTCGGCGAGGACCGCGCGCAACTGGTGCTGCCGCAGTTCCAGGACGTCCGCGAGATCTTCCTCGGAAACGTCGTCCGTCTTCAGGTCCCGCTCCTCCAGCCGGGTCAGTGCCTTCCACAGGATGTCCGCGAGGTAGGGCGCGCGGATGAGAGCGGCCAGGGCGGGTGCGGCGGTACGGAGCACTCGCCAGCCGGTGCGCGGCCCACTGCGCACGACGACGACACAGGGCCGGTCGGGGTGCGGGTGCAACAGGGCCCGGTCCGCGCCGTTCTCGGTGAGACGGTGTCCGGCGATCCAGACGACGGCCTCATCGGCCACGGTCACCTCGCAGCGGCGCAGCAGGCCGGTCGCCTCTGCCACGGCCACAGGCTCCGTCCGGGACGCGCGCTCCTCGTCGAATTCCAGCAGAGCGGCGACCAGGGTGAGCAGCCAGGGGCCCGCGTACCGGGTCAGCGGCAGGCGCATCGCCTCACGGACGGGCAGCCCGTCGGTCTGGATGTCGTGTGCGGCGTCGCCGCACCGCTGGACGTCGAACGTCGTCCCCTGGTCGAGGAAGGCGTGGACCCGGGCGCCCAGCGCCCTGTCCCTGATCGGGATCACGGGCACCGGGACGCGGTCCAGGAGGGCCCGGTTCTGGGCCCCGTCAGGGTCCGGGACGTAGACCGTCTCGTCCATCTCGGCCGGGTCCAGCAGTTCGATGGCACCGGCCCGGTGGATTAGCAGCCGGCGCGGTGGCGTGGCGGGCCCGTCGTCGGCGGTGCGTGTGCCGCCCTCGGCGGGCAGCAGCTGGGCCCACGCCTTCTCGTACTCCTGCCCGATCTCGTGCGCGTGCCTGCCTTCGCGCAGATGCGGGCCGGCCTGCACCAGGTCGGGCAGGTGGCCGAGCCGGTCGAGCGCGGTGCCAGGGTCGTCCCAGGAGCGGATGCCGAGCAGGCCGAGGCGTGCCACGAGCTTGGCGGACCGCCTGCTGCGCAAGGTCGCGGGCACCACGCCGAGGAACGGCGGCGGGGACTGCGTGCCCTGCCACCACCAGGCCCGCCCTGCGGTGGCGAACACGGTCCCCTCCGCGGGGGCGCCCGGGACGGCGGTCTGCGGGATCCACGGCGCGTGGGCGAGGAAGGCGGCCAGCGGAGTGGGCCACGGGGTCCCGGCGGAGTCGGTGTGGCGTACGAAGTGCATCTCCAGCGCGGAGTCGAGCCAGGAGAAAGCGAGGCCGTGCACGATGAGTTCCGCGTAGAGCCTTCGGTCCTCCTCGCCGAAGGCGGCGTAGTCGTCCTGTCCGGGCAGCACGGCCGCGGTACGGAAGCGTGAGTGGTATGCGACTTTGAGGTAGCCGACCCGCCGCCGGTTCGGCCAGCGCTCGGCGGTCGTCCGCCACTGGGGCAGCAGATCCTGCCTGCCCGGGGACCAGAAACGGGCGGGCCAGTTGAGGGCCTCGCCTCGCACTTCGGTGCGGAAGACCTCGTTCCGGGGACGGAGGCCGTGAGCGACGCCGTGCCGTTCGAGGAAGCGCCGCATGGCCTCGACGGGGAGCGTGTCCCCGCACAGCTCGTCGGGGCGCAGGAGAAGCCGCCGCTCGGTCTGGGTCAGCACGGACGACAGTCCCCGGACGTGCTCCAAAAACCGGGTCAGAGTGTCATCGACGGAGGAATGCTCACCGGGCCACCCCGGCCCGAACATGGCGCGGCTCGCCTCCGACCAGCCGCCCCGCGTCGGTACCCGGAGATCCTTCAGGCGCGGAGCTCTACGCCCCTCGGTCTCCTGTGCGTGGGACGCCGCACAGGCGTAGCGGAGGCAGGCCAGGCGCACGCCGTCGTCGTCTCCGCCCTCTCCGCCCGCGCTCAGGGCCGCGGCCACGACATCGAGCACCCGGTCGGCGCCGTAGTCGTGGACGAGGTCGGCGGTCCTGAGCCAGGTGCGGCCGTGCGCTCTGCGCTTGCGGCCCTTGCCGGTCCAGGCGATGCCCTCGTGCACGAAGTGCAGACGGCCGGACAGCCCGTCGGGCAGGGCCGGAAGGGAGCCGCCCCGCGGGGACTCCCGGTCGAAGAAGACGCCTTCCGCGCCAGCCGGTGCCAGCGCCGACCCGGACGTGAGGATGATCCGCTTGCCGGTCAGGTCCGAGCCGTTGGGGAACTCCTGCGAGAGGTCGTAGTAGAAGTCTGCCCACCATCCGGGGTCGAAGGGGGCGCGGGCGGCGGCCTCGGCGAGCCGCTCCGCCCAGGAGGCGAGGCGCTCCGGGGGCGGTTCGAGGCGCGTGCCCATACTCCTCGCCAGAGACACCAACCGCCGCAGCCGTACAAGGTGCAGCTCCGGGTCGAGAAGATCCGTGACCCCCGTGGCGGCGACCGCGTGCGAGGTGAAGGCCGTGGCGTGCTCCTTGCCCTCCCACAGCACTGCCCGGTGCAGGGAGGTGCGCGTGCCGGACGCCGTGGCGATCACCGGGATGAACGGCACCTGGGCGATGCCGTGACCGAGCCGCTGGAAGGCGGAGGTGAGCCGTGGAAGTGCCGTGGGCGACCGCCAGCACATCAGGTCGACCAGCGCTCCGGCAGGAACGGGTGCGCGTCCGTCTGCCGTGGCGAGCACCGCGCGGGCACACGTCTCGGCCACGGTGTCGAGCAGCAGGCCGTTCCACGGCACCGCCTCGTTGAACGAGCGCCGGTTCATCTCGGCGAAGAACGGGGCATGGACGAAGCCGCGCACGGGGGCCGCGATCTTCTCGCCCATCGGCAGGAAGGTGTACAGCCGCCCCTCCCGCAGGGGGTCGGCGACCGGTACGGCGACGCGTACCTCGGCCTTCTTCTCCCAGGCCATCCAGTCGCGCCGCATGCCGCTCTTCTCGATCGACGCGGTGAGCGCCTCCCGGGCGCGGTCCGGGTCGGCCTTCCCACAGACGACGATCAGTCGCATCCGCCGGCGCAAGGTGACCTGCTGCACCTTCAGGCCACGGGCGTGGTGCAGCACCTCCACCTGACGGTCGTACGTCCTGCCCCGGGATTTCCCTGCGGACCGCCACTCCAGCCGGACACGTTCCAGGCGGTCGAGGAACAGCTCGAACGGGGCGCTGTCGTCCATGAGTTCCCGCACCTGCGTCCCGGCGGCCGAGCGCGCGTCGGCGGACTTCAGTGGCAAACGGATGACGGTGACGAAGCCCCGGCGCGCGAAGTTGTGGACGGTCTTCGGTGCCTCCTCCAGGAAGACCGGCACCTTCAGCGTGAGCAGGTTTTCCTTCAAGTAGTCGGCGAAACCGGCGCGTTCGGGCGCCACCTCCCGGGCGAGCGCGTCGTAGTCGTCGAGCCGGGCGAACCGAAAGGTAAACCCGTCGGGGACACGGGATCCCTCCCCGGCCACGCTGTAGACCTCGGGGGCATCGCACAGGTGCAGCACACTCTTGAAGCCGACACCCTTGTGGCCGATCCCGGCGTCGGCACGCTTGCTGGACAGGGCGATGCTGCACAGGTCCTTGAAGTTCTTGCCGCCGAACGGCTTGCCGCGATTGGCCACATAGAGGGTGCCGTGCTCACCCTCGTCCTCGTCCAGCCGGATCTCGATACGTCCGTCGGCGGCACCGGCCGGGTGCGCGTCGTGCGCGTTCTGCAACAACTCGATGAGCACCCGGCCCTCATACTCGGGCGCGATGATCGTCTCGGCCACGGCCTTGGCTTCGCGGGCCGCGTCACGGCCGTCATCCCAGTCCCGCAGACAGCCGCGCACCTCGACCAGCGCCTTCTCGTGCACACGCCTGCGCACGGCGGCCGACCGGCGCTGCCGCACACGCTCCGCCGACGGTCGCCGGCCCCCCGCTGCCATACCGCTAATCCCCACCCCGTGCGCGTCCCGCCTCGCTCTGCCGGTGATCCTACTGAGCGGGAAGGAGCCCTGAAGGGCGTTTGACACGGGCGGCCCTGCGGCTCCGTGGCGTGCAGCACCTGCAAAGCGGCGCAACATAGCGCGGGATTGCCGGTTAGCCAAACCGGCAATCCCGCGGATCATTATTGGCCCACCGCCAACACCTGCTCGCATGTCGGAAGGAATCGCGAACATGACACCAGATCGACTCCGAGAGCCCATACCAGTCCCCCGGGCAGCCGGACCGCTCACGCCCAAGATCCTGGGACCCCTTCAGCTCTCTGCGGCACGCAACGACCCCATCACCGATCTGGGGTAGCCGACTCTCGGCGCACTCTCTCAGCTGGTCTGGGTGTAACGGCTACCGACCCTTGCCGCTGTGCCGTTTTTGCCAGCTGACTCCGCAGTGCAGGGACCCGGCCACCGACTACGCGCAACCGCTGCTCTGAGCAGTTCAAAACCTGCCGACCATACGTAAGCGATGCCGCCTGAGCAAGGACGAAACACTTCGAAATGCACCAAGAAAGCAAAGAGCCGTCAGGTCCCCGCTACAGTCCTATCCACATTCGGGCTACCTGGGACGGAACAGGGAGCGTGGAAGATGCATCAAGGGCACTGGGATTCTCACGAGCGAAAGGCTACGACCTTATTCGTCGCGGAGAGTTCCCCTGCCGCGTGCTGCGCATCGGCCGTACGACACGTGTCGTCACCGCGTCCCTGCTCCGCGTGCTCGAGAGCGGGGTGCCTGAGTACAACGGTACCCACACCGGCCGCGACACGTCGTAGCACGATTTGCACAGAAGCCCCGATGGAGTGCTTCCCGACACGGCTTCGTCGTATCGCGGGCTCCGAACGCTCGAGAGCGGTGAGTCGACAGTTGTACCCATCGGGGATGCCGCACCCCCTCGTGGCTCGCTCCCTGCAGAAGCCTCGTCGGGATGGATCCCCGACGGGGCTTCGCCGTATCACAGCCCCTATGACGAGGGCCAACGCCACGGCGGGTTGGCCCCGACGAAACTCTGTGTGGTGCGCGCGGTGTAGTCAGACTTCGCCGCCTTCGTCCCACCCACATTCAGTACAACGAACTCCCGCGTACATGTCGTCTCGGACGTGATCAACGGCGCTCCAGCCTTCCAACTTCGAACTTGGAGCTCCGCACCGGGGACAGCCAACGATGACGCCGAACCCATTTAAGTACCTGTACTCCAGTCCGGACTCCTCAACGGTTCGCTGCATCGTCTTCACGAGTTCTGCTTGGGAGTCCACACCTACGAGTTCCCGAGCAGCTCTATCGACATCACCGTCAACCATGGAAACCCACATGATCGGCTCAAGGAGCGGCGGAAGCGGGGTCTCGTCGAGGACAACCGGGATGACGCGGACAGAGTCATCCCTCAGTCGCCGTGTGAGGGCGGCCTCCCACTCTGTGTTCACCCAAGGGGACTTCGAAGAGTTGGCGGACCAGAAGACCATGACGGTGTCTACGAGCCCCAGCGCCTCGTTGATCTTGCCGGGGATCCGATCCCCAGGTCGGATTTTCAAGCACTCCGAGACCGACTCAACGATCTGTTCAACGAAGACGACCCGAGAAAGCGAGGCACCGCCCTGGAAGGTGTGCTCAACGACCTGTTCGCAACCGAAGGCATCTTGATCAGGGAATCCTTCACGCTGCGCAGCGAGGAGGGGCATCCCGTTGAACAGATCGACGGCGCCCTCGAAGTCGACGGATCCGCGTACCTCGTAGAGATCAAGTGGTGGGGTGAGCCTGTCGAGATCAACGCGATGAGCCGCCACCTGGTACGGGTGTACGGGCGCTCGGAAGTCCGCGCCCTATTCATTTCTGCATCTGGCTTCACCGGGCCGGCCATCGAAGAGAGCGAACGCGCACTGAACCAGCGAGTGATCGTCCTGGGCGAACTCCGGGAACTCGTTCTCCTGCTCGAACGGCAAGGTGATGTTGCGGCCTGGCTGCGCGAAAAGGTCCGCTTCGCGCAGCTCGAACGTCGTCCTCTCGCCCTGCTGGGCTCCGATTTCTGAGCACCCTACGCACCATCAGAACACTCAAGCGCACAGCGTCCAGCCAGGCATTCGTTCGCCCAATACCGATGGCAAGGCGCCCCCCCAATACCGTCGCTGCACACAGGGGATCCGCTGCGCATCTTCTGTCACGTCCGTGTCACGAGCCCCATGGACGCTGCGTGTCACAGACGCCCCTATAACGCGGGGGTGCGGGAAACCGGTCTGACCAGGTTGAAGACCTCGCGGGCGGCATACCGCTTGAGGCATCGGATGATCTCACGACGGGTCTTGCCCTCCTGGGTGCGGCGTTCGTAGTACGCCTGGGTGCGCGGGTCGTGGCGCAGCCGAGTGAACACGATGCGGTGCAGGGCGGCGTTTGCCTGGCGGTCGCCGCCGTAGTTGAGCCGTCGCGCGACTCGCCGCCCGGAGGAGTACTCGATGGGGTTTACTCCGCAAAGGGCTGCAAAGGACGCCTCGGTGTTCAGCCGCTCAGGGTTGTCTCCCATGGTGATCAGGAGAGTGACTGCGCTGTCCGGGCCGATGCCCACCGGTACGAGTAGCTGTGGGGCGTGGTGTTCGACGAGCCGGGTCAGGCGTTGGTTCAGCTCATTGATCTGCCCGGTGAGCTGTTCGATACGCTCCGCGAGCATTCTCAGGGTCATGTGGGTGGCCTGGGCCACCGCGTTCTCCCCGTCCTCGCCGTCGTCTGGCACGAGGCGTGCGCAGGTGCGGAACAGCTCGCGGTTGCCCAGGCTGGACAGTCGTTCCCGCAGTGCGGGATCGGCGATGACCAGGACGGCTTTGAGCTGGTTGATCGCCTGGGTACGGGCCTTGACCGCGGAGTCCTTGGCGAGCTTGAAGATCCGGGCGCTGTGCACCGGACCGTCGCCGGACTTGGCCCGGGCCCGGGCACGACCGCTGAGCACGGCTCGCGCGGCGGCCTGAGCGTCGAGCGGATCCGACTTCCCGAGTAGCCGGCGGGCCGAGCGGTCGGGCCGGTTCACTTCGAAGACCTGTATCTGCTGGGCCAGCAGGTAACGGGACAGGCCCGCACCGAAGGTGCCGGTGCCCTCCACACCGGCACGCCGCACCGTACCCAGCTTGCGGGCCCACGCGAGCAGCTGTCGGTAGCCGGCCGCCGTCGCGGGAAAGGACTCCGTTCCCAGAATCTTCCCGAGCGGGGAGATCACGGCGGCAACATGCGCCTCGCCGTGCGTGTCCACGCCCAGGACGACCTCGCGCCGAACGGGCGGATCCGTGCTCGATGAGGTGCTGCGCTGTCGGGTCGTCACGATGGTTCGCCTCCCACATGCTGACGTGCTGGCTAGGGTGAATGGCACCGGCCTGCTCGGGCGGTCTGAACCGTGATGGCGCCTGAAACTCGGCAAGGCCCCTATAGGGACACGCCCTGTGGCTCGGTGGCAGGCAGCGTCCCGCAACGGCAGTCGACAGGTCCGTGACTGGACACTTCGGTCATAGATCTCACGAGTCAGACCTCCGCCCGGGACGGCACTGCGCAACCGTGCCATCGATCCCGGCGCATCGGTACGTCCGACCACAACCGGATGGCTTTTCGCCCGAACCAATGCCCAACCTGGCCGGAGCAGGCTGATGATGAGTTGACTCCCGGCCCACTCGTGACCGGGCCGTGGCGGACAGCGGTCCGGCCCGCCTTACGGTCGCCCTTCATCGACCATCGCTCGGAGCATCGAACGAGTGTCACGGTCCGGCCTGCCTGCACTCCCACAGACCGCGCTGAAAGGAAGCCTCCGCTGGACCGGTGATGTGTTCGCTCACTGGTACGCGGGCCGCCTGGTGCCATCGGCATGGGTGCGGGCCCATCGAGGAGCTGACGGAGTCCGGCGAGGGTCGGCGCGACGGCGGTGGCGAGGAGCGCAGCGTCGTCGGCGAGGGGCGACAGCACGCAGTGCCCGCGTAGTGGGTCGCCGAGGAGCAGGGGTGCCGGTGGCGGGTCGAGGTCGGGGGTGACGAGGAGGAGTTGGCCCGTCGCTCGGTGGCAGCCCAGTACGGCGGGTCCGTCCCATGCCGGGGCTCGCGGGCCGTAGACGGTCTGCTGGTCAAGGATCGTACTGCCGGCGCGGAGCACGGTCAGTCGGGTGGACAGCTGGCCCGGGGGTTCGGCGGAGCGTCCGAGGAGCTGTTCTTTGCGCAGGAGCAGGTGGGACGTCCCGTGGAGGTCTACCCGGTAGGTCTGGTGCAGGCTGCTGCCGTGGGTGCTGATCAGCGGCTGTGGCAGCCAGTGCAGCGACGCGTTCTCGCCTACGGTCAGCCGTACATCGTAGGTGGCGGGTTCGTTTGTGGCGCCGCTCAGGGCGATGGTGGCGGCGGCCGCTGTCACCTCCAGTCGGGTGCTCGTTCCAGCGGTGACGTCGAGCGCCAGTTCGTCGCCGCCGAGGGGTGCGCTCATCGCGCCGAGTACGCAGACGCGCGCCCGGTCTCCTTGGGGTCGCAGCCGGCGCAGGTGGAAGGGGCCGTCGCTGTGCAGGAGGCGAACGGTGGTGGTACGGCCGTTGTGGGTGGCCCGGAGGCGTGCGGTGGCGCGGAGGCCGGGGCTTGTGCCTTCGGCAGGGCGAGTCACTGTGTCCGGCATGCGGGTTGTCGCCTGCCGCTGCGGGGGCGTTCCGCCGTTGCCGGCCGGTGATGGCGTCTGGATCCGTGCCTGGGCAGCGGCCTTCACCGGATGGCCCCGGTCCGCCAGGCGGCGAGGCACTCGGCGACCCAGTCCGCGACGGGCCTGATGCCGTCGTCCGAGGTGAGGCTGGTGAAGGCGAACGGCAGGTCCTTGCGCTGCCTGCGGGTGTCGGCCCTCATCGTGTCCAGGTCGGCCCCGACGTACGGCGCGAGGTCGGTCTTGTTGCCACGAGGAGGTCGGCGGTGGTGATGCCGGGGCCGCCCTTGCGGGGGATGTCGTCGCCGCTGGCGACGTCGATGACGAAGACCTGGGCGTCGGCCAGTCCGCGGGAGAAGGTCGCGGTGAGGTTGTCCCCTCCGGACTCGATGAGGATCAGGTCGAGCGGGCCCAGCGTCTGTTCGAGTTGCTCGACGGCTTCGAGGTTGGCGGAGATCGTCGCGGATGGCGGTGTGCGGGCAGGCCCCGGTCTCGACGGCGGCGATCCGCTCGGATGGCAGCACGGCTTCGCGGCGCAGGAAGGCGGCGTCCTCCTGGGTGTAGATGTCGTTGGTGACCACGGCGAGGGACAGCCGGTCGCGCAGGGCGCGGCACAGCGCGGCGATGGTGGCGGTCTTGCCCGAGCCGACCGGTCCGCCGAAGCCGATGCGCAGGGCACGGGGGCTGCCGTCCGGTCGGTGGGGATCGGCACTGTGGGTGTGGCGCTGCGGCAGGGTCACCGGGTGGTCCAGGTGCACGGGGACTCCAGGTCTGTGCCGAAGGATTCAGGATGCGAAGAGGCGTACGGTCTGCGCGGCGTGCTGCTCGGCGGTGATGTCCAGCAGGGGCGCGGACACAGCGGGCAGGATGGCGACGCCGTCCGAGGCGACGCGCCCGGCCGCCTCCGCCGCGGTGACGGCGTCGCACTCGACCGCCAGGCGGGCCAGGACCGCCGCGGCGTCGAAGGGGTCGAGGCTCCGCAGCCGTACGGCGGCGGTCGCCGGGCCCCCGACGCTGTCGAACGCGGCGGCGTGGGCGGCGTCCGGCGGGGACAGCCCGGCGGCCCGCGCCACGACACCGAGGACGACCGGCTGATGCACGCCCCCGGGTCGGTGGTGAGCGAGGTGGTCGAGGTCGGCACAGGGCCACGTGGCGCGGGCGGCGCGCAGCAGTTGCCGGCCCAGTCGGCGGGCGACGTGGCGCAGCGCGGGTGCCGGCGTGCGGGCGTCGGCTGCGTCGTCCAGGGCCAGGGGGTCGTGTCCGGTGGCCGCCGCGGCGGCCAGGCCGGCCGCGGTCAGTCCGGTGGTGTGCAGGCGTCCGCGGCAGAACGCTTCCAGGCTCGCGGTGTCGTGGACGGCTCCGGAGGCGGCAGCGGCCTCCATGCCGCCGGAGTGGGCGTGCCCTCCGGCGGGGAAGCGGCCGTCGGCCGGGACGAGCAGGGCGGTACGGCTCATGGGGTGACAGGGTCGCCTCTCGTGAGAAGGCGGGTGGATGCCGGCCTCCGAGTCTGGGGCCGGCCCACGGTCGAGGAGAGAGGTCCGAAGTGGGCCGGTAGAGGGTCAGAAGAGGAAGTACCGCTGGGCCATCGGCAATTCTGTGGCGTAGTTGCGGCCGATCTCGTGTCCGTCCACGCTGGTGCGCAGGTCGGACGTCGTGGCGCCGCCGATGGTGACCAGGAAGGTCTCCGGGTCGACGACGATATCCGGCACACCGTCGTTGTGGATCATGTCGGCTTTGGTGACGTCGCGGGTGGAGCGGATCGCCTGCAGCGGCTTGAGGAGTCCGAGCTGCGGCAGGCGCCCGTCGAGGGCGGCTTCCGAGACGAAGTTGAAAGAGTTCGCCGCGGGTGAGCGGCCCTGGAATCCCCAGACCGGGCGGGGCAGGTAGGGCTGTGGGGTGGGGATGGAGGCGTTGGCGTCGCCGATCTGGGCGTAGGCGATCTGGCCGCCCTTGATGACCATGTGCGGTTTGACGCCGAAGAACTTCGGTTCCCACAGGACCAGGTCGGCGAGTTTGCCGGTCTCCACGGAGCCGACCTCGTGGTCGATGCCGTGGGTGATCGCGGGGTTGATGGTGTACTTGGCGACGTAGCGCCGGGCCCGGAAGTTGTCCGCGTGCGCGTCGTCCTCACGCAAATGCCCGTAGCGGGACTTCATGACGTGTGCGGTCTGCCAGGTCCGCATGATCATCTCGCCGATGCGTCCCATGGCCTGGGCGTCGGAGGACATCATCGAGATGGTGCCCATGTCGTGCAGCAGGTTCTCGGCGGCCATGGTGGGGGGGCCGGATCCGGGAGTCGGCGAACGCCATGTCCGCCGGGATCTCCGGGTTGAGGTGGTGGCACACGACCATCATGTCGACGTGCTCCTTGACGGTGTTCACCGTCAGGGGCCGGGTCGGGTTGGTCGAGGCAGGCAGCACGTTCGGCTTGCTCACGAGGCTGATCATGTCCGGGGCGTGGCCGCCGCCGGCGCCTTCGATGTGGAAGATGGGCAGGCTGCGGTACCTGGCTTCCCTAGCTTTGCCGCGATGCATGGTCGCGGCGAAGGCGTTGTGCACGAACCCCGACTCGTTCAGCGAGTCGGCGTGCAGCGCCACCTGGACACCGGTCTGCTCGCACACGTTCAGCGCCGCGTCGATCACTGCCGGCGTAGCGCCCCAGTCTTCGTGGATCTTGAAGCCGAGAGCGCCCGCCGTGACTTGGTCGAGCAGTGCCTTCTCGGAGACGGTGCTGCCCTTGGCGAGCAGGCCGACGTTCACCGGAAAGGCGTCCAGCGCCTCGAACATCCGCTGGATGTGCCACTCCCCCGGTGTCACGGTAGTGGCAGTACTTCCCTCGGCGGGGCCCGTGCCGCCTCCGATCAGCGTGGTCACGCCCGAGGCGAGCGCCTCGTGGATCTGGTTCGGGCACAGGAAGTGCACATGCGTGTCAACGCCGCCCGCGGTCAGGATCCGCCCCTTCCCCCGAAATCACCTCCGTCTCTGGACCCACGACGAAGTGCGAGGCACGCGGATCGCCGAGGGGCCGCTCGGACATGGTCTCGGGGTTGTACGCCTTCCCGATCGCCTCGATCCGGCCGTCGCGCAGCCGGACAGGGACGCCGGACCACGACCGGCGACATCCCCGTCCAGCCTCGTCAAGAGCGGCCGCGGGGCGAGGAGGCCGGACCTTTGCAGGCCCTGCTGAACAGGGCCGCGGCCACCCGGATCGAGGTTGGACGCAGGCCGTTGTCCGTCTATGACGAGCTGACTGGCACCCTTCCCTTCACCACCCATCGAGCGACGAAGGAATCGTCTTGAGCGAGCTCGCCGGCAACCGCATCCGCACGACGGCCGGCAAGCTCGGCCTGCCCCACCTCGCGGAAACCATCAACGAGTTCACCCGCCGGGCGGACGAGGCGAAGATGGGCTACCTCGACTTCCTCGACCTGGTCCTCTCCGAGGAACTGGCCGTCCGCGACGACCGCCGCTTCCGCCAGGGCCTGCGGCTCTCCCGGCTGCCGCACCACAAGACGCTCGATGAGTACGACTTCTCCTTCCAGCCCGAGCTCGATCCGCGCAAGGTAAAGGACCTCGCTACCCTCTCGTCCGTTGAGGTCAGGGCGAACGCGGCTCTCCTGGTCCGCCGAGGGTGGACAAGACGCATATCGCCGTCGCTCTCGCCGTTGCGGCTTGCCAGGCCGGCTACTCGGTCTACTTCACCAGCCTCGACGACATGGTCCGCAACTTCAAAGCCGCCGATGCCGCCGGGCGCCTGGCCAACAAACTCGGCACCGATCTGCGGCCCGGCGTCCTCGTGGTCGACGAGGTGGGCTACGAGATCTCGAACGCGGAGAAGCGAACCTGGTCTTCCAGGTCATCCCAAAGCGGTATGAAAAGGGCTCAATCATCCTGACCTCGAACAAGACCTTCAGCGAATGGGGACAGGTGTTCGGCGACGAAGTCCTCGCCACCGCCATCCTCGACCGCCTCCTCCACCACTGCGACGTGATCTCCATCAACGGACCGAGCTACCGGCTCAAGAACCGGCTCAAGGCCATCGAGCGGGAGACAGACGTGGCCTGACAAGCCCGTTCCCAAAACCGGCCTGGTTAGCAGCTCTTAAGGTGTGCATCGGGAAAGTCTGTCGATCGACTCGGAGGTGCCATGCCCCTGCGGATGAAGTTGAGTGCGATAACACTCGATTGCCCTGATCCACTGGCTCTGGCGGCGTTCTATTGATCAAAAACTCATTGGGTTCTCGTCCAGGACGTAGCGGACGTGCGGGCCGCCGAAGTAGCCGCGGACGATGTGCGGCTGGCGCTGGCGTCGGCGGAAGAAGCGGCGGGTCTCCGCGGCGAGTTCGGCCTGGTCTCGGGCTCGGTGCTGCTTGGGCAGGCTGTGTTTGAGGTCGGCGTTGACCAGCTCGTCGGGGTTCAGCTCGGGCGAGTACGGGGGCAGGAAGTGCAGCTCGACGGCCTCGGGGTGGGCGGCGAGCCAGTCCCGGACCATCTTCGAGCGGTGCGCGGAGTGCCCGTCGACCACGAGGTGGACCTTGTGGTCGAAGTGGCCGGCCAGCCGGTCCAGGAAGCGGCACATCACCTCGGCTGTGAAGGACTCGGTGAAGACCATGAAGTGCATCCGGCCCTTGGTACTGATCGCCGACATCGCGTTCACGGAGAACCGATTCCCGCTCCGCCGCACGATGGGCGTCTTCCCTTTCTCGCCCCAGGTGCGGCCGGTGACCTGGTCGGATCGGATGCCGATCTGGTCGGCGAAGAGGATCTGACCGTCTTCGGCCTTCGCCTTCGCGCGGATCTTCGGCCAGGTCTCCTGGTGCCAGCGGCACACGGCCTCGGGGTCCTGCTCGACGGCCCGTTTGTCCGGACGCTGGAAGGACAGCCCCCACCGCTTCAGGTACTTGCCCACCCCCGGTTCGGTCAGCCGCACCCGGTACAGCTTCGCGATCAGGTCACCGATCAGCCGCCGCGTCCACAACTGCCCGCTCAGGCCCACGTCACAGGGCCGGTGATCGAGGACCGCCTGCCGCACGGCGCCCTGCTCGGCCTCACCGAGCACCTGGTGCACCCCCACCGGCTTACCGCGCGGGCGCATGACCAGCGCCTCCCGGCCACCGGCCTGCCATTTCGCCCACCACTTGTCGACGGCCTTCAGCGACACGCCGAAGACTGCCGCCACGTCTTCACGGTCCCGGCCCGCCACCAACGCCGCCACCGCCCGCAGCCGCAGGGCCTCCTGCGCCGACGGCGACAGATGCCGCGCGTCCCCCACCAGATCGCTCACACACCACCAACGACCCAGAACCCGAACCGTTTCGGATCAATACCAGCAGGCCACCGGCCTTGAACCCCACCCGAAGTCGGACGCCGACTTTGCCGGTCTCAACCGCGAGGACGGACTCCTCATCGGCTTTCAACGGGTCGACGACTACCGAGCGCCGAGCTGGCCGGATCAGGCCGTTCCCCAGCAGCTTCACCTCTGCTTCGACGTCGTGGATCTCGACGAGGCGGAAGCCCGGTTGCTGGAGTTGGGTGCAGGCAAGTCGGATCACCAGCCGCATGAGGACAAGTGGGGAGTCCTAACCGATCCGGCTGGGCATCCTTTCTGCATTGTCAGGGGCTGACCGGGCGGGACAACCAGGATCCCCAGCCGTGCTCCTGCCCGCGACATAGCTGGGGACGTTCCTCCGTACGTGGCTGGGGAGCTTTGGTCGTACGCCGACAGCACCCTCAACAACGCCCTCGCCGACGCCCAACCCGTACTCCACGAAGCCGAAATCGCCCTGCCGCCCGCCCGACCCGCTTCACCACCGGCGCTGCTCGCATCCGTCAGCAACGACACGCCACAAGTTGATTCTTTACGGCTTCCCCGTGCAACTCCTTCCGCTATGCCGCCCGCCAGGACTGGGACAAGATCGCTCGTGTCCTCAAGCCCGTCTACACCGCGCCGACCGACGAGGCCGCGCTCGAGCGGTCGCCGAGTTCGCCGATTCCTGGGGCAAGAAGTACCCGGCGATCGTCCGGCTCTGGGAGAACGCGTGGGAGGAAGTTCATCCTGTTCCTCCGCTTCGACACCGAGATCCGCCGCATCGTCTGCACCGCGAACGCGATCGAGTCCGTGAACGCCAGGGCCCGTGGGCACTTCCCGAACGAGACCGCCGCCTTGAAGTGCGTCTACATGGCCATCATGAGCCTGGACCCCACCGGCAAGGGCCAGGCCCGCTGGACCATGCGCTGGAAGACCGCTCTGAACGCCTTCGGCATCACCTTCGACGGCCGGCTCTCCACAGCCCGCTAGTAACCCCAACCACGCTGGTTACACCGCTCGTTTGACAGACCCGGCGATCCTGGAAGCGGTAGAAGGCCGCGGCGGTTCGGGGGGAGAAACTCGAAGTCGAATTGGAGCGGGCGCAACAGGCGATCGCGGACGCGGAGCAAGTACTGACGCTCCGGGCGTTCGGCTTGGATCATGCTTGTGTACGATCAAGGACTCTGAGTGATGTCGCAGTGGACGGGAGGCTGATAGACATGGTGGAGCAGCGAGTCACCATTGTAACCGGTGGGGGCACTGGCATCGGGGCAGCATGTGCGCGGCTGTTACGGGAGGCGGGGCACCAGGTGGTCGTCTCCGGACGGCGGCCCGAGCCGTTGCAGCGCCTCGCGGAAGAGACCGAGGCACTGGCCTGCCCGGGAGACGTCCGTGATCCCGATGCCGCTGTCAGCCTTGTCAACGCGGCCCTGACGTCATTCGGCCGACTCGATGGTCTCGTCCTCAACGCTGGCATCGGCCGCAGTGGTGCCGTCGGGGACCTGTCTCTAGAAGACTGGGACGACGTGATGCGCACGAATGTCACCGGTCCGCTTCTGCTCCTGCGTGCGGCAATCCCGCACCTGCTCCGGACTCGTGGATCGGTCGTCGCCGTCGCCTCGGTGTCCGCCCTGCGCAATGGCGCGAGCAATGCCGCGTACGCCACCTCCAAGGCAGCCCTGCTACAGCTTTGCCGCTCCCTGGCCGTCGACTACGGACGGCAGGGGCTGCGTGCCAACATCGTGTGTCCAAGCTGGGTACGCAGCGAGATGGCCGACCGGCGGATGGCGCGCTTCGCCGCAGATTTCGGGCTGGGCGACGGGGGAACAGAGGCCGCCTACAAAGAAGCAACCCAGCCCTTGCCTCTGGGGCGCCCGGGTGAGCCGCGCGAAGTCGCGGAGGCGGTCAGCTGGTTGCTGTCTTCGGCCGCTTCCTATATCAATGGCGCAGTCCTGAACGTCGATGGCGGGGCGACGGCACTTGATCCCGGGACTTTGGCTTTCGACTTCCGCATCGAGCCCCGGAGCGCTGGAGCACGTTAACGGTGGTGTTGTTATGGATCGGAACACCGTTGGCCAATGCGGTCGAGGCTGATGTCTCGTGCCCCTGTTCGTGGAACCTGCCACCGGTTGGTTCGTTGAGTTCAATATGGACTCTCCTGTGAACAGATAGCAGAACCCGCGAGAGTTGGCACGGTTACTGGATGTTCTCGACCGATGTGGCGCTTCGTGCACGGATCGTGGTGTGGTCCGGTGAGGGGCGGCCGCGCAAGGACGGGACTGCTGGAGGATTGGGTGACAGCGGGGTTTAGACGTCATCTCAATTGGTGGCTGATGACGTAGGTAGCCGCTGGCAGGCGTGCTGTGGGGACGGTTGAATGTCGTAGTGAGCGACTACTGGACGCCCGCGCATCAAGCGGTCGAGCAGGAGGATGCTGAGGCCCTGGCCCGGTTGCTGGCCGCTGGTTCCGATCCCGACGAGGTCTTCAGCAACATGACGCTGCTGACGCACGCAATCGACGCCGAGGGTGATGGCTCCCTGCAGAGCGGGCAGCCGTTGACGGTGCATACCACGGCCGTGTTGCTGGCCTTCGGGGCTGATCCGGAGCTCGCAGACCCAGACGGCCGCACACCCATGGACACGGCCAATCACTACGGCCACGACCTGGCCGTGAAACTGCTGCAGGCCCACATCAGCAGACGAGCCGCCGATAACGGATGAGGGTGCAGGCGATGCTAGTGAAGGCGAGGAAGTGCTCGGCCTTGCGCTCATAGCGGCGATGGAGGCGGCGGCAGCCGGCGAGCCAAGACATGGTTCGCTCGATGGTCCAGCGGTGGCGGCCAAGCCGCTGCGAGGTCTCGATCCCCTTGCGGGCGATGCGGTGCCTGATGCCACGACCTCGTAACCATCGGCGCAGGTGAGAGTAGTCGTAGCCCTTGTCTGCGTGAAGCTTGTCCGGCCTGCGTCGCCGCCGCCCGCGGCGGGAACGGACCGGAGGTCTGCCCTTCACTAACGGCATCAGTGCCTGGCTGTCGTGCAGGTTCGCCCCCCGAGATTCCGACGGACAGAGGCAGACCCGTCCGCTCAGTGATCAAATGGATCTTCGATGCGTACTTGCCCCGGTCGACAGGATTCGGGCCCGTCAGGTCCCCCCTTTCAGGGCCCGCATGTTCACCGAGTCGATCGCGCAGCGAGACCAGTCCAACTCGCCGCGCGAGCCGAGCTCGTCGAGGACCAGGCGATGGAGCTTGGCCCATACCCGAGCCTTCGACCACTCGGCAAAACGGCGGTGAGCCGTCGCCCCCGACGGGCCGAACGACGCAGCGGGCGACTGCTGCCACGTGCAGCCCGAGGTAGCCACGAACACGATCGCGGCCAGCATTTCCCGGTCTCCATGCCGGCGGCGTCCATCGCCCTGAGGCCGCGAAGCGCCTCCGGCACCACCCGCTGGAACAACTCCCACAATTCGTCCGGCACCAGCCGCTCAACGATCCCCGCCACGAACCACAGCCTATCGAGGCAGCCAAATGAGATGACTTCTTAGTGAGCGTTTGATTCGCTTGTCAGGTAGTTCGTGATGATTTCTAGGGGCCAGGCATGAGCACCGGCCCAAGCGATCCGCCGGAAAGATGGCGTCTGCGGCAATCCGTAGACCAGTCATGCGCCGGTTTCCATACAAGAGCTCCTGTCTCATTTAGAAATCCACCGGTTCACGCGAGATTGAAAACGCACGCCCTCACGCAACCGACACTCCCGCACACGCCCTGCTCAGGCCGGCCTCCACCCCTTACCCAGGCATCATGCAGCCCTCACGGGGCCCTACCCCAGCGACCTATCCGACGCCCGCTGGGAACTCATCCGCCCCACCCTCGAAGCCTGGCGCCAGGCCCGCAACGGCATCCGCAAGCCCACCCACGACCTGCGCGCCCTGATGAACGCCATCCTCTACGTCGACCGCACCGGCATCCCCTGGCGCTACCTGCCCCACGACTTCCCGCCCCACCAGACCGTCTACGGCTACTTCGCCCACTGGGAAGCCGACGGCATCTTCGACCAGCTCACCGGCCTGTTACGCGGCAAAGTCCGCCAGGCCGAAGGCCGCACCAGCGAGCCCAGCGCCTGCCTGATCGACAGCCAGAGCATCAAAACCTCCGCCACCGTCCACCTGACCAGCCAAGGCATCGACCCGGCCAAGAAAATCATCGGCCGCAAACGGCACATCGTCACCGACACCCTCGGCCTCCTGCTAGCCGTAGCCGTCACCGCAGCCAGCGTCCACGACTCCGCCGCCAGCACCCAACTTCTGACCCAAGTCCGCCAGCGCCACCCCACCATCACCAAAGCCTGGGCCGACAACGGCTACAAGACCAAAGCCATAGAACAAGCCGCCCACCTCGGCATCGACCTCGAAATCGTCCAACACGACCCCACCACCCGCGGCTTCCACGTCCAGCCCCGCCGCTGGGTCATCGAACGCACCCTCGGCTGGCTCATGCACCACCGCCGCCTGGCCCGCGACTACGAAACCCACCCACACCGATCAGCCGCCATGATCCAACTGGCTGCCATCAACCTCATGACCCGCCGCCTCACCCACGAAGCCACCACCAACTGGCGCGACAGCTAAGCCAAATGAAACAGACAAGCGAGAATCAAACGCTCACTTATGCAGCCAGGGCTGCGGCTGGGTTCATGATGGTCTCGTACTCGACGGGGGCAATCGGGCCAGGCATCTTTGACGCCGGCGTCAGTGGTAG